>CAMWBY010000013.1 GCA_947172645.1 uncultured Lachnospiraceae bacterium | reverse complement strand
TTTTTTCGTCAAACTAATAATTTTACGAAAAAGGCTCCCTATATTAATCTGATAGTTGGAAATGATAGAGCCAAGAAAGATACGGGAAATTATAGGCGGTAACAGGACTGTTTTTGATTTTTTATTGTTTAGTTCGCTTAATAAAAAAATAAATGTATATAGGGTTTTATATGCATTTATTTTTTTAGAAGATTAGATTTTGTCATATATTTTTGAATAATTATTCACTTCCAAATTGTGCACATTTCGAATGGTGCGGCAGCTCTTTTCTATTCATCAAATACTACGCAGCTATATTTAATTTAGATGTCAAAGCGGTTAGCGATAAAGGCAAGATAGTAATGGATATTAACAAAAGGAGAAGTTTAATGAAAAAGGTTTTAGTCACTGGTGCGGATGGCTTTATTGGAAAAAATCTTGTACATACGTTATTAGGAAATGATATAGAAGTTTATGCCGTTGTATACCCTGGGAATAATATTTATGAAAATGTTGATAATGAAAATTTGCATGTTAAATGCCTTGATTTAAGCCAGGTAATGAACCATGTAAGAGAATTCCCAATGGATATTGAAGTTATGTATCATTTTGCATGGATGGGTGTTCGGCCGGAACTTAGAAATGACCTTGATGTTCAGATGGTCAATGTCAATATGACATTGGATTGTATGAAATTAGCAATAGCCATTGGGATTAAAAAAATTGTTTTCCCTGGTTCAACAAATGAATATTTATACTACGGAAAACCTTTAAATAAAGATGCTGTACCGTCACCAAATAATGCATATGGTGCGGCCAAAATTGCACTCCGTTATTTATGCAGTGATTATGCGACAAGAAATAATATCGAATTTGTATATACGATTATAGCGGGAATTTACGCGGCAGACCGCAGGGATAATAATGTTATTTTTTATACGATTGACAAGCTGTTAAAGAAGGAAAAGCCTTCATTAACGAAACTTGAGCAATTGTGGGATTATGTTTATGTGGACGATGTTATGGCAGCACTTGTGGCGGTAGGGGAGAAAGGTCAAGGCGGTGCAGTCTATGCGATTGGGCATGGCGATAACTGGGAGCTAAGCAATTACATAAAAATTATCCATCAAAAAATTGATTCTTCTTTGCCATTGGGAATAGGAGAGGTGCCTTATACGAGCGATAAGCTTCCATGTTCATGTATAGATTTGACAGATATCGAAAGAGATACCGGTTTTAGGCCGCAAATAGATTTTGAAGTGGGGATTACAAAAGTAATTAATAAAATACAATCAGAGATGGAGAAAAAGGATGGATAATAAATATTATGTGGTTGGCAGCGGCATAGTTGGCTGTGTGGTTGCACGTGAGTTGGCGGAAAATGGTGCAGAAGTAAAAATTTATGAGAAGAGGAACCATATTGGTGGGAATCTGTATGACTTTACTGATGAACATGGGATACATGTACATCTATATGGGCCGCATATTTTCCATACAAAGATAGAAAGGGTTTGGCAATATGTTTCTAAATATTGTGATTGGGAGGATTACAATTTGGTGTGCGGTTCTGTTGTGGATGGGATTTGTGTGCCGACATCATTTGATTTTGATTCTGTAGATAAGTTTTTCCCTGACGAAGCGGAAATGATTAAAGAACACATTAAAGTTGTTTTTGGAGAGCAAAAAAGTGCGACAGTGTTGGAAATGCTTGATTGCGGGGATGAGTATGTCGGGAAGTTTGCAAAGTATCTTTATGATAAAGATTACGCTCCCTATACTGCCAAACAATGGGGTATTGCCCCTGAAAAAGTAGATAAGCAGATATTTAAGAGAGTTCCGATTTTGTTTTCTTATGGAAGCAAATATTTTGATGACCCACATCAAGCTTTGCCTAAAAAGGGATACATGGAATTAATTGAAAATTTGGTACGACATGAAAATATCAGTATTGAAATGGATACTGATGCTTTGGAATTGCTCTCTATTAAAGAAAATAAGGTCTTTCTTGGAGAAGAACAGGCAGACGGAACGGTAATCTATACAGGGCCGCTTGATGAGCTTTTTGGATGCCGGTTTGGCAAACTGCCATATCGCTCGTTAAGGTTTGAGTGGAAATATGAGGATATAGAAAGCTTTCAGGATATGCCCGTAGTTGCCTATCCTCAAGCAGAAGCTTATACCAGAATAACAGAATATAAGAAGCTTCCATATCAGGATGTAGAAGGGACAACTTACGCGGTTGAGTATCCGCTTCCATACAAAAAAGGAGCGAATCATGAACCATATTATCCGGTTCTTACGGATGAAAGTAATCAATTGCTAAAGCAGTATACAGAGTTGGTAGGACAAATAGATAAACTAAAATGTTGCGGCAGACTTGCAGATTTTAAATACTATAATATCGACCAGGCGATAGACAGAGCACTGGACATAGTAGATGAGCTGCGGAGGGGAGAATAAATTATGAAAGATACCTTATATATTGTCATGCCGGCTTATAACGAAGAGGCAAATATAAGAAATGTAGTAAAAGAGTGGTATCCGGTTCTTGAAAATGGCTCAGATAACTCCAGAATGGTTATTTCAGATGGCGGTTCCAAAGATAGGACGCTCGATATTTTGTTTGAATTGCAGAAGGAATATTCAAAATTAGTCGTTTTGCCAAGACCCAATACAGACCATGGCACAAAAGTCATTTTACTATATAAGTATGCCATCGAACATGATGCGGACTGGATTTTTCAGACGGATTCCGATGGGCAGACTGTTGCTGCGGAATTTGCCGGGTTTTGGAAATTAAGGCGCAAATACGATGTAATAATGGGGAACCGAAAGAAGCGCGGAGATGGCCTGGGAAGAAAAGTGGTCGAGAATGTGCTTAGAGCTTATTTAAAAGTTTTCTTTGGGGTGATGGTGCCGGATGCGAATGCACCGTTCCGGCTCATGAAAAGTGAAGTGGTGAATAAATATATTTGGCTTATGCCAGATGATTTTAATTTGCCAAATGCGATTCTTGCAGCATGTTTTTCCAGATATAAAGAAAAGGTGGTATACCGTAATGTGACCTTTCAGCCCAGGCAGGGAGGAAAGAATTACATGAACATGAAGAGGATATTTAGGATAGGGGCAGAGTCTATCAGTAATTTTGCGGCAATCAGAAAAAAAGTGAAAGCATATGAAAAAACGTTAAATAATTTGTGAGGTAGAGGTAATGAAAGTAGTTATTTTAGCAGGTGGATTTGGTACGCGTATTTCAGAGGAAAGCCATTTGAAACCGAAGCCTATGATTGAAATTGGTGAACAACCAATTCTTTGGCATATTATGAAATATTATTCAACGTATGGGTTTAATGAATTTATTATTTTAGCAGGATATAAACAAAATAAAATCAAAGAATATTTTGCAAATTATTTTGTCTATAATTCCGACGTAACTTTCTATATGGTAAACAATAGTATGGAGGTCCATCATAAGACTGCTGAAAAGTGGAAAGTAACTGTGCTAGATACAGGACTGAACACAATGACTGGGGGAAGGATAAAGCGTGCAAAAGAATATATAGGAAATGAAACATTTATGTTGACATACGGTGACGGGGTTGCCGACGTGAATCTTAAGGCATTGTTGGAGTTTCATAATATGCATGGAAAAATCGCAACTGTAACTACGGTAAGTCTTGCACAGCAGAAAGGGGTTCTGGAGAGGGAAGCAGACGGGACAATCAGTGCTTTCAGGGAAAAGAGCGTGGATGACGCGGCAATTGTCAATGGCGGATATATGGTTTTGAACCCGGAAATTTTTAATTATATTGAAGGCGATTTTACTGCGCTTGAACAAGAACCCTTACATAGATTGGCTGAGGAAGAGCAGCTTATGGGATTCGAGCATAATGGTTTTTGGCAATGTATGGATACACAGAGAGAGAAGGAAAAATTGGAAAAAATGTGGGCAGGTGGACAGGCACCGTGGAAAACGTGGGATAATTAGAATGGAGTCATGTGAAAATACGCTAGATTGCATTTGATTGGGAACTTTTGGGGCTGATAGAGTATGTAGCATAGTGACGGAAAGGACAAAATGGAGAAAAACAGAAAATCTAAGACATATTGGATAACGTTTACTTTAATTATATTTTTTTTTGGTGCGATGGTTATATACCTTACAACAATTACACCCGCTATTCAAGGAGATGGTTATGAGTATATTATACAGACAGCGGCATTTCAGAATCATTTTTCGTTTGGCATTAACGAGGATGATTTAGAAAAAGCAAAGGAACAATTCTATAATAACCAGGAAACAATACAATGGGTATATGACAACAACCTGACGTTTGATAAAAGAGGATGGAAATATAGTAATCATTTTGGGGCATATTCCGCATTAGTCACTTTTGTTAAGCTATTTTTACTCCAACTGAATTTGTATCCGGTATGGGCATTCAGCATAACAAATTTGTTGTTGTGGATGGCGGCAGTTTTGACTGCTTTCTTTTTTCTTGATGTAAATGATAAAGAGAGATTTTGTATAGTTTTTTTGCTTTTGTTTAATCCCATTTTTTTTTATTTAGACTGGGTTCATACGGAGATGTATATTTTTGCTTTTGAGGTCATTGGACTCGTGTTTCTTTATAACAAGAAATATGCATTGTCTATCTTGTCATTTTCTGTTTCTGCAATGCAAAACATAGGAGTATTTCCCATGGCAGCAGTCGCTGGTGTAGCGTATATCTTGGATTGCTATGATGAATATGTGACAGAAAAGAAAAATAAAAATATATTCCAATTTGCAAAATTATATTGGAAGAAAATTATTCCTTATGGTGTTTTTTATATCCCGGCATTATTGCCTGTCATAACAACTTATCTACGGTTTGGTACATATAATCTTGTGGCAAAAGTTGCAATGGAAAAAAAGTATATGCTTCATAAAGCAGTAGATTATTTGTTTGACCTTAATCTGGGGGTTTTTCCTTATGAGCCAATTATTTTAATAGCTTTTTTGATATTTATAATTATTGGGTTAAAAAAATTTACCAGGAAAGCATTTTTAAATTTGATTGGAGTTATAGGGATTTTGTACATAATTTCGCATCAGTATCAAATTAATTCGGGGATGCAGGAGATTATGCGGTATTGCGTATGGATTATTCCGGTAATGATTTTTTATGTTGTGTTAGAATGGAGGCATATTAAAAAGAACAATGTTGGATTAATGCCAGTATCAATTGCTGAGGGTGTATTTACGGCAGCGTTAGTAAGTTACTGTGTATGGTTTGGCGGAGGATATACATCCGGACAATTTGCAAAATGGACAAAAATACTTTTGGATTTGGCTCCGCAAGCATATAATCCTACACATGGTATATTTTATTCAAGAATAGGGGGAGGGGAACGGTATTATTCGCCCACTCCAATGGTGTATACCAATGACGAGGGGTATGTGAGAAAGATACTTTTAAGTCAACAGGCTGAAAGCCGTTTTTTTAGTGAATGGTTTCGCCTTATTGATGAGGAGGGCAATATAGTTGATAAAACAAAATTGAGGGGGCACAAAATAGATGAAGGTGATTTTACCTATTACAATTTTACAGGGCAATTAAGACATCAAGAGCCTATAGTGGGGGAAACTATAGACGTAATATGCTTTTACCCGGAAGATTACAATGCTGATAAGTATGTTCAGAGAGGAATTACAGAAAATGAGAGTTGGGGGTGTTGGATAGGAAAAGAGTTAAAATTATCTTTTAACGTAGACGAGGATATACCGTTTGTTGATATGTATTTTAATGTAGAAAATGTTTTTTATCCGCCGCAGTCGGTGACGGTTCTTATAAATGGTGAAGAAGTCTATCAGGTTATGGTCGAAGGAAGAAATGATATTGAGTTTGTATTTAAAAACCCAGGAACAAATTATCTGGAATTAACAATGTTATTGCCGGATGCCGTAGCTCCGTCGGAAATTGCAGATTCTGAAATCAACGATATTCTGGGGATTGCACTTAAATCTATCAATATATCTGCTGCGGATTTTATAGAATAAACAGGTTATTTGCAGAAAAGAACAAAATTTTCTTATAGTATGGCTGTTTACAATATCAAAATAGTAGATATTATTATAATTGTACGATAAAATGGCTTTCGTAAAAAGGATGGTGTAAATTGGATAAGAAGAGAAGTCTTATAGGATTGATTGGAATGTGGTTTGTCTATATATAGGGCTTTTCAGATTGTATCTTGCGGGTTTGACGTTTATTGCTTACTGCAGATACCATAGCTTTGAAAGCTGTGGAGTTCTTGCGGGGACATTGATTTATGTATTTTCCTTCTATTTCATTATGGTGTCTGTGCTTCATCCTTTTTTCTTAAATCCGTTGATTAATCTCCCGTTTCTTTTATTAGGAATTGATAAAATATTGGATGGTAAAAGTCCAATAAGTTTTATTTTGTCTGTATTTTTGGCAGCAGCACCTTTTTTATATGAGGGTGCCTATTATTTTAAATGGATTATCGCGTTTGTAAATTCTAATGCTGATTATTATGCGGCGATGGGGTATACAGTGGTAGGAATGTTGGCAGTCATATTGCTTTTTGCGAAGACTGGATGGAGGGAAAAAGCAATTTATAAAATTGCATTTATCATGAGCAGTTTTGGCCTTTGCATACCATTTGTGGGCCATATTCTGAATGAATTTGGATATGTGACAAATCGGTGGGTGTGGGCATATTGTTTTATTATTTCTGTAATTACTGTTAAAATGGCGCCCCAAATTATAAATTTAAGGTCGACAACATTATTTCTGGTGTCTATAGCAGAAATTGGCTTTGCAATACCAATTTTTTGTTATAGTGTGACGAATCAGTCTGTTACCCAATATCTATATGATAGTGAGATGAATATTTATACGGATTATGTCTATACGGATATGGATTCCAGGGTATATGTGGATGCCGCTTTAGGAGTCAGGTATTTTGTCGTTCCGGATTCGGACAACATGTCTCAATATTAACCATGGGAGTATGGCAGGAAAGTAGTATCTGATGGTAAGTATGCGTTGTATACTTCAAGCGAGATTTTACCACTGGCGTACTTTTTGGATAAATATTATGAAGAAGAAAGCTATCGGGGATTGTCTGCGGTTCAAAAACAGCAGGCGGCGCTTCAGGATGCAGCTTTTGTATCGGATGAAACAGATGTTTCTGGTTTTTCAACAAAGATTAAGAAGATGGATATACCAGATTTGAATGAATTTGAATCAAGTTATGAGATATCCTGTAATGATGGAATTTCTCTGGAAGAGAATGCAATTATTGTGAGCAATCCGGCATCGGCTGTCCATATCCATACGAAGAATGTGGAAAATTGTGAGAGGTATGTGGAATGGAAAAATTTGTGGTATTTGGGTGATGGGATTGCTACGATAGCAATTACTGATTCGAAGAGCGTAAAAACAATGGATGTCGCGGCAGAAAATTCTACGAGGTATGCAGGAATCCATGATGTTATCTGTAATTTAGGATTTAATCAGGAAAGTGCATGTGATTATGATATATATTTTAGTAAGCCAGGTAAATAATTTGGGGATGGGTGTCGTGGTGCCGGAAGGTCAACATAGGATTGAAATGCATTACCGGACGTCATTATTGGGATTGGGGCTTATGGTCGCTTTGAGGTGTTGGGGGATTTTTGGGTGTATATATTATTGTAGTTTTGTCTATTGCAGTAGTTAGTAAGTTAGTGTTGTAGCATTATTAAAAATTCGAGAGTATATGTTAGCTATTTGATAAGTGGGGAATAGCAAAAAGTTTTTACGTGGAATGTATAGCCGTAGATGTGAGGTCTATGGCTATATTTTATCTAAATTAGAGTTTGTATAATAAATTATATTCATATAGTGTATTCTTTTTATAATTTGGATATAAAATTCCTAATCCGTACCAAATATGGAACTAATTTAGTAGCTAAACATTATAAGATATTATTAGTAAAATAATAGAAAGGATAAAACACGTGGATACTGAAGATAGACTTGCGCGAAGAATTAAGTATTTATGCGAAGTAAAGAAAATTTCATATTATTCCTTATCATATAAATCAGCTGTACCAATAACTACTTTAATGAATATCGTTAATTGTTCTACAAAAAATCCGGGAATTTTTACAATTATTAAGATATGTAACGGATTGAATATAAGTATTAAGGATTTTTTTGATTCTGAAGAATTTAGGTATATAGAATATGAGGCTGAGTAGTCTTTAACGGAGAATTAATTGAGCTTTTTTATAATTATGTGGAGGAGAACCTAAAGATGAAAAATGATTATGAAAATTACCAATATAGTTGCCATATGTCTATAGAATCTTGTATCCGTTCAAGGCGGTGTTTTATGACAGGAGAATATTGTTCGAAACAACCCAATATTCAGTATGAGCGGAGAAAATTACATGAGCAACATAAAATTAGAGCATTTGTTATTATGAATTTTTCTGATATGTCGGATGTAGTTTATAAGTGGAGGATGAGACCTTTTATAGAATCATTGTCAAAATATTTTTATTTTGCCGATGGAAAATTGTATTGTAGCAGTTCAGATAAGGATAAAAACCGAACTAAAGAAAATATGGTAAAAGAAATTGAAGTAATTCGTTCTGATTCTGACCCGGCTTCAAATTATGTTGTTTGTAACCGTATTTGTCAGCAGATGCAGATTGCAGACTTAGTTATTGTTGACGTATCGAGCCAAAACGCTAATGTTTTTTACGAATTTGGTATGGCAGTGGCTCTTGGGAAAATGATTTTGCCAATTTGCTACAGTGAGAGCTTTTATAAAATGGTTATTCCGGATACATCGGAGGATAAGGTATCAGAAGAAGAATGGAAGAAAATAGAACATCATATAGGATTATATCCGTGGCGTAAAGCACTATTTGAGTATTATGGAATTCGGTACAGAAGGTTACCAAAAGAAAAAGATGAGTTAATGACAAGATATATGGAGTTTGATACTGTGATTAAATCAAAATATAATTTTTCAGATAAGCAGTATAATCGGTTTCCTTACCATGAAATATTGCCAGATGGCAAAAAATTATCGAATGGTGAATATGAAAAGGTTGGTCAAAGTATCTATGGTAAGCTTTGTGCAGGATATAATGAAAATGGAAACGAATCTAATACACTTATTGTATACACTATGGATACGTTTCTGAATGAGGAGCAGGCAGGGCTATGCATTGTAAATTTTTATCATCATATTGTTTCGAGAATGAAGTTAGAACAATGTTTCTGTGGGGAACGTGTAGGAGTATTGGTACAAGCTAATATGATTCCGGAAAATGAAAAAGACGCAAAGGAAGAATTAGATATTGAGTATAGTGTGGGAGAAATTATTCAAATTGGAACGAATCAGGCTACTTATTTGGCAACGGAAGAAAAAATCAAATCAAATGATGAATGGGAAGACCTATTAGGCCATAAAGAAGAAACAGATAATACAGCGGAAAGAGAACAAAAGAACGAAATTGAACGTTTTACCAAAAATCATATTACAAACAGGGCAATGCGGATTTATCCCAATCACCCAGTATTTGTTGACAGAATGAAGAACCTTTTGCATAAGGATCTTATATGTGATATTAATGGCCTATTTAATTTATATTATGTCATGCTTCGCACACTTCGATATACAAATGAGATTGTAGTGGATGTCAGCAATAATTGTTTGCAGTCATTGTTTTGGCTAGGGGCTGCACATGGTTCGGATGTTCATGCAATTACAGTAATGCATGAAAAAACAGACGCAGAAAAGTTAAGGAATGCAGATGCGTTTGAAAAAGAAAATAGAAATGTTTTCGATGTGGCAGGCTTATGGATGGCAATTTTGCGGAAAAATGACATTGAGGGATTTTATTTGCAGCTTGCTGCGGCACAAAGTGGCATTGAACGTCATTCAAAACTTATGCTTCTAAATAGCAAGAATTATAAAAAAGAATCAAATGAACTATTGTTTTCTTTTTATAAAACATCTAAGGATGAAAAAAATAAATTGGATGAACTATATGCCCAGAAAGAAAAAGATGAAAAGAGGAGCTTGGAATCATATTATCGCGACCGCTTTTGGGCACCAATATTAGGATATAATCAGCTCAGTATTTATTTGACACATAGAAATGACCAAGCCAAAGATGAGGAACCGAGACTCTGCATGTCAAAGTGGGACTTTGACGCAGTGGCTGTCCTGTCTAAATATTTATCTAAGAGGAAACTTATTGGTGAATATTCTTTAGTATCTTTACAGGAGAAGGAAAAAGATGAGAATGCAGATAAACTGAATTTTATCTGTATAGGAAGTGAATCGCATCCATTAGGTGTCAGTTTGCCATGTTATATTTGTAATGAAATTAAGGGAATAGGAGAAAGAATAAGTTTTTTAGAAAACAAAGAAGATATTAATATCATTCATGAACGAAGAGCTTTTCCCGGAGAAGATGAAGCTAAAATTATTTGCACAAAATGGATAGATGGGGAGAAGTATTTTAAAGGATTTTTTCGTATTAATATAGATGAAGTTAAAGAATTTGAAGGACAGTTAGGTATTGGAGAAATTTCAAAAGATGGAATATTTACGCATCAACCTAAAACATATAAATGTGCGGAATGTAGAAGCATTAATAGTTTTGAGAGTGAAAAAAAGACTAATATTTATTTCAATCGTGATGAAATAGAAGGTGAAATTTGTCAGTTTGCAAAAGAAGGGACACATAGTGAGATTGCACAGCTTATTTTATGGCGTGAAAAATCCGAAAATGAAGAGAGGGACAGTCTCTTTCGAGTTGGTATTCGGGGAAGCTCTGGTCCTGCTACGTTTGCGCTTTCAGCATTGTTTGTGTCTGAGGAACATATAGAGAATTATTTTATAGGTAGAGAAGGTGAAGATAGAAAAAAACCAAAAAAAGATAATTTATTATGTGAATTACAGAGCAATGTACGTAAAAGGTTCATGGATATTTTTCTTCAGGTTCTGGATAAAGAAATTGGGAACAAAATAATAAATGAAAATGATTCTGATGAATTAAAAAATGAGAAAAAGAAGTCTTTTAAGCTTATCAAATATGCTGTTGTCTTTTATTTAAAAACAGTGTTATATAGATATTTTTTCCCATTTTTGTCCCAAAATGATATTGAGCGTATTTATAGTGGAATGTATACGTTTCTTAATTCAATGAAAGTGGCAAGAGTTAGCGTGTTTTCGAAAGACAAGTATTTTCAGAATGGGTTTGCTAACCATATGTTCAATATAGATATTATAGAAGAGATTCCTAAAATTTTACGTACTACGTTGAAAGATTTTAGAGGTTTGGAAGCGTTCTATGAGATTGAAGTTAAACATTTCTTAAATGACCCATGTATAAAAAAAGATACCCGTCAAGTTAGGGGGATACAACCGGTAAAAAGAAATGAGATGCCATTAATAAATTATTTTTATATACCAGAATAAGTGGATATAGTTTTATGCTTGGAAGGAATTCGATTTATTATGATTAATGTACTAAAGCAAAATATACATAATATTTGGCGGACATGGAGAAGCTTAGTCGGCAGTTTTGCAACTATTGTAACGATTGCTTCTGTATTTGTGTCATGGAGTGATATAAAAATTGAAAAGTTTTATGTAAAAGTATTATTTTTGGTCAGTGTCCTTTTTTTGCTATTAATTATAACAATAGCTTATACATGCAAGTGGAGGAAAAGGAAAGTAATATGGCAAGACACATCCAGAAGGATTATTGTTCGATATGGAGAATTGTTGAAGGAAGGATTTGATAAAACAAATGAACGAGAAAGATTATATGTAATTCCTGTCAATTCTGCGTTTGATACAATTGTTGATACAAATATATCCATATGCGATAAACCGCTTATATCGCCAAATACGTTACATGGAAAATGGATAAAGATGATGAATGAAAATGGGTTGGATTTGGAATATATCGATGATGCTATTCGTACTTGTCTAAAGAAGCAAAAGAAGAAATATAAATATGCCTTAGCGGAGGATAAAAAGAAAAAAGGAAAAAGGGAAATTTATGAATTAGGTACAGTTGCAGTAGTAAGGGGAGTTGGACATAATACCTTTTTACTGTTAGTGTTAACAGATTTTGACAGAAACAATAATGCGTATGTTTCCGTTGAGAATTTAGAGCATGTGATAAAATCACTTATTGATTTTAATAATCAGTATGGACAAGGATATGAGTTAATAATACCGCTGATGGGTACAAACTTTTCAAGGCTAGGATTATCCTATGATGATTCATTAAGGATTATTACAAACAAACTACTATTGTATAAAGATAAAATTCGAGGAGATGTGAGCATCATTATACATGAAGCGGATAGGGATAAAGTGGTGTTTTGACGGCGTTGTTTTAACTTTTGAACATACATTTAAGTATATGGTTTGATTAAGTAAAAGTATTGTATATCAGTGATTTTTTCTGATTAAGATTTAATAAACAGAAAATATTATGCCATAGTGTAGAATTAAAATGTTGAAAGATGATATCACTGTATTTACGAGACTTTTCCTAAGAGACTCTGCTGGAATTTCTCACACAGGCCCCAGCTCACAGCTAAGCGTTCTCATCATCCCTCTTCGCCTCATTCAAATACTGTATATACCTCAACAGCTCTTTCCGCCTGTCAGGCTTCACTTTCTGGATATTATACATTACGTCATACATAGTGACCTTTCCCAGATAGTCGGTATTCAGGTTTATATTTCCAAGGCGTCCCATACCAAAAAGATAGTCGGTGCTGACATGGTAATATTTTGCAAGCGCAGGGACGACCCATGCCGGAACTGCACGCCGTCCGGTCTCATAGTTGGAATAGGCCTGCTGTTTGACATTCAAATAATTTGCGATAACTGCTTGCTTTAAGTCATGGTCTTGTCTCAAATCACGCATGATTTCATGTAGTTCTTTCATATTTACAATCATGCTCCTTTCTCGGCTTGCAAATTTGTATCTTTCTGATTTTCAATTTTGTATCTTTTGGCTGACGCCGTATTGTCGTTCTTACGTATTCCCAAAATATGAAATGGTTGAATCTATTGTGTTACCACAGACTGTTTTACTTTAGTAAAGGTGAAATCAAACCACTGTAAAATAATGAAATTTTACTGTATCTGCCTATATCGTAGTATGTACATTGTGAAAATTATTATTTCACAACGAAATATTGTATATGTTCATATAAGACAAAATGAAATAAAAAAATATGTATACGCCGATTTGTTGTTTAAACAATTCCATATTGTATAACATTAAGAAACTTGTGTTGGAAAGTATTCTGATTTATCCCCATGAGCAGCGAGTCAAGTGGCTGTTTGCATACATTAGGCGGCTACAACGAATATTAAGTAACTGACATATTCACTTGTCTAATTGTTCAGCTGCTACGGTCAGAAAATCTAGCTGTAGCCACCGCTACACCGTCGATTTTCTTCTTTGCATCTGAGTCAATTATCCTGCGTAAATATCTCAAAGACTTAACTATTCGGTGTACTAGGCGATGAGAAAAATCTTCTTTTTCACAGATGAAAAAACAACGTACATAGTTTATAATTTAATTGAAGAGACCATATTTATTGCTCCGTATTAGAAATGTGATGCCTCTTGTCGCATAGACATTCCGGAATGAGGACTGAAATGACACAGCCATTACAACGTTATGATGTGTTTCGCAATCACCTAATGCCCTGGCAAAACGAAAGGAATCCAAATATTCATGAAACAAAAGATAAAAAAGGTCTATGAAAATTCTAAGCAGAAAGCGAATCTGTTTTTAGGCAGGGTGAAACCGTATGCATGGAAGATTCTTTTGCCTTTTATTGCAGGAATCCAGAACAACCACAAGAATGGGACAAGCAGACTCATTAATATCGCAAATCTTGCTACAGGGGCAATCGCTTTCGTGACATACCTTGCGTTAACGCCTGTCCTTGCCCAGTATCAGAGGGTGGAGGGAGCGCGGAAATTTTCTGCTTTTGCAATGGCTTTTGTTGGTATCGTTGCAGTCTGGGAGCTGCTTTGCGTGGTGGGATACGGGCGTCTGCAGCGCATAACCAGATTCTTTTGGAATATGGGGAAAAGTGTGGCGGGTAAAGTACGAAGATACTGTCCATGGCTGTATAAAGTCTGTTGGATTATCTTTGCCGTTTTGCTCATAGCAGCAGTGGGTGTCGGGACATTTTTTGCCGTTATTTTAAAGCTTATGAAGCAGGGCGCCGGGTGGATTGCCAGAGAGTATCTATGGATATTGAAGGCAGGCGTAGCGGCTTCGATTGTAGCAATTGCCGTTATTTATTATTGGAAGCCGGAAGTCACATACTGTACACAGCTTACGGAGATTTACGGGATGCCTTCCGGGGCGGGGGAGGTATCGGATACGCCGGAGAAGATGGCAGGCGGCAAGCCTTATTGGAAGATAGAAGAGTATCCGCGACGAAAATGCATGGAGCTGACGTATATGGAGCCCTATGGACAACCTGAGCTGATGCGGCAGTATTCCAGCGCCTATGGCATGGCTTTCTTTCAGCCCACGGCCCGTATCGAGGTGGAATATGATATTGACCAGAAAAAGTATAATTCTATGGACCAGGATGCGTTTGAGGCAGCCGAACAAAATAAGTTCCGGGAACCTGTGCGGATATCTTATTACAATAGTGGTGGGAAGCTGATACTGCGGATGGAGAGAAACGAGCATGAAAAACTAGAGATTACACACTATTCCTCCAAAGAGGTGCCTCAGTTATTCAATTCTGCCTTGCTGCGGATACCGGAAGGGCAAAGGATTGAGAACGATTTGACTGACAGGCGGATTGAGGTCACATACTATCCGGATGGGCGTGCGAAGACACGCAGGCTGAGCCCTTACATTTATAACCCGTATGGCGTAAATGGCGAGTACTATGTATATGATGGGAACGGGTATCTGTCATCATTGTATTTTCTTGATATCGACGGGGAGTTTGTCTGCAATAAACTGGGAATTATGCGAATTGATTTCCAGTATGAGGATAACGGGGACTTGCACAGTATCCGTTATTACAGTGATGAAAACAGGGAGAAGAAGACGGAGGGTTTCCAGGGCGTTTTCTGTGAAAAGTTTTCCTATGATTCCCAGGGCAGGCTATTGGAGCGGTACCAACAGGACCGCAATGAAAATTTGTGCGGCGACGTGAACGGCGTATGCATGTACCGTTACCGATACCGGGAAGAGGGAGGAGCGTTAGAAAAAGAAGAGTTTCTGGGATTTAATGGGGAAGCGGTGCGTGACAGACGGTTTTATGGCACATATGTCAGTTTCCATATGGAAGAGATGAAGAAGGGTGAAAAGAAATTTATTGTGTCTACCGATGTCCTGCGTGCCCCTTTTGGGTTTTCAGATGGCTTCATAACGACAGACGGCATCACAGGTATTTATCATAGTATAGGCGGACAGTGGGCAGACAGTGGCTACGCGTTAAGCGGGCGGAACCAATGGGAAAGCCAAGGATACGCGCTAAGCGGGTATAGCCAGTGGGCAGGGCAGGGTTATATGGCAAACGGGCAAAATCAGCAAATGGAACAGATATATGCGGCGAACTGGCAGGGTCGACAGACAGACGCTGTGACATGGCGTGAGCAGCAGTTAACTCAGGACGTTTTTGCAAAACAGCCAAGTTTGCAGACGGGCTTTACAGATGCTACGGCCCAGTATGAGCGGCAGGAAGCGCTCAATGTATTTCAGGAACAGCATATGCTGAGGCAGGGTTTGCCGGATGCAGACACAGCGAGGGACGATGCGTGGATACAGGTGGAGAAGGAGGCGGATATCGCTTATCACTATGCTGCGGTACATTATATCATCGACAAAAAGGGAGATATTACATCTATCAGTTATTGCGACAAGAATGGAAATTTGATGGAGAACGAAGAAGGGTATGCCATCAAGCGTTTGGAGAGCGATGTGGAAAAGGGGAAGCTTGTTGAGACGCAGCGGTTTTACGATGCCGATGGCAGACCGTGCCTGAACGGCGGCGGATACATGGCAATGAGAACTACTTATGAGGATGAAACAGAAGAAGGGAATAAATATATAGAATATCTGAATGGCAATCATGAAAGGATGTTCAGTTCGAAGCTGGGGTATGCCTGCGTTGACTATAAGTGCGAGGCGGAGGATGGGAGAAAAACGGTATACAGGCGATATCTTGACCAGGAAGGAGAGCCTGTCAGGGTTGCGGGGCAGGGTTACGCGGAGGTGAGGCAGTACTATAATGACAGGAATTTTCTTGTCTGGGAAGCTTACTATGACAAGCAGGGCAGCAGAACGCGCAGGACAGACTATGGCGTGGCGGAAATCTGGTACGAATATGATGACAGCGGCAATCCGATACGTGAATCTTATAAGGATGTGGACGGGAAGCTTGTGAACCGCTCCGACACGGGCTATGCGGTGGTATACCGGAAATTCGAGGATGGCCGGATGGTGCATTGCCGTTATGGCGGCTATCAGGACGGTGTGTTTGGAGAGGTTGTGGATAAGACGACGGGCATCGCAAGCATGGAGTGCACTTATGATGGGGGACAGAAAACAGGCGAGGAATATTACGATGCGGAAGGCAGGCTGACGCTACGCAGCGATTTGGGATGTGCGGTGCAGGAATTCGAGTATGATGACAGCGGGAACAAATGCGCCGAGTATTATTACGGAACCGACAGGCTTCCGGTTCTCAGGCGGGATACAGGGTATGCGTCGGTCAAATACCAGGACGATGAAGAGGGGAAGCACAATGCGGTACGGTTTTATGATACGGACGGACTGCTTATCGTCAGTGGGAAAAATCACTGCGCGGGTATCAGTTATGAATATGATGAGAAAGCAAACAGAGCCACCATCCGGTATATCGGAACAGACGGCGGGCTGATGGTGCGTGGTGATTTGGGCTATGCCGTGTTAAGGATTGTGTATGACAGTTATGGGAATGTAGAACGGGTATCATTCTTTGGCGAGCATGATGAGGCGATTATCAAACAGGACGGCGGCTATTTTATGTTTGTCAATACATATGATGGGAGGAAGTGGACAGGGACACGGTATTATGATTGTGAGGGCAGACAGGTATTGCGGAAAGACACAGGCTATGCCGAGATACGCAACGAATACAGCGATGCAGACGGGTGGTTGGTTTCTCAGGCTTTTTGCGATGAAGAGGGATGCCCTGTGGTCAGTACGAAGTATGGCTGTGCCAGCATGGCGTTTGCGTATGATGCATTGGGGAACCGGGTTGACACAAAGTATTACGATGCAGAGTTTTGTTTGACTCTTAGGAAGGATTTAGGCTATGCCATGGTGCGTTCAGAGTATAATGAGTCGGGACAATGTATATTAACCGTATATTATGATAAGAATGGAGGCCTGACAGCCAATACGGCATACCATTGTGCCGGATTTGCATATGCCTATGACAATAACAAGATAGAAATCAAATACATAGGGTTGGATGGCAACCCCATGGTGCGGCATGATTTGGGATATGCGCAGGTGACTTTGGATTATGACGGAGCAGGGAATGTAGTAAAGGAATCTTATTTTGACCAAGAAGGCCAATTGACGACAGGGGTGAAAGAAGGCTATGCAGTCTGCAAATCCAGGTATCAAGGGATAAACTGTATTGAAAAGAGCTTTTACGATACGGAAAATAAGCCGTGTTATAACAAGGATGGCAGCTATGCGATGGTCAGGTACCAGTATGACGACCAGGGACGGTGCGTCCAGGAGCAATATTATGATACAGATTCACAGCCTACAATCAACCGGGAATATCAGAGTGCCGGCAGGAAGTTTGCGTATGATATGAAAGGGAACCGGACAGACACATGGTATACTGGCCTGGATGGCGAACTGATATGCAGGCGAGGTTTTGGCTATGCCCGGGCGCATTCGGAATATGACGATTGGGGAAATCAGACACGAGTGTTATATTTTGATGTAAACGGAGATTTGACAGCAAGGAAAGGGGAGGGATACGCGTACTGCCAGTCAGAATATGACAGCAGCGGCAACTGCGTGAGGAGACAGTATTTTGATGCTAAGGATAATCCTGTTCTGTGCGGCGACGGCGGTTACGCCGATATCCGGTTTGCATATGACGACTATGGCCAGTGTGTTTCGGAATACTATTTCGGGACGAAGGGGCAGCAGGTAATCAGCAGAAAACATCAGAGCGCCGGCCGGCAGTTTGCCTATGATAACAGGGGCAACAGGATAGAAACCGAATATATCGGCTTTGAGGGTTTACCGATTGACCGGAGTGATTACGGTTATGCCTGGATACGCTCGGATTATGACGAGTTTGGAAATGAGGTGCACATCTCCTATTATGACGCCGAAGGGAACCTTGCCCTATGGAAGGATGGCGGATTTGCATCCTGTCAGTATGTATATGATGTCAATGGAAACCGTTTGGAAGAAGGGTATTTTGGCACGGATATGAATTATGTGTGTCGGGCGGACGAAGGATATGCCTGTGTACGGTATACATACAATGAGTTGGGGCAGCATATTGCAACGAACTATTTCGATGCAGAAGAAAGACCTGCCATGAACACCAGATACCGCTGCTTCGGCTACAGGTGTGAGTACGATGAGAAGGGAAACCGGAGGATGCTGTGTTATGTGGATGAAAAGGGAGAGCCTGCAGTCCGGGACGACTTGGGCTATGCCTATGTTTTTACCACATATGACGAGTTTGGGAATGAAGCCTGCGTAGAATATATGGATGCGGCGGGGCAGTATACTGAATACGGACAGAGAGGGTACAGCCGTGTGGATTATGAGTATAACAGCAAGGGAGATTGCAGAATGGTTTTTTATTGCGATGAGCCGTATCATCTTGTATCGCGAAAGGACGGCGACTATGCTGTTATAAAATATGGGTACGATGAATTTGGCCAGTGCACCTTTCAGGGGTACTATGATGACACTGAGGTAAGGCTGGTTCCGGCGCTGGGCGGCGACAGCGCGTTTGTGGAATATGAATATGATGAGCGGGGAGACAATACATATGTCTGGTATTACAACACGGATGAAGAAGTAGCGGAGCGCACGGATACAGGTGTGGCCATGCTCCATAAGGCATACGATGATTATGGCAACAAGACAGTGGAGGAGTGTTTTGCATTCAACCCGGAAGATGACGGGGAATTGCAGCTGACAGTCAGAGAAGACTATAACTATGCGGTCGTAGAGGATATGTACGACGGCTCGGAATGGGTGGGCAGAAGATATAGGGACACATCCGGGAACCTGGTGGTTTCTTCGCTCGACGACTATGCAGAATGTATCATAGAATATAACGATGCCAGGCAGCTAGAATGGTGGGCTTATTATGATGCGCAGGGGAATCTGAGAGTGCCTGAGGATAGGACAGTGGCAAGAAAAGAGTATATATTTGCCGCGAATGGGGAATCTACCGGATGGGTGTGTTATGACCAGTACAACAGGAAGATAGATGAAAAGTCTTATCTTCCAAGCGCTGGCACCTGGGAGAACCCCGGCGGCAAGGCGGGGAATAAGAAAAGGGAAGAGATACGGATTCAAGAAAGACAGTGGTAGATTCAGAATTTCGCAAACAGCATAATGTGGAACATCCCGTTCTCGCAGTAGCAGCCGATGTTGCCGCCAATTTTGTCAGAGAAGGCGGAGATACTCTGCATCCCCACGCCATGGTTTTTGCCCTGCCTGCTTTTGGGAAGCCCAGTCAGGGGGTCGAAGAAGATTTCATTTTCGTATTCGTTCTCCATCTGGATAAGTAAATGATCCTGGGCACAGTGTACTTTTGCGTTGATATACTTTTTCTCTTTCTTAAAGTCTTTTACGCAGATAAATGCATTCTCAAATAAATTGGCAATGACGGCGGCAAGCTCGTATTCGCTGACAGGAAGCTCCCTGGGGATACTTGCGTCTAAGTTTACACTGATGTCCAGAGAATGCGCCCAGTCCATTGTTTCGCAGATAATGGAGTTGACAATCATATTATTGCTGTATTTGGGAACCTTGTTTTCATCGGTCACTTTATTGATATAGGCCGTCAGTTTGCGGATTTCTTCATATTTTCCCTGGGTCAGCAACGAGTCAATCATACTCGAATAATGCCGCATATCATGGCGCAGTATTCTCAGGTTTGTTTCCGCCTGCTCCACAAGGTGGGAGTGGTTTTCCAGACCTTTGATGTAGGATTCGAACAGTACGTTTTTCCAGTAGATACCCGCCCGGTTGGATTCGCTTTCCACATACCGGAGTACCACAACATAGGATACGAACATTGTGATAATAAAAAAGATGGTTCCTGGAATATTGTCGGGATTTTCGTAAAGAGTATGTGGGAAAAAGGCCAGGAAGGAAAAACCGCAATAAAAAAAGACTGGAATGAGGCACAGTTCCCACCAGTTTTTCATGTATTCTTTTCCGTACCATTTGAAATACAGGTCTTTCATTTTATAGTACAGAAGCACAAGAATAATAAGGTGTGTCAAAAAGCTTCCGGCCAAAGCGAGAGCATCGTTGCCAGTATAAATATGCAGAACGGCGGCAAGGATACTGCCGGAAATGACATAATTGGACGCGCTGAGTCCCAGAAAAAGGGCTTTGCTGTCTCTGTTTTCGGATATAAGGATTACCGTGGATTGGGTGATTAGGATTTGTACAATGGTTACGATGAGATAGCATAGGTCGCTTTCCGGGAGAATATTTAATTTCAGGCAGTCGGTGAGTGTCAGGATCATTCCGGCGGAAAAGCATACGGCGGCTGTTGTGCGTTTAGAGTAGCGGTGGGCAACAAACAGATAAATAAACAGCATTAAATATATATGGCTGATTAAATAAGAGATATTTTTAAAATATTCCATAGTAACTCCTTTGGGCCAATTGGTAAGTTGCCATATTCTGACCTATCTGTATTGCTCTGCGATGAAGGCCAAATATGCCTTTTTTACGTTAGCTGTCTTTGTCTTGCTGACCGGAATGTGCTTGCCGCTTTCCATGATGACGGTCGATTGGGTGAGTTGTTTCACACAATTCAGGTTGATAATGTAAGACTTATGGGCTTGTATGAAGCATTTGTCCTGTAAGAGTTCACCGATTTCATCGTCGAAAGATTTACGGATAAAGATGCTTTTTATGTTTTCTCCGTCTGTCAGATGGACATCCAGTGTCCGGGACACATTTTCAATATATTCTATTTTTGCATATGGCACGGAAATCAGTCCGTCCTTGGTCTTAATCAGGTAGACAGGGCCGTTTTTGGCTTCACCACAGGAGAGGGCATAATCCATAGCCTCAAAAAGGTCGGTTTCATTGAGCGGTTTCAGAAGATACCTTACCGCGTGTACCTGGTAAGCATCCAGGGCAAAGTCATCCGACGAGGTGATATATATGATTGGGTTTTGGCAGCCGGACTTACGAAGCTGCCTGCCGATGTCGATTCCTGTCTGATTAGACATAATCAAGTCTAATATATAGATGTCGGCGAACTGTCTTTCGGATACGTTCCGGGACAGCCTTCCGGGGTCTGAATATTTTGTTATTTCGAAACTGGTACTGGTGTTGTGGTCTATGTATTTTTGTAATGCTTTCTCTATTTTACTTAGGTCTTCTATGCTGTCGTCGCATATTGTTATTTTCATATGATTCATTCCTGATTATTCTGTATTGTCGGTATGTGACGTCCGCCCTTCTGAAAACAAGCAGCCTTCCTGTATCAGAAATTCCGGTCTAAGACATCCACTGTCTATCATACTTTAAAAGACGCGGTAAATCAACAATCTTTTATCTTATCGGAGAGTATGGGAAGACACAGTAAAGAGCCCCTTGATACAGGAGCTCTTTAGTAGGAAAGTTCTTTATGAACCGTCAGAATGTTTTAGGAACCGTATATATTTAATTAAATCCCTTCGCTCATTGCGTTTTAGCTTTTGAATGTCGTAGATGATGTCGTGCATGGTGATGTTTTCCAGATACGGGTTTTTGAGATTTGTATTGCCCAGATAACTTGTATCCGTGCCTAAGAGATAATCAGTGCTGACTTTATAGTATTGTGCCAAGGCGACAACTACCCATGTCGGTATTTCTCGGTGTCCGTTCTCGTAGTTAGAATATGTCTGTTGGGAAATGCCCAGATAGTTTGCGATTGTTTTCTGTTTGAGGTCACGGTCTTCCCGCAAGTCTCGTATAATTTCGCGTAACTCTTTCATATGTACTACCTTTCGGGTGTGTATTGTTGTCAGATTCATTATTACACAACAAAAGATAGTAAACTCCAAAATACATAAAAAAGGATTATGGTGGCGGGGGATACAATAAACTGTTGTTGGCAGTTAGCAGTGCAAGCTCGATTACGCTTTGCTGCATCTCGCTCACGGGCGTTCGCCCTATCAAATTGTAATCCGGTAAAAGAGCCAGCAAGCTGTCTTTTTACCATCTTACAATTTGGCGCTGCTCATTGCTGCCATGTACATTATACCATAGAATTGGGGGAAATATAAGACTGGTGTAAATATTTGGGTGATGATACAATCAAATTCCGAATGCATTTTGGGGGAGGGACGCTTATGGAATGGATGATGGCATTGCAGGAGAAGAACCAGTTGGCAAAGATTGTGGAGGTAAACCGAGTCACGGAAAAGTATGGGCTGACTTTAAGCGAGGAGGAGGCGGAATTGGTTTTGGCACAGAAGAACAACGCTTTGCGGGTACAACGCAGGGTAGAGTTCGGGGAAGGGATAACGCCCAGGATTATCTATGAATTTTGCGACTCTGATTTTATTGACCAGGACAATTATGTTGACACGCTTGTCAGGTTACAGGAAATTTTCTATGCCTACAAGAATGAGATGCAGGATGAAATATCGGACGATGAACTTCTGCATTTTATGAGAGAGCAGTTTGATAAGGTCTGCTACGGGGATTTGGACTATCTGGAAGGGACGTGCCTCACGATTTTCGCGCAGGCAATCCGGGCAGGTTACAGGGGCTACAAGGCTTCGGAAGGGCATGGGGAGTATGAAGCTTTAGACGAGGTAAAAAGATGGGACCATGGCCTGTATTTGGAAGCGTTGTATGACCTTTTTTGAATCTTGAATCTTATCGTTAGGATTTTGGGATAAAAGCAGTATAGAAATGGCAAAAAGAAGAAAAACGGAGGGGAGGGCGTTACGGCCTGCGTGCAATCGTTTGGCCTGTTGTTTGCGGAAATAAACGAGCGTGGGCTGTAACCGACAAATGTATGGGCTACCAGGGATATCAAATGGAAGAGTTGCTCCCGATTGTGGGGAAGCTTGCGGAGAAGTATACCGCGGGGGAGAGTACATCGGTCACATATGAGAAAGCAGAGCAGTTGATGGGGGCTGTATTGTACTCCATCCGTGAACTGGAAGAAGAGGGACGAAACCAAATCGTCTCCGCAGACGGAATGACGGCCCGGAAGGCCTATGAGATGGGAGCGTCCTGCGTGGAGAAGAAAGTCAAGTTGGCGCTTATTCTTTACCATAAAGTTCTGGCGGAATTTGACAGCTATGGGAACCGTTGTCTTGCGGACACTTTTGTGAAGGGGATGCCGGAATTTTTTAAATGGTATGATATGAAATATGCACCCCAGGACACTATCCTGACATTGGACTACCCGGTGTTGTGCGACTTGAGCGGATATTCCGGAATAGACAAAATTTATGAATATATTGCCTGTATCCGTCTGGAGCAGAGATTTCTGCGTGCGTTTCCGCGGGAGTATATTTTGGATACGCTGCGCGAATATGACAATGCCTATGAAGACATCATAGGAAATCTATGCGAAATCATGCTTGCAGCTGTGGCCGGACAGATGTATGCAGGTAAGTCCATGTACGGGAGTTATCCGGCGGAGGAAGACTTTGCCCGGATACGGGAGAAGCTTTCTGCTATGGAAACTCCGGAAGTCAGCAGGCAGATTGGGAAGATGACGGCCGCTTTCGTAAAGGACTATTGCAAAGATGACGAGGCGCTGTCCGCATATTTGGCTCTTTGCGCAGACGATATAGCCGTGCGGCTTAAGGCGGTGTAGGAGTTGGGGAGCGGAAAACATAAACGAAGAATCTGATTGAGAAAAAGAACTTTTTGGTATATAATAGTTTGGAAAAAATTTTTTCTAATTATCAATTTCTCGGCTGAAAATTGTGATGTAAGGAAAGAGAGATACTGCAATGGGAAAATTAAAAGCGTAAATAAATAGATGGAATATTTCATTTAGAGAATTAAGCAGACAGGCGTATTGGAAAATATAAATTTATAGAGGAGATGTAATATTATGGTAACAACGGAATCTGTAACAATAAGAGTGCCGGTAGGAATGTCAAAATATTTGAAGGATATGGACTCAGAAACGATGCTTATCAGAAATGCACTTCTTCTATATCCTTATATATTAAATGAGACTATATCACATGGCGGTGCAGCGGAGATTTTGGGAATCAGAAAGTCAGAACTGATTGATATTTATGACAAATTGGGATATTCATATCTGGATATGACAATGGATGAACTTGATTCAGAGTTGGAGACTTTCAGGAATTTAAAAAAGAGGGAGGCGGCAGAATGATTGTTGTATCGGATACAACACCATTGATATCGCTTCTCAAGATAGACCGTGTAGACTTGCTTGAAAAACTATTTGGGCAGGTTTTGATACCACAGGCAGTGTTTGATGAATTGACAACAGACAGCCGATTTAAATTTGAAGCCGACCAGATTAAACGAGGACAGTTTATTAAAGTTAAAGCTGTGGCTTTTCAAATGGATATTAATATCATAGGGACAATAGGCATACTTATGGCGGCTTATGAAGAAAATGAATTAACACCAGATGAAGTGAGAGGGTGTATCGAAGGTTTACAAAGGGCCGGAAGGCATATTAGCCACAGGCATTATCGGATGTTGTTAGATAAGTTGGGTGGCTGATTTTGCGTAGAGTGAAGAGGCATCATTTATGTTGTAGTCCAAGGAGGTCAAAAACGGCAGATGAATAGAGAGATGATTTCGCTCAGGAAAGAGATTAAATACACGGTGCCATTGGAAAAAGCGCATATAATTAAGAACTGTCTTGACAGGCTTATGGAGAAGGATAGCCATTGTGCCGACGGCTTTTATACGGTGCGCAGTGTCTATTTCGAGTCGGTCCATGACACGGATTTTGCGCAGAAACTTTCCGGTGCCAATAGCAGGAAAAAAGTGCGCCTGAGGATTTATGACAACGATATGTCGTTGTGTAAGCTGGAAATCAAACAGAAAAACGGCGATTGGCAGCAGAAGCACAGTTTTGTGATTGAGCGGGAGGACGCCGAGGCTCTTTCGCAAGGAAATTATGGTGTGCTGCAACATTATTTTGACAGTACAAAGACAGCCATAGAGGCCTACAGCATTATGGTGCAGGGCTGTTACAGGCCGGTAGTGCAGATTGCGTATGACAGGGTTGCCTATAAGTATCCCATGTATGACACGCGTGTCACACTCGACATGAATATTAGGGCAAGTGAATCGAATTTAGATATTTTTTCTCCGGAAGTCAATTACACGCCTATCCAGTATGAGTATGTGGTTCTGGAGATAAAATACAGTGGAAAACTGATGGGATTTATATCGAATACTCTTGCGCAGTTTAATCTGACGCAGGGAGCCTATAGCAAGTACTGTTCAGGCCGCAAAGTGCATTATGATTTTAATTATTAGCAGAACCTGCAATTTGGGGATTTGTAGCCGCGCGCTGTCCGGCACAAACCTGGAAAACGTATACCTAATTGGGAAATGATACACTGACATATTCATAGAATGAAGATACAGGCGGCGCAGAAATGAGGTAAACATGTCAAAAGAAGAGGTGCTCAGTTATTTTTATACAAATAGCACAAATTACGGGATTAAAAGAACGTTTGTGATTCTGTTGTGTGGTCTGGTTACGGGTATGGTAATATACCTGACCTATTATATTACCTCGGAGAAGGCGGTATATAACCGGAAGTTCAACTGGTCTTTGGTGACGATGCTTCTCATCACGGTTATTGTTATGATGATGATTAGCAGTAATATTGCGGTTTCCCTGGGTATGGTAGGCGCCTTGTCCATCGTCCGTTTCAGGACGGCGGTGAAAGACAGCAGGGATACGATGTTCATCTTCTGGGCCATGGCGGAAGGATTGTGCGTCAGCGCCCAGAATTATCGCCTGACGCTTACATCCGTGCTCTTTATTGCCGCGGTGCTTATCGTTTCCAGTAAGATACCGGGTATCTGGAACCGCTATCTGTTGGTGGTGATGGGCGGCGAACAGCCTATCGACAGGGTGCAGTTCCAAGAGAAGCTGAAACCCTATGTGGTCAGTCAGCGTATCCGCACGGTAAACAAAGATGCAAGCCATGAGGAAATGATTCTGGAGATTAAGACAAGAGGTGAGTTAAACCTTGCCGTGATTGATGAACTGATGAAAGTGCCGGGGATACAGTCGGTTAATTGGGTGGCGGAGTCCGGAGAAACGGTAGGATGATGGGCAGGAGAAGTGTTTTAGCATGTCTGGCGGCAATATGTGGGTGCCTGTGTCTGCTTCTTTTTTGGAAAGATGATGAGACGAAGGAACTGGATTTTTCCAAAGCATCAGGCTTTTACGATGAACCCTTTGAGCTTGTGCTTTCTGCGCCGGCAGGGACAGAGATTTATTATACACTGGACGGCACCGACCCTGTAGAACATGGTACAAAGTACACGGAACCTATCCTGATTGATGATGCCACACAGCATGACAATGTGCATTGTATGCGCACGGATGTTTCTGTCGAATTTGTGTCGGACGGCATTGAGACTTATAACTATGAGCCGGAATATGTGCTTCCGGATTATCCCATCGACAAATGCACGGTAGTCAGGGCGGCTTACCGCGATACGGATGGGAATTTTGGCGTTGTGGAGACGGAGAGCTATTTCGTAGGGTATGATAGTAAGGCAGGTTACGACGGGATGAATATTATGTCTATTGTGACGGACCCGGACAACCTGTTTGACTATGACACAGGGATATATGTGCTTGGACGCATTTTTGACGAATACGAGGGTGCAAAATATGCGATGGGGCATCTGTGGAATACCAACTATGCCCAGAGCGGAATTGACTGGGAACGGCCTGCCACGATACAGATATTTGACCGGGACGGGGATATGCTGTTAAACCAGGACTGCGGCATACGCATCCAGGGCGGGATGAACCGGTTAAAGACGCCCAAAAGCATGAACTTGTATTCCAGGGATGAATACGACAACATGGGCAGGTTTTATGTGGATTTGTTTGGCACCGGATATATGGCGGACACGGTCACGCTGTTTGCGGGCGGTGACGATACACTGACGAAATCGCAGGATGCGATTGTGTCGGGGCTTGTGGCTGACAGAAGCTTCGCGGCGATGCACTATGAACCTTATGTCATGTTCTTAGATGGGGAATACTGGGGCGTCTACTGGCTTACGGAGAAATATAACGATGTGTACCTGAAGGAACACTATGGAATAGACAAGAAAGACGCTGTGATTATCAAGCATGGCGCGATTGCGGAAGGACTGGAGGAAGACATTTCGCTGTATACGGACATGATGACGTATATGGAAAATACGGATTTATCCCTTCCTGAGAACTATGCCTATGTCTGCGAATTGATTGATATGCAGAGTTATATTGATTATTACGCCGCAGAAATCTATATCGGCCGTTACAGCGACTGGCCTGTGAACAACGAAGCGTTGTGGAGGACGCGGGAGGTCAGTGACGGAGAGTATGAGGATGGCAGGTGGCGGTGGCTTCTTTTTGACGTGGACGGCCTCGCGCTGTCGTCGGACATTACACAGATGGATACCATGGCGAATACCATGGAACGAAGCGCGATGTTCCGTAATTTATGTCAGAATGAGGCGTTTCAAAGGCAGTTTGCCACCACTTTTATGGATTTGGCCAATACCGCTTTTGAGAGAGGGCATGTGGATGCCGTCGTCTCGGAGTACATTGATTTTATGTCTGAGCCTATGGGTGTGCATTTGAAACGCTTTTTTGGAGCGGAAGACATTGACTTATTCCTGGACGCTATGGCGGATATACAGAGCTTTTTGGATGGGCGCAGGTCCTATATTGTGCAGTATGTGAAAGACGGCCTTGGGCTGACAGGCACGTTGGCGTCTGTTACGGTGGAAGTCAGCGACGCGGCGGCGGGCAGTGTTGTGCTCAACACAATCGAGCCTGCCTTCGATGAAAACGGCAGATGGAGAGGTGAATATTTTACCGATTATCCTGTAGCCCTGACGGCGACGGCCAACGAAGGATACCGTTTCGTCGGATGGGAGAGCGACGTCTCGCCGGACGAATGGACGGTGGACAATGAGACTGTGGCAGTGCCTGTCAAGGGAGGCGGCGTATGGGTAAAAGCTGTTTTTGAGAAGGCGGAATAAGCAGTATGATTCATTATGGAGTACCGTTTGTTCGTACAGCAAAACTTCATGTTTGCTGATGAGGGCATCAGTATCCTGTAATTTCGATTGCCGTATATGTATGGCTGTAATGATACCCCAGTTTTTCGGCCAGGGCCACAGACCATCGGTTCTGCGCGTCCCAACTGGGGTATAAGTCTCTTTTCAGGCATTCCAGAATCAGCTTGGCGCCGCATACGCTGGCCAGGCCCTGCCGTCTGTAATCTTCCATCGTGTCAATCTCGATTTCAATTCCGCCCTGATAGCTTGCATAGGAGGACGCTCCCGACACGATTGCCCCGTCTTTGCATATTGCGACGCCAAGGCCAAGCTTACTGTACTGTGCGTAATCCTTGTACTGGGATACAAGGTCTGCGCTCCAGGTATTTTCCTGACACAGGTGGTAGAGCCTTTCGTCGATGAGGCATATTTGATAGTCTTCCGGCAATGAAGCGACGATGTTTTCCAAATGCTCACGGCAAAAAACGTCAGGTTCTTTTCTGATGGCGTAACGTTGGACAGTCCGGGCCTTAGAGCCGTAGTATTCCATAACTGTGCGTTCCCATGCTTCATTTTGAGGTATCATAATCATAAAATCCTGCGTGCACCCGTCTGGTTTGTAGGCGGCCAGTTCCGTGTCGGCTACGCCTGCTAAAAAGGTAAAATCTCCGAGGACAGCCATGGCGGATACAGGATGACTGAAATCTGTTGTGTATATTTTTCCCATTATGCCCTGTAGGCAGGACCAAATCAGTGTTTCTTCCCATCCGTCAAAGAGAGTCGCAGCGGCTGACGGGGATGTCATTTCATAGACCATATTTTTTCTCCATTGTGAAGCGGTTTTAGTGAGCAGCAAGGCAAGTGCGGCATTATGCTTCATGCATCATTGTAAGCATATCATAATTAATATGCAAAGTCTATTCCGTCGCCGGAGTAATAATATATAGAAGCAATATATAAAAGGATAGTATCGGTAAGGAGCAGACCAAGATTGCCACAGAATTAGCGTATATTGAGGTAATCGGCTACAACAAAAAGAAGCGGAGGGAGAAATTTAATGTGGATTTTATTGTAAAGACAGGCGTTTTTTTATATAATTAAAGTGTAATATGAGTAGGATATATCGTATCTTGTGTCACATCTTATGGAACATTAGTGGTTCCCTAAGCATGGAATTTTAGAAATCGAGGTGTTAAGTGTGCAGCGAGAACCGCAGTTCTCTGATACAAAACAGATAGAGGAGGCAAAAGCAAAGCGTACCGCAAAAAACAGCGTATTCCTTGACCTTTTTCAAAACAAGAGTTATCTGCTGAAGCTGTATAAAACGCTCCACCCAGAGGACGAGGCAGCGACAGAGGATTCCCTTACGGATGTGACGATTACAAATGTGTTGACTGATAATCTGTATAATGATTTAGGCTTTATTGCGAATAATAAGCTGATGATACTTGTGGAGGCACAATCTACATGGACAGTGAATATTTTAGTAAGAGTTTTGCTGTACCTGGCGCAAAGCTACCACGAATATTTTCAGCGTACCTGCCAAGACTATTACAAAAGCAGGAAAGTAAAAATGCCAAAGCCTGAACTTTATGTGATTTTTACGGGAAACAAAGGGAGGAAACCCGATAAAATATCTTTGTCCAAAGAATTTTTCGAGGGCGCGGATATAGATATTGAGGTAAAAGCGAAGGTCCTCTATGAAAGCGATACAGATGACATCATCAATCAGTACATTGTTTTCTGCAAAGTTTTTAACGAGCAGACAAAACAGCATGGAATGACCAGAAAGGCAGTTACAGAAACGATTCGCATATGTAAGGACAGGAATGTCTTAAGAGAATATTTGCTTGAAAGAGAGAAGGAGGTTGTGACGATTATGATGAGTTTGTTTGATGAAGAACAGATAATGAAGTCGTTTATAAGAAGTGAACGGCATGAAGCGGTGCAGGAAAACGCAAGGGAAACGGCGAGAAGAATGATAAAAATGGAAAAGTTATCACTTGATGAAATTGCTCTATGTGTTCCTTCATTATCATTAGACGAATTAAGGGAACTTGAAACAGAGGTTATGCAGTTGGCGTAATCAATCATATCAATCAAAATCAAATATAGTAACAGTGTTAGAGCATATAGGAACTGAAATCTGTATGCTCTATTTTTGCTATTAAGGAAGAACAATGGGCGACAACATTCAGACTAACACTGCAGGGCAATGAACGCCCTGTTTGCAAAAGAAGATTGATAAGGCGATTTACTTAGTCGATAAAAATGATGAATACGTCCTTGACAAGTAGCCGCCGGACATCCAATTCAAGATTTAGGAATCAACATTTTATTCTCGCGAGCAACGAGCCAGGCGACCGCTGGCAGGTATTTGGCGACTGCCGCGAGGGTCAAGGCAAATGAATATGAACGTTGGTTAAGAAAAATCCTTATTGATTAACTCTTGCTCAGTTGTGGATTGTTTCTTTACCTGTTATGCTGAGACTATCGATTGAAGCAGTATCGAGGGCAAGATTGCGATGTGTGTAGAGAGTCGGGATAAAGAATATCCGTAGAGGGAGAGTTATATGATGCCAATCGGACAAGTTATCAGAAAGTACCGTAAAATGAAAAATTTAACTCAGGAAGAAATGGCGAACCGGCTCGGGGTGACGGCTCCGGCGGTCAATAAGTGGGAGAATGGTAATTCGCTTCCCGATATTATGCTGCTTGCGCCTATTTCCAGACTTCTTGGCATTTCCCTGGATACGCTGCTGTCTTTTCGTGAAGAGCTGACCCGGGAAGAAATAACAGACATTATATATCAGATGAATACCCTGTTGCGGGAAAAGCCTTTCGAGGAGGCTTTCCGGTGGGCGAAAAAGAAATTGGAGCAGTACCCTGACTGCGAGCTTTTGATTCTTGAAGTGGCCGTGATGCTCCATGCGGAGTGGAAAAAACATGGGTCTGGCGGTGAGGGTGATAGGAATCCGGATATCCGTGACAGTGATGATAGAGGGTATGAAGAATTGATTCACCAGTGGTTTGCCAGGGCATTGGAGAGCAGCGACGAGCAGGTGCGCACGATAGCAGCGTCTTGCCTCTTTGACTCTTATTTAGACAAGGGGGAGTACGATAAGGCCGAAGAGTGCCTGGCTTTTTTCTCAGGGCAGAACCCGGAGCGGAAGAGAAAACAGGCTGTCCTGTGCTGTAAGACAGGCAGGCGGGATGAGGCTTATAAGATTTATGAAGAACTTCTGTTTTCCATGTTCCAGACGGTAAATTTACTCTTCCATAGTATCTACAGGATGGCATTGCAGGACAAAGATATGGACAAAGTGCAAATGTTAACCGAGAAGCGGAGCAAACTTGCGGATATTTTCGGGATGGGCGAGTATTACGAAGTTTTACCCAGGCATGAGTTAGCGGTTGCGCAGAAGGATGTGGAGACGACGATTTCCACGATGCAAAAGATGTTGGCAAGCCTTAGCGAAATCGATTCCTTCAACAAATCGCCGCTTTATGGACATATGGATTTCAAGAAAATGCGGGAAGAATTTAGGGAACAACTCCGGGAAGACATATTGAATGCATTCCGGGATGAGGAGGTTTTGGGCTTCCTGAAAGGGGATAGCAGATGGGAGGATATGGTAGGCAGCCCGAACCGATAAGATTCTTCTTGCCTATGGCGGATAAACCTTTTATGATAGAAAAGGAAGTACAGCAAATAGGAATTAACTCAGATACAAATTAGTGAATAGAGAAAGAAGAATATACCATGCCGAACCATACGATTCCGCCCGTCTATGACAGTAAATCCAGAGTTTTGATTTTGGGGAGCTTCCCTTCTGTGAAATCGCGTGAACAACAGTTTTTCTATGGACACAAGCAGAACCGCTTCTGGCGCGTGATGGCGCAGGTTTTAGACTGTGTGGTGCCCGAGAGCATCGAGCAGAAGCGAAATATGCTGCTGACCCATCATATCGCCCTGTGGGATGTGATTGCAAGCTGCGAGATTACGGGTTCGTCCGATGCCAGTATCCGTAATGTCGTACCCAACGATTTATCAAAGATTCTCTCGCAGGCGGATATCCAGGCGGTTTACACGAACGGTTCCAAGTCACATCAGCTATATAAGAAATATATTTTGCCGGTAAACGGGCGTGAGGCTTACCTGCTGCCGTCCACCAGTCCGGCCAACGCGGGTTATTCTTTGGAGAAACTGACAGAGGCGTGGCAGGTCATAGGGAAATGGCTATGAACATGGTATTGCGGGATATATTCCGCGCCATCCATGAGGGCAAATGGCTGAGTATAGAGTACCATAACAGGGAAGAACGCAACACAAAATACTGGATAGGCATTCGGGATTTAGATGCGCGAAACCGCACGCTTGCGGTGGATGGGCTGCATCTTGGACAGTATACTGTGGAGTCCTATGACAGAATCAGGATTGATTCGATTCAGTCTTCCCGTATTATTGAAGGTTCTTATCAGCCTGTCAATGAAGAACTGGCCAGGGATATTTACCTGAATCCGCACAAATACCGGACGCTTTTCGATAACGTGGCGAACCTGAAAATATTAAATTACCTGGAAATGTGCAACCGCCTGGACTGCGTTCCATACAGATCGGATTTCAGCTTGGTGCGATACCTGGACCAGGATAATATCAGAGGAGAACTGTACCAGTTAAGCCCGGAGCAGTTCCGGGAGATTGTGAAGAACTTCCAGTACCATACGGAGTCGGATGGGCGAAAAGACGGTGGATTGCAGATTCGGCAGCTTGCCATGAATGTGCTTAGCGTTCATATGGCAAAGGGACTCTATGTCCTGGCGTACCGGAAGCTGAATCTGGATGTGAAACAGCGTGCCCTGAAACCGGATGAAGAGGTTACGGTCTGCACAGAATTTACGATAGATGGGACGAAACAGAGTGTGCGCCGTTTCCTGGACGGGGAAGAATATGAGCTTCTGTCTGATTTCGAGGGGAACCAGGAAAAAATCAAAGACTGCATCATGCGGCGGATGCAACGGGGCGGCAGCAATGTGGACGATATGCCTTATATCATTGGGTTGGAGGCGGACATAGCCCTTGATTTGCATAAGGAATACCAGGCGCTGATGAAGATGTACCAGAAGAATAAAGTGCCTGTGCCAATCAAAGCATTTTTCGGGGATTTGTTGGAGCGTCCGAGGAGGACGGCGGCTTATCCGATTGCCTTGATTGACAAAAGAATCAATATGGACCAGCTTCTGGCCATCCACAATGCCATGAAATATCCGGTGGCCTATATCCAGGGCCCGCCGGGGACGGGCAAGACGAATACCATTATTAACACAATCGTGACGGCTTTCTTTAATGAGCGCACGGTTTTGTTTGCGTCCTACAATAACCATCCGATTAACGGCGTCTATGACAAACTTTCGTCCATGCAGTTCCAGGGTAAAACGATTCCTTTTCCGATTCTGCGCTTAGGTAACCAGGCGAAAGTAAGAGAGGCGCTTCTTACGATGAAACGTCTGTATGCCAGCGTGCAGAATGTAAAAGTATTTGAGGGTACTCTGGACAGGAACAAGGATGACAGAAAGAAACGCGCCAGGCGTTTGTCCGACCTTCTCAAGCGATATGAAGAACTTCTGGACTTGAAGGAACGCCGGGAGACGATTGACAGGCTACTTGAATATGAGAAGGAAAAAGGCGCTTCTTTGCAGAGGATGTCTTTTGAGGAAGACTTGGGAAACAGGCAGTTAAACCAGATTGACAGGCAGATTGCGTCTACGGGGGACGTCTCGGAACAGGAGGCTCTTTTGCTGCTGGATGATAAGACGGAAGAGCTAAAGAGCTATCTTTATTACCTTTCTGCGGGTTATATTAAGAAAATCGGCGCGCCGAAGAATGCGGATTTGAAAGAAATTCTGGAGATGGAAGACGAGAAAAAGCAGGTCGAAGCTTTCACGAAATATCTGGGACAGAAAGAGAACATTACAAAACTGCAGAAAATATTCCCGGTGATTGCCACCACCTGTATTTCCGCCCATCGGCTGGGGGAGCCGGAGCCCATGTTCGATATGGTGATTATGGACGAGGCGAGCCAGTGCAATATCGCCGTATCCCTTGTGCCTATCGTGCGGGGTGAAAGCCTGATGTTGGTGGGCGACCCCCAACAGCTTAACCCGGTTATCCTGTTGGATGAGATTACCAATGAGAAACTTAAGAAACGCTATATGGTATCCGATGAATATGACTACCGGAAGAACTCCGTCTACAAGACTTATCTGGCCTGCGATGCGGTCAGCGACGAGACGCTTCTGCACAACCATTACCGCTGCCACGAGAGCATTATCGGGTTCAACAACCAGAAGTATTACCATTCCCGGCTGAATATCCTGTCAAGAAGCGGCGAGGAGGAACCGCTTGTGTACATGGATATGAAAGATTCCTTTGCGGACTATAAGAATACGGCGCCTGCGGAGGCCTATGAGATTGCACAGTATGCCGCCCGTAACCGGGACAGGAATATTGGCGTCATCACACCTTTTGTCAACCAGAAGAAGCTGATTGAGGAGGAACTTGCACGGGCGAATGTAAGCAACGTGACTTGCGGCACGGTCCATGCCTTCCAGGGAGATGAAAAGGACGTCATACTCTTTTCCACCGCCATCACGGAACAGACCCAGGCAGGGACTTACGAGTGGCTGAAGAATAACAAAGAGCTGATTAATGTGGCCACATCCCGGGCAAAGGATAAACTGATAGTATTGTCCAGTAAGAAGAACCTGGAACGGCTCCATCAAAAAGAAGGAGACGATGACTTATATGAACTGGCACAGTATGTATGGTCCAACGGGACGACGGCGGTGACGCCCAAACAGTCGGCTTCCAGGGCTCTTGGCGTGAAGCCTTTCAGCAGCGTTACGGAAGAAGCTTTCCTGGAGAACCTGAATCATGCCCTGGAAAATATATGGCTTACCCAGAGCCGGTATGCAATACATAAAGAAGTGGCCATTTCCCATGTTTTTCAGGACAACGAAAGCTATAACGATTTATTTTACAACGGACGGTTTGACTTCGTGGTGTATGAGAAGCAGGGCGGACGGGAAATGCCGGTTCTTGCAATCGAACTGGATGGCAAGGAGCATTTCGCCGACGAGATAGTTAAGGAAAGAGACCGGAAGAAAAACGAGATTTGCACGGAACACGACTTACAGTTAATCCGTGTGGAAAACTCCTACGCAAGAAGGTATAACCATATCAAGGAAATCCTGATTAATTTCTTCTCTGTCTCGCACTAAGGGGCGCCTGCCTGCGTCAGAATGCATTTAATCTTTTGTACCAAATCCAGGTCGGCAGGCAGCCAGGCCACGCTGTCGATATCTTCTGCGCCCAGCCACCTTGCGGCTTCGTGTTCTTTGAGAACCATGATGCCGGATGGAAGGGTGCACCAGAAGCAGTCCATGGACAGGTGGAAATCCGGGTAGTCATATTCCACGGTATCAAGAAGTCCGCCTACTTCGATTTCTGCTTCCAGTTCTTCGCGTATTTCCCGTTTCAGAGCCTGAATCGCCGTCTCGCCAGGTTCGATTTTTCCGCCGGGAAATTCCCACCCGTCTTTGAATTTCCCGTAGCCGCGTTGGGTTGCCAGGATTTGATTGCCGTGCCGGATGACGGCGGCGGCTACTCTAACTGTTTTCATGTGGTAGTGTCTCCTTTCGTGGGGCGTGCTGCATGTGGAAATGAGCGGGCTTCCTTTTCAATGATTTTCCGGTTCGCTATGGTGGTGGGCTGCCTGAAGGTTCTCACGGTAATGCAGTTTCTGGTATTCCCTTGGAGTCATGCCCGTCTCTTTTTTGAAACAGCGGATAAAGTGGCTCTGGGAGCTGAAAGCCAGGATTTCGCTGATTTGTGACGCCGGGTACTCTGAATACCGCAGCATATTTTTGGCCGTGTCGATGCGCCGTTTGAGAATATAATCGGAGATGGGAATACCCATCTCTTTTTTAAACAGGGTGGAAAGATAACTGGTATTCAAGTTGACGTACCCGGCCAGTTCGTCAATCTTGATATGGGTGTGGAGGTTAAGGTCGATATAGTCGAGGCACTGGATAACAGGCTTGGAAAACACGCATTGCTTTTTCAGATTTGCCATCTGCTTCGTAAAGTAGGAAAACATATCGCGGTGCAGTTCCAGTACTTCCTCCACACTCTGCAAGGCGTCCATCTTGTTAATATAGAGGTCGCTGATGTTGTAGGCGGTTTCGGAATCAAGGCCGCCTTCGATGGCAAAGCGCGTTGCTAATGTGATGTTTGCAACGAAAAGATACTTTATGTTCCGTACCGGATTATCGGACAGATGGCCGTTCAGGCCGGAGGACATCATGCGGGCGCTTTCCGTGACCGCGTCCGGGTTACCGGCTTTCATCATCTCGTATTGTTTCATTTCTTCATCATAATAATGGTGTCTGAAATTGTTTTCACGGTGGATATATGCCATGCAGGTGATTTGTTTATCCAGGTTGGTGATTTTCTCTGCCATTGGGGTTGGAAAATTCCTTTCTTCTATAGTCAGCCGAAGCGTGTATGAATAACTACATGTACATATTATATCATAAAACAAATAAAAATACTATAAGCAATTTTCTTTTATAAAATAATAAAGTTACACAATAATAAAATGAAATTTAATGATATAAATAGATAATATATATGATATAAATATAATAATAGTGCAATTATATTCCGAGCAGCAGGAGTATCCTATACTTACATGAAACAACAGCCAACACAACTTGGGAAGAAGAAAAAAGTGTTGAGACAATAGTATAGGAGGATGAAAAAATGACAAGACTTGAAAACTTATCGATGGGAAGAAAAGCAGAATCAATCTACACGGCGGCGAAGAAAAACCATTTGAACTGTAAAAAGAAAAAAGCAGCTTGCATGGCACGAAACAGCGTCAACTCTTTCGAAGAGAGCATAAAAAGAAACGCAGCATCCAAGGTATGCTATGTTTATATCAATGGTATTTCGATGCCGGTACTCAGCGCATAGTGAAGAGATGCAAGAAAGGAATACAGCCAGATGAATCTGTGTATTGATGACAGATAGGATTAGGCAGGCAAAACCGTCCGTTGGTTCGTGGCGGTTTTGCCTGCCTGTTTTTGAAGTACTTCAAAAAAGAGTTTTTCAGAATAGAATTATGCAAATAATTATGGTAGAATAAATGCATTCTTTTAACTATAAAATGGGGTGAAAATGACGACAATCTACTATATAGAGGACGACCTGGCCATAGCGCATTCCGTGAAAGACTATTTGGAGCTGCGGGGGTTTTGCGTCAATGTTTATACTACAATCGCCGATGCGGAGTATGCTGTAAAGGAAGCGAAGCCTCATATGATACTCCTGGATTGGAATATGCCGGACGGACAGGGAGACAGATTTTGCAGGCGTATCCGCTCCGGCTCTATGGAGATTCCGATTATTTTTCTGACTGTCCGCGGGGAACCGAGAGATATTGTGGCAGGTTTTTCGGATGGGGCGGATGACTATGTGGTGAAACCTTTCGAATTGGCAGTGCTGCATTCCCGCATCCTGGCGCTTCTTAGACGGGTGAATCCGGTGAAGGAGACACGGCTGTGCTGCGGGGATATCGTGTTGGATAAGGAGAAGGTAGCAGTGTACCTCGGGCGGGAGGAAGTGGCTTTAAGCCAACCGGAATATCAATTGCTTTTGATGCTTATGGAGAATCGGGGACGGACTCTCATGCGCGGACGGATTTTAGAGCAGGTGTGGGATGCGAACGGGAATTATGTGAATGACAATACGTTGACCGTGACGATGAAACGTCTCAGGGAAAAGCTGCATCATCCGGCATGTATCAAGACGGTGCGCAGTTTTGGATATCGGATGGAGGAGTGAGGGAAGAATGACAAATAAAAAATGCAGGTTTATGACGGCATTCGCCGTTTTTCTTAGCTTGGCAGGAATATTGGGATTGACGGCGCTCTATATGCGGGAATACCGCAGGGGCGCCTTTCTGTATTTATCCGCATTCTGCGAGACGATGGCGGAGGAAAGTCCTGAGATGGAGGAAGCGGTCTTAGCCTGTGTAAAAAAATATTGTGATTACTCGAGTCCGCGAAGCGGGACCCGCAAACGAACGGCTCCCGTATTTTTAGAACAATATGGATATAGCGGTGAAGAATTTAGCGGTATGCTGTCCGGAGATTTTATAGCGGCTTCCACCATTATGACAATTATGTCAGTTCTTGGGTTGGCGTGGGCTGTATGGTATCCGTATCGTTACAGACGGGCGCGGGCAGTGCAGTTGACGGATTATTTGGAAGAGATTAATTCGGGCGGCGAGGGAACGGTTCTTCCGGCACAGGAGGATGGATTTTCCCATTTACAGGATGAGATGCATAAAACTGTCACACAATTGTACCGGACAAGAGAACAGGCCGTAGAGGAAAAAATGAATTATGCGGACAATCTGGCTAACATAGCGCATCAGTTGAAAACGCCGATTACGGCGGCTTTGTTGTCATTACAGTTGATGAAGGAGGAAGAGAGTGAGACAGAGAAGGCGGAGTATGCCGACCGGGTCGCGAGGCAGTTGGAGCGGCTGCACAGCTTGGAGGAGGCGCTGCTTGTCATATCAAAAGTTGACGCAGGCGTGTTGCGCTTGGAACGGAAGGAAGTGGATGTTTATACGGTGTTGAGTCTGGCGGCCGATAACCTGGAAGAATTATTCAGGCAGCAAGGGGTTTCGGTTCGGATTCCCGACCTGGGGTGCGTCACATTTCAGGGCGATATGGAATGGACGATGGAGGCGGTTATGAACCTGATGAAAAACTGCATAGAGCATTCCGGGGAAGGAGGAGCGGTTTACTGTGATTATTCGGTAAATCCTCTCTATACACAGATACGTATATGGGATGAAGGAACAGGGTTTGCAGCGGAGGATATCCCTCATCTGTTTGAGCGGTTTTACCGTGGAAAGGGGGTTAATGAGAAGGGCGTTGGGCTTGGGCTGCCACTGGCCAGGTCTGTTTTTGAGCTGCAGAACGGCACTTTAACTGCCCATAATTTACCCCAGGGTGGGGCGTGCTTTGAGATAAAAATTTACAGACATTCTTTTCATGTATAGTCACCGGGCTGTCACTTAACGTAGGTAAGATAAAGGGCAGCTTCGTGAATGTTTTATGCAATCTTTTGGTGAGATTTTATGGCAGTATCTTTTGACAGCCTAATTTGGAGAAATGATTGCGAAATACGGATTTGCTTGAAGGGAGAATGGTGATGGAAATTCTAAGATGTGATAATATCAAAAAAGTGTACGGCGCCGGGGACAGTAGGGTGGCGGCGTTAGACGGTATCAACCTGTCGGTGGAAAAGGGAGAGTTTGTGGCGGTTATGGGGGCTTCCGGTTCGGGGAAGTCTACTTTACTGCATATACTAGGCGGTGTGGATAAGCCGACGGAGGGCAAGGTTATGGTGGAGGGGACGGATATTGCAGCGATGAACCGGACGCAGGCGGCAATTTTCAGGCGCAGGAAAGTGGGGTTAATTTACCAGTTTTATAACCTGATTCCCACGTTAACCATCCGTAAAAATATTCTGATGCCGCTTTTGTTAGATAAGAGGAAAGTAAATCAGGAATATTTCCGGCAGATTGTGGATTCCCTTGGCATTGCGGACAAGTTGGAAGCGCTTCCGAACCAACTTTCAGGAGGACAGCAGCAGCGTGCGGCGATTGCAAGGTCTTTGGTTTACCGCCCGGCGCTTCTTCTGGCGGACGAACCGACCGGAAATCTGGACCGCAGAAACGGCGAAGAAATTGTAGACTTGCTGAAACTTTCCAACCGTAACTTGAACCAGACGATTATTCTGATTACCCATGATGAAAAGGTTGCCCTGGAGGCTGACCGGATTTTGACGATAGAAGATGGACGTCTGGTCAGCGATAGCAGGAGAGGAAAATAGAGAAGAACTAAGTTTGGATGTAAAAAATGTGCGGGAGAAGGGAGCTTTATTTTTATGTGGAGAGATTATTCGGCAAGTTTTGTTAAAAGGAACCGCGCGTCAAGCGTATCTGTTATGATGTCGGCGTTTATTGCATCGCTTCTTTTGTCGTTGCTGTGCTGCTTTTTCTATAATGTATGGGTTTATGACGTGGAGTCGGTTGTCCGGGAAGAAGGAGACTGGCATGTTCGTATTATTGGGAACCTTGATGAAGAAGACCTGAATACACTCACTCATTTTGCAAATGTGGAAAGCGTGACGGTGAATGAAAAAATGGAGGATGGGCTGACGGATGCGTACCCTGGTGATAAGGTGTTTGATGTCTGCTTTTACCATGTGCGTACAATCTGCAGGGATATGACATTAGTGTCAGAAAAACTTGGACTGCGGGAAAACCAGATTGTATATCATTATCCGCTTTTAGCAATGTATTTTGTGCGTATTCCGGGAGACGAAGCGCCCAGGCTTGTTATGCCGCTTTATTTTGCGGTGGTGGCAACAGTATGTATCTCTTTGATTCTTGTCATCCACAATTCCTTTGCAGTATCTATGAATGCCAGGGTTGGCCAGTTAGGTATTTTGTCCAGCGTTGGCGCTACGCCGCGACAGATTCGCGCTTGCCTGCTCCAGGAAGCGGCAGCGCTGTGCGCCTTGCCCTTGGTGGCGGGCAGTCTGGCGGGAGTCGGATTAGGCTATGGAATGATTCGGATGATGGACAGCTTTGCGGTGCAGATGGCCGGACGGCATAGCGTTACCTTTTGTTATCATCCCCTTATTCTTGTGCTGACTCTGATGGCGTCGGCACTGACGGTACTTGTGGCAGCATGGATTCCTGCGAGAAAATTGGCGAAGCTGACGCCCCTGGAAGCCGTCCGCGGCGCCGAGGAATCCGCCTTGAGGCACAAGAAACATTCGCCGTTCCTGGCATTGCTTTTCGGGATAGAAGGGGAATTGGCGGGAAATGCGCTGAAGGCGCAGAAAAAATCCCTTCGGACCTCCGCTCTGTCGCTGACCTTTTCCTTTTTGGGGTTTACGGTGGTGATGTGTTTTTTCACGCTTTCGGATATCAGCACGGAGTACACGTATTTTGCCAAATACCAGGATACGTGGGATGTGATGGCCACAGTAAAAGACGCGAAGATTGAGGAACTGGATGTGATTGGGACATTAAAAGAAGCGCAGGAGGCACAGGGCGCGTCAAGCTGCGTCGTATACCAGAAAGCTTATGCCGTGGCTGAAATTTCAAGGACGCAGATAAGTAAAGAACTGGACAGTCTGGGAGGGCCGCTTACGCTTTCCGGTGAAAGCGGCGCCGTAAAGCAAGTATCTGTGGATAAAGAAGAGACGGAGGACAGGGGTTATCTTCTGCGGGCCCCTGTCGTGATATTGGATGATAAGGGGTTCTTAGAGTATTGCGGGCAGATTGGCGCGGCGCCCCGTTTGGACGGCACGGTTATCTTGAACCGTATCTGGGACAGCGCAAACAGTAATTTCCGCTACCGTAAATATATCCCTTATGTAAAAGAGGACGGCTTTACCACGATTTTGCAAAATGGAATGGCAGAAAAAAACGGCAAAACGGGCGTTGCAAGACTGCCGGTGATTGCCTATACAGACAAACCGCCCATTCTGCGGGAAGAATATGAGGATTACGCATTGGTTCATATTCTGCCTTTGTCCCTATGGAAAGATATAGCAGGGCGGATTGCCGATGTGGAGCCGGACGTCATGATCTGTGTCTTGGCGGTTGGGGAGGACGGCGATAAGGCAACGGCGGATAAACTTGAGGAATTTGAATCTGTGATTACACGGTATATCGGGCGGCAATATGAAACGGAGACCGAAAACCGGGTGCAGGAGAAAATCACAAACGACAGGCTTATTTTTGGGTACAAAATTGTGACAGGGGCATTGTGCGGGTTACTTGCGGTAATCGGGATTGCCAACGTTTTCTCTTTTACGATGGGGTTTCTGCGGCAGAGGAGAAAGGAGTTTGCAAGGTATCTGTCCGTGGGGATGACGCCTGCCGGGCTGAAAAAAATGTTTTGCATAGAGGCTATGGTGATTGCCGGGAGGCCGGTCATGGTTACGCTTCCTCTTACCGGGTTGTTTGTGGGATTCTCGCTCAAGGCAAGTTACCTGAATCCGGCGGAATTTTGGGAAGCCGCCCCCTATCTGCCTGTTATGGCGTTTATTGGGGCAGTATTTGGGTTCGTGATGCTTGCGTATTATATCGGCGGCAGACGCATTTTAAAGGATAACCTGGCCGAGATGCTGCGTTTTACCATGTAAACTATCGGTCGGTTGAACGATTTGGCCTCTTCGGATACAATTTTTTAAACGGGCAAAGCGCAAAAGCGTTTTCGGCGATGTCCAAATTTGCAGGCGAAGCAAGAATGGAGGATTCATATGGATAATAGCGGAATGGGGCAATTTATTGCCGAATTGAGAAAAGAGAAACTTTTGACGCAAAAAGACATGGCGGAGAGGCTGCACATTACGGACAAGGCTGTTTCTAAGTGGGAGAGAGGGCTGAGCTGTCCGGACATCGCCCTTTTGCCCGAATTGGCGGCTATGTTGGATGTCACGGTGGATGAGCTGCTACAGGGCAGGCGCAATCCTGTGCCGACAGCGTCTCAGGAGATGAAGATTGATTCAGTCATAGACTATGCGGAGAAATCTCTTGTAAATAAAGTAAAAAATGTACGGAAAATATGCGCCGTAGGGGTTTCGGCGTTCCTGTTTATCGGCGCTTTTGTATGCGTAGTCTGTGATTTGGCAATTTCGGGCGGATTGACATGGTCACTGATTCCTGTCAGTTCTATTTTATTTGCATGGATTGTGCTTTTTCCCTTTCTCCGGTTTGGCGTCAAAGGAATTGCAGGGACGTTGCTCGCATTGAGTGTTCTGACGCTTCCTTATCTGTATACCCTGACAAAAATCATTGGAAATTCCTCGCCGCTTATGCCTGCCATAAGCAGAAGGATGGTTGCAATCGCATTGCTTTTTATATGGGCAGTCTACGGGCTGTTCAAGATGCTGCATCAAAGAAAATGGTTTGCGGCGGCATGGTCATGCCTGTTGGCTGTTCCGGTCTGTATTGCAGTAAATTACAGCCTGGCCGGGCTTCTCGGGACGCCGGCGATAGACGGGTGGGATGTCTTGACGATTGGGCTATTGTTTGCAGGCGCGGCGGTTCTTTTTCTCAAAGGGCGCAGATAAGATATCAAAAATACGGGGTGGCAAACAGAACCATGGGTCTAAAAATATTGCCTATGTTTCCTCCAATACATTCTGTCAAAAATAAAGCTCATGAGGGCGGAAATACCGGCCAGAGCGTACATAGCCGTATATCCCATCGCAGTAGATACGGCGCCCCAAATAGAAGAACCGATACCCAAGCCAATGCTGCCTGAGAGCATAAAGGCGGTACCTGCCAATCCACGATGGTTGCTTGGAACGCTCGAAAAGTTTTCAGCCTGGAAGAGCTGTGTTACGACTGTAAAGCCGATTCCCATCAGCACCGCCGATAGAAGCATAAGCGGCATACTGTAAGCGCCGGCAATCATGGCGGTGCCCACGGCTGCAAAGAGTATGCCTGCAAGTGTGCATGTTTTTTTCGAAATCCTTTTCAGGATACTTCCGACAAGCAGCCTTGCGGCGATGCAGGCCCCCTGATTTACAATAAAGTAGAGGCTAATCTGTTTGATGCCCCTGCTGAGTCCGCAAGGGGTAAGGAAAGTATTTACCGGGCTGTTACTGAAATTGACTATAAGGTTTACGAGCATTGGCAGCATCATCATGGAAAGTAAAGCCATATTGAGGACGGATGTTTTCCTGCTGCCTTCAGATACGGATACGCTTTTTGCGCCTTGATAGTGTTCTTTAATAAAGAGTGTAATGACAAAGGAAATGCCGGCCATAATGGCTCCGGAGACAAACATGGCAGTTGGGCCGAGACCATTATAGAGAGCAAGGCCAATGGTAGGTGTAATAGCAAAGGCAATGGAACCGGCAGCGCCAAAAATACCTACAGCGTCTACCAGATGTTCTTCTTCGGAAACGTCGGCAACGATGATAGGCGGTACCGGGAAAAACACGCCGGTGGTAAATCCGCAAAGGACTCTAAGGGCAAAAAGAGAGGTGAGGTTATCTGTAAAACAAAATAAAAACGTGTTTAGGAAGAACAGGCCACTGCCTAGCACCAGTATTTTTTTTCGCCCGATTTTATCGATGAGCGGGGCTATAATAATATTGGTAAACATCGTCAGTATAGTAAGGCCGGTCATCATGAAGCCGGTCATAGCGTTACTGCCGCCAAGGTCGAGAATATAGACCGGCAGGATAGATTGCAGGATGCTGTTTGGGTAGGATGCGATGCAGCACACAAGATTGATAAGTACAAAGTCCCTATTCCACAATCGGCGGGATAAAAGATTTGATTTCAATGTTTGACCTCCGTTTTAGAATTATTTTTTATATCACACCATCTGTACATAGACAGGGTTGATATTTCCCGTTGAAAAGATTTAGTATTTGAGTTATAATCTCTTCATTAAGTGCAATTCTACACTTTAAAGTTAACTTTAAGTCAAGGTTTTTTTTTAAAAGATGGGGGATTTTTATGTTGTACACAGTAAGTGAAGTTGCAAAGATTCTGAATGTAGCGCCGTCGACGATTCGATACTATGATAAAGAAGGATTGCTTCCGTTTGTAGAACGTTCTACAGGCGGGATTCGTGTTTTTACAGAGGCTGATTTGGGCTGGCTTAAAACAATTTCTTGCTTGAAAAATACCGGAATGCCTATTAAAACGATTCGACTTTATGTCGAAAGCGCTATGCAGGGAGATGATACGATTGACACGAGGCTGTCGATTATCTATGAACAGAGGGAAAGGCTGCTTGAGCAGATGAAAGAGCTTCAGCTAACGCTTGATATCGTGGAATATAAATGTTGGTATTATGAGACCGCGCAAAAGGCCGGCACCGAGAAAGTTTTGAATGCTATGACGCTGGCGGATATTCCTGAAAAATACCATCCGATTATTGAACATCTTCATGGGAAAGCAGAGTGAGGTACCGGTGGCATCAGTGCATCGATGATGCCACCGCATCGTTTTCCTTTTTCGTACTTAATTGCTCCCGCCCGCCCGGTTTTGAAGACACTTTTTGCTGCTGTGCACGCTCATTTTATAAGCGAACAAGTCCCGCCAAATGGACGGGTGGAACAGAAGAAGCAGCGGGAAAAGCTCTAACCTGCCCGCCAACATATCGAATATAAGGACATACTTGGCAAAAGGTGAGAAAAACCCGAAGTTCTCCACAGGGCCGACTAATTCAAGACCGGGCCCGATATTGTTGATAGTGGCGGCAACTGCCGTGAACCCGGTGATGATATCTGTGTTGTCGAAGGACACCAGGAATACCGAGAAGACGAAAAGCACCATAAACGTGATGATGTACACATTGACGGTGCGGATAGTTTCATGGTCTACCGGTTTGCCGTCCATCTGGATTTTCTTAATGCTCTTGGGGTGGATGTAGGAAGTAAATTCCTTCTTCACCGTCTTAAAAAGAATCACAAAACGCGATACTTTAATACCGCCCCCGGTACTGCCTGCGCATGCGCCCACGAACATCAAAAGGACAAGGATTACCTTACAGGTGCTTGTCCACTGGTTAAAATCGGTGGTGGAGAAACCAGTGGTGGTGATGATGGAAGCCACCTGAAAAGCCGCGTGCGTCAGCGCCTCGAAGGCAGTGGCGCAGGTGTCCAGTATACTGATAAAAATAATGCCTATGGAAGCGGCGATAATTAACAGGTAATAACGGATTTCTTCCATTTTAAGGGCTTTCTTTATTTTGTCGAAAATAATCAGGTAGTAAGCATTGAAATTAATGCCGAACAAAATCATAAATATGGTGACAACCCATTGCAGATAAGGTGAACTGCTTGCCATACTGTCGTTTTTAATGCCAAATCCTCCGGTTCCTGCGGTGCCGAAACTGATACAGACAGCATCAAACAGGGGCATTTTGCCAAGCAGAAGCAGAATCATTTCTATAACGGTCATGCCGAAGTAAATAAGATAGAGGATTCTCGCCGTATATCTTACCTTGGGAACCAGTTTGCCTACAGACGGGCCGGGGCTTTCCGCCCGCATCAGGTTAATATTAGAGCCGCCGCTTAAGGGCACGATGGCAAGCAGGAAAACAAGGACGCCCATGCCGCCTACCCAGTGCGTGAAGCTGCGCCAGAAGAGGGAGCAGTGAGAGAGTGCTTCCACATCGCTTAAGATGCTTGCTCCGGTTGTGGTAAAACCGGACACTGTCTCGAATAAAGCGTCTGTGAAAGAAGGAATCTCTCCGGTCAGGCAGAATGGGAGACAGCCGAAGAAACTTAAGAATATCCAACTTAAGGAGGTGGCGATACAGCCTTCTTTCAGGTAAAAGACGCTGTCCTTAGGTTTCCTTCTTGTCATAAGCGCGCCTAATAGGAAGGCGGCGGCAGCTACCGGAAGATACCAGAGACCTTCTTTCTCGGTATAGATGAGCGCAACCAAACAGGGAAGCAGCAGCAAGGCGGCTTCCGTCTTTAAGATATATCCTAATATAAAACGAATAATTGAACTGTTCATTTGTAAAATCGTTTCCTTTATAATTTAATTTAATATATCCTGAATGGAATTAAATCCCGTGTGTGTGGTGACAATCATAACCGTATCGCCGACTTTGATGGAGTCCTGCCCACTGGGGATGATGATAGAGCCGTTGCGGTTGATAAAAGAAATCAACAGCCCTTTCTTGAGGGAAAGCTTCGCCAGAGGGATGTTGGTTACTTTTGATTCATTTTCCACGCGGAACTCGATTGCCTCCACACGGGAGTCAAACATGTGGTAAAGCGTCTCGATATTGCTGTTCATGGAATCCTTTTTGGCACGAACATAGGCAATGATTGCTTCGGAGGTGATGAACTTCGGGTAAATAACGCTTCCTAAATCCAGGTTACTTATCACGTCGTCAAAAGTAATGCGGTTGATTTTCGTGATAACTTTCGCCTGGGAGACCATTTTTGCATGGAGCGTCAACATGATGTTCTCCTCGTCAATTCCGGTCAGGGGGACGAAAGACTCTGCATACTCGATGCCTTCTTCTTTCAGCAGTCCTTCGTTTGTGCCGTCGCCGTTGATGATGATGGCTTTAGGCAGCAGGATACTCAGCTCCTCGCATCGCTTGGGGTCACTTTCGATAATCTTGACGGCAATTCCCACATGAAGGAGCTGGGACGCGAGATAATAGGCGGATTTGCCACCGCCGATAATCATGGTATTTTTCACGGCATGGGTTTTAAAGCCTATCTTTTTAAGGAAGTTTTTCGCGCTTGCCCTGGAGGCGACGAAGGAAAGCAAATCGCCTTTCTGTATCCGGAAATTACCGGAAGGAATATGGATATCGCGGTCGCGTTCCACGGCACAGATTAGGATATGGTCGGCAATATTTTTGCCGAGCGTCCTGCCCAGGTCAACGATGGTCATGCCATCCAACTGGTTGCCGTCGGGCACCTTGAACTTAATCATCTCCACCTGGCCGTGGGCAAAGGTGCTTACCTCCAGCGCAGTGGGGAGAAAGAGGATACGAGCCGCTTCAGCGGCAGCTTCCAGTTCGGGATTTATAATCATGGCAAGTCCAAGTTTCTCCCGCAGATACCCGGCTTCCTTACTGTAATCCGGCGTGCGCACCCGGGCAATGGCGGAACAGTTACCGACACGTTTGGCAACCGTGCAGCACAGGAGGTTCAGCTCGTCGGAATCGGTTACGGCGATAATCAGGTCGGTATCCTCTATTCCGGCCTCGATTTGGACGCTGAAACTGGCGCCGTTGCCGACAACTCCCATGACGTCATACAGACTTGCCAGTTCCTGGATTTTCTGGGGATTATGGTCAATCAAAGTAATATCGTGGCCTTCTTTGGTCAGTTGGGCAAGCAATGTCCTGCCGACTTTGCCGCATCCGACAATAATAATTTTCAGTCCTTGTTCAACAGAATTCTTTTGTTTCAACATATCTTCTCCATTCCGGAACGCCGCATAATGTTTCAGCGAACGCACGCAACTATAATATAGCACTATACAGGAAAAAAAGCATTAGGTTTTTAAAATTTAAACAAAAGTATAACTTAATGTAACGCTTTGTATAAGGCAACCAATAGTAGCTGTGCCGACGCTTAGAATGTATCGCGCAACCGGTAATGCCGGAGTTAAGATTTATACCAATAGCGGCTCACGCAAGCTATTAAGAGCAGATATTGACTGATAGGAGGATGTATGATGAAAAACAAATTATTTACAAAGGATTTTACATTGGTAGTAATCGGACAGATTATTTCCCTTTTTGGAAATGCCGCCGTCCGGTTTGCACTGCCGCTATACTTATTGAACCAGACAGGCTCGTCCGCGCTGTATGGCACGGTGATGGCGTGTGCTTTTATTCCTGCGGTTCTTCTGTCTCCTGTGGGAGGACTGGTGGCGGACAGGGTAAATAAGCGGAATATTATGGTAATACTGGATTTTTCCACGGCGGCGCTTATTCTGGCGTTTACATGGCTGATGGGAAATGTCAGCCTGGTCTTTCTCCTGACGCTGACACTGATGATTCTGTATGGTATAGCGGGCGCATATCAGCCGGCGGTGCAGGCCAGTATCCCGGCGCTGGTAGGGCAGGAACATTTCATGCAGGCCAATGCGGTTGTCAATGTCATCGGCTCTTTTGCCGCTTTCGTGGGCCCTGTGATTGGCGGCATTTTGTACAGCGCATATGGGCTTCTTCCTGTTTTGGAAGTCTGTATTGTCTGTTTTGTATTGTCTGCGGTGATGGAAATTTTTATCAGGATTCCTCATAAAAAGCAAGAGTCGGAAGGGAATATCCTGCGGACAGTCCGCAGGGATTTCCGTGAGAGCCTCCGGTTTGTATGTCGGGAGAAACCTGTCATCGGACAGGGGGTAGTTGTGGTATGTGGTATTAACTTGTTTCTTTCCGCGATGATTGTAGTGGGGTTGCCCTATCTTATTACGGAAGTGCTTCCTTTTACGGCGGCACAGGCGAACCGTCTCTACGGATATGCGCAGGGAGCGTTGGCGGCAGGCGGTATTGCAGGGGGAATCGCTGCAGGCGTTCTGGCTGACAGGCTGCAGGTGGAGAAGACGGGCAATTTGTTGACGGCGGGCGCAGTCTGCGTGTTCCCTATGGGAATTTCTCTTTTGTGGCGGGACTTCGCGATGGCGGCTTATCTGACTATCGCGGTGTGCTGTTTCTGTATTATGGTGATTTCCACTGTGTTTACGGTACAGATGATGTCCTTCGTGCAGGCGCAGACGCCTCAACATTTGATTGGAAAAGTGATGGCGGTCATTATGACGGTTTCCATGTGCGCCCAACCGTTCGGCAATGCGCTGTATGGGTTTTTGTTTGAATTGTGCGCGGGACGTGAAGCGGCGGTGGTGCTGTTTGCCGGGGCGGCGTCGCTTCTGATAGCCGTCAGGACCAGAAAAGTGTTTCGGGGGTTATTTTAAATATAAGAAGGAAAATTTCATGTAAAATTTCTTGTCAGTATGGGCATTTTTCTGTATCATTAAGATGTAGTGAAAGAAATAACAGTGTGGGCGTATGGAACGGTAAAACCATACGCCTCTTTATGAGAGAAAGTTTCGGCAGGAGGCAAGGATTAATATGATTGATTTACAGGATAAAAACCATTGTCCTACACTAGCTGAACTGGCGGAGTATGTGAGAAACCCTGTTTTTATACGGTTCTGTTCCGGGATAAAAGAGAAATATAAATGTAGTGAGAAGATAGAGTTCAGTTGTTGCAGCATGGAGAGAGGATGGAATGTAAAATTTAAGAAGTCAGGCAGGACACTCTGCACATTGTATCCCAGGGAGTCTTATTTTACGGCGATGGTTGTAATCGGCAATAAGGAAAAAGAGAGTGTCGAGGCGATTTTGCCGGAGTGCACGGTCCGGCTGCGGGAAATCTATGCCCAGACGAAGGAGGGGAACGGGCAGAGATGGCTTATGGTTGACCTGGAGGATGAGGACGATTTATACCGTGACGTACTGCGGTTGGTTGATATACGCAGGAAGTAGACTGATAAAGTATAAAGGAAGGAAAATATATGCTGAACATATTGTCAAGCTTGGACGACAACATACTTCTCTTCTTTCAGGAGTCGGTCAGGAATCCTGTCCTGACGCCGGTTCTTCGTCTGATTACGACGTTGGGAAACGGCGGTGCGGTTTGGATTGCGCTGACGGTTCTTCTGCTTCTTATCCCGAAGACAAGACAAGTGGGATTTATGACAACATTGTCATTGATAGGGACGCTGCTTGTCAATAATATACTTCTCAAACCCCTGGTAAACCGGACCAGGCCATACGAGGTGATTGAGGGACTGACTTATCTTGTACGGACACCCGTAGATTCTTCCTTTCCTTCAGGGCACTCGGCCTGCTCTTTTGCGGTGGCGTGTATTATGTACCGCAGGCTGCCCAGGCGGTATGGCGTGCCGGCGCTTATTCTGGCGTTTTTGATTGCTTTGTCGCGGCTTTACGTGGGAGTCCATTATCCAAGCGATGTGTTGTTTGGCATATTGAGCGGCGTGCTTATCAGCTTCGCGGCGGAGAAACTGGGAGACCGGATAATAAAAAGACGGAGGTAAGTATGGAAAAAATCAGATTTGCAATTCTTGCGACGGGCAACATAGCAAACAGTATGGCGAAGGCGGTGAATGGTCTTGAGATGTTCGAGTGTTATGCGGCGGCGTCCAGGAGCTATGAGCGCGCGAAGAGTTTTGCGGACAAATGGGGATTTCAAAAGGCATACGGTTCCTATGAGGAACTGGTAAACGACCAGGAAGCGGAGCTGGTGTATGTGGCGTCTCCTCATTCCCATCACTACCAACACGCGAAACTGTGTCTGGAACATGGGAAGCATGTGCTGTTGGAGAAGGCGTTCACTGTCAATGCATCCCAGGCGGAAGAGCTGATTGCATTGGCGAGGGGCAAGGGACTTCTTCTGGCGGAGGCATTCTGGCCCAGGTATATGCCCAGCAGGAAAATGATAGCCGATTTGATAGCCCAGGGGGTTATCGGGGAAGTGCATTCCGTCGTGGCGGATTTTGGCGGGCCGATTTCCCATGTGGAGCGGCTCTGCAAGCCGGAACTGGCAGGGGGAGCCTTGCTTGATTTGGGGGTATACCCGCTTAATTTTGCACTGACAATTTTTACGCAGGAAGTGCGGGATATCCAGTCAAGCGCGGTGATGTCGCCGGAGGGCGTGGACTGGATGAACGGTATCACACTGACATTTGACGGGGCGAAAACAGCGGTTCTCCACAGTAATATGTTAGCGTGCATGGATAATCGGGGAATTATCCATGGAGAGAAAGGGTATATCGAGATAGACAGCCTGGATAACTGTTCGGAAATCTGCGTCTATGACGGGAATAAACATTTGACAGGCCGTTATCCGGTGCCGGAACAGATTAACGGGTATGAGTATGAGGCAGTGGCCTGCGCGGAGGCAATTCGCGGCGGTCAGGTTGAATGCCCGCAGATGCCGCACAGCGAGACGATGCGTCTTATGAGGATACTGGATAAGGTTAGAGAGCAGTGGGGATTTAGGCTTCCCTGTGAATAAATGAAACGGAGGTTATACATATGACAAAAAGCATGACGGAAGGCAAACCGCTTCCTTTGATTCTGCGGTTTGCGGTGCCTCTTCTCATTGGGAACTTATTGCAGCAGACTTATAATATTATAGACGCCGCCATCGTAGGGCGGATTCTGGGAGCGGATGCACTGGCAGGGGTGGGCGCGTCAAGCAGCGTCCAGTTTCTTGTGCTTGGCTTCTGTATAGGGGTGTGCTGCGGTTTTGGCATTCCCATTGCCAAAAGCTTCGGCGCGAAAGATTATGACAAGATGCGCAGCGATATTTTTCACGGCATGGTACTGTCGGGGATTTTTGCGGTGGTGCTGACGGTGTTGTGTGCACTCCTGTGCCCGCAGATTCTGCACCTTCTGTCTACGCCGGAGGATATCTACAGCAATGCATACCAGTATCTGTTTATTATTTTCCTGGGCATCCCTTTTAACTTACTGTATAACCTGATGGCAGGGATTTTCCGCTCCGTGGGAGACAGCAGGACGCCCTTTATATTTCTTGCCTTTTCCACCGTGCTGAATATCGGCATGGATTTGTTTTTCATTGTGGCGCTTGGCTTAGGCTGTGCGGGCGCGGCTGCGGCGACGGTGATGGCGCAGGCGATAAGCGGCATCCTGTGCTATATTTATATGCGCAAGAAGATGCCTGTGCTGCGACTGCAGCGGCAGGATTGCCGTCTGGATGGCGGAACGGTGAAACTGATGTTAGCCATGGGGCTTCCTATGGGGTTGCAGTATTCGATTACCGCCATCGGCAGTATGGTGATGCAGTCCGCCAATAACGGCCTGGGAAGTGTGTATGTGTCCGGTTTTACGGCGGGTATGAGGATTAAGCAGTTTGCGATGTGTCCTTTCGATGCGCTTGCAACGGGCGTCTCGGTATTTTGCAGCCAGAACCTGGGCGCAGGTAAGATAGAACGCATTAAGACAGGGATTAAGCAGGGGACGGCGATTGGCATATTTTATGGGGCTTTCGCGGGGCTTGTGCTCATATTCTTTGGAAGGACTTTGTCGCTCCTTTTCATATCAGGGGAAAATGGGGCGATTCTGGATGCTTCCGCGAAATACTTGCGGTGTATGGGATATTTCTATTGGAGCCTGGGGATATTAAACGTCTGCCGTATGTGTACGCAGGGACTTGGTTTCTCGGGGCGCGTAGTTGCGGCGGGAGGTTTGGAGATGGTGGCAAGATGCGTGGTCAGCCTGTGTTTCGTGCCGCTGTTTGGATTTACGGCGATATGTTTTGCGGACCAGGCGGCATGGCTTTCTGCCTGCGCTTATATCGTGCCTACCTGTCTGCACTGTATCAAGCTGTGCGAGAAGAGATTGCAGGGCAATTAGTAAAGGACACATTAGGAAAAAGAGGAAAGGGACAGGATGCATTTTGTTGACGCCAAGGCCATATTATCTTCCCATAATGGCATGAATCTGTATCGGGGATGCACGCATGGCTGCATCTACTGTGACAGCCGCAGTGCGTGTTACCAGTTTACCCATGCGTTTGAAGATATAGAGGTGAAACGCAATGCGCCCTGGCTGTTGGAGAAGGCGCTGCGCTCCAAGCGGAAAAAGTGCATGATTGGAACGGGGGCCATGTGCGACTCGTATATGCACTGCGAGGAAGAGCTTGGGCTTACAAGAAGATGCCTGGAACTGATTGACGCATATGGCTTCGGCGTGACGGTACAGACCAAATCAGACAGGATTCTCCGCGATTTGGACTTGCTTACAAGCATTAACCGCAAGGCGAAATGCGTGGTGCAGATGACGCTCACGACTTACGATGAAGAGCTGTGCCGGATTGTGGAGCCGAAGGTCTGTACGACCAAAAGGCGTTATGAGGTATTACAGATTATGCGGGAGCATGGCATTCCCACAGTGGTATGGCTGTCTCCGGTTCTTCCTTATATCAACGACACCCGGGAAAATATTCAGGGCATATTGGAATATTGCAGGGATGCGGGCGTGCATGGGATTATCTGTTTCGGTATGGGCCTGACGCTCAGGAGAGGCGACAGGGAATATTTCTATGCCGCCCTGGATAAATATTTTCCCGGGCTGCACGAGAAATACCATAAGAAGTTCGGGTATGCCTATGAGATTCCGAGCGAAAACTCGGATGAACTGATGCGGTATTTCTATGACTTTTGTGAAGAACATCGGATTGTGAGCGATATAGGGCAGAACTTTGCATTTCTTCAGGAGTTTCCGGAGAATAAAGGATATGAGCAGATGTCGCTTTTTTAATAGGGAGATTAGGGTGTCAAAAGGTGCATTTTATAAGTTGCAAAGGACAGCTTCGTGAATATTTTGTGTAATCTGCCATTGAAATTTTATGACAGCACCTTTTGACACCCTAATCATAGGAATTAATTCTTGGAAACTGGTTTGGACAGAAATGAGGATGACACATATGTCAGTTACGATTTTTACAATGACGCATAAGAAATTCGAGCAGCCGAAAGACCCAATCTATATGCCGCTGCATGTGGGACGGGCAGCCGGCGAAGACTACGGATATGCGGGCGATGATACGGGGGACAATATTTCGGACAAAAACTGCTATTACGGGGAACTGACAGGGGTGTACTGGGTGTGGAAAAATGTGCGTACCACGGACTATGTGGGCATATGCCATTACAGGAGGTATTTCTGCACGGAAGAAGGCAGGATTTTTAGCGAAAAGGACTATCTGTCTATTCTGGAAGAGTACGATATGATTGTGTCCAAGAAGCTTAAACTAAACTTTTCTTATTTTGACGGATACGCAAGCGATTACAATATTTTTGACCTGGTTACGACCGGGGAGGTCATCCGGCGGATGTATCCGGAGTATTATGATACCTTCGAACGTCTGGTACATGGCAACGGCACTTATTTTGGCAATATGATGGTAGCTTCCAAAGAATTGTACGACGAGTATGCCGCGTGGCTTTTTTCGATTTTTGCGGAAGTAGAAAAGAAAATCGACGCCAGCGGCTATGACGATTACCATAAGCGTGTCTTTGGTTTTATCTCAGAATTTCTTCTCCTGGTCTGGACGGAGGTGAAGGGGCTTAAAGTATATGAATGCAAAGTGGGCATGACCACTGAGAAATATGAGACAAGGCAGATGAAGGAACGGCTCTCTGCGTATTTTGCAGAGGGGGACCTGGATGGGGCGAAAGAATATTTCCTGGGCGTTCTGAAGAAGCGGCCGGATGTATTGATGGAGGCGTCGGATATCACTGGCGAGCTGAAACTGTCTATGCAGGCGATTGCTGTCTGTAGCCTGGAAAGACAGGAGTACGGGAAAGGTGTCATCGACAGGATACGGCGGTTTGACGAGTTGATGCGTTATTTTAACGGAATCAACGAGGCGGTGAACGCCTGCAAGATGAACCGCCTTGACGGGGAGAACGTTCATTTTCTTAAGCAGAACCAGGTGACGGACGTTGCATTGGAAGCCTCCGCCAGGCTTTTTATCTCTGACGAGAAGGAACTGGCGGAGGTAGTGGGAGAATTGAAGAGGACGGCGCTGACCTGAAAGCATCACTCCACAAACTCAACTGTCATCAGAGGGTCATTCGCATCGCCCTGTGCCTTTCCCAGATAGACGAGGGAGCCGTCTTCCATATAACGGTAGAAATAGCTGTAAGTGCTATGCTGGTTCTCAATGAGGATGTCTGACAAGAATACCAGGTCGGTATACTGGTCTTCCACGTTGAGGTCATACAGGGACAGCAGCGGCCAGGAATAATTCTCGCCGATGCCTTCGGTCAGTTCTTGCAGGGCGTCTTCACCATTTCCGATAAATTCTTTGCCATTGATAGTAAGATAGGGCACAGCAACAAAGCTGCCCTCCGGATTTTCGGTATTCTCAACATGGATGCTGATGTCGTCCTCTGTTCCGTCACCGTTTAAGTCGGAGTGATATGTTACATCTTCCTGCAGTCTTTGAATCAATCTGTCTGTGTAGGCGAAGGAGTCCTTAAATCCCATGTCCGCCAGGTCGCTGTAGGGAATGACAAATTCAATCATGCCTGCCGCGTAGGGGCCAAGTTCATAAGGGTTGCTTATGAAAACCAGTCCCTCGGTGGAAAGGTACCATTTGCCATCGGCATACAACACGGATTCCAATGAATCGGGGGAGAGGAAATCCGAGGAGAACATGCGCTCCTGATAAGCTTCTGTTTTGGCAAGTTCCTGGTTGTAGGCGAGGGTGTCTTCGTGGAAAGCGACGGCGTCGTCACTCAGGTCGGAAAAGGCGATGATATCCCCTGTCTTGGTATTAAAATTAATCCCCCCGGAGCCGTAGTTGCCGTGGGCTCCTCCCGTGAAGGAATAGGATGTTTCCACAAAGGAAATGACATTACTGTCAGCTCTTTGGATGCCGAAGGCTATATCTTCCATATAGGGAATGAAATCGTATTCCGAGTCCTGCGAGGAGACATAACCTTCTTTTGCCCATTCTTCCGATTCCTTGTTGGCGCGGAAAGATTCCACACGGGAGAGGATGTCAGCGTTGATTTTTTCCGCAGCCTCATTGTTTCCTTCTATCGTGATAACAGGGTATGAATAACTTTTCGTGAGAAGTACGGTGCCGTCGTCGGCAGTGATTTCCTCCGTGTCTGTGGACATGTCGATTGTGATGTTTGTCTCGTTAGGACTGACTGTTATGTCAGGGGCGGAGGCATCGGCGCCGGCGGCTTGGTTGTCTGTCTCATCGGACTGTCCGCCGTTTTCGGTTTGGGCATCGTCTTCTGCCTGGGATGCCTGGTTATCGTCAACGGTATCCGGCGCTTGCGTCTGCGTGTTTTCCTGCGTGATATCCTGCGCAGGTTCCTGGTCATTATCTGCGCCACATGCCGTGCAGGCGAGTGCGGTGCACAGCAGTAAAGTACAGAAACGGCGGTTTCTGTTCGGTGTTGTTTTACATGTCACTTTTCTCATAATATTCCTCATTCCTTTCTATGACCTGCAAATTATAATTTGTTGCCTTATAGTATATCCTCTAATTGCCGAGGGTATCATCATTCCTGCCAAAATATTGCCAGGAATTGGCAAGACATAATTTGACTTTTTTCCAGTTATTTCAATTCAGTATGGCATGGCGGTAAGGAAATGGCAAGACAAGCAGATAAAATGATGCAATAATGATGCAATTACAGCCAATTATACAATAGTACTTTTCAATCGCCATTCTTTGTGTTATAATGCGAGTCGGGAATGGGAGTGCATATATATGCAGAGTATGCACAGCGTTATAAACATTCCGGCGCATACAGATACGGCTAAGAAAGGATGAAAACAAATGACAGGGATTCAGGAATGGTTTACCAAGTTCTCTGATGAATTTTATAAATGTTTTATCAGGGAAGACCGTTATAAACTGTTGCTCGACGGTATCGGCGTTACCATTAAGATTTCACTTCTGGCAGTGTTTATCGGTATTTTGATTGGTATGCTGATTGCCATGTGTAATCTGTCCAAGAAGAAGCTGCCTAAGATAATCGGTGGGATTTATACAGATGTGATACGGGGTACCCCTTCGGTTACGCAGTTGATGATTATTTATTTTGTAATTTTTGCCACGGTCAATCTTGATAAATGGATTATTGCGGCGATTGCATTTGGTATTAATTCGGGAGCCTATGTATCCGAGATTATCAGGGGCGGTATCCTCTCAGTCAACCATGGGCAGGTTGAGGCGGGCAGGTCTCTTGGGCTCAATGGGTTCCAGACAATGACGAGGATTGTGATTCCCCAGGCAGTGAAGAACATTTTTCCGGCGCTGTGCAATGAGTTTATCGTGCTTGTCAAGGAGACCGCTATTGTGGGCTACGTTGGGCTGATGGATATCCAGAAGGCGGGCGATTTTATAAAGAGCGCCACTTTCCTTGCATTTATGCCGCTAATCGGCACGGCGGTAATTTATTATGTGCTGATTAAGATACTGACGCTGCTTCTCGGCAGAGTGGAGAAAGCGCTGAGGAAGTCCGATATCAGGTAATAGCGTGAGAAGAACTTCTAATCACTCGCAGCATAGGCTGCTTCGCGAAGAAGTTCTAGGAGTTGCTTTGCAACTCCATCTCACACAGGAGAATGCCTAAAATACGGCATTCTCCGCACAGCTTTGAGATTCCGCAGAGCGGAATCGTGGTGGTTAGTATGGAGGGACACTTATGATTAAAGTGAAGAATTTACATAAAAAATTTGGTGACCTGACAGTCCTTGACGGAATAGACGAACATATTTCACCGGGTGAAGTTGTGGTTGTGATTGGCCCTTCCGGTTCCGGTAAAAGTACTTTTTTAAGGTGTCTTAATCTGCTCGAGGAAGCGACAGAGGGTGAAATCTATGTGGACGACCAGCAGATTAACGCGCCGAAAGTGAATGTGAACGAAGTCAGGCAGAAAATGGGGATGGTGTTCCAACAGTTTAACTTGTTTCCCCATCTGACTATCATGGATAATATCACGCTTGCCCCGGTGCTTCTTAAGAAGATGACGAAGCAGGAGGCGGTCAAGAAGGGACAGGAGTTATTGGAGCGGGTTAACCTGTCCGAGAAGGCGGACGCCTATCCGGCGCAGCTTTCCGGCGGCCAGCAGCAGCGTGTGGCCATTGCCAGGGCGCTTGCCATGAATCCGGAGATTATGCTGTTCGACGAGCCGACTTCGGCGCTGGACCCGGAGATGGTGGGCGAGGTTTTGGATGTCATGAAAGACCTTGCCAGGTCAGGCATGACGATGGTGATTGTCACCCATGAGATGGGGTTTGCCAGGGAAGTGGCGTCCAGGGTGCTTTTTATCGACCAGGGGCAGGTGATGGAGAGCGGTACGCCGGAAGAGGTGTTCAGCAATCCGAAGAATGAGAGGACGAAGCTATTCTTGAGCAAGGTCCTTTAATAGAGCATCATCAAGATATCAGGCCGGCTTCCTGCGACAAGGCAGGTAAGTTGGTTTCAGATATACGGAACTGCATGGCTTGCAGGCAGTCCCGGTACACAATCTATATTTTATATATTTATTAGGAGGAGATAATTATGAAAAAAGCAACAAAGGCAGCCGCACTTGTACTTACCATGGCTATGATGGTTTCCACGCTTGCAGCGTGTGGAAACAGTGCGGATACGACAACAGACGCTGCAAACACAGAGACAGAAGCAGCTGCAGAGGATACGGCAGCGGATGAAACAGAAGCAGCCGCACCCACAGAGGCGGAAGACGAAGCGGAGGCTACAGAGGCTGATGGCGCAGAAGACGCTACGGCGGAGGCGGAGCAGTCAGGGGCAGCTACGAAGACAGAGGGCGTTATCACTTTCGGTACGAACGCAGAGTTCCCTCCTTTTGAGTTTGTGGCAGGCACAGGCGTTATCGACCAGTATGACGGCATCGATATGGCGATTGCAAAACAGATTGCGGAAGAGAACGGCATGACGGCAGCAGTTGAGAACATGGAATTTGATTCCCTGCTTATCGCACTGCAGAACGGTCAGATTGATGCGGTTATCGCAGGTATGACTGTTACGGAAGAGAGGTTGGAGGCGGTTGATTTTTCCACACCTTACTATACCGCGACACAGGTTATGATTGTCAAAGAAGACTCTGACATTGCGGCAGCGGCGGATATGGCGGACAAGAAGATTTGTGTCGTACAGGGCTATACCGGCGAGGTGTGCGTCAAGGATATGGGTTATCCTTATGAGGCATTCAAGAAGGGCACCGAAGCTGTCATGGAGCTTGTAAACGGTAAGTGCGACGTAGTCGTAATCGACTCCGCAACCGCTCAGAAATATGTCAGCGATAACGAAGGCTTGAAAATCGTTGAGGATTCCGCAGCTTTTGAGTCTGAGGAATATGCGATTGCAGTACAGAAAGGCAATACGGCGCTGCTTGACATGATTAACAAGGCCATCGAGGCAAAGCTGGCGGACGGGACAATCTCTGAGCTTGGCGTAAAGTATACGGAAGAGGTAACGGCTGAGTAAGCCTGGGGATATGACATTTACCAGAATATAGAAGAGAACAGTAAAAGACTGCCGTGGGACAGAGGTAATCTGCCTGCGGTAGTCTTCTGTTATATAGGAGGCATGTTGGACAATGAAGAAGATTATCGTCATCGGTGGTGGTATTGCAGGACTTACGGCAGGGATTTATGCATTGCTGGATGGATATGATGTGACGCTCTATGAGAAAAATACGTTTCCCGGAGGGGAATGTACAGGATGGAACCGCCGCGGATATCATATCGACAATTGTATCCACTGGCTGACGGGCTGTAATCCAAAGGATGATTTGTATCAAATCTGGCGCACGACAGGTATGATTGATGATGGTATAGAATTATATTATGAACCCTGTTTTTACTGTCTGGAGGCGGACGGTATGGCCTTGCATTTTTGGTGTGACATTGAGAAAGCAAGGCAGGAATTTCTTGCGGTTGCGCCGGAGGATAGGGAGGAAATCAATCGATTTTTTGACAGCGTGAGGATGGCGGAGTCTGTCAGGGTGCCATGCGAAAAGTCTTTGGCACAGATGAACCTGGCGGAGTACATAAGATTTGGCATGAGCATGTCCGAAATGGGGAAAGTCGTCAAAGAGTACGGGAAGGATACGATAGAGGACTTGGCGGGACGCTTTCATAATCCCTATATCCGGGAAATGATGCGGCGGTATTTGGATGTATCCTGTAAAGCGGTGGCGTTGATTTCTTCCTATGGGTTTTATACGGGAGCCAATGCTGCAATTCCCATGGGCGGTTCGGTGGGTATGGCACAGCGTATCACTAAGAGATTTCAAGAACTTGGAGGAAAGCTCTGTACGGGTATGGCGGCTGAGAAAATTGAGGTGAGCCATGAAAAAGCGCAGAGGATACTTTTTGCAGATGGAAGCACGGTGAATTGTGATTTTGTGATATGCGCAGTGGACCCCGCGGTAACGTTTGGACAGTTACTTGAACGAAAGTACATGGACAGAAATCTCAGGAAGATGTATGGGGACAAAGCAGGCTACCGGGTATTTTCTACATTTCATGTCTCCTTTGGGATAGATGGGGAGGAGGACTATGGAATCGGAGGCGGTTCTATTGTTTTTCCCTGTGAAAAATTTAACGTGGGGGAACAGGAAATTGATTATCTGAGCGTGAGGATTTATGATTATGACAGGACGCTTTTTCCAAAGGACAGGCGCGTTATCCAGTGTAACATCCGGCAGGATGAAGCGGACTATGCATATTGGTGTAAAATCTATGGGAAGAAGGAAGAATACTGCGCACAGAAGGAAAGGATTGCAGAGGAGGTCAGGACACGCATCGAACAACATTATCCGGGGCTTCGCGACAGACTGATTTTGCTTGACACATATTCGCCTATGACTTTAAGCAAATGGTGCGGTGCCTATAAAGGCTCCTTCATGAGCTTCTTTGAACAAAAAGGATATAAAAGCCTGACTGCAAAAAACAGCATAAAAGGTCTTGCGAATGTTTTTCTGGCCAGCCAGTGGCTCACCACAAACGGAGGACTTCCTGCGGCGGCTACTTCAGGGAAGTTTGCGGTTATGGAGATTAAGAAACGTTGTCATTTCGATACGGTTTCATAATGATGTAAGATTTATTGCATACAGCCGAAAACGGCGCAACCGAAATCACGCCGTTTTTGTCAGATATATTACGCTTTCCACCGTGCCAGTGTAGGGAAATACTGCATCAGTGCAGCCTTCGCCTCGTCAAGGGTTTTGCAGCGGCCTCCTTCAACCTCAAAGGGGGCGCAGAAGTTCACCATCTCTTCCAGAGAGCAGTCTTGGGTAAAAGCGCCGTCCTTGTAGCAGTAGCAGCAGTAAGTGTCGTTTTTGCTTCCGTCCTGGTTTGTGCCGTATTGGTCCTCCTGCATAGGCATTCCGCAGCTTTGACAAATTTTCATTTCTGATTTCATATCCATAGTGTAATCCTCCTGTTTTTTGGATTACTATAGCAGGCATAATATGACATCAGTGTGTCATATAAAAATATTTTCATTAAAAAATATACCATTAAACAACAGACAGCAAATTGTCCGGCTCCTCCAGGTAATACTTCGCTTTTACTGTCCGGCTGTGGCTGCCCCATACGGCTAAGGCAAAGTCAATCCCTGCATTTTCCGCACACTGGCCGTCATATTGACTGTCCCCCACATAAAGGGTCGCCTGCCTGTCTGCCCCGGACAGTTCCATATATTTAAGGAGAGGCGCAGCGTCCGGTTTATGTTTTTCGGTATCGTCTGCACAGACGACGGTTTGAAAATAAGGAAGAATGCCAAGCCGGTAAAATTCTTTTTCAAATTCTGACCGTATTCTGGAGGTTACAATGCCTATGCTACAACCCAATTCTGACAGGCTCTCCAACAATTCTTTTATCCCAGGGAAAAGAGTTACGGTATCCGCATATTTCACCATCGTTTCATTCCAGAGGTCTATGGTTTGGGGAATGTCTTCTATACCAAGCTGTTGCAACGCGTCAACCCCGGTAATTCCCAAGGCAAATTTCAATTCCTCAATCGGGTATTCTTTCCCCCAGAGGTTTGCCAGAGTATCCTGCATAGAATGCAGAACGGCATATTCTGTATCTAACAGCGTGCCGTCGATGTCAAAAACAATATTTTTGTAGTGCATATGGTATCCTTTCTTCGTCGGTTTCCTAATTAAGCAGGGAAGATTTCTTCCCCCTGCTGGCCGCGCGGCCTGCGCGCTGCATCAGCAGCAAAGTTCCATACATGGGCCTGCGCATTAAAAGGGTGGGCTGGCAAACAAGAAAGCCAGCCCTATGGTGATATTAACAAAACTGTCAGCAATCCCCGGCATAGTAAGACACTAAGCTCATGTAATCCTTGGAGTCAGGGCACTCCAGGACGATTGGCAGGCAGTTCTTGTTCTCGCTAAATTGTTTGCGTAAGATATTCTGTATCCGGTATTGTCCTCTGATATTTACTTTGCCGCCTTCGGGATAGCGCATAAGCACTTCTCCTTTACAGGCATTGACAGTATTCAGAAAATTATTCATATCCAGGATTTTAAACTTCAACATATCGGCTCCTCCATTCTGCCATCGGCTTTTCACCTTTGCAAGTATAATTATAGTGCAGCCTATATGGGAAAAATATCTCTTTTCTGCCTTTCTGTATCACTATCCTGCCAACCGGCCTAATATGGATTCAAATATTTCAGGTAAAATTTTGGTATATGAACCGGCATGCGGCTTTATTCATATAATCTGCCCATGGCGTCAATACGCTGTTTTATTTCCGCCTGCAGCCATTTCGGCGACAACACTTTCGCCGAAGGACCGAAAGACAGCACCATGCCGTAAACCCAGTCGTCCATATGGCATGGCAGACAGACCTCGAAGTTTCCGTCGGGAAGTACCGTAATCTCTTCTTCCTCGAAACGGTCGTAGACACGGTATGCTTCTTTCCGGTCTATCCATATCCGCAGTGAGCAGAGGATGGGTGCATTGTTGTCTGCTGAGGGAGGCACTTCATGGACAGGCGTTTGTTCCATACATGGGCCTGTGTTTTGGCATGAGCTTTCCATGAGCCTGATATCTTCCGGCGCCTGTCTGAGCAACAGCGCATTTTTGGGCGGAAAAGTTTCATCGAGCACTTCAATCCTTTTCATCCGCATCACTTTAAAGAGCCGCATATCCTGCTTTGTGCGGCAGTAGGCGCGCACATACCAAGTGTATTCCTTAAAAAGAAGTTGTATCGGTTCCACACAGCGATGGGTCATACCCCCGTATTGACCGTAATAGTCGAACCGCATGACATGGCGGTTTAAGATGGCATCCCGGATTTGGTTAAAAAGTTCTTTCCGTGTCCCGCTCCAGTCAGAAAAGTCGATGGCAACCCAACTTTCGGGTTTTTCCATAAAGAAATCTCCGAGCTTTCCCAGAATTGCCTCTTCCTCCTGGGCCCCTGTCTCTTTCAGGCTGTACAGAGCGGCAAGAATCTGCTGCTGCTCTTTCTTGGAGACCAGCATTTTGTTGAGGACGAACTGCTCCGTCAGCTGTATGCCGCCGTTTCTTCCTTTCGTGGTGTAGACCGGAATCCCCGCCATGCTTAAGGATTCGATATCGCGGTAGATAGTCCGCACCGATACTTCGAACCGCTCAGCCAGTTCTGCCGCGGTGACAGTGCCCTTGTTCATTAAAATGTAGATGATGCTAAGCAGCCTGTTTATCATAGCTTATCCGTACTTTCTTTTGACATCCTAATCGGAATTGGAAGTTATATTTTAATCTGTGTCCATTTCCCTTTCTTAAACCGCGTTGAAGCAAAAAGAAAACGCGAAATCTGGTCTGCCAGGACGCCCAGCCAGATGCCGACGATGCCAAGACCGAGCACGTAACCGCCTAGGACGGAGCCGATGGTACGGATAAAAGTGACGCTGATGGTGGAAGCGACCGCGGTATAGAAAGTGTCCCCGGCGCCCCGCAGGCAGCCCATATATACAACCTGGCTGATTTGGAAGACAACAACGAAGATGATGACACGCATAATGTTCACACCGATTGCGACAATATGGCTTTCCTCGAAGAAAAGACTCATAAGCGGTCCGGCGCCAAAGAAGTAGACGACTGCCAGACAGACGGAAATCACGCCGCCGAACAACCGGCATATGCGCCCGTATTCCTTGGCCAGTTCCTCGTCCCCGGCGCCCAGGCTTCTTCCGATAAGCGCCACCGCCGCCGCTTGTAAGCCGTCCCCGAAGGAGAAGGAGAGGCCCATGATGTTCATGCCTACCTGGTGGGCTGCCATAGCGTCGGTTCCCTGTTTGGCGGCCATAATTGCGGTCAGCATAAAGCCGATTCGCATCAGAAGCTGTTCAAAGAAAACGCTGTAGCCAACCTTTACCAGATGGAAGAAGCAGTTTAAGGCAGGAAAAACCTTGTTTTTCATAATGTACGGAAGGCTGATAAAGCCGTCGGGCTTAAAGATGGAAAGGACGCTCATAACCGAGGCAACCACCGTCCCTAGGACGGTTGCCAGCGCCGCACCGTGTATCCCCAGGGCGGGGAAGCCAAAGTGCCCGTTAATCAACAGGTAATTAAAGATAATGTTAACCGTGTTGGAGGTCACGTTGGTGCGCATGGTGATTTTCGTGTTGCCCGCGCCTCTCTGGGCAGAATTGATTCCCATCTGGATGCAGTTGAAAATCATGCCGCCCATGATAATCCTGAAATATGCCACCGCGCTGTCGTGGGTTTCCGGCGTGGAACCGCACATATGTATAATCGGGCTTGCCAGCGCCACGAAAAGGACGCTGAGCGCCGCCGCGGACAGGACGATAAACAGAATGGCTGTGCTGAGTATGCGGTTTGCCTCTTCCGGGTTTTCCTCTCCGCGCCGTCTGGCCACTAACGCTGAGATTGCCACGTTCAACGCGAAGAAAAGGGACAGCCCGATGAATTTCGGCTGTGTCGTAAGCCCTACGGCGGCAACCGCATAGGAGCCTAAAGAACTGACCATAAGCGAATCCACCAACCCGGCGAAGGCGACAAAGAAAGATTCCACAATAGAGGGCCATGCCATATTGAAAGTGACATGGATGTTTTCTTTGCTGTGTTTCGGTTTCTTCTTGATTGTGATGTCCTGTTCCATGGATATATACCGTCCTGTCTGATTTGTATAAAAAGCAGCATATCCCTGTAAGCAGTAATCTCCGGGTAACTTAGATAATTCCGGACAATACAGCAGGGGATATGCCGCTTCCATTATCGTAAAATTTAGCGTCAATTTTCCAGAAAACCCACTATGTTGTATGGTGCGCCTTCTTATGGATGGATAGTGGAGTATCCGAATGCATTGGCGAATGCGTCAATGGGCTTCTTATCCTTGCACAGCGCGCATTCCTCAGAACTGTAAGTCTTGTAATCCGGGATATCCGCCGTGCTGAACAGTGCATTGATGGGAATGCCCATAACGCTGTTGGCAGCGCTGAACACTGCGCTGACGCCGCTTATCGTTGCGCCATAATATGTAAGCGTCTGAACCGCTTTCGTGACGGTACGTCCTGTCGTCGCGCTGGCTAACAGGAGAAGGATGTTCTTGTCCTTAATCATAGGAAGATAGTTGTCACGGAACAACATCTGGCCCGACGCGGAGTACTCCGGTGTAACAATATAGATTGTCTGGTGTGCATTGCGGGAATAAATACCTGCCCTGGTCAGTTCTTCCGCCAGGAATGCACCGATAATCTCACAGCCGTCTATGCAGACGATGGTGTCAACTACCATGGATGCCACAATCTGTCTGCTCAGCTCCTTGGCCGCGGTGGACGCTTCGCTCAGCCTTGTCTTCAACGTAGTCATGTCCAGAAAATAATTGATGTGGGAGTTGGGTGTCACAAAATGTCCGGGAATTGCTTTCAGTGTGACATTGGGATGGTTTTTGGAACGGATTTTGGTGATTTCCTGCATATGCATACCTCCTTATCATCTTTCAGTTTATAAATTTGTGCAATTCTTTCCATAAGGAATTTCATGCGACTGTCTTTATTATACAGCCAACGCGCCTGTAAATCAATGTTTTCTACAACAAGCCAATATTGTTTTCCGGGCGGATATCCGGTATGATGAATTATAGTAGAAATGGTGGCTAAAGGGGAGGTTCAGATGGAAATAAGGGTGCTACGATATTTTCTTACCGTTGCCATGGAGGAGAGTATCAACCGTGCGGCGGAAGTCCTGCATATTACGCAGCCCACGCTGAGCAGGCAATTGTTGCAGTTGGAAGAAGAGGTGGGGGTAAAGTTATTCCACAGAGGTGCGCGGAAAATCACCCTCACGAATGAAGGAATATTGTTAAGGCGGCGCGCGGAGGAGATACTGTCGCTTGTGGATAGGACAGAAAGAGAGTTGACTGAACAGGATAAATTAGTCGAGGGCAGAATCGTGATTGGCAGCGGTGAGATGGCTGCGGTGCAGCGCTTATCGGAAATTATTTCATCGTTCCATAAGAAGTATCCTATGGTTACTTTCGATTTATATACGGCAAATGCCGATTTGGTAAAAGAGCAGATGGAGAAGGGATTGGCGGATGTCGGTTTATTGTTGGAGCCGATTGATATTGAGAAATTTGATTTTATCCGTCTAAGCCAAAAAGAGCGTTGGGTTGTCCTAATGCGCCCTGACAGCCCGCTTGCCCAAAAAGAGTCTGTATGCGCCCAGGACTTGGCAGGCGTGCCGCTGATTCTTCCAAGAAGGCTAAATGTACAGAACGAAGTCTCGAGTTGGTTTGGAGAGATGTTTCAGGATGTGCAAATCCTTTTTACGAGTAATCTGAGCACCAATGGGGCCGTCATGGTTCAGGAGGGGTTAGGATATTCCGTTACATTAGAAGGGGCAGTGCCTTTCTGGGATAAAGAGAAAATAACATACCGCCCTTTGGAGCCGGAGCTGACGGCAAGCTGTGTATTGGCATGGAAGAAGCAACAGCCGTTTTGTTTTGCCGTGACCAAATTTATCGACCATATTAAATGCCTTTCAGGCATAAGCAATATATAAAAAGCAAGTATTTGATATAACTTAAGATTGATTTTACAATATAGGTGTAGAAAAGAAATGCGTTCCGCTTTCGTTCTGCACCTGTTTCTGTTTTAATAGGAAGTTATGGTGGAACGAGTGTGAATAAGAGGTATGTTTAAACGGAGCATGAAAAAGCAAAGGGAGAGGTCAGTTATGAGACAGGGAACAGAAATATTTTCAAACCAGGATTTAAGGAAGATGATTGTCCCACTTTTCATGGAACAGTTATTGGTTATGCTTGTGGGGATGGCGGATACCCTGGTGATAAGTTACGTGGGAGAGGCGGCGGTATCCGGGGTTTCTTTAGTGAATCAGTTCAATACGGTGTTTATTTATCTTTTTACCGCACTTGCCTCCGGCGGTGCGGTTGTTATCAGCCAGTATATCGGAAGAAAAGCGCAAGACGCGGCGGGGGAATCGGCCAGTCAGCTCTTGCTTTTTTCTACGGCCTTTTCCGTTGTGATATCGGCGGCGGTATTGGTAGGGAATGAACGGATATTGCGTCTGATGTTCGGGAGAGTGGAAGATTCCGTGATGCAGGCATGCGTTACATACTTAAGAATTTCGGCCTACTCCTATCCGGCGCTTGCCATTTACAACTCCGGCGCCGCGGTGTACCGTAGTCTTGGGAAAACGAATGTGACGATGTATCTGTCTGTCATATCCAATGTCATCAATGTAGTCGGCAACCTGATTGGCGTCTTCATACTGCATGCAGGCGTTGCAGGGGTGGCTTATCCGTCCCTCATTGCCCGGGTATTTTCGGCGGTGGCGGTTACGGTGCTTTGTTTCCAGGGGAAAAATGAGGTGGTTTACCGGAGAAAATGGATTTTCCAGTGGAACGGCGGGCTGATGAAAAATATCCTGAATATTGCGGTTCCCAATGGGATGGAGAACGGTATTTTCCAGTTGGTCAAAGTGATGCTGAGCAGTATTGTGGCTCTTTTTGGCACATATCAGATTGCGGCAAACGGTGTGGCGCAAAGCGTCTGGTCTTTGGCGGCCCTGGCGGGCGTTGCCATGGGGCCTGTATTTATCACGGTGATTGGACAGTGCATGGGGAACGGGGATACAGAAGCAGCGGATGATTATTTTAAGAAGCTGACAAGGATAACCCTTTTATTTTCCTCTGCATGGAATCTGCTTATTTTTCTTGCCACGCCGTTTCTGTTAAAATTCTATGCCCTGGAGCCAGAGACAAAACAGCTTGTCATCTGGTTAGTGCTTATCCACAATGTGTTTAATGCGGTTGCCTTTCCTTTCTCCGGCGCGCTCAGCAACGGGCTGCGGGCGGCAGGGGACGTGAAATTCACGATGTATGTCGCAATCGGTTCCACGATTGTCGCGAGACTTCTTTTCTCGTATCTGTTTGGAATCGTGTTCCGGATGGGTGTAATCGGCATTGCATTGGCGATGGTCATGGACTGGATTGTACGGGCGGTTATTTTCTTTGTGCGCCAGAAGTCCGGGAAGTGGAAGGAGTTTCGGGTGATTTAGGAGAGATAAGGGATTTGTTTTAAAAGGGTTTCCCCGGTTTGCAGGAGTGTATGCTCTTGTGAACCGGGGAATTTGATTTTTTATAGGATTTAGTGGAATAGTATGGTAAACTATATTTGTGGCCAAATATTGTAGAAGTATGGCGAATTTTCTCTTGGCCGATAAGAAATTGCAGTTCCGGACAACAGAAAAACAGATGCTTCATATATAATACATGACAATTGTTTAAAGAGGAGAAAAGGCATGAGATACGACTTTAGCAAAATGGATACGGACTCGTTTGAGCTTATGGTGAGAAGCCTGAATGAGAGGATGTTCGGGGTGCGGTGCAGTCAATATGGCACAGGGCCTGACGGACAGAGGGAGTTTACCTTTGAGGGGACAATCAAAGACCAGGCGGGCGTTGCTTTTGAGGGCAGGACTTTTGGGCAGGTAAAGTATAAATATGTTACGTCGAAAGAAGACGATTACAGGTGGCTTGTCAAGGAGATTGACAGTGAGCTTCGGCGTTTCAGGGAGAAAGAAACAGATTATATACCAGACAACTATCTTTTCTATACCAATGTTGTGCTTACGCCTGTAAAAGATACGGGCGTGAAGGATAAGATTGAGGCATATGTGAAAGAGCATAATGATATTATCGAGCATTTCTATGTGAGAGGCTACGATGAAATATGCGCGATGTTAGACAATAACCGGGATGTGGCTATAAGCTATGCGGCTACGATTCTGCCCGGGGATTTGCTTATCAAGATGTTGGAGGAGGATGAGATGGATTATACTAATATGTTGAAGAAGTATTTACTCTGTGAGTTTGAGGAAGAGATGTATCCCAGGTTAGAGCAGGCAGGCTCCATGGCAGAGAACAAAATACCGATTGAAAAGGTATGCGTGGATATTGATGCTATTAACCGGAGACAAGGGGAGAAAGTGAAGTTTGCCAAATATGTATTTTCATTGGGCAATGAGATTCTGGGTTATAAAAAGGCAGCGGGTAGTGATGAACTGTGTATAGATGAAAATTTTGTGTTGTTGGGCGGCCCTGGCAAGGGGAAAAGTACAATCAGCCAGTTTATTGCGCAGATATACCGGGCGCATAACTTAAAAGCATTAGGGTACCAGGACAAGACGGTTGATAGATTTTTAAAGGAGTTTAACAGAAGTTATGGATACCGGATTAACCGGGTCAGAATCCCGTTTAAAGTAGCGTTACGCGAGTATGCCGCATGGATAAAGAGAAAAGGGGAGGATGAAAACATCTCCATCTTGCAGTATATGAGGGAACGAATCGGTAAGCATGAGGGAAGCGCGCTGTCTGTTAATATACTTCGGAAGATGTTGAAAGAACAGGCTTGGATTTTTTTCTTCGATGGGTTGGATGAAGTACCGGAATCCTCCAACCGACAGGAAGTGCTTATACAGATTCGTGTGTTTATTGCAATAGAACTGAGGCAGACGCAATGCGACTGCATGGTTATAGGCACGACCAGGGAAGAGGGTTATAACAATGATTTCGATGAAGAAAAGTATACGCATATGGAAGTGGCGGAACTGTCCAAGGAGGACAGCCAGATTTATATCGGGAAGTTGTTTGCTGTCATGGAAGAACAGGCGGAGCGGCGGAAAGAATATATCCGTATCATGTATGAAGCCCTTGAAGATGAGATTACAAGTAGGCTGATGAAGACGCCGTTGCAGATTACGATTATTGCCATTCTTGTAAAAAGCGGCGGGAAACCGCCCCATGATAGATATTCGTTATTTAGCCAATATTATGACACGATTGTCAAAAGGGAAAAGCAGAAGAATGTGGTGGCGACGCTCAACGATAATACGGGTTGGTTGCAGGATTTACACTATCTCATCGGGCACCGTTTGCAGAGGGAATCTGAAAAGGCAGAGAACGCATCTGCAGAGATAAGCACGGATGAACTGCGGAAGCTGATAAATGATTATATAGAAGAAAAGCGAGATGATGATTACGAGGCAGGAGCTGAGGAAAAGGAAAAAGAGAATGCATTCCTGATGACCATCACACAAAGAATCTGCTTCTTAAATGAAAACAAGGAGGGGCTCTACAGTTTCACAATCCGTTCCATGCAGGAGTATTTTGCGGGGACTGATTTGGTAAAAGGTAAAAGCGATGAGGACGCGATATGCAATATTGAAAGAATTGCATACAAGCCTTATTGGAGAAATGCGCTTCTTTTTGCTTTGGGCTATATTGAGTCGGTGCGCGAAAGCATTGAACCGAAAATTGGATTGCTCTGTGAACGGATGAACGGAAAAGACAATATTTTGCAGGAAGATTATACGTCGGACAACCTGTGTCTCTTTGGTTCCTGGCTTGCAGTCGATATCTTGGCGGAAGATGTATTCCGTGGGAAACCTCAGTATAAATATATTGAACTTGCGGCGAAGGTGGCAGGATTTGATAAATGTGCAGACTATCATAAATTTTCCACGGTGGCAGGGGTGCAGAAGGATAAACTTGTACGTTATGTAAAAGAAAAGTGTCAAGGCAATCCGGAACAAACCATAGAGGCTGTCAAGCTGTATCTGAAACTGAATGAAAACAGCAAGAATGACTTGAGTGATGAAATTGCCGATGCAATGGAAAAGCTTACAGAGGAGCAGGTATTGGTGCTCGATATAGATATCGTGGCGAATGGGATGAAATCTGGTGAGAAGGTGTTGGATGCATCAGTTCGCCGGATACAAGAGGGCTTGGAGCAAGGAAAGATAAAACAATTTCTTCCGGCACGGGTGCTTGAAAGGTTATTGGACAGAATAGATACAGTACCTGGTATGGATTTGAAAAGGAATATGCTTTTACAATGTCTTTATGAAAGAACAGGCTTTGACGGGTTCGGAAAACTGATAGAGTTAAGAAATTGGCTAGGTTTCCAGTGCGACATAGAAAAACTATTTATTTATCTTTCGCCTATGTATAGGCAATGGTACAGGTATAGTAACATAAGAACAAGTTTATCTGAATGTGTAGAGATTGCTCAGAATAACAGAGAGATTGATGGAATTTCCTTGTTAGAAATACAAAAAGAATTACAAAGCTTAAACATATATTATTTGGCACAGATATGTGGATTTTTGTTGAATCCTACGTTATCGGGTTATCAAGAGTTATATGATAAATTAGATAAAGAGGAGGCGTATTTGTCACAACAGTATCGGCGCGTACTCAAATATTATGTCAAACGGGAGAAATTTGACAGTGAAGAACAATTCCAACAGATGCAGGCAAAGCAGAAAGAGGACTGCAATAGTTTGATGAAAGGTGACTTTGACGCTGTATGTTATAAAGATATTGATATAGAATTTAGCTATTCATGTGAACATACGAAACATGCATTCGATGATTTGATGAAAAATGGTAAGATATGCATAGACAATTTGGAATTGCTGAATGATGATTTTTTCTATATATATTCTTTTGTGGCAGGAGTCCAGATGGGTATCAAAGGTTTTCTTTCGGATGATGATATTGAATTGGCCAATGGGTTAGTCAGAATTATTTGTGAAACCAACCGTAGGGAAAGATATAAATATAGGGTAAATATATTGGTGGGGGCTTTATTAGGCTCAAACTTTAAGAAAATTTTATGGGAACAGGTTCCTGATTTTATATTGGTTGACGAAATGCTAAAACTGGAATTAATAAAATCAGATTACAGAAGGGGCAGGTTTCCGGTTGAGGTATTACAAAAAGCCGTAAGCAACATTGTCAGCAAAATTATATATGAATCGAAAGAAAGCAACTATTTATCAATCATTCCAACCTTAATTGCTGAACCAATTGATATCAGAAAATGCATTTCAGAAAATGAGATGCAGGAGTTAGAGCAGATTGCATATTGTGTCGGCGCAAATCTTCTTACTATGAAACTTCTGAAAATGTGCATGGATAAGAATGAGAAGCCGGATGAGGTGCTTGACGGTTTCCTGGCATGTGACGCTCCGAGGAATATTGTCTATAGGGAGATTGAGACGATACTTCGGTATTGTCCTGTACATAATAAAGAAAAACTCTGGGTAGAGACATATCTTCGCCTGAAGAAGGAGGATTTCGAGGAGAGCGGGCAGATTTGCCAGCGGATTATGGACGATATGATGGAAACGAAATGCAATGCGGCAGTGAGATAACAGTTTAGGCTTACATCAGGTGTGACAGTGAAGCCGAAGGCTGAGCCGTAATGTGTCGGGATAAAGAATCCTATGTTACACTGTGAATCCACCCCAATCTATGCTATACTGATAACCGTAGGTTTTCGGGGATTTGTCTGATGGATGGACAGTCGGCACATAAGATGCGGCCGCTCGCCGCAGAGCGCCCCTATGTACATCCAGGAAAGGAAATGTGAGAATGAAGAAAATGTGGGAAAAGTGGACAGGCATAAGCCTTGTCAAAAGGATTGTTGTAGGTCTGGCAATCGGTGTGCTGTTGGCACTGGTTGTGCCCCAGGCTTCCGGTATCGGAATCCTGGGAGATGTGTTTGTGGGCGCGCTAAAGGCGATTGCACCGCTTCTGGTGTTTTTCTTAGTTATGAGCGCATTAAGCAATGCGGGACAATCCCATGGCGGTGTCATCCGCACGGTTGTTATCCTGTATATGTTTAGCACCGTGCTCGCGTCGGTGATTGCGGTCTTTGCCAGCATGGTTTTCCCGGTGGAGATGGTTCTGCAGGAGGCGGCGGACACGGCGGCCTCAGCGCCCCAGGGCATCGTGGAAGTGCTGAGCACGCTGTTGTTGAATGTGGTGGCCAATCCGGTATCGGCACTGGTGAATGCCAACTATATCGGTATCCTTTCATGGGCGGTGCTTCTCGGGGTGGCGTTCCGCGGGGCGAAAGATACGACGAAAGCGGCTCTTTCGGATATCTCCAACGCCATCTCCCTTGTGGTTACGACGATTATTAATCTGGCGCCCTTCGGTATTTTAGGACTGGTATATTCCAGTGTGACCACCAGTGGTTTAGAGACGTTTACGGTATACGGCAAGCTGCTTATCCTGTTGGTAGGCTGTATGCTCGGCATTTATTTTATCACCAACCCGATTCTTGTATACTGGTGTATCAGGAAGAACCCTTATCCGCTTATTTTTAAGTGCCTGAAGGAGAGTGCAATCACGGCGTTCTTTACGAGAAGCTCCGCGGCCAATATCCCGGTGAACATGAAAATATGTGAAGAGATGGGATTGGACAAGGATACATACTCGGTGACGATTCCCCTTGGCGCGACCATCAATATGGACGGCGCGGCAATTACCATTACGGTTATGACGATGGCGACGGTACATACCCTTGGAATCCCTGTGGATATACCGACGGCGATTGTGTTAAGCCTTCTTGCGGCGCTTGCGGCATGCGGCGCATCGGGCGTGGCGGGCGGCTCCCTGCTCTTAATCCCGATGGCATGTTCCTTGTTTGGCATAACCGATGCGGTGTCCATGCAGGTGGTGGCGGTTGGATTTATCATCGGCGTTATCCAGGATTCCGTGGAGACGGCGCTTAATTCTTCTTCCGATTTGCTCCTGTCTGCCTCGGCGGAATTTAGGCAGTGGCGCAAGCAGGGGAAGGAGATTAAATTCTAACTTACATATTTTTGCATAAGTTTACCATTTACTTTAGTCTGCTACTATGGTAAAATACAACCTGACCCTCGCGGCATTCGCCATATACCCAAACCAACCAAAGGTTGGTTTTAAGAATGGTACTTGGTTCATTGCCTGCGGGAATGAAAAATCAGGAGGAGAAGTTTATGAAAAAAAGATTGGCATTCATGTTGGTATTATCCATGGCAGTGGGCACGGTTCTGACGGGCTGCGGCGGCGCATCCGGTGATGCGGCCCAGACGACGGCAGACACAGCGGAGGCGGGAACGTCGGATGCAGAGAGCGATGCAGCAGACGCTGCGAGCAGCGAGGCGGACACAGACGCTGCAGCGGAGACGGAAAGCGCGGCGGATACGAATCTTGTATATGCGGTGGAGGCAGGTTCCGCCGGAGAAGCTGCGGCCCAGGACAATGGGTTCCAGACCAATGTAGTGGCGTCCCAGGCCGACGCATTGATGGAAGTGGCGTCCGGCACATCCGACGCGGCGATTATCGACCTTCTTATGGCAGGCGCCATGATTGGTGAGGGAACAAGCTATCCGAATATGAAATACACAGACGAATTGACGACAGAGGAATACGGTGTTGGCTGCCGTAAAGGTTCCGACCTGGCTTCCTATATCAATTCCGTATTTGCGGAAAGCTATGCGGACGGTTCTATGAAAGAGACGGCTACCACATATGGCGTACAGGAAGCTCTGGTTGAGCAGCCTGCTTCCGAATTTACTGCATCCGAAACAGACAGCGACGTGGCTTATATCCAGGAAAAGGGTACGCTGATTGTGGGAATCACAGACTTTGCTCCTATGGATTACAGAGACGAGTCCGGTGAGTGGATTGGCTTTGACGCGGACATGGCGCGTATCGTGGCTGAGAAGTTAGGGGTGGAAGCGCAGTTCGTGGAGATTGACTGGGATAACAAGATTATGGAGTTGGAGTCTCAGAACATCGACGTTGTGTGGAACGGTATGACGCTTACGTCAGAAACCACATCCGCTATGGAATGCTCGAACCCTTACTGTAATAATGCGCAGGTTATTGTGGTGCCGGCTGAATAATTTTTAAAAAGATATGCGGACTTCGGTAAAGGAGAAGTATCTATGTTTTGGAGTGTTACACAATCACTGTTGGGCGGCTTGCTGACAACCTTCCAGATTTTCCTGTTTACATTGCTTTTTTCACTGCCCCTTGGGCTGATTCTGGCGTTTGGTTCCATCAGCAGGTTTAGCCCCCTGCGTTATCTGATACAGGTGTTGGTCTGGATTATCCGGGGTACGCCGCTGATGTTGCAGCTTATTATTATATTCTACGGTCCGGGGCTTTGGCTTGGACATAATATATGGAGCGGCAACGAGGCGGGGCGTATTACCGCTACCGTGGTGGCATTCAGTATCAACTATGCCTGCTATTTCTCGGTTATTTTCCGGGGCGGCATCGAAGGGGTTCCGGCAGGCCAACGGGAGGCGGGCCAGGTGCTTGGCATGACCAAAAGCCAGATTTTCTTTCAGGTTACGTTGCTGCAGATGGTGAAGCGTGTCGTACCGCCGATGTCCAATGAGATTATTACCCTGGTGAAGGATACTTCCCTTGCGCGTATGATTGCCGCCTATGAGCTGACCTTCGCCGGATATTCATTTATGAAGAGCAACGGCTTGACGTGGCCCTTATTCTATACGGGCGTGTTTTATTTGATTTTCGTTGGTATCCTGACTTTGCTGTTTAATTATATTGAGCGGAAACTGGATTACTTTAAGTAATAGATTCATGAGAGGTATACATACGGATGGCGATTCTGGAAGTAAAAAATATTGGAAAACAATTTGACTCTACGATGGTGTTAAATGACGTCAGCTTTTCATTGGAAGAAGGCAATGCGCTGGCCATCATCGGCTCTTCGGGTTCGGGTAAGACCACGCTTCTGCGCTGCCTGAATTTCCTGGAAACGCCTGACAAGGGTTCCATCACCGTCAAGGGAGAGACGCTTTTCGATGCGGCGATGCCTCTCAAGGAGCAGGAAAAGGGGCTTCGCACGAAGCGGCTGCATTTCGGGATGGTATTCCAGTCGTTTAATCTTTTTCCCCAGTATACGGCATTGGAAAATGTGATGTTGGCGGAGAAGCTGTTGGCGAAGGAAAGGCCGGATTTTAAGCAGAATAAAAAGGAAATCTTTGCAAAGATTGAGGAGCATGGCAAAGAGCTTCTGGGCGAGATGGGGCTTGCCGACCGTATGGCGCATTATCCGCACCAACTGTCCGGCGGGCAGCAGCAGCGTGTGGCAATTGCCAGGGCTTTGGCGTTGAAACCGGACATTCTATGTTTTGACGAGCCAACTTCCGCCCTGGACCCGGAGCTGACAGGAGAGGTTCTTAAGGTAATCCGGGGGCTTGCCGACCAGAAGACGACCATGATTATTGTGACCCATGAGATGGCTTTTGCCAGGGATGTGTCCGACCAGTTGATTTTCATGGACGACGGGGTGATTGTGGAGCAGGGTGACCCGAAACAAGTGATTGACCATCCCCGCGAGGAGAGGACGAAACAATTCCTGACGCGGTATGCGCAGGGATAAAGAGAAAAATATTTAGCTGCTGTATGGGCATGTAGATGCGCGTATGGCAGCTATTTTAGTTTGCAAGATTCGAGAGAAGGAGGCAAAATACTCCCTTTTGCCATAAAAGTAGTATAGATTTTCCCAGACATATCATGTTATGGTTTCTGTAAGGATATCCGGTACGACGAAACATAACAACCTATCAGGCTGTCACAGAAAGGAGAAAAATTATGATTATGGAAATAATATGTATTATTGCTTCAATGGTTCTTTTTATTATAGCTTATCCGGGAGTCAATCTGGCGATGCTTGTTGATGCGCCTACCTTAGTCTGCATTCTGGCTTTGACGGTTCCGGTCCTATTACACAGGGGTGTATCGAAAGACCTGGGCAGGGCATTCCGGCTGTTAAAGAAGAGTTATACATGCAGCTTCAGCGAGCTTCGCAATGCGCTGGACGTAGTCGAGATGATGCAGAAACAAGTTATCTATGCGGGAGGAATCGTCACGGTACAGGGCATACTGATGACCTTGGTTTGGCCGGGTGACGGAACGCTTTTGCGCAGGAATTTTGCTGTTGCACTGCTTCCCGTCGTCTATGCCGCCGCCCTGGAAATGCTTCTGCTTCCGTTGCAGCTTGAGGCGAAGAGAAGGATTATCAATTATATGGAAAAAGAGTAGGCACAGGAAGCGCGCCGTAAGAGGACTGGTAAATATGAAAAGACGAATACTTCGGTGCATACTTGGACTGTTATATATGGCGTCGATGATTCTGCTTCTTTTGTCACAGATGGCGGAGGCGGGCAGCTTGGGAGGAAGATGGCAGGCTGCATTGGGAGGCGTCCTGATTGGTATCCCATGGTTGATTGCCCTGAAACTGTATATTCGTGTGGTGAAGAAAGAACAAATAAACGGATGGACGCCTGAACAGGATGTGGCGGAGCAAGAGACGCGGAAGAAAACGCCGCCGGAGAATATCAAGACTACCCGGGCCGCGTTTGAAACAGTTGTTGTGGAGTATGGGCTGACGGACAGGGAGCGGGAGGTTGCCTGGCTTTTATACCGGGGATATACAAACAGGCAGATAGGAGAAGATTTGTTTATTGCAGAAACAACTGTGAAGAAACATGTATCCCATATTTATGAGAAAGCGCAAGTGACAGGCAGAAAGGAATTTCGTGCAAAGACTGACCGGAATTTGTGTGTCAGTATGGACGACGATAGTTAAAGATTATTTGTGACGGTTCAGCTTTTGGCTTACTGTTGCGATTATTTTCCGTTTCTCACGGATGTAGGTTGCCTCTTGGTCTACCTAAATGTTATGATAAGAAAAGCCGTGGAACAAGAGTCATTAATCGGGCGGGACGGTATGCACTGACTGCGGCGGATATACTGAGAATACATCCCTTGGGAATGGAGGAAAACTATGGAATTAAATGAATTATACCGCTTACTTGATTTACAGCCGGAGATGGTAGAACAATTGGAGCATATCGGGACGGAGCTAGACTTGACGCAGGCGGCTCCATATTTAGAGCAGTTGACGAAGAGACAGACTGCGGCCCAGGCTTATAATGATTTAAAAGCGTTTCTACAGGAAGACGAGGGCAATATGAAAATGCTGTATTGCCAACTGCAAAGTATGTGCCTTACCTATGAGAAATATATGGAACAAAATATCCCGGTGGAAGTGTTTACCGATACGATGAAGTGCTACACAAGATTTATCAATGAGTGCCAGAAGAAAAACGGAAGGATGTTTTTCGACAGGGGATGGTGGACTTTCCATCAGCTGTCCATGGAGATTTTCCGTATTGGCGCATTGGAGTATCAGTTTGGAGAGTATGAGGGAAAGAATGTGCTCTATGTGCATATTCCTTCGGACGCAGACATGACACCTGTGTCAGTTGACCGTTCCTTTGAGGAAGCAAAGAAGTTTTTCAAAACATATTACAGCGATTATGTTTATGACAGGTATGTATGCGAGTCGTGGCTTCTCTCGCCTGTGTTAGAGGCGCTTTTGCCTGAGACGTCCCATATCCTGTCTTTCCAGAAAAGGTTTACGATTGTGAAAGAAAACAGAGAGGGCAAGGAGTTTCTGGAATGGCTTTTCCAGGTTCCGGACATCACAATGACAGATTATGCCAGCCTGCCGGAGAACACCGGTTTACAGCGTCGTGCCAAGGAGCTTATCCTGGCGGGGACGATGATTGGCGAGGCGTGGGGTGTTATAGATATACCAATGTAAATAAGTAGCTTTTTATTTTAGATACCCTCGGCGGATAAAGAACGTATGTTTCTTCAACTGCTGAGGGTATTGTCTTTTGCTTTCTAAATCTGATATCCGGGACCATTTCTTTTTTATCATCATTTCAGTTTGTCCCGATTCTTAGCATGGAAAATCCATTATATTCCATAACTATTTCCTGTAGAAAATGACAAATAATAATTGTAATCGCCAAAGCCAAGCAGTAAATAATGTATTAAAATATATAAATGTAAAGAGGAAATTTGTTAAAAATATCAAAGAATGGGCGCGCGGACAAGAAAGAGGTTTGATAGAAGTAGACAAATTGGATGACTGATTTCCTGAAAAAACCGGGATTATTTCCGAGGGGAAGATTTTGGGAGATGCCTTAAAAGGAGGATGAATTATGAAAGTAAAAAGTATGAAAAAAACTTTGGCGATAATGCTCGCAGCAGCTACAGCATTGTCGGCTGCCGGATGCGGGGACGCTTCAACGCCTGCTACAGACAGTGAACCGGCTCAGGATACAGCGGAAGATACCACGACACCTGCGGCGGATACAGCAGAAACTGAGAGCGATACGGCAGGAGACAGCGCGGAGGCAGAATCCGCCGACGCATCAGGCGGAGGATTATCCGGCTCCTTTTCCTTCTTCCATTTCCATGAAGACGACGGCGCGGGGACTTCTAAGGCATTCTGGAATGCGGCCAATAAATTTATGGAAGCGAACCCGGATGTCAATATCGAATTCATTTTTACGGACTCCAACAATTATCAGGAGAAATTGACAACCCTGATGGCGGGGGATGAGCTTCCGGATGTGTGGCTTTCCAAAGGCGACATGCTTCCTACATTCGCGGATGCGGACGCTATCCAGCCGGCGGACCAGTATATTTCCGCCGATTCCGAGTGGGCAGGGGCATATGTGGACGGCGCATTTGCAGACTGTACCTATGACGGCACACAGTGGGGCGTTCCGTTCCAGATGCAGGCGAACTGTATCGGCGTATACAATGAAGCGATTTTTGAAGAATGCGGAATCAACGGATGGCCGGAGACATGGACGGAATTGTTGGAAGACTGCGAGAAGATTAAAGCGGCAGGGTATACGCCGATTGCCATGGGCAATAAAGACCAGTGGCTTGCCGAGTCGGCAGTATTCAATACTTATGCTTACAAATATATCGACCAGGCATGGTTTGACAGTCTGGCGAACAACGGCGGCGCGAAATTCACGGACGAGGCGTTCGTAAGGGCGCTCACAGGTTTCCAGGATATTGCGAAGTATTTCAATGAGGACATGAATTCTATTGACCAGGACGAGATGTTTGCACTCTACTACAATAAGCAGGCGGCGATGTTCTTCGACGGCGCCTGGTCCGTGGGCACGATGATTGATAACTGTCCTGAGGACGTGCTTTCTTCCACACATGTAGGCTTGATGCCGGCAGTGGAAGGAGAGGCAGGAACGAAGTATGACACGGCTGCAGGCGCGGGTTGGAATTACCTGATTAGCAGCGGGCTTGAAGGCGACGACCTGACGGCATGTCTGGCATTCCTGAAAGCGGTTACCACAGGCGAGTATGCGGACGATGCTCTGCAGCAGGGCTTCATCTCCGCGGGCAAGGCGGCGAATGCGGATACGTCCACATTGAACCCGTTATTTGCAGAGTATTACGAGCTTGCGGCCACCATGAATAACTGCTCCATCTTCGACTGTGTACTTCCGGCTGAAATTGGTTCAGGTGTTCTCTATGCGGATACCCAGCAGCTTATCGCCGGCACAATGACGCCTGAGGACATGGCGGCCGACTGCCAGTCTACTCTGGAAGCCAATTATTAATTCCCACGGGCAACAGATGTGCCTGTGTGGATATAGGGTTGACTGTTGACCAAGATAAATAAAACAAATTAGGAAGCCGGGTAATCCGCGAAAACCTGTCGGAAAACTTGCAGGAGCGGAAGCCCGGCTGATTTTATCTTCACGGGCGATTAAAGTTTCTTAGCCCGTTGTGTGGAAGGAAGGTGAATTGATGAATATCCGTGAAATTCGAAACAACAAACAGAAAGCCGGAATTTATGCATTGGTGCTTATTCCGTTCATTTACTTCGTATATGTGATGGTTTACCCGCTTATCATATCCATATATTACAGCCTGACAAAGTGGAAGGGGATAGGAAACCCAAAGTTTGTAGGGCTTAGCAATTATACGGCGATGCTGCAGTCCTCCGATTTCTGGCTTGTGACAAAGAATACTTTATTTTTGTGCGTGGTGTGTACGGTGGGGCAGGTAGGGATTGCGCTTGTCATTGCGTTCCTGATGACGCTTAGGCGGTTGAAATTAAAGACATTCCATCGTGCGGTTATCTTTTTCCCGGTGGTGATGGCGCCCATTGTTGTAGGCTACGTGTGGCGTTTTATCTACAATTCGAACTATGGCCTTTTGAATGCATTCTTAACCGCAATCGGGCGTTCCGACTGGATACGGTTCTGGCTGGACGACCAGGATATTGTGCTGAGGATGGTCTCTGTTCCTGTTATCTGGCAGTATATTGGTTTGTATATGATTATTCTTATGAGCGGTATTTCTGCGATTCCGCAGGAAGTGTTCGAGTGTGCGGAGATTGACGGTGCGACAGGCTTTAAGAAATCGATTTATATTACGCTGCCGATGATTTGGGATTCCTTGAAAGTCTGCATTATCCTATGTGCAGGCGGCACGATGAAGATTTATGACCACCTTGTCGCATTGACGAACGGCGGACCGGGCAGGGCGACGGAATCCCTTGCGATGTACTGTTATGAATATACATTCCGGTTTGGCAACTTTGGTATGGGCGCGGCGATTGCGGTCACGATTCTTGTGCTCGCGCTTCTGATTAGCGGGGCGATACAGCTTGTTATGGGAAGGAGGAAGGATTGATGGATAAAGCCAAACGTTATTTTGCCAATTTTCTTGTGAACGTGCCGATTCTGTTCTTGTCGCTTACATGCATTTTCCCGGTGGTGTGGCTGCTGTATTCGTCTGTCAAGACAGATGCGGAATTTAATATCAGCCCGGTAAACCTCCCGGGGAAAATACATTTGGACAATTATGTCAAAGCGTTTAGCCGGGCGAATTTCGGGACATTTGCATTTAACAGTCTGTTTAACAGCATCATATCTCTTCTTTTGGTGCTCGTGGTTTCCTTCGTCCTTGGTTATCTGCTGTCCAGATACCGGTTCCGCGGAAGAAGCATTGTATACGGCGTGCTGATGGCGGCGATGATGGTTCCCATTTATGCATTGATTGTGCCGATTTTTATACAGGAGAAGAAACTTGGGCTTTTAAACAATTACTTTTCACTGATTCCGATTTACGTGGCGATGGAGCTGCCCACATCCGTATTCCTGATAGACAGCTATATCAAAGGGATTTCGGTGGATTTAGAGGATGCGGCGTCCATAGACGGGGCAAGCCTGCCGCGGACGATGTTCACGATTATCATGCCCATTTGCCGTCCGATTCTGTCCACGGTGGTGATATTGACTTTTATGCATGTATGGAACGAGTTTCCTTTTGCCCAGGTATTAATTTCAAAGGAAGAGTTAAAAACGATTCCGCTGGGGCTCACATATTTTACCTCTCAGTATTCTACAAGCTACACACTTCTTTTGGCGGCGCTTGCCATGGCGACCATACCGGTTTTAATTATTTACTTGTTTTTCTATAATAAAATTATGGAAGGCATGATGGCAGGAGCGGTCAAAGGCTGACGGGGAGAATAAAGAATGATAGATATGTCCGGATTTGAACAGATAAGCCCTTATGTGAGGATGGTCAGGCTGAAAAAAGAAGCATCTTTATCGGGGAAATGGAAAGATATCGACAATGTGTTCACATATATAGCGGCGGGCAGCGCGGATTTTATCCTGGATGGTTTCCGTTATTCCCTCCACACAGGCAGCGCGATTATCATTCCGCCCTATATGACTCATGTAATCGTATCGAAAGGGACGGAGTCTTTAATCCAGTATATTGTGCATTTTGATTTCTATGAGTCAGAGGAAAGAAAACGGTTGGTGCATAAGGATGTCCTGGACGAAGACGAGAGGCATCTGACGGTTTCAAGCCGGGAGAATATTCTGGGAAACCAGGCGGTGATTGCCGAGATTCCGGAGGCGGACAGAAACCGGGTGATTTTTTGTTATCTGAACCTTCTTCGGGAATTTTTCGAGGACAGGCCGGGGAAAAACATGATTTTGAAGGCGGGCTGTATGGAACTGCTGATTACAACGCTGCGCAATTGTGTCGGGTTAAAAGGCGGGGAAGACAATAACCGCAGGAAAACCAAGTCGTGGATTCATATCGAGAATGCGGTGGAGTACATTCTTGCCAGCGATTTGACGGAGGATTTAAGCAATGAGCGTATCGCGGATGCGGTAGGCGTTTCCACCAACTATCTGACCAGTATCTTCCAGACTTATCTTGGCATTTCCCTGCATAAGTATGTCCTGAATGTAAGGATTGAGCGCGCTCAACAGATGATGCTCTCCGGCAAGGTCAATGTGACGGAGGCGGCGAACTTAACAGGATTTTCAAGTATCCATGTATTCAGTAAGACATTCAAAAATATATTGGGCATATCCCCGAGCCAGTTTTTGGATGACATTGTAACGAAAGACAAGGGCGATATAGTCTGACAAGGTTATGGGCGGCAAGGATTGGGGGGATAATTAGTAATGGCATTTACTGCGTTGATTGTCTGTGCCGGCTAAGTTGGCATAGAGGTAAGATAGAAAATGAAATCAGGAGGCACTTATGTGGATTGAAGGTAACTATAGACGGAATTTGTTGGATATGCATATCGACGACTGGAATCCGGAATTTTTAACGAGGATTGATATTGACGAATATGTAGACGCCCTGAAAGATGCGGGATTCCAGGCGGCCATGGTCAAAGGAAGGCCGCACACGGGACTGGCTTATTATCCTACGAAAGTTGGGCGGATGCACGCCGGGCTGAAAGGGTTTGACTACCTGGGGACGATGACTCGGAAATGCCATGAAAACGGGATAGCGGTGATTGCATATTTTACCCAGATTTTTGACAACTGGGCCTATGAGGCGCACCCGGAATGGCGGCTTGTGACGGCGGAAGGCATGGGAATGCGCGAGTACCGTGGTATGGGTAATTTCAAGACCGGGCGTTACGGCATTGTATGCCCGAATAACGAGGGATACCGGGAATATGTCAAAGACTGCCTGACAGAGATGAATACAATGTATGATTTCGAGGGGATGTTCTTAGACATGACCTTTTTCCCGGAAGTGTGTTATTGCCCAAGCTGCCGGAAGAAGTATCAAGAAGAGACGGGAAGGGAGCTGCCAAGGACGATTGACTGGAATGACCCGGACTGGCTTGACTATGTGTACCGGAGAGACCGGTGGATTGCGGAGTATGCGAAGTTCGCCACGGACTGTGTGAAGGCAGTGAAGCCTCATGTGACGGTGGAACATCAGTTTTCCAGGATTACGGGAGCGTGGATTGACGGAAGCACGGAAGATATTATGAAGGCTGTGGATTATGCCGGGGGCGATTATTACGGAGGATTTTTACAGCAGACGTTCATCAATAAATATTATAAGAATGTGTCCCCGAATCTTCCTTTTGTGTACCATACTTCCCGCTGCGACCCGGAGCTTATGTACCATACCACAACCAAGACGCAGGAGGAGCTGCTTCTCCACGTGATTACGTCGCTTGTACATAACGGTGCGTTCATTCTTGTGGACGCCATCAACCCTGACGGGAGCATCGTGCCGGAAGTCTACCATGGCATGATGAAACGCATCTATGGACAGACCAGGCAGTACGAGCCATATGTCAACGGGAATCTGTATCACGACGCGGCGATTTGGTTCGCCAGTCATGCCAAATATGACCCCAACGAGACGGGCATCGGCATGATGGAGAAAAGCTTCAATCCGGCCTATTATCTGGAAGCGCCCGTGGCGGCGGCATCTGTGCTGCGGGAGTACAATATTCCCTTCGAGGTAATCGGCACGAAAAATATTGGCAGTGAGACGGCCAAGGTGTTGATTCTCTCGCATGTGGCGCATATCAGGGAAGAAGAAATGGACGCCATAGAAGATTATCTGCAAAAAGGGGGTAACCTGCTTATCAGCGGCCCTGTCGGAAACGAAAGGCTGCAAAACATTCTGGGACTTCGGGTCACCGGACGGACGGCCCATAATTTTACCTATATGAGCCCTACAAAAGAGGGAGAGGCGTTTTTCGAAGGGTTCAGCCACCTTGCACCGCTGACGGTGGATATGCACCAGACGGAAGCAGAGATTGTGGATGATACGAACTTGACGGTTCTGGCGACAAAGACGCTTCCCTACACGATGACAGGGACCGATGAGTTTGCGGCGATTCATTCCAACCCGCCGGGCGTCTATACAGACAGTCCGTGCGCGGTGCTCAAGGAGACGGGCGCGGGGAAGATTATCTGGACGGCCGCGCCCATAGAGATGTCCAGGCCGTATATGAGCCGGAAGGTATTTTACCGTATGGTTGATTTCCTGCGTGGGGAGGCGTCCTTTACATCCAATGCGCCCAAATTTGTGGAAGTCCTGGGGTGGAACAAAGAGGAAACCGATTATTTTGCCGTGATTAATGAACAGGAGGAATCTCCGGTGGCGCCTATGTACGATATCTGGATTGATGTCAAAGGAAAAGCGGATAAGGAGGCGTTCCTTCTGCCGGAGGGCGGCAAGCTTGAGACAGAGATGAGGGAAGGAGACACATTGCGGATTCATCTGCCGAGGCTTGATATTTTCCAGATGATTTATCTGGCGTAACATGGCAATGGGGAAAACCCTTCAAGGTTCTGTTTGCAGGTGTGGCAACGGAATGGAAAAAAGAAATGGAGGTAAATATGAAATATGGGATATATTTTGCTTATTGGGAGAAAGAGTGGGGCGTAGACCAGAAACAGTACATAGAGAAAGTGAAGAAGCTTGGGTTTGATGTGTTGGAGATTTCCTGTGCGATGCTAAAAGGCATTGCGCAGGAGGAACTGAAAGAAATGAAAAAGAGGGCGGAAGATGCGGGAGTTATTCTGACTGCGGGTTACGGGCCGAATGCGCAGGAGAATCTTGCCAGTGCAGACCCGGCTGTCGCCGCAAATGCAGTGGCCTTCTATACGGATATTTTAAAGAAATTGGAGGTGTTGGACATCCACACATTAGGCGGAGGGATTTACTCCTATTGGCCGGTGGATTACAGCAGGCCAATCGACAAGGAAGGAGACTGGGCGCGCAGTGTCGGGAACGTGCGCAAGGTGGGTAAGATTGCCGGAGAGTGCGGCGTGGACTACTGCCTGGAAGTACTGAACCGCTTCGAAGGATATCTGTTAAATACCTGTGCGGAGTGCAGGCGGTTTGTAGAAGAAGTGGACGTGGACGCGGTGAAGATTATGTTGGACACGTTCCATATGAATATCGAGGAAGACAGCATCACGGAGGCAATCCTGCTTGCGGGTGACAAGCTGGGACATTTCCATGTCGGTGAGAATAACAGACGCCTTCCCGGCAAGGGAGGAATGCCCTGGTATGAAATCGGCATGGCGCTGCGGGCAATCGGCTATGACAAGAATGTGGTGATGGAGCCTTTCGTCAGAAGCGGCGGCGGCGTGGGAACCGATATCAAGATTTGGCGGGATTTGAGCGAAGGGGCAACCGTGGAGCAGTTGGACAGGGACGCGGCACAGTCTGTAGAATTTCTAAGGTATGTCTTCGGCGGGCCGAATTCGGACGGCAGGAGTGTGCTTCGCTAGTGAAAAGCGTTTTGGGCGCTGTTTCAATTTGCAGGCAGAATAGGAATGGAGGAAAAGATGAAGAATTATCCGGTAATCGGCATACGGCCGATTGTAGATTCCAGGCGGCTTGGAATCAGGGACGCATTGGAAGGCAAGGTTAGGCAGATGGCAGAATCTGCGAAGAAGCTGATAGAGGAGAATGTATTTTATGCGGACGGTACGCCTGCGCGGGTGGTGATATACTCCGGCAGCATCGCGGGCGGGGAGGAAGCGGCAAGGTGCGAGGAGGAATTTGCAGCGCAGCATGTGACGGCGACTTTAAGCGTGACGCCGAGTTGGTGCTATCCTCTGGAAACCATCGATATGAATCCGATGACCACGAAGGCAATCTGGGGATTTAATGGAACGCAGCGTCCGGGCGCCGTATACCTGGCGGCAGCCATGGCGGCCCATAACCAGATGCACAGGCCCTGTTTTTCTATCTATGGCAGGGATGTGCAGGATATGGAAGAGCAGGAGATTCCAGAGGACGTGCAGGAGAAGATACTGCGGTTTGCCAGATGCGCCCTTGCGGTAGGACAGATGCAGAATAAGGCGTATGTGGGATTCGGCGCGGTGTCCATGGGCATTATGGGTTCTTTCTTTGACCCGGCGTTCTATATGCAGTATCTTGGCATGCGGCCGGAATGGGTAGATATGACGGAAATACTGCGGCGCATGGAACAGGGAATCTATGACAGGGAAGAATACGAGGAAGCGCTTAAATGGGTTCAGGAGAAGTGTAAAGAAGGCTATGACCCCAACCCGCAGGAGCGGGCCCACAGCAGGGAAGAGAAGGACAAAGAGTGGAAGTTTGTCGTCAAGATGACGATGATTGTCAGGGACGTCATGCTCGGCAATGATAAATTGGCAAAGATTGGCTTTGCGGAGGAGGCTCTGGGACGTAACGGATTATTTGGTGGATTCCAGGGGCAGCGTATGTGGACTGACTATCAGCCCAATGCGGATTTTACGGAAGCGATTTTAAACTCATCCTTTGATTGGAACGGCAAAAGACAGCCGGTGGTATTTGCCACGGAGAATGACAATCTGAATGGTTTGTCTATGCTGTTTGGCAATCTTCTGACCGGCAAGGCCAGCGGTTTCTCCGATGTGCGGTGCTACTGGAGTCCCGATGCGGTGAAGCGGGTGACCGGATGGCAGCCTGACGGAAGGGCATCGGGCGGATTTATCCATCTGATTAATTCAGGCTCTACCTGCCTGGATGCCACGGGAAAGTCTGTTGATGGGGATGGAAAAAGCGTGATGAAGGCATGGTGGGAGATGGAAGAGGCGGATATACAAGCCTGTCTGGACGCCACGGACTGGTGCCCGGCGGAGCTATGCCAATTCAGGGGTGGCGGATATTCTTCGCACTTTAAGACGGATGCACAGATGCCCCTCACTATGGTGCGGGTCAATTTGGTGGATGGCATTGGGCCTGTGATGCAGATTGCCGAAGGATGGAGCATTGTGCTGCCCAAAGAGGTGCACGATAAGATTGATATGCGGACAGACCGGACGTGGCCTACAACTTGGTTTGTTCCAAGGACCGACGGACAGGGAGCTTTCCGCGATGTGTATAGTGTGATGGCTAATTGGGGAGCCAACCATGGCGCTTTCGTGCACGGCCATGTAGGCGCAGACTTGATTACCCTTGCTTCCATGCTGCGTATTCCGGTCACGATGCATAATGTGGACGAGGAAAAGATATTCCGCCCGCATGTGTGGTCTTCCTTCGGGACGCAGAACTTAGAGGCGGCGGATTTGGCGGCATGTAAAGCGTTTGGGCCGCTGTACAAGTAGCAAAAATCTTTTTGGCCAATGACACTATTGTGTTGTTGGCCAAAGATAATTTGTATAAAAACACCTTGACTGTGAAAAATAGATGGCGTATATAATTAAAAATAGCATATGAAGAGCTTGCCGGTTTGATATGGGATGGTATAATCTAATGATAGAAGTATGCATACGTCATTGTGAATTTATATATGTGTGAACTGTCTTGTCGGTAATCGGGCGAAGGTGGAATGGTTTTATGGACAACAAGCAAAATATTATTATGCAGTTTTCTCGTGAGGTGCAAAGAGTTTTAGAGGGGAATTTAACTAAAATCATATTATATGGTTCTTATGCACGGGGAGACTTTACCGAAAATTCTGATATTGATATTATGATATTGACCAAATCTACAGACAGGGAGATTGAAGAAATTGAGAATGCCGTGTTTGATTTGGCATTTGATTATCAATTGAAATATTGTGTGGATATCAGCGTTGTAATCAAGAATGAAGGGCAGTTCAATTATTGGCTTGGCGTATTGCCATTTTATGACCACGTGAATCAGGAGGGTATTGTCCTTAATGGATAACAGACATGCAGATTTATGCAAATATAGAATGCAGGAATCTAAGGATACGTTACAGGTTGCAGAGAATTGCCTGAAAGATGGATTTTACAAGGACGCGATTAACCGTGCTTACTATGCGGCTTTTTATGCAATAAAAGCCGTGTTGGCATTGGGTGTAGTCGATTTTAAGAGACACAAAGATGTCATCGCCTTTTTTAATAAAGAATATGTATCGAGGGAACTTTTTCCGAAAGAATTGGGTAGAAGACTGGCAACATTAAAACAGCTCAGGGAAAAGAGTGACTATGACGATTTCTATATTGCCTCAAAAGAGAAAGCGGCAGAACAGGTTGAGACGGCAAGACTGATTCAGAATAAGATAGAGGAATATTTACATTAAATCACAGACAAAACACCCCGCAGTAAAACCGCGGGGTGTTTTCAAGCTCGCAAAGTTAATTTGCGAAGCAAATTTACTTTTGTTGTACAAACAAATCGTCTCTTGTAATATTCTTAAGCCATTTCCCGCTGCGGTACCGTTTGATAACCCAAGGCCATTTCACAAACTCGTCCGTACATAACAGGAAGTAAACCCAAAGCACAGGCAGCTTGAACACAAAAGCTGCAATAAAGCCCAGGGGCACCGCATAGCACCACATGTCTATCGTATCGCAGATAAGCCCGAATCTGGTATCGCCGCCGGAACGGAATACGCCTGCGATTAACGTTGTATTGACTGCCGCCCCCATGACATAGTATGTATTGATAAGGAGCATGTATTTCAGGTAATGCATGGCCGTCTCGCTTAAGGATGCGAAATGCATCACAAAAGGGGTGGCAGCCAGAATCAGCACGCCGCCGATGGCGCCGGTGATGACGGTCAGTTTCATTAGTTTGGATGCGTATTCCTTGGCGCGCTCCATATCCCCTTCGCCCATCACGTTGCCAAGCAGGATGCCTCCTGCGCTGGCGGTTCCGAAGCAGAGTACCGTGCCGAAATTGCGGACAACGATTACCAGGGAATTGGCGGCAACCGCGTCGGTTCCAAGGTGCCCTAAGATAACCGAATACATGGAGAAAGCGACGCTCCATGAGATGTCGTTGCCAAGGGCAGGCAGGGAAAGTTGGATAAAGTCTTTTAACAATGCCTTATTGCGGATAAACATGTAAGCAAGGTTGAGTTTCAAGTCTTTGCTTAGCACCATGGATACGAAGAAACATCCGGCCAGTTCCACGATACGTGAGATGGCGGTGGCGATTGCGACGCCGGTAGCTCCCAGTTTCGGTGCGCCGAACAGACCGAAGATAAATACCGCATTCAGGAAAATATTGAGTGAGAATGCAAGGATGTTTAACACCATGGAGACTGTCACCTTGCCGATACTGCGCAGTACCGCAAGATAGATTTCTATAATACTCCAGCACAGATAAGTCACTGACATTACCCGCAGATAGCCCGCGCCAATCTGAATCAGCTCCGCATCCGGAGTAAACAGCCGCATCATCAGTTCCGGGGCAAAAGCGGCAAACCCGGAAAAAATAAGGGTGATTAATACGGAGAAACGAAGTGCGATTCCCTCTACTACGCGGATTGCCTGCAAGTCTTTTTTGCCCCAATATTGGGCGCTTAACAGCGTCGCGCCTGTTCCCAGGCCGTAGAATACCATGAACAGTACGTTGGCGTAGTTGGCTGCCAGGGATACGGCGGAGATGGAGGACTGCCCTACATAGTTGAGCATAACCACATCGGCCGAATTGACGGCAGCGCTCAACAGATTTTGTATGACAATCGGTACAACCAGTTTCAAAATCTGGGAATAAAATCTGTCTTTCATAATAGAACCCCCCATTTCTTTCTTAAAAATGACATTTTGTATATTTCACACATTGTCACTAAGAATACGCTGAAAAAGGATGGTTTGTCAATATATATTATGATGTTTTGGAGGCTTATTTTTTGTGGATTCTGTATTTTTTTCGTGTTCCGGGCGCTCCTGTAAGACGGCCGCGGCGCAGTATGTTTACTCCCGCGAGTTATATAGGAGATTTCTCGGATGATTCGGGCTCCTCCATATGCCCATACTCTGTAGGGGTCATGCCGCAGGCTTTCTTGAAGTAGCGCGTAAAATGCGACAAATTGTCAAAGCCTGCCTGCTGGGCGGCCTGGCCTACGGGTTGTTTTTCCACCCGCAGGAGATATTTGGAACGCTCTATGCGGGCGTCCAACAGCTCGGATTTGGGGGAACTGTTAAAGAAAAGTTTATAATAATTGTAGAACTGGCTTGTGCCCAGATTGGTCAGTGCGGCCATATTGTCGGCGTCCCAATCCCTGTCAATATGCGTCAGGATTTCGATTCTCGCTTTTTTAAACTGCTCATAGAGGTCGGCGTGGATACCGGACTCCTTCGGGTACGCATGTAACTGCCTGGAAAAAAGGATAAAGAGCTGATGCATCAGTTTGTCGATTTGTTCCTGGTAATAATCCGGCTTTACCACGCTTTCAACATAGATTTTCCGGAAAAGCGCATTCATGGCGCCGGGGTCCGGCAGATAGACGATTTGGTTTGCCGGGACATTGTAATCTTCTAAGAAACCGTCGTCGTCACAGGTAAAATGCACGAAGCTGTTCTTAAACCGTTTTACTGCCTGGAAAATCTGAGGTTCTCCGGGCGTATAGAGCAGGAAAGCGCCTTCCTTCGTGACTGTCTTTTTCGCGCCGATTTGTACTTTCATAGGGGTCATGAAATAGAGAAAAAGATAGTCCCCGCTGCCTTCGGGGCGGTTAATGATGTCCTGGTCGAGATTGGAACGGTTGTAGTCGCAGTAGCTTGTATGGAACATAAAAAATCACCTCCGCCTGTTTTGCTATATAGCCGATGGCAGTAACGCATTTACACCCCATACTACATAACATCGGAAAAAAAGTCAATTATAACGGAAGAAAAGGCATAGCTATCCATATCCGTTTTGATAGAATGGGCTTACTATGAAAGCCAAAACCGCGGAGGCATAAGAACGGAGGAGAAAGAAAAGAGGATGAAGAAATCACAGGTTATTATTGATAAGGAATATATCGTAGGCGGGATTGATAAGAGAATCTACGGCTCGTTTATAGAACATCTGGGCAGGGCGGTATATGAAGGGATTTACCAGCCCGAGAGCCCCTTTGCAGATGAACAGGGATTTCGTAAAGACACGCTTGCACTGGTGAGAGAGTGTCATGTGCCCATTGTGCGGTATCCGGGCGGCAATTTTGTGTCCGGCTATAAATGGGAGAACGGTGTGGGGCCGAAGGATTTAAGGCCGGCCCAGGTGGACATTGCCTGGGAAGTCGTAGAGTCTAATCAATTCGGGCTTAACGAGTTCGCGGACTGGTCGAAGAAAGCCGGAAGCGACATCATGATGGCGGTGAACCTAGGCACAAGGGGTATCCAGGAAGCGAAAGATTTGTTGGAGTACTGTAACTTTAAGGGCGGTACGCAGATGAGTGATTTGCGTAAATCCCACGGATACGAAGAACCCCATAACATCAAGACCTGGTGTCTGGGCAATGAGATGGACGGCCCATGGCAGATTGGACATAAAACTGCCACAGAGTATGGAAGGACGGCGCATGAGGCGGGAAAAGTCATGAAGATTTTAGACCCTTCGATTGAACTGGTGGCGTGTGGAAGTTCCCATTCCCACATGCCTACCTTCGGCGAGTGGGAGGCTACTGTCCTGGATGAATGTTACGATACCATCGATTATGTTTCCATGCATCAATATTATGGGAACAGGGACGGTGACTCCGCCAATTTCCTTGCGAGCAACGTGGATTTAGACCGGTTCATCTCAACGGTGGTCTCCATATGCGATTATGTGAAGGGCAAGAACCATGGCAAGAAGAATATCAATATTTCCCTGGATGAGTGGAATGTTTGGTATCATTCCAACGAGGCGGACAGCAGGCTCGAGAAGTGGATACAGAAACCTCATCAGTTGGAGGACGTGTATAACTTTGAAGACGCCCTGTTGGTAGGCAGTATGCTGATTACGATACTGCGCCATGCGGATAGGGTAAAGATTGGGTGTCTTGCGCAGCTTGTGAACGTTATCGCGCCGATTATGACTTCCGATACAGGCGCATGGAGACAGACAATTTTCTACCCCTATATGCACGCGGCGATTATGGGCCAGGGTAAGGTGCTGAATACAATTGTGAAATCTGCCGTGTATGAGGCGAAGGAGTACGGTGAAGCGCCCTATCTGGACTGTGTGGTTGTAGAGAACGAAGAGAAGGAAGAACTGGTTATTTTTGCGGTGAATAAAGATTTGGAAGAGGATATGGAAGTGACTTTAGATTTAAGGCAATATGCGGGATATCAGGTGCAGGAGCATATTGTTATGCAGCATGACGATTTGAAGGCGGTCAATACGGAGGAAAATCCGGATAATGTCATCCCGAAGGCGGGCGGCAGTTCCAAAGTGGATAGCGGCATACTCCAGGCAGTATTTTCAAAGAAAAGCTGGAATGTGATACGCTTGGCGAAATAGTTGCCATTCTTCCAAAGTAAGCCCCGGACGCATGCGCCGGGGCTTTCCTGACGATTTGTTTTGCTGTCAGGGCAAATTTGGAAACATAAATATTTTATGTGAAAGCGCTTTCTGCGCTGCCTGAATTGGCAGGTTAAGCAAGAATGGGGAGGAGTATTATGGAAAAAGATATGACAAAGGGCAGCCCTATGCGGCTGATTATTGGATTTGCAGTCCCGCTTTTGTTCGGGCTTTTGTTTCAACAGTTTTACAGCATGGTGGACGCCGTTATTGTAGGGCACTATCTTGGCGTGGACGCGCTGGCATCGGTGGGCGCCACCGGTTCTGTCAATTTTATGATTATCGGATTCTGTATGGGTGTGTGCGGCGGGTTTGCCATCCCTATTGCGCAGGAGTTCGGCGCAGGGCATGAAGAGAATATGCGCAAGTTTGTGGGCAACAGCGTGTGGCTTTCCTGTATCTTTGCGGCAGTTATGACAGTGGCTGTGGTTATGCTGTGCCGCCCGATTCTGCAGGTCATGAAGACGCCGGAAAATATTATGAATATGTCCTATGATTATATCGTGATTATTTTCTTAGGAATCCCTGTTACATACCTGTACAATATGACCGCGTCGATTCTGCGTTCGCTTGGGGACAGCAAGACGCCGGTTATTTTCCTGGTGATGGCGGCAATCCTCAATATTTTTCTTGATTTGCTTTGCATCATTGCCTTCCATATGGGAGTGGCGGGAGCGGCGGTGGCCACCGTGGTATCCCAGGCAGTGGCAGGCATATGCTGTCTTGCATATATGCATAAGAAGTTTACGATTCTGAAACTGGAGAAGAGCGAATGGCGGTGGGAGCGTAGTTTCGCGGGTAAACTGTGCGGCATGGGCATACCCATGGGCTTACAGTATTCGGTCACCGCAATCGGAGCCGTAGTACTGCAAAGCGCGGTCAACGGGATTGGTTCCAATGCCGTGGCTGCCGTCACGGCGGCGGACAAGCTGAGTATGCTTATGGTGTGCCCGTTCGACGCGATGGGGTCCACCATGGCTACATATGGCGGACAGAATGTGGGCGCGGGGGACATGGAGCGGGTGGACCAAGGATTGAAAGCATGCACGATACTTGGACTGGTTTATTCGCTGATTGCCCTGGTGATGGTATACGTGGCGGGAAGCAAGCTGCTTCTTCTTTTTATCGACGGGGAGGAGACTGTCATCCTGGGGAATGCCTATCGGTTTATCAGGACGAATGCGCTGTTCTATTTTCCGCTTGCGCTGATTAACATTATCCGATTCCTGATTCAGGGTATGGGATACAGCAAGCTTGCGGTGTTTGCGGGCGCCTTTGAGATGGTGGCAAGGGCCATTGCGGGTTTTGTGCTTGTTCCGGCGTTCGGCTTTGGCGCGGTATGCTTTGCCAATCCGCTGGCGTGGGTCTTCGCGGATGTATTCCTGATTCCCGCATTCTTCCATGTGCGCAAGAAGACGGCGCGGATTTTAGCTAAGTCGTAGAATTTCCATAAACAAAAAATGAAAAGCGGAATATGCCTGCCGCGTTGGATATAGTTTATGCGGCAGGCATATTCCGTTTTGTTTATCTTGAATATGAAACGTCAGGTAGATTTACATTGTGATAAAATGGCGTTCATGGTAGAATAATAGAAAATATCTATAGAAATACCTATCAGGAAAGGAGTACGTTAACAGGATATGGGATTCCGGGAAGCATATGACAAATTAGAGAAGTACGGACAGCTTCATGTTCTGAAATATTATGAGGACTTGAGCGGTTATGAGAAAGAAGCTTTGATGGAGCAGATTGAGAACACGGATTTTGAGGTTCTTAGCCAATGCGCGCATAGGGAGGAATTGAATCCGAGAGGGGTCATCACACCGATTGAAGTGATGCAGCTGAAAGAAATCGATGAGAAGCGTGAGGAATATACGAAGATTGGGTTAGATGCCATCAGGGCAGGCAAGGTAGGCGCCGTCATCCTTGCGGGCGGCATGGGTACCAGGCTTGGCTCCGACGAACCGAAAGGCATTTACAATATCGGGCTGACGAAGGAAGTGTTTATTTTTCAGCGTTTGATAGAGAACCTTATGGATGTGGTTAATCAGGCGAAGGTTTGGATTCCGCTTTATGTGATGACCAGCGATAAGAATCATGAGACGACGACTTCTTTTTTTAAAGAAAAAGATTATTTCGGATATAACCCCGACTATGTGACTTTTTTCATGCAGGATATGGCGCCTGCCTCGGATTTCAACGGTAAGGTATATATGGAAGAGAAATATAAGATGTCTACATCGCCCAACGGCAGCGGCGGATGGTTCCTTTCTATGATGAAGTGGGGTGTGGCGGATAAGGCGAAGGCAGCAGGCGTGGAATGGCTGAATGTCTTTGCGGTGGATAATGTTTTGCAGCGCATTGCCGACCCTTGCTTCGTGGGAGCAACCATAGCGACGGGTAATGCCGCGGGCGCCAAAGTGGTGAGAAAGAATGCGCCCGACGAGAGGGTGGGAGCCATGTGCCTGGAGGACGGGAGACCGTCCATCGTGGAATATTATGACATGACGGAAGAGCTGATGAATGCGAAAGACGCCCAGGGGGAACCGGCATATAACTTCGGCGTTATCCTGAATTATTTATTCCAGATAAAAGATTTGGAAGAAATCGAGGCCAAGAAACTGCCACTGCATATTGTGGAGAAACAGATTCCATACCTGGATGAAGATGGCAGGCCGGTGAAGCCGGAAAGCCCAAACGGCTATAAATTTGAACAGCTTGTTTTGGACATGATTCATGAGTTGGACTCCTGCCTGCCTTATGAGGTGCGCAGGGAGTATGAGTTTGCGCCGATTAAGAACCAGACAGGTATTGATTCCGTGGAGAGTGCAAGGAAGCTGTGTCAGGAGAATGGGATTGCATTATAACATTGTAAACATTTTGACAGGTTTGAGTAACATTATCCTATTGAATGAAACGATGGCAGGAGTGTACACTATAAATAAGTCAAGCAACAGACAGCGCGCGTGCATAGAAAGATTTGCGGCGCAAGGTTGATTAACATTTTCACAATATTTACATTGAGAAAGGACAGGTGTATAGAGATGGCAATTTTGGTTACAGGCGGCGCGGGCTATATCGGTTCCCATACCGTAGTTGAGCTGCAAAATGCAGGGTATGACGTGGTGGTTGTAGACAATTTATCTAATTCCAGTGAGAAATCACTTGAGAGAGTGGAGAAAATCACAGGTAAGCCGGTGAAATTCTACAAGGCGGATATCTTGGACAGAGAAGCTTTGGAGAAGATTTTTAAACAGGAGTCTATTGATTCGTGTATCCATTTCGCAGGGCTGAAGGCGGTGGGAGAGTCTGTACAGAAGCCTTGGGAGTATTATGAGAACAACATTGCGGGTACGTTGACATTGGTAGATGTGATGCGCAAGAACGGTGTGAAGAACATTATTTTCTCCTCTTCCGCGACGGTATATGGAGACCCGGCAATGATACCGATTACGGAGGAATGCCCCAAGGGACAGTGTACGAACCCTTACGGGTGGACGAAATCCATGTTGGAGCAGATTCTTTCCGATATGCAGAAGGCTGACCCGGAATGGAATGTGATTCTGCTTCGTTATTTCAATCCTATCGGCGCCCATAAGAGCGGCACTATCGGTGAGAACCCGAATGGCATCCCGAACAACCTGATGCCTTACATTACACAGGTTGCGGTTGGCAAGCTGAAAGAGTTAGGGGTCTTCGGAAACGATTATGATACCCACGACGGCACAGGCGTGCGCGATTATATCCATGTGGTTGACCTGGCGTTAGGGCATGTGAAAGCGCTTAAGAAGATTGAAGAGAAGGCGGGACTTTGCATTTACAATTTGGGCACAGGCACAGGCTACAGCGTGCTTGATATCGTGAAGAATTTCGAGGAGGCTAACGGCGTAAAGATTCCTTACGTGATTAAGGACAGACGTGCCGGGGACATCGCCACATGCTACGCCAACGCGGACAAGGCAAAGAGAGAGCTTGGCTGGGAGGCGCAGTTTGGCATCAAAGAGATGTGTGCCGATTCCTGGAGATGGCAGAGCAATAACCCTAACGGTTATGATGACTGAGACAGAGGGCGGACTCATAAGTCATAGGAAATAGAAGAGGACTGTTGTAGTTGAGGGGAAACCTGCAATACAACAGTCCTTTTTATGGAGCCTTCCATGCCCGATTCTGTAAGCCCTATGCCACATACAGATACATAAATATGAAGTGGCAGACGCTTCCGCCCATCACGAAAAGATGAAATATTTCGTGGGAACCGAAATTTTTATGTTTAGAATTAAAAAGCGGCAGCTTTAAGGCGTAAATTATGCCGCCTACAGTGTAGATGACGCCTCCGGCCAGAAGCCATAGGAACGCATCCAATGACAGCGTATCCCATAAGGTTCCGAAAACAGCCAGGCAGAGCCAGCCCATAGCGATATATAGTATAGAAGAAAACCATTTCGGACAAGTAATCCAACATACCTTGATAACCATGCCGGCGATGGCGATTCCCCACACCGCTGCCAGAAGGGCATAACCGGACTTAGGCTCTAAGACGACCAGGCAGACCGGCGTGTAAGAACCGGCAATCAGCACGAAAATCATCATGTGGTCCAGTTTGCGGAAAATTTTGAGTATATTATCCTTGACGGTAACGCTGTGGTATATGGCGCTTGCGCCGTATAGGGCCACCATGCTTCCGATAAACACTGCCATTGCGATAAAAGCGGTTCTGTCGGCATCCGTTGACGCTTTGACCATAAGCGGCGTTGCGGCCACGATTGCCATCATCATACCGATAAAATGCGTGATAGCGCTTCCGGGTTCCCTGATTGTAATTTGCATAGACAAATCCCTTCTTTCTGTCAATCCCATATTTCTATAGAGCTTTAAAAAACTTGTAACATAGTTTTGAAAACTACTTACTACATACCAAAATACTACTACTTAAAGTATGCAAAGTCAACGGAAATATGCATAATATTTCTGGGATGATAAAAAGAAATTTCAGTAAAAATATTTTTTGGTAAATTCTGAAAAGCTTCAAAGAAATCAATTTTTGAAATCAGTCTTCTTCAATGACATGGATTTCCAGATAATCGAAATCGATAGATTCTATAAAATTATCCTGTGTGAACCTGGTTTTATCGTGGCGTTTGAAATCCTGGATAGTGGAGTCCAGCCAGAGAGGCTTGCCTAAATCAAATCGATGGCATACTTCATCCAGAGCATGAAACACTTTGTGCGTGCGGGTATCGTCGGACGCGTCTTCGACGACGGTATCCATTAACATGCGGTTATCTTTGAATTCTTTCGCCCATAAACGGAACATAGCAGCAATCCTCTTTCTTACTTGACGTTCTACAAAAATACTATACAGGCGTTGGCTGCAAAAGTAAACATGTTTTTGACAGGAGGCGGAAAGTAACGTACACTGATGTTGTAAAAAATTTGTTTACCAAGGAAGGTTAAGGCTATGGACATGCAGAATCGTAGAGCAGGGGAAAAAGATTTCAAAAAAGTTGTCATATCTTTCCTGCTGTCTGTCATAGATATATATTTAGTGGTGTCTTTGGAAACATGGACGAAGGAAGCGGGCGCCGTGGCTGTCGCGGTCTTCGGGGTGGCGGGAGCGGCGATTGTATTTCTATTGATTGCAGCGTTTCTTGGGCAGACGGAGAGAAGACTGAAAGCGCACGCAATGCTGTGGGGATTGTCCATGGCGGCGGCTTATGTGCTGGGGTGCCGGATGAGGCGTGACGGGACGGCGCTTGCCGGGTTTTGGGAAATTCCGGTGCTTGTCGCGCAGGTTGTATGTCTGGCCGTGCCTGGGGCGGCGTGTATTGCGTACTTCCTGACGGAGAGAAAGAGGCGAACGGGAGGCGGATTGTCGGAACGAGTCTTGCAGGGCGTTTATGGATGGACCGGGAAACGGAATGCATCAAAGAGATATTCCTGGAAACAGGCGTGGGCATTCTATACAGTCGCTATTTTCCTGTGCTGGGCGCCAGTCTTCCTGGCTTATTACCCGTCCGTGTTTGCCTACGATGCGGAAGGGCAGCTATACCAGGTGATTGCGCATGACTATAGCACGCATCATCCGCTGCTCCATACGTTATTCCTGGGAGCTTTTTTCCGTCTGGGAGGAGAAGTGGTGGGTTCTTATCAGCTTGGCATGGCGGTTCACTCCCTTGTTCAGATGGCTTTGATGGCAGGAACCTTCGGCTATGCGCTTGCATATCTTAGGCGTAGGGGTGTCGCGGCGCATATAAGGGTTCTTTTGCTGCTTTTCTATGCATTGTTCCCGGCCAATTCGGTTCTGTCTCTCAGCACGACCAAGGATGTGCTTTTTTCGGCGATAACGCTTCTGTGGACGCTTGCTATGTATCGGATAGTAAATCCCGCAGAGCAGGATATAAGCTGTGGCGGAGCAAAGAAGATATATGCCGTCTATGTATTTTTGACGGTATTGCTGCTTTTGTTCCGAAACAATGCGGTCTATGCATTTCTATGCACTGTCCCCGCAGTGTGCCTGGGCATGTACAGGATGAAGGACAGGGGCGCGTTGTGGAAGAGATACCTGCTGTGCTCTTTGGCGGGATTGGCGCTGTATGGTGTGGGGAATGCCGCGCTTGGAGCCGCCACGGACGCCCGAAACGGCAGCCCGAGGGAGATGCTCAGCGTGCCGTTACAGCAGATGGCCCGTACCAGAGTGAAGGCGGAAGACACGCTGTCCCCCGCAGTGCGGCAGGAGCTTGAGCAGTATTTGCCGTCCGAGTGGGTTTTCGCGGCGTATAATCCGTATCTCGCCGACCCGGTGAAGAACCGCGCAGTCATCCATGACAATCCTGCCGGGCTTGTGAAGACATGGGTAAAACTTGGCATAGAACATCCGGGGATTTATATAGACGCTTTCCTGGATAATTCCATCGGCTATTGGTTTTTGGAAGACCGGACCCACGCGCAGATATATGGCATAGGGACAGAAAGCGGTTTCGGTTATCTGTCCACCGACAACAGGACGATGCCTGCGGGGTGCGAGATTGTGGAACACAGCTATTTGCCCGGACTCAGGGCATTTATGGAGCGCATTGTCTCGGATAACTGCTACCAACGGATACCTGTGCTTAGAATTGTTTTTGCCCCGGCGTTTTACTGGTGGATGTTATGCATATATATGGCAATTGCAGTGTACAGAAGACAGTACAGATTACTTATGCCAGTGGCTTTTCTAGTATTTTATTACATGACGCTGCTCCTGTCGCCGACAGTGCTGATACGCTATATGTATCCATATGTGGTGACCGTTCCTGCCCTGTGCTGTCTGCGCGGCGGAGGAGTAAAAGTACACAACAATCATTAAATATTTATGAAGTTTTTGTGTAAAATATACACTTCGTTAAAAAATGTGGTATACTATCGGTGAAAGCGTGTATAAAGCCTGTTTTATGCGGTTTTGACATAGTTTTTAAGATTATTTTGTGTGGAGTTTTAGGGGGAACAATGGAAATAAGAATTGACAGGGACGAAGATATTGACAGTTGGAAAGAAGTGACGCTCATTTATAATTCTGCCTTGAAGCAGATTTCCACGAAGCTGGAAATTTTGAATGACGAATTTCAACATGTACACAGGTATAATCCGATTGAACATATCAAATCGCGTATCAAGACGCCGGAGAGTATCGTTAAGAAGTTGAAGAAACACGGCTATGAATCTACCATCAATAATATGATAAGGTATGTGAATGACATTGCGGGTATCCGTGTCATCTGCTCTTTTTCGTCGGATATTTACCAGATAGCGGAGATGATTAGCAATCAGGAAGACATTAAAGTGATTTCCGTGAAGGACTATATTGTGAATCCGAAGGCCAGCGGCTATAAGAGTTATCATATGTTGGTGACGGTGCCGGTGTATCTTTCCGACCGTATTGCGGATACGAAAGTGGAGATACAGATTAGGACGGTCGCCATGGATTTCTGGGCGAGCTTAGAGCATAAGATACATTATAAGTTTGAGGGCAATGCACCGGTTCATATTAAAGAAGAATTGGTGGAATGCGCGCAGATGGTGTCGGAACTGGACGCCAGGATGCTTGCGCTCAATGAAGAGATTCAGAATATCGAGCGGAAGGCGCTGGAAGAGTATTGAGCCGTCAGGAGACGCGAAATATGATGCAGGCAGGGCTGTTACAGAATAGTGGATTTTGTAGCAGCCTTTTTTATTCTATAGGAAAGTTCTCGGATGTTTTCGAGTTTGCGAAGCAAATCTCGTAAGCGAACTTGTTCGCTTTTTTATGCGCAGCCCCGTGCAGATGAGATATGCCGCTAATGCGGCGCACGGGGCGCGCGGCGAGTAGGGGAAGATGGCTCTTCCCTACTTGATTGCGCAGATTGTACAGAAATGAGGAGTGCCCAAGCACCTTGCGGCGCTTGGGCTATTATGAAAAAATTTATCTATGTGTGTAATGTTAGACATTACATTTTCTCTTGTTTGGTATGTTTAAAGTATACGAGTGAAATATGAATAAAGTATGAACCCGATGTAAAGTTATCGTAAATATTTACAATCAAAAAAGGAAAATAATGTCAAAGTTGTGCAAATTACATAAAAACGTTCTGTCCGGTTTGCCGCAAAAGCCGTATTTAGCCGCTTTGCAGTTGTCATAGAGGCGGAAAGGTGCTAAAATGCCAATAAGCAATGATACCCGCAACGGACAGGGATAATATCTTACATATAGAGAATGTATGTATTAAGAATGCACTCCCGGCGTCCGGGAATACATCAGAACAATTCGGAGGAAAGAAGATGGATACTTTTATCGATAAACTTGCGCAGAAAAGGAACGCACAGGAGATAATCCGGGCAAATATGACGGCGGAGGCAGTAAAAGTGGGGGAGTTGGAGAACCAGATGCGTTCTTATGACGAACTGCTGCAGGAAATCAGACAGGTGAATCTTAAGACGGCGGAGAACGCAACGCAAGTCCAGGATGCGTTGAAGGAATGCATTGCGAAATTGGAAGACGTGCAGGAGAATATGCGGGTCCGGGCGGAGCAGGCTGAGGCGGAGCAGGATACGGAAGAGAAAGAGAGTCTCGCGCAGCTTATGGAATTTCTGGAAGAGAAATTCAAACAGTCGGATGAATTTCTGCATAAAGAGAATGTAAAAGTTTACCGTAACGTACAGGCGGCGGTGGTTGAGGAATTAAATAAGCAGACGCAGGAGCTACATGAGGGCAAAGAGGAGAACAAGGGCAGCAAGGCGCTTCTTCCGATTTCTATTATGATTCTCCTTGCAGTCATAGCAGACATTGTGATACAGCTTTTTTCAGTGACGATTATGTAGTGGAGATTATGATGGGCAGACAGATATGGAAACCGGGCAATATGCTCTATCCTCTTCCGGCGGTGCTTGTCAGCGTGGCGGACAGGGAAGGGCGCTCGAATCTTTTTACAGTGGCATGGACGGGGACGGTTTGCTCTGACCCGCCGATGGTGTCAATCTCCGTCAGGCCGGAACGTTATTCTTACCATATGATTGAGGAGACCGGGGAGTTTGTGGTGAACCTGACTACGGAGAAGCTTGCCTATGCCACGGACTATTGCGGGGTGAGAAGCGGCAGGGACGTGGACAAGTGGGAGAAGACGAAACTGACACGGGTGTCAGGAGAACACGTCCGTGCGCCCATGGTGGCGGAAAGCCCTGTGAATCTGGAATGTGTCGTGACACAGAAGCTGGAGCTTGGAACTCACCATATGTTCTTGGCCAAAGTGGTGGTGGTTCATGTGGACGACCGGTATATGGACAAATCGGGCAGGTTCTGTCTGAATGACGCGAAACCTTTAGTCTATTCCCATGGCCGGTATCTCTCAACCGGAAGAGAGCTTGGGAGCTTCGGTTACAGCGTGAAAAAAAGACCGGGAGGGAAAGCAACCGGCAGGAAAGTTGCGCCTAAAAGAGGCAAGATAAAAAGATAATACAGTGGCACGAAGGTTAGGTATCTTTTTTCTTGGGTTTTAGCAAAAGGCTGCCGCGCACGACGGCATCCGTGCCATACCGTTTCCTGATAGAATCCAGGGCAGCGTCAAGCTGCTCTTTTTTCTTGGAGGACGGTTCTGTGTGGTCTGCTGCATTCTGTGTGCTTCCGGGCATGTCGAAGAGGGAAAGCTGCACGGGCTCCTCGCAGGAAGAGAGCTTGGAGGAGCGGATACCCAGGAGGCGCACCGGGGTCTGGTCCCAGATTTCGTCAAAAAGGGCGCAGGCAGTCCGATAGATGGTGTCTGTCTGGTTGGTAGGCGCAGGCAGGGTAGTCTGATGGGATACTTTCTTGAAAGTATTGTATTTAATCTCTGTGCTCACCATGGAGGCGGTCTGTCCGGCGGCGCGCAGGCGGCGGGACACGGATTCCGCCAGGAAAAGGAGAGTCCGGTGGGCTGTCTCTTTGTCCTCGGCGTCCTGGCTTAAGGTGGTGGAATTACCGATTCCTTTGGCGTCTGTCTGTACGGTGGCGACTTCCGAGGCGTCGATTCCGTTGGCGTATTCCCAGAGAAGCGCGCCGTGGCTTTTCAGGTGTGCCTCCACGATGGAACGGTCGGCGCGGGCCAGGTCGCCAATGGTCAGTATCTCTAATTTGCGCAGTGTCTCCACGCTGGACTGCCCGCACATGAAGAGGGAGGACAGGGGGAGCGGTCACATTTTTTCCTCAATCTCATAAGAGTAGAGTGTGTGGACAAGATTGGGCTTACGGAAGTCGGAAGCCATCTTCGCAAGAACCTTGCGGTCAGATATTCCGATGTTCACCGTAAAGCCCAATTTTTCTTTTATCTGCTCCTTTATCATGTGTGCGGCGGCTTCGGGCGATGTATATTGTCTGCGGATTGGTGTATAATCCATATAACACTCATCCACGCTGACCTGTTCGATATCCGGGCAGATGTCATACAACAGAGCCATCAGTTCCTTGCTTCTTAAACTGTACAGCTTATGGTCGGGCGGCTCTATCGTCAGATTCGGGCATTTGCGCAGGGCGTTTACGATAGGTTCCCCTGTGGTGACACCGTAGGACTTGGCGGGTATGGATTTGGCCAGGACTACGCCGTGACGTTTTGCCATGTCGCCGCCTATGATGGCAGGGATGACGCGCAGGTCCGTGTCGGAACCGTTATAAAGTTTTTCCAGTGCGCTCCAGCTTAGGTAAGCGGAGTTGACGTCTATGTGAAAAATGATTTTATCCATGCCAAAATTATACATCACTTTACTTTTGAAGGAAATACTGCTAGAATATAAAATGTTACATTTTTGTTACGAAAAGTTACGGCTTATATAAGACTGTGGTATTTTTACAAAAAGAGAAAAATTATGATGAAAAAGATTACGAGACATTATAAAAAAATGAAAATTGCATATATTAAGGTTGCGGTGTTTGCAAGCATAGCCAGCATTTTCTTTTTCCCTAGTTTTCAGAAATTGGAGAGTACAGGCGACAATATTTTTAAGGTGTACCTGAATGACATAGAGGTGGGCACCGTGGCCGACCTGGACAACGTTGATAATTTTCTGATTGAGGCGAGAAGGAGATTGGCGGGCACAAGCGATGAGCTTGTACTTGCCGACAGTGAACTGCGCTACGAAGGGTCTGAGGTGCTCTGGGGCAAGGTAGATGACGACAGCGTCATAACCTCAAATATGTCCAAGGCGCTTGGGAAGAGCGTCAAGGAGACGCTGAACCGCTCTTACACGGTAAAAATCAATGAATATACCGTGAATCTTTCCAGTACACAGGAGGTGCTTGCCTTGTTGCAGGCGTCTATCAACAAATACGACAGCAAGCGTCAGTATTATGTGGATTTGGTGCTTGACGGCGAGAGGGAGCTGAACGTGTTGACGACACAGATTTATTCTGTGGAGGAGCAGAAAGAGAAGGAAGAGGCGGCGGAAGAAGTTATGACCAGCGTGGGCATCAATGCCGCCCTGGATGAGATGTTTGCGGATGTGGAGCCGGCGGAGGAGAAGGATTTTTCGGACTATGAGCTTGGATTGAAATCTTTGATGTTTGGGGACACGGTGGAAGTGGTGGAGTCGTATCTGCAGGACTATGAGATTACGTCCCTTGACCAGGCGATTGAGGAAGTGACGAAAGAGCAGGAGAAGGAGCAGATTTACGAGGTGGTGTCCGGGGACACCCTGTCCCAGATTGCGGAGAAGAACGAGATTCCTCTTGCGGACCTGATTGCGATGAACGAGACAATCGAAAACGAAAACTCCATGATTCGTGTGGGGGATGAGCTGATTGTCACGGTTCCGGAGCCGGAGTTATCCGTGGAGCGCACGGAAGAGCTGTATTATGAGGAGGATTATGAAGCGGAGATTGAATATGTAGACAACGACGACTGGTTCACCAACCAGACACAGACGATACAGGAGCCTTCTGCGGGGCACCGCAAGGTGGTGGTTAATGTCGCTTACCGCAACAATGAAGAATTGTCCAGGGAAATTCTGAAGGAAGAGATTACTTATGAGGCGGTTCCCAAGATTGTGGAAAGGGGCACGAAAATTCCGCCTACTTATATCAAACCGATTTCGGGAGGAAGACAGTCTTCCGGATTCGGCAGGCGTAAGTCGCCCACGAGAGGGGCGAGCAGTTACCATAAGGGCATCGACTGGGCTACGCCTACTGGTACTGCGGTTATGGCGTCTTCCGCAGGTACGGTTGCAAGGGCCGGCTGGGGAAGCGGCTATGGCTATGTGGTATATATCAATCATGCAGACGGCAGGCAGACCAGATACGGGCATCTGAGCAAGATTTTGGTGTCTCCCGGACAGACTGTCAGCCAGGGCCAGAAGATTGCTTTGAGCGGTAATACCGGCGTAAGTACGGGGCCTCACGTGCATTTTGAGATATTGATTAACGGTTCCCAGGTGAATCCGTTGAAATACCTGAACTAAGGTTCCCATTTACAAATATGTAAAATATGGTATACTGTTACTGTGCAAGGCTTGGGATTTATCAGAGTTTAATGATATACTTTCAGATAATAGATTTTAAGTTTGATTTTATTTCGTTTATCATACAGGGGACAATATATGGAACAATATGCGATTAAAGGTGGGAATCCGTTAGTCGGCGAGGTTGAGATAGGCGGTGCCAAGAATGCGGCGCTTGCCATACTTGCTGCGGCTATTATGACGGATGAAACCGTAGTGATAGAGAATGTACCGGATGTCAGGGATACGAATGTGCTTATGCAGGCGATGGAGAGCATCGGCGTTATTATCAACAGGATGGACAGGCATACGGTTAAGATTAATGCATCCCAGATACATGATTTGGTGATTGAGGACGATTTTATTAAGAAGATTCGTGCATCCTACTATTTACTGGGTGCATTGCTCGGCAAATATAAGAAAGCGGAAGTGGCTCTCCCGGGGGGCTGTAATATCGGGCTTAGGCCGATAGACCAGCATATCAAAGGATTCCGGGCATTGGGGGCCAATGTCAGGATTGAGCATGGTTTAATTATTACGGAGACCGACAGGTTGAAAGGCAATCATGTCTATATGGACGTGGTTTCTGTCGGCGCGACAATGAATGTCATGATGGCGGCGGTGATGGCGGAGGGCCAGACTGTCATCGAGAATGCGGCGAAAGAGCCTCATGTCGTGGATTTAGCGAACTTTTTGAACAGTATGGGTGCGAATGTCAAGGGCGCCGGGACTGACGTGGTCAAGATTAAAGGCGTGCAGAAGCTTCACGGGACGGAGTATGGCATCATCCCGGACCAGATTGAGGCGGGCACATTCATGTTTGCGGCGGCGGTGACCAAGGGGGATGTGACGGTTAAGAATGTCATTCCCAAGCACTTGGAGTCTATCAGCGCGAAATTGTTGGAAATCGGATGCGAAGTGGAGGAGTCGGACGATGCGGTCCGGGTGGTGTCCTCCAAGCCTCTGGGGCATACCCATGTGAAGACGCTTCCGTATCCGGGCTTTCCCACGGATATGCAGCCGCAGATTACGGTGGCTCTTGGGCTGTCTGCGGGTACAAGCATCGTGACGGAGAGTATCTTCGAGAACCGCTTTAAATATGTGGATGAACTGACCCGCATGGGAGCCAATATTAAGGTGGAGAGCAACACGGCGATTATCGACGGGGTGAAGAAGTATACCGGGGCGAGCATTACGGCGCCGGATTTGAGGGCCGGTGCGGCGCTTGTCATCGCGGGGCTTGCCGCGGAGGGGATTTCCGTGATAGACGATATCAAGTATATCGAGCGCGGTTATGAAGATTTCCATCTGAAACTGCAAGGCCTGGGCGCCCAGATTGACAAGGTCACCACGGAGCGGGAGATACAGAAGTTTAAGCTGAAGGTTGGCTGAGAAAAGGACAAAAAATATTTTTTACCGGTAGGATGATGTTGACAGAATCATCATATGGGTGTATTGTATGTACAGATATGAAAATTCCATATTGTGAGGTCTCCGTATATAGGGATACGGCGTTATGCCGATACATATATGGGGAAAATAATTTTCTCTTATTCAGAGTGGTGGAGATACATAGGATCTGTGAAGCCACGGCAACCCCTTGGAAGGAAGGTGCCAGCCTGAGCGAAAATGCTGTCGTATGACAGCTCGAACAATAAGAGGATTTGATTATCGACTGTCAGGTCCGCTTATTTCAGATAGGCGGATTTTTTTGTACCATATGAAGCAGACTTTCAGCCTATTACAATTGGCTCCGAGTCCGCGAAGCGAAACTCTTAATCGAACTTTGCTCGATTTTTTACGGGCAGGCCGCAGGTATGGTATGGAAAGGAATTGTGCCAATTATGCGGGCGGTGTATGGATTGTTCCCGCAAGGCACGCAACATCATCAAACAGATAAAGGAGAATGAAAATGGAGAAGAGATTATTCACTTCGGAGTCAGTGACCGAAGGACATCCTGACAAAGTGTGCGATGCGATTTCAGATGCGATTCTGGACGCGTGTATGGAGAAGGACCCTATGAGCCGTGTGGCATGCGAGACGGCAGTATGTACGGGTTTTGTCCTTGTGACAGGAGAGATTACTACCAACGCATATGTGGATATGCAGAAAATCGTGCGTGAAACCGTAAAAGAAATTGGATATACCAAGTCTGAATACGGATTCGACGGCAATACCTGCGCCGTACTGGTTGCCATTGACGAGCAGTCTTCCGATATCGCCATGGGCGTGGACAAGGCGTTGGAAGCGAAAGAGAACAAGATGTCCGATGCGGAGATTGAGGCCATCGGCGCAGGCGACCAGGGTATGATGTTCGGTTATGCCACCAACGAGACGGAAGAGTATATGCCTTATCCGATTTCTTTGGCGCACAAGCTTGCGTTGCAGCTTACCAAGGTGCGCAAGGACGGCACTCTGAAATATTTAAGACCGGATGGCAAGAGCCAGGTATCGGTAGAGTACGATGAGGATGGCAAGCCCGTAAGGCTGGAGGCTGTTGTGTTGTCCACTCAGCATGATGCTGATGTGACCCAGGAGCAGATTCATGAGGATATCAAGAAATATGTATTTGACCCGGTTCTTCCGAAGGAACTGATTGACGACAACACCAAGTTCTTTATCAATCCTACCGGACGTTTTGTCATCGGTGGGCCTCACGGTGATGCGGGCCTTACCGGACGTAAGATTATCGTGGACACATACGGCGGATATGCTCGCCATGGCGGCGGCGCTTTCTCCGGTAAAGACTGCACGAAGGTAGACCGTTCCGCAGCGTATGCAGCGCGTTATGTGGCGAAGAATATCGTGGCGGCAGGGCTTGCCGACAAGTGCGAGATTCAGTTATCCTACGCCATCGGTGTGGCGCAGCCTACTTCTGTCATGGTAGATACATTCGGTACAGGCAAAGTTGCCGACGAGAAATTGGTGGACATTGTCCGCGAGAATTTCGATTTGCGTCCTGCGGGCATTATCAAGATGCTTGACCTGCGCCGCCCGATTTACAAGCAGACTGCGGCTTATGGACATTTTGGGCGCAATGACCTTAATCTTCCTTGGGAGAAGCTTGACAAAGCAGATGAACTTAAGAAATATCTGTAAGAATAGGATTCGGAATTAGTGTAAAGAACATAATAAGATAGATGGGAAAGGATGCTGCGGTGCGGCATCCTTTTTCAAATGGAGATTAATCAAGAGAGAAACGACCCTATGCACTCCTATTCTTTTATGCTAAAATATAGAATACAAACAGAAAGAACAAAGAGAGGTTTCACCTATGGCATTCGCGCACCTGCACGTCCACACCGAATATTCCCTCCTGGACGGTTCCAACAAAATCAAAGAATATGTGAAACGTGTCAAAGAACTTGGCATGGACAGCGCCGCCATCACAGACCATGGCGTTATGTATGGCGTCATCGATTTCTATAAGGAAGCGACGGCGGCGGGCATCAACCCTATTATCGGTTGTGAGGTCTATGTGGCGCCCAAGTCACGTTTTGACAGGGAACTGACCGGCGGGGAGGACAGATATTACCATCTTGTGCTGCTTGCGGAGAACAATACGGGTTACTCGAACCTGGTGAAGATTGTCAGCCGCGGTTTTACGGAAGGGTACTATTACCGTCCCCGTGTGGATATGGAAGTGCTGCGTGAGTTCCATGAGGGCATTATTGCCCTATCCGCCTGCCTGGCAGGAGAAGTACAGCGTTATATCCAGAAGGGGCTTGTGGATGAGGCGAAGAAAGTTGCGAGAAGGTATGAGGATTGCTTCGGCAAGGGCAATTTTTTCCTGGAATTGCAGGATCATGGGATTCCCACACAGCAGATGGTCAATTCCACGCTACTTGCCATGAGCAAAGAACTGGACATCCCTCTGGTGGCGACCAATGATGTGCATTACACTTATGCCGAAGATGCGCAGCCCCACGATATCCTGCTCTGCCTGCAGACCGGAAAGAAACTGGAGGATGAAGACCGCATGCGGTACGAGGGCGGGCAGTATTATGTGAAGAGCGAGGAGGAGATGAAAGGGCTTTTCCCTTATGCGTGGGAAGCCGTGGAGAATACACAGCGCATCGCGGACAGATGCCATGTGGTAATCGAGTTTGGAAAATATAAAGTGCCCCGCTATGAAGTGCCGGAAGGGTATGATTCCTGGACTTATCTGAACAAGCTTTGCCAAGACGGCATGGCGTACAGATATCCTGAGGATGACGGGACGCTGCAGAAACGTCTGGAGTATGAGCTGAATATTATTAAGACCATGGGATTTGTGGATTATTTCCTTATCGTGTGGGATTATATTAACTATTGCAGGGAAAATGACATCTCTGTCGGCCCGGGGCGTGGCTCCGCGGCGGGCAGCATCGTGTCCTATTGCCTTAGAATTACCAATATCGACCCTATCAAGTACAGCCTGCTGTTTGAAAGGTTTCTGAACCCGGAACGTATTTCCATGCCGGATATCGACGTGGACTTTTGCTTCGAGAGACGGCAGGAGGTGATTGACCATGTGAACCGCAAGTACGGAAGCGACAGGGTGGTGCAGATTGTGACCTTCGGTACGATGGCGGCGAAAGGCGTTATACGGGACGTGGGGCGGGTGATGGGTTTACCCTATTCTTTCGTGGATTCCATCGCCAAGATGATTCCCAATGAGCAGAACCAGGGTGTCCCCATAGACAGGGCGCTTGAGATGAACCCTGAGTTTCGGAAGCTTTATAATGAAGACGAGCAGGTTCATACGCTGATAGACATGAGCAAACGCCTGGAAGGCCTTCCCAGGCATACTTCCATGCACGCGGCGGGAGTGGTAATCTGCCCTGACGCGGCGGATAATTTCGTGCCTTTATCCCGTGGTTCGGACGGTTCCACCACCACACAGTTTACGATGACAACCATCGAGGAATTAGGGCTTTTGAAAATGGATTTTCTCGGGCTGCGCACGCTGACGGTTATCCAGAATGCCGCCCAGATGGCGGAGAAAAGTACGGGCGTCCATATCGACATGGACCATCTCGACTACAATGACCAGGCGGTGCTTGCCTCCATCGGGACGGGGCGCACGGACGGCGTGTTCCAGCTTGAAAGCGGCGGTATGAAAAGCTTTATGAAGGAGTTAAAACCCCAGAGCTTAGAGGATATTATCGCCGGTATTTCCCTGTACCGTCCCGGGCCCATGGATTTTATCCCGAAATATATTAAAGGGAAAAATAATCCTGAGTCGGTCACTTATGACTGCCCGCAGCTCGAGCCGATTCTGGCGCCCACATACGGATGTATTGTCTATCAGGAACAGGTCATGCAGATTGTGCAGGATTTGGGCGGATATACGATGGCGCGAAGCGACTTGGTGCGCCGTGCCATGAGTAAGAAGAAACAGTATGTGATGGAGCAGGAGCGCAAGAATTTTATCTATGGAAATGAGCAGGAGGGCGTTCCGGGATGCGCATCCAACGGCATCAGCGCGCAGACCGCCAACCATATTTATGATGCGATGATAGATTTCGCCAAATATGCCTTTAATAAATCACATGCGGCCTGCTATGCGGTGGTGGCGTACCAGACGGCGTATCTGAAATATTATTATCCGGTGGAATTTATGGCGGCGCTTCTCACATCGGTTATCGATAATCCGAATAAGGTTTCGGAGTACATTGTGTCTTGCAGGAACATGGGGATTCAGATACTGCCGCCGGACATTAATGAAGGCGAGATTGGCTTTTCCGTATCGGGAAAACAAATCCGGTATGCGCTGACTGCCATCAAGAGCGTAGGAAAACCGGTCATAGAAGCTGTGGTGGCGGAGCGCAAGGCGCGCGGGCCATATACAAACCTGGAAGATTTCATTACCCGTATGGCGGATAAAGAAGTGAACAAACGTGCCATAGAACATTTTATCAAGTCGGGCGCGATGGACAGCCTGGGCGGCACGCGCAAGCAGTTTATGAGCGTATATATCCAGATTATGGAGAGTATCCAACAGGATAAAAAGAATAATATGGCCGGGCAGATTTCCCTGTTTGATATTGTGTCTGAAGAGGATAAGGGCGATTTTGAAATTAAGATGCCCGATGTTGGGGAATATTCTAAGGAGATGAAGCTTGCCTTTGAGAAAGAAGTGCTTGGCATCTATATCAGCGGACATCCCCTGGAAGAGTACCAGGACGTGTGGCGGAAGAATATTACGAATACGACGGCGGACTTTATGTTGGATGAGGATACGGGGACGACTGTTGTGGCGGATAACAGTCAGGCCACCATCGGCGGCATGATTGCGGAGAAAAAAATTAAGTATACGAAGAATGAGAGGGTCATGGCTTTCCTGCAGGTGGAGGATTTGGTCGGTTCCGTGGAAGTTATCGTGTTCCCCGGACAGTATGAGCGTTACGGGAGTCAGATTACGGAGGACAGCAAGGTTTTTATCAGAGGGCGCGTCTCCGTGGAGGAGGAGAAGGACGGTAAGCTTATCTGTGAGCAGATTACGCCTTTCGAGGATGTACCGCGGAAACTTTGGATTAAATTTCCCACGAAGGACAATTATGAAAGCCATAAAGAGGAATTGTTTGACGCCCTTCGCCTCTCGGAAGGAAAAGACCGTGTCGTCATCTATGTGGAGAATCCCAAGTCCATGAACCCGCTGCCGCGCAACTGGAATGTGAGTGCGGGGGAAGAATTGCTTGATAAGCTCACAGGGCTGTATGGCAAAGACAATGTGAAGGTAGTGTAGGACTGATTTCTGAACAGAATCACCCAAAAAATATTGAAATGGATGTTTGTTTAGAGTAAAATACAATTAGGAATTTGCGCAGAAAGCAGAAGCCATGTGAGGGATGCGGGCGGCGGATGCTTGTCTGGATAAAAATTGTGTAGAGGCGTCTAAAGGTTCGGAAGCGCTTCGGATGGGAAGGTAGATATGGCAAAAGAAATCAAAACGATAGGTGTGCTGACAAGCGGCGGCGATGCGCCGGGCATGAATGCAGCTATCCGTGCGGTTGTCAGGAAAGCGTTGGCAAACGGCGTTAGTGTTAAGGGAATCAAGAAAGGCTACCGGGGGCTGTTAAACGAAGAGATTATTGATTTGAAGAGATGGTCGGTATCCGATACGATTCAGCAGGGCGGTACGATTCTGGGTACGGCGCGCTGCTCGGAGTTTCGCACGGAAGAAGGGCAGAAGAAAGGTGTGGATATCTGTCATAAACATGGCATTGACGGATTGATTGTGATTGGCGGTGACGGTTCCTACCGTGGGGCGCAGGCGCTTGCGAAACATGGAATCAATACCATCGGTATACCTGGTACGATTGATTTGGATATTGCATGTACTGAATATACGATAGGCTTCGACACGGCAATCAATACTGCCATGCAGGCAATCGATAAGATTAGGGATACTTCTTCCTCCCATGAGCGGTGCAGTATCATTGAGGTAATGGGAAGGAACGCCGGATATATTGCGCTTTGGTGTGGTATTGCAAACGGCGCCGAAGATATCCTGCTTCCGGAGAAATATGATTACAATGAGCAGCAGATTATCAATAATATCATTGCCAACAGGAAGCGTGGGAAGACGCATCATATCATTATCAATGCGGAAGGAATAGGACATTCCACATCCATGGCAAGACGTATTGAGGCGGCTACCGGTATTGAGACGAGGGCGACTATCTTAGGTTACATGCAGCGTGGCGGCTCGCCTACTTGTAAGGACCGTTATTATGCTTCTATCATGGGCGCTTATGCGGCTGATATTCTCTGTGAAGGCAAGAGCAATCGCGTGGTAGGCTACCAGCATGGCGTGTTCCTTGATTTCGATATTGAGGAAGCTTTGAATATGCAGAAGAATATACATGATTATGAATATGAAGTCGCGAAGATTCTCGCACTGTAGTACAGCGCCGTATTCATACCGCGTAAATAGCGTCCGCTGAATGAAGAGAGCACAATGTGGCTTGGAGCCTAGAAAGACATGACTTTGCAGGATGTCTTCAGGTATTGAGAGTAGATATTGGTATCATAATGTAATTTAGATTCCCCGCAGATGGTGAGTTTGCGGGGAATTGTGTGCTTAATACGTATCAAATTGATGTTGGAAAGGATTTTCATCTGTTTCCATAAATTGATATCACATGTTACACAATTGATATTATAAAATATAGGCATAGAAGGAGCCGGGAACCATGATTACGAGTTACAATAATAAATCTGTCAGGGAGGTTATACAGCTTAACCAGAAAGCGAAGGTGCGCAATAAGGCGGGGCTGTTTGTGGCGGAAGGCGTGAAGATGTTTGCGGAGGCTCCCGCAGAGAAGATACAGAAAGTGTATATCGCCCAGAGAACAGAGGCGGAAATCAGGGAACAATACGGTAATAAATTAGGCAGGTTGGATTGTGAGACAGTGACGGACGAAGTTTTTGACAAGATGTCTGATACGAAGACGCCCCAGGGGATTCTTTGTCTTGTCAGGCAGTTCCACTATAATATAGAAGAAATGCTTGCAGGCAAACGCGGTACGGTCTATATCAGCAATACTGCGAAGAAAGAGGAAAATGGCGGACAGGCTGTCGGACAAGCCATGAAGAAAAATAAAAAGCATATGTTATTTATTCTTCTGGAAGATTTGCAGGACCCCGGAAACCTTGGAACAATTTTCCGCGTTGGGGAAGGAGCAGGCGTGGACGGCATTATCATGAGCGGCAAGACAGTGGATGTGTATAATCCGAAGACAATCCGCTCTACGATGGGGTCTGTCTATAGAGTTCCTTTTCTCTATGCGGATGACCTGAGAGAAACAATCGCTGTCTTGAAAGGACAGGGAGTGGGCGTATATGCGGCTGATTTAGGCGGAACAAAGTTTTATGACCAGTATGATTATGTGAGGAACACGGCGTTTCTTGTGGGAAATGAGGCAAATGGGTTGCGGAAAGAGACGGCGGCGTGCGCAGATGGGATGCTCAAAATCCCCATGGAGGGGAAAGTAGAGTCGTTGAATGCGGCTGTGGCTTCTTCTCTGCTCTTATATGAAGCATACAGGCAGAGAAGAAACGTGGTTCAGAAGAAATCTTAAGTATACACGGCATGATAGTGTCATTTGCGGTTAAAATGGATATATTAAATCTAAATTTAATGACTAAAAAACATCATAAATCTCTTGCCTCTCAACAACTGGATTTGCGGAAACTCAGGTAAAATGCGGGATGTTAAATAAATAACACATGATACTAAATATAAGCGGCTTTAGAAGTGATATGAGCGACATGAAATCCGCGAAGAGGTATTGGATAAGAAATGATTTGTGCAGTAGATGCAATTATTGCCGGAAACATTATGTTAAATTTAAATTTAACCATGGAATATACAGGAAAATAAAACATAACTTATGATATTTAATTGTGTAGACAGCATGGCTAAGACTGAAACTTAGAATTATAATGAAGGAGGAAAAGATGAAAATAGGTTTTATTGGGTTAGGGAATATGGCAAAGGCGATTATAAAAGGTATGATAAACAATAAAATTGTGCCGCCTTCAGAAATAATCGGAACGGCCAAGACAAAAGCTACTATAGAAGCAGTCCATAGAACATACGGCATTGGCATCCGGAATACCAATGCCGATGTGACGAAGGAGGCGGATGTGCTGGTGCTTGCAGTGAAGCCGCAGTTTTTTGAGCAGGTAATCCAGGAGATACGCGGCGTTGTGAAGGAAGACACCCTGATAATCAGCATTGCCGCAGGCAAGACGATGGCTTGGATTGAGGATACTTTTGCGAAAGGAATTAAGTTGGTGCGCTGTATGCCCAACACGCCTGCCTCAGTCGGCGCAGGATGTACGGGCGTCTGTGCCAATGAAAGAGTATCCGAAGAGGAAGTTGATTATAGTATGAAGCTGATGTCCAGTTTCGGCAGCGCGCAGCTTGTGCCGGAGCGGCTGATGGATGTGGTTGGCGCGGTCAGCGGCAGCTCGCCGGCATATGTTTTCATGTTTATCGAGGCGATGGCGGATGCTGCGGTGGCGGCAGGCATGCCCAGGAAGCAGTCTTATGAGTTTGCGGCACAGGCAGTTTACGGCGCCGCGAAGCTCGTATTGGAGAGCGGAAAACATCCGGGAGAATTAAAAGATATGGTATGTTCGCCGGGCGGCACCACGATACAAGGCGTGCGTGTCCTGGAAGAAAAGGGAATGCGCGGAGCGGTTATGGACGCCCTTGCCGTGACGGTGGAGCAGTCTAAGAAACTGTAGAGGAAAACCGAAAGCGTGTTGGCGAAAAAGTTAAGGAGAATGTTACAGAATAATAAGAAAACGTAAAATAAGAAAAATGCCAAAAACAGGCATAAGAAGCGGACAAGCCGCATAAACTTGACAAAGAATAGGTGTTTTGCTAAAATTATCCAAAACTTCAAATTTAACACTTTTGTAATATTTGTAATATTTTATTATTATAATATCATATTGTGAGAAAATGATGGAGGATTGTGTTATGCTGAAAGGCAGGAGAATTCAGATTCTGTTTGCCAGCCTGATTCTTTGTCTGGGATTATCGAGTGTGTTATCTTCGGATGTGGAGGCTGCTTCAAAAAAAGAATACCTAGATTCTTTGAGCGTGGGCATTACGCAGATTATTGACCCGACAACAGGAAGCGCCAACGAACAGGCGATACAGGAATTGACAGAAATGGCGTCGTCGGGCAGCCCGCAGACGGCGGAGGAATCTGATTTGGTAATGGTCAATGTGCAGATGGCGATGAATGTAAGGTCGGAAGCCAGTGAAGATTCTGACAAAGTCGGGGTATTATATAAAGACTGCGGGGGCAGAATATTAGAGCGCAAGGACGGTTGGACGAGATTAAAGAGCGGAGACCTGATTGGCTGGGCAAGCGACGAATATCTTCTTTTTGGCGAAGATGCCGAGGCGATGGCAGATGATGTGGGCAATTTGATTGTCACGATTGAGACGGAGATACTTCGCGTGCGTGTAGACCCCAATACGGATGCGGAAGTGGTGGGGCTTCTCACGGTAGACGACGAATTGGAAATTATTGAGTTTATCAACGATGACTGGATTAGCGTGGACTATGACGGAGAGACAAGATATGTCTCTTCCGAGTTTGTAGACGTAGATTTCCATATTGATGAAGGCGAGACTTTAGCGGCAATCAGGAAGAGGGAAGAGGCGGAACGCCAGGCGAAGCTTACCGCCAACCAGGGCGCAGTCGTGGTGGGCGGCGATGATACGAGACTGCTTGCGGCGCTTATCCAGTGTGAGGCAGGAGGCGAGACTTCCAACGGAAAACTGGCGGTGGGCGCAGTTGTCATGAACCGTGTCAGGAGCGGCGCTTATCCGAATACAATATCTGGTGTTATTTTTGCATCCGGCCAGTTTACGCCGGCGCTTAACGGTAAAGTCGCAAGGGTTTATACAAGCGGTAATATATCCGAGAGCTGCTATGAGGCGGCTCGTGCCGCCATAAACGGAGAGACGAATGTGGGCGACGCGACTCACTTTAGAAGAGCGGGTAACCATGACGGACTGTTGATTGACCATCAGGTTTTCTGGTAGGTTGTGCATGCCGCAATAATTAACTTGCCAGTTATGGTTCCGTATAGTAAAATAATGCTTGGTGACAGACGTACATTGAGAGGAAAGGGAGTGAGGACTTGGGTGCTATGACTAATTTAAGCATGACCGTGTTTTGGCTGGTTGTCCTTGTGATATTAGTCGTTATCGAACTGTTGACAATGGGACTCACGACTGTCTGGTTTGCGGGCGGAGCGCTTGTGGCGACGGTCGCGGCATTGTTCCATGCGCCGCTTGCGCTGCAGATTATACTCTTTTTGGCTGTCTCTGCCGTACTGCTATTTTTTACAAGACCCCTTGCGGTCAAGTATTTTAACAAAGACAGAGTCAGGACCAACGCGGAGAGCTTAGTGGGGCGTCAGGCGATTGTTATCAGCGAGATTGATAATCTCCAGGGCACCGGACAGGTGAATGTAGGCGGCATGGAGTGGTCTGCGCGGACGAGGCAGGACGACGTCAAGCTTCCGGTGGGGGCAGTGGCTACCGTATTGGCGATTAATGGCGTGAAGCTAATCGTCGAGGAGAGAAAAGAGGTTTAAGAATGGGTGGAATTATTGCATTAGTAGTAGTTTTGATTTTGTTGGTGATGATTTTGTTATCCTGTATCAAGATTGTCCCGCAGGCACATGCTTACGTGGTGGAGCGATTGGGCGCATATCAGCAGACATGGTCCGTCGGCCTTCACATTAAGGTGCCGTTTATCGATAAGGTGGCTAAGAGAGTTGTCCTGAAAGAACAGGTGGTGGATTTCGCGCCGCAGCCGGTGATTACGAAAGATAACGTAACGATGCGGATTGACACGGTAGTGTTTTTCCAGATTACGGACCCGAAGCTGTTTGCATACGGCGTAGAGAACCCGATTATGGCGATTGAAAACCTGACGGCGACGACGCTGCGTAACATTATCGGTGAGATGGAGCTTGACCAGACGCTGACATCCAGGGAAGTGATTAATACGAAGATGAGGGCGTCCCTCGATATCGCTACCGACCCCTGGGGAATTAAGGTAAACCGTGTAGAGCTTAAGAATATTATTCCTCCGGCGGCAATCCAGGACGCCATGGAGAAACAGATGAAAGCGGAGCGTGAACGACGTGAGGCTATCCTGCGTGCGGAAGGTGAGAAGAAGTCCACCGTCCTGGTTGCGGAAGGTAAGAAAGAATCTGCGATTCTGGAGGCGGAGGCGGAGAAACAGTCCGCTATCCTGCGTGCGGAAGCCCAGAAAGAGAAGATGATACGTGAGGCGGAAGGCGAGGCGGAGGCAATCTTTAAGGTACAGCAGGCTACGGCGGACGGTATCAAGATGATTCGTGAAGCCGGCGCAGATGAGTCCGTGCTCAAGATTAAGAGCCTGGAAGCATTCGAGAAGGCGGCGGACGGGAAGGCAACTAAGATTATTATTCCCTCTGAGATTCAGGGATTGGCAGGACTTGCGGCTTCCGTGAGAGAAGTCTGGAATGAGCATTAAGCAATTGTACCGATTGTGGGACGGTTCCGATGAACTGTCCCACTTCTAATGCGCAGGCCTGCGTATGGAAGGCTGCTGTTGATGCAGCACGTAGGCCGCGCGGCGAGTAGGGGAAGAAATCGTCCCTGCTCGATTACACAGACAGATGCATACAGTTTGGAGGGCTATTATGGATTTAACAGGACGACATTTTTTAAAATTATTGGATTACACGCCGGAAGAGATTACATATATGCTTGATGTGGCGGCGGATTTAAAGGATAAGAAAAAGAAAGGTGAGCCCGTGGATATCCACCGGGGGAAAAACGTGGCGTTGATTTTCGAGAAGACGAGCACGAGGACACGCTGTTCCTTCGAGGTGGCAGCCCATGATTTGGGCATGGGGACTACCTATCTTGACCCCTCCGGCTCCCAGATTGGCAAGAAGGAGAGTATCGCGGATACGGCCCGGGTATTGGGACGCATGTATGAAGGGATTGAGTACCGCGGTTTTGGACAGGAAATTGTGGAAGAATTGGCTAAGTATGCAGGCGTGCCGGTCTGGAACGGTCTGACCAATGAGTTCCATCCGACCCAGATGCTTGCGGACCTTTTGACAATCCGGGAACATTTCGGGCGTTTGGAAGGCATTAAGCTGACTTATATGGGAGACGCGCGCTACAATATGGGCAATTCGCTGATGGTGGCATGTGCCAAAATGGGGATGCATTTTACTGCGTGTACCACGAAAGATTATTTCCCTTCGGAAGATTTAGTACGTACCTGTGAACAAATTGCGGCGCAGACGGGCGGAAGCGTCACATTGACAGAGGATGTGGCGGCAGGCGCGGGCGGCGCGGATGTAATTTACACGGACGTATGGGTTTCCATGGGAGAACCGGCGGAAGTATGGAAAAGCAGGCTGCATGACCTGATGCCTTATCAGGTGAACCGCCAGGTGATGGAATATGCGGGGAAGGATGCGGTTTTCATGCACTGCCTGCCTGCGTTCCATGATTTAAAGACGGGTATCGGCATGGAAATCAGCAAACAATATGGCATAGACGAAATGGAAGTGACGGATGAGGTTTTTGAGTCCGCGCAGTCTATCGTGTTTGATGAGGCGGAGAACCGTATGCATACCATTAAGGCTGTGATGGCGGTGACGCTGGGAGAGTATAAGCTACAATAACAGATGTTTTTATATTGTAAGATAAGGTTAAATATAGAAGATGAAAAAGACAGATAAGGCGGATATATTAACGCTCTTAAGAAACAGCGCGGATTATGTGTCAGGACAGCAGTTATGCGACCGTTTCCAGGTTACCAGAACGGCGGTCTGGAAGGTGATAAACCAACTGAAAGAAGAAGGCTATCAGATTGAGTCGGTGTCCGGCAGGGGCTACCGTCTGGTGGAGGGGCCGGAGGATATTCTGTCACAGAGTGAGATTATGAGCAGGCTTTCCACGAAATGGGCAGGGCAGAAAGTTTATTATTTCGATGAGACGGGCTCTACCAATACGGATGCGAAACGCTTTGCGGAAGCAGGCGACCCTCACGGAACCATTGTCGTGGCGGATATCCAGAATGCGGGAAAAGGCCGCAGGGGCCGCAGTTGGCAGACTTTATCAGGGACGGCGCTCTCTTTTACCATCGTTGTAAGACCTGACTTCGCGCCGGAAAAGGCTTCCATGCTTACGCTTGTCATGGCGCTGAGCGTGGCGGAGGCGGTGAGCGAGGAAGCGGGGGTGCCTGCTATGATTAAGTGGCCCAACGATATCGTGCTCAATAAGAAAAAAATATGCGGCATGCTGACGGAGATGACCATGACGCCCGAAATGGACGAGATACAATATATTGTTGTGGGCGCGGGAATCAACGTCAACATAAACAGCGTGGAAGAATTTCAGGAAGAGATACGAAGGACAGCCACTTCCCTGAAGATAGAGACAGGGCGGCACATGAACCGTGCCGTGCTGCTTGAGAAAGTGCTTAACAGGTTTGAGAAAAATTATGAGGTGTTTTTAGAGACATTGGATTTATCTGTTTTGCAGGGAGCATATCAGGAACATTTACAAGGGATTGGCGGCGAGGTCAGGGTGCTCGACCCTGCGGGGGAATATACGGGCATATCCAGAGGAATCAACAGCAGAGGCGAGTTGATTGTGGAGAAAGAAGACGGAGAGAGAGTACAGGTTTATGCGGGCGAGGTGTCAGTGCGCGGACTGTATGGGTATGTGTAATGGAAGAAAATATGGGAACAGGCCGACGGCCAGGGGAAAGAGTGGTGCTTTGCGGTGCCAATGCCTATCAGCAGAAATATTATTTTAACGAGCAGTTTGCAGGCATTCCAGAGTCTGTGAAAGAAGAACTGCATGTTATCTGTGTCCTTTTTACGGAGGAAGTGGGAGGGGTTTTTACCATTGTCTTCGAGGAGGATGGGAGCATTTCCTTTGAGACTGACGCGGAGGAAGACGATTTGCTCTACGATGAAGTCAGCAGCGGGCTTTTGGTCGGTGAAATCCGCAGGAACAGGCAGGAGATGCTTGAATCGCTGCAATTGTATTACAGGATTTTTATCCTGCACGACCGGACGGTGCTGGAAGAGACGGGAGAAGACTGATGGATGCTTTATTACACAAACTGACGGTTGGCGGCGTCACTTTGGACAATAATATAATACTGGCTCCTATGGCAGGCGTAACAGACCTGCCATTTCGTTTGCTGTGCAGTGAACAGGGAGCGGGCATGTGCTGTATGGAGATGGTCAGCGCCAAGGCAATTTTATATAACAACAAGAATACGGAAAGCCTGTTGGAGATTCATCCTCAGGAGGGAAAAGTGTCTTTGCAGCTTTTCGGCTCAGACCCGAAGATTCTTGGAGAAATGGCGAGAAAGATTGAGCACAGGCCCTTCGATATACTGGATATCAATATGGGCTGCCCTGTGCCAAAGGTGGTCAATAACGGGGAAGGCTCGGCCCTGATGAAACAGCCGAAACTGGCGGGGGAGATAGTGTCGGCTGTCGTGAAGGCGATTAGAAAGCCTGTGACTGTGAAGATACGGAAAGGGTTTGACGAGAATCATGTAAATGCCGTGGAGATTGCGAAAATCGCGGAGGCGGCAGGCGCGTCGGCGGTGGCGGTGCATGGCAGGACAAGGGAACAGTATTACGCGGGAGAGGCCGATTGGGAGATAATCGCGAAGGTAAAGGAAAGCGTATCTATTCCGGTGATTGGGAACGGGGATATTACCGACGGCAGGAAGGCGGAGAAAATGATGAAAGAAACCGGCTGCGACGGCGTCATGGTGGGCCGTGCGGCACGCGGGAACCCGTGGATATTCCGGCAGATTGCGGCGTATCTGGAGCGAGGGGAGGAGATTGCGAAACCGGACGTGGAAGAAGTGAGGAAGACGGTTTTACGCCATGCCAAACTCCAACTGGCATGTAAGGGAGAATACACCGGGGTACGGGAGATGCGCAAGCATGTGTCCTGGTATACGGCAGGAATGCCAGGCTCCGCCAAGCTTCGCCAGAGCGTCAATATGGTGGAGAGTTTTGAAGAGCTGGAGCGATTGGCGGAGAGTATGTAGTTGTGGTATAAATGCTTCTAAGCGGGCGGGCAAGTTATATATGCGATGTATGCGGCATATAGTTATCCATGGAGAATGGATTGATTGTTTATTATTATCCGGCACAAGAAAATAAGGCAGGGTGTAAAGCCGCGGCGAAGAAGTACTGGTTTCAGGAGGCAGCGCTTAAGGCAGAGGAGCTTTGCGGCGGACAGATAATCGGGTGTGCCGTGCCGCCTTTTTATTACAGGCATAAGTCCTGGAGGCCGGAGGTTTTATCGGAGGCAATGGACGGCGTGCTTTGCCGTGTGGAGGGGATGGCGGACACTTATGTCCATCCGCAGGTCGGGGCCATGCTGACTGAGGCATATATCGGCCGGTGGTTACCGCGCCGCAGTACGATGGAAATGCTGACGGCACGGATAATTGAGGAATATGCGGGCAATACTGTCAGGCAGTGTGGGGAAGCGACGGTGCTCTTGGGCGCGCCCGCCGATACGGACTGGCAGATGGAGATGACAAGGGGGCTTCTGCTCCCATATCTTTCCAGGATTAATAAATTGGTTATTTATTATGAAGAAATTGCCGAAACAGATATCTGGATGGAATTGGGAAACCATTTGGATGAATACTATTATGAATATGGGCTTGTACCGCAGTTGGAGCCGTATACCGTAAATTATGCAGGTATTATGTCTGAATCGGAAGCGGGAAAAGGAGAAGCGCAGGTGCCGCAGGCAGGCGCAGAACAAAGCTTAAGGTGCGGCAGAACCAAATGTGCGGGCATGATTCTGGATTACTGCGCACAGTTCCGGTATCCCAGGATTGCCCCGGGCAGCAAAGTCATCTATATTGATGCGGCTTCTGTGGCGGGCAAGGAAAATGCCCTCAGACGGAAAACGCCGCAGGCGTCATACGTGTCGCCGCTGAAATACCTTGACACTGTGGTAAAAACTAGTTATGATGGATAACTGTAGAAGGTGGCGGCAATTAAGTGCTTTTGCACGGATTTGCGCTGCCTTATCGCGCGAACGCTCCGGAATGAGGATTGGCATATGAGTGGTACAGGCAACAGGGCTAGCCTGGCGGCAGATATATCCGGTGTGCCAGGGATAGATGCGAATATATTTTTAGGAAAGGAAGAATTACCATGCAGGAGAAAAAAAACATCTTAACTTATGAAGGATTAAGAAAATACGAGGATGAATTGCACGACCTGAAAGTCGTAAAACGTAAGGAAGTGGCGCAGAAGATTAAAGAGGCAAGAGAGCAGGGCGATTTGTCAGAAAACGCCGAGTATGATGCGGCGAAAGACGAGCAGCGTGATATTGAGGCAAGAATAGAAGAGTTAGAGAAAATTTTGAAAAATGCGGAAGTGGTTGTCGAAGATGAAGTGGATTTGGACAAAATCAATATCGGCTGCCAGGTTAAGATTCTCGATATGGAGTTTAACGAAGAACTGGAATATAAAATTGTCGGTTCGACAGAGGCAAACAGCTTAAAGGGTAAGATATCCAACGAATCCCCTGTGGGCAAGGCGTTAATCGGCGCTAAAGTCGGCGAGACAGTCGATGTGGAGACACAGGCAGGCGTTATCCAGTATAAAGTGTTGGAGATTCAGAGGTCGAACTAATTTGGAATAAATTCACACACTGAGCAAGAATGGGAGATTAAGATGGCGGAAATACAAAATCAAGATAACGGACAGCAGGATATCAACCAACTTTTGAAGGTAAGACGGGAGAAGCTTGCCGCTTTGCAGGAGAACGGCAAAGACCCTTTTCAGATTACGAAGTATGATGTGACTCATCACAGCCAGGAGATAAAAGACCGTTATGCAGAGTTGGAAGGAAAGAACGTATCCATTGCGGGACGTGTGATGTCCAAGCGTATTATGGGGAAGGCTTCTTTCTGTAACGTGCAGGATTTGCAGGGAGATATCCAGTGCTATGTGGCGAGGGACAGCATCGGGGAAGAGGCTTATGCAGATTTCAAGAAATATGACGTGGGCGATATCGTAGGCATAGAGGGCGAGGCTTTTACCACCAAGACAGGAGAGATTTCCGTCCATGCGGCAAAAGTGACACTTCTGTCAAAAAGTCTCCAGATTCTGCCGGAGAAATATCACGGGCTTGTGAACACGGACCTCCGTTACAGGCAGCGATATACCGACCTGATTATGAATGAGGAAGTGAAGAAGACCTTCGTGATGCGTTCCAAGATTATCAGTTCTATCAGGCGTTATCTGGATGGACAAGGCTTCCTGGAAGTGGAGACTCCTATGCTTGTGTCCAATGCAGGCGGCGCTGCGGCGAGACCTTTCGAGACCCACTATAATGCCCTTGATGAGGATGTGAAGCTGCGCATCTCATTGGAACTGTACTTAAAGCGGCTTATTGTGGGCGGCATGGAAAGAGTCTATGAGATTGGAAGAGTTTTCCGTAACGAGGGTTTGGATGCAAGACATAACCCGGAATTTACGCTGATGGAATTATATCAGGCATATACGGATTATTACGGCATGATGGAACTGACCGAGAATATGTTCCGCCATGTTGCCGAAGAAGTCTGCGGGACAACCATGGTTCCTTACGGCGATGTGGAAATCGACCTTGGCAAGCCTTTTGCGCGGATGACGATGACGGAAGCAGTGAGGCAGTATGCAGGCGTGGATTTCGACACGGTAAAGGATACTGCCGAGGCGAAACGTATAGCCGACGAGAAGGGCGTCCATTACGAGGACAGGCACCAGAAGGGGGATATCCTGAACCTCTTTTTCGAGGAGTATGTGGAGGAACATCTGGTGCAGCCGACCTTTATCATGGACCATCCGATTGAGATTTCTCCGCTGACGAAGAAGAAACCGGGCAACCCGGAATATGTGGAGCGGTTCGAGCTGTTTATCACAGGACGTGAGATGTGCAATGCATATTCGGAGTTAAACGACCCCATCGACCAGAGGGAGCGTTTCAAGGCGCAGGAAGCGGCGCTGGCGGCAGGCGATGAGGAAGCCAACACCACGGATGAAGACTTCATGAATGCCCTTGAGATTGGTATGCCTCCCACAGGAGGTATCGGGTACGGGATTGACAGACTGGTGATGCTTCTCACGGATTCGCCGGCAATTCGCGACGTATTGCTGTTTCCGACGATGAAGAGCCTGGAGAAGAAACCGTCCGGCCAGGCCAAATCCGTGAAGAAGGAAGAAGGCCAGGCGGCGAAACAAAGCAGCATATCCCGCGAGCAGGCATGGGAATTATTGAAAAAGTACAATAAAGATGCGTTCCATCTCCAGCATGCCCTGACGGTGGAAGGTGTGATGCGTTGGTATGCAAAGGAATTGGGCTATGGGAATGAAGAAGAGTTCTGGGGAATCACAGGACTTCTTCACGATATAGATTATGAGCTTTATCCGGAGGAGCACTGCCAGAAAGCCCCCGAGCTTCTGCGTGAGGCGGGTGTGGGCGAGGATATGGTCTACGCGGTATGCTCCCACGGCTACGGAATCTGCAGTGAGGACGAGCCGAGGCTTGAGATGGAGAAGGTGCTTTTTGCGGCTGATGAATTGACAGGGCTAATCTGGTCCTGTGCGTTGATGCGTCCGTCGAAGAGCACGATGGATATGGAAGTCAAGAGCTTGAAGAAGAAATTCAAGGACAAGAAATTTGCGGCGGGCTGTTCCAGGGAGATTATTTCCCAGGGCGCCCAGATGCTTGGATGGGAACTGGACGAGCTTTTTGACAAGACAATACAGGCCATGAGAAGCTGTGAGGCTGAAGTGGCGCAGGCCATGGAGAAGATTGGCTCATAAATAAAAGGTAAATTTGAGGAGGCTGTCGCAACATATGGCATCTTGGCAATATATTGTATTGTGATTCAGGTCATTTGTACTATATATTGTCGGAGGGTGTCATTTTGCGGCGGCTTCTTTTAAAGCAGAAAGTTTCTCATCTATTAAACATCTCTGTATCCACTACATCCAGTTTCTCTAATAAACAATAAATCCCTCTGTTCATAATTTCAATGTCACTGACCATTTTCTTCCTCCAATTTCTTATTTTTACTAAATCATGTATATATATCTTGCCTGAGCCTCCAATGAAATACGGATTTGCATCTGGTCATCATATGGGTGGTTAAAACAGCAGTTATCTAAATATATTCTCATTATTCAACATTTTTTCGTTTGTTATATATTGCCACAAGAGAATTTACAAGGTATGCATATTTTGAGGTTTCCCCATTTTTTCAACAAAAAATGGGAAACTCAAAAAACTTTCATATTGAAATGACTATAAAAATATGTTATAAAATTATGTTATAATATATAACATAAAGAGGGGGTAAAAATGTTTTGTCCAAGATGTGGTAAAGAACTTCCGGATACTGCAGCGTTATGTGGCAGCTGCGGGCATAAATTTGAAAAAAGCGGAAACAGGAAATGGACTGGCACTAAAACAAAAAAGCTTATGAAAAAGCTTATAGTAGCAGTTCTGGCGGGTTGTGGATGGTGTGTATGCTTCTCAATATTAGCTTATTTTAGTTTGTTTCATATTCCGGCATCAGACTGGAGTTATGTTTTTTATGGTGAAGAAGCGCGGATAACGGGATATAACGGGAAAAAGAGTTGGATTGCGCTTCCGGAAACGGTTAAGAGGGGATGGATTTCATACGATGTGACGTCATTTATGCCTGAAGAAGGATTTAGCAGCTTGACAGGCATAGAGATACCAGGCAGCGTGACAGAAATACGTGATAACACGTTTGCGGGGTATAGTAATCTGAAAAGTATAAAGCTGCAGGACGGTGTGACAAGAATAGGTGACAGGGCATTTAGAGAATGCAGTAGTCTGGAAAGCATAGAGATACCGGGCAGTGTGAAAGAAATAGGCAGGGATGCATTTTCAGAATGCAGTAGTCTGATAAACGTAGTAATGCGGGACGGTGTGACGGAAATAGGTGAGTATGCATTTGAGGGATGTAGCCGTCTGGCAGACATAGAGATACCGGGTAGTGTAAAAGAAATAGGTAGGAATGCATTTTCAGGATGTAATGGTGTGATGAGCATAAAAATACAGAATGGTGTAACGGAAATAGGCGAGTATGCATTTTCTGAGTGCTATAATTTGGCGAGCATAAAGCTACCAGACAGTGTGAAAGAAATAGGCAAGAGTGCATTTATGGAATGTGGTGGTCTGGAAAGCATAGAGCTATCGGGCAGATTAACAGAAATAAGTGAGAATGCATTTGAGGAATGTAGGAGTCTAGCAAGCATAGCGATACCAGACAGTGTGACAAAAATAAGCGAGGGTGCCTTTTTAGGATGTGATAATCTGGAAAGTATAGAGATACCGGGCAGCGTGACAGAAATAGGTAATTATGTATTTTGGGAATGTAATAGTCTGACAAGCATAGAACTACCAGATAGTGTGACAAAAATAGGCGAGGGTACATTTTCAGATTGTGGTAATCTGGAAAGCGTAGAGCTACCAGACAGTGTGACAGAAATAGGTTCGAGTGCTTTTTTTAAATGTGATAGCCTGGCAGACATAAAGCTACCAAATAGTGTGACAAAAATAGAGGTGCGTGCATTTTTAGGCTGTAGTAATCTTAGAAGCATAGAGCTACCGGATAATGTGACAGAAATAGGTTTGGATGCATTTCGAGGCTGTAGCAGTCTTAGAAGTATAGAGCTGCCAGGCAGTGTGACAGAAATAGATGAGGGTGCGTTTAGAGAATGTAGTAGTCTGAGAAATATAGAGCTACCAGACGGTGTGACAAGAATAGGTGACAGGGCATTTTCAGAATGCGGCAACCTGACAAGTATGGAGATTCCGAGAAGTGTGACAGAAATAGGTCAGGATGCATTTCCGGATGGATGTAAAGTGACAAGAAGATAGCAGAAATAAAAAATACAGACATTCAAGGTATGGGAAACAACGTTGTAGCGGGCCATGAGAAGGTCGACGCCACGGAGTTAACATTTACTTATGAGAGGAGATAAAAATGTTTTGTCCAAGATGTGGTAAAGAACTGTCAGATACTACAAGGTTTTGTGGTAGCTGCGGATACAAATTAGAAGAAAGTGGAAAAAAGAAGGGGAATGGTGCTAAAACGAAGAAGCCCATAGTAACAGTTTTGCAGTGTTTTGGGTGGTGTGTATTTTTCGTAATATTAGGCTATTTTAGCTTGTTCCATATTCCGAAATCAGATTGGAGTTATGAGATTTATGGTGAGAAAGCACGGATAACGGGATATAACGGAAAAGAGAAAGATGTTGTAATTCCGGAAAAAGTTAAGAGAGGATGGCTTTCATATGATGTGACATCGATTCAGTTTATATCAGGATTCAATAATGTGACAAGCATAGAAATACCGGGCACCATAACAGAAATAAGTAGTGGTATATTTACAGGGCATGATAGTCTGACAAATCTGGTGCTACGGGACGGTGTGACAGAAATCGGCGCGGAAGCTTTTGCAAGATGCAGTAGTCTGACAAGCGTAGAAATACCAGGCAGTGTGACAGAAATAGGTTGGAGGGCGTTTGATGAATGCAGCAGTCTGACAAACATAGTGCTACAGGACGGTGTGGCAGGAATAGGTGAGGGTGCATTTATTGACTGTAGTAGTCTGGAAAGCATAGAGTTGCCAGGCAGTGTTGCAGAAATAGGTGAGTTTGCATTTTCAGGTTGTAGCAATGTGATAAACATAGAGCTATCGGAGGGTGTGACAGGAATAGGTGAGGGTGCATTTTGGGGCTGCAGTAGCCTGACAAGCATAGAGATACCGGACAGTGTGACAGAAATAGGTGAGAATGCATTTTGGGGCTGCAGTAGTTTGATGAACATAGAGCTCCCAAATGGGGTTTATTTGTCTGATGAGGAAATTCCGGATGGATGTAAAGTGATAAGAAGATAACAGAAAAAAATACAGATAGAGGGAAAACAAATAACATTATGAAAAAAATCCGGGTGACACCATTGGCCGGAAGGAGCACTTCAAGGCGCAGGAAACAGTGTTGGCAGCAGGCCACGGGAAGGTCGCACCACGGAGCTAAAATTACTCATAGGAGGAGATAAATATGTTTTGTCCAAAATGTGGTAAAAAGTTGCCGGATACTGTAATGCTATGTGGTTACTGTGGGCATAAATTTGATAAAAGAGGAAACAGGAAGCGGTTTGGCGCTAAAACAAAGAAGCTGAGGATAGCAGTTCTCGTGTGCTGTGTGTGTTTGCCAATATTAGTTTATTTTAGCCTGTTTCATATTCCAAAGTCAGACTGGAGCTATACTATTTATGGCAGGGAAGCACATATAACAGGATATAACGGAAATGAGAGTGAGGTTGTAATCCCGGAAAAAGTTAAGAGGGGATGGATTTCGTACGATGTGACATCATTTTGGTATGAGGTATTCAGAGGTAATAATCTGACAAGCATAGAGCTGCCGGGCAGTGTGACAGGCATAGATGGGAGTGCGTTTTCAGGCTGTAGCAGCCTGAGAAGTATAAAGTTGCCAGATAGCGTGACAGAAATAGGTGACGATGCATTCTATGGCTGTAGCAACCTGGCAAGTATAGAGTTGCCAGACGGTGTGACGGAAATAGGTAATAATGTATTCTATGGCTGTAGCAGCCTGGCAAGCATAGAGCTGCCGGGTAGTGTGACAGAAATAGGTGAGAATGCATTCTATGGCTGTAGCAGCCTGAGAAGCATTGAGTTGCCAGACAGTGTGACAGGAATAGATGAGAATGCATTTTCAGGCTGTAGCAGCCTGACAAGCATAGGGCTGCCGGACGGTTTGGCGGAGATAGGTGAAAGTATATTTAAAGACTGTAACAACCTAACAAGCATAGAGCTGCCGGGCAGTGTGGCAGAAATAGGTGAGAATGCATTCGAGGGCTGTACTAGCCTGACAAGCATTGTGATACAGGATGGGGTGACTGGAATAGGTGAGAATGCATTTAAAGACTGTAGCAGCCTGGCAAGCATAGAGCTGCCAGACAGTGTGACAGAGATAGGTGAGAGTGCATTTTCAGGCTGTAGCAGCCTAACAAGCATAGAGTTACCGGGCAGTCTGACAAGCATATCTGCGAGTGCATTCTATGGTTGCAGCAGCCTGGCAAGCATAGAATTGCCGGACAGTGTGACAGAAATACATGCGCAAGCATTTGAAGAATGCAGCAGCCTGGCGAGTATAGAATTGCCGGACAGCCTGACAGACATATCTGGAGGCGCATTCAGAGGCTGCAGCAGCCTGACAAGCATAGAGCTTCCAGAGGGTGTGACAACGATATGGGTTGGTGCATTTGCGGGCTGCAGCAGCCTGACAAGCATAAGGCTGCCAGACAGTTTGACAAACCTGGGTAAGGGTGCGTTTTATGGCTGTAGTAGCCTGAGAAACATAGAGATGCCAAATGGGCGTTCTTTACCTAGTGAGGAAATTCCGGATGGATGTAAAGTGACAAGAAGGTAACAGAAGATTTTTATCTCAATCTTAAGAATGATGATAAACACGAAATACTTTTATATGAGGAATGCCGTATGGACACTGGCTTCATTCCTGAAGACAATGGAAGAAGAAATGGGATTTCGCTATTCAAACGTGACAGCCGATTCCGGATATAAGAGCGAAGAAGGATATATGTACCTGAGAGTGTGGGCAGAAACCATATATAAAGCCGCAGGCCTATGGGAAGTGGAACCGGGAGAACATTGGCCCCTCTTTTTACCAAAAAGCGGAAAAGTAAGAACGGCCATGAATCGGAAGTAACTGTTTACGAATGTGAAGACGGTGCATGCTGTGCTTGTAAAGAACCAAAACAAAAGGCAATAAACGGTTATATATTTGCAAAAGTTTTCTGGAGAAGTGGCAGGAATCTTACGAAAACATCCTGAGTGAAACAGGCGTCAGGAACCGGATGAACCGTTCCATACAGGTGGAAGGCGCATTGGTGTCCTGAAAAACGACTATGAATTTCAGAGATTTCTGCTGCGTGGGAAAACAAAAGTAAAGCTTAAGATTCTTCTGCCCTGTATAGGGTATAATATCAATAAACTGCACAGCAAGATACAAAAGGGCCGGACAGGGAGTCATTTTTTTCCGGTCAAAGAAACAGCATAAACCGATGAAAAATGGTAGCCTTATTAAAATATGCTAAAAATCTGTGGAAGTGTCAAAAACCAGATGAGGCTTTTTGGATTTTTCTACAAATAGAGCGAGGGCGCTACTCAATTATCTAATTTGATAATTTTGCGACACCCCTTTTTAATCCTCAATTTTGCAGTTTTGGGTAGCATATTCAAGAAAAATTCCAATCAATTCGTTTCTGCTGTGTCCGGTTCTGGCTGAGATAGAATCTATATTTTCAACGAGTTCTTCTTTAATTCTGATGGAGAATGTTTTATATCCGTCACTCCCTTTATACTTTTTAGGTTTAATTATTAATTTATTATTATCTGCCATATGACCACCTCAATTTCTTTTAAAACATATTTTAATATTGAAATGATTTTAAAAACATGTTATAAATCTATGTTAGAAGATATAACATAATAGTGGTGTAGAATATATATAGTATTGATACAAGGAGATAAAAATGTTTTGTCCAAAATGTGGTAAAGTTCTTTCGGATACTGCAAGGTTTTGCGGTAACTGTGGGTACAAATTAAAAGTAAGTGGAAACAGGAAACAGACTGGCGTTGAAACAAATAAGTCTATAATAGCAGCTTTAGGATGCTGTATATGTTTTATAATATTAGTTTATTTTGCCGTGTTTCATATTCCAAAATCAGATTGGTGTTACAGTGATATTAGTGGTGGGGAAGCAACTATAAAGGAATATAATGGAAAAGAGAATGCAATTGTCATTCCGGAAACAGTTAAGGTTGGATGGTTTTCATACGATGTGACAGAAATAGGAGGGAGTGCATTCGAAGGCTGCAGCAATCTGACAAGTATAGGGAACCGCTGATTAATTAGTTTTATTTTCAGCATTATCCCGTTTTGTCAGGT
>CAMWBY010000012.1 GCA_947172645.1 uncultured Lachnospiraceae bacterium | reverse complement strand
GGTGAGGAAAGTCCGGGCTTCACAGGGCAGGATGCCGGATAACGTCCGGTGGAGGTGACTCCAAGGCTAGTGCAATAGAAAAGAAACCGCCTTGCAGTTTTGCCCCAGGCAAGACTGCAAGGTAAGGGTGGAATGGCAGTGTAAGAGACTACCGCTGCAGCGGCAACGCGGCAGGCTGTGTAAACCCCATCCGAAGCAAGACCGAAACGAAAGCGATAAATTGGCCCGATTTGCTTTCAGGTGGGTCGCTTGAGGTATCCGGCAACGGATATCCTAGATAGATGATTGTTCAAGACATAACCCGGCTTACCGTTCTGCTTAGTTTACATAAATTTTGTCCGTAAGGGCTTTGGGGCTGCTGCATTTTTGCGGCAGCTTTTTGTGCACAGCCTCGTGCAGATGAGATATGCCGCCAATGCGGCGCACGGGGCGCGCGGCGGGCCGGGAAACTTTTCCCCTGCCCGATTGTAAGAGAGCGTAGAAGGAAGAAAAAGATTTGCGTATTTTATATGATAAGAAATTCGTCAGCGGATTCCGGGCCCATGGAGCGGATTTTGCAGGAGGGGCTGTCCGTTCTTTTTTCTGGAAAAGAAGTCTTGTGCTGAGCGTTTCTATTCTCTGCCTGGCAGCGCCGATGCGGGTACATGCCGCGCAGGAGCCCGATATGCCGCCCCACCTGATTCAGTCGGTGCAGGATAAGGATATCTATGAAGGCATGGCCGCACTCGGGATGATGCAGTGCGCGGCGCTGGAGGAGGAGAACTGCGCTCTGGCATACGAAAACGTAAAAGAAAGTGTCCTGCGAATTCAGATGGGAGAAGCCCATGGAAGCGGCATTATATGGGGATTTACGCCTGAGGCGGTGGTGATTGCCACCAACAAACATGTCCTGGCCTACTGGAAGGATTCGGACAGCTATGTATATTTTCCCCAGGGATATTATGCGGACGCGTATGTGGTCGGCGTATCGGGGCGGTTTGATGTGGGATTTCTTGCTGTGGATATCGGGCAATTTAATGATATAGAACTGCTAAGCCTCCGGAGCGTGCCTGTGGACGAGACGGTGTATGGCAGGCTGGGGCAGGGCGACGGGATGTTTTGTGTGGACGCCGCGTCGGGAACGGATAGCGGACGGTTTTATGAGGGAACCGTGGAGGATACGCACAAGTACATAGAAGATTTTAATGCTTATATGTTGTATGGACATGGGTTCGCGAAAGAAGGTATGTCAGGCGGCGGCGCATTCGACGGGTATGGTCACTTAATCGGTATGACAACCGGAGGGACGGTCATGAACGAGACTGCAAGCGTACCGCTGCCACATATCATAGAGGCGTATGATGAAATTGTGGGCGGGACTTTTTGATATACTAATCTGCATAAGTATGCAGGCGTCGGGAATGGTTTATAATAGAGATAGACTTTGAGAGCAATGGGGGTAATATGGAACAGGAAGAAATCAAATTTCAGGTCAAGGAAAACAGGGCGGAATTTGTGTGTGGTTTTCTTGCCGTGGGCGTGGCGGCGTTTATATACGTTATGTGGCTGTTTCAACCGTCGGATAAGGGAGGCGGTGTACTTTTATTTGCGCCGCTTCTTTTCATGACGGCGATAGGGGTGCTGGCTTTCGTGGATTTTTTTCACAGGAAGTTGGAAGTGGATGGGATGAATATATGTTATGTAAACTTGTTTGGAAAAGAGACGAAGTTTACTTTGGATGAAATCGGATTTTGCAAAGCAGGAGTGGGCGGCGCGCAGGATGTGCTTGTGCTCTATGACTTGCTTGGGAAAAAGTTATGTAAACTTGGAACGGATATGCGGGGATTTGCGCAATTCCATCAGTACCTGCTTGATAACAGGGTGCGGGTAGAGTGGAGCAGAGAGAAAATGAAGGGGCAGACAATGCGCCTGATGGATGCGGTCCAGCGGGAGAGCGCTGTCTGCGAGGAGGAAATACGTAAGTGTTCAGAGAAATTTTACGAGCAAATCGAGCCTGTCTTCCGGGAATGGGAGAAGCGCAATAAGAAATTCCATGTCCTCTGGGAGATTGGGTTTGCGCAGTATGTGGGCGACGATTTGTCCGGGAAATGCAGGCTTATTGACCGTACAAGTTCTTTGGAAGAGCCGCTACGGGCGATACCCTTATCGTATGAGTGCATTTTTGAGGCATATTTGAAAAGTGAGGACGCATACATCGTAGACAGCCGGGGCAGGGAAATCCACATAATACTGCCCTATCTTGCCAGGACAAAGTCTTACCAGATAGGGGAGTCGACGCGGATTAGGAAAATGGACGAGCAGAGCATGCAGGAATGGCTTTTGGAGGAGCTTGCCGTGCTGGAGAGAGAGCTGCCAAGGCACAGATACCGGACAGAGAAATATATCCTGCGCCATAAGCTTGGCCCGTGGGCGGGTATCGGGGAAAATACCGCGATTGATGTCCGTCCGGGAAATGTCAATGAGGCATGACACTGGCTTTAAAATGTGGTAAGATGAATTTATGAGGTTATTTTCCGGAAACATCATACATGTACAAGAGAAGGAGGATGGATATGGCGTTATTTCAGATTAGCAATGACAAGATTACGATACAGGTGGACAGTATGGGGGCGGAACTGAAGTCTCTTAAGGAGGTTGCTACCGGCAAGGAATATATGTGGGATGCCAACCCGCAGTATTGGAAAAGGACGTCGCCGGTGCTTTTTCCGTTGGTGGGTGGTTTGAAGGACGGCGTGTACCGGTTGGGCGGTAAGGAATATCCCATGGGACAGCATGGGTTTGCCAGGGATATGGAATTTCAGTTGAAGAGTCAGTCGGCTCATGATATCTGGTTTACATTGGAATCCGATGAAGACACACTGCGCAGATACCCCTATCCCTTTGTGTTGGAACTGGGTTATGAGTTGGATGGACAGACTGTGATTGTGAAATGGAGAGTGAAGAATCCGGCAGGGGAGCGTATGTATTTTTCTATCGGAGGGCATCCGGCTTTTCTGTGCCCGATTGAGGAGGGTACAAAGCAGTGGGATTATGGAATCCGCTTCGACGGTGTGGAGAAAGTGGTCTCCTCGTGTCTGGAAGGAGGGCTTGTCAATGGGGAAACTGAGACGTATCAGTTGGAGAACGGCGTCCTTCCGGTTACGGAACATCTTTTTGACGGGGACGCATTGGTTATCGAACATGACCAGGTGCACAGCGTATCCCTCGTAAAGCCGGACGGCACGCCGTATCTGACGGTTTCTTTTGATGCGCCCTTGTTTGGTATCTGGTCTCCACCGAAGAAAGAAGCGCCGTTTATCTGTATCGAGCCTTGGTATGGCAGATGCGACAGGGCAGGCTGGTCGGGGGACTGGACGAAGCGCGACTGGACGCAGGCGCTGGAAGCCGGGGAGACTTTCGAGACAAGCTATCGGGTGACGGCAGGATAGTCAAATACTTTGCTGCAAGCGGGGATGGATGTCTATATCAATGTACTCCTGGAGGCTTTTTGTGCCTGATTATGTGAGTACATTATAAGAATACAGGAGGGGAATATGGCGCCTATCGTACAATGCATGGGTCTGACGAAGACTTATGGCGGCAAAATTGCCTTAAACCAGATTTATCTGAATCTGGAACGCGGCAGGATTATCGGCCTGCTGGGGCCTAACGGAAGCGGCAAGACTACGCTGATTAAGATTATGAACGGGCTGTTAAACCCCACGGCGGGCGATATTTTTATCAATGGGCTGCGTCCGGGAATTGAGACGAAATACAGGATTTCTTATCTTCCGGAGCGCACCTATCTGCAGCCGGGCATGAAAGTCATGGAGATGGTACAGTATTTTCAGGATTTTTATCCGGATTTTCGGGCGGAGCGGGCCTACGACATGTTGGCGCGTCTGCAGATACAGCCTTACGAAAGGCTTAAGAACTTGTCCAAGGGAACGAAAGAGAAGGTGCAGCTTATCCTGGTGATGAGCAGGGACGCCGACTTATATATCCTGGATGAACCGATTGCGGGGGTGGACCCTGCATCCAGGGATTATATTTTACATACGATTGTACAGAACTATAACAGGAACGCCACAATCCTATTGTCCACCCATCTGATTTCCGATGTGGAGAATATTCTGGACGAGGTGGTTTTTATCAGATATGGCAATATTATTTTACAGGCGGGCGCCGAAGAGATTAGGCGTAACGAAGGGAAATCCGTAGACCGTTTTTTCAGGGAGGTGTTCGCATGTTAGCCAGATTGATGAAATATGAATGGAAAGCGACGTGGAAGCTGCTTGTCCCGGTCAACCTGCTTATTGTCGTGATGACCTTTTTCGCGTGTATTACCGCGCGGATAGATTTTTTTAATTCCGATAATGACGGGATTATTTTCAGTGCGGTTATGATTATTCTGACTTACGTGGCAAGCATGTTTGCGGCGATGATTGGAACGGCGGTCTTTTTGATTTACCGTTTCTATACGTCGGTCTATGGCGACCAGGGATATTTGCTGCATACGCTTCCGGTGGACAAACACCATATTATCCTTGCCAAGGTACTGGCAAGCGGGGCGTGGGTACTGCTCAGCTCGGTTTTGATGAATATGTCCATCCTCTTTTTATTTAATGAGGAGGAAGACATTTTTACGCGCTTTATTGACAATGTGAATATTATGACGGAATGGGCGGGAGTATCGGTAGTGTCCGGCTTCGCGGTGCTGATGACTTTTATTGCCTACCTTGTGGAGATACTGGCAAGGGTACTGAAAGTGTCCGCGTGCATTTCCCTGGGGCAGCTGTCTTCCAACCATAAGCTGATGACGGCTTTTGCGTTTTATTTCGCTATCTATATCGTACAGCAGATTGTAAACGGTTTCTATTATGCGATTTTAGGATATATTAATACGAGAACAGGGAATTGGTACTATGGAAAGTCATGGGAATTTACCTTGATTTCAGGGTTGCTTTATATTGTGGCGTTCTATGCGGCGACATGGTATGTGATGGAGCGGAAGCTGAATTTGGATTAACCGGCTTACCTGACAACTCTGGGCTATGGTTTTGCCTAGGTTTATTAAATTCCTCTTAAATCTTGCAGGCTTTCTTGACAGATTTATAAAAAAGGAAGAGAATAAATACTGTCTGCAAGTTAAGATTTTGTAAAAAGTTTGACAGGAAGGATTGGTGTGCTGTGGCTAAGATTGATATTGTTTCCGGCTTTCTGGGCGCGGGAAAGACGACGTTAATTAAGAAACTTCTGAAAGAAGCATTGGCGGATACGAAAGTAGTATTGATAGAGAATGAATTTGGCGAGATTGGCATTGACGGCGGATTCTTGAAGGAAGCGGGCATTGAGATTAAGGAGATGAATTCCGGCTGTATATGCTGCTCTTTGGTGGGAGATTTCGGCGCTTCATTGCGTGAAGTGCTGGATACCTATACGCCGGAGCGTATACTGATTGAGCCTTCGGGGGTAGGGAAGCTTTCCGATGTCATGAAGGCGGTTCAGGATGCGATGTCTGACAGGGATGTGGAGCTGAACAGTGCGGTTGCGGTGGTGGATGCCTGCAAGTGCAAGATGTATATCAAGAATTTCGGCGAATTCTTCATCAATCAGATTGAACATGCGGGAACGGTTATCTTAAGCCGGACGGATAAACTGAGCGAGGAGAAACTGGCGTTGTGCGTAAGCCTGATACGGGAACATAACAAGAAGGCAACTATCATCACTACACCGTGGGACAGCCTGGACGGAGAAGATATCTTAGAGACAATCGAGGGCGCGAAGGATTTGGAGGCGGAGTTGATGCAGGAAGTGATGACGCGTCATGCGGAGCATGACCATGGGCCGGACTGTACCTGTGGGTGCCATGACCATGAGCATCACCATCATCATGAGGAACACGGCCATGACGAGCATCATCATGAAGAGCATGGACACCATCATGACCACGATGAACACCATCACGAAGAACACGGGCACCATCATGACCATGACGAGTGCCATCATGAAGAACATGAACACCACCATAGCCATGAAGATTCCCATAACGAAGGGCATGAGGGCCATCACCATCATCATGACGGACACGGGCATCACCATGCGGACGAGATATTTACGAGTTGGGGCTTAGAGACGCCTGCGACTTATACGAAGGAAGAGATTACGAATATCCTTGCGGAGCTTGACAAGGAAGAGACATACGGTATTGTCCTGCGGGCCAAGGGTATGGTGCCTGCTTCGGATGGCGGATGGATTTATTTCGATTATGTACCGGAGGAGCATAATGTCAGGGATGGTAAGCCGGATGTGACCGGTAAGTTCTGTGTCATCGGCTCTAAGCTGAATGAAGACAGACTGGCCGAGTTGTTTCATAAATAGGACACACTAATAAGAGATACCGAGGAAGGGCAGGGACGTGATATGAAACCGGTCTACGTGATAAATGGTTTCCTGGAGAGCGGCAAAACCGAATTTATCACATATACGCTTTCGCAGCCTTATTTTCAGGTGAGAGGCAAGACATTGCTGATTCTGTGCGAAGAGGGCGAGAACGAATATGATGAGAGGCTGCTAAAAATGAGCCGGACGGTGTTGGAATTGGTCGAGGAGGAGGCGGATTTTAATGCCGCGCATCTGATTGAGTTGGAGAAGAAGCATAAGCCGGAGCGTATTATCATTGAGTACAACGGCATGTGGAATTATAAGGCTGTGAAGCTGCCTTGGCATTGGCGGGTCGAGCAGCAGATTACCACTATCGATGCCTCTACATTCCCCATGTATTTTACGAATATGAAATCACTTCTTGCCGAGCAGCTGCGCGCGTCGGAACTGATTATTTTTAACCGCTGTGACGGTGTGGAAGACTTGAGCAGTTATAAGCGAAATATCAAGGCGATTAATCCGAAAGCAGAGATTGTGTTTGAGGATTCCAACGGCGAGATTAATGAGATTATGGAAGATGACCTTCCCTATGATTTGAAAGCGCCGATTATCAAACTTGATAACGAGGGTTATGGAATCTGGTATCTGGATTCACTGGACCATTTGGAACGCTATGAAGGAAAAACCATTCAGTTTACAGGAATGGTGTTAAAACCAAACGGCTTTCCGAAGGGATATTTTGTACCAGGCAGGATGGCGATGACCTGCTGTGCGGAGGACATGGCCTTTCTTGGCTTTGCCTGTGAGTATGACAAGACGGACACCCTGACTGACAAGCAGTGGGTGAAGGTAACTGCCAAGGTGTCGAAAGAGTATTTTGCAGATTATGAGGGAGAAGGCCCGGTGCTCCATGCCCTCGGCGTAGAGCATACAAGGGCTCCGAAGGAAGAGATTATCAGCTTCACCTAATTAGCAGATAGGTAGAGTTATAATGAGGCTGTCGCAAAACATGGCATATTGATAATATATAGTTTTGGGCGTTTGCATCGCCTGAATATATATTGTTGGAGCTGCTATTTTGCAACAGCCTTTTTGCTTGAAAATATTTTGAAGATATTTTGAAGACATTTACGGTTAAAAGAGGTTATAGTATATATGGCGGATGATAAAGAGCTACAACATTTGAAAAAGAGGATGTGGGAGCTGGCGGAGCGTTCATACAGCCATGGCGTCTATACTTATACGCCTTTTCTTGGACTGGCGCAGCAGCAGGTTTTCTACGAAATCCAGAAGGAGCTTTCTTATGCAGGCTGGGGTATGGACGGAGGGAACCCGTTGTGTGAGCGTAAGATGGTCCGTTTTGGTTCGCCTGAAAATTTTGGGTACGACGGGAATTACCCTATTCTCTGTTTGAAAATAGAGCCGATGACGCCGAAGTTTGCACAGCAGCTTACACACAGGGATTTTCTCGGTGCGGTCATGAACCTTGGGATTGAGCGGGATACCGTGGGAGACATTTTCGTGCAGGATAAGGAAGCGTTTCTATTCTGTCAGGAAAGCATTGCGCCTTATCTGACAGAGAATCTGCACCAGGTAAGCCACACGAATGTGAGATGCAGTGTGACGGATGCAGATAAAGACTTGCGGCTCCCTGTTCCCCAGGAGATAACCTTGTCTGTTACTTCCGCAAGAATTGACAGTGTTGTGTCGAAATTATACAATATAGCAAGGAGCCAGAGCCTGGAGCTGTTCAGGGCGGGACGGGTCTATGTGAATGGCAGGCTCACAGAAAACAACAGTTATGCATTGAAAGAAAACGATGCGGTGACGGTACGGGGGTTCGGCAGATTTACTTATATAGGTGAACAGGGCGAAACGCGCAAAGGCAAAATCCGGATTGGCGTTGCCGTATAAAATACATGCGTTATCAGAAGGAGAAAAAGGTTATATGATTCACTATAAGATTGCACAATGGCTGTTTTTCTTTTATGTTTATTGTTTCCTTGGATGGTGCTTTGAGTCTGCATTTGTGTCCGCGAAGTCAAGGAAACTGGTGAACAGAGGATTTATGCGCGGGCCTTTCCTGCCATTGTACGGGAGCGGCGCTATGATGATGCTGGTAGTCTCCATGCCTTTTCGGGATAATGTGGTGTTGACTTATGTTGCGGGTGTTATTGGCGCTACGGCGCTTGAATATGTGACGGGTGTTACCATGGAAGCGCTGTTTAAGGTGAGATATTGGGACTATTCAAACCGTTTCATGAATTTCCAGGGACATATCTGCCTGCGTTCTTCCATCGCATGGGGATTTCTTACCATCTTGATGACGCGGGTGATACACCAGCCCATAGAGCAGTTGGTCATGTCGGTTTCATACAGAGGACTTTCGTATGTAACGGCATTGATGACGATTTACATTGTAGTGGATTTTACTTTATCCTTCAAGGCTGCGCTTGACTTGAGGGATATCCTTGCCAAGATGCAGACGGTCAGGGAAGAAATGGAGCGCATGTCCCGTCGCCTGGATGTGATTATCGCATTCAGCAACGAGGAGAAAGAGCAGAGACGGCAGGAGCGGGAATTGAGCGTGCAGGAGTTGAGCAATGGCCTTAGACAGCGGTTTGCAAATCTGCGGGAGATTATTCAGCTTCGGCCGTCAGATTACGGCGAAAGCATCCGGGAAGAAATCGCGGAACTTCGCGGCAAATTCAGCAATTATACTGACCCTCAGAAAAGTTACAGGGAAATGCTTGATTTTTATAAGCGCGATATGATACGGAACAATCCGACGATGGCTTCTAGGAAATTTAAAAGCGCTTTAGAAGAGTTAAAGAATATTGCGGGCGGCAGGAAATAACTGTAAGACGTCCGGGAAGCACATTGGCCGCGAGGACCAGAATGTTACCTGTCTTCGCGGCCAAGCGCAATATATCTTGATTTCGTGCGATGGTTTGCGCGGATAGATTCGATGATATGGTTCTCTACCAGTTCAAGATTCCTTGCTTTGCGCCGAAGAAGCGCCGAGGCCTTATTATAGAACCAGAATGAATAGACGAGCACTTTGTTGACTTTGCCTAATTTTGCTTTGGTCGTATGTTCATAGTGGCATCCGCCTACCATAGTGGCCTTGCCGGCGAGAATATAATTAATCAGGTCGGTCTCTGTTGTGATATTTTCCTGTAGTATTGTGTACCCGAAGCCTACGCCGTCCGGTCTGTGGGAATCGCTCCCACCGAAGCATGGCAGTCCGTATTCCTTGGCAATCCGCATGGCCCGCATGTTGGAGTCGGCGTCCTCACATGCGTTATATCCTTCGATAAAGTCAAATTTCCGGTATATATTTCCGGCAATCTTGTCGCGCAGGGTGTTGCGGATGCTTAAGAATTTCTCACCGCAGGGATGCGCCGCCCCTATGATGCCTCCGTAGTGATGGACGATTTCAATCAACAAAAGGACGGGCAGTCCCCGTAGTTCCAGGATAGGAAGCTTCACGCCGGTGGGCATGACAATCAGCATATGTCCTGCGTCTATGGTGTCATATTCGATGCCTTTGAGTACGACGAAATCTTCCGGTTTGTGGGAAAGTTTTTTATAATAGCGGTATGCTTTGTAGGAATCGTGGTCCGTGATTAACATACCGTGGAATCCTTTTTTCTTGAGAAGTTCTATGTTTTGTAACAGTTCCAGCTTGCAGTCCGGAGAGCCTTCTTTCGTATGGCAATGCATGTCCAGTTTCATAATAATAACAGCCCCTTTTTGATTCATACTAGATGTATTCTACCCTTTTTGAGAAGAAATTGCCAGAGCTTTCGGGAATTTTTAAGAGAATATCAAAGGAATCTTATGGAAATGTTATGACGCTTATGAGAAACGGACAGGCACATCGTGTAAAATTTTGCATAAATTGGGTATTGACATTTCTTCAAAGATAGATTATTGTATAGAAAATGTAAATGATACGCGTTATGTGAATCAAATAAGAAACCTGTGAGAAAGAGTAGTAGGAACAAGGAATCTGTTACAGAGAGCCGCGGTCGGTGGAATGCGGCACAGGGATTGTTGTGAATGGGCTTTCGAGGCCGGCCTGAAATGACAGTAGGCGCCGGCGGGAACCGTACCCGTTATCCATGCGGCATATATAAGCGATGAACGTTGTTTGTATGTGAAGAGAGGTGGACGTCGTCTTTGGGTGCGTCAAGTTGAGTGGTACCGCGATAATAACATTGGTTTATTACCGTCTCAGATAATTTGTCTGGGGCGTTTTTTTATGCGCACGCCCGCATATGGGAAGAAATCTTCCCTGCTCGATTGTACGGCCCCATGCAGAGAGAATCAGGTTTTGTGTGTCAGTTACATTAATATTTTAAAATGGAGGAGAAGATTATGAAGAAAAAGACAGCAGCATTATTTTTGGCAGCGGCGGTGACAGTAACAATGCTTGGCGGATGCGGCAATGAGAGTGGCCAGGCGCAGGGCAGTGAGACATCCGGCCAGGATGCAGGCGCAGATGAGGCGCAGGATACGGCGGATGAGTCGGCGGACGGGACGGAAGAGAATGCTTCGGAAGAAAAAGCAGAAGACGCAGGAGCAGAGGGCGCGGTTTATAAGGTAGGTATCGTACAGTTTGTAGACGATGCGTCTTTAAATCAGATTGAAGCGTCAATCGAGAAAGAGCTTGACGCCAAGGCGGCGGAATTAGGAGTTACTTTTGATTATGGCGATTACACATATAATGGCCAGGCGGATGCTACGGTGCTGAACCAGATTGCCACAGAACTGGTTGCGTCGGAGGTGGACGTCATTGTGCCGATTGCAACGCCTGCGGCGATGATTATGCAGAATGCCACGGAAGATAACCAGATACCGGTTGTATTCTCGGCAGTGTCCGACCCTGTAGGGGCGGGGCTTGTGGAGAGCATGGACGCGCCGGGCTCCAATATCACAGGAACGTCCGATTCGCTTAATACCGAGGCAATTATGGATTTGATTGTTGCCGCGAACCCGGAGATTAAGAAAATCGGTTTGCTCTACAGCAAGAGCGAAGATTCTTCCAAGGCGCCCGTTGAGGCGGCGAAAGCTTACTGTGCGGACAAAGGCATAGAGGTAATAGAGAAGACAGGTACGACCAATGATGAAGTATCCTTGGCGGCGGACGCTTTGATTGCCGGCGGTGCGGAGGCAGTCTTCACACCCACGGACAATACGGTTATGACGGCTGAACTGGCTATTTATGAGAAATTTATTGAGGCCGGCGTGCCTCATTACGGCGGGGCGGATTCCTTTGCATTGAATGGAGCATTCTTAGGTTACGGCGTAAATTATGAGGAGTTGGGCACGGCTACGGCGGACATGGTTGTAGAGATTCTTGTGAACGGCGCTGACCCGGCGTCCACGGCGGTTGTCACCCTGGATAATGGTATCGCAACGGTGAATACGGAAACTGCGGAAGGAATCGGCTTGGATTACAGCATGTTTGCGGATATGTGCACAGAACTGAGGGAAATCGTTACGGCGGAAGAATTTGAATAAAAGGCAGAGAGGGTTTCATGGAAGCGATATTTACTTTTTCAATCGTACAGAGCGCGCTTGAGCTTGGATGCATCTATTCGTTGGTGGCGCTTGCACTGTTTATTTCTTTTAGCATCTTAAATATAGCGGACTTATCCACGGACGGCTGCTTCACGTTAGGCTGTGCCGTGGGCGCCATGGTAACCATATCGGGACACCCGTTTCTTGCTTTTCCCGCGGCTATGGCGGCAGGTGTGTGTTCCGGTTTCGTGACGGCTTTTTTGCAGACGAGGATGGGCGTACCATCCATCCTCGCCGGCATTATTGTCAATACGGGGCTGTATACGGTCAACATCGCGGTGATGGACTTTTCTTCCAACGTGAATCTTTTTGGATGCGATACGGTATTTATGCTCGCGAAAGATTTGTCTGATGCCCAGTGGTATGGGGATTGGTATAAGATATTGATTGTGGCTGCGGTGGTATTGTTTGTGGGCCTGGTTTTAGCGTGGTTTCTCAATACAAGGCTTGGGCTGTCCATCCGTGCTACAGGCGACAACGAGCATATGGTGAGGGCTTCCAGCATCAATCCGGTGTTTACGATTACGGTAGGGCTGTGTGTGTCCAATTCGCTGACCGCTTTGTCCGGTGTGATTCTGGCGCAGTATCAGAAGTCTTGCGATATTAATCTGGGTACGGGCATGGTGACGATAGCCCTTGCCAGTCTGATTATCGGTGAGACAATTATCGGAAAAGGCGGTATGTTCAAGAGAGTCGTGGGCGTCATCCTGGGAAGCTGCCTGTACCGTTTTATCGTGGCGGTTGCCCTCCGTCTGAGCGTTCCGGCGGAATGTTTGAAACTGGTTTCCGCGTTGATTGTTGCCTTTGCGATAGCGTTCCCCTACCTGAAAGGGCAGGCGTCATTCTATAAGACGCGGCGGTTGCCTCTTAAGGCTGGCGGTAAGGCAGGAGAGGACGGTGACGGTTTATGCTGACATTGAAGAATATTTCCAAGACTTTTAATCCGGGAACTGTAAATGAGAAAAAGGCGCTAAACCATGTAAGCCTGGAATTGGCGGATGGGGATTTCGCAACCATCGTGGGCAGCAACGGTGCGGGGAAGTCTACCTTATTTAATGCAATCACGGGTTCGTTCTATGTGGATGAAGGACAGATTATCCTGGCGGGGGAAGACATTACCTACCGTAAAGAACATATCAGGAGTAAGGAGATTGGACATTTGTTCCAGGACCCTATGAAAGGTTCGGCGCCGCATATGACCATTGAGGAAAATATGGCGCTTGCCTATCTGCGCGCGTCCACGGCCGCCCATGCTTTTTTCAGCCGCATCAGCGGCAAGGAGAAGCAGATGTTCAGGGAACAGCTTTCACAGCTTGACATGGGGCTGGAAGACCGTATGAGGCAGCCTGTAGGGCTTTTGTCAGGAGGTCAAAGACAGGCGCTTACACTGCTAATGGCGACCATGGTAACGCCGAAGATTTTGCTCCTTGATGAACATACGGCAGCCCTCGACCCGGCGACGGCGGAGAAGGTGTTGGGGCTTACACGCAAGATTATCGCGCAGCGTAAGATTACATGTCTTATGGTGACGCACAACATGCATCAGGCCTTGGAACTCGGGAACAGGACGCTCATGATGGATGGCGGCCACATCGTGTTGGATGTACAGGGTGCGGAGCGGGAGAAGATGACGGTGGACGACTTGTTAATGGAATTTAAGAAACAGGCGGGCAAACAGCTTGATAACGACAGAATACTGCTGTCATAGACGGCGGTTATAGAAGGATACAGGAAGAATGATTCAAGACGGTTGGTACAAGAGAATGTACCAACCGTTTTTGGTTATGCGCACGGGCACCCAGAGGAAGAAATCTTCCCTACTCGATTATACGCGGGCCTGCCTATGGAAATAAGTTTCTCTTTTGATTCTTATGCATATCCTGGACAAAGACTCATATATTGAGATAAGGGGTGATGGGGATGAAGAAGGAAGAAGTGCTCTATATGTTTCCGGAACATATGCGTGCCAGATGGCAGGCGACCGCAGAACGGGCGGATGGGCTGCAGGAGATTAGGATGCGGGTAAACAGTCCGGCGGCCGTGCTCATTGATAACAGGGAATGGTTTGTGGATGGGACGGGCAGATTGTTGGACAGGCCGCCGCGGGAGGCGGGAACATCTCCGGAAGAATTGGAGGCTGTTTTGAAGCACTTGTGCCAATATTCTGTCTATGCTTTTGCTGATGAGATACGTCAGGGGTTTCTGACGATACAGGGGGGACATCGCGTAGGATTGTCAGGGCAGGTGATTATGGAAGAAGGAAACAGAGTGCGGAATATAAAATACATACGTTATTTAAATATTCGTGTAGCGCATGAAATCAAAGGCGTATCCGACGATGTTCTTCCGTGCCTGTATGACGAAAAAGGGCATATACGCAATACGCTCCTGATTTCACCGCCGGGCTGCGGTAAGACAACCATGCTGCGCGATATTATCAGGAATGTCTCCAACGGCACACGATATGGAAGAGGCGTGAATGTCAGTGTGGTGGATGAACGTTCGGAGATTGCCGGAAGTTATTTGGGAATCGCCCAGAATGATGTGGGAATCCGGACGGACGTGCTTGACGGCTGCCCGAAGAAAGAAGGCATGATGATGCTTATCCGCTCTATGGCGCCCAGGGTCCTTGCGGTGGATGAGTTGGGGGACGAGGGAGATATATGGGCCTTACAGATGGCGAGCGGCTGCGGCAGCAGGCTGATTGCAACGGTTCACGGAAGTTCCCTGGAAGAAGTGAGACAGAAAAAATACATGCGTAATGTGATAGAGGACAGACTGTTTGACCGTTATCTGGTATTAACGAGAGTAAATGGATACTGCGAGACGGAAGGCATCTATGACGAAGAAGGAAGAAAATGTTTAAGTTAGCGGGAATATTGTGTATCTTGGCAGGCTGTGTGGGGTGGGGCGCAGGCAAAATCGGGGAAGAAAAGAACCGCATACGGCATTTAAAGGAATTAATCCGTATTATTAAGAGGATTCAGGATGAAATATGTTATGGAAAACATACTATGCCTGAAATATGCCTGACTTTGTCGGAATGCTGCGACATGCCATATCGGGTGTATTTTAAACAAATTTATGAGCAGATGGGACAGGAAAGGGGCGTATGCCTTGACCGGGTATGGGAAGAACAGGCCATTCAATGGTTAAAGGGTATTCCCTTGTCGGACGAAGAGAAAAGCATTTTGAAAGACCTACCCCGAAATCTGGGGGCGAAGGAGGAGAAGAGACAGGCGGAGAGTATAGGGCAGTCCATAGATTATCTGGTCAGAAGATGCAGACAGGCTGAGGATAATTATGACAATAAATCCAGGATGATACTCAGCGTCAGTGTCCTAACGGGTGTTTTTTTAACAATCTTGCTTTTGTAGCGGGAATACATAAGGAGGAGAGATGGGCGTAAGTCTAATTTTCAAGATTGCTGCGGTGGGAATATTGGTTACGATATTAAATCAGGTTTTAAAGCATAGCGGGAGGGACGAGCAGGCTTTTCTAATCAGCCTTGCAGGATTAATTCTTGTTTTAACATGGATTATTCCTTATATATACGACTTGTTTGTGATGGTGCAGGAACTATTTACACTATAATTTAGATGTGAGGTGAAGCGCTGTGGACATGGTGAGGATTGGGATGGTAGGCATTGTGGGAATACTGCTTGCCGTTCCTCTGAAAAGTTATAAAGCGGAATACGGCATCTATATGGGCATTGCGGTGTGCCTCGTCGTGTTGGGATACGCGGTACAGTATTTCAAAGGGATTCTGGACGTCATGGGACAGCTTCACGGCTACCTGGAAAATAACTATAGTTATATTACTCTGCTGCTGAAGGCGGTTGGAGCTACCTATGCGTGTGAGTTCTGCGCGGGAATATGCAAAGATGCAGGGTATGGCGGTATAGCAGGACAAGTTGAGATGGTGGGCAAACTTTATATCCTGTTGAGCGGTATGCCGGTTCTGCTCGCTTTACTTGAGAGTATCCAGTCGCTTGCCGGATAGCGTCCGGTGGCCGGCGGATATTTTCAGGAGCAAGGCATGATGCCGCCATGGAAGGGATAAGCATTTGAACTGAGGCTCTATGGTGGCGGAGGAGGGGATTTATATGGGATTAGATGGGAGCAGCCTGGTTTGGGATGAGATGGGAATGGATGCTGTCACAAATGATTTCGGACGTCTGTTTCCGGAATATACGTTTGACGGACAAAGGGTGATGGGGCTGATTCTGCAGGGAAGGCTGTGGGAGGCTGTGAAAGAGTTGTGCAGCGGAATAACAGGTGCGCTTCATTCACAGACAGGAGAAATCAAGACGTTATTTTTTACCATTCTCGTACTGGGAATTGTGGCGGCAGTTTTTGCCAATTTTGCCGACTTGTTTCAGGACCATCAAGTTTCGGACATTGCTTTTTATTTTGTCTATCTGTTAATGATTGCCGTACTTCTTAAATCTTTTGCGCAGGGCGTGGCAGTGGTGCAGGAAATATTGGAGAATGTTACTACTTTTATGAAATTGTATATTCCCACTTATATGATTGCGGTGGGCAGCGCATCGGGGATTGCCTCCGCCTCAGTGTACTACCAGGTGTTATTGTTTATTATTTATCTGATAGAATGGGGGTATTTGACTATCCTACTGCCAGGGATATACGGCTATGTGATTTTAACAGTGATAAACGGCATATGGATGGAGGAGAAGCTGACGCTTCTTCTGGAACTGGCGGACAAGGCGATTTGTGTCAGTATGAAGCTTACGCTGGGAGGCATAACAGGATTTAGTATGCTGCAAGCAATGATATCTCCTGTTATAGATTCTTTGCAGTCGTCGGCGCTTAAGAAAGCAATGTCGGCAATTCCGGGGATTGGCGGACTGACAGAAGGAATGTTCGAGATGGTATTGGGTTCCGCCGTTCTTGTCAAAAACAGTATCGGATTATATATAACGCTTGTACTGCTTGTACTGTGCTGCATACCTCTGTTAAAGCTTCTTCTGCTTGCGGGAGCGATTAAGCTTGGCGCTGCGTTAATTGGAATCGTCAGCGACAAACGGATGACAAACTGTGCTAACCGTGTGGGCAGCGGGAACATCATGCTCTTGAAGATGGCGTTGTCCTGCGTGGGAATGTTTGTGGTTCAGATTGCGGTCATTACCTACACGACAAGCGGGGGCAGGTGAGACGATGTTGGAGTATATGAAGCGTATTGGTATTTTTATGATTGCCGCCCAGACCGTGATACACTTTGCCGCGGGGAAGCAGTATGAGAAGTATATGAAGATGATAGCGGGCGTTATAGTGCTGTTGATGTTTATAGCTCCCTTTGTGTCATCGTCCGGGGATATTATGCAGAGATGGCAGGCACAGTCCGAACAGATGGCGCGGCAAATGGAAAGACAGGCGCAGGAGTGGCAAGAGGATGTACCGTATATGCCTGGACATGCTTCGGATACGGCTTTGCAGCAAATTGAAGAAGAAATAAAATCAAGATTAAATCGTATAATCGGGGATGAAGGAGTCCGCGTTACGGATGTGATAATCGACTTGGACAGGCAGGGCGGACAAGGGAATATGCCGGCGGAATATGAAGAATCGGAGCCGGTTTTCCGGTGTGTCAAGGTCGTGCTTTGGGAACAGGCGGCGGACAAAGAGGAAGAGGCGGACAGCGCGGGGCGGATGATATCTATTGAGAAAATTACGGTAGGACAGGGCGGGACGAAGGATACGGAACAGGACAGGGCTGAGGATAAAAGCGCCAGCATACAGGAATACCGAAAACTTTTTGCGCAGGCGCTGGGTATAGCGGAGGATAAGGTGGAGGTGTCATATGGCGGAGGACGGTAAAAAATTCATAGAGAAATTGACAGGCGCTGCCAGGATTAGAAAAGACCAATGCCTGATTATCATACTGACAGGAGTGCTGTTATGTGTCATTGCACTGCCTGTCGGAGAAAAAGATTCAAAGTCCCGTATATTGGACATGGAAAGTGATACAATTGAAAATCATATCGCCGGGGAGACGGAAAACGACGCGTACCATATACCGGAAAGTCAGAATGCTTATGCCGAATATTGGGAAGACTGTCTTGAGGATGCACTAAGATATGTAGAAGGCGTTGGAAAAGTTAAGGTCCTTATTACCTTGAAAGAATCCGAGCAGAAGATTGTGGAGAAGGATGGGCCTGAGGAGCATTCGGAGACGGCGGAGACGGATTCTGCAGGCGGCAGCCGCACTGTGGATGAGAATAGGACGGAGAAGAGTACAGTGTATACCGTAGATGAGAGAGGGCAGAGCGTGCCTTATGTCGTCAGGACTATCCCGCCTGCGGTGGAGGGCGTGGTAGTGATTGCGCAAGGGGCAGGACGGCAGAATGTGCAGGAAAATATAATCGAAGCAATTCAGGTATTATTTGGTATAGACGCGAATAAGATTAAAATAGTAAAGATGAAAAATAAACAGTGAAGGGGAGAAAGAATTGAAAAATATGATTAAGAAGAACCAGATGATGATTACGGCGCTTGCGATTATGATTGCCGTAGCGGGCTACCTGAATTTTGCGGGAACCAAAGTAACGGACGAGGAGGTCATGTCAGTCAATGGAGAGATTACGGCAGATGATATGGGGAACCTTGCTCTAAACGATACGGAGTCTGATTATGAGGCTTTCACGGACTTGTCAGAGGAAGACATTGAACAGGCTTCCGGGGATATTGACAGCCTGGACGTGGACGTGACCATGTCGGAGAACGGAGGCGTGGACGAGGAACTTGAGGAAGCGTTGGCGGAGGAACAGATGGAAGATGTACCGGGTGAAGCGGTGTTTACTTCATCGGGGACGGTGTCCGAATTGTCCGGTGCGAAGTTACAGAAAGAGCAGACGAGGGCGCAGAACAAGAATACGCTTTTGGAGATTATCAACAATGCCAATATAAGCGAGACACAGAAGCAGGAAGCGGTGAACAGCATGATTTCCATGACGGATATTGCGGAGAAGGAGACGGCGGCGGAGATTTTGTTGGAAGCGAAGGGATTTGAGGACGCGATTGTCAGCATAGACGGCGACAGCGTGGATGTGGTGGTCAACACGGAAGAATTGTCGGAGGCACAGCGGGCGCAGATTGAGGACATCGTAATGCGCAAAACTGGCGTCAGCGCGGAGTCCGTTATTATCAGCACGGTTAGCCAGGATTAAGCGCGGTCAGCGCACGATTGAGGGCTATCGCCGCCTGAAGGAATAAATTGGGTGCACTCTTTTATATTTTGTGCTATAGTATACACGGAAGAGACGGCAGCGGGAATTTTGCCGATACGGCCGCTGCCTGCTATCCGGATGAATTTATGAAATAATGTGTCTGCACGGGCAGACAGAGGGGAGTAGGCGTGGGCAATTTTGCAGACGAAATCAACAAAAGAAGAACCTTTGCGATTATATCGCACCCGGATGCGGGTAAGACGACCCTGACTGAGAAATTTCTGTTGTACGGGGGCGCGATTAACCTGGCGGGAAGCGTGAAAGGCAAGGCAACTGCCAGACATGCGGTTTCCGATTGGATGCAGATAGAGAAGGAGAGAGGTATTTCCGTCACATCTTCCGTTCTTCAGTTTGAATATGGCGGGTTTTGTATCAATATTCTGGATACGCCGGGACATCAGGATTTCTCGGAAGACACTTACAGGACATTGATGGCTGCAGATTCTGCGGTTATGGTGATTGATGCATCGAAGGGAGTGGAGGCGCAGACGCGCAAGCTGTTTAAAGTATGCGTTATGCGCCACATCCCGATTTTTACTTTTATCAATAAGATGGATAGGGACGCCAACGATACGTTTACGTTACTGGATGAGATTGAGAAGGAGCTGGGTATTGCGACTTGCCCGATTAACTGGCCGATTGGCTCGGGCAAGAGCTTTAAGGGCGTCTATGAGCGCGAGAGCAAATGTGTGATTACCTATTCCGATACAGAGAAAGGTACGAAGGAAGGACATGCCACGCGCATTCCGGTTGCGGAGGACGCTTTGCTGACGGAACAGATTGGCGAGGCGCATAAGGCGCAGTTATTTGATGAGATAGAGTTGTTGGACGGCGCAAGCGCGGAGTATGACCTGGAACTGATACAGGCGGGGGAACTGACACCTGTATTTTTCGGTTCGGCATTGACAAATTTTGGCGTGGAGATTTTCTTGCAGCATTTCTTGAAAATGACTACGACGCCGCTTCCGCGCAAGTCGGATATTGGATTGATAGACCCGGTGGAGCATGATTTTTCCGCTTTTGTCTTTAAGATTCAGGCCAATATGAATAAGGCCCACCGCGACAGGGTAGCCTTTATGCGTATCTGTTCCGGCAGATTTGACGCAGGTGTGGAGGTGAAGCACGTGCAGGGCGGCAAGGTGATGCGGCTGTCCCAGCCTCAGCAGATTATGGCGGATGAGCGTAAGATATTGGACGAGGCATATGCGGGCGATATTATCGGCGTGTTCGACCCTGGTATTTTCTCTATCGGGGATACCATCTGTATGCCGAAGGAACAGTTTGAGTATGAAGGGATTCCTACTTTTGCCCCGGAACATTTTGCGCGGGTCAGGCAGATTGACACGATGAAACGGAAACAGTTCGTGAAGGGGATTACGCAGATTGCGCAGGAAGGCGCTATCCAGATTTTCCAGGAATTTAATACGGGTATGGAAGAAATTATCGTTGGAGTGGTGGGCGTTTTGCAGTTTGATGTGTTGAAGTACCGCCTGGAGAATGAATATAATGTGGAAATTAAACTGGAAAATCTTCCCTATGAGCATATTCGATGGATTGAGAATAAGGATATTGACCTGGACAAGCTGACAGGGACTTCTGATATGAAGAAGATTAAGGATTTGAAGGGAAATCCGCTTCTGCTGTTTGTAAATCAGTGGAGCGTCGGCATGACGGTAGAACGGAATGAGGGGCTTGTTTTATCGGAGTTCGGGAAGAATTGACAGACATGTGGTGCAGTAAGGGTTCTGTAGTGATGAGGGTGAATGCATATGAAGAAAACAGGCTTATTATTGACCGGTATGCTGCTGCTTACAGGATGCCTGGCTTATACATGGCACACGCTGCCCCGAAGGCAGAGCGACCTGTATAAGCAGGAGAATCTGGGAGCGCAGCAGGAAGAGCCAGAACAGACTGAGCAGGTAGTCAGGCGGGAGGCGGAGACCGGATATGCCTACAGTATGTTGTCGGAAGAAGAACAGGCGTTATATTTGGAGATTAGGGATGCGCTTGTGCAGTTTGAAGAGGATGTGAAACTGTCTAGCTGTGATAAAGAGGTGATTTCCCATGCATTCCAATGCGTGTTAAACGACCATCCTGAGATTTTTTACGTGGATGGGTATACTTATACAGAGTATACATTGGGAGATATTCTTAAGAAAATCACATTTACGGGGACTTACCGGTACAATCAGGAAGAGGTGGCGCAGAAACAGGAACAGATTGACAGTTATGTAAACCAATGCCTGAGCGGTATGCCGACAGGGACAGACGATTATTCAAAAGTGAAATATATTTACGAGTATTTGATTCATAATACAGAGTATGACGCCACTGCGAAGGATAATCAAAATATTTGTTCCGTGTTTATCGAAGGTAAATCAGTATGTCAAGGTTACGCCAAGGCGACGCAGTATCTTTTGAACGAAGCGGGGATATTCTCGACTCTGGTGTTGGGACGCGTCATAGGCGGAGAAGGGCATGCATGGAATCTGGTACAGGCCGACGACGCGTATTACTATGTGGATACCACTTGGGGAGACGCTTCTTATCAGGCGGTAGGGGGCGCTTCGCGTTATCCGGGCGAGAAGATACCGACGATTAATTACGACTATCTATGTGTCTCGACCGAACAGATGAATCTGACGCACACGATTAATAATGTGGTGGAGCTTCCGGAGTGCACTTCGATGGAAGACAACTATTATGTGCGGGAGGGGCTTTATTTTACGGAATGGAACAAGGAGCAGATTGAGCGCATTTTTAAGGAAGAGTATGAGAAGGGCAGCGCATATGTGACTCTGAAATGTGCAGATTATGAGGTGTACCGACAGATGCATGACGCTCTTATTATGAACCAGGAAATTTTCAGATATCTTGACTGCCCTGACGGCGTAGTGTCTTATTCGGACGACGAGAGGCAGTACAGCTTGAGTTTCTGGCTGTAGGATGGGAAGTAACAGTCGGCCTTACACGGTTTTGTGAGCTGCGATGGGAGTGAGGAAAACCAACTAGGACTATGCAAAAATGATAATTTTTGTTATACTTAACCCAAATGAACGATGCACACTGTAAATAGTTACGTTAAATATGCGCAGGAATGCGGAATGGATTGAGAGAAAGGCATGGATATTAGCATGGGACAGGAATCGGTTACAAATACTTATGTGTTACATGAAAACGAGAAGATTGGCACGGTCAAGATTGCGGACGACGTGGTGGCAATGATTGCTGCGCTTGCGGCGACCGAGGTGGATGGCGTTGCTGCGATGAACGGGAATGTCGCTAATGAATTTTTGAGCAAAGTCGGTGTAAAAGGACTTGCAAAAGGCGTCAGAGTGGAGATATTTAATAAAAAAGTTAAAGTTGAGCTTGCCATCACCATGGAATATGGATTTAATATTCCTGCCACTTGCCAACGTGTCCAGAATAAGGTGAAGAATGCAATTCAAAATATGACGGGGTTGGAAGTGACGGATGTAAATATCCGTATCGCAGGCATTAATGTGGTACATTGACGGATATGGAACCTGGCGAATTGCCAATATACCAATACGATAAACAGGAGCCGGTATGAGAAGAAGAGAGCTGAGAGAACAGATATTTAAGCTTTTGTTCCGTGTAGAATTTAACAGTATAGAAGATATGTCCGAACAGGAGCGGTTGTTTTTTGAAGACGAAGAGGCGGCCAAAGACCGGGATGCCGATTATATTTCTGACAAATACCGTAAAATCCAGCAGAAACTTTCTGAGATAGACGGGCAGTTGAATGAGAAAGCGCAGGGGTGGAATACGGACAGGATGAGCAAGGTGGATTTGACGATTCTGCGGCTTGCCGTCTATGAAATCCAATGTGATGATTCCGTCCCTACAAGCGTTGCAATCAACGAAGCGGTGGAGCTTGCCAAGAAATTTGGCCAGGATGCGTCTCCGGGTTTTGTCAACGGAGTCCTGGCGAAGTTCGCAGATTAAATAGGGATGGGGATTTCATATGCAGAATGTATATACGGTTGCACAGGTAAATTCCTATATTAAAAATATGTTCACGCAGGACTATATGTTGCAGTCGATTTTCGTCAAGGGCGAAGTCAGCAACTGCAAATATCATTCCTCTGGACATATTTATTTTACATTAAAGGATGAGAAGGGAACTATAGCGTGCGTTATGTTTTCTTCCTGCCGCGGCGGATTGGGTTTTAAGATGGCGGAAGGCCAACAGGTGATTGTTGGCGGCAGCATAGATGTTTATGAGCGAGATGGAAAATATCAGCTCTATGCAAGGGAAATCCGGCTTGACGGCGCCGGGGCGCTCTATGAAAGATATGAGCAGCTGAAGCAGGAATTGGAAGAGCGCGGGATGTTCGCGGCGCAATATAAGCAGCCGATTCCTAAATATATCAGGATATTGGGCGTGGTGACGGCCTCCACAGGCGCGGCAGTGCGTGATATCATAAATATTGCCGGGAGAAGGAACCCTTATGTTCAGATTATCCTGTATCCGGCGATTGTACAAGGGGCTTCGGCAGCCCCTAGTATCGTGAACGGCATTCATGCCTTGGAGCGTATGGGCGTCGATGTGATGATTGTTGGACGCGGCGGCGGTTCCATCGAAGACTTATGGGCATTTAATGAGGAAATAGTGGCACAGGCTATTTTTGACTGTCCGATTCCTATCATTTCGGCGGTGGGACATGAGACAGATACAACAATCGCAGATTTTGTGGCGGATTTGCGTGCGCCGACGCCGTCGGCGGCAGCGGAACTGGCGGTTTACGATTTGGTGCAGCTTCAGGACAAGCTATCGGAGTACGCCTATACGATGCAGCATATGTGCCGCAAGGCGATTGGGCAGTTTAGGCAGAGGGTGCAGCAGTATAGCGCTACGATGCGCTATTTAAGTCCTTCCAATACGATAAGAATGAAAAGAACACAGATGTTATCATTGGAAGAACATTTACAGAATGTCATGGAAAGGCGTCTGCGTGAGAGCAGACATCAGCTTGCAATCTATGTAGAGAAGATGAAGGGGTTGTCCCCGCTTGACAAGCTGAACCAGGGGTACGCATACGCAGCGGACGATTCCGGCGGAACGTTATCTTCTATTGGACAGGTGGAACCTGGAGACCTTATGGCGGTCTATGTGAAAGACGGGCAGATACGCGCGCAGGTTATCGAGACATTGAAGATGGAGTATTAAATGCGAGCGGTTTACAATGAATATTATATGTTATTTATATGCGGCCGGGTGTAGACAGAAGGCATGGCATACAGACAGGAGAATTGGTGGAGAACGGGTGTTATGAAGCAGGAAAAAGAAGAAATGCAGGAAATCTTGCACGTGAAGGAAAACTTGCATGAGCAGGAAGAGGAACTTTCTCTTGAGGAAGCTTTCGAACAGATTGAGGAAGTAATCGCGCGTCTGGAAGCGGAAGAGATTACGCTCGAGCAGTCTTTTATGGAATACAACAGGGGGATGAAACTGTTGCAGCGTTGCAATGAGACGATTGACCGGGTGGAGAAAAAGGTGTTAAAGATTAACGAAGATGGTGGCTTGGATGAATTTTAAAGAAGAAATGAAACAGAAGACAGAGTGGATTGAAGAGGCTTTGCGCGGATTCCTTCCGGTTGAAACAGGATACCAGAAGAAGGTGGCTGAGGCGATGAATTATTCGGTGATGGCAGGAGGCAAGAGACTGCGGCCGATGTTGATGGCGGAGAGCGCCTTGCTGTTCGGGAGCGTGAGCCAGTATCCGTCTGAGGACAGTGTGAAAAATCCATATGTCGGGGACACGTTTGCAGAGCGCGCGCTTTCTATATTTATGGCAGCCCTTGAGATGATACACAATTATTCCCTTGTGCATGACGACCTTCCGGCTATGGACAATGACGAATACCGGAGAGGGCGCAAGACGACTCATGTGGTATACGGGGAAGGGATGGCTGTTCTTGCGGGCGACAGTTTGCTTAATTATGCTTTCGAGACGGCGGCGAAGGCTTTCGAGGGGGCGCAGACTGTGGAAGAATACCGCAGGATAGCGGCGGCTATGAAGATTCTCTCAGTTAAGGCGGGTATCTATGGGATGGTTGGCGGACAGTGCGCCGACTTGGAGGCGGAGAAGCTAGGCGACGCAGTGACCGAAGAGATGCTTCTTTTTATACACGAGCATAAGACGGCGGCGTTGATACAGGCCGCTATGATGATTGGCGCAGTATTGATGGGCGCTTCGGAGGAAGAGACTGCGGCCCTTGAGAAATGTGCGTATAACATTGGCATTGCCTTTCAGATACAGGACGATATCCTGGATGTGACAAGCAGTCTGGAGATATTGGGCAAGCCGGTAGGAAGCGATGAGAAGAACCATAAGTTAACGTACGTTACCATGCATGGGTTGGAGGAATCCAGGAAACAGGTGCAGGAGCTGTCTGAGGAGGCGATTGCAATCTTAATCTCTTTCCCGCAGCGGAATCTGTTCCTGGAGGAATTGGTGAAGCAGTTGATTTACCGGGAAAAATAAGAAAACAAGGAACTGGCGGAACAAGGATGAGGGGTTAAGATGCTTTTAGAGAAGATTGAACAGACAAATGATATTAAGCAGATTGCAGAATCGGATTATGGCGTGCTGGCCGATGAAATCAGGGATTTTCTAATCCGGTCTATTAGTGAGACGGGCGGGCATTTAGGTTCGAATCTGGGTGCAGTGGAACTGACTATGGCGCTGCACCTTTTCTTGAATCTGCCGGAGGACAAAATTATATGGGATGTGGGGCACCAGTCTTATACTCATAAGATTCTGACAGGCAGAAGGGACGGGTTTGCTAATTTACGTAAATTCGGCGGACTGAGCGGTTTTCCTAAACGTAAAGAGAGCGACTGCGACTGTTTCGATACAGGGCATAGTTCGACTTCGATTTCTGCCGGGCTTGGTATGGTGAAAGCACGGGATATCCAGGGTGGGAAAAACACTGTGGTGTCAGTCATCGGGGATGGTTCCCTGACCGGCGGCATGGCATATGAGGCGCTTAACAATGCTTCACGGTTAGAGACAAATTTTATTATTGTCCTGAATGATAACAACATGTCCATATCGGAGAATGTGGGCGGTGTGTCTAAATATCTTAACAATATCAGGACGGCGGACAAATATCTGGATTTAAAAGAGGGGGTATATAACTCTCTGCATGGAAAGTCCAAGTATGGCGACAAGGTAGTGTCACAGATTCGCCGTGCCAAGAGCAGTTTTAAGCAGTTGGTGGTGCCGGGGATGTTTTTCGAAGATATGGGTATTACGTATCTGGGGCCGGTGGACGGGCATAATATTCCCGCCATGGTGAGGATGTTCAAGGAGGCGAAGAAGATACGGGGCGCCGTGCTTGTACACGTGATTACCCAAAAGGGGAAGGGATATGCGCCGGCAGAGAGGCATCCTGCCAGGTTCCATGGCGCAGAGCCTTTTGATATCGAGACCGGTATCCCGAGTAAACCCCAAAGTAAGGCCAATTATACGGATATTTTCTCTACTGTCATGTGCAAACTCGGGCAGCGGGAACAAAATGTGGTGGCAATCACGGCGGCAATGCCCGACGGCACAGGTTTAAAACGGTTCCGCAATATGTACCCGGACAGATTTTTTGACGTGGGCATTGCGGAGGAACATGCGGTTACCTTTGCGGCAGGGCTTGCTGCGGGCGGACTGAAACCGATTGTGGCGATTTATTCCTCTTTTCTGCAAAGAGCCTATGACCAGATATTGCATGACGTATGTTTACAGAATCTTCCCGTAGTGTTTGCCATAGACAGGGCTGGCCTGGTGGGAAGCGACGGGGAGACGCATCAGGGTATTTTTGATTTGTCTTATCTGTCTTCCATACCGAATATGCATATTATGGCGCCGAAGAATAAATGGGAGCTTTCCGATATGATGAAGTTTGCAGTGGCTTCTGATATGCCGATTGCCTTGCGTTATCCGAGGGGGGAGGCTTTCGACGGACTCAAAGATAACCGGGCGCCTATCGTATACGGAAAGAGCGAGGCGATTTATGAGGAGGAGGATATTGTCCTGTTTGCGGTCGGCAGCATGGTCAAGGTCGGGCTTGCAGTGCGGGGACAGCTGAAAGAGCGGGGATATTCCTGTTCGCTTATCAATGCCAGATTCGTCAAGCCCATTGACGAAGCGGCTGTCCGCGAGGCGTGTAAGGAGCATAAGCTCATCGTAACCATGGAAGAGAATGTGGCAAGCGGCGGATATGGCGAGAAGGTCAGGGCCTATGTGGATGCAATCGGCGCTCCGGCGCAGGTGCTAAATATTGCGGTGCCTGATGAGTATGTGGAGCATGGCAATGTGGAACTCCTGAAACGGGAGATTGGCATTGACGCAGATTCCATTGTGAAGAAGATTATGACTTGCTATGTGTCTATGGCGGGTAGATAAATTAAATAAAGAGGAATTACTAATTTGAAAGAAAGACTGGATACGCTCCTGGTGAAGCAGGGCTTTGCGGCCTCCAGGGAGAAAGCGAAAGCTATCCTTATGGCGGGGAATGTTTTCGTGGACGGACAGAGGGAAGACAAACCGGGAACAACTTTTGACGAGAGTAAAATTCATATAGAAGTCAAGGGCATGGAGCTTAAGTATGTAAGCCGCGGCGGGCTGAAATTGGAGAAAGCGATGGCGGAATTTCCCATCACGCTCTCGCGGGCAGTGTGTATGGATATCGGCGCGTCTACGGGAGGCTTCACGGACTGTATGCTGCAAAACGGGGCGGACAAAGTGTATGCCATTGACGTGGGGCATGGACAGTTGGCATGGAAACTGCGCAACGATGAGAGAGTGGTATGCATGGAGAAAACCAATTTTCGATATGTGAAGACAGAAGACATCGGCGAGAAAATTGATTTTGCATCTGTAGATGTTTCTTTTATTTCCCTGACGAAGATTCTGATTCCGGCCAGGAACCTTCTGCGCAGCCGGGGCTGTATGGTATGCCTGATTAAGCCGCAGTTTGAGGCGGGCAGGGAGAAGGTAGGCAAGAAGGGCGTTGTCAGGAAGCCGGAAGTGCACGAGGAAGTGGTGCGCAAGGTGGTTGATTACGTCGATTTGGTGGGCTTTCATGTAAAAGGGCTGACTTATTCACCCATCAAAGGACCGGAGGGAAATATAGAGTATCTTATTTATATAGAGAAAAAGACGGAAATTCCGTATGAAACCGAAGCGATGACGGAGCAGGAAGCGGAAGGCATCCTGCGCGTTATGATGGAAGAGGGAAACGGCAAGTCCCATGAGGAGACGATGGATAAGCTGATTTCCTGTGTCATAGCGAAGGCACACGGTGCCTTAGATGAGGCAAAATAGGCGGATGAAACATTTCTATCTGATAACGAATGAAACCAAAGACCCCGGAGGAGTATATACGGAAAAGATTCGTACATATCTGAGGGAACACGGCGGCGATGTGGTATGCGTGGAGAATACTGCCCGGGCGGTGGATGACGCGGTGATACATGGAGAAAGGCAGTTTAGAGAAGATGTGTGCGTGCTTGTGCTTGGCGGTGACGGTACGCTTCTTCGCGCCGTGCGGAACATGATGGACAGCAATATCCCTCTCCTTGGCATCAATCTTGGGACACTGGGGTATCTGGCGGAAGTGGAAATCGGGAATATTGAGACCGCCCTTGATAAGCTGCTAAGAGACGAATATGTCAGGGAAGAGCGGATGATGTTGGAAGGCCATGTACAGAAGCGGAATGCCGTTGAAGGAAACTATGCGCTGAACGATATTGTCATTTCGAGATGCGGTTCTTTGCAGATTCTGACTTTCCATATCTATGTGAACGGACAGTTCTTAAACAGCTACGGCGCGGACGGCATGATTGTGGCGACGCCTACAGGCTCCACAGGTTACAATATGTCTGCGGGCGGCCCGATTGTGGAGCCGGGGGCGCGGCTTCTTCTTTTGACGCCGATTTGTCCCCATACTTTGAACACGAGAAGTATTGTGTTGGCGCCGGAAGATGAGGTCAGGGTTGAGATTCCCCAGGGAAGGGACGGCCAGCCGCAGACGGTGGAGGCAAACTTTGACGGAGGCCATAAGATTGTGTTACAGACCGGGGACAGCATTGTGGTGCGCAAAGCGGATAAGACGATGGGCATTATCAAGTTAAATATGGAAAGCTTTCTGACGGTTTTACACAAAAAAATGAGCGATTAGAGAAAAGTATGAATTAGACGGACGGCAGTTGTATTATGAATAACAGTATTAAAAAGAGAAGACATGAGAAAATAGTCGAACTGATTAACCGGCATGAAGTGGAGACCCAGGAGGAACTGGCCGACAGGCTGTGCGAGGCAGGATACCAGGTTACCCAGGCCACTGTGTCGAGGGATATCAGGGAATTAAAATTATCCAAGATTCCTGTGGGGAAGGGCAGGCAGAAGTATGTGGCATTTACGCAGGAAGAGACGCACTTGGGCGACAAGTATATCAGGGTGCTCAAGGAAGGGTATATATCCATGGATTTGGCGCAGAACCTGTTGGTGATGAAGACTGTGCCAGGCATGGCGATGGCTGTGGCGGCGGCGGTGGATGCGCTTAAAATGGATGAAATCGTGGGATGCATCGCCGGGGACAATACGATAATGATGGCGATGCGCAGCGAGGAAGCGGCCCACGCGGTGATGGATAAGATTGGCAGAATGCTGGCATAAGAGGTGGCAAATGTTACAGAGTTTACATGTGAAGAATCTGGCGTTGATTGATGAGACGGAGGTTACTTTCGGCGAGGGGTTGAATATCCTTACCGGCGAGACGGGAGCGGGTAAGTCTATCATTATCGGTTCTATCAACCTGGCCCTCGGCGCCAAGGCGGATAAGGACTTAATACGTGCCGGAGCGGATTACGCGTTGGTGGAACTTATTTTTACGGTAGACCATCCCAAGCAGATAGAGGCGGTACGGGAATTAGAGCTTCCTATGGAGGATAACCAGATTATTTTGCAGCGCAAGATTATGCAGGGGCGTAATGTCTGTAAAGTGTGTGGGGAGACCGTAACCGCCAGACAGTTGAAGCAGCTTGCGGAGATTCTCATCGATATACATGGACAGCATGAGCACCAGTCGCTGCTAAAACCCGGACGGCAGTTGGAAATATTGGACGCCTACGCGGGGGATAAAATATCTGCCCACAAGGAATCGCTAAAGGAGCTTTACAGGCAGTATCGCCAGGCGGCGGAAGAATTGTCCCGCAATGACGTTGACGAGGAGACAAGGAAGAGAGAGGCGGCCCTCGCGGAATTTGAATGCAGGGAGATTACAGAGGCGGAATTACAGGTCGGGGAAGATGAGGAAGCGGAGCAGACGTACCAGAAACTTGTGAATAGCCAGAAGATTAAGGCGGCGGCGGCCACGGCCCATGCATTATGCGGATATGAGGAGACGGGAATCGGCAACAATGTGGGGCGTGCTCTTAAGGAAATCCGTTCCGTGGCAGCCTTTGATGAGGATTTGCAGGAATTTGAGCAGCAGTTGTTGGACATTGACAGCCTTTTAAATGATTATAACAGGGCAATGGCGGATTATCTGTCCGGTTTAGAGTTTGACGAAGAGCTTTTCGACCGTACCGAGCGACGGTTGAACCTGATAAATCATTTAAAGTCAAAATATGGAAAAACAATAGAAGATATCCTGATATACCGCGACAAGGCGGAGCAGGTATTGGAGAAATACAGGGATTATGACACTTACCGTATAGAATTGACGAAAAACGCAGATATTTTAAAACAAAAGACGCTTTCATGCTGCAAAAAGATATCGGATATCCGCATCCGCAGTGCGAAGACGCTTTCCAAAGAAATGAAAAAAGCCCTTGTGGATTTGAATTTCCAGGATGTGGCGTTTGAGATACAGGTCAGCCCTTGCGAGGAAGCGTTGACAGGGAACGGATATGATAAAGCGACTTTTATGATTTCCACCAATGCCGGAGAGGCGATGCGTGAGCTTTCACAGGTAGCCAGCGGCGGTGAATTGTCACGTATCATGCTTGCATTAAAGACGGTGCTTGCAGATAAGGATGAGATTGAGACGCTTATTTTTGACGAGATTGACACGGGAATCAGCGGGAAGACGGCCTGGAAGGTGTCTGAGAAGATGGGGATTCTTGCAGGCGGGCACCAATTGATTTGCATCACCCACCTGCCTCAGATTGCCGCCATGGCTGACCGGCATTTTTGCATTGAGAAGCGCGTGGAGGACAAGCGTTCCGTCACGGGCATCAGACTTTTGGAGGAAGAAGAGAGTATCGAAGAGCTGGCGCGTATGCTTGGAGGGGCAAGTATTACGGAGAATGTCAGGAACAATGCAAAAGAGATGAAAGATTTGGCAAGAAATACAAAGCAAAATTAAATTAAAATCGAAAAATTTTCACATACTAGGAAGGACACGCTTAAGGTGTGTCCTTTTTCCTATGCTTTGAAGTGTGCTTTTGTTTTGCTGCATTCCGGGAACGGCATAGGGTATACGCAGTGAAAAAGTGAGGATGTGAGAAATTGGACAGATTAATCAATATGACAAAGCGACAAGAGAAATTATACCGCGTATTTCTGTATATGATGTTAGCGGCAGCCGTGATGGCGCTTATGGCGGCCGTCTATTTTAATTATCTGGATAAAATTCCCTCCACGATTAAGATACGTGCCGGAGTAGAACAGGAGTTGGACTTTAAAGTGCCTGTATCCGGAGAAATCTACCGGACTTCGGCGGACGCCGCCCAGGTTTCTTCTCTGGCGGAGCCTTTGGAAGGGGCGGGAGCGGAAAAGATTACGGAGAGCTTATCCGACAGTGTGGAAAGCATTCATGTAGATTTTGCACATACGGTAAAAGTCAGGGCGAATGAAATCGATACTTATCAGATGAATCTGAAGCTGTTTGGCGTCCTTCCTTATAAAAGTGTGGATATAGAAGTTATCCAGGATAAAATGCTTATACCTTCCGGCATTCCCATAGGAATCTATGTCAAGACAAGCGGCGTGCTTGTGGTGGGAATCGGGGAATTTGAGAACGGTGACGGCAAGAAAGTATCTCCCGCAAAATATGCGCTGCAGAAGGGAGATTATATCTTAGAAGTAAACGGGGAGGAAGTGGCGAACAAGAAACAGTTTATCAGGATGATTGAGGAATCGGAAGGCGAGAAGATGGTTCTTTCTATCAAACGCGGCGGCGAAGTGACAGAGGTGATGGTTGAGCCTGGGTGCAACCAGAACCAGGAATGGAAATTGGGGATATGGATTCGTGATAATGCCCAGGGTATCGGCACAATGACATATGAAGATACCGACCATACATTCGGCGCTTTGGGACATGGCATCAACGACGTGGATACGTCCATGCTGATGAACCTGGAAGAGGGGACGTTGTACAGGACAGAAATTGTGGGCATTACCAGGGGAAGCAACGGTTCGCCAGGGGAATTGACCGGCTATATCGAGTATGATATGGACAATGTAATCGGGGAGATTACGGAGAATACGACGGAAGGGATTTTCGGCGTGTGCGATGAGGAGATTGAAGAAGCGGCGTGCTATGAGCCAATTCCCATCGCCCTGAAACAGGAGATTGCGCTTGGGCCGGCCCAGATTATATGCTCGGTCACCGGAAAACCGGAGTTCTATGATGTGGAAATCGTGGAAGTTGATTTGGAGCGTGACAATATCAACCGGGGGATTGTGGTGCAGGTGGTAGATGAGAAACTGCTTACGCTGACGGGCGGGATAATCCAGGGCATGAGCGGAAGCCCCATTATTCAGAACGGGAAGCTGGTGGGGGCAGTGACCCATGTGCTTGTGCAGGATTCCACCAGGGGATATGGAATATTTATTGAAGAGATGTTAGGACACTAAAAGGAGATTCAGAAGGGAGGATTCATATGGGAAACCACTTGACAAACCAAAATAGTCCGTATCTTTTGCAGCACGCCGAAAATCCGGTGGATTGGTATCCCTGGGGTGAAGAGGCATTCCGGAAGGCGGAGAAGGAAAATAAACCAGTTTTTTTGAGCGTCGGTTACAGCACTTGCCATTGGTGCCACGTGATGGCGCATGAGAGCTTTGAGGATAAAGAGATTGCGGATATTTTAAACAAGTATTTTGTATCCGTCAAAGTTGACCGGGAAGAACGGCCGGATATCGACAGCGTATACATGTCTGTCTGCCAGGCGCTTACAGGAAGCGGCGGTTGGCCTATGAGTATTTTTATGACGCCAAGTCAAAAACCTTTTTTTGCAGGGACATACTTCCCGCCTGCCTCCCGCTACGGAATGACAGGATTTAAGGAGCTGCTTCTGGCCATTGCCAAAAAGTGGGAACAAGAGAGAGACAGTTTGTGCGAAGCGGCGCAAAACCTTGTAGATGAAATTGCCTGCATGGATGGAAGGAAAAAAGAGTACGGCGCAGGAAAGACAGGGGACGAATACAGTGCTGATGATATTGGCAAGGCGGTTGACGCAAGCCTTCCCGGTAAGGCGGCCAGGATGATTTCCGGGAATTTTGACGCGGCCTATGGCGGATTCGGCGAGGCGCCTAAATTTCCTATGCCGCACAACCTGCTTTTCCTGATGATGTACGCCTGTCTGGAAGGGGAGATGGGGCAGGCGCGGGAAATCATATTGGAACAGGTGAGGATGACTCTTGAACAGATGCGCCGGGGCGGGATTTTTGACCACATTGGCTATGGTTTTTCCAGATATTCCACGGACAGGATTTATCTGGTGCCGCATTTTGAAAAGATGTTGTATGATAACGCTTTGCTTGTGATGGCCTATGCCGTGGCTTACCGTGTGTTCGGAGAGGATATGTTCTTAGACACGGCAAAGAAGACGGCGGCGTATGTGCTGCGGGAGATGACGGGGGAAGAGGGCGGTTTTTATTCCGCGCAGGATGCCGACAGCGAAGGGGAGGAAGGACGGTTTTATGTCTGGAGCCCGGAAGAAATCTGCGAAGTTCTCGGTGAGGAAAAAGGCGGAAGGTTCTGCGAATATTATGGCATTACGAAGCAGGGCAATTTTGAGGGAAAGAGTATTCCCCATTTGTTAAACGGTAACAGAATATCGGATGCGTTTGCACAAGAAAGGGAAATATTGTACCGGCACCGCGCAGCCAGGATGAAACTCCATCTCGACGATAAGGTCCTTACTGCGTGGAACGGGCTGACGATATGCGCCATGTCTATGCTCTACCGGGTGACAGGGGATAAAGAGTATCTTTCGGCGGCACAAAAGGCGGAGCGTTTCCTGGATAAGTATGTCATGGAAGAAAATATCATATACGCAGGCTGTCGCAACGGTGTGCGTCTGCCAAAAGGCTACCTGGATGATTACGCCTGCATGGCGGCAGCATACCTTTCCTTGTATGAGGCGACGGCGGACGATACATGTCTGAAACGCGCGGAGGCAATCTGCAAGGAGGCACAGAGGCAGTTTGAGGATGAAAAAGGCGGTTATTTTCTGTATGGAAAGCTCAACGATGATTTAATTATAAGACCCAAGGAGACTTATGACGGCGCGCTGCCAAGCGGCAATGCCGTTATGGCGTACTGCCTTGTGCGCCTTTCCCAGTTAATGCAGAAAGAAGATGATACATCGGTTTTAAGACAGCTCGCTTACCTGTCCAGGGAAGCCGCAGGTTATCCTGCGGGGCATACGATGTTTCTGATTGCGTTATTGTATGAAATGTATCCGCCCCAGAAGATTACGGTAGTGTTGGGAGGAGAGGACAGTGCAGGCCGGATTATGGCCCGGATGCCGTTCTATGCGGATGTCAGGGTTTTTGACAAAGAGACGGCGGATTATCCGTTGCTGAACGGCCGGACGACATACTATGTATGTAGAAACCATACTTGTATGCCCCCGGTGAATGAAGAAGGATTTGCCGCTGCGGTGATTGGCAATGATGAAAAATAATGGAGGGTTTGTTACTTTTCACACCCGCACCATGCACTTGCTGCATGGTGTCGGAGCCGGCGCCAAAATGCTCGCTTTTTAGCATTTTGTGTGCATCAATTGTTGCAATTCACACTAAAATAGTTGTAAATGGCCGCGAAATCTGGCGAGGGTGTGAATTGTAACGAGGTTTTTGTCCTGTGCATTTAGTTGAAAAGAGCTGCTTGAAAAACAAGCAGCCCCGTGCGGATGAGATATGCCGCTAATGCGGCGTACGGGGCGCGCGGCGAGTAGGGGAAGAGGGCATTTGCCGGAAAATCGCATCCTGTATTCTTTTCAATGACACAATCCTTGCAAAATTAGTGGATACACGGGAATGAATATGATAAAATTGATATGGACGCAGAAGTATATCGGAGTATGAGAAACGTATGGATATGCGGACAGTGCGCCAGGTATGCGATTCTAAGGGAAAAGCAAAGAAAACGGAGGGTATGTAATGAAGAAAGCGACAATGTACACAACCGTATTTACGGATGGAGGAACCACAAAGGAGACATATGAGACAAGTATCATCCCGGACGTGAAGGAGCAGGAAATGTTCGTGGTGAATGTGTATCCTCAGAAGAAGTACCAGACAATCGAAGGATTTGGAGGAGCGCTCACAGAGTCGTCAGGATATACGCTCGTCAGGATGAGCGAGGCGAAGAGAAGAGAGGTAGTGGAAGCCTATTATGGAAAAGACGGCATCGGTTATACATTAGGCCGGGTACATATGGACGGATGTGATTTTGCCCTGGGCAATTATTGTGCGGTGCAGAATAAAGACGACCCGTCCTTCGGGGATTTTTCATTGGAGCGGGACGGGAAATATGTGCAGCCTCTTATAAAAATGGTCGAAAAAGCATTGGGGCATCCTGCAAGTCTGCTGCTTTCACCATGGTCGCCTCCGGCGTTCATGAAGGAAACGGGAGTCAGAAACGGGGGCGGACACCTTAAGAAAGAATGCTACCAGGCTTACGCGGATTATATCGTAAAGTATATTACGGAGTACAAGAAACTTGGCATTCCGATTTCCTGCATGACAGTGCAGAATGAGCCTCTGGCAGTCCAGACATGGGATTCCTGTGAATATACGCCGGGGGAAGAGAAGGAATTTTTGCGGGATTATCTATATCCTGCCCTGCAGAATAACGGGCTTGGGGACATTGAGATATATATCTGGGACCACAATAAGGAGCGTGTCTACGAGAGGGCATGTGAGATTGTGGATGAGACGACGAAGGATATGGTGTCCGGTGTGGCTTTCCATTGGTATTCCGGGGACCACTTTGAGACATTACAGATGGTGCGCGAGGATTTCCCGGACTTGAAGCTGATTCACAGCGAGGGATGCGTGGAGCTGACCCGCAGCGACATCAGCGCAGGCAGCGATATGGAGCAGGCGGCAAGGTATGCCCATGACATTATGGGTAATTTAAACCATGGAATGAACAGTTGGTACGACTGGAATATCGTCCTGGACGAACAGGGCGGGCCGAACCATGTAGGCAATTTCTGCAATGCGCCTATCATTTGCGATACGACGACGGATACGCCGGAGTATAAACCGATGTTCCATGCCATTGCCCATTTCAGTAAATACATCAAGCCGGGCGCGGTACGCATCGGCTGTTCGAGCTTCTCGAAAGACCTGGAGGTCACGGCGGCACAGAATCCGGACGGCACGAATGTGCTTGTGCTTCTTCACAGCGGGGCGCAGCGGAAGATGGTGCAGCTTCGGACGGAAGGGAAGTTCACCAGGCTGCTTGTTCCGGGAAACAGTATCTCTACGGTTGTCCTGGAGTGACACACTGGCACAGTGCGATGACTTAATGTTCCATAGCGTACTTTCATTGTTTATAATAGTTTATGTCGGATGTCGTCAATATACAGGCACGGCAATTATCAGGCAGTGTGAAGGCGGAGGCGCAAATTTATGCTTGCACATAGTGTACCGGGTACACATTGCATTCGCAGGCTGAGTATGAATGGAGGAACAATATGGAAACATTAAGCATGACAGCATCGAGGGACGAGGAGCAGTTTTATCGGATTCTGAATAATTTAATCAGCACCAACAAAGCCTTTCAGATTATGATAACTGTTCCTTCCGGGGCGAAAGAGGAAGATATGCAGGGCACCGAAATGATAACTCAGGTAAGTGCGGAGCGCGACCTTGAGAAGGATGTGACAGATATGATACATGAAATAGGTGTCCCTGCCCATATCAAAGGATACCAATACTTGAGGGAAGCTATTATGATGTCAGTGCAGGATGTGGAGATGCTTGGCTCAATCACGAAAGTATTATATCCGACGATAGCAAAGAATTACCAGACAACGCCGAGCCGTGTGGAGAGGGCCATCAGACATGCCATTGAGGTGGCATGGTCGAGAGGCAGGATGGAAACTTTGGACGCGTTGTTTGGGTATACGATTAATACGGGCAAAGGCAAACCGACCAATTCGGAGTTTATTGCTTTGATAGCAGATAAAATACGGCTGCAGTACAAGAACTGAGCAAAAACGGCAGTATTTTTCTGAAATTAATCCTTTTATTGCCAATCAAAATGCTGTATAATATGTTTTAAGAATTTTGATAAGACTATATCTTGGAGGGTTAGCATGAAAAATATTTTGTTTGTTGCGTCGGAAGGTTTTCCTTTTATCAAGACAGGCGGTTTGGCAGATGTAGTCGGTTCATTACCGAAGTGCATCGACAGGGAGTATTTTGATATCAGGGTGATTCTTCCCAAGTATACCTGTATGAAGCAGGAGATGAAAGATAAGCTTACTTATAGGACACATTTTTATATGGACTTCCACTGGAAAGAGGAATATGTCGGCATCTTGGAGGCGGAAGTCGACGGCGTGAAGTACTATTTCATCGACAATGAGGCTTTCTTTGGCGGGTTCAGGCCTTATGGCGACAATGCGTTGTTTGAGATTGAGAAGTTTGCATTTTTCTCTAAAGCGGCGCTTTCCATTCTTCCGGTTATTGATTTCAGGCCGGACTTAATACACTGCCATGACTGGCAGACCGGGTTGATTCCGGTATACTTAAAAGAACGGTTCCAGGGCGGCGATTTCTATAGGGGAATCAAGACGGTTATGACAATCCATAACCTGCAGTTCCAGGGTAAATGGAACGTGAAGGAAGTCAAGGAGATTACAGGGCTGCCGGATTATTTCTTTACATCCGATAAACTGGAAGCGTACAAGGATGCCAACTTACTGAAAGGCGGACTTGTGTATGCGGATGCGATTACGACCGTGAGCGATACTTATGCGGAAGAGATTAAGACTGCCTTTTATGGGGAAGGGCTCAATGGTCTTATGTGCGCCAGGGCGAAGGATTTAAGAGGAATCGTCAACGGTATTGATTATGAGGATTTCAATCCGGAGACGGATATCTATATTGAGAACCATTATAATGCCGTGAATTTCCGTAAGGAGAAGATTAAGAATAAGCGCGCGCTTCAGGCTGAGTTAGGACTTAACCAGGACGATAAGGCGATGCTAATCGGTATCGTGTCCCGTCTGACAGGGCAGAAGGGATTTGACCTGATTGCCTATATTATGGATGAGTTGTGCCAGGACAATGTGCAGATTGTGGTACTTGGAACCGGTGAGGAACAGTATGAGAATATGTTCCGTCATTTTGACTGGAAGTATCATGGGAAGGTATCCGCTAATATCTATTATTCCGATGCGCTGTCACACAAGATTTATGCGGCCAGCGACGCGTTCCTGATGCCTTCACTTTTCGAGCCTTGCGGTTTAAGCCAGTTGATGTCCTTACGTTATGGAACCGTTCCGATTGTGCGTGAGACGGGCGGGCTTAAGGACACCGTGGAGCCTTACAATGAGTATGAGGGAACCGGTACAGGATTCAGCTTTACGAATTACAATGCCCATGAGATGCTCGGAACAATCCGCTACGCAGAGCATATCTATTATGATAAGAAGCGCGAGTGGAACAAGATTGTAGACAGGGCTATGGCGGTGGATTTCTCATGGCATGTATCTGCGAGGAAATATCAGGAGATGTATGACTGGCTAATTGGTTAAACCGTAGCTGATTGAGACATTTACAGGATATCAGAGCAAGTCGTTGGGACTTGCTCTTTTTCTGTTTCATGCATACGGGTACCCAAAGGAAGAATAAAAACATACCCACATTCATAGATTGATGGGGAAGGGTTGTACAGTTTGTATAGCAGGTGAGCAGTATTTATGGTATGATAACATGAGCGGAATCATGTAGGCAGGTATCACTCGGAGGTAGCGCATGGGCGGACAAAAGAAAAAGAATAATTTTGTGCTACAGGCGGGCATCCTGGCAGCGTCAGGCATGATAGTGAAGGTAATCGGTCTGATTTACCGAAGCCCGCTTCTGAGTATTATCGGGCTGGAAGGCAATGGGTATTACAGTACGGCGATTAATATCTATACCATTATCCTTCTGATTTCTTCCTACAGCATTCCGTCGGCAATTTCCAAGGTGATAGCCCAGAAGCTTGCTTTTAAAGAATACCGTAATGTCCAGAGAGTGTTCGAGTGTGCGCTTTTGTATGTGCTTGTGGTGGGCGGAGCGGCTTCTGTCATTACTTTTGTGGCGGCGCCTCTTTTTATGGCAAAAAGCGTCAACTCGATAGTGGCGCTGCGCGTACTTGCGCCGACTATCTTTTTTTCAGGCTTCTTAGGTGTGCTCAGAGGATATTTTCAGGCCCACGGTTCGATGATGCACACTTCGCTTTCCCAGATATTGGAGCAGATATTGAACGCCGGGGTCAGCATCGGAGCAGCTTATCTGCTGATACGGTCGGTAGCTGACAGCGATGAGACGACTCAGGCCGTCTATGGTTCGGCAGGAAGCGCGCTTGGCACGGGGGCAGGCGTCGTGACGGCTCTGCTTTTTATGCTTGGCATGTACATGCTTAACCGTAAAATGATACGTAAACGCGCCAAATATGACAGAAGCGGCAGGTTGGACAGCTATGGTGAGATTTTCAAGGTTATTTTTACGATTGTCACGCCTTTTATCTTGAGTACGTTTATATATAACTGTTCTACCGTGGTCAATATGGATGTTTATTATAGTGTCCTGATGGAATATAAGAACGTGGACTCGGTGACGGCGCACATCGACTACGGAATTTTTTCAACCCAGGCGATTGCGGTGGTCAATATACCGATTGCCATAGCTTCGGCAATGTCTTCCGCCACGATTCCGGGGGTATCTACCACATTCGTGCGCAAGGAGTATAAGAAGACGAGAAAGCAGGTGGCGAAGGCCATCAGGATGACGATGCTCATCGCGATACCCGCTTCGGTGGGGCTTCTTTTGCTCGCCAAGCCGGTTATGTATTTTATTTTCCCTCAGAAGGAGGCCCTTGACAAGGCGTCGGGCCTGTTGATGGCGTTGTCTGTCACGGTGGTGCTGTACTGTCTGTCCACGCTGACGAATGCCGTCCTGCAGGGGATTGGCAAGGTGAATACGCCGGTTATCCATTCGGTGGTAGCCCTTGTCATCCAGGTGGCGAGCCTGGTGGCCATGCTGTGGTTTACGGATTTGAATCTGTATGCGCTTGCATGCGCAAATATTATTTACTCCCTTGTGATGTGTATCCTGAACCAGATTTCGGTAAGAAAACATCTGAAGTACAGGCAGGAGTACATGAAGACTTTTATAAAGCCGTTCTTTGCATCCTTCGTGATGGGTGCGGTGGCATACGGCGTGTACACAGGGCTGTATCTGATTCTTCCGGTCAGCCGGATTGCCTTGATGATTGCCATCGGCGTCGGGGCGGCGGTCTATTTCGTGATAATTCTTTTGATTGGCGGCGTGGACGAGAAGGAGCTGCGTTCTTTCCCGAAGGGCGCCATGTTGGTACACTTCGCCAAAAGGCTGCATTTGCTGCGGTAGCAGTTTAAAAATAAAAAAATAATAACAGACCCGCATAAATAATTGTCCAAAAACAAATACTGTTGAGGACAATTATTTTTTTAGGAGGTAATCATATGGCAAACTTATCAGAGTTAGATTTACAGAATCTTCGTCACCTTATGGGCGGTTACGACGTGACCCATTGTAAGATGAAAGAGTATGCGGAGTGCGCATCCGACACGAAGGTAAAGCAGTTCTTTGAAAAAGGCGCGCAGAATGCGATGCAGAATAAGCAGCAGCTTATGGAGTATTTAAGATAACAGGGGTTAAAAAATTTTTTAACCTAGAACAATAATTATGGAAGAAAAGGAGTCCGGATTATGCAGATGGAAGAAAAGACAATGGTGGCGGATACGCTTACCGGTATCAACGGAGAACTGGTGCGCTTCGGTGAAATGATTGCCCAGACAGAGAATAAAGAGTTGAAACAGACATTGAAGCAGTTCCGTAACGCCTGTGAACAGTCACAGGAAGAACTGTATCAGATTGCACGTGAGAAATCTTATTATGTGCCGGCTGCGAAAGCGTCGCAGGCTGAGATTGACCATGTGAAATCCCTGTTCACTTCCAGTACGCTCTAAAGCGCCTGGGAGATTCGGGTAAGGGAAACATTGCAGACAGGGAGGGTGCCCGGGGAATGGGTATCCTCCCCTGTTGACATTAAAAAAATTAAGCGATAACAATCTGTAAAATTGCTATCGCAGTTTATAGCTTTTGGTCTGTGTCAGAAGGAATGTAACAGATAATATCTTTTATGTCACAGCCTAAAATCCGGCATAAGTCATTCAGTGTTTTAGTTGATACATCTTTATTATGTTTTAGGCGGTGGAGCGTGCTGTGTGATAAATGATGTTTGTTCGTTAAAGTATACCAGTTTTCATTTGATTTTTCTAAAGTTTCCCAAAATGGGGAATAGACAATCACATTCAGCACCTCCTTGTGATTTTATTCTTTACCATAGAATAGAATATATTCTGATACTTGAATATCTTCGCAAAAACGAATATACTAAGTGAGCAGGAGCAGTATTTAGAAGTAAGTGCTAAATTGCCTACAAAGAGTAGTAGGGGCGAGAAGAAAAATTTAAGCAAAGACAGAAATGTGCCAAAAGAGGGGAATGTGGAAAAGAATGAATTGGAATATAGGATGTGTCAGTGTATTGAAAAGAATGGCGCAAAAAGTAATGTTTAAAATAAAATTATGGGAAATGGATAGTGGATGTGAATTTATAGGAGGCAGCTGTTGGCAATTGTTTCCTCCGTCGTTTTACTATACCCATACGGAAGAAGAAATAGAACGAATTACAAAGGAAACAATAGAAAGATTGACAAAAATGATTAATGAATTTTAAAAAGATATTGGGGAAAATGTCTTAGGGAGATATGGCATAAGCAATTATCCCTATCCTGGTTCAGGGGCAGGTCGCTACATGACCTGCCTGATTCCTGTGATATCCGAGTCAATCGCCATAGAATAGTTGGTATAGTATACCACGAACCCGGGCTTTGCCCCGGCGGGCTTCTTCACGTGTTTCTTCTGTATATAATCGATTTCTACTTTATTCTGTTCCCGTCCTTTTGAATAGTAGGCGGCAAGGCGCGCCGCTTCCTCGAAAGTACGGTCGGGCAGCTCCTGGCCTTCGGCCTTGACGATGACGTGGGAACCGGCCTTTTTTTTGGCGTGGAACCACCAGTCGTTTCCGGTGGCGAACTTGAAGGTCAGCTCGTCGTTCTGGTAGTTGTTCTTGCCCACATACATGTGGAAGCCGTCGCTGCTGATATAATGGAACGGCTTGCTTGTGATTTTGGCTTTCTTCGTGCCGCCCTTCCTGCGGATATAGCCGCTCTCGATAAGCTCTTCTTTAATCTGTACCAGGTCTTCCTCCTGCATGGCGATATCCAGGGCTGCCATAATGGATTCCAGGTGTTCAATCTCTTCCTTGACCTGAATGGTCAATTCTGACAGCGCTTCATAAGTCCGCTTTAACTTTCCGTATTTATCGAAGTATTTCTGTGCGTTTTCCTGGGGTGTGAGCGTATTGTCCAAGGGTATGGTTATCATTTCATTGGTATAATAGTTTAATGCTTCCATGGACTTGGCGTCGGGCTCTATGTTGTAGCCATAGGTGTTAATCAGCTCGCCGTATACTTTATACTTATCTCTTTTTTCCGTATCCAGCATTTGTTTCATCTGCAAATCATATTTCTTGACATTGCGTTCCAGGGCAGTCTGTACGATTTTACGCAAGTCCACGGATTTTTGGCGGATGCGGGTTACCACGCTGCGCTGGGCATAGTATTGTGCCAGGACTTGGCTGATGGAATCGTAAGAATTTGCGGTTTTATCCCCGTAGAGTGTCAGCGGGAGGGAGGCAAACTCGATAGGCTCCCTGCCGTTATAAATAATGGAGGGAGTGAAGTCTCCCGATACGACCCGCGCCATCATTTCAGACAGCCGGGTATGAAGGGCGCGTAGCGCGTCGTCCTCCAGGGCATTGGCAGGCATGTCCGCGTCTACGCCTGCACGGTAGCATATTTCCTGCGCCATAATAGGGGACAGGCCGGTGTAGGAAGAGTAAAGCGCCTTGTAAACGGCCATGGGTTTTTCGCGCATATGCCCGCAGAAGTTTACATAAGTCAAAGGCGTGCTGTCCTCCTCCGCTTTCATGAAACGCAGGGACGCATCCGGCTGTGCAAGCGTATCCTCAGTAAGCTCCGCAGGCATGTCCGTATATTGGGCGCAGAAGCGCAGTGGATTCCACTTGTTCTGCGTCTGGGGAATAAAGTAGTCTTTGCCCGGTAATACTTCCCGCACGGAACTGACCAGGCCGGAGATATGCTTGATGCTGTCGATTATTTTATCCTGGTTGTCGCAGAAGATGATATTGCTGTGTTTTCCCATAATCTCCACAATCAGTTTCTTGCGGCACATGTCGCCTAATTCATTCAGGTGTTCCAGTTCCAGACAGATGATACGTTCCAGTCCGGGCTGTGCAATCCGTATGATGCGGGCATTCTGTAAGTGTTTCCTCAGAAGCATACAGAATCCCGGGGCGGTCATGGGACTGGGCTTGTTGGTTTCAGTCAGATAGACCAGAGGCAGCGAAGCGTCCGCCGAGAGTAAAAGCCTGTACTGTGCGCCGTTATTCTTGATAGTTAAGAGAAGCTCGTCGCTTTCCGGTTGGGCAATTTTATAGATGCGTCCTCCAAGGAGCGTGCCGGAAAGCTGTGATGTAATATTTGCAATGGTAATACCGTCGAATGCCATGATAATTGCCTTTCTGTGTGTCAATATTGTGAATAATATGTTCATCTTTCCTTATCGTATATGCTGGAGGCGGGGATGTCAAGCGGCGCTGCCGTCCACACGCAATGCCGGATGCTGTGCATTGATTTGACGGATTGTCATAGGGCGGCAGCCAGGCGACGGTATGGCCTCGCATGGTTCTTGACTACTTCCCACAATTCATCTATAATGAAATCTGTACGCACAGACTGTTTGTTCCATGTGCAGTAAGCCGGACGTAAGGGATGTTATGGCGCCTGCGGAGGGAATCTGTGCGGCAGTCGTGACATGTTGTAAGACAGGTAATATCATGTAATAATAGAAAGGCGAGAATACGAGTATGATAAAGAGCATGACCGGCTTTGGCAGGTGCGAGATTGCAAGAGGGGAAAGAAAAATTACTGTGGAGATGAAGTCTGTCAACCACAGATACCTTGACGTGAGCATTAAGATGCCCAAGAAACTGAATTTCTTCGAGGCGGCGATACGAAACGAGCTGAAAAACTACATTCAGCGTGGGAAGGTGGATGTCTTTATTGCCTATGAGGATTTCACGGAGTCCAATATGTGCGTGAAGTACAACAAGGACCTGGCGGCGGAGTATATGAAGTATCTGGGGCAGATGGCGGAGGATTTCGGTCTGGACAATGATGTCCGGGTTTCCACCTTATCCAGATACCCGGAAGTGCTTGGCATGGAGGAACAGACAATCGATGAAGAGGAGCTGTGGCTGCTTTTGCAGGAGGCTGTCCGGGGTGCGGCACAGGGATTCGTGGAGACACGGGTGAAAGAAGGCGAAAACCTGAAAAATGACCTAGTGTCGAAACTGAACGGGATGCTCGTCCATGTGGATTATATTACCCAACGCTCGCCGCAGATTATCACCGAGTACAGGCAGAAACTGGAAGAGAGAGTGAAAGAGCTTTTAGGGGATGCCAAGGTGGACGAAGGACGTCTTTTGATGGAAGTCACGGTTTTTGCGGATAAAGTGTGTGTGGATGAGGAATTGGTACGGCTAAGAAGCCATATAGAGACGACCAGGGAGAATCTTCTCGAGGGCGGGAGCATCGGCCGTAAACTCGATTTTATCGCGCAGGAGATGAACCGGGAGGCGAATACCATTTTATCGAAGACGAGCGATTTGGAGATATCCAACCGCGCCATCGAACTCAAGACGGAGATTGAGAAAGTGCGGGAGCAGATACAGAATATCGAGTAGAAAGGGAGCCGGGTATGGGCAGGCTGATTCATATTGGATTTGGCAATGTGGTCAATACGGGAAAGATTATCGCCATCGTAAGCCCTGATTCCGCACCTGTAAAGCGCATGGTGCAGAAGGCGAAGGAGGCGGGCACGGCGATTGACGCGACCCAGGGACGGAAGACGAAAGCGGTACTGGTGATGGAGAACAGCCAGATTGTGTTATCTGCGCTGCTGCCGGAGACCATATCGGGCAGGGCACAGGCGGAAGGCGGGGAGACAGATGAGACGTAAGGGCATATTGATTATTGTTTCCGGTTTTTCGGGGGCAGGCAAGGGCACTTTGGTGAAGAGACTGACAGAGGAATATGACGATTACGCGTTGTCCATTTCGGCCACAACGAGACAGCCGAGGCCGGGCGAGGCGGACGGCAGGGAATACTTTTTCCTGAAAAAAGAACAGTTTGAGCAGAAAATTGCAGAAAACGGGTTGATTGAGTACGCCTGTTACTGTGATAATTATTATGGCACACCGCGGGAATATGTGGAGAGGCAGCTTGCAGCGGGCAAAGACGTGATACTTGAGATAGAGATTCAGGGCGCGCTCAAGGTGAAGGAACAGTACGAAGACGCGCTTCTTCTTTTCGTGATGCCGCCCAGCGCGGAGGAACTCAGGCGCAGGCTTGTGGGCAGAGGCACAGAGACAGAAGAGGTGATTGAAAAAAGGATGCGCCGCGCGGCCAAAGAAGCGGAAGGCATAGAGGCATATGAGTATATCGTGGTGAACGATGACCTGGAAACATGCGTCGGAAAACTCCACGACCTGATTACGGCGGCCCACAATACGCCGGGCAGGAACCGTGAATTTATAGAAAATATCAGAACAGGACTGGAAGGAGAAAAATAATGTTACATCCATCTTATGCAGATTTAATCAGAGTCGTAAACAGCGGGGTAGAGGAAGGCGAAGACCCTGTTGTAAACAGCAGATATTCCATTGTGATGGCTACGTCCAAGCGGGCGAGGCAGATTATAGCGGGGGATGAGGAACTGGTGGACGGCAGAGGCAAGAAGCCCCTTTCGGTTGCGGTGGAAGAGTTAAACCAGGGAGAAGTAAAGATTCTGGGCGAAGACAACACGGACGAAGAAGAATAGGGATATAGAAATCGAAATGAAGAAAATATTGTTCATATCTTTAGGGTGTGATAAGAATCTGGTGGATTCCGAGATGATGCTGGGAATGCTTGTACAAAGTGGATATGGCATTACCGATGATGAGTGCGAGGCGGATATCGCCGTGGTCAATACGTGCTGTTTTATCAACGATGCCAAGGAAGAGAGCATCAATACGCTTCTGGAGATGGCGGAGCTTAAGAAAAGCGGCGGTATTGAGACCTTGGTGGCGGCGGGCTGCCTGGCCCAGCGTTACAGGGAAGAGATACAGACAGAGATTCCGGAGGTGGATGCCATCGTGGGAACGATGGCGGCGGATGAGATTGTCGCAGCGCTTGACGAGATAGCGCGGGGCGTCGGGAAGAACCATTATAAGGCCTTGGATACGAGGCCGCTTACCGGAGTGAAGCGTGTGGTGACAACCGGCGGGCATTACGCTTACCTGAAAATCGCGGAAGGATGCGACAAGCGCTGTACCTACTGCATTATCCCTAAGATACGGGGCAATTACCGCAGCGTGCCGATGGAAGACTTGGTGCGGGAAGCGGAAGGACTGTCCGAAGCGGGCGTGAAGGAACTGATTCTTGTGGCCCAGGAGACGACGCTTTATGGCACGGACCTCTATGGGCATAAGGCACTGCCGGAGCTTCTGCGCAGGTTGTGCAGGATAAGCGGCCTGTGCTGGATTCGGATTCTTTATTGTTATCCGGAGGAGATTGACGACGCGTTAATCAAGGTTATCAAGGAAGAGAAGAAGATATGTCACTATCTGGATTTGCCGGTTCAACATGCCTCGGACACTATTTTACGCCGGATGGGGCGCAGGACGGACAGAAAACAGCTTACGGATATCATAGAAAGGCTGCGCCGGGAGATTCCTGATATATGCCTGCGGACGACGCTGATTACCGGGTTCCCGGGAGAGACAGAGGATGACCATGAAGAACTGATGGAATTCGTTGACCGGATGGAATTTGACCGGTTGGGCGTTTTCACATATTCCCAGGAAGAAGATACGCCGGCGGCGGATATGCCGGACCAGATACCGGAGGAAGTGAAAGAGGACAGACAGGCGCAGCTCATGGAATTGCAGCAGGAAATCGCTTTTGATGCCGCTGAGGACATGGTGGGAAAAACCGTGACTGCCATGGTTGAGGGCAAGGTTGCCGACGAGAATGCATATGTGGCGCGGACATATAAAGACGCGCCTAACGTGGACGGGTTTTTGTTTGTCCATACGGACAGGGAACTGTTGACTGGCGATTTTGTGAAGGTCAGGGTTACGGCGTCTTATGAATATGACCTGATAGGAGAATTAGAGGATGAATTTACCAAATAAATTGACGATGTTCCGGGTGATTTTGATTCCCTTTTTTGTAGTGTTTATGATGGTTGACATAACATTAGCAGATAAGTGGATTGCCCTTGCTATTTTTATTGTTGCAAGTCTGACGGACCTTCTGGACGGCAAGATAGCAAGGAAATATAATTTGGTGACAAACTTTGGCAAGTTTATGGACCCGCTTGCGGATAAGCTGCTTGTGTGCTCCGCGCTCATCTGCCTTGTGGCGCTTTACAAGATACCTGCCTGGATTGTCATTGTGATTATTGCCAGAGAGTTTATTATCAGCGGCTTTCGGCTCATTGCCGCGGACAACGGGGTAGTGATTGCGGCCAGCTATTGGGGGAAGTTCAAAACTACTTTTCAGATGGTTATGATATGTCTGATGATAGCGGATATAGAGGCGCTTTCAATTGTCACCGATATTGTGATGTGGGCGGCGCTTATCCTGACGGTGGTATCTTTGGCGGACTATCTTGTCAAAAATAAAGATGTGATGAAAGACACGAAATAGGGCGGCGTACGGTAAGAGAAGTTTGGATTTGGGCGTTTCGTATAGACGCCCGGAATGGGTGAAATGATGATTGTAGAATTAATTTCGGTTGGGACAGAAATCTTGTTAGGAAATATCGTGAACACCAACGCGGCATATTTGTCTGAGAAGTGCGCGGGGTTAGGTTTTTCCTGTTATTACCAGGACGTGGTCGGCGACAATGCGGAAAGGCTGTATGAGACGATTAAGACAGCGCTTTCCAGGGCGGATATCATTCTGCTGTCCGGCGGACTCGGCCCCACACAGGATGATTTGACGAAGGAGACGGCAGCCAAAGTTCTTGGCAAGTCTTTGTATCTACACGAAGAGAGCAAGGCGGCTATACAAGAATTTTTTGAAAAAAGGGGCATAGAGCCTACGGACAATAATTGGAAACAGGCGATGGTGCCGGAGGGATGTATTGTGCTTGCTAATCCTAACGGTACGGCGCCGGGAATTATCATGGCGGAGAATGGCAAGCATGTGGTTTTGATGCCGGGGCCGCCCAATGAGATGATTCCGATGTTTGAGGCGTCGGTGATGCCATATTTGGAGAAATTACAGTCCTGCGTCATCTTTTCCCAGACTGTAAAAATCTGCGGCGTGGGGGAAAGCAAGGCGGAGACGATGGTTCAGGATTTGATTGAAAGCCAGTCGAACCCCACCATAGCTACATACGCCAAGACAGGGGAAGTGCATCTGCGGGTAACCGCCAGGGCGGAGGATGAGAAGGCTGCAAGAAAACTGGTTAAGCCTGTGGTGAAAGAGCTTAAGGGACGGTTCGGCAGCCATGTATATACGACCGACGATGAAGTGACACTGGAGAAATCGGTGGTGGACCTTCTGCTTGCCAACAATCTGACAATCAGTACGGTGGAGTCCTGTACGGGCGGGCTGCTTGCCGCCAGGCTGATTAACGTGCCAGGCGTGTCGGAAGTTTTTAAATCCGGCTACATCACTTACTCGAATAAGGCGAAGCGCAGGCTCCTTGGCATTAAGAAGAATACGCTGTTGAAACATGGCGCCGTCAGTGAGGAGATTGCAAGCCAGATGGCCAAGGGGGCGGCTATGGTATCCAAGGCGGATGTGGCTGTCAGCATTACCGGTATTGCGGGACCGGACGGAGGCTCTGAGGAGAAACCGGTGGGGCTTGTCTATATCGGCTGTAATGTGTGCGGCAGGATTACGGTCAGGAAATGCCATTTCAGCGGCGACCGTTCCAAGGTCAGGGAGAATACGGTGTCGTCCGCACTGTCTCTGATGCGGGAATGTATTTTGCAGTATTACAGTGAGGTGACTTTCGGCGGCAAAAAGGATAGGTAATGTTGACTAAGTTGTGAATAGATAAGGGGAAATCGAATGAGCCAATCGGAGCAGTTTGATAAGCAGAACAACGGCAGTGAAGAAATAGGTACGCCGATTGATACATACAGGTCAGAGACAGAGGAAGATATTTACCGTACACCGGATATATCCGGAGAATCGGTATCCGTGGATGCGTCGTCAGGGGAAGACGGGGAAGAGGGCGTCCGGGAAGTGCCGCTCACAAGTGATGTGGAGAACACAGTGGCGGAATATACGGATGCTAGTAGCGTGGCACAGCAGCCGGAAGCAGACCTTGATAGCGGCACATATACGGAAGTTCCGTTTATCGGCGGTGACGGGGCGGCACAGGGGATGAATTCTGAGAATCCGTATGTAAACCCGGCGCAGAACAACTCTCCTTACGGAAATAGTTCTTATTATGGAGGCGGTCCCTATTATAATCATATGAACGGCAGTTCGGGATATGGTAACAATCCTTACGGCGGACAGCCAAGCCAGGGGAATAATCCTTACGGCGGACAGTCAGGGCAGAATAACAATCCTTACGGTGGACAGCCGGGACAAAATGGCAATCCCTATGGCGGACAGCCGGGGCAGGGCGGCAATCCCTATGGCGGGCAACCTGGACAGAACCATAATCCTTATTATGGACAGCCGGGACAGGGGAACGGACAATATGGCGGCGGTATGCCCGGCAATAACCAGTGGGATAACCAGTACAGCCCATATGCGGCGCCTGTCAAGAAGAACAATACGGGGCTGATTATCGGTATCGTGGTTGTGGTGATTATATTGTTCCTCATTGCGGTCGGAGCGCTCACATACAAAGTTTTTTCTATGTATTCGGAGGAGAGACACAGCAGGCATAATGCGCGTGAAGAATACGATTTCGATGATGACTGGGGAAGAGACAGGGAACAGTACGACAGGGACTACGATGATTATGACGATTATGATTATGATGACTACGGTTATGATGATTACGATTATGATGATTATGATTACGATGACGATGAGTACTATACCCTGCATGACGATATCAGGACGGATTTGTCCTATTCGGTAGATTTCGATTATTATGAATATGAGACAGATTATGACAATGTGGATATCCTCGTATCATATCCGATTATCAGCGGCGACGATGTACCGAACTTAGACCAGCTGAACAGTGCGGTTCAGAGTGAAATTGACCTTTTTACGGAATATTTCGAGGAAGAATATGAGGAATATCTGACGGAGGAGGACTATTTTAGCGCGCTTTCGACGAGCTATGTAACCTATATGGATGAGGAGAAGATGAGTATTGTATTCTCCGAGTATGTGTACAGCGATTACTATAATGATGTGTTCCTATACTGCATTAACATTGATATGGAGAACGGTGTGATTCTGGATAATGAAAATATCATCAACGCTGACGATGACTTTTCGGTAGAGTTCAGGACAAGAAGCGATATCCAAAACGGTGAAATTACTTATCTGTCAATGATGTCCGACCAGGAAATCACCGACTATTTCAATTCATCCAACATCATCGTATTTTATACGCCAAAGGGTTTGGAGATTGGTTTCAATTATGATGAAGGATGGGTGACGGTTACCTACGAAGATTACGAGCAGTATCTGAAAGTGTTTTAGTTCCTTTCCTGTTATACAAAATGCTAAGCCTGGGCTTGGATGCCCAGGCTTTTATGCGCAGGATAAAGTGTGGAAGCTTGCTGACATTCTAACGAAGGAGAAAAGAAAGGCACATACCTTATGGATAAATTTGATATTTTGAGAAAGTACTTCGGCTATTCCGGATTCCGGGAGGGACAGGAGCCTTTGATTGACAGTATCCTTCGTGGACAGGATGTGCTTGGGATTATGCCCACCGGGGCGGGCAAATCCATCTGTTATCAAGTGCCGGCTCTTCTTTTACCGGGCATTACACTGGTTATTTCTCCGCTGATTTCTCTGATGAAAGACCAGGTGCAGTCATTGAACCAGGCCGGCATTCATGCCGCCTATATCAACAGCTCTTTGAGTGAATCCCAGATTTCCAAAGCATTGCGGTTAGCCTCCGCCGGACAATATAAAATTATTTACGTGGCGCCGGAGCGGTTGGAGACTTATGAGTTCCTGCGGTTTGCGATGCAGTCGGAAATTTCTATGCTTACGGTGGATGAAGCACATTGTATTTCCCAGTGGGGACAGGATTTCCGCCCGAGTTACCTGAAAATCGTACAGTTTGTCAGACAGCTTGGAAAACGTCCGGTTATCAGCGCCTTTACGGCCACAGCCACAGAGAATGTGAAGGAAGACATCGTCTGCGTCCTGGGGCTTCATTCTCCGCACGTACTGGTGACAGGTTTTGACCGTAAGAACCTGTATTTTGCGGTGGAGACGTCCAGGCGCAAAGACGACTATGTGCTTGGATATATCAATGAACACGATGCGGAGAGCGGCATTATTTACTGCGCTACAAGAAAAAATGTGGAGAAAGTATATGACAGGCTGCTTACAGAGGGTGTGGCTGTGACGAAATACCATGCCGGGCTGGGCGGTGAGGAACGCAGGAAAAACCAGGAAGATTTTATCTATGATAAATGTCCGGTTATGGTGGCGACGAACGCTTTCGGTATGGGAATAGATAAGTCTAACGTCCGCTACGTCATCCATTATAATATGCCTCAGAGCTTAGAGAACTATTACCAGGAGGCAGGCAGGGCAGGACGGGATGGGGAGCGTGCGGAGTGCATTCTTCTCTATTCGCCACAGGATGTGATGATTAACCGCTTCCTGCTTGAAAATAAGGAGCTGAACGGGGACTACACACCGGAAGAAAACGCGGCGGTTGCACAGCGGGATGAGGAAAGGCTGCGCACGATGACTTATTACTGTATGACGCCTGAATGCCTGCGTGAATATATCCTGCGCTACTTCGGGGAGAACGGGGCGGGGGTATGCGGCAATTGCGGGAACTGCTTAAGAGAGTATGAAACCAGTGACGTGACGGATGCTGCGGTGAAGATAATCACGGGCATTATGGAAGTGCGTCAGCGTTACGGCGTCAATGTGGTTGCCGGGATGCTTGCAGGGGAGAAGCGCGCCAAGCTGAAGGAGTACGGAGTCAGCGCATATGATTCTTTCGGCAGCCTTGAGGGAATGCAGGAGACGGAGATTAAGCAGGTGATTCATCAGATGATGGTGGAGAATCTGCTTGTGGCGACGGGGGATAAATATGCGCTGCTTAGAGTGACAGACCGGGCGGAGGAAGTGTTAAGCGGCAAAAGGCGCGTGGTTTTAAAGACGGCGAAGAATCCTTCCGGACAGAAAGGCAAGAGCGGCAGGGAAAAGAAAGGGAGCGCTGCGCGCAAGTCGGACATTCTCAATTCCAGAGGGTTGGAACTTTTCGAACAGCTCCGCGAGCTGCGTTCCCGGATTGCCAGGGAAGAAAATGTACCTCCGTATATTATTTTTACGGATAAGACACTGGTTGATATGTGCGTCAAAGTTCCCTTTTCCAGGGCGGATATGATGAAAGTGTCCGGTGTGGGAGAGAACAAATTCGCCCGGTATGGGAATCGGTTCTTAAGCGCAATAGAGGAATATACGGGCGGAATCCGGGAGAAATTTTATTTTGGGGATTAGTATATTAGCGTTCCGGCGCATGGAATAATAATTATTCAAAAGTATTTACCAAAGACTTGGCAGGGTATATACTTTACATGGGATGTTATCCTGGGATGGAAAGAAAGGCGGGGAAACAGGAATGAAACTGCGAATGAAAAATTTGTTTATAATTGCGGCAATCTTACTCTTGTCTTCAGGCTGCAGCACCAAGACGCCTCCGGCAAGCGAGCCTGCCCAGGAAGAATCTTCCGGAGGAGAAACAGATGACAAGGAAGAACCTGGAAAAGTCGAAAGCGGCAAGGAGGAGGCAGACGGAAACAATGGGCCGGACTTAAGTGAGAACGACGGCCCGGAACTGTCCCCGGAGGAGGAGACGGCGCAGAGCCACCATGACTATGAGGAGGAAGGCAGGGAAATTGCCCTTGTCACCGACGTCAGTTATGTCATGGACCATGGCATCAATGAGGCGGCGTTCCAGGGCATACAGAAATATGCGGATGCGGCAGGCATATCTTATTCCAGTTATAGCACCGATGTGGACACGGACGATGCATACAAAGATACGATTTTGGCGGCCATACAGAACAGTGCGGAGCTTGTGGTCTGTGTAGGCCCGCATTTTGAGAAGGCGGTGGGGAGCCTGCAAAATGATTACCGTGACACCTATTTCCTGTTGTTGGACGGCATACCCAGGGATTCTTCCGGTGCAGAGGCGGATGTAAAGGACAATGTCCACTGTGTAACTTACAGGGAGGAAGAAGCAGGTTATCTTGTAGGATATATGTCCGTACTGGAGGGCTATAAGGAATTTGGCTTTATAGGCGGGGAACAGCTTCCATCGGTGGAGAGATATGGGTATGGCTATCTGCGGGGCATTGACGATGCCGCCGACTTCTTAGAGATTAGTGACGAAGTCCACATAGAGTATTGGTATGCGGGCACGTTCCTGCCTGACAGCCGAATTGAGGAGGTTTCCAAGGAATGGTATGAGGCGGGCACGGAGGTTATTTTCGCCTGCGGCGGTTCGCTTTACGAATCGGTGTTACCTTCTGCGGAGGCTTGCGGCGGTAAGATAATTGGCGTCGATGTTGACCAGAGCGATATTTCGGAACTTATCCTGACTTCTGCCATGAAAGGGATTGATTCTTCTATCATAGTCGCTTTGGATGATTTTTTTGCCAACGGCAGGCGATGGCCGGAAGAACTGGCAGGCCAGGTCGGCTCTTATGGCGCTAAGGAAAAGTGCATAAGCCTCCCCGTCCAGGATAATGCATGGCGGTTCAAGACGGCGACGACAAACCAATATCTGCAAATACTTGCCCGTTTACGGTCGGGAGATATTGAGATTCTGGCGGATACGGATGCACCGCCCAAAACGGCCGTCACAGTGATTTACCATAACCGACAGGAGGAACGTGACTCTTGAGTACCGGAAGCATAAAAACAACATATTGTAGTATTTTCATATCGATTTTTTTTCTCATTCCGGGCATTGTTTTGAGTCTTTCCGGGTGCGGCAGGACGGCGCCTGTCGTTTCACGTACTTCTGTGCAGGAGGAACATGACGACGAGGAAGAGCTCACGGAAGGCAATGTTGTCCTGACCGGGGCGCAGCTTGCTTCTTATGGCAGCATTACGGACTGTTCTTTTCAGGAGGACAGGGAAATTGTCAGTTTAAAGTTCAGTATGCCTGATATTCCCAAAAGCGATGACCACAAAATCTATCTTTTTGCTTTTGAAATATATGAGGAAGGCGATTTTCCGGAGGATTTTAGCGGCGAGCCGGTGACAAGCACGAAGAAAGCGACAAGAAGCGAGTTCAAGTGGACCTATGAACAAGGACAGATTTTCCAACAGTTCGTGCCTGCGCTGCTGTTGGACGGGAAATATGTCCCGCTTGCCCCGGGCATGTGTATCAGCAATCCGGAGATGTTAGCCGACACTTCAATCCAAGTGGAAGAGCCGGAATCCAAAAAAGGGCTTCTGTTAGACCCTCAGATGCTTGAGACGCCTATGCTGACGGATTTGGACGTGAAATATGCCATTTACAATATTCCTCTTTCCCATATTGTTGGCGAGACGACGAATGAGGCGCAGCCTACCATTGAATACGAATATCAGGGGAAGATTTACAAGTTTAACGGCGCGAGCATCGGCGGTTATGACCATCTTTTTAAATATCTGACGGACAGCGGGATGAATTCCACAGCGATTGTGTTGAATGACTGGAACGATGCGTTCCCGGAGCTGATACACCCGTTGGCCAGGAATAAGGAGTCGGGAGCGTATTATTATGCTTTCAATACCGCGGAGGAAGAAGGATGCAAGCATCTTGAGGCGATTGCCAGTTTTCTTGCCGAGCGGTATTCCGGGGGAGAGTACGGGCTGGTATCAAGTTGGGTGATTGCCAATGAAATCAACCAGTACAGAATCTGGAATTATATGGATACAGACGACATCAGATTGTATTCGGCAGAGTTTGAGAAGGCGATGCGTATTTTCTATAATGCCGCCAAGAGCAATTATGCGGACGCCAATGTCTATTTCAGTATTGACCATGACTGGAATAACAATGAGGGCGATAACGATGACCACTTTAACGCCAAAGATATCCTGAAGACAATCAATGAGATTTCGAGACTGAAGGGTAATTATAACTGGGGACTTGCAATCCATCCTTATCCAAATCCGCTGACAAAGGTAAACTATTGGACGGAGACTTATGATAAGACGGCGGATGCGCCGATTCTTACTTTGATGAACCTGAGCACGGTGACGGATGTGCTGACCCAGGAAGAATACCTCGACCGGGACGGAAATGTCCGGAGCATTACGGTGACGGAACTTGGATTCACTTCTTCTTCGGGCGAAAAACTGCAGGCGGCGGCTTTTGCATACTGTTATTATATTATCGAGGCGAATCCCTACATAGACGCGTTTATTATGAACCGGCAGACAGATGCCATGGAAGAGGTGAAGCAAGGGCTTGCTTTTGGGATTTATGACTTGGACCAGACGCCCAAATACATATTTGACACGTTTAAATATATCGATACGGACGAGGCGGAAAGCCATACGGAATTTATGCTCAATATTCTGGGGGCGAAGGACTTGGAGGAGGCGCTGTCCTGGGCACAGTAGGGTATTTGTAAAATGTGGTTATAGTGGAATAGAAAGAGGGGGAACGGATATGTTTTCGGGGAAGCCGGTGGTATACCAGGTAACATGGATATCGCTTGTGATACAGCTTGTTGTGCTGCAGGTGATTATATTTTGCCTTAGTTTTTTTGTGGAATCTTACAACAGCGCGGTGAATATAGGGATTATTCTCTATCTGGTTCTTTTCCTTTTGGTGAGGTGTCTTGTTCCGCGCAATCACAGGAAAGGGATGCGGTTTGTCAAGAAAGAGGATTATGCCCAGGCAGTCGGGGAGTTTGAGAAAAGTTATGATTTTTTTACAAAACATGCGTGGATTGACAAATACCGCTATTTTGTATTGCTTTCCCACTCGAGTATGTGTTATAAAGAGATGGCTTTGGTGAATATCGCGTTTTGCTATACGCAGTGCGGTGACGGGAATAGGGCGAGGGAATACTATGTGGAGACACTGCGTCAGTTCCCGGACAATGAGATGGCGAAATCAGCGTTGCGGATGCTTGATTCGACTTCCGCGTATGGAGATTGGTAGGAAAGGGATGGCTAAGGACATGAAAATAGCAGTATTTTTTCCGGGAATCGGATATCATTGTGACAAGCCGCTATTATATTATAGTAGTAAAATAATAGAAAAGTATCGGTATGAAGTAGTTAAAATTGTGTATAAGGGACTTAGCCGTTCGCTTGACGAGGCGTTTCAGGGCGCCCTGGAACAGGCCGGAAAACAATTGGAGGGGATTGACTGGGCCGCCTATGACGATATTCTTTTCGTGTCCAAAAGCATTGGCACGGCGGTGGCCTGCGCTTATGCCGCACAGCATGGCATACGGTGCAGGAATATTTATTATACGCCTCTCGCGCAGACCTTCGGTTTCGAGCCCCAGCCGGGACTGATGTTCCACGGTACCGACGACCCGTGGGCGGACACGCCCGCGATTCAGGAGAAGTGCGCCGAGGCGAGGCAGCCTTTGCGGCTGATAGAAAATGTGAACCATTCCCTTGAGGCGAAGGATGATATACAGAGGAATCTCCATATTTTACAAGATGTGATGGAGCTGACAGAAGAATATGTTGCGGGCACGCTGCGGTATAGGGAACTGCGGGAGGAGGAAATCTGCCAGGAATTGTTCGGCGGGTTTATCCGCAGACAGGATGTGGTGGACTGTTGGAGGCGGGAAGAAGGAAAATGGGTCGTCAAGCCCGACCCTTTTACAGACGATTGGACGAAAGAGGATTATCGGTTCCTGGTGTCCTGTTTGAAAAATACGGCGCGCACAGGAGGCTATGTCTACGGGGCGTTTTATTGCGGCGCTTTGAAAGGCTTCGTCTCTGTGGAGCCCGGTCTTTTTGGGGGCGGGCTTAAGTATCTTGATTTGTCATGCCTTCATGTGTCGAGGGAACTGCGGAGCCAAGGAGTCGGTAGAGCGCTCTTTCAGGCAGCGGCGGCATGGGCGAAGGAGCATGGGGCGGCAAGGCTTTATATATCCGGCCATTCGGCTGTAGAGACCCAGGCTTTCTATAAGTCTTTGGGATGCGTCGAGGCACAGGAGTATCATCAGGAGCATGTGGAAAAAGAACCCTATGACTGCCAGTTGGAGTATGTGCTTTGAGCGATAAGTTTAACCGATTGATGATAGTTAGTTCGTTACTTTTCAATCGTTGTAATTTACACCGAACGCGCCTAAATTCGTGTGAAATCTGGCGCAGGTGTGAATTGTAATGTTAGTTTTTTTAAGGATGCGGCATTTAGAATAATGTTGTTGCATCCGGGTGATTTTTTTGCTAAACTGATTTTATCTGAAGAAATGGATTTCTGTTATGCACATCGGGCATTTCGCCATGATTTCCATTAGTTCAAGTATTTTTTGAATATATTTTATGGTAGGAAGGAGGGTGAAGTGTCGTTTATCGGACATATAGTGTGTTAGAATCTTTATAAATCTGTTCCTGCATGACTTATTGGGAACAGAAATAACTGTAAAATAGGATTGACAAAACCGAACATTTGTTTTATTCTGTAAAAGAACAGATGTTCTAAGAGAAAAGGAGAACATAATTATGGAAAGAGACGAGAAATTAAAGGCATTGGATGCGGCTTTAGGGCAGATAGAGAGGCAGTTCGGCAAGGGTGCGGTCATGAAACTGGGTGACCCGTCCGTACAGATGAATGTGGAGACCATTCCCACAGGCTCGTTGAGCCTTGACCTGGCGTTGGGGCTTGGCGGCATTCCGAAGGGGAGAATCGTGGAGATTTACGGCCCTGAGTCCAGTGGTAAGACGACCGTAACGTTACATATGATTGCTGAGGTGCAGAAACGTGGCGGCATAGCGGGCTTTATTGATGCGGAACATGCGCTGGACCCTGTATATGCGAAGAATATCGGTGTAGACATTGATAATTTATATATATCCCAGCCTGACTGCGGCGAGCAGGCGTTGGAGATTACAGAGACGATGGTGCGTTCCGGCGCGGTGGATATTATCGTAGTGGACTCCGTAGCAGCACTCGTTCCGAAGGCGGAGATTGACGGTGACATGGGCGACAGCCATGTAGGTCTGCAGGCGCGTCTGATGTCCCAGGCGCTGCGTAAACTGACGGCTGTAATCAGCAAGTCTAATTGTACTGTTATCTTTATTAACCAGCTCCGTGAGAAGGTGGGCGTGATGTTCGGTAATCCGGAGACGACTACCGGCGGGCGGGCGCTGAAATTCTACTCTTCTGTGCGACTGGATGTCAGGAGAATCGAATCCCTGAAACAGGGCGGGGAGGTAATCGGTAACAGAACCAGGGTGAAGGTTGTCAAGAATAAGATTGCGCCGCCCTTTAAGGAAGCAGAGTTCGATATTATGTTTGGCGAGGGTATTTCTATGGTAGGCGATATCCTGGACCTTGCGGCGGAGAACAATATTATCAGTAAAAGCGGCGCGTGGTATGCTTATGACGGCGGTAAGATTGGACAGGGCAGGGAGAATGCGAAACAGTATCTGCGTGACAACCCGGCGGTATGCGCGGAGGTGGAGCGCAAGGTGAGGGAACTGTTTAACCTGGAGGCCGGGGAAGCACAGGAAGCTCCGGCACCGCAAGAGACGGCGCCGAAGAAATCTGCAAAAGAGGCTAAGGCGGAGAAAGCATAGAAGCTCATAGGCTTTGGGCGTCTTGACAATAGAACCAAGACGCCCATTCTGACAGGGGTATATAAGATGCTTGTAACACAGATAACCGAGGCGTCGAAACCACGCTATCGGGTTTATATAGACGGGCAGTTCGCCTTTGTATTGTATAAGGGCGAACTGCGGAAATTCCAGATAAAAGAAGGGCAGGAACTTCCTGAGGAGGCATATCGGGAAATTATGACGCAGATTCTTCCAAAACGGGCGAAACTGCGCAGTATGAATTTGTTACAGTCCCGGGATTACACACGTAAACAGTTGGAAGAGAAGCTAAGGCAGGGTGAATATCCTCAGCCATGTATCGATGAGGCGGTTGCCTACGTGGAGTCTTACGGTTATGTTGATGACGGTCGTTATGCCCGGGATTTTATTGAATATAATGTACAGAGTAAGAGCAGGATGCGTATAGAGACAGATTTGATGCGCAAGGGGATTGACAAAGAGGTTATCCGTAAATCTTTTGATGAATTAAGCGAACTTGGCGTAGAGCAGGATGAATTGGCGCTTGCCTGTGATTTGCTGCGGAAGAAAAAATATTGCGCGGAGACGGCCACAAGGCAGGAACAGCAGAAAATGTACGGGTTTCTTTACAGGAAAGGGTTTCACCAGGACACAATCAGCAGAGCACTTGTACTTGACATAACATCAAATTCAGTATAGAATTGAAGTGTTGTAATTTTGCTTAGTATAGAATGTTTACAGACAATCATTTAGATTTCTGCGATAGATGTCATTGGCATATTTGAAGTAAGCGTTGCCGTGTAGCGGACAGTGCAGGAGGATGGCAGCTTGCATGAACATTCTAGAATAGATTATGTACAATGAAAACTAAATAAGGAGGTGCTCCTGTAATGTGGCAAGTTGTGTTAGCTGTACTCATCACACTGGTTGTCTCCATTCCGGTTTCTGCCTTGGTTGCAATCAACTATCGCAAGAATGTTGTGGAAGCCAAGATTGGCAACGCGGACGAGAAGGCCAGAGAAATTATTGATGAAGCTCTCAAAACTGCTGAGGCGAAGAAGCGCGAGTCATTGCTTGAGGTCAAGGAAGAGTCCATTCGCACAAAGAATGAGCTGGACAAGGAAATCAAGGAACGTCGTGCCGAGGCGCAGCGATACGAGCGTCGCGTACAGCAGAAGGAAGAGAACATTGATAAGAAAGCGGATGCAATTGAGAAGAAAGAAGCAAGTTTGGCACACAGGGAAGAAACTCTTGCCAAGCAGCGCGAAGAGATTTCCAAGCTAAATGAACAAAGATTACAGGAACTGGAACGAATCTCAGGATTGACCTCCGAACAGGCAAAAGATTATTTGTTGAAAATTGTTGAAGATGAAGTGAAACATGAAACTGCTGTCATGATTAAAGAGATGGAGAGCAGGGCGAAGGAAGAGGCGGATAAGAAGGCAAAAGAATATGTCGTTACGGCCATCCAGAAATGTGCCGCAGACCATGTATCTGAGACGACAATATCTGTCGTTCAGCTTCCTAACGACGAGATGAAGGGCAGAATCATCGGAAGAGAGGGGCGTAACATCAGAACTCTCGAAACGATGACAGGTGTTGACCTGATTATTGATGACACACCGGAGGCGGTTATCTTATCCGGGTTTGACCCAATCCGCAGGGAAGTGGCAAGAATTGCGCTTGAGAAGTTGATAGTGGACGGACGTATCCATCCGGCCAGAATCGAGGAGATGGTTGAGAAAGCGCAGAGAGAAGTAGAAGTAATGATTAAAGAGGAAGGTGAGGCCGCTACCCTTGAGGTAGGCGTACACGGTATTCATCCTGAACTTGTAAGACTGCTCGGTAAGATGAAATTCAGGACCAGCTATGGTCAGAACGCATTGAAACATTCGATTGAAGTTGCCCAATTATCCGGTCTGCTTGCAGCCGAGATGGGGTTGGACGTCAGGATGGCGAAACGCGCCGGATTGCTTCACGATATCGGTAAGGCAGTTGACCATGAGATGGAAGGTTCCCATATCCAGTTGGGAGTTGAGCTGTGCAGGAAGTATAAGGAATCCCCCACGGTTATCAACGCGGTGGAATCCCATCATGGAGATGTTGAGCCGCAGACTTTAATCGCATGTCTTGTTCAGGCGGCTGATACGATATCAGCGGCAAGACCGGGGGCAAGAAGAGAGACATTAGAAACATATACAACAAGACTAAAACAATTAGAAGACATTACCAACAATTTCAAAGGTGTTGACAAATCTTTTGCTATTCAGGCAGGTAGAGAGATTCGTGTTATGGTAGTTCCAGAACAGATTAACGATTCTGATATGGTATTGCTCGCAAGGGATATTTCGAAACAGATTGAAGCTGAATTAGAGTATCCGGGACAGATTAAGATTAATGTTATCCGCGAGAGCCGTGTCATTGACTATGCGAAATAGGAATAGTGTACAAATAAGATAGGGAAAGTATTGAACGTGTAACACATTCAATACTTTCCTTATTTTTTATCTAAATACAGTGCCCTAAATTATGCTATTCTGCAATGCATTCACTGGTATAATATGTATAATATTTTATGTAAGAAAAAACTTGACACAATATGTCCATTTAAGATATATTTTTTATACCGCAGTAGTAAAAACAGAATATATGGACATTTGTGAAACAATAAACAAAGAGGATATCTTACTGTATGTTCAGTAAGGATGCAGGTTTCATATTTGGCTGAAAATGAGAAAGGAAGAAGGTATGAAGAAAAGATTTTTTGGTATTTTGGTTGCGTTACTGCTTATCGTGCAGGTGATGCCAGTGGCGGCGGCAGAGGGAGACACACTATCGTTGGATAATCTGTCTTTGCCTTATTCGTTTGATGATATTGATGGCAATCCGGTGAGTCTGGATAGCAGCGGGAAGCCTAAATTGCTGGTCTTTTTTATGACAGGATGCGTAAACTGCCAGAATACGTTAAGAGACATTGCAAACAGTAGTTGGTTGGCAAATGGTGAGGCTGAGGTATGTGCCATTGATATACAACAAAAAACAGTGGACGAGGTAAGAGCTTTCAAGAATACCTATTGTTCAGGTAGTGCTATAACATTTGTGGCTGCAACAACTGCGAATCAGGGATATAATTGTATGGATAGCTATCGTAAACTGACAGATTCATCGGCAAGCGTTAACACGACGCCTCTGACCGTTATGTTAGATAAAGACAACAAGATTCAATACATGACAGAAGGGCAGCAGTCAGCGTCTGATATTGAAACTAAATATTTACCCACATTAAAGGCGGGGGGGGGGTACGAACGACCCCGACAAATCAGATAACCCGGACAAATCGGACCAACCAAGCTCTTCCTCTTCAAAAAAGAAAACCAGTAAGTCTAGCAGTAGCAAGAAAACTAAAGAGCTCGATAAGAAGTCAGATGTCGTAAGCGAGCTGCCGCCTTGTGACCACGTGGGAGAAAGCAAGGTGATTAATCAGGGAACGGCGACCAGCGATGCCCTGGCAGCTGTGCAGTGTGTAAAGTGCGGCGCTATTCTCAGTTATGAAACGGTATCTAATTCCGCATATGCGACCTTTTTGAAAGAAACAGCAAATGCAATTCTGAATGCGGGGCAGAATGGGGAAGCCGTTGTGAATACAAAGACTTGGACAAGCTTTAATAAAGCAGTATTTGAAGCTATGAAGTCCAGACCGGATGTAAAGGTAACGGTGAACTATGTCTACCAAGGCAATGCGTATGTTCTGAATATACCGGCCAACGCTAATGTGGATTCCTTTATGGATGAGAATGGCTTTGGCGGGTTCAGGTATATCGAACATGTATTGAATACGAAGTAATATTAGGAAATATAAGTTTTTCATCATAGAACATTTTTATAGGCTGCCATGTTGGCAACGGTAGTTGAGGGATTCGGCAATTGCGGTATTGTTAAAACAAAGCCGAGTGTTTCTGCAATTACTTGTTACGACATGGCAGTTTTTATATCCTAATCCCATGCCTTTCTATACCTGAAAACTTTGTGCCACGTTTATTTGTAATAATAAAGCTTTACGGATATTTTCCAGTTTGCGAAGCTAACCTCGCAAAGTTAATTTGCCAGGCGAATTTATTTTTCGTATGTACACAATTACTATAAACAGGAAGTTTTTTCTATGAAAATTGTCTTATCTACATACTTGTGGAATGATAAAATCTGTAGTAGAATATTTAGCGGTGTATGATTGTATACAATTATTCAATACAAGAAAATAGCCAGGAAAAATTTGCAGGCGGAGGAAGGAGAACAGTAATACAATGAAACCGTACAGTGAGATGAGCAGGGAAGAACTTCTATCATTAAAGGCAGAACTTGACAAGCAGTTTGAGGATGTGAAGGGGAAAGGGTTGAAACTGGATATGTCCAGGGGAAAACCTACACCGGCGCAGCTTGATATGACGATGGGCATTATGGATGTTCTCGATTCTGAGTCCGATATGAATACAGAGAATGGTATGGATACAAGAAACTATGGCCTTATGGACGGTATTCCGGAAGTAAAGCGTCTCATGGGGGACATGATGGGCGGCGTTCCGGCGGAGAATGTCATTGTATATGGCAATGCAAGCCTGTCAATTATGTACGATACGGTGTCCCGTGCCGTGACGCACGGCGTACTTGGCAGCACGCCCTGGTGCAAACTGGAACATGTGAAGTTTTTGTGCCCTGTGCCGGGATATGACAGGCATTTTGCGATTACACAGCTTTTCGGGATTGAGATGATTACGATTCCGATGACGCCTGACGGACCGGACATGGATTTGGTTGAGAAATATGTGTCTGAGGATGCCGCCGTAAAGGGAATCTGGTGTGTGCCGAAGTACTCCAATCCCCAGGGGATTTCCTACTCCGACGAGACGGTAAGAAGATTCGCTGCGTTGAAGCCGGCGGCGGAGGATTTCCGTATTTACTGGGATAATGCCTATGCGATTCACCATCTGTATGACGATGAGCAGGATGAGATATTGGAAATCCTGAGTGAATGTGAGAAAGCAGGCAACCCGGATATGGTGTACGAGTTCGTGTCCACTTCCAAGGTCAGCTTTTCCGGCGCAGGGATATCGGCTTTTGCATCTTCCAAGGCAAATGTGGAAGAGGCGAAAAAGTTTATGACGATACAGACCATCGGACATGATAAGGTAAACCAACTCCGTCATGCAAGATATTTTAAAGATATCAACGGCATGTTGGAACATATGAAGAAACATGCAGCGATTATGAGGCCGAAGTTCGAGGCTGTCCTGCAAGTGCTTGACAGGGAGCTTGGAGGGCTTGGCATCGGCGAGTGGACGAGGCCGAGAGGCGGTTATTTCATTTCTTACGATGCAATGGAAGGCTGCGCGAAGAAAATCGTGGCGAAATGTAAAGAAGCGGGAGTGGTATTGACCGGCGCGGGGGCGACTTTCCCGTATGGGATTGACCCGAAAGACAGTAATATCCGTATTGCACCGACTTATCCGACCTCCGAGGAGATGGCAGCGGCGACAGACCTTTTCGTGCTGTGCGTGAAGTTAGTCAGCGTGGAGAAATTGTTGGAAGCATAGTGTGAGAAGTACTTCTAAGACTCATGCCAGAGGGCATTTCGTAAAGAAGTACTAAGTCTGCTTTGCAGACTTTTCTCACACTGGAGAATGCTCAAAATACGGGCATTCTCCCAGACAAGCTTGCTTGTCTTTGGATTTGAGATTCCGTAAAGCGGAATTATGGCGGTTAGAGTAATAGACGCATAAAAAGTATAGAAACGAGTAGGAGAGAAGCTTTTCCCCTACTCGTTTGTTGTAATTGCCCTTTTATTCCTGCGGGCAATGAGACAGGCGCTGTGCTTGCACGAGTATTTGGCGAATGCCCCGAAATTGCCGGATAAGGACAGTGGCACACAAGGTTGCAATACAATAGGAAAACTTTTATAATATGTAATGTAAATCATACGATTAGCAGGTAGGAAGAAAATCTGTAAAAAAGAGGTGTTATATGTAGGAGGGATACTTATGGAATATGAGTTTTACAGCGGTTCCTACGCGGAACCGGGTGAAGACGGCATCGTCAAATTCCGCATGGATACGGAGAGAGGCATCCTGGAACGGATATCTGCCTGTGGGGCTGTCAGGAACCCGTCGTATTTGTGCTTTAATGCTTCACATTCTGTTCTTTATTCCGTCAAAGAGGAAGTTCCCACAGGGGCACTCCATACGCTGAGAATAGGCAGCGGCGGCTTAGAGCCGTTGTGCGCGCTTTCGACCCAGGGCGCTGACCCTTGCCATATCAGCCTGGATGAATCGGGTCGTATGCTTCTTGTGGCAAATTATACGAGCGGTTCCCTTGCGGTGTATCACGTTGGGGAGGATGGAATCCCCGTTGCACAGACGCAGCTAATTGCGCATGAGGGGAGAGGCGTTCATCCTGCCAGACAGGAAGCGCCCCATGTGCACTGTGCAAGAGTACGCGGTAAGGAAGCGTTTGTAGTCGATTTAGGGTTGGATAAGGTTTTTGTATATGACATAGATGAACAGAAAAGAGCGTTAACGGATACGGGGAAGCGATTGTGCTTTCTGCCGGGTTCAGGGCCGCGCCACCTGGAGTTTTGCCGGAGGACGCCGGACGTCGTTTATGTGGTCTGTGAGTTGAGCAATCAGATTGCTGTATTCCAGGAAAAGGACGGGGATTTTGTGCTTGTGCAGCTTCTGTCCACGCTCCCGGCGGATTTCGAGGGAGAGAACACAGCGGCGGCGGTCAAGTCAGAGCGGGATTTCCTCTTTGTGAGCAACCGCGGACATGACAGTATTGCGGCATACCGCATCGGCGAGGACGGCTTATTAGAGCTTTCACAGATTGTCCACAGCGGCGGAAAGACACCCCGCGATTTTGCTGTTTTCGGGGACTATCTCGTTATCGCCAATCAGGATTCCGATTCGATTACGGTTTTGAAAATGGATTGGGAAGAAGGCGTGATGGAGCCTGTAAAGTTATGGGCTTCCACTATAAAACCATGTTGTATATTGAAGTAGCGTATGGATTCCGTATCTGAACAAATTCAACGATAAATATTTGCCTGCATCCCAAAGTTTGCAGGCTACAGAAAGGCGGTTATTATGGATAAATATGAACGTATCGGCAGAGAATTGGTGCACAAAGGGGCGATTATCGATTATTATGAGGACACGATTCGTGTGCCCAACGGCAATATCGCAAAATGGGACTATATCAGGCATAAGGGTGCAGCCGCGGTGGTTGCCGTGAAGGAAGACGGAAAGCTTCTGATGGTCAGGCAGTACAGGAATGCGCTTGACAGAGAGACGTTGGAGATTCCGGCGGGCGGACTGAACGGTGCGGACGAACCTACCGAGATTGCGGCGGCAAGGGAACTGGAGGAAGAGACGGGATATACGGCAGGAAAGTTAGAGCTGCTTCTGTCACTGCGCACGACGGTTGCCTTCTGCGACGAGAAAATCGACGTCTATGTAGCCACTGATTTGCACAGGAGCAGCCAGCATCTGGACGAAGACGAGTATCTTGACGTTGTGAGCTATGATGTGGAAGAACTGGTGCGGATGATTTATGGCTGTAAGATTCAGGACGGTAAGACGGTGTCGGCGGTCCTGGCATACTACAATAAAATCCGCGGTTAGCGTATTAAGTAGTTGGCTGTTTGCCGGCGTAGCTTTTGTCTTAATTTTCCCTGCATGTACTTGCCCATACAGGCATATACATGAAAAAGAAAGAGGGGATGCGCCGTGCAACAGTCACCGTTAAAAAATTGTTATTATGTGGTTTATCTGTTTACCATTGGCCTGTTCCTTGGAATCCTGATAGTCAATGTGGGATACGATACGTGGATTAAGGATGGCAGCCTGCTTGGGACAGACATGATTCTGCGCCTGAAAAACAGTACGCCCGAAGGCATCGGTCTTCTTGGCTATATCTTGAAGCACCGGTTATTTACGGTCTGTATGTTAGGGCTTCTTGCGACGACGATGGTTGGCCTGGTGGCGGTGTGCGGGTATATATGCTATGTCGGCCTGGCGGCGGGATGCCTTTTGTCGGTGGCGGTCATCCGGTACGGTATCCGCGGCCTGCTTCTTATGGCGGCGGGGATTTTGCCGCAGGGAATTTTGTTGATTCCGGCTTATGTGGCGATGTTTGTCTGGGCAATGGGCGTCAACCGGATGCTGTATTCCAAAAGCCCGTATAAGGAATGCTATGTGAGGCACAGCAGACAAATGTATTTGAAAAAAGGGGTGCAGATGATAGGCATTATAGCAGTTGTCATAATTGGATGTCTGTTGGAAAGTTATGTCAATCCAAAGATGCTGCATTTTATTTTAAAAATATTTTAAATATAATAAAAAATTTTTTTAATAGCGTTTTTACCCACATATAGTAGACATAAATTCTGGCGTTGACGATATGTTGTGTTTTCTTCAAAAAGTGGCTGAAATGCCCATAAAACCTGGGAAAAATCCATTTGCTTTTCTTTAAAATTCTGATTATAATGATAGGCAGACGATGAGTTGATTTACATAAGAGTAGTCGCTCAGGGAAGGATTTCCGGTTACATGGAAAAAGAAATCAATGCATTTGTAGCATATTTACATAATGTGAAAGGTACTTCGGCAAATACAGAGATGTCTTACAAGAGAGACTTAGCGAAAGTGCAGCATTTCATGTCGGCGCGGGGCATTGAGAGAGCGGCTGATATGACCGAGAAGGATTTGGAAGATTATGTGAAAGATTTAGAAGAACATAAATTCGCGGCGGCGACGGTTTCCAGGAATATTGCCTCCCTCAAGGCTTTCTACCATTATATGGTACAGGAGGGAATTGTGGAGGAGGACAGGTCGGGGCCGCTGAAAGCGCCGAAGATTGAGAAGAAGATTCCGGAAATCATGTCTCCCGACGAGGTGGTGCGGCTGTTGGAACAGCCTTCCGGGGATTCCCACAAGGAGATACGGGATAAGGCGATGCTTGAACTTCTCTACGCCACAGGAATCAGGGTGACAGAGTTGATTACGCTTAAGGTTTCAGATGTCAATATGCAGATGAGCTTTATCTTGTGCCGCGACAGGAATAAGGAGCGGGTCATTCCCTTCGGGATGGCGGCGAAGAAAGCTTTGGCGAGGTATCTGGGCGATACGCGGAATGAGATGTTGGAGAATAAGGCTTCCGATGTACTTTTTGCCAACTGTTCCGGGCAGCCCATGAGCAGACAGGGATTTTGGAAGCTGATTAAGCATTATGCGAAGAAAGCGGACATCAAGGCGGACATCACGCCCCATACGCTGCGGCATTCGTTTGCGGCGCATTTGGTGGAGAATGGCGCGGATTTGAGAAGCGTGCAGGAGATGCTTGGACATTCGGATATCTCCACCACGCAGATTTATGCCAATCTGAACCATAACCATATACGGGAAGTGTATGCGAAAGCCCATCCGCGTGGGTAGCAGGATAATAAGCAATTTATATGAGGCGTCTGGTTGGGAAACCGGGCGCATTTTTGTGCGCAAAGTAATTTTCCTTATTCGATTGAAAGAAATTCCTACGTTGTGCATCGAATAGGAATATGATAAAATCATAAGGGCATTACAGAAAATCTATACCGGTACATTTCAAAGATATTCCGGGAGTACATTAAAATTACAGGAGGCCATGAGGTGAAGAAGATGTTATGGAAGCAAGGAGCCTGCGCCGTCACGATTGCTGCAATTTTAACGGGCTGCTCCTCTACAGCAGATGTTGAGCCAGTTCAGAGTGTGGATGCCGGGGGACAGGAGGAATTGGAGTCCGGTAAAGTTCCCTTGACGGTCTGGGCCGAGGAAGATAATTTTGATTTATTGAATGAGATGACCGCATCTTTCCAGGAGCATTATGCCGGCCAAGCGGATTTCGAGATTACGCTGGTGGCGCAGCCTGATTCGAACACGAGTGATGTGATACTGGGAGACATTCATCATGCAGGGGATGTCTTTTCTTTTCCGGACGACCAGTTTTCGAGGCTGATGGCGGCCGGTGTGTTGGAACCGGTGGGCAATGCCGAAGAGGTGTCGTCCGCCAATGTGGCGGAATCCATTGCCGCCGCGTCTTATAAAGATACACTCTACGCTTTTCCTTACACCGCTGATAACGGGTATTTCCTATACTATGACAAAGATTATTTTACAGAGGAGGACGTGCAGACCTTGGACGGCATCCTGAGTGTGGCGGAGGCCGCCGGGAAGCAAATTTCCATGGAATTAAATTCCGGATGGTATTTGTATGCGTTTTTCGGTCAGACGGGGCTTGAATTTGGGATTAACGGGGATGGGGTTACCAATTATTGTAGTTGGAATTCCACGGAAGGAGCCATAAAAGGTACGGACGTGGCGCAGTCCATACTGGATTTTACCACAAGCCCTGCTTTTGCCTGCCATTCGGATGCAGACTTCATTTCCTGCGTGCAGGACGGCAGCGTTATTGCGGGGGTAAGCGGCACTTGGAACGCTACCCAGGTCAGGGATGTCTGGGGCGAGGATTACGGCGCGGTGAAGCTGCCCACATTTACCTGTGCCGGGCAGCAGATTCAGATGGCTTCTTTCACAGGGTATAAGATGATGGGAGTTAACGCTTATTCGGCGCATAAGGAGTGGGCGATGAAACTGGCCGACTGGCTTACCAACGAGGAAAACCAATCGCTGCGCTTTATACAGAAGAATCAGGTTCCTTCCAATATAAAAGCCGCCGCTTCGGACGCCGCAGCAGAGATTCCTGCCGTCCAGGCAATATTAGAACAGTCCCATTACGGCAATTTACAGCGTGTGGGGGCAAAATATTGGGACGCCTGCACAGAGTTCGCCAATATTATGATAGCCGGAAATCCAAACAATATTGACTTGCAGGAACTGATGGATAATCTGGCGAAAGGCATCACCGCTTCTACAGCAGAGTGAAAGTATGGGGAGGGTTTATATGGCTAAGAAAGAGAAGCAAAAGCAGACGGTGAAAAATAAGCCGCGTATCAGCATCAAGCTGTTAACGTTGATACCGATTTTTGTGCTGAGTTTTGTCTGTATTTTTTCCAATATTGTGGCGATTCAGAATATACAGAATGTGAACCGGACGGCGAGCACGATTGCTGACGATTATATGGCGGCTATTTCCGGGTTGAGCGATATACAGAAAGAGACACAGAGGCTTCATTCTATGGCGCTTTCCCATATTATAGCCATAGATTTGGACACAATGGTGGAACTGGTGGCGTCTATCCGCACGGAGGAAGAACTTCTGGATGACATGCTCAAACGTTTTGGCAGTACGGTATCGGAGGAGGACAGGGTTAGCTATGAGCAGTTGATGTCAGACTATGAAAGCCTGAAGTACTCTATCGTGACATTGTGCGGTTACAGTGCGGCCGGAAACAACCAGGCGGCTTTCGGGCTGGCCAACGGTGAGGTGGCACAGTATTCGAACGATATCCAGGCGGCCATCCAGGTATTGAACAGCAATGCGATGGCAGGTTCCGAGGCTGCCAGGAGCGAACTGCGCAAAGCTTATTTCGGCGCCGTGTTGATAAACGGCATTATTATGGTTATCAGTGTTTTTGCATTGATTACAGCGCTGAGCATTGTGGTCAGGCGCGTTATCCGCCCGGTGACGTCGGCTAAAAAGGAGATTAATTCCATTATTGACGGGTTAGACCAGGGCAGGGGAGATTTAACCCAGAGAATTACGATTCGAACGAGCGATGAGATTGCAGATTTGGGACGGGGCATTAATACGTTTATAGGAAAACTCCAGGAAATACTGAAAATGATTATTGTCAACACCCGCCAGATGGAGAATGTGGTCTCCGGTGTGCAGGAGAGTGTGAGAAATTCCAACGACAGCGCTTCCGACTTATCCGCCGTGACGGAGGAACTGGCCGCCACGATGTCGGAAGTAGGAGATTCCGCGGGCGTCATTAACCAGAATGCCGAGGCAATCCGCACGGAGGTGGACGAAATCGCTTTGAAATCAAGCAGCATCAACGAGTATACGAAGCAGATGCGCGCCAATGCCGCAAAGATGGAATCTGAGGCCAGGATATATATGGAGGAGACCGGAAGCAGGGTGTCCGACATTCTGACGGTTTTAAACAGCGCCATCGAGGACAGTAAGAGTGTAGACCAGGTAAATATGTTGTCTAATGATATCTTAAGTATTTCGGCCAAAACGAACATGCTTGCGCTGAACGCTTCCGTCGAGGCGGCGAGGGCGGGGGAGGCCGGGCGCGGTTTCGGTGTTGTGGCGGAAGAAATCCGTAAGCTGGCGGACTCCAGTAAGGCGGCCGCAAGCAGAATCCAGGATACCAACGTGATTGTGACGAATGCGGTATACAATCTATCCGATAATGCCAATAACCTGATTGCGTTCTTAAATGAATCCATTCTTCCGGAACTGGAAGCTTTTGTGCAAAGCGGTGTGCAATACCGGGAGAACGCTTCCTACATAGAGAACGTCATGAATGAATTTACGGATAAAACGGACGGCTTGAAGCAGACGATGGATGAAATCGCGTCGTCCATCAGTGCGATTACGCAGGCGATTGCCGAGGGCGTGAGGGGTGTAAACGGTGCGGCCCAGAGCACGCAGGTTCTCGTCCGCGACATGGAAACCATAAGCAGCCGGATGGAAGAAAACCAACGGATTGCCAAGACATTGGAAACCGGGACTTCGATTTTCGAGACGTTCTGAAGAAGCGACAAAAGAAAAAATATCCAAATACGCCAGACATTATGCGGTGACAAGCCCATAATGCCTGGCGTTATGTATTTTCATAATAGATAATATTATATGTAGCGGTATTTTTTACGCCCTGTCCAGATGAAGAAAACGGAGAGGGCACATGCGCATGCTTCGGCTACGGTGATTGCCCACCAGATTCCGTCGACGCCGAAGAAAAGCGGCAGAATCAGGACGGATGCAGTCTGGAAAATCAGTGTCCGCATGAAGGAGATGGCAGCAGATACCATTCCGTTATTGAGAGCCGTAAAGAATGATGAGACAAAAATATTAAATCCGGCGAGCAAAAATGAGAAAGCAAACAGCCGGAATGCATGGCATGTCAGTTCAAACAGCCCTTGGTCATATCCTACGAAGATGTCGGACAAAACAGGCGCAAGTATGTATGCGGCCAGGGTCAGTATGATACCGGAACCAATTGACAACAGCACGCTTTTTTGCAGCATATTTTTAAGCTCCGTATGATTGCCTGCGCCGAGATGGTAGCTGACGATGGGCGCGGAGCCAATGGAGTAACCGATGGAAATGGCGATGAATATGAATTGTACGTACATCAGGACGCCGTATGTCGACACACCGTCTTCACCTACATACTTTAAGAGTTGGAAATTGTAAATGATGCTGACAATGGAGGCGGATATGTTGCTCATCAGTTCGGAAGAGCCGTTTCCACAGGCGCGCAGCATAGGCGCGATTTCCAGCTTGGTCCTGGTAAGGCGCAACAGGCTTGTATTGGGGCGGATGAAGTATATAAGCGGGAAGAGGCCGCCCACGCATTGGCTGATTCCTGTGGCGAGGGCCGCCCCCGCCACACCCCACCGGAACACGCCGACGAACAAAGCGTCCAGAACCATGTTCGTAATGCCGGCGGAGACGGTCGCCGCAAGTCCAAGCTGAGGTTTCTCCGCCGCGATAAAGAAGCTTTGAAATACGTTCTGCAACATAAATAAAGATGTAAATGCGATGACAATTCTTCCGTAAAGGACGCAGTCCTCCATCATCTGCGCCGTGGCGCCAAGAAGTACAGAGACGGGACGTATAAACAAAATGCCTGCTGCCGACAGAACAAGCCCCATGATGAATGTCAGATATATCATCATGGAGAAATATCGGTTGGCTTTGCCGCGGTCTCCCGTCCCAAGAACAAGGGAGACAAGCGCCGTGCCTCCGGTTCCGACCATGAAGCCCATGCCGCCCAGTATCATGACGAAAGGCATGATAAGGTTGATAGCGGCGAATGCGGTTTTCCCGGCAAAGTTTGATACGAAGAAGCCGTCTACCACGCCGTAAATTGATGTAAATACCATCATAATGACGGAGGGGAGCGTGAAACGCAATAATTTTTTGTATGTAAAGTGGTCTGATAATTGGATTTGTACCTTCATGTTTTTACTGGCTCCTTTCATAGTTTGTAATGCTTTGCTTTTTACCGACTTATATTTTTGCTTTTTTCCCTCAAATCATGCAGGTAGCGTTCACCCAGCTCCAGATATTTTTCCACGTCTTCTTTTTCCCAGGATGCAAATATGTCGTTCTCTATCTGGATAATCCGTGCGGCCGTGCGGTCAGCCAGTTGTTTTCCGTATTCCGTGAGACATACTTTCTTGTTTTTGGTTCCCACAGTTTCCAGATATATGACTCCTTCCGATTCCAATTTGCGCAGGGCGGAATTGACGGTCTGTTTGCTGACGCCGGATTTTCGGCAGATATCTTGGAGCAGGCAGGAGTCCCCGGCATCACAGATAGTATAGAGGACTATCATGGAGCTGTCAGGCATTCCCAGACTTAAGGAAAGCTCGTGATAGGCGGCGTCAATTTCGCTGGACAGATAATTGTAACGTCTAAGTTCTTTAGAAAAATGTGGTTGCATAGACCCTCCTTGGATTATCGTAGTTGTTGATGATATGGAAAATAGTATGAAATCGTACCAAGTGATTATAGTATGATTTCGTACTAAAGTCAATAGGGAGGATGGAAACGGATGATATATAATGATGTGACGGTTTCGGGGTATTCTCATTCTAATATGCGCGTGCTATACTATATTGTGTTTTCGTGAGAAGATGGGAGAAAAAACGGCGTTGAGGGAAGAGGCTGTGAAAGGAGGAATCACAAATGTATGAATTGGTACAAATCAGTGAAAAATGTTATTACATAAATTGTCCGGCGAAGATAGGGGTTTATGTGGCGGATAAGGATAATGTCTATCTGATTGACAGTGGAAATGACAAGGATGCGGGAAGGAAAGTCAGGCAGATTCTTGATAAGAATGGCTGGCGTCTGAATGCCATATTGAACACCCATTCCAACGCAGACCATATCGGAGGCAACAAGTATTTACAGGGACAGACCGGATGCAGGATATATTCCGGGGGTATGGAGGCGGCTTTTACGCAATATCCGGTGTTGGAACCTTCTTTCCTCTATGGAGGATATCCTTGTAAGGAACTGCGGCATAAGTTTCTGATGGCGCAGGAGAGCCGTGTGACAGATTTTTCAGGGGAAGGTTTCCCCGCGGAGATAGAAGTGATACCTTTGCCGGGACATTTCTTTGACATGGTAGGTTTCCGCATGCCGGATGACGTCGTATTTCTTGCGGACTGTATCAGCAGCAGGGCAACGTTGGAGAAATATGCAGTTTCTTTTATCTATGATGTGGGAGCGTATCTGGAGACACTGGATAAGGTGGAGAAGATGGAAGCCGCCATGTTCGTTCCTGCCCACGCCGAAGCGTCCCCCGATGTGAGGGAGCTTGTCTGCTACAACAGAGACAAAGTGCATGAGGTGGCGGAAAAGATTTTGTCCATTTGTAAGGAGCCGGTCTGTTTTGAGAAGATTTTGCAGGAAGTATTTAAAGGATATGGGCTTGCCATGAATTTCGAGCAGTATGTATTGGTAGGCAGCACCGTGCGCTCCTATCTCTCATGGCTGAAAGACAAAGGGCAGTTAAAGACAGTGTTTGAAGATTGTATGCTAGTGTGGGAGACCGTGTAGAGCCTCCCACAGAGGCAAATCTCGCAAACGAGCTATGCTCGTTTTTCTTATGAGAAAGTTCTCGGATTGTTCGAGTCCGCGAAGCGGAACTCGCAAACGAGCTATGCTCGTTTTTTTACTGATAGGAAAGTCCGTCGTCAGACGGACATGGAATCACGAGTTTGCGAAGCAAATCTCGCAAGAATGCGAAGCATTCTTTTTTACTCGTATTCCGCGATATCGTAAATCAGCCGTTTGGACGCTTCCCAACCCAGGCAAGGGTCGGTGATGGACTTACCGTAGACGCCTTCGCCGATTTTCTGGCAGCCTTCTTCGATATAGCTTTCTATCATGACGCCTTTGACCATGTTGTGGATGTCGCTGTTTAATTTCCGGCTGTGCATTACTTCCTTGACAATGCGGATTTGCTGCTCGTACTGTTTGTTGGAATTGTTGTGGTTGGCGTCAATGATACATGCCGGGTGCATCAGGTCGTATTCCTGGTAGAGCGAATGGAGCATGGCAAGGTCTTCGTAATGGTAGTTGGGGAGGCTCTGGCCGTGTTTATTGACGGAACCGCGCAGAACGGCATGAGCCAGAGGATTGCCGCCGGTGTTGACTTCATAGCCCCTGTAGATAAAAGAGTGGGGGTGCTGTGCCGCATAGATGGAATTGAGCATGACGGAGAGAGTACCGCTGGTAGGGTTTTTCATGCCGGCGGGCACGTCGAAGCCGCTGACAGTCATGCGGTGCTGTTGGTCCTCCACGGAGCGCGCGCCGATAGCCACATAGGAGAGGATGTCCTCCACATAGCCCCAGTTGTCGGGATAGAGCATCTCGTCAGCGGCGGTCAGCCGGGATTCTTCAATGGCGCGGATGTGCATTTTGCGCATGGCAATCAGCCCGCTCATGAAATCCGGTTTTTTCTCGGGGTCGGGCTGGCTTACAATGCCCTTGTATCCCTCCCCGGTGGTGCGCGGTTTGTTTGTATAAATTCTGGGAATCAGGATAAGCTTGTCCTTGACTTCCTCGTTAATGCGTGAAAGGCGGTTTACATAATCGCAAACGGCTTCTTCATTGTCTGCGGAACAGGGGCCGATAATGACGAGAAACTTCTTGCTTTTACCGGTGATGACGTCATGAATCTCGGCGTCCCGTTCTCTTTTAATTTGCTTTAGATGTTCAGGTACAGGGAACTGCTCCCTGATTTCCTGTGGTGTAGGTAATTTTGTCACAAAATGGAAAGACATTTGTTTTCACTCCTCTTATTTTGGATTTTAGCCGTTGTAAATGAAACTCTGGCAAAAACACATATATTATAGTATATTGAGTTGAGAACCGCAAGTATTTTGCTTCGGCGCTGCCTTGTGCGTCTTGTGGGAAATATGTAACGCCGACACTGTGCACAGCAGGGTTTGCAGCATTTGGCTTGCCAGGGTTCCCCAGAGATACCCTTTGATTCCGTATACCGGGATGGCAATGAAGACAAAGAGCAGGCGCAGCAGGAGACTTACTACACTGAACAGGAAAGTCTGGGCAGTCTTGCCAAGTCCGTTGAGGATGCTGTTGAGGGTGCTTGCTATGTACATGAAAGGGCAGATAAAGCTGAGCGTCAGGATAAAGCTTCCGGCAAGCTCCGAGTGGAAAAGCAGCCTTCCTGCGGCGCGTCCGGTGACTAGGAACATTGCCGTGCACCCGAAACCCAGCAGCATACAATATCGGATGGAGGTCATGATGGCGCGCCTGACGGCGGTTTGGTTACCGCTTGCGTCGGCTTCGGCGACAATGGGCAGGAGCAGCACGGAGATAGAGTTTGTAATGGCGGAAGGGAACAGGATAAGCGGCAGGCTCATTCCTGTGAGCACGCCATAAACGCCAAGCGCGTCCGCATTGTTTAGCCCGTATGCCATCAGTCGGTTGGGGATGTAGATGGCCTCGATGCTTTGCAGCAGATTAATAACCAGTCGGTTGGCGGACAGAGGCACGGCGAGCTGTAATAGCTGTCCCATAATGTGTCTGTAGACAGTGAACAAAGAGCGGTGCGGCGTGCGTTTATATTTAAGACTGCCGGAAGGCAAATATCCTGTGTCCTGGCTGCCCTGGACAGAAAGGTTTTGTCCACAGGCGCGGTAGCTTGTAGTTGGAAATACGTGGTGGGCGCGGACAAGAATGGCAACCACCGATACAACCATGGATGCGCTCTCCCCGATAACGAGCCCGACGACGGCGAAGCTGATGGCAGGCGTCATGTCGTGTTGTCTGCAAATGTAATAAATCACATAGACACTGCCGACGCGGAATACTTGTTCCGCCAGTTGGGAAAAGGCGGGGATTGCGGTCTTTCGGATGCCATAGAAATAGCCGTTGATGCAGGAGTGGACCGTTGCCATGGGAATGGAGAGGGCTATAATGCGCAGCAAGGGGGCCGTTCTTGGTTCCATAAGGAAGGTTGTGGCAATCCAATCCGCATAGGCATAGATATATAGGGCGCAGGCGGCGGATAGCGCCATGGCAAGAAGGAATCCGGCCCATAGCGTGCGGAAAGAAGATTTATAATCCCGCGTGCTGGTTTCACTCGCCACATATTTTGAGATGGCGGTCTGTATGCCGGACACGGTCAATGCGAAAGAGAGCGCCAGTACGGGGGAAATAAGCTGATAGATTCCCATACCCTCGGCGCCAAATACGTTAGACAGGAAGATACGGTAAAAAAAGCCGATAAAACGGCTGAGCAGCCCTGTCAGGGTGAGAATGACAGTTCCGGTTATCAGCGGATTTTTCCATTTTTGCAATTTCATCATAATTCCCATACCTTTCTGCAACCTGCAAAATTGGGGCGGCAGGCACAAATCTGCGTCCAAACTTGTTCGGACACGGAATCATATCATTTTTATGTCGGATATGGTTTAAGTCTATGCAAAAATGCGGTGTGGAAGAACCGGGGAAAATATTTTGGCGGGGATGTGTTCTGTGTTTGTAACGTAAAGTTTGTCAAGTTTTTTGATATGAGAAAAGGATATGAGTATATTTGATAAGAATGCGGTGTTAAAACACTAAAAGGTACTCAAAATCAGGCTAAAAAACGAAAACGGAAAAGTAGGAATATACCTTGTAGCGTTCGATATTTTCTGATAAAATATCTATACGGGTACTGCCATAACGGTAGGCGGCTAGTCTTTCTGCAAAAATCCAGAGGGACTGTGACCCTCTGATTACAATGTATCTTCGATACATAGAAACCTGCTTGCAGGAATCTAGGAAAGGAGGGCTTTGCCAATGTTGACAATGGAAGGTCTGATAGCGGTCATCAGCTTATGCCTGACAGCTTTCGGACTCGGATATGCGATAGGAAGCAAGGATAATAATAAACCACAAAAATAGCCGCCCCACGTCCGCAAAACTAAGGCGACTGTTTTTGTTTGCTTAAATTCGGACTAGCCGTCTATCGGCAGTACCTTTATGTAAATAAATCTTAGCAGATTTATATGGAATTGTCAAATCTAGCGGTGCGTTCCGCTAATAGCTGCAAATTATTCTATACCGACCGGATTCCGTACAAAAACAAGCGGTTTGAGCGACAGAGAAAAAGCATGATATCACGGCGGCAGCGCAGGAATGTCTTGTCTGTGCGGCGTGCACAGGAAAGAGAATATGGGTAAATCCCGGAGAATGGAGGGATATTTTGGCAGGGAAAAAAGTAGTAGTGGGTATGTCCGGCGGGGTGGATTCTTCCGTGGCGGCGTATCTTTTGAAAGAACAAGGATATGATGTCATTGGCGCAACCATGCAGATTTGGCAGGATGGGGACAGGCAGGAAGAGGAAGAAAACGGAGGATGCTGTGGCTTAAGCGCCGTGGACGATGCCAGGAGAGTGGCACAGGAGTTGGATATTCCTTATTATGTGATGAATTTCAAAAATGAATTTCAGTGCAAGGTGATAGACTATTTCGTGGATGAATATCTGATGGGGCGCACGCCGAATCCTTGCATTGCCTGTAACCGTTATGTGAAATGGGAGGCCATGCTGAGAAGGTGTCTGGAAATCGGGGCGGACTATATCGCCACGGGGCACTATGCAAGGATTGCCCGGATGCCTGACGGGCGGCTTGCAGTCAGAAACTCCGTGACGGCAAAGAAAGACCAGACCTATGCGCTGTACAATCTGACCCAGGAGCAGTTAGCCCATACGCTTATGCCGGTGGGTGCGTACACGAAAGATGAGATTCGGCGGATAGCAAAGGAGGCGGGGCTTCCGGTGGCCCACAAACCGGACAGCCAGGAGATATGCTTTATTCCCGACCATGACTATGCCGCCTATATCGGACGCCAGGCAGGCAGCCGGGTGCCGGGCGCCGGGAATTTTGTGACGAAAGACGGACAGGTGATTGGGAGGCATCAGGGCATTACCCATTACACGGTGGGACAGCGTAAGGGGTTAAACCTTGCCATGGGGCATCCCGTGTTCGTGACGCAGATTCGGCCGGAGACGGACGAGGTGGTTATCGGGGAGGCGGAGGACGTGTTCGGCGATACGCTTTACTGCGATAAGATAAACTATATGGGCATGGCGGATTTGCCAGAACCCAGGGAAGTGACTGCAAAGATACGCTATGCCCACGCAGGCGCGGCGTGCGTGATTGAGAAGGTGTCTGATGACGTTATCAAATGTACGTTCAAGGAGCCGGTGCGCGCCATCACGCCGGGACAGGCAGTGGTGTTCTACGAGGACGGCTATGTGCTTGGCGGCGGGAGTATTATGGGGACGGAGGCACTGCGTTAGAGCGTGTTTGGTAATTGCTTTTTGTCAGATGGCCGGAATGATTTTTCAGACACCTTTTAGCATTTTTGGGAACTATTGGACGTCCAGTTTCCAGGGTTGGTGTCATCGGGAATCCTGCCCGCCAGAATATCCTCGTAGTGCTGCACTTTACGGTCCATATACTCGACGGTAGACTGTGCCTTGGCCAGGGCAGCGTAAGCGTGTTCACGCTGTCTGAGGATGATTTCATATCTTGCCCTCAGGTTTTCTTCTGACTCTTCCAGGCAGCACAGGCGGCAGTATTCCCGGATATCTTTGATGGAAGCGCCGCAGTTTTTCAGGTAAGTAATACCGCGCATCCAGTTGACAGATTCCTCATCGAACAGGCGCCTGTTTCCGTCGTCCCGCACACAGGGGAGAAGGCTGATATCTGTATAGTAGCGTATGGTATGTTCCGTCGTGTGAAACATTTCTGCGAATTGTTTGATTGTGTAGTACATGCAAATCCTCCGTATATAAAAAGATGTTGACTTCGGGTAACACGAACCTGATATACTAATCATATTCTTAGAAAAGTTTTTTTGCAACCAACAATTTTAGACAAGGAGAGGCAGTTATGGGATATTTAGGTGAAGAAATTAAGAAGTTGGGGTTTGGATTGATGCGCCTGCCGCAGAAGGATGGCGTTATCGATGTGGAACAGACCAAAGAAATGGTGGATTTGTTTATGGAGGCGGGTTTCACCTATTTCGATACGGCATGGGCATATGCCGGGAGCGAGGATGCAATCCGTCAGGCGTTGGTGGAGCGTTATCCGAGAGAGAGCTTCCAACTGGCAACCAAGAATGCGGCATGGATTAACTGCAAGACGAAGGAAGAGGCGTATGCGCAGTTCGATACATCTCTTGCGCAGACTGGCGCAGGATACTTTGACTTTTATCTGCTTCATAATCTGGGCGAAGCAAGAACCCATTATTTTGACGATTATGATATGTGGAACTGGGTGCAGGAGAAGAAGAAAGCAGGGCTTGTCAAGCATGTAGGCTTTTCATTCCACTCTACACCGGAAGAACTGGAGGAAATCTTAGAAGCGCATCCTGAGATGGAATTTGTACAGTTACAGATTAACTATGCGGATTGGGACAATCCGGCGGTACAGTCCAGGCGGTGTTATGAAGTGGCGCGTAAATATGGCAAACCGGTCATTGTGATGGAGCCTGTCAAGGGCGGGATGCTTGCGACACCGCCGGAGTCAGTGGTGAAAGTCTTAAAAGAGGCGGAGCCGGAAAGTTCGGTTGCATCCTGGGCGGTACGGTTTGCGGCAGACCTGGAAGGCGTTATCACTGTCTTATCGGGCATGAGCAGCACAGAGCAGATGAAAGACAATCTGTCTTACATGAAGTCTTTCGGCGGCTTTACGAAGGAACAGAAAGCAGTTCTTGAGAGAGCGCAGGAAGAATTGAAGAAAATCCCCCTGATTCCATGTACATCCTGCAATTACTGCGCGAAAGTGTGTCCGATGAATATCGGGATTTCCGGTTCTTTTACCGCTATGAATTACCTGACGCTTTACAGTGACTTAGGCATGGCGAAGAACCAGGAAGGATGGATGGTGGGCAGCCATGGGCTGAAACATGCCAATGAGTGCATCAAGTGCGGTAAATGCGAGGAGGCGTGCCCACAGCATATCGCAATCAGGGAGCAGCTTGTCAGAGTGAGCGAGGCATTATTAAAATAACCGGATGCTCGTAAAATAACGAAAGATAATCGTGATTAAGCGGCGGTATCAGTGTATGGCGCAGAGCATTTCATACAGGCTTGTCAGCACCGATAAGAAAATCTTAAGAAATTCTACATATTTCCTTCACGACATTTCTGCGGCCCGTGTGTTAGGATAGGTACTTGTAAGTAACTCTTGGGCTTGCAGTGGAAGCGTGTCATCGCAGCAAACTGCTCTGACAAGGAGGATTAGTATGGTAGAATCGAAGTTATCTAAAGTTAAAGTGAACAATGAGGTCGCCCTGTGCGAGGTATATGACAGTGCAACGAAAGAGAGGATTAAGAAAGTATTTTTCAGGGAAGGAATCTCTTTTTTCATAAAATTCAACAAGAAATTCGGATTGGCGGGACTTGGCACCGTGAATCTGGCCGGCACGGATATAGAAGACAGAAGGGATGCACCGCCGGAGTGCAAGGAGGGCAAGTACATAATCTGTGTCAATAAGAGCCAGGGACAGCTTGCGAAAGCGTCCATTATGCGGGTTGTCCCCGACTACCGCGACCGGGTCATATTCTATGACGAGATGGAGAAAAGGAGAAACGAACGCTCCCCTTTTTGGAATCTGATTGCACAGATTGAATAAAAGGTGCGCCGTCAGCTGCCGCGTGTTTCTAAGGATAATCTTTTAAGTGAGCCTAGACACCGGCAATACGGGCGAGACCGCACCCCTCCCGGGACTGACGACGCAATCTAATTGTAGCGCATGGCGTTAGAAATGTAAAGAAGATAAATAGAGTAAGTGATAAGGGCTGTCCAGGATTTGGGCAGTCCTTATATTGATGTAAAAAAAGTATCATTCGTGGGGAGTTTATGGTAAATTATAGGATATAGGGTTATGATAGCTTGCAAGCAAGTTTGTGATGTCTATGGAAATTATTGTGAAAATGGAGGATTGGAATGGAACAGTTATTTATAACGAATTTGTCGATTGAAAAGGTCAGGCATTTAAAAGATATTTCTATTCCACTATCAGAAGAAAAAATTAACCACTTAATTTTAACAGGAAAGAATGGAAGCGGGAAGACAAGCGTTATAGAAGCCTTGGCGGGATATTTACAGAACGCACTTACAGATGTTTATTTCTTTGGAAGAAAAAAATGGTTAAGTGATGCTGAAAAGAAAAGAGACATGGCAATCCAGACGGGGAAAGATGAAGCAGAAATTTTTAAACTAGAGAAGCATGTTTATGAGAAAAAGAAAGATTTCGAGGAAAGCAGAGAAGGACTGGGTGTACAGTTTAGCAATAAAACAAACAATATTGCTGCACTGGCAGAAAAATACCACTATCTATTGGCATATTACAGGGCGGACAGGATATTTCAGGCAGAGCAGCCCAGGCATGTGGAGAAAGTACAGTTAAAAGATAACTATGGGCTGACGGAATTTCCGCGTAATGAGTTTGTGAAATATTTGTTAGATTTGAAAATGACGGAGGCGTTGGCGAGAAATAATAACAAGGCAGAAAAGGCGGATGAGATTCGTACTTGGTTTGAAAAATTGCAGCAGCTTCTGCAACAAATATTTGATGACGAGACTGTGGCATTGGAGTTTGACGAGGATACTTTTGCATTTCATATTTTGCAGCAGGGGAAAGAACCCTTTGATTTTAATACATTATCCAGTGGTTATCAGGCAGTGCTAGATATTGTATTGGACATTATTATGCGTATGCAGAATCAGACGCAGCGTTCATTTGATTTTAGTCTTCCGGGGATTGTACTGGTCGATGAGATTGAAACGCATCTGCATTTAGAGTTACAGAAGAACATTATGCCACTCTTAACAACTGTTTTTCCGAATATACAGTTTATTGTGACGACACATTCTCCTTTTGTGCTCAACAGTATAGAGAATGCTGTCATCTATGATTTGGAGAATCGTCTGTTAGTCAAAAAGGGATTGGGAAACGTGCCCTACGACGGTATTGTGGAAGGGTATTTTGGTGCCGATAAGCTGTCGGATATCCTGAAGACAAAGTTTGAGAAATATAAAGCCCTTGTTAAAAAAGAAAGGCTATCTGATGATGAGTTAAATGAAATTGCACAGTTAGAATTTTATTTGGATGAGATACCTGATTATCTTGCGCTTGGCATATCGACGGAATATCAAAAAGCAAAATTAGAGTTTAATAACCGGGAGGATATAGATGGTTAAAGTACAGCGTTCATTTCCGGCTCCGGCTTCCTTAGCTGAGGAGGCAAAGAAGGCAAATGGAAGATACGACAGGCAAGATGTGATAGAGCAGTTAAAGAAGGATTTTCATAATAAGTGCTATATTTGTGAAATGAAAGATTTGCAAGACCCGAATGTAGAACATTTACTGCCTCATAAAAATGGAAAATATCCGGAGAGAAAATTTGATTGGGAAAATCTTTTCTGGTCATGCGGACATTGTAATGGTATTAAGAATAATAGTAAATATGATGCGGGGATTATAGACTGCTGTAGACAGGAGCCGGAGAAATATCTGCATTTTCAAGTGGAAAATGATGACGTGGTGGTCAGTGCAATGGATTTGGATGATGAGACATGTAAGAGGACTGCGTTGTTAGTAACAGAAACTTTTTCTTTAAAAAATACAGGGATGAGGATATATAAAAGTGATGCAAGGTTAAAGTTACTTCAACAAGAAATGAATATTTTATACAGACACCTTGAAAAATTACATAAAAATCCTGATTCTAAAGTATTGCTGCGGACAATTTGCAGTTTGTTGCGACGTGAATCTGCATTTGCTGCATTTAAAAGATGTTATGTGCGTGAACATGCCAGTGAATATCCTGCGTTACAGAAATATGTATCATTAGAGGGATAAAGGAATTGTTTTCAGGGAACAGTATGCAGAAGTATATCTTCAAGAAGAGGTGGCGGATGTGGCAAAAGAGTTTGAAAGAGGATGAGAGACGAACAGGCGGCACAGAAAAAACTGTGCCGCCTTATTTGCCTTATTTAGGAATGTTCTCGGATATTTTCGAGTTTGCGAAGCAGATTAATCTTTCTCACGCCTCATACCGATTAGATTTCCACACAATATCAACAAGATGCGCAATACGAAGTTTCAGCTCATCTAGCGACAGGCTTCCGTCTTCCAAAGCGGCGCGGATATTGTCATGGTCACCCGGCACGCCAGGCATAACCAGGTCGTTTCCGGCGCGCATACAACCGGACGCGGTACAGTCAGGGCCGTTCTGGGTGGTAGTCCAGTCGGTCATGAAGACACCCTTAAAGCCCCATTCGTCGCGGGCTGCCTTCGTGCACAGGTCATAGTTGTTGGCGGCATGGATGCCGTTTACCAGGTTGTAGCTTGTCATGATGGACATGGGCTGGCTTTCTTTTACGGCAATCTCGAATCCTTTCAGATAGATTTCACGCAAGGTCCGCTCGGAGATGACGGAGTCGGAGCCCATGCGGTTATCTTCCTGGTTATTACATGCAAAGTGCTTGATTGTAGTCCCGCATCCGTATACGGACTGTACGCCGTCTGTCATGGCAGCAGCCATCTTGCCGGCGAGAAGCGGGTCTTCGGAATAATATTCGAAGTTTCTTCCGCACAGAGGATTACGGTGAATATTCATGCCTGGGGCAAGCCAGAGGGTCACGTAGAACAGGTTCATCTCCTCCGCAACAGCCTTACCTACTTCTTGCAGCACTTCTTTGTCCCAGCTCTGTGCAAGCAACGTACCGATGGGGAAAGCGGTGCAGTACTGATGATAAAGCTCGGCGTCGCCGAAGTCGGCATTTTTTACAAGAAAGCCATGTTCAATGCTCATTTCGAAAGGAACGGGTTGGATTTCCCCGTCTGCTACCGGATAACTCTGGAGCAGGCGCAGCCCGGCAGGCCCGTCGGCCAGGACGATGGGCGACAGGTTCTTGTCCGCCAGGGCACAACTGCTTGTCTGTGCAGCAGAGCCGGGAACGGAGATACCTGCGGAACCAAGCGCACTGTCTTTTTGCTCGTCATCGGCGTTCTGGCTCTTGCCAGGGTCTCCGGTAGCGAGAAGAACCAGTTGGTCGGTGCTTAAGGAATCCACAAACTGGCGCACTTCGGGAGAGATATTATCCTGTTCTTTGCCGTAGACGATTGTTTCTGTCCGTAAAGCGGAGGCGTTAAATGTCAGGGCAGGCGTTTTGCCGGCCTCTGCAAGCCAGGCATTTCTCAGCGCAGCCACAGATTCCTTAGAAGCGGTTAACTCTTTCAAGTCTTCTTTTAGCGGACAGATATGCTCTGTCTTGACAAGCAGCGCGTCTTCATCCAGATGGAAGGCGCCTGCCAGGGAGGCGTCGGCGATACTGTTTCCTACGAACAGTCCGTACACGCCTTTTTCAAGAACCCATCCGGGCGTCTTGTCGCAGAAGGACGCGAGGGTATAAAGCGGGATTTCGATGGATAATTCCTGAGACTGCCCCGGTGCAAGCAGTTTCGTCTTCGCGAAACCTGCCAGACGGCGGTATTCTTTCTCCATCTTATCCTGCGGGCAGGATGCGTAGACTTGCACCACTTCTTTGCCGCCGTAGACGCTTCCGGTATTTGTTACATTGACTGTCACGCGGACGGAATCCTCGGACGCCTTGGCGATATCCTTGACTGTGGTGTCAAAATCCGTGTAGGACAGTCCATAGCCGAAGGGATAACGTACCGGAATCTGGAAAGTATCGAAATAACGGTATCCTACATAGATGCCTTCCTCATATTTCTCGGTCTGCACGTTGCCGTTGTTGTGCGAGAAGGTTTTGGAGTTCGGATAATCTTCATATTTGTATGCCCATGTGTCGGTGAGTTTTCCGCTGGGCGTTACTTTTCCTGTGAACATGGAAGCGACTGCATTTCCTGTTTCCATGCCCGGCTGGGAGATAAGCGCCACGCCGAAAATATTTTTGTATGTATCCAGGAAAGAAAGGTCGATGATGCCGCCGGAGTTAATGAGGACAATCACGTTTTTGTAAAGGGTACAGATGGTCTTTAAGATTTCCGCCTCTTCGTCGCTTAAATAGTAATCGTTTCCCTTATCAAAACGGTCGGCCGCCTCGCCCGCAATACGGCTGATAACATATACGGCGGTCTCGGCATCGGTCTTTGTGGGTATATCGCCTGCGGGCATAGCGTACTGCATGGAGGCGTATGCGTTGAAAAATGCCATCGTGGCGTCTTCGGCTTTGTCGACTTCATCCCATATTTTCTGGCGCCATTCCAGGCGTGACTGCTCATACTGTTTCCGGAAACGGTCAATCCACTCTTCGGTGGTGATTTCATAGCCGGCCTGCTTTAATCCGTCGCAGATGTTTACCACTTCACGCTCGTTCACATCGCCGGAACCGGTCCCGCCTTTGATGGGGTTGGAGGCGCCGGGACCGTAGAGCGCCAGTTTCGTGCCCTTTGCAACGGGCAGTATCTGGTGTTCGTTCTTGAGAAGGACGAAACCTTCCTCAGCGGCTTTCCTGGCAACCTCGCGGTGCAGGGGCTCATGTGGCTGTACGGCCTGTGAAGGAGCGCCGGGCAGTTTAAATTCTTTCAGTGTTCTGTTCATGCTTTTACCTTTCCTTTCTATTCTTTTTATATAACGATTATGGTAAAAAACCAAGAATTAATCTATAAAAATTCCTGGGAAAATGATAGTATTCTTATATAAAATATACATATAAGAACGGAGTATTTCAGAAAGGCGGGCGCAATGTTTTCTGTGTCCGGGGCAGCTTGGTGATGAGAAGGAAAATAACGCAGCAAATTTCCTATCTGGAGCACGTAAACCGGGAGAATGATTTCCATCACAGTGATTACGAAGAAGAGATGCGCATGTACCGGCATGTGCGGGATGGGGATTTCCGGGCGGTGGAAGAGGCGCGCCAGGGTTTTTGCGCCCGGAAGCAAGGGCATTTGTCGGATGAACCGTTGACGAATATGAAATATCTGTTCGTGGCGTCCATGACTCTCATAATACGGTTTGCGATTACGGGAGGAATGGACAGTGAGAAAGCGTACACTTCGAGCGACTATTATATCCAGCTTATGGATAGATGTAAGAGCATAGAAGAGGTGAGCGCGCTCCATGAGGAAGCTGTCGGATATTTTACAAACTATATGGCGAATCTGAAAAGAGGGAAAATCTATTCCAAGACGGTGATGCAGTGCATGGATTATATTTCCCATCATCTGAACCAGGTTATCCGCGTGGCGGATATCGCGGAAAGAGTGCATAAGAACCCGGATTACCTGTCCTCGCTTTTTAAGAAAGAGACAGGGAAAACGGTGACAGAGTATATTATGGAAAGTAAGCTCAACGCGGCGCAGAATATGCTGCTTGGTTCGGACTGTTCATGTGCCGAGGTCAGCGCGGCCTTCGCTTTTTCCTCCCAGAGCTATTTTACGAAGATGTTCCGACAGTACACCGGGGACACGCCCAGGAAATACCGGGAGAGATATGTGCATAGCAGATTGTAGGGCGTCATTATACTTTTGAGGCATATGAAGACATTCAACATGGGTATTTGTGATGTGTGTTAAGATGTTGTATAGTAGTGTGAGAAGTACTTCTAAGACTCATGCCAGAGGGCATTTCGTCAAGAAGTGCGAAGTTTGGTTTCAGGGTGGAATATTAAGGAAGGGAGCAGTAATTATGAAAACAATTGTAAATGAAACGTTCGATGTAGAGCGGGCGTTGTATGCGAGCAAAGGGGTTTCGCTTAAGAATTGTTCTTTTGACGGCCCGGCGGACGGCGAGAGCGCTTTAAAGGAAAGTAGCGATGTGCATGTGGCGGACTGCTTCTTCAATTTGCGTTATCCGTTCTGGCATGACCAGACGTTGGAGATTACTGGCTCGGAGATGACAGAGCTGTGCCGCGCGGCATTGTGGTATTCCGATGACATTACGATTACGGATACGAAGATGCACGGGATTAAAGCCCTGCGGGAGTGCAGCCGGGTGAAGATGAGCGGATGCGACGTGATTTCACCGGAATTTGGTTGGTCCGTTCGGGATATCGAGATGAAAGACTGTAGCGTGCAGGGCGAATATTTTATGATGCGTTCCGACAGGCTGCGCTTCCGGGGCGTGGAGCTAAAAGGAAAATATTCCTTCCAGTACATTCAGGATTCGGTGTTTGAGGATTGCGTCTTCGATACGAAGGATGCGTTCTGGCATGCGAAGAATGTGACGGTCAGGAACTGCGTCGTTAAGGGAGAATATCTGGCATGGTACTGTGAGAATGTGACGTTCGAGAACTGTAAGATTATCGGTACGCAGCCTCTTTGCTACTGTAAGAACCTGAAACTCATTCATTGTGAGATGGTTGACACGGATTTGTGTTTTGAGAAATCGGAAGTGGAGGCGGTGATTACCACGCCGGTGATGAGCATCAAGAATCCGGCGTCGGGGAAAATACAAGTTCCGGAAGTCGGCGAAATCATACAGGATGATGCGGATGCCCATGGCGAGATTATCGTGAAAGGAAAGTGTTGCGCGTAACACAAAAACAGTATGTACTCCCGTGGTTCCTATGTGTTTGGGAGATTCCGGGAGCACATCAGCGTAGAATGGAGGGTAAAAATGATTTACAGAGAATTTCAGGATTTAAAATTGTCGGCGTTAGGTTTCGGCGCAATGCGCCTGCCTACCGGAGAAAGCGACGGGGATATCAACGAGGCGTTGGCGGACGAGATGGTTGCCTGCGCCATGGAGAAGGGTATCAATTATTATGACACTGCATGGGGATATCATGAGGGCAATTCGGAGACAGTGATGGGGCGTAGCCTTTCTAAATATCCGAGAGAGAGTTTTTACCTGGCGACGAAATTCCCGGGCTATGACCTTTCCAATATGGATAAGGTGGAGGAAATTTTCGAGAAACAGCTTGTGAAATGCCAGGTGGAATATTTCGATTTTTATCTGTTCCACAACGTGTGCGAGATGAACATCGACGCCTATCTGGACCCGAAATACGGCATATATGATTATCTTTTGAAGCAGAAGGAGAATGGAAGAATCCGTCATCTTGGATTCTCGGCCCATGGAAGCTATGACGTAATGAAGCGTTTTCTGGACGCTTACGGGGAGAAGATGGAGTTTTGCCAGATACAGCTCAATTGGCTGGACTGGTCGTTCCAGAATGCCAAGGCGAAGGTGGAATTGTTAAAAGAATACAACATTCCGGTATGGGTTATGGAACCGCTGCGCGGCGGAAGGCTTGTCAGGCTGTCTGACGCGGAGGCCCAGAAGCTGTCGGCTTTAAGGCCCGATGAAAGCATTCCTGCATGGGCGTTCCGGTTTTTACAGAGCATTGAGGGCGTGGTCGTGACACTGTCGGGCATGTCCAACATGGAACAGCTTCAGGAGAACATAAGGACTTATGAGACGGAAAAGAAGCTGAACAGTGCGGAGATGGAGACGCTGCTTGGCATAGCGGACGACATGGTGAGACAAGACAGACTTCCTTGTACGGCATGCAGGTACTGTACGAGCCATTGTCCGAAAGGGATTGACATTCCTTCATTGATTGAATTATACAATGAACATAATTTTACCGGAGGCGGATTTATCGCGCCGATGGCGCTCTCGGCCGTGCCGGAGGATAAACAGCCCTCGGCGTGCATCGGATGCCGCAGCTGTGAGGCGGTATGTCCCCAGCAGATTAAGATTTCGGAGGCAATGGCGGATTTTAGCGCGAAACTAAAGGGATAAATTGCAGGCCATGCCAAAGAGGCATGATGTATGGCAAAGAAAGCAGTCCTGTGCTAATATGGATATTGGCACAGGATTTAGCATATGCAAAAAGAAAGGAATGGTGACCATGAAAGTATTGATGATTAACGGAAGCCCGCATCCAACAGGCAATACATACGTAGCGCTTCACGAGATGGAGGCAGTTTTTGCGCAGGAAGGAATCGAGACAGAGATTCTTCATGTGGGAAACAAGGACATACGGGGATGCATCGCCTGCGGCGCCTGCGCGCAGAAAGGCAGATGCGTGTTTGAAGATTTGGTAAACGAGACGGCGGCGAAATTTGAGGAATGCGACGGCCTGGTGGTGGGAAGCCCGGTATATTATGCATCGGCAAATGCGACGCTGGTGGCATTTTTGACAAGACTCTTCTACAGTACGCATTTTGATAAGACAATGAAAGTCGGCGCAAGTGTGGTCGCCGCCCGCAGAGGAGGGTTATCGGCCACTTTCGACGAACTGAATAAGTTCTTCACGATTGCAGGTATGCCGGTTGCGTCAGGGCAGTATTGGAACAGCATCCATGGAAGAACGCCGGGCGAGGCGAAGCAGGACGCAGAAGGGCTGCAGAGTATGCGCACCCTTGCAAGAAATATGGCGTTTCTTATGAAAAGCATCGCCCTTGGCAAGGAGGCATACGGACTGCCTGAGAAAGAGCCCTTTGAGAGGACGAATTTCATCCGTTAAAATCCAGCCATCATGAAACCCATCAACTGGTCCCTTAAGACTGCATCCTGGGCGCCTTTTGCCTTCATGGCCAGGCTGTCAAGCTCCGTCTTGGCAGCTTCGGCCGCCATCAGCTTTTGCTCAAAATCCTTCTTTGCATTCTTCGCTTCTTCCGCTCTGCGTTCGGCCCTGGCCTGGCTGCGCAGCTTGACAGAGTTTTCCATGGAATCTAAAACCTGTTTCATTGCATATTCAACAGACATCACGTGCCGCCTCCTTTATATTTGAATGATTCTTGTATCTGTTAAAGTTTTTATCGGATATGTGGGGCGGTTGGTGAATACTGTGCAGGGAATATTTTTTAGAAAGTTTTCGTATTGAAAATAGATAAAATATACAAAAAAAGATTGCCAGAGACTTGATGTTAAGTTATTTTGCCGATATAATAAAAACTAAGGAAGAAGGCGTCCGCGACAGAAAACTTGCGGTATAGCCGGATATCAGCGACAATTATTTTATCAGTTGGGGGAAAAACAATGGGAAAAGAAGAAAACAAGGTATCAGGTAATAAAAGTCAGTCAGCCATACTTCATAAGTTGGTTCGCCAGGCTTTTATTGCGGTGGGAATCGGCGCGGCGCTGCTGCTTGGCTTCATTGTGTTAAACATAGGAACATCAAGTATCAACAGCGCCCAGCTTAATACGATGTCCGCGCTGAACCAGTACAGAATCGGTTCGCGTACATTGACGTATGAGATACAGTCCTATGCCGCCACCGGGGAAGATGGGTATTACGATGATTACATGAAGGAGCTGAATGTAGACCAGAACCGTGAGAAGGCAATCGAAATATTACATACATGCGGTATCTCCGAGAAAGAATGGGAAAGCCTGAATTCGATTTCGGGTATGTCCGAGGGGCTTGTCCCGTTGGAGGTAGAGGCAATCGACTATGTGCAGGCGGGGGATTTGGAAGCGGCACAGGCATGCGTATTCAGTGATGAGTACGGAGAGACCGTGAAGAAAATTAATACGCAGACGGACGAGACGATTGCCACAATCCTGGCAAGGAAAGACCGTCAGCAGATTGCCATGAAAATTTTACAGCTTATCTTTGGTTTTATGTTTGCACTCTCCTTTATCTATGTTGTGAAACAGTTTATCAGGATTATCAGGTTCGCCGAGAGAGAACTCTTAGAGCCAATCCAGAAAGTATCGGAGCAGATGGAGGTGCTTGCGGAAGGCAATTTCCGCACGGCTTTAGAATTGGAGGAGGACGAGAGCGAAGTAGGCAGGATGGTTGGCGCCATTGCCTTTATGAAGAGGAACCTGCTTGCTATGGTGGAAGAAATTACGCAGATACTTGAGCAGATGGGAAACGGGAATTACAATATCCATATTGAGCAGGAGTATGTGGGAGAATTTATCACGATTAAAGAATCTTTCCAGAAGATAGGCGAGAAGATGCGGGAGACGCTCCTTACAATCCGCAATGTTTCCAAGCAGATTGACAGCGGTTCCGGGCAGCTTGCATATGCCGCGGAAGATATGGCGCATGGATGTACGGCGCAGGCTACCCAGGTATCGGAATTGCTTGCCGTATTTGAGGATATGACAAAGAGTATGGAGCATAACAGCCAGGCGGCGGAAGAATCTGCGAAGATGGCGGCCAAGGCAGGTATGACACTGGCGAATGGTAACCAGAAGATGCAGGATTTGAAGGACGCCATTCAGGAAATCAGCAATTGTTCGGAACAAATCAGCACGATTATCGGAGCCATCGAGGATATTGCGTCACAGACCAATCTCCTGGCGTTGAATGCGGCGATTGAGGCGGCAAGAGCAGGAGAGGCGGGGAGAGGCTTTGCTGTTGTGGCGGAACAGGTTAAGAATCTGGCGAATGAATCGGCGAAGGCGGCCGGCAAGACGACGGAATTGATTGAGATGACGGTTACGGCAATGGATAAGGGTATCGTGATTGCGGATGAGACTGTATCCAACATGAATGAAGTCATGTCGGAGGCGAAGGAAGCCACGCAGAAGATGGAGCAGATTGTGGTGATGCTCAAGCAAGATACGGAGCGTATGCGTGACGTGAATGCGAGCGTTGAGCAGGTTTCCGCTGTTGTGGACAATAATTCGGCCGCATCGCAGGAGACAGCGGCGGTCAGCGAAGAGCAGAAGACTCAGGTTGAGACGATGGTTGGTTTGATGGAGCAGTTTGTGATTTAGGCATTGGGTAGCTGTTACCGGGTGTCCGTTTGGAGGCATAGAGGGGTTGCTGCAAATTAGCGGCAGCCTCTTTTTATTTACTTGATAGAGAAGTTTTTGGGTATCCGGACAGGAGACACATTTTTGTAGATAAATCCCTCAATAATCGTCTTGAGACGGCGGGGAAAGATAGAGTATACTGGACAATAGCAGCAAGTATACAGATTGGGAGGTAGCATATGAGAAGAGAATACCATGTGGCTGTCACAGGCTGCGACAGCAATGAAGGCAGTGCACAAAAGCCTTTCGCGACGATTTCCAGGGCGGCGGCGCTTGCGGCGCCGGGAGATACGGTCATTGTACATGAAGGGGAATACCGGGAATGGGTAAAACCTGAGAATGGCGGGGCCAGTGAATTTGACCGTATCGTTTACCGTGCGGCCGAAGGGGAGAAAGTTGTCATCAAAGGTTCGGAGCGGATTACCTGTTGGGAGAACGTGGAAGGAACGGTCTGGAAGGCGACGCTTCCTAACAGCATGTTTGGGAATTATAATCCTTACAAAGAAATTCTTGGCGGCGACTGGTTTGTCGCGCCGGAAGGGGACATTCTTCATCCGGGCGATGTGTACCTGAACGGGAAGTCTTTTTATGAGGCGGAGACGCTGGAGGATGTGAAGAATCCTGTCATGCGCACGGAGGGCGTGAATCCACCATGGACAAACCATGCGGAGCCGCTTCTTCATCCGGAAGATTCCGTGTACCAGTGGTGTTGCGAGACGGATGAGGACACAACCACGATTTACGCCAATTTCCAGGGGGCGGACCCGAACAAAGAGCTTGTAGAGATAAATGTGCGTAAATGTTGTTTCTATCCGGTGAAGACGGGAAGGAACTATATCACGGTGTCCGGTTTCGAGATGGCGCAGGCAGCCTGCCCCTGGACGCCGCCGACGGCGGACCAGCCGGGGCTTTTGGGCGTCAACTGGAGCAAAGGCTGGATTATCGAGAACAATATCATCCATGATGCGAAGTGCAGTGGAATCAGCATAGGTAAGGAGGAGTCCACCGGGCATAATCTATGTACGAGGACACACAGAAAACCGGGATACCAGTATCAGATGGAGGCGGTTTTCCGTGCGCGCCATATCGGATGGAGCAAGGAGACAATCGGTTCCCATGTTATCAGGAACAATGTGATTTATGACTGCGGGCAGAATGGCATTGTTGGCCATATGGGATGCGTGTTCAGCCAGATATACGGGAACCATATTTATAACATTGCGGTGAAGCATGAGTTTTTCGGTTATGAGATTGCAGGCATCAAGCTTCATGCGGCGATTGACGTGCAGATTCATCATAACAATATCCATAACAGCACCCTTGGCACATGGCTTGACTGGCAGGCGCAGGGCGCGCGCGTGAGCAGTAACCTTTATTATAACAATGACAGGGATTTGATGATTGAGGTAACCCATGGCCCGTATGTGGTGGACAACAATATTTTTGCATCGGATTATAATTTCGACAACATTGCGCAGGGCGGGGCATATATCCATAATCTCTGCTGCGGCACGATGCGCAGAGAGCCGGTTCCGGACCGTTCCACGCCGTATCATTATCCGCATACCACGGAGGTGGCAGGCAGCACGGTTGTATACGGCGGCGACGACAGGCTGTACCGCAATATCTTCTTAGGCGGGGCGCAGACTTATACGGAACAGTCCACATATGGGACGGAAGGCTATCAGGGAAGCACGGTGTCTCTGGAGGAATATATTGAACAGGTTCTGGCGCAGGGCAACGGCGACCTGGAGATGTTCCTGCTTGTGAAACAGCCTGCCTATATCGGACAGAACTGTTACCTGAAAGGCGCTAAGAACTTTGAACGGGAGAATGAATATGAAATTTCCAAAGATGACCCGCAGGTGCATATTGTGGAGGAAGAGAATGCAACCTGGCTTGAAATTACCGCATCGGACGCCTTGTTAAAAGAGTGGGATAAGGTACTTCATTCCGCATCCTTTGGAATGACCCGGATTACGGAAGGGGCGTATGAGACGCCTGCCGGGGAAGAGATTGTCTTCGATGAGGACTATTGTGGCAAGAAGCGCGGCGGACAGGTTCTTGCAGGCCCGTTTGCGGAATTGAAGCAGGGGATGAACAGAATCAGAGTATGGGGTTAGAGCCTGCTATAAGACGGGAAGTACCGTGATTTGTGCATCAGTAAAACCCTACCGGCAAGTTTCCTAAAGGAGAAGAAAATTCTTTGGGAAACTTGTCTTTTTTTGTGTCTCTTTTTGAAAACAGTCTGCGAGAGGCGGCGCTTTTGCATGGGAATCAGGGCGTAAATGGTAAGATTTTTATAGAATTGTGACACATTATTAAATGGAATGGGAAAATTCGGTCTGGTATGATTAATTCATGAAGATTCAATCACTTATAATCTAAGAAAGGGAGAGAAAAAGTATGAAAAAAAGAATGAAATCTCTTATGGCAGTGGGCTTGACGGTATGTATGTGCCTTCCCATGACGGCATGCGGCGGTGGCAGCGATACGGCAGCAAGCCAGGACGGCGGGGCAGAAGCGGCTGATACAGGCGCGTCCGGCGAGGCGGCAGGCGGTTCGGAAGAAACGGCGGATGCAGGCAGCTCCGATTCTGGGGATAAGGTTATCACATTCTGGAATGTGGGAACCGAGGGCGCGGATAAGGAAACCTATGAGATGGCAATCAACCAGTTTATGGAAAATTCCCAGAGCGGCTATACCATCGAGAATATCCCTACACAGAACGACAAGTACAAGGAGAAACTGGTCATTGCCATGAGTTCAGGAGAATGTCCTGACATGTACACCACATGGTCCGGCGGCCCGATGAACGAGTATATCGATTCCGGCTATGCACAGCCCTTGGATGATTTGTATGAGAAGTATGGCTTGAAAGAGCGTTTCATGGAAGGCGCCTTGGAACAGGCGAGCTACAACGGTAAGATTTACGCGATTCCGGTTAAGAATATCTCTATTGCAGGCATTTATTATAACAAAGATTTGTTTGAACAGTGCGGCGTGAGCGTTCCGACTACCGTTTCTGAGCTTGAGGCGGCATGTGACAAATTCATGGAAAACGGCATTATTCCGTTTACGCTGGCCAATGGCCCGAAGTGGACTGGCTCCATGTACTTCCAGTGCCTTGCGGCGAGAAAAGGCGGATTAGAGCCTTTCCAGAAAGCGTCTGCAGGCGACGGCACGTTTGAGGACGAGTGCTTCGTATATGCGGGCGAGAAGATTCAGGAATGGGTTAACAAGGGATATTTCCCGGAGGGCTTTAACTCCATGAGCGAGGACGACGGACAGGCGAAATCTTTCTTCTATACGGAAGAAGCGGCGATGTATCTGACAGGTTCCTGGAATACGGCGGCTTTTAAGACAGACAGCGAAGACGCGGGAAATGATTTCTACAGCAAGGTCGGTTGGTTCTCCTTCCCGGCAGTGGACGATTCCGGTGCGGACGCGTCAATCCTGTGCGGCACCATGGGCGACCAGTTTGTATCTTTCAACTGTACAGGGGAGAAGCTGGATGCGGCGTTTGAGTTTGCCACATACCTTTCCAGTGACGAGACAATCGAGTACATGGTAGGCGCAAGCCTGATTCCCCCGGTAACGGGCGTGGACGCGATGATTACAGACCCGGTTTCCAAGTCGATTATCGAGGCGGCGAACAATGCCTCCGCGGTGCAGCTTTGGTATGACCAGTATCTGAATCCTACAGTTGCCAACGCACATCTGGATGGCAATCAGGAAGTCTTCGGGCTGACCATGACGCCTGAGGAAGCGAACCAGAAGATGCAAGCAGCGCAGACAGAATATCTCTCTGGCAAATAGAAACATATAGTACGAAGTCATAGGAGGGGGAGGGTTCCCCCTCTTATGCTTGAAAGGGGTATGGCATATATGAAAGACAAGGCAAACTCGTTAGGCGGACGCAGGCGGAGAAGCACGAACATTGCCGCGCTTGTGTTTCTGCTTCCGGTACTCTTGATTTTGAGCGTTTTTATTTTTTATCCGATTGTTGATTCTTTTCTGATTAGTACATATAGATGGAACGGTATTGCGGCCGAGAAAACTTTTGTAGGTATTTCAAACTGGATAAAACTGGTTGGGGACAGAGATTTCTGGTTTGCGTTTCGGAATAATATTATCATTATGGTTATGTCTATCATTATCCAGATACCGATTGGACTAGCAGAGGCGACTTTCATTGAATTTGTAGGGAAAAAGGGGACGGTGTGCAAAGTTCTGTGGTTTATCCCGATGTTGATGTCCTCGGTGGCGATTGGGTTTCTCTTCAACTATGCACTGGCGGCCAATGGTGGTATGATTAGTGCAGTCTCCCAACTGTTCGGAGGAGGCAATATTGACCTTCTGGGCAATAAGAATACGGCGCTTATGACGGTTATCTTTGTCATCGCATGGCAGTTTATACCTTTTTACATGGTATACTGCATGGCGGCGTACACAAACGTGTCGGAGGATGTCTACGAGGCGTCGCTGATTGACGGAGCGACCAAGGGACAGTACTTCTGGCGGATTGCCCTGCCGCTTCTGATGCCCTCTATCAAGAGCGCGGCGATTCTGTCTATGGTAGGTTCCCTGAAATATTTCGACCTGATTTATGTTATGACAGGCGGCGGGCCGGGAACTGCTACGGAACTGATGGCAACCTATATGTATAAGAATGCTTTCGCGCAGTTTAACATGGGCTACGGCTCGGCGATAGCGGGCGGCATGTTCATTCTGATTACACTTCTGTCATTGGTGACGATGCGTGCGATTAACGGCAGAAAAGAAGAAGAGTAGGAGGGGCGTGCAGATGGAAAAACAATATGCAGAGAATAGAATAAAAAGCAGAATAAGCTGGGCCATAGCGACGGCGCTTGCGGTGGTTGCGCTCTTTGCGGCTTTTATGCCTTTTGTGTTTATGGTGTTTAATTCCTTTAAAGGAAAATTTGAAATGCTCACGAAGGGGGTCTTCTCGCCACCGGAGAAGCTGAATTTTACGAATTACCAGGAAGTGTTGAGCGGCGGATTTGTGCGGTATTTCGGCAACAGTGTGTTTGTACTTTGTCTGTCGCTACTGTTAGTCCTGTTTATAGCGGCCTGCGCGGCTTATCCGCTGGCGCGTTTCAAGTTCCGCATGAATGGGTTCGTGTATGCGCTGATTGTGGCATGTATGGCGATTCCGATTCACATTACGTTGATTCCCGTCTTCCAGATGACGAAGAGCCTGGGGATTTATGACACAATCTGGGCGATGATTGGGCCGAATGTTGCATTCGCGCTGCCGATTTCCGTCTTTATCCTGACAAGTTTCATGATGGGGATTCCGAAGGAAATCGAGGAGTCGGCGGAAATAGACGGCTGTAACAAGTACAGGATGTTCTTCACTATGATATTGCCGCTTGCCAAGCCCGGGTTATCCACGCTTGCCATATATAACGGCGTCAATATCTGGAATGAGTTCAGTTTCGCCTATACATTGACGCAGTCGCCAAAGAACAGGACGTTGCCTCTTGCGGTGTGGGATTTCCAGGGCCAGTATTCCATGAATACGCCCATGATTATGTCGGTGCTGACTTTGACGGTGCTGCCGATGATTATCCTGTTTATCTTTGCTCAGGATAAGCTTGTGAAGGGCATGACGGCGGGGGCGGTCAAAGGTTAAAACATGAAGTTTCAGAGAGGGTAGGATATGTTGTTTTGGGAGAAGTGGAATAAGAGCTGGGATTTTGCGAAAAAGATGGATTACGTCATCATCTGGACAATTGCAGTGATTACGGTGTCGGCAATTGTGATATCCACTTCTTCCTATATTGTGTCCATCACGGACCAGAACAGTCGGTATGTGGCGGAGCAGCTTATGTTCCTGGCGGAAGACTACGAAGATAATTTAGAGCAGTATAAGGCGCTTGCCATATCCATTATCTTAGACCCCCATGTGCAGAATTACTGCGAGAGCAGGGAGCAGGAGGAGCTGTACCAGGAGATGGGAAATGTCTACAGCTCCTTCCTGAATATGCTCTACACGCAGCACAACGCTAATTTTATAGCCGTGACGAATGAACATTTAGAACAGTTTGTTTATAACGGCAACAATGCCATAAGCGAGAGCGGCTTCGAGACGATGTACAAGAAGGACTATGAGGAGAGCATCCAGGCGAAGACTACGGGCACTCTGCGGGTCAGCTTTTCCAATAACTATTATAAGGGGAGAAAATATACGCTGACACTGTATTTTCCTGCCTATTCCGTGACCAAAATGGTGACCAGCAACGGCATGATTATCGTGAATCTGGACGATAATCTTCTGCAGCGTTTTGGCCAGAGGGATTTACAGTACAGCTCCAATCTGTACCTGACAGACGTGGATGGCAATATCGTGTCCATGCAGGACGAAGAGAAGATAGGGAAGCGGGTCAGCTTCTGGGATAAGGTCACAGGAAAAGAAGGCATGTTCTGGAGGGGCGGAAAACTGGTCAGCTACCGCAGGGTAAGCGACTGGAATTTTTATATTGTCAATGAAGTTCCGGCATGGTCGCTGTACCAGAATTGTTTCAGCACAGTCCTTCTCCTTGTGTTCGTGACACTGGCGGCGACGGGCATAGCGCTTACCCTTGCGAGGAATATCACAAAAAGACTGTACCGTCCCATCAATAAGGTTGTCGGCAAGATGAACGACGTTTCCCAGGGAGATTTGGGGACCCGTATCGAAGTGGACGAGATGGACAGCGACGGAAGGAAGCTGGCGGACGGATTTAACATTATGATGGACGAGATTGACGTCCTGATGGAGCGTGTCAAGGAAGAACAAAGGGAGCTTGACAGGATGCGTTTCGTCGCCCTGCAGTCGCAGATACAGCCCCATTTTCTGTACAATACATTGGAGTGTATCCACTGGCAGGCATTGGCGGGCGGCAATGGGGAAATTTCCACGATGGTAAAAGCTCTGGCGCAGTACTATCGGATATGTCTAAGCGAGGGCAAAGAAATCATTACGCTGGAGATGGAGTTGGAGCATATCAGGAATTATCTGATTATACAAAATATGCGCTACGGGAACATTATTACCTTCATTGAGGACATACCGGAGGAATATGCCTCCGTGAAGATACCCAAGCTGACGCTGCAGCCGCTTGTGGAAAATTCCATTTATCATGGAATCCGGGTGAAAGAGGGCGTAAAGGGGAAGATAGAAATCGCCGTCTGTGAAAAAGAGGATGCGGTCTGCCTGACGGTGTCGGACGACGGCGTGGGCATGGATGAGGAACGGATTGCCTATATCAACCGGAACATATCGGAGGCGGCGCAGGATGTGGGATATGGGATTACGAATATCAATAAAAGGATTGAGCTGATATATGGGAAACAGTATGGGCTTAACTTTTTACGAAATAACGATGGAGGCGTCTGTGTGGAGATATGGCTTCCGAAGGAGTTCGGGGGGGGGGTATACGGAGAGTGAACTGCCGGTCACATAAGTTTGCGTTTTACAGGTATTACTGTATTGGGTGAGAGATATGGCAATAAATACGAAATATAAAATTTTGATTGTGGATGATGAGCAAATGATTCGTATGGGCATCAAGAATGCGATGCCATGGGAGCAGATGGGAATCACGGAAGTGTATACGGCGGCTTCGGCGAAGGAAGCGGCGGCAGTGATTGAAGGGCATCATCCCCATATCATGATAACGGATATCAGCATGGCCGAGATGTCGGGGCTTGAACTGGTAGGGCAAATCAGAGAGAAGAACATCGGCATGCGGGTCATTGTGCTTACGGGCTATGACCGGTTTGAGTATGCCAGGCAGGCGCTGCAACTCCAGGTACATGATTTTCTGCTCAAGCCTATTGATGAGACGGAGCTTGAAAAAAGCATCATGGCGCAGGTGGAATGTCTCGAGGAGCGCCGGATTAAGCAGGAGAACCGCCTTACGGCGAGCCGGGCCCAGGGCACCAAACAACAGATGGAACTGGAAGGGTTTATGCGCTCCCTCGTTATGGGGAAAAAGGATTCCGAGGAGAGGGCGGATGTGTTCCGCCGGGAATTTTGCCTGGAGGAGAATCAGGCAATGCGGATTGGCATATTGGTTCCGGGGCTTTCCAATGAGGAAGAACTGGACGGGGAGGGGTTCCGTATGCAGACGGTGAAGCAAATATGCATCGGGATGGTTGACGGGCCAAAACATGGAATTACTTTCTCGGATGAAAGGAACCGCATCGCCATAGCATTTTTTTGCGACGAGGGACGCGAGGAGAGCGAACTGGCCAAGCAGCTTATGGAGATATTGAATGATGAGCTGGAGACGAAACCGCGGATGATTTGGGGAAGCGTCAAGAAGGGGATTGAAAACCTGCGCATATCTTACAATGACGCTGTTTTTGCATTGGAGCATGAGCGGGAGGAGTTCGGCAAACTGTGCGTGGCGGACTGGAACCGGAAAGGCGAAGACATTTTCCAGGATGTGTTTCGTGAGTTCCGCAACGCGCTTGTCTACAATGTGGGGGATAAAGAGAAAATACTGCATATTTTTGAACGGTTCAGCATGGCGGTTGAATCCTATAACCTTTCGGCCAAATATGCCAGAAGCTGCTGCTTCGAACTTGCCTCATCGGTATATTTTGCACGTTTCAGCGATACCGGAGGCGGCGCGGACGAGAAACTGGGCGTGCTGATGCAGGCGTTGGCCGGGGCGGACAGGGAACGGGCATGCCAGGTGACGGCGATGTTTTTAGAGAATTTGTTTGAGGATGAGGAGGGGGAAGTCCATGAGCTGATTAGCAAGGTGAAGCGCAGAATCCATGAGAACCTTGCCGATGAGCTGACGGTGGCAAGCTTAGCCGAGGAATATTATGTGACTCCCAACTATCTGTCGCGGCTTTTTAAGCGTGTCACGGGCGAGGGATGCAATGAGTATATTATCCGGAAAAGAATTGAACAGGCCAAATCCCTGCTTGCGGCGACGACGCTCAAGGTCGGGGAGATTTCCATTATGGTGGGCTACCGGGATATGAATTATTTTTCGCTTGCATTTAAGAAGCATACCGGCATGTCCCCGGTGAAATACAGGGAGCAGATACAGAACGGGCGATAGAAGAATTTGTTTATGCCAAATCTTTTCCGGGCTCTTTACGCAAGCAGGATTGATGTGGCAGGAAATGGGGAGCAATATCATGGTATGGAAAAAAAGAGCGGGACGCGGGGGCATGGCACTGGTTATCTGTCTGGCGGCGGGGACTCTCATTTTTAGCGGATGCGGGCAGGAGGAAAGCGCAGGCAAGGGACAGGACGGGCAGCAGGAGACGGGAGAGGCAGCGGCGGAAGTAAACAGCCTTGCAGCCTGGGAGGCTTCTTTGGAACCGGGGCAGCCGGAAGCTCTGCGGGCGGAGGCGGTTCGGGGCGTGTCGGTGGTGAAGGACGGCGAGCCTTATTTTGCAGTCTCTTATGAACCTAGGGCGTATAAAAATTCCTTTGACTGTTGGGATATTTCCGTGCCGTACCGGTCCATGGCGGCGGTAGATACGGAGGCGATGTATGATTATTTTAGGCTGATTGCAGAGATGAAACTGGAGCCGGCGGCGGATACGGCGTGGGAAGAGACAGGCGTGGACGGTTCGGAGGATACCGTTTATGTGGCCTATTTTGAAGGCCAGACTGACCAGGGCGGACAGGCGGAGCCGGACAAGGGTATTCTCTACCGCTTTGGAGGAAGGAATGAGGAAGGGGATTATTATGTGGAGGCGGCAGGGCGGATTTGGACGGCCGATGCCGATACGGCGGAGAAGCTTTTTGCCGTCAATCCCTATGACTGTATTTTGAAAGTCGTAAGCGTGGTGAGCGTCGAGACTGTTTCTGAGGTGGAGATTGCGTTTGCAGAGGACAGGTTTAGGATGCAGGCAGGGCATGACCGCTTTATGTTTGACGGGGAAGAAGTGGACAGCCAGACATTTTATGAGCTGTATACGCAGCTTATGAGTATTTTTATAGAGAAAGAACTGCCAAAAGACGACGGCGACGGACAAAGAGAGCTTCTTATGACGGTAACTTACCACAGAAATACGAAAGAAGCGCCGAAAATTACGCAGCGTTATTATGCCTATGACGACACATACGCGATAGCCCAGGTAAACGGGACGGAATTTTTTCTTGTCAGCAGAGAAGCGCTTAAAAAAATAGAATATGATTTACAGCGCAGGGGCTTATAATTTATGGAAAGAAGGGCGGCGTTTTTCGAAGGTGGCATAATACCGGAAACCGCAGCCTTTCAGTATGTCCGCGGCCTGGCCGAAGGCGTAGGCAACCTGTTCCGGGCTGTGTGCGTCGGAGCCTGTTGTGATAACCTCCCCGCCCAGTTCGCGGTAGCGCCTGAGGATTCCAGTGCAGGGATTGGGCTGCCGCATACCTTTGGCAAGTCCGGCAGTGTTAATTTCAATGCCTTTTTCCATGTCAATCAACCGCTCTAATATACGGTCGAGGATATCCCGGTATGCTTCGTAAGAGTAACCTTCGTCCTTCTTCGGGCCGTAGCGGACCACGTAGTCCAGGTGCCCGTACACGTCGAAATTATTGTATGATTCCAGGTTGTCGAGGATGGATTCGAAATATTCCAGATAGGCGTCTTCCTGTTTCCTTCCTTCATAAAAGGAGGGGTAATACGGGTCTTTCCCGTTGCAGATATGGGAAGAACCGATGATAAAGTCATATTCGTGCTCTTTTGCGAAGGCGGCGTTGCGTTTTGACAGGTGCGGCTGCAGCCCCAGCTCTAACCCGAAACAAAGGCGAATCCGTCCCTCGTATTTTTCTTTCAGTTTTATGAAATCATACAGATAGGCGTCAGGGTTTAACTCAAACAGCCCGGCGGGGTCCGGTTCGGTTACAGGATAGTCGAAGTCATTGTGCTCCGTGAAGCACATGTGGGTCAGCCCAAGGCGTATGCCCTGTAAAATCATCTCTTCCATGGGCGTATCCGAATCGCCGGAGAAAGAGGAGTGTAGGTGACAGTCTGCTGTGATTGGCATGGGAACCTCCTTATATTGATTGTGTACCGCCATGCTCACCGGAGGGTTCGTATATTGGTACGGCGAATATCAGGTAATTAGCGGTTATTCGTTGTACTAGTATAACGGATTTGCGCCGCAAATACAATTATTTGTGATTTTTCACGGAAATAATAATTTTTAAATGCCCAAACAGTAATTTTATTCTAACATTTTTTGAATTACGTCTTGAATTTTTGGGACAAATTAGGTAAAATAAACTTGCTGACTAAATTTTACCAATCCAATGTGTATGATGCATGTATGGTACATAGACGGAATGGCAAAATTATATAAAAAACATTATTTAGGAGGGACTAAAAAATGGCAGTAAGAGTAGCAATTAATGGTTTTGGCCGTATTGGTCGTCTTGCATTCAGACAGATGTTCGGTGCAGAAGGATATGAAGTAGTGGCAATCAATGATTTGACAAGCCCTAAGATGTTGGCACACTTGTTGAAATATGATTCCTCACAGGGTAAATACGCTCTGGCAGATACCGTATCCGCAGGCGAGGATTCCATTACGGTTGACGGCAAGGAACTTAAAATCTACAAAGAGCCCGATGCAAACAACTGCCCTTGGGGTGAGCTGAAGGTTGACGTAGTATTGGAGTGCTCCGGTTTCTACACAAGCAAAGCAAAAGCTCAGGCACACATCAATGCAGGCGCTAGAAAAGTTGTTATTTCTGCTCCCGCAGGTAACGACCTTCCTACAATCGTTTACAATGTAAACCATGAGACATTGAAGCCTGAAGATACTATCATTTCTGCTGCTTCCTGTACAACAAACTGCTTGGCTCCTATGGCTAAAGCACTGAATGACCTGGCTGGTATCAAGTCCGGTATCATGAGCACAATCCATGCATACACAGGCGACCAGATGATTCTTGACGGCCCTCAGAGGAAAGGCGATTTGAGAAGGTCCCGTGCAGGCGCTGTTAACATCGTTCCTAACAGCACAGGCGCAGCAAAGGCTATCGGTTTGGTTATTCCTGAATTGAACGGCAAGCTGATTGGTTCCGCTCAGCGTGTTCCTACTCCTACAGGTTCTACAACAATCCTTGTAGCAACTGTTGAGAAGTCCGTAACCAAGGATGAGATTAATGCAGCTATGAAAGCGGCAGCTACAGAGTCCTTCGGATACAATGAGGATGAAATCGTATCTTCCGATATCGTTGGAAGCACATATGGTTCTATCTTCGATGCAACACAGACTATGGTTGGCGAAGACAATCTGGTTCAGGTTGTTTCTTGGTATGACAACGAGAACAGCTACACATCTCAGATGGTTCGTACAATCAAGTATTTCTCTGAGTTAGCATAAAAAAAGTAAATCTCTTCGAGATTAACTTTGCGAGATTCGCTTCGCGAACTCGAATAAGCGGAAGGGGATTAACTTTGCGAGATTCGCTACGCGGATTCGGATAAGCGGAGGGAAAATTAACTTCGCAAACTCGGATAAACGGAAGAGCGGAAGGGAATCAACTTCACGGAAGCTTGGAAGAAAAGTATATGGGATGTAAAGTAGAGAGGCTCGGCCGTTGGGCCGGGTCTCTTTTTTCCGGTCGTTGGTTATACGGGGCCGGGAGAAGAAGATAATTTCTGATAACGAAAAATATAAGTTGATAAATCAGGAGGATAGAATAATGTCTTTGAATAAGAAATCCGTAGATGATATTAATGTGAAGGGCAAACGCGTCCTTGTAAGATGCGATTTCAATGTGCCGTTGAAAGAGGGCAAGATTACTGACGAGACACGTATTGTGGCGGCTCTGCCTACAATCAATAAACTGATTGCCGACGGCGGCAAAGTAATCCTTTGCTCCCATCTTGGCAAAGTAAAGAACGGCCCCAACGAGGGAGAATCCCTTGCGCCTGTTGCAGAGAGACTTTCCGAGAAATTGGGCAAGCCTGTTAATTTCGTGGCAGATTACAATGTAACCGGAGAGGCGGCTACGGCAGCCGTTGCAGCGATGAACGAAGGCGACGTAGTGCTCCTTCAGAATACGCGTTTCCGTGGCAAAGAGGAGACCAAACCCAAGGATGCGGGAGAGGCTTTCGCTAAGGAACTGGCGGACCTTGCAGACGTATATGTATGCGACGCTTTCGGTTCCGCGCACAGGGCTCATGCGTCCGTTGCAGTTGTTACAAAATATATTTCCGAAAAAGGCGGCGAGAATGCTGTTGGTTATTTAATGCAGAAGGAAATTGATTTCCTGGGCAATGCGGTTGAGAATCCGGTAAGGCCTTTCGTGGCAATCCTTGGCGGCGCTAAAGTGGCTGACAAGCTGAATGTTATCAATAACCTTCTCGAGAAGTGCGATACTCTCATTATCGGCGGCGGTATGGCGTTTACTTTCCTGAAAGCGCAGGGAATGGAAATCGGCAATTCTTTAGTGGACGATGAGAAACTTGACTACTGTAAAGAGATGATGGCTAAGGCTGAGAAACTTGGCAAGAAGCTTCTTCTCCCTATCGATACCACGGTTGCATCCGCTTTCCCGAACCCGATTGACGCAGAGATTGAAGTGGAAGTTGTGGACGCTGACAAGATTCCGGCTGACAAAGAGGGTCTTGATATCGGTACGAAGACGGCGGAGCTGTACGCTGACGCTGTGAAATCTGCGAAGACCGTAGTATGGAATGGACCGATGGGCGTATTTGAGAATCCGGTTCTTGCAAAAGGTACCATCGCGGTTGCAAAATCTCTGGCCGAGACTTCCGCTACAACCATTATCGGCGGCGGCGACAGTGCGGCGGCTGTTAACCAGTTAGGATTTGCAGACAAGATGTCACATATCTCCACAGGCGGCGGTGCATCCTTAGAGTTCCTGGAAGGCAAAGAGCTTCCCGGCGTTATGGCAGCAGACGACAAATAGGCAGCCAAAGAGTAAACTGCCATAACGCCACGTTATAGGCAGCAGACGACAAATAAAGAATCCTGGAGTGGCGGAAGAAAATTAAGTATATAAGGAGAGAACAAAAATGGCAAGAAAGAAAATCGTAGCCGGCAACTGGAAGATGAACATGACTCCCAGCGAGGCAGTGAAATTATGTGATGAGCTGAAGGATTTGGTGAAATCCGATGATGTGGACGTAGTATACTGCGTACCTGCAATTGACATCGTACCGGTTGTTGAGGCTGTGAAAGGCACCAACGTAGAAGTAGGCGCAGAGAATATGTACTTCGAGGAGAAGGGCGCATACACAGGCGAGATTTCCGCAGCTATGATTAAAGATGCGGGCGCAAAATACGTTATCATCGGGCATTCCGAGAGACGTGATTACTTCAAAGAGGACGACGTGCTGCTTAATAAGAAAGTAAAGAAAGCTTTCGAGGCGGGCCTTGTACCGATTCTTTGCTGTGGCGAGACATTGGAGCAGAGAGAGATGGGCGTTACCATGGACTGGATTAGATTGCAGATTAAATCTGACTTGACAGAAATCACCGCAGACCAGGTGAAAGGCATGGTTATCGCATATGAGCCGATTTGGGCGATTGGCACAGGCAAGACGGCCACCACAGAGCAGGCGGAAGAAGTATGTAAGGGCATCCGTGAGTGCATTGCGGAGATTTATGACGACGCTACGGCTGAGGCTGTACGCATCCAGTACGGCGGTTCTGTCAATGCAGGCAATGCGGCCGAGTTGTTCGGACAGCCTGATATCGATGGCGGTCTGGTAGGCGGCGCTTCCCTGAAAGCTGACTTCGGCAAGATTGTGAATTATAAATAAGAAGCATAAATGACAAGAGGCACTGGATGCGGGAATGACAATTCCTTTATCCAGTGCTTTTTTGTAATATGGAGATGCTTTTGTATGCCTGAAGGAAGAATCAGAACAATTATTTTCGGCTTCACAAGTACGCTTTTATTTGTTAAAATAGGCTTATAAGCTTCGAAAGCGGAAGATTGCCTGAATGGTAATGCAACGGACCGAAAATATATTGGAATAGGAGAATTCACGGATTATGAATTATAAGACAATTTCTTTCGAGAAGAGGATTAAAGAAAACATCAGAAATTACGCATTGGATAATCTGTATCCGTTTGATACGCTGACGGAATTTTGCAAGGCGCTGTGCGCGGTGACGGGGGCGGCTCTTCTGATTACGGAGAGGCATGGAGAGAAGGTCGTGTCTGTGGGCGGTTTTGCAGGATTCACACCGGACGTGGTTGGGGAGCCCGGACGTAAAGTCAGGGTTTATGGAAGAACCATCGCCCATCTCTATGCGGAGACGAATAAGGTGCCCCAGGAGAAGCGCCAGGAAGTAGAGCATCTTCTGGACGGGTTTGCCAGTATGCTTTCCCATTGGGGTGAAGAGGCATACTTACATATGGAATCTTCTATTTATATGGATGAGCTGGAAGATAAAGTGGGCGTGAAGCATGTACAGACCGCCAAGGGCGAGAATGAGGACGTGCTGACGGGCGTATACCATAAGCATTATTTTGAGGAGCGCATGAGCGCTATTGACAGCGCGGAGGTTGTCCCGGTTGCCGTAATCAATGTGAACATTAACGACTGGAAATTTGCCAACGACCATTTTGGCGACGAGGAGAGCGACAGGCTGATTAAGACGATAGCCGATATCCTGAGACAGGAATCCAAGCCGGATTATGTGATTGGGCGCGTGGACGGCGATGTGTTTATCACGCTGATTCCTGGGGCGGAGGACGGAGAGGCGGAAGAGTACTGCGCGAGAGTACAGAAAGCCTGCATGGATTATGAGGACCCGGTTTTAGCTCCTTCGGTTGCCTGTGGCGTCGTCTACAAGACAAATGTGGAAGAACTGCTCCAGGATAAGTTACCGGATGCAGAGTACGAGATGTTCAATAACAAGTTTGAAGTCAAGAATGCTGCCGGATACCGGGAAAGACTGGAACACGGCGTCCAAGGTTAACGTTAGCATAAGAAAATAATGACAAAAAGAAGCGGCGCTTTCCGTGCAAAAATGCAGGAAGCGCTGTTTTTTTTGATGCACAGCCCCGTGCAGATGAGGTATGCCGCTCATGCGGGGCACGGGGCGCGCGGTGAGTTGGGGAAGAAATCTTCCCTACTCGATTGATAATATCTTCGTAAGAAATTTATAAAATAAATATTAAATCCCTTTTTTTACCGGAAAACAAGAAAAAAAGAGTAAAAATAAGAAAATAAGAGATAATAAAAGAATATATGTTATAAATAGAGGTAAACCAATTTGCAAACATATTCATGTGAAGCTAATATATGTTTTAGCAATTAGCACTCGACATAAAAGAGTGCTAATAATAAGAAAACACATGAGTTCATTATAAGGAGGCAACGGACATGAAATTAACACCACTTGGAGACAGAGTTGTATTGAAACAGTTAGTTGCAGAAGAGACAACCAAATCCGGCATCGTATTGCCAGGACAGAGCAAAGAGAAACCGCAGCAGGCGGAAGTCGTAGCGGTAGGGCCGGGCGGCATGGTGGACGGTAAAGAAGTGAAGATGGAAGTCAAGGTTGGCGACCAGGTGATTTATTCCAAATATGCAGGGACGGAAGTGAAGCTGGATGAGGAAGAGTACATCATCGTAAGACAGAATGACATTCTGGCGGTTATCCAGTAAGAGCGTGCCAGGGCATAAGCTTAAATAACGGGATAGTAATAGTATATCGAATATAGCTATTTCGCAATGACTATCAATGAAAATAACAGACATGAATCTAGGAGGACAATTATCATGGCAAAGGAAATCAAATATGGCGCAGAAGCCAGAGCAGCCTTGGAATCAGGCGTAAATCAGCTCACGGATACGGTTAGAGTGACACTTGGGCCGAAAGGAAGGAACGTAGTGCTTGATAAATCTTACGGCGCTCCGTTAATCACCAACGACGGCGTTACCATCGCGAAGGAGATTGAACTTGCGGATGCATTCGAGAATATGGGCGCACAGCTTGTCAAGGAAGTTGCAACCAAGACCAACGATGTGGCGGGCGACGGTACGACAACCGCTACGGTTCTCGCACAGGCTATGGTGAACGCAGGCATGAAGAACCTGGCAGCGGGGGCTAACCCGATTATCTTAAGAAAAGGCATGAAGAAAGCTACCGATTGTGCAGTAGACGCAATCGCTAAGATGAGCTCCAAGGTAAAAGGCAAAGAGCACATCGCAAGAGTTGCCGCTGTATCTTCCGGCGACGAGGAAGTAGGACAGTTGGTTGCAGACGCTATGGAGAAAGTATCTGGCGACGGCGTTATCACAATCGAGGAAAGCAAGACTATGCTGACAGAGCTGGACTTGGTTGAAGGTATGCAGTTCGACAGAGGGTATATCTCCGCATATATGGCTACAGACATGGATAAGATGGAGGCAGTGCTTGAGAGCCCTTACATCCTGATTACGGATAAGAAGATTTCCAATATCCAGGAGATTCTTCCGATTCTGGAGCAGATTGTACAGTCCGGCGCGAAGCTGCTTATTATCGCAGAGGATGTGGAAGGCGAAGCACTTACCACACTTATTGTGAACAAACTGCGCGGCACATTCAATGTGGTAGCGGTTAAGGCGCCCGGATATGGCGACAGAAGGAAAGCAATGCTTGAGGATATCGCTATCCTGACAGGCGGCCAGGTAATCAGCTCCGAGCTTGGTTTGGAACTGAAAGATGCGACGATGGAGCAGCTTGGACGTGCGAAATCCGTGAAAGTTCAGAAAGAAAATACAGTCATCGTGGACGGTGAAGGCGATAAGGAAGCAATCCAGGCCAGAATCGGTCAGATTAAGAAGCAGATTGAAGAGACGACGTCTGATTTTGACAGGGAGAAACTGCAGGAGCGTCTTGCGAAACTGGCAGGCGGCGTAGCGGTAATCCGTGTAGGCGCGGCTACGGAGACAGAGATGAAGGAAGCGAAGCTCCGTCTGGAAGACGCGCTCGCTGCAACAAGGGCAGCCGTGGAAGAAGGTATCATCTCCGGCGGCGGTTCCGCATATATCCATGCAGCCAAAGAAGTGACTAAGATGGCGGACAGCTTGGAAGGCGACGAGAAGACAGGCGCGCAGATTGTGCTCAAAGCGTTGGAGGCGCCTCTGTACCATATCGCAGCCAATGCAGGTTTGGAAGGCTCCGTAATCATCAACAAAGTAAGAGAGTCGGAAGTGGGCATCGGTTTCGACGCGCTCAAGGAAGAATATGTGAATATGGTGGATGCAGGTATTCTTGACCCTGCCAAGGTGACAAGAAGCGCATTGCAGAACGCAACCAGCGTTGCTTCCACACTTCTCACAACGGAATCCGTAGTGGCGAATATCAAAGAGCCCGAACCGCCTATGCCGGCAGGCGGCGCAGGGATGGGCATGATGTAAATCATGGAACGGCCTGTTTCTGCCACAATTAGGCGGAAATAATGTAAAATGCAGAGGCTGTCGCAAAATGGCAATGCACAACAATATATGGTATGAGTACAGCGAATGTCAAAACTATATATTGCGGATACGCCATATTTGCGGCAGCCTCTTTCTTATCTGCCCCTCCAAATTCTGCAATAATATTTTGACTTGTCTTGAAAATAATATTATAATGTCAAGTAACGATGCGTTTTTGTGCATTTATAAAGAGGCACTGGTGAGACTATGACAGAAGAAAAACGAGAAGTCATTATTGACGACGGAAGAATTGAATCGATTGAAGAATTTCAGACTCCTGAGACATTGTACCAGGAGCTTATTACGCGTGTGCGCAGATATCATCCATCCGACAATATTTCCCTGATTGAGAAGGCTTACCGCATCGCTTATGACGCGCACAAAGACCAGGTGCGTAAATCGGGCGAACCATATATCATCCATCCCCTCTATGTTTCCATTATCCTGGCGGATTTGGAGATGGATAAAGAGACAATCGTGGCGGGTCTTCTTCATGACGTGGTGGAAGATACGATTATGACCGACGAACAGATTAGAGAGAAGTTCGGCGCGGACGTAGCGCTTCTTGTGGACGGCGTCACGAAGTTGGCGAAACTGAATTTCCACGGTGAGAACAGTGCGGACAGAGACAGGGATGCGGAGAAACTGGAGAGGCAGGCGGAGAACCTGCGCAAGATGTTCCTCGCCATGGCGAAGGATATCAGGGTTATTTTGATTAAATTGGCGGATAGACTGCACAATATGCGGACGCTACAGCATATGAGGCCCGAGAAGCAACAGGAAATTGCCCGGGAGACATTGGACATTTATTCGCCTATCGCCCAAAGGCTGGGCATATCTAAGATTAAAGTAGAACTGGACGATTTATCTTTAAAATATCTGGAGCCGGAAGCATACTATGACTTGGTGAATAAGATTGCGGTGCGCAAGAGCGTGCGGGAGCAGTATATTCAGACGATTGTTGACGAGGTCAGCGTGCACATTGAGAAAGCCGGCATTAAGGCGCAGATTGACGGGCGCATCAAACACTTTTTCAGCATTTACAAAAAAATGAAGAACCAGAACAAGACCATAGACCAGATTTATGATTTGTTCGCGGTGCGTATTATCGTAGATACGGTGAAGGATTGTTATGCGGCCCTCGGCGTTATCCATGAGATGTATAAGCCTATCCCGGGACGGTTCAAGGACTACATTGCCATGCCGAAAGACAACATGTACCAGTCTCTGCACACGACGTTAATCGGCACGACGGGACAGCCCTTTGAGATACAGATTCGGACTTATGAGATGCATAAGGCGGCGGAATACGGTATTGCCGCCCATTGGAAATATAAGGAGGCTTCCGACGGCAAGAAGGTGGAGGCACAGGAAGAAGAGAAGTTAGTCTGGCTGCGGCAGATTCTTGAGTGGCAGAGAGACATGTCGGATAACAAGGAATTTATGAACCTTTTGAAGAGCGATTTGAATCTCTTCTCCGACAGCGTGTACTGCTTTACTCCTACGGGGGATGTGAAGAACCTTCCGGCAGGCTCCACGACCATCGACTTTGCTTACAACATCCACAGCGCGGTAGGCAACCGGATGATTGGGGCCAGAGTCAACGGTAAGCTTGTGACCATTGACTATGAGATTAAGAACGGCGACCGGGTGGAGATTATGACCTCCCAGAACTCCAAGGGGCCCAGCCGCGACTGGCTGAAAGTTGTCAAAAGCACCCAGGCCAAGAATAAGATTAACCAGTGGTTTAAACATGAACTCAAAGACGATAATATTATCAAAGGGAAAGAGCTGATAGCCAATTACTGTAAGGCAAAGTCGATTAATCCCACGGATGTGCTGGTTTCTAAGTATCAGGAAGCCATCATGAAGAAATACGGGTTCCAGGATTGGGATTCGGTGCTCGCCGCCATCGGGCACGGCGGGCTGAAAGAGGGACAGATACTCAACCGCATGCAGGAGATGTATGACAATGACCACCGCAGAGAGATGACTGACGCGGAGGTTATGGCGGAGGTGGCCGAAAGCGCCCAGATTAATAGGAACAGGGCGCACAAAGGCAGCAGTGGGATTGTGGTCAAGGGCATACATGATGTGGCGGTACGTTTTTCCAAGTGCTGCAGCCCTGTGCCCGGCGATGAGATAGTCGGTTTCGTTACCAGGGGAAGAGGAATTTCCATACACCGGACGGACTGCATCAATATTATGAACCTGCCCGAGCTGGACCGCAACAGGCTGATTGACGCGGAGTGGCAGCAAGTGGAGGCGGAAGGGAAATATTTTGCGGAAATCAGTATTTTTGCCAATAACAGGAACGGCCTTCTGGCGGATATCTCAAGGGCGCTGACGGAGAAAGGAATCGATATCCTTTCCCTGAATACGAGGGTGAGTAAGCAGGGGACGGCTACCATTATGGTCAGTTTCGAGATTTGCAGCCGGGAAGAACTGCAGCGCGTAATCGATAAGATTAGGACGATTGAAAGTATCATAGATATCGAGAGGACGACAGGATAGTCGATAATATTAGGAGAACAGGATAATGTCTAATTTAAAGATTGGCAGGCTGATGCTTGGCATCTGCCAGACGAATTGCTATTTTGTATACCGTGAAGGTTCGGGGGATGTGATTTTCTTCGACCCGGCAGACAAGGGCGACTATATTTACGAGACGCTGAAAGAGAAAGGATTGGACGTCAAGGGAATCCTCCTGACGCACGCCCATTTCGACCATATATGGGGAACCAATAAACTACGGGAGCTTTCGGGCGCGCCTATCTATGCCTATGAGGCGGAGAAGGTTCTCTGTGAGGATGCGGTGACGAATGTGTCGGACCAGGTAGGCAGGCCGTATACGGTCATTCCTGACCGTTATCTGAAAGACGGCGAAGAGATTACCATAGCGGGCATGACATGCCGTCTGATTGCCACGCCGGGACATACGGTGGGGAGTTGTTGCTATTATTTCGAGGAGGATGGTATTCTGATTGCGGGCGATACTCTTTTTATGGATTCGGTAGGCCGGACGGACCTTGCCACAGGCAGTATGGGCGCGCTTGTGCGTTCGGTGAAGGACAGATTGTTTGTGCTGCCTGAAGAGACGAAAGTATATCCCGGGCACGGAGACTTTACGACCATCGGGCATGAGAAGAAATATAATCCGTTCATACAGTAGGCATAACGATGTAGAATAAATGTACGAAACGATAGGCGATTGCAGAAAATGTGAATCGCCTATCTCAATGTTATCAAAGGAGCCTGTTTATGGGGAAGGGCAGCAAGGAAGACAGACAATTTCAGATACGCAGCCTGGCAGGGGAAATCATGGGCCTTGCCCACGACGGCATCTTAGTCAACATGCGTTTTTTTGATGTGGCGTTGTCCAGGCTCAAGGCGGAATGCCGGGAGGGGACAGGAGCGCATCTGTACGACGGGGCGAAGCTATATTATGACCCTGTGCTGTTGCTTAGACAGTATAAGTCTGCGCCAGGCTATGCCGCCAGGCTTTATCTGCATACGCTGCTGCACTGCATCTTTTACCATGGATTTGAGACGGATAAGATGAGCAGGCAGTATTGGGATATGGCTACGGACATTGCGGTGGAGGCGGCGATTTTGGGCATGGGGCTTCATCTGACGAGGATGCCTGGCGACGACGCCCTGGAAAGCCGTCTGGAAGTCTTGAAAAAGCAGGCCGGCGGGCTGACTGCGGAGAAGATTTACAGGCATTTCAGGATAGAGGAGCCTTCCGCCAAGGCGGCGGAAGAATGGCATAAGCTGTGCCATTATGACGAGCACATCTATTGGGACAGACGGGAAGAACTTAAACTGTCACAGGAAGAGTGGCGTAAGGTCAGCGAGCGCATCAAGGCGGATTTAAAGAGCTTTAGCAAGGACAGGAACAACGCTGAGAGCATCGAGCAGAATCTGAAAGAAGCCACCAGGGAACGATATGATTACACGGATTTTCTGAGGAAATTCATGGTGCTTGGCGAGTCTGTCCAGGTCAACGACGATGAATTTGACTATATTTATTATACCTACGGCCTGGATACTTATGGCAATATGCCTCTTGTGGAGCCGCTTGAGTATAAGGACAGCCATAAAATCAAGGATTTCGTCATCGCGCTGGATACATCCGCTTCCTGCCGGGGCAAGACGGTGCAGGCTTTTTTGCAGAAGACTTATAATATCATGCAGGAGAGCGAAAACTTTTTCAGTAAGATTAATGTGCATATTATCCAGTGCGACAGTGAGGTCAGGCAGGATGTGAAGATTACCGGACGAAAAGAGTTCGATGACTTTATGGAACATGGGAAGCTTACCGGGTTTGGTTCTACGGATTTCAGGCCGGTATTTACTTATATAGAGAAATTAAAAGAAGAGCAGGAATTTGATAACCTGAAAGGGTTGATTTATTTTACCGACGGATACGGCGTGTATCCGGAGAGGATGCCTGATTACGACGTGGCTTTTGTGTTCCTGCATGACGACGAGAACGCGCCGAAGGTGCCGCCGTGGGCAATCAAATTGGTGTTGGAGGAAGAAGAACTGGAGGAAGACGGGACAGATTAGGGAGATTATGATGAATATTAAGGAAGCGAAGAATTTTATCAAGGATTCGGTCAGGATATATTTGAAAAAGGACGAGGAGGGGGAATACAGGATACCCCTTGTCAGGCAGCGGCCCATCTTTCTTCTGGGCGCGCCGGGCATCGGCAAGACTGCGGTGATGGAACAGATTGCACAGGAGCTGGGCATAGCTTTGGTGTCCTATTCCATGACACACCATACGAGGCAGTCTGCCCTGGGGCTTCCGTTTATCACCCATAAGGAGTATGGCGGCAAGACCTATGACGTGTCGGAGTATACCATGAGCGAGATTATCGCCTCGGTCTATGACGTGATGGAAGAGAGCGGTATCAAGGAAGGGATTCTGTTCCTGGATGAGATTAACTGTGTGTCGGAGACGCTTGCCCCTTCCATGTTGCAGTTTCTGCAGTACAAGGTGTTTGGCAGGCATCAGGTGCCGGAGGGATGGGTGATTGTGACGGCGGGCAACCCGCCGGAATACAATAAGTCGGTGCGTGAGTTTGACGTGGTGACCATGGACCGTCTGAAAATCCTGGAGGTGGAGGCGGATTATGCCACCTGGCGGGAGTATGCCAGGGAACGGGGGATGCATACGGCCATACTGAATTTCCTGGATATGAAAAAGGATGATTTCTACCAGGTGGAGACCACGGTAAGAGGAAGAAGTTATATTACGGCAAGAGGGTGGGAAGACTTGTCCGAGATGCTGCTTTTGTATGAAGAGGAAGGCATTGCGGCGGATGAATCTTTCGTCGGGCAGTATATACGCAATGAGCGGGTAGTGAAAGAGTTTACCGCGTACTATGACTTATACCGGAAGTACAAGGACGATTATAAGGTGGAAGAAATCCTGTCGGGAGCCGTCAGCGAACAGGCGAAGGACAAGGCGCGCAAGGCGGATTTCGACGAGCGTTTATCGCTTATGGGAATGCTGATAGACAGGATGCAGCAGGAAATCAAAGACAATATGCAGACTTCCCGGGCGCTTGGTGAGATTATGAATCCACTGCGGGCTTTGAAGGCGAAGGCGCAGTCCGGGTGCAGTGCGGATGAATTGGCAGCGCTCCTGGGGCAGCAGGCCGACGCGCGGAAGAAAATGATGGAATCTCTGCAGGCGGCGGGCGCATTGTCGGCCCGGGACAAACGTAAAGATAAGGCGGTTGTCAGGTTCCTTGCCGAATGTGAGAAGACGGTGCGTCTGACGGATACGGGCAGCGGTATGGAGGCTTTCGACAAGGCGAAGGAGAAATTTGACGCCGAAGTTGCAGATTACAAACGGGAAACCGGTAAAGTGCAGGAAAAAATGCATTATCTTTTCCGGTTCGTGGAAGATACCTTCGGTTCCGGCAATGAGATGCTGATTCTTGTGACAGAGTGTACGGTGCAGGCGGATTGCGCGAAATTTATCGCAACTTACGGGTGCGAGGATTATCAGAGGCACAATGAAGAGCTGATGTTGACGGAGCGGGGAGACAGTCTGGCGGAGCGGATTGCGGAATTGGAGATATAAAGAGACAAACACCGGGGAGTGGACGCGATGGCAAGGAAGACACGAGGGGAATTGAATACGGCGCATGGCGTTATCGAGTACGGCACGGACCAGGGCAGGGCGGAGATTCTCGGTTACCGCGGCAAGGATACGCAAGTGGATATCCCGGCGTCTGTTGCGGGATGCATGGTAACCCATATCGGAAAGAAAGCTTTTTTGAGCAATAAAATGCTCAAGGTGATTTCCCTTCCGGAGACTGTGGAGCGGATAGACGACTGGGCTTTTGCATGCTGCGGGAAACTGCATAAGGTGATACTGCCTTATCACCATATGGAAATCGGCCAGGGGATTTTCAAGGACTGCTTCTGCCTGGAACAGATTGTGGATGAAGGCGCGGATGAACGGGAAGGCAGGAGTGCGGATATCTCCTATCTTCTGGCGGCCACCATGAGCAGGCTGGACGCCTTTTATCTGTTTGATTTCGAGAATGCGGGCACTGCGGAGTGGCTTGCGCGTTGGGACAGCCGGATGATGTCCTTGATGGACAGGAAAGATGCGGAAGGTTTCTCCAAGATGCTTCTGTGCGGTGAGGAAGATTACGGCAGCAAGGATAATAACCTGGACTACTATATGGAACAGCGCAGGCGGGATAAGGTCAGTCTGGCGATGCTGCGGCTGATGCACGATTATGGACTGGAACCCTCCATACGCGGGCGGTTGGAGGCATATCTGCTTGCCCATGTGAAGGGGCAGGAGACGGAAGAGACATGGAGAGTGATACTGGAAGAGTATGGTGATGATTTACGCTATTACCAGTTTTTGACAAAACTCGGCGGCGTCACGCAAGACAACTTCCAGGCGCTTATGGAGGATATGGGGGACAGGCACACCGAGATGAAAGCCTATCTCATGAAATATCACAGCGAGAACCATGAAAAGGCGGATGCTTTTGCGGCGTTTGCGCTATAATAATAGAGATAATTGTTTTTACTGGTTTTGGAAATTTTTCTTGCATAATGTGGATTTGTGTGCTAAGATTACCCTCAGTGGGCAAAGGCAACTTTGTTTGAAGCTAGGAGGTGTGGAAATGGGAGCACTTAGAATTACATTGACGGTTATTTTTATTATTGTTTGTATCGCGCTTGTGATATTGGTATTGATGCAGGAAGGCAAGACCGCGGGCCTTGGGGCAGTGAGCGGGGCGGCCGAGACATATTGGGGGAAGAACAAGGGACGTTCCATGGAGAGCAAGCTTGTCAAGATTACGACAGGGCTTGCGGTTGGGTTCATGCTTCTCGTGGTTATTCTGAACCTGAATTTGTTTTGAAGCAGCAATATTTTTGTGATAAGTCCATGAGCCTGTCGTGTGGCGGGCGTTATAGAATGGGGATTTACAGAGCAAGCCGGTGGGCTTGCTTTTGTTGTATTATAGGATTAAGGTGTCAAAAGGTATATTTTATAAATTGTCTGGGCAGATTGCACAAAAGTCCACTCGCGTCTGTCTCCGTCATATGGATTTTCTAAAATATTCCGTGGAATCTACGGAAGCGGACGCAACCGCCCTCTATTCGCCATCCGAGCTCAGAGAGGGCTTTTCGGGACATCCATGTCCCAAAATTGCTGGGTACTTAACGGAATATTAAGAAAATCTCATATTCCTGCGAAGGACAGCTTCGTGGACATTTTGTGCAATCTGCCAGTGAAGTTTTATGACAGCATCTTTTGACACCTTAATCATTATAGGAAAAGAAGAGGAAATATAGTGGATAATATAGAGAACGAAAAATTGGAACAACGAAAAAATTTAATTTGCGAACTTGTGGCGGACGAGATGTATACGCCGATGAAAGAAAAAGAACTGGCGGCTTTCATGCAAGTGTCCAGGGAAGACAGGGAGAGTTTCAGGAAGGTGCTGCAGGCGCTTTTGGCGGAGGGCAGAATACAGCTGACGAAGAACGGTAAGTATATGAAACCCGATGCAGCGCAGCCCGTCGGTACCTTTATCGGCCACGCCAAAGGATTCGGTTTCGTGGAAGTGGAGGGAAGGGAAGAAGACCTGTATATCCCGGAGGATAAGACAGGCGGCGCCTTTCATATGGACAGGGTGCAGGTGACACTGCTTCCGGGCAGACGCGGACAGAGGCAGGAAGCCATGGTTGTCAGGATTCTGGAACACGGCATGAAACAGGTGGTAGGCACTTATGAGCAGTCGCAGAACTTCGGGTTCGTGATTCCGGATAACGGAAAAATAGGCATGGACATCTTCGTGCCGAAGGAGCGTTCTAAAGGGGCGGTCACGGGACATAAGGTAGTGGTAGAACTGACATCCTACGGCGATGAGCGTCATAAGCCGGAGGGCAAGGTGGTGGAGATATTGGGCCACTTGAATGACCCCGGGGTTGACATCCTGTCCATCGTAAGGGGATACGGGCTTCCCATGGAATTTGGCGAGAAGGTGATGAACCAGGCGGCGCGTGTGCCGGAAGAAGTGCATCCGGCTGATTTGGAAGGACGTATGGACCTTAGAAATGTGCAGATGGTGACGATAGACGGTGAAGACGCCAAAGACTTGGACGATGCGGTCAGCCTCTCGGTGGACGAGGGCGGACAGTATCATCTTGGGGTGCATATAGCGGATGTGAGCAATTATGTGCAGGAAAATTCTGCTTTGGACTGGGAGGCGTTAGAGCGGGGTACGAGTGTGTATCTGGTGGACAGGGTCATACCCATGCTGCCCCATAAGCTTTCTAACGGTATCTGTTCCCTGAACCAGGGAGTGGAGCGCCTGGCGCTTAGCTGTCTTATGACCATCGATGAAAAGGGCGAAGTGACGGATTACCAGATTGCCGAGACGGTTATCTGTGTGGACCGCAGAATGTCATACACTGCCGTGAAAAAAATTCTGGAAGACCATGACGAGGAGGAGCGGGCGGAGTACGAGAAGCTTGTGCCGATGTTTGAACAGATGGAACAGTTGGCGGCAATTCTCAGGAAGAGAAGGCATAAACGGGGAGCCGTGGATTTTGATTTTGCGGAGAGTAAAATTATACTGGATGAACAGGGCCATCCTGTCGCTATCAAGCCTTATGAGCGCAATGTGGCGACGAAGATTATAGAAGACTTCATGCTGATTGCCAACGAGACGGTAGCGCAGCATTTCTTTTGGATGGAGCTGCCTTTCGTGTACCGTACCCACGAGAAGCCTGACCCGGAGAAAATCATGAAACTGTCTGCTTTTATCCGCAACTTCGGATATCATATCAAACTGACGGGTGAGGAAATCCATCCGAAAGAATTACAGAAACTGTTGGATAAGACAGAAGGGACGAAAGAGGAGACATTGATTAGCCGTCTGGCGCTGCGAAGCATGAAACAGGCGAAGTATACGGTGGAATGTACGGGGCATTTCGGGCTGGCATGTCAGTATTACTGCCATTTCACATCGCCTATCAGAAGATATCCCGATTTGCAGATTCACCGCATTATCAAAGAACAGCTGCGGGGAAAGCTGAAGGAGAGCCGTATAGAGCATTATGCGGGCAGACTGCCGGAGGTGGCGAAGCATTCCTCCAAGATGGAACGCCGGGCCGAGGAGGCGGAAAGGGAGACTGACAAGCTCAAGAAAGCGGAATATATGGAGCAGCACATCGGAGAGGTGTATGAGGGCGTGATATCCGGCATTACACAATGGGGCATCTATGTGGAGCTGCCCAACACGGTGGAGGGGCTTATCCATGTCTCGACGCTTCCGGGAGATTATTTTTGCTACGACGAGAGAACTTATGAAATGGTAGGGCAGGATACAGGAAAAACGTATAAACTTGGCGAACGGATTACGATACAGGTGAAGAGCGTGGACCTTTTTATGCGGACGGTGGATTTTATGATTCCCGAGAGCGACGAGCCGTGCGACGGCCTACAGCAGGGCGATTGACTTGGGGATAATTTTGTAAACTGAGGACATGTGGTAAAAAACTTGCAGGCAGGTATGGATACGGCGTCGGGAGCGCATATGCTTGCATGGAAAGGGGGATATATATGGCGAAGGAAGCCATGAAACTGGTAGCGAATAACAAGAAAGCCTACCACGATTATTTTATAGAAGAGAAGTATGAGGCAGGCCTTGAGCTGCACGGCACGGAGGTGAAGTCGTTGCGCATGGGTAAGTGCAGCGTCAAGGAGGCTTTCGTGCGTATTGAGAACGGTGAAGCGTTTGTCTACGGTATGAATATCAGCCCTTATGAGAAAGGGAATATTTTCAACAAGGACCCTTTGCGCGTGCGGAAATTGCTTTTGCATAAAGTGCAAATCCGCAAGCTGGCGGGGAAGATGTCGGAACAGGGCTATACCATCGTGCCGTTACAGGTTTATTTTAAAGACGGCAGGGCGAAAATGGAGATTGGCCTTGCCAAGGGCAAAAAACTCTATGACAAGCGGCAGGATATAGCGAAGAAAGACATGCGCAGGGAACATGAGCGCGAGTTTAAGGTTAAGAATTTGGGGTAAGCCCATCTGGAAAATTTTTGAAATATATGCTTCCCTTATTTTATTTCGGGAAGTTCTGTGTTATACTATAACAAAACATGGGCCAGTCAAGGTTTCGACAGGGGTTCTGCAGCTGGAGAAGCTATCCGCAGGCGATGCGTCAAATCGCGAATCTAAATATAAACGCTGAAGACAATTTAGCATACGCTGCCTAAGGGCAGCTGTCCGCCTTAGTGCACCTACACATTAAGAACCGGGCATCGACTATGTAGGAAACGACGCAGGGGACGCCTCTTACCTGCGGGCGTATCAGAGGCTACTGAGCACATTGGGGTGTCTGTTTCCTGGTGTGCGAGGGAATGTGGAGCAATCCGCAATGACAGACTATGATAGTAGAAGGACAGGGAATGGGCTTTTGGACACGGGTTCGACTCCCGTCTGGTCCACTCAGGAGAAGATTGACAGAGGTGTAAAGCTTGTTGATGTGAGAAGGCTTTACACCTTTTTGATGCACAGCCCCGTGCAGATGAGATATGCCGCTAATGCGGCGCACGGGAGCGCGGCGAGCAGGGGAAGAAATCTTCCCTACTCGATTAGATGTGAGGAATGGAGGGATTTTATGGGAGTGAGAATTGCGGTGGTTGGAAGCATCAACATGGATATGACTGTCACTGCCGAGAGGATTCCCCACAAGGGGGAGACGCTGCTAGGAGACAGCATCAGTTATATTCCGGGAGGAAAAGGGGCAAACCAGGCGGTGGCTATGGCGCGTCTCGGGGCGGAGGTGGAAATGTTCGGGTGTGTCGGAGACGATGGAAACGGACGGCGGCTATTGCAGAACCTGGAATCCGAAGGCGTCGGAACCGGCCATATTAAAATACTGGAAAATATCCCCACAGGCATCGCCCTTATTACGGTAGGGGAAGGAGACAATACCATCATTGTCGTCCCGGGCGCCAATGCAAAGGCGGACATGGCTTACATACAAGAAATCCAGGACGAACTCATAAATTATGATATGGTAGTGTTGCAGCATGAAATCCCGTTGGATACGGTGCATTATGTTGTGGATTACTGCTTCCATAAAGGCATTCCTGTTGTCCTTAATCCCGCGCCGGCTGCTATCGTTCCCAAGGAAGTGATTGAGAAGGCCACTTATCTGACGCCCAACGAACATGAGGCGGCGTTGATTTTTGGAGGCGAATGTCCTGTCGAAGACCTATTGGGAAAATATCCCGGCAAACTTGTGGTTACGCAAGGTTCCAGAGGGGTGGCCGCTGCGTTGCAGTCGGGGGAGGTTTTACATATCGCCGCCAGGCCTGCCAAAGTAGTCGATACCACTGGGGCCGGGGACACGCTAAACGGCGCCTTCTGCGTTAAGGCGGCGGAAGGGGCAGGATTACAGGAGGCTCTTGTCTATGCCAATACGGCGGCAAGTATTTCCACCGAGAAGTTCGGCGCGCAAGGAGGAATGCCTTATGCCGCGCAAGTGGAAGAAGAATTGAAAAAACATCTTGAAATATTTGCTGTTTCGCGATAAACTAATTTATATTGTGTAGGCGCGGGAATCAGAAAACTTTGGAAAATTGGGAGGGTGTAAATGAGCACGAAGGAACAGACAAAACAGAAAAAAAATCTTGGTGTGCATTCCATGAAATCGAAAATAACGCTTCTGATGAATTGTGAGCTTATCTTGATGGCGGTGATTATCCTTGTTTTATTAATTCCTGCAGTCAAACGTGAGTTACATACGCTTATTATGGCTTATATGAAGGATGTTAGCCAGGCATACGGGCGGGTTGTCCAGGATATTGTATATACTGCGGGCCCTGAGACGGCGCTGCAGACGGAATATCTGGACCAGATGCTAAGCAGGGTTAAAATCGAAGGAGTTGAGTCCAGTTACGCTTATGTGATTTCACCGGACGGTGTTATGATGTATCATCCGGTGGATGAAATGATTGGCACAACGGTGAACAATGAGGTTGTGACGAAATATTTAGACGAGATGAGGAGCGGGGCAGGCTCGGAGGGCGGCGTCTGTGAATATGTGAACAACGGCGTGCGCAAATGGGGCGGTTTCTATTTAAGTCCTACCAGCGATTATCTCCTTGTCGTTTCGGCCGACGAAGCGGATATCATGTCGGTTGTGAAGAAGATGATATTGACGGCCATAGTGTCGGCGGCGCTTGCATTGGTTGGGTGCTCTATACTGGGATATATTGTTGTGCGCATGATGGTGCGGCCGATTGTACGCATTACGCAGCTTGTCGGCAAGTTTGCAGATATGGACTTCACGGAAGACGAGATACAGTTGAAGCTGAACATGAGAAAAGACGAGACGGGCAGCATGAGCCGTGCCATGACGGTGCTGCGTGAAGAACTGGCGAGGATTATAACCGACCTTAAGGGGCAGAGCGAGAAGCTTTTTGCAGCGTCGGATTCTTTGAACCAGAACGCGGCGGAGACGGCGAACACGGTGGAACAGGTTGAGAAGGCTGTCAATGAGATTGCCCAGGGAGCGACCTCGCAGGCGGAAGAGACGCAGAAGGCTACAGAGAATGTTATCCTGATGGGCAATATGGTAGAAGAGACGTCGGCTCAGGTGAAGGATTTGATTGGCAATGCGACGGAAATGAAAAATTCCGGCGATGAGGCGACTTCTATCCTGGAAGCCCTTGACAAGATTAACCAGAGGGCGAGCAGCGCCATCGATATTATTTATGAGCAGACGAACACGACCAACGAGTCGGCAATGAAGATTAGAGAAGCCACATCACTGATTACCTCTATTGCGGAGGAGACAAACCTGCTGTCATTAAATGCGAGCATTGAGGCCGCCAGAGCAGGGGAGCAGGGAAGAGGATTTGCGGTCGTGGCATCCCAGATACAGAAGCTTGCTGAGCAGTCCAATGAGTCTGCAAGGCAGATTGAGCAGATTATAGATTCCCTGATTTCGGATTCCGAGAAAGCCGTTGCAACGATGGACGAAGTTAAGGAAATCATGGGCACGCAGAGTGAACATGTAGGGAAAACAGAAGAAATCTTTACGTTGGTGAAGGAAGGAATTGACGGTTCGATTGACGGTGTGAACAAGATTGCCGACAAGACGATGCAGATGGACGGCGCCAGGGTTAACGTGGTGGATGTTGTCCAGAACCTGACCGCGATTGCCCAGGAGAATGCGGCGAGTGCGGAAGAGACGTCGGCGTCTGTAACAGAGGTGAGCACCATTGTATATGAGATTTCCGAAAATGCATCCAGGCTGCGGGAGATTGCGGATGATTTGGAACAGAACATGAGAGTATTTAAAATTTAGCACACATTTATATTTAATGGATAAACCATGGCCGGAATTGCTTTCCGGCTATGTGTCGTTACTATCAGGCTTTATATTGGCAGGTTGAGGGGCTTGCTTACAGGGGGACAGATATGGAGAGAAATGAAGGGGAACTGATTGTAGGGGGATATCGGTTCGGTACGGTTGCCGACGCAGAGACGGCCAGGATGGAAGAGAAGAAAATTGCCAGCCTGGATGGGCACCTGGATTACCATAAACCGCAGAATGTCTTGCTCGTCTATAACAAGGCGATTGATAACAGGGCTTTTCTGACACCGGTAGGAATGGCTTATCTACATAAGATGCAGGTGCAGCTTGCCAAGTGCGGCGTGCCGCAGGAGAAAATTCGCCCGATTCCGTTATATGGGACTTTCAGCAATAAGACAGAGAACAACAGCTCTATTCGCAAGAGTATGGCGGCGAGGGGTGTGGGTGCAGAGTTTAAGGGACGTTTTATCACTTCGCTGTGTATCAATTTACTTTTGGCGGCGACCCTGGCGGCGTTGATATTTCTTTCTTTCCGCAGTGATGTCCCCACGATTGTGAATTACAGAACTGCCGTAGTCAACGAGTACTCCCAATGGGAAGAAGAACTGACAGAACGGGAGAAAGCAGTACGTGAAGCAGAGAAGGCATTGGAGATGGAGCAGTGACGGGGACGTAATGTTTTCTGGGATGATGTACAGTAGTGTTTTATAGGATTTAATGGCTGCCGCAATGTCGCTTTGCTGTAGCCATTTTTATGCGCAGGGGTGCGCCTCCCCATGCAGAAGAAGTATGCCGTCGGGCTAACTTTTTTTGGATGCAAACACAATTTGTACATATTTATGCCATATACTATAAGCGGTAATAAAATGTGGACATGTATGGGCGGCAACGGCATAGAATATCTTTGAGGACATGGAACAGCGTAGCGTCCGCTGTCTGCATTTCTGAATGGGAATAGAGAAATAGAAGGAGAAGGCATAGGATATGGAACGGTTAAAGATTCTGGTGGTGGATGACGAGAGCCGTATGCGCAAACTGGTCAGGGATTTTTTGACAAAAAGCAATTATGACGTGGTAGAAGCGGAGGACGGCGCACAGGCGGTAGATATTTTTTTTGGACAGAATGATATTGCACTGGTTATTTTAGATGTGATGATGCCTAAGATGGACGGGTGGCAGGTGTGCAAGGAGATTCGTGAATATTCCAAAGTACCGATTATCATGCTGACAGCGAAATCCGACGAGAGGGATGAGTTGCTTGGCTTTGAATTGGGTGTGGATGAGTATATTTCTAAGCCTTTCAGCCCCAAGATTCTTGTTGCGCGCGTGGAGGCCATATTGCGCAGGACGAGTCAGGCCAGTGCGGAAGAAGTAGTTGAGGTGGGCGGCATTTTAGTGAATAAAGCGGCGCACAGCGTATCCGTGGATGGACAGCCTGTTGAGCTGAGCTATAAGGAGTTCGAGCTTCTCACTTATTTTATGGAGAACAAGGGGATTGCGTTGTCCAGGGAAAAAATATTGAACAGTGTGTGGAATTACGATTATTTTGGTGACGCGAGGACGATTGACACCCATGTGAAGAAGCTGCGCAGCAAGATGGGTGAAAAGGGCGACATGATTAAGACAATATGGGGGATGGGGTATAAGTTTGAAGAGAAACCTTAACCTAACATGAATTTTCTAAAATAATTCTTAAATGCGGCTTATAATGCTTGAATTTGCGCCAAAAAAGTTGTATTTTGAAACCGGACAGTGCACGAGGAAGGAGAATTCGATGAAAAAACATTATATCAGGCCATACAAAAAGGGAATATCCTTTTTGATGGCGACAGTGTGTGTAAGCGCCCTGATATCGGGCTGCGGGCAGCAGGCGGGAGAGGTTGGGGAAGTGATGGATGAGCGGATTCCGGTGCAGGTGCAGGCGCCCGAGGCGGGAACGCTGACTCTCAAAAATGAATTCGTGGGGACAATCAGCCCGGAGGAATCTGTGTATGTGATGCCGACGGTTTCAGCGGAGGTGCTGAGCACAGAAGTTTCCGTGGGCGATACCGTGGCGGCGGGAGATACGCTGTGCCAGCTTGACGATAAGCCGGCGGAATTGCAGCTTGCCAGCGCCCAGGCGCAGTATGCCAGTGCGGAGGCAGGAGTAAATTCCGCCCAGGTTGGATATGAAGCGGCCCAGGCGCAGTACAACAGCGCCCAGGCACAGTACGAGGCGTCTATAGCGCAATTGGACGCACAATTCGGCGGGCAGAGAAACTTACAGCTTTATCAGTTGCAGTCCCAGGTTGACACGATAAATGGAAGCATTGACCATCTGAATAACCAGATGGCGGACTTGGATGAGAATAGGAAAGACGCCCAGGAAGCGAAGGATGAGCTGCGGGATGACAGGAATGACGCGAGAGATTATCTGGAAGAGGCGGAGCGCAATTATGGGGCGGCCCTGGCGGCCGTGACGAGACTGGAACCCCAGGGATATGATGAGCTCCAGGCATTGATTGGTTCTTATCCGGGAGGACAGGACGCATATAATCATGATTTGGCGCAGGCGAAGGAAGCTCTTGTCGCCGCCGAGGCGAATTATAAGCAGGCAAGCACAGCGGTGAGCCAGTTGGAATCGGCATATGAGCAGGCCAAGAGTGGGATTGACCAGATAGAGAGCAGCCAGGAGCAGCTTGGCAATACGATATCCGATACATACAGGTCTTTAGAGCAGGCGGAAGTGACCAGGAATATTACGGTAGAGCAGATTAATAAGGATGCGGAGAAAGTCGCCGACGCGAACAAACATGCTGCGGCAGTCGGACTAGAATCGGCGGCGGTCGGGATTGATTCTGCGGCGGCCGGTGTGAATTCGGCCCAGGTTGGCGTGAAAGGCGCCCAGGTGGGGATTGACAGTGCGAAATACCAGTTGGAAATGTATACGCTGAAAGCGCCTATCGACGGAGTGATTGAGGCTGTCAATGTGGAAGAACACGACTTTGCGGCGCCCGGTTCTCCGGCTTATGTGATTTCCAACAAAGACACGATGACAGTGACTTTCTATGCCAGCGAAGGACTTCGAAATACCTTATCGGTGGGACAGAAAGTGGAGGTGGACCGTAATGGTAAGAAGTATAACGCATCTTTGACGGAGATTGGAAGTATGGTAGACCAGACTACAGGCTTGTTTGCCATCAAGGCGTGTGTGAGTTCGCCTGACGAAAGCCTGCTGACGGGATGCAGCGTAAAAGTCATTGCGGATACATACAGCCAGGATAATGCGCTATTGATTCCATACGATGCGGTTTATTATGACGGGGGACAGCCTTATGTCTATGTTTCGGTGAACGACGTGGCGGAGCGCAAAGATGTGGAGACAGGCATCTTTGATGAAAATACGATGACTATTTTGTCAGGGCTTAGCGCGGACGACCAATTGATTATAAGCTGGTCGGCGAATCTGCGCGACGGCGCGCTTGTGTCAGTCCAAGGCACAGAGGAAAGCCAGACAACACAGGACGCTGCGGCGGATTCAGCCACAGCGGGTGAAGAGTAGGGGGCGTCGACAGCATGAATTTAACAAAATTAGCTATGCGCCGTCCGGTTTCGACAGCATTGATTGTGTTGGCGTTGGTTGTATTCGGCGTCACATCGATAGCAAGTTTCCGTCTGGAATTGACCCCGGATATGGAAATGCCCATGCTTATGGTCTACGCTATGTATCCGGGGGCGGACCCTGAGAGTGTGGAAGAACTTGTCACGAAAGAAATTGAAGCCGCAGGCGCAGAACAGAGTGGCGTGACTACCTATACTTCCCAGTCGGCGGAAAATATGTCTATGGTCATGTTCCAGTACGAATATGGGACGGATTTGGACGAAGCGTATATGGATTTGCGTTCGGCGCTTGATACGGTGAAATCCGGTATGCCGGAAGACGTGTCAGAGCTGGTTATCATAGAAATGGCGATGGACCAGATGGAGACCATGGATATTTCGGTGAAGGCAGTCGGCGACAGCGACGTGCTCAGCTATGTGGAAGACACCATGGTGCCGGAACTGGAGACTTTATCCGGGGTGGCCCGGGTTGAGGCTTACGGTGGTAAATCCAATTATATTAAGGTGGAATTAAACTCCCAGGCGATGAGACAGTATGGCGTCTCCATGAGCACGATTTCCCAGACGATTGCCTCCATGGATTTTACGGTTCCGGTGGGCAGTGTCAGCCAGGGAACACAGGATATTTCGATTTCCAGCAGCGCTGACCTTTCCGGGGTCGTGCAGATTCAGAATGTTCCGATTACGACGGGGAGAGGACAGGTGGTTCCTCTTTCGGAAATCGCTACGGTAAGCGAGAGCCAGAGCGAAGATTCCGGTATCAGCCGTACCAACGGACAAGAAGACATTACCATTGCTGTCACGAAGAAGAAAAGTTACGGAACAGTGGATGTTACCAGGTCTGTGGAGAAGATGCTGGAGCGTTTACAGGCAGCCAACGATACGGTGGTAATCGATATTACTTATAATGCCAGCGACGCTATTATTTCCTCTCTGTCATCGGTGGCTGAGACGCTTGTGATTGGCATTGTTTTGTCGATGCTCGTGCTGTTTATCTTTTTCGGCGACCTGCGGGCGAGCCTAATCGTAGGAAGCTCTATGCCGATATCACTGTTTGCCACGATGATTGGCATGAATATGTTGGGCTTTACGTTTAACGTAGTCACGATGGGAGCGCTTGTTATCGCTATCGGTATGATGGTAGACAGTTCCATCGTCGTGTTGGAGAGTTGTTTCAGGCTAAAAGACGAGACCGGCGAGCATCATGAAGCTGCGTTAAAGGGAACAGGGTTTGTGACGGCGTCTATTATCGCATCGACGATTACGACGGTTGTTGTGTATCTGCCGCTTAGTACTATGAAAGGATTGTCCGGGCAGATGTTTGCGCAGCTTGGCGTGACGATTATCATAGCGATGCTGACATCGCTTGTTGCCGCCATGACAATCATTCCGCTTTTGTTTAGGAAGTTTAAACCGGAGGAGAAAAAGGACCTTCCTATTAATAAACTGCTTCGGAAAGTGAACAGCGGATATGAGAAAGTATTACATAGATTACTGTACAAAAAGAAGTTGGTTATGTGCATCGCCGTTGCGCTTCTTATCGGCGCGTTCGTACTGGTGAGCAATACCAATTCGGAACTTATGCCGTCTATGGATGAAGGTTCCTTCACAATCCGGGCGACTTTTCGTTCGGGGACAAACTTAGAGACGACTGCTGAGCGGACGGCATTTATGGAAGAAATGGCCGAAGCGGATGAAAACATAGACGAATACTCTTACCAGGTTTCCGCAGGTTCGGCAAGCTTGCGCGCCCAGCTGAAAGATGATGCCGACATCACCACAAACGAGGCGGTGGAGAAGTACACTAAGGAGCTTGCGGGGCTGACAGGCATGGACATCAGTATCACGGCAAGCGGGGCAAGCATAACTTCCATGATGGGCGGCGGTATTGAGATTGACTTGCAGGGACGTGACCTTGACGATTTGAAAGAAGCTTCCAAGCAGGTACAGGATATGATGCAGACGATTCCCGGTGTGTTACAGGTGTCTTCGAATCTTTCGGATGCGGCGACACAGTTGGAAGTTGTCATTGACCCGCTTAAGAGTATGTCCGTAGGGCTGCCGCCTATGCAGGTGGCAGGAGAAATGCGCAGTGCGTTAAGCGGTACTGAGGCGGCTACTCTGACAAGGAACGGGGAAGAGTATTCTATCCGGTTGGAATATCCTGATGGTGAGTACGAGGATATGAATGACCTGCTCAACATGACGTTGACGACTCCGGCGGGCATGCAGGTGCCTTTATCGGAACTTGCGGTGATAGAGTATAAAGATGCGCCGGTGACACTGACCAGGGTGGATGGCATCTATCAGGTGGCGGTTACGGCAAACACCACGGAAGATACAAGGTTTACCGCTCAGGCAGCGGCGGAAGAAGGCATGCTGCAGATTATGCTTCCAAGAGGGGTTACCAGAACAAGCAGTATGATGAATGATATGATGATGGATGAGTTTAATGCCATTATCCACGCGATTTATGTAGCGGTATTCATGATTTTCCTTGTTATGGCGATGCAGTTTGAATCACCAAGGTTTTCGGCGATGGTTATGACGAGTATTCCTTTTGCCTTAATCGGTTCTTTCGGGCTTTTGTTTGTTACAGGTTCTACTCTGAGCATGGTATCCTTGATGGGTGTGTTGATGTTAGCCGGAATTGTGGTAAACAACGGTATTCTTTACGTGGATACCGTCAACAGGCTGCGGGAGGAGATACCGCTAAACGATGCTCTGGTGAAGAGCGGGCAGATGCGTCTGCGGCCAATCCTGATGACGACGCTGACTACGATTTTATCCATGCTGCCGTTGTCGCTTGGTATCGGAGAGGGCGCTGTTATGATGCAAGGTATGGCGCTTGTTATCATAGGCGGACTGGTTGCGTCTACGGTTCTGATTCTAATCCTTCTTCCGACGTTCTATCTGATTATTGATAAGCAGACGAGGAAAGAGCAGCGGATTGCGAAGAAGGAGCGCAGGCAGGAGAAGAAAGAAGCAAGAAAACTGAAAAAAGAAGCAAAGAAGAATAAAGGTATTGGCATAGATACAGATAAAGATAAATAAACAGAAATAATATGTAAAAGACAGCGGCCCGGCCAATGAGCGACAATATGGCGGGCCGCTATTTTTATCTGTTTTCTGAGACCGTTCTCTGCCATATAAAAATTTTTGTTTTTTATATGGGCGGACACGGTTTTTTCACTTTTATTACTTATAATAGGTAAAAGATTGTATAGTGTGTTTCGGATTTTTAGTAAAAAGGCAGGTAGTATCTATGAAATACTCTCTGAAAAGGCATTTTGTGATTGTTTTTACATTGCTTATTACAGGTATTATCCTTATGTGCCTCCTTCTCAACAGTACGCTTCTTGAAAAATATTATATCAATAATAAAATGAACGCATTGATTAGCGCTTATTACAGCATCAATGAAGCGTCCAATGCCGGGGATATCACATCGGATAATTATGATATCGAACTGCAAAAAATATGTGGAAAATATAATATCAATGTTCTTGTGGCGGACAGTGATTCTGAGACAATCAAGACTTCTATGAGCGACCCTGAATTTGTCATCAAGCATCTTTTGCACAATATTATCAAAGGGGTCAACCCGGAGAATATTTTGCTTGAAAATAAAAATTATAAGGTGCAAATTATTACCGATTCGCGGACACAGACGGAGTATATCGAAATGTGGGGCGCCCTGGATACAGGATATCTTTTTATGATTCGGAGTGCGCTGGAAGGGATTCGTGAAAGTGTCGACATATCCAATCATTTTCTGGCTTATGTGGGAACTACGGCAATAGGAGTCAGTGTTTTATTGGTATTTTGGTTGTCGAACCGTATTACGAAACCGATTCTGGAATTGGCGGATATATCCGAGAGGATGAAACATTTGGATTTCGACGCCAAATATGTGGGAAAAGACAGGACGGAGATTGCCATATTGGGCAATAACATTAACGAGCTGTCCGAAGCGTTGGAGACGACAATCTCCGAATTAAAGACGGCGAACAATGAATTGTTGAAAGATATTGAGAGAAAGGAACAGATTGACGAGATGCGAAAGGATTTCCTGTCCAACGTGTCGCATGAGTTGAAGACGCCCATCGCTTTAATCCAGGGATATGCCGAAGGATTGAAAGAGGGTATTAACGACGATGTGGAAAGCAGGGAGTTTTACTGTGATGTGATTATGGATGAGGCGTCCAAGATGAATATTATGGTCAAAAAGCTTCTCACGCTCAACCAGTTGGAGTTTGGCAATGAGATTATAAATATGGAACGGTTTGACATCACGGCGCTGGTAAAGAACTATATTGCATCGTCAGAGATATTATTGAAGCAGAAAAATATATCGGTGCGCATGGAAGATTATGAAGAAATCTATGTGTGGGGCGATGAATTTCGGGTCGAAGAAGTGTTTATGAATTATTTTACAAATGCGATGAACCATGCCGGAAATGACAGAATTATCGACGTTAAGATTCGCAGGGAGGAGGAGAGAGTAAGGGTTTCTGTCTTTAACACCGGAGAACCAATCCCGGAAGACAGTATAGAACATATTTGGGAAAAATTTTATAAAGTGGATAAGGCGCGCACGAGAGAGTACGGCGGAAGTGGTATCGGCCTGTCTATTGTGAAAGTAATTATGGAATCCATGAATCAGAAATATGGCGTCACGAATTACAGTAACGGCGTAGAATTTTGGTTTACACTAGACAACTGCATAGATGTTACGCTATAATAATATGCGTATACCAGACACTTTTGATTGAGTAGCTTGGTATGGAAAATGCGGATGGGGAGAATAGACGTGAAGAGAGTATGTACATTTCTGTGTGGTATAGCGGCGGCAGCGCTTGTAAGTGGATGCGGCGCGAAGATGCCGGAATTGACACAGGAGGAAACGAATCTGATTTCAGAGTATGCGGTCGGCATCTTGCTAAAATATGACAAGGACCATACGAACCGCTTGGTAAATACCGAGGGATATGAGGAAGCGTTGGCTAAAGAGCAGGAAGAAATGGCCAAGGCGGAAGCGGAGAAGGAAGAATCCGGCGAAGAGGCTGAGGAGACACAGGTGGTGGATGTCAGCGAAGATGAGGAAGAAGCGTCGACGCCTTCTACTATAGAAGAATATTATGGCATTCCGGATATTACATTCCAGTACAATGGGTACGAATTGGATCAGAACTATCCGCCCTCCACGGGAGAAAACGATATGTTCTTTGCGATGGATGCGACGACGGGAATGCAATTGTTGGTGTTGAAGTTTACGGCATATAATACAAGCGGCGCCGACCAGACTTTGGATATGTTAAGCCATGGCGCCAGATTCCGTGTCTCGCTTAATGGCGAACCCAGCAAGGGCGCGCTTGCGACGATGCTTCTCAATGATATGCAGACCTATAAGGATGTGATACCCGCAGGTTCCAGCACGGAGCTAGTCAGCATCGTTGAAATACCACAGTCGGTTTCTGTTGAGACGATAGAATTTATACTGCGCGGTAACGAGGAAAATGCAGTCCTGACGCTGCAATAAAAGCGTAAATGCATACTTTGTAAAAAAAATTAAAAAAATATCAAAAAAACTGTTGACATTGGTAATTTACGGTGCTATACTCAATTTCGTTGCTGAGGCAAACACAGAAGACAGCAACACATCGGATAACAGATATCCGACCCAGGACCTTGACAAATAAACAGTAATGCAACCCTGAAAATTCAGAAAGAAAAGAAG
>CAMWBY010000011.1 GCA_947172645.1 uncultured Lachnospiraceae bacterium | reverse complement strand
TAGAGAGTATAACACTGCTATGTGAAAAAGTAAACTCTACTCTTGCAGAGGTAAATTCCACCGTATGGCAAGGGAGTGAAATTTAAAATTTTAATTTTCGGTTTTTGTAAAAGTTAAAATTTTTCGTTTTAAAGTGCAAGTATTTGATGTAAAATAGGCCATAAGGGGTACTTCACATAAGGAAGTGCCCCTTTTGGCATTTTAGGAAATTTGTAAAGACGGTTGGCTATGATGAAGTTGTAGGAATAATTAAATATACTGGAGGAATCTACAATGAAATCATTATTTGAACAATTCGGCGGTACATATCGAAAACAAAACGACTATGTTATTCCAAATTTTGAAATGCCAGATATAGCAAACTTGGAAATTGGTTTTTACGGTCAGCGGCATCTATATTTTTTACAGAATTATCGTAGAGTAACCTACATTAATTTACTTACGAGTGGAAATCTTAATGAATATCTTGTTGAGATTGACAAGCAGGCACAAAAACGTTTTTTTCGGATTGTAGAGCAGATGAAACAAAAACAAGAAATGACAGAACAATTAAAGGCAATTAACCCTATAAAATGGACACAATTAATGAATTGTATCAGACAACAGGCAAATGAAATTATTTTTGCAGAACTTATTTTTAATTGATTTTGAAAGCGGCATTGGCGTACAGCTAATGTCGCTGTTTCATCTGAGAAAGTGGAAAAATTCATTTGTATATGGTAAAATGGAAAACACATATACAGTCAAAGGATAGGATATACTGATTGGAGGAAGATAAAAGTGGCAGGCAGAGAGGTTGGCTTTATTGTGGATGATGAATATAAAGCATGGATAGAGAATATAAAGAACAGGATAAAGCATAGCCAGATAAAGGCTTCTGTTAAGGTGAATCATGAGATGCTCGATTTATATTGGGATATAGGCAGAGATATTGTTGCCAAGCAGAAAAATGCAAAATGGGGAGAGGCATTTCTTGCAACAATGAGTAAAGATTTACGAAAGACTTTTCCTAATATGTCGGGTTTTTCAGTGCAAAACTTAAAAAGCATACGTTATTGGTACAAATTTTATAACTCCGACGAAAATGGCTTACAGGCTGTAAGCCAAATGGAATTAATTGAAAAAATAATTAAATCTATTCCGTGGGGGCATAATCAGAGGATTATGTATAAGTGTAAAAATATTGCAGAAGCATTATTTTATGCGCAGAAAACGATGGATAACGGTTGGAGCAGAACTGTTTTAGAACATCAAATAGATAGCGGTCTGTATGACAGACAAGGCAAAGCTATTACCAATTTTCAATTAAAATTGCCAGAGCCGCAGTCCGATTTGGCTGAACAAACATTAAAAAATCCATACAATTTTGACTTTCTGACTTTGAGAGAAAAATATGATGAAAAAGAATTAGAAGATGCCCTTATCAATCAAATTACTCAATTCCTATTAGAATTAGGAACAGGCTTTTCGTATCTTGGAAGGCAAATACACTTGCATGTCGGCGAAAGTGATTTCTATATGGATTTGCTTTTTTATCATGTCCGCCTTCATTGCTATGTTGTCGTGGAACTGAAAACGGAAAAATTTAAGCCAGAATTTGCAGGAAAATTAAATTTCTATGTCACGGCTGTCAATAAACAGATGAAAACAGAAAAGGATAATCCGACAATTGGTATACTAATATGTAAGGATAAAGATGATGTTGTTGCCGAGTATGCACTCGATGATATTTCACAGCCAATCGGAATTGCGGAATATGAATTGACAAAGGTGCTTCGTGAGGAATTTAAAAGCAGTCTGCCGACAGTAGAGGAAATAGAAAGTGAACTCTCCGAATAAATTGGCTTACGGCTTGTAAGCCGATTTGCAGTTTAAAAAATTAAGAGGATTTATTTGAGAGTATATCTTGAAATATCGAAAGGAATTTATAAATATGGTGTGTGCGTACTGCGGAAAAGAAGCAAAGGGAACTAAAGAACATATTGTTTCAAGTGCAATATTGGATTTGTTTCCAGAATGTTATATAACCTTTGATGAAACGAGAAATAGGATTCATGAATCAGACCCTATGGTAAAAGATGTTTGTGCTGAGTGTAACAATAAACGGATTTCATATATTGATAGTTATGCCAAAGATTTCATAGCGAAATACTTTATTCAAACTTATAGTGAAAATGACGGGGTAGAAATAGAATATGATTATGTTATGATTCAAAAAATGCTATTGAAATATGCCTACAATGATATGCGGTCGCATAAAGAAGATTGCTCATTTTTTGATGAAGAAATAAAACAATTTCTTATGAATTCCAATAATACTATTCCTAAAACAAACATTACTATTTTGTGTGGGATTGCTGTCAATGTTTCTCCTATTCCCGATGCAATGTTTGGAAATCTTAAATTACGTTGGGGTAGAAATCCATTTTTTTACTCAAACAGTACGATAAGAAACATAAACTATGAAACAGGACACATTACTTTAAATGAGGATATAGAAAAAGAAAATTTTCCAGATTTAGAAATTTCATATGTATTTAGATTTAATAGTGTTCAGTTTTTATTGCTTTGTTGGGACAAAAAATCAAATAAAATTGAACAAAATCGTACCGTTTTGCAATACCAATATCCATATTATTTGATGAATGAGAATGAAACAAAAGCAGTGTTGCCTATATGTACAGACGAATTAAATTACCATAGATTTGACCATATACATGTTCGATGGGATGGATTATTTGAAGTTGGTTTAATGAGAAAGTATGCAAACGGTAGTAACTATGAGTATAAAGAATTGTATGAAAAAGCATGGAAAGAGGAAGAAAAAAAGATAAAAGACGAACATCCTCGCTAAAAAATTTATAAATATTTAGCCTTGTGTAAAAGATGTTATGTCTTACCAAGCACTGAATTTGGTTATCCAAATTCGCTTGTTAGAGGCTTTTGCCCCTAAAACCCCATCAAGGAATCCATAAAGATAATAATGATAGGGACATTGATAGAATTTTATATCGGAGGATAGATTGACAGATATCTGAGATTTGCTTATAATGACTATACAAACAAATTAAGTCAAAAGAGGTGAACCTATTGCCAAAGAGTTATTCTGAACAGGAAAAAGAATACATAAAGAAACGGTTGAAAGAAGAAGCCGCAAAGAGCCTTGCCCAATTTGGAGTACGTCACACAACCGTTGATGAAATCGTACAACGAGTAAATATACCCAAAGGAACATTCTACTTGTTTTATAAATCAAAAGAGCTGTTATTGTTTGAAGTCATTTTAGAAGAACATGAAATGATTGAGCAGAAAATGTATCAAGCTGTAAATGAAATGAAACAAGACGGGGATATTGCCGAGCAGCTAACAAGGGTTGTTTGTGATTTCTTTATTTTGGCTTCAAAGTCACCGATTTTGAAAATGATAAATACAAGAGAAGTTGAGATATTGGCAAGGAAACTTCCCCCAGAGGTTTTGAAAGAGCATTTGGAACATGACAGTTCTGCTGTAGAGAAAGTTTTTTCCGTATTACCTGTTAAGGAGGGGGCAGACAAAGATACTTTCAGTGCCGCTTTCCGTGCAATTTATTTCGCCACATTGCATGAGGAGGAAATAGGAGAAAACTATTTTGAAAATGTCCTTTATCTCTTAATAAAAGGTTTAGTAAATCAAATTCTATAATGATTGGCTGTAGTTTTTATAGCTACAGCCAAATAACAACATTTAAATTGACTATTAAGAAATATCAGTCAAATAGTATGAACGGAGAGGACAATGAAAAAGATAGCATTTTATGAACCGTGGTTTTTCCTGCTATTTGGTATTTTCCATTTACACAGGATTTGGGGAATAATTGACAGAGAATCTTATGCAGATTTCTGGATTGGAATATTGGAAAGCAGGAATGCCTTTTATTATGTGCTCATGATTGTTCTGGCTATGTTTTGCCTTTTAGGGATTATCAGCTTTTTTAAGAATATCCATCACAACTATTGGTGGAGATGGATATATGTTGCAGGAGGGAGTTATCTCTTATTTGACCTGTTTGCCATATGTGCAAGATTAAAGTTTTGGAATGAGCTTTTGTTATGGATGTATGATACAACTTCTCCGTATTGGAATACAATTTGGTTAATGTTCATTCTACTGGGAGGATTTGTATTTTGCTTAGGTATTAAATTACTCATTGATTATCAAAGTAAAAAATAAGGCAGGTGTTTATGATGAAGCAAGAATGGATTTTGTGTCCTGTTTGTGGCAATAAAACCCGTGACAGAATTAGGGAAGATACCGTTTTGAGGAACTACCCTCTTTATTGTCCCAAATGCAAACACGAGAGTTTGATAGAAGTGGAGCGATTGCAGATAAATGTTGTTATGAAGTCTGATAAACTATCTGATTTACGTTGATTGGAGAAGAATATGAAATCTATTTATCGAAACGAGCAATCCAAAAAGACGGTCTGGCAGTTGTATGACAGACAGATGAACGATTTGAAAGTTCCGTATGCGGACTTGTTTGTTGATACTTCCTTTGGAAAAACACATATAATCGAATGCGGCAATTTAAGAGGAAAGCCTCTGTTGGTCTTTCATGGCGGCAATGCGACAACTGCATATAATTTGAAATATTGCGGGTTTTTACTGGATGACTTTCATGTTTATGCTGTTGATACAATCGGACACCCTGGCAAAAGCGCAGAGGTTTCCTTATCGCCCCGAAATCATGATTATGGGAAATGGGCGGTTGATGTAATAAAAGGCTTAGGATTTAACGAAATGTCTTGTTTCGGAGGTTCGTTTGGTGCAGGGATATTGGTAAAAGCCATGTGTATTGCGCCAGAGGTCATTAAGCGAAGCGTATTGATTGTACCGTCTGCCATTCAGAATGCTCCTACATACAAAAGCATAAGTATGGCATTTCCAATGTTCATGTACTGGCTCACACATAGTGAAAAGTGGTTTATGAAATGTATTCTCCCAATGGCAATAACAGAAAACAACATCACAGAGGATATATTAGAAACTGCCCGTTGCAGTATTGATAATGCAAAAATAAAATCTATTATGCCTAAGAATGAAAGCTGCAAAAATCTTCGTAAATATCAAAAGCCTGTTTTAGTTATGGCAGCAGAGAAAGATTGCTTATTTCCTGCTAAGGATGTACTTCTGAAAGCAAAAAAAGTATGGAAGCAAAGTAAAAGATATTTGTTAAAGGATAGAGGTCATATAAATGAATTGACGGGTGAGGAAAAGAAAATAGTTATAGATTTTTTGATTGAATAAGAGCAAGCCAGTTTAGCCATCACAGAGCCAGACGCACAGACGCAGAGCCGATGAACGAGTGAATATTATTTCACAGTTTATCGGCTTTGTTTCATTTCATAAGACTTTAAGGCAAACGTCCACCATATAAAAAAACGGTGTTTTGGTGGGCTGATTTGCTACGCCCGAAAAGACTTAACAGACACTCTCCAGACCTGTTTTGAAGTTTGGAGGTTTTTTTTTATGTTCTTTTTTCAGGCAGTTATCCATCTGCTCATGCAACGCAGAATTTATCCGTACATAGCATATTGGGGATTGGCAGGAAGCCAGTTAAAAAAATCCCTGCTCATACAACGCTACTTCTCACCATGAAACCAGAAGTAGAATCTCTGCTTAACAGAATATGTATCTCCTATAACCGTAGAGGTCACAGAGCCTTTGCGGTTTTTCTTTTGTCGTTTTTTATCGGAATGTGCCGCAGGAATGTTTCTGCTGTTGGTTGTCGCTCCCCGCCCTCTCCATCTGGATTACAGCATTTCAAAAATTCAGATGGGAGGTACTTATGGTGAAATACACACCAAGAAAAGTATATATCAAAGAAAACAATGTCTATGTGGAACTGTCCTATACAGATTTCTGCCGCCGCAGGCAAGTCGACCAAAGTTACATGGACAAGCTATTTATCCCCGTGCAGGGTTGTTTGCTTGAGGTTGTGCGAGAACAGTACACAGATTTTTATCGGGATAAAGAGCGATGGCGTTATTTGAAAAAACTGGATACAAGCCACAGCCTGCTCTCATTGGAGGGCTTTACAGACAGTGAGGGAAATATGATTGACTTCATTATTGATGAAACGGTGGACGTTGCGGAAACCGTTGTCCATGCGGTGATGGTGGACAGGCTGAAAACCACCCTACCTTTGTTGTCGGACAGTGAACAGACGTTGATACAAGCAATCTTCTTTGAGGAACTTTCCGAGCGGGAAGTCGGGTTGCGGTTAGGCGTGACACAGAGCGTTGTGAACAAACGCAAAGCCAAAACCCTTGCGAAGCTGAGAAAGATAATGGAGGTTTAAATTTAAGGCGTTCAGTCCCCTTGTTTTTTCCTTTGGGAAAATGAGGGGGCTTTTTCCTGCCTTCTCAATCAATTCTGATTGGAGGAAATAAGGATGGCATACAACCACGGACGGGAGGACAGGAAATGGCGTATCTGGAAAGAAGCCGAGGAAAAGGTTCTGCGTGAGTGCGGCGTTGATGAAGCGGTCATTGAGCAAATCCGCACAGACGACAGGGCAGATTTTAATTCCAATAGGCGGTTTTACCGATGGGCGAGCAATTTCGGAGAATACCTTGAGGGTATAGCAGACAGGGAGAAGCAGGCGGAAGTAAGGTCTGTTTCTGATTTACTGGACGAGATTGAAAGCGAAAATCTGTACCTTACCTTAATCACGGTGGACAGACGCACATTACAAATTATCCTGCTGAAAATGCAGGGATATTCCACAAAGGAGATTGCCCCGCTTGTGCATTTAACCGCAGGGGCTATCTATGCAAGGATACAGCATTTACGGAAAAAGCTAAAAGATTTTAAGCAATAGAGGGCAAATTTTAAGTTTTTCAAGGACTATAGGGTAAGGGATATTTTTTCTCACTCTATTCTTCATGGGAGGATTATTGCATATGGACAACTATATAGACGAAAGAACAAAGGAGCAATTTACCGAAGATACCACTATTCGAGAAGCAATCAACAACATTTACGATATGCTCGCAGAAATGCCGAAAGAGAAGCGCCTTGCTTTCTTTGAGCAAATTTCAAAACCAAAAGATTTGGATTTTGTAAAGAAGATGGATGGTATTTATTATGTTGTCTGTTCCCACTTCAATAAAGAACAAAGGGAAGATATGATAACCAAAGTCAATCGGGTATTAGGTGCAGAGGTATGAAAATATTTTTAATTCGCACTTTAAAGCGTTGAAGTAAGACGGCAGATATGGTAGAATAGCATCACTACAAACATCATATCCGACTGTCGGAAAGGAGTTTATTTTGAACAGACAGTCAGAAAAAATTACTGCCCTCTATTGCAGGCTTAGCCGTGACGATATGCTTCAGGGGGAGAGCAACAGCATTACCAACCAAAAATCCATCGTCAGAAAATACGCAACGGAAAACGGATTTTCAAATACCCAATTTTTCGTGGATGACGGATATTCTGGCGTTAGCTTTACAAGACCGTCTTTTATGGAGTTGATGGAGCTTGCCGAAGCAGGGAAAATTGGAACGATTATTGTCAAAGACCATTCAAGGCTTGGTAGAAACCGCCTTGTTGTTGGTCAGCTATTGGAAGAAGATTTTGTCCGTCTGGGCATACGTTATATTGCCATTATGGACAATATCGACACAAAAGACGGATTGAGCGATTTTCTCCCAGTGCAGGACTGGTTCAATGAGATGCATGCCAAGAATACCTCAAAAAAAGTGCGGGCGGTATTCCAAAATAAAGGCATGTCGGGGAAGCCGCTTACAACGGTTATCCCTTATGGTTATAAGAAGAACGAAGCCGAGCCTGCCCATTGGCTGATTGACGAAGAAGCCGCCGAAGTTGTACGCAAAATATTCCGCCTATGCGTTGAGGGATACGGACCGACACAGATAGCAAATATCCTTTTTTCGGAGGGTATAAAAACGCCAACGGAGCATTGGCAGGCACAAGGGCGAAAGACATCTGCACTTCCTGCTGTTCCACATAAATGGGCGGCAAGGACAGTTGCGGATATTCTGGAACGGCTTGAATATTGCGGGCATACGGTTAATTTCCGTTCTACCACACGCTCATTCAAGGACAAAACCATGATACGCAGACCAAAAGAAGAATGGAAAATCTTTGAGAATACCCATGAAGCTATCATTGACAGAGAAACTTGGGCACTCGTGCAGGAGCTTAGAAGCCATAAACGCAGACCAAACCGCACAGGTGAAATCAGTATTTTTTCTGGATTACTTTATTGTGCCGACTGCGGGGAAAAGCTGTATTATAGTGTGACGAACAATTATAGCAGGGAGCAGGCATATTTCTTTTGTTCCAATTATCGCAAGAGTACGGCAAACTGTACCGCCCACTATATCCGTGAAAAGGTTGTTTATGCCTTAGTTCTTGAAAGTTTGCAGCGTGTTCTGTTCTATGTGCAGGCATTTAAAAAACAATTCGTACAGGAGCAGCTTGACAAATCAAGTGAGGAACAGCGGAAAGAGCTTGCCAAGAAACGGCGGGAATTAGCCAAATCCGAAAAGCGTATTGATGAGCTTGATATATTATTTCAGCGGATTTATGAGGATAACGTATCGGGCAAACTGAGCGATGAGCGTTTTGCAACAATGTCGGCAAACTACGAAGCAGAGCAGAAAGCCTTAAAAAACTCTCTTGTCCAGTTAAAAGAAGACATTGAAATGCAGAATGACAAAACAGCAAATGTGTCAGAATTTGTGGAGAAAGTCAGGCGTTATACGGAAATCACGGAACTTACGCCTGCCATCGTCAATGAATTTATTGATTACATTATGGTATCTAAGAAACAGATGATAGACGGAAAAACCGTATATCCGATTGATATTTATTATAGTGGTATCGGTATTATTGATGCTCCATCTGCTGAAGAATATGAAGATATGTTTCAAGAACGCTTAAAACAGAAGCATTCAGATAAAGAAAAAACGGCATAGTCACTAAAACTATACCGTAATTTGATACAGAGTTGCCCTCGTACCCTTCACTTCTTTATGTGAAGGGTACGAAGGAATCCTTTCTTTTTTGTTTAGTAAGATTTTTGTTTGGTAGCTTAATCAAAAGGAAAGAGGTTTTATTGCTGCACAGCTTAGTGTATAATGGGAAAATACTTTAAGACTATGGGAGGTAAAAAATGACAGATTTATTAAAGGAAATACAGACTCGCAGAAGTATCAGAAAGTTTAAGCCGGATATGGTGCCGGAGGAAGTGTTGGATCAGATTATAACGGCGGGCACCTATGCGGCAACGGGTATGAACGGACAGTCTCCGATTATCATTGCAGTGACCAATAAAGAGATTAGGGATAAACTGTCAAAGATGAACGCTGAAATTATGGGATCAAACAGTGACCCTTTTTATGGCGCACCGGTGGTTCTTATCGTCTTGGCGGATAAGAACTGCCTTACCCGTATTTATGACGGAAGCCTTGTTATGGGAAATCTGATGTTGGCGGCCCATGATTTGGGAATTGGAAGCTGTTGGATTCACCGGGCAAAAGAAGAGTTTGAATCGGAGGAAGGAAAGGAAATCTTGAAATCTCTTGGAATTACGGGAGAGTATGAGGGCATAGCCCACTGCATCCTTGGTTATGTGGACGGTGAATATCCGGAAGCGAAGGACCGGAAAGAGAATTGGGTTTATAGAATACGATAAGCCAGAGAATCCAGTCAGAGAGTTTAGGGAAAAGTCATGAATTTATCTTTATAAGATTAGGGTGTCAAAAGGTGCATTTTATAAGCTGCCTAGGTAAATTGCACAAAATATCCTCTTGTGTCCGTTTCCGTCATATGGATTTTCTAAAATATTCCGGTGAGTCTATGGTTTGTACAACAGGCTTTTGAAGAAATTTTGGAACATAGAACAAGACCGGATACCCCGCGTACATTTATTGAAGCATCTTCCGAGGCTGATAATCTTTTGCAAAAGCTTTTGCATTCTCAAAGACGCGAACAGGTTGAGAAGATTTTCGTGAATGCGGTACGCTCCTATCTTCAGGAAATGCTTGCTCGTCAGGAATTGAAGTCCTGAATTAAAAATAGTGAGGATGTTTTTGTGGACATCCCCACTATTTTTAATTATGCACACGGGCACTCAGAGGAAGAATGTCGGCAAAGGCTGACGGGTGCTCGGCGCGCGAGTAGGGGAAGAAATCTTCTCTACTCGATTTATAGAAGATATAGGCAGCCGGAACGGATTGAAACTGTACTGCAACTACCAGTTGACATATTTCTATGCCTAAATGGTGGATATGCAACCGATACTATTGTTAGAATTGCACTGTGGAGGAAAGGAGAGCTGGCAGATGAATATGGCGGACAGAATACAATCTTTAAGAAAAGCAAAAGGAATGTCCCAGGAGGAACTTGCAGATAAGATAGGTGTTTCAAGACAGGCAGTTTCGAAATGGGAAAGCGGGCAAAGTACACCGGACTCAGAAAAGATTATTATTATGAGTGAACTTTTTGAAGTTACGACAGACTATATTCTTAAAGGGATAGAATCTGTTTCGGCAACAAATAAAAAAACCATTCAATCTATATATTGGGGGTTTGTGGTAATCTTTGCGGCCGTGGCAGGAGTATGGTCCTTTACAGCTAACAGATTTCAATTTATAGAGTGCTTTTTTATTATCATAGCCGGAGCGGCTGTTGGATTTGGAATAGGCCTCATTTTTCAAGTGGTGAGCAATTTGTTTACGATGAATTAAAAGATTGACTTGGATATGAGGGCTTTATATACTGTAAAAGGACAAGAGATTTGCCTGATAATAATGACATGGGTGTCATGTGAACGGTATTGGGGTGTTTTACGGATGCAGGAGGATTTTGATGGATTTGTCAAAAATGAAAGCAGTTGTTGTGGATGATGATGTTTTTAAGGGAGCCGATATACGAAAAGCTTTAGAATTTAATGGTATCAGAAATGTCGTGACAGTGAGAAATCAGGAAAGACTGTGGGAACAAATCTACCATGGTGAAGATAAGATTGATTTGATTGTGACGGATATGCAATATCCGTTGGGAGCGGGAGAAGCTGTAGATGAAGAGGCGGGGTTTAAACTTATCGAAAGAATGGAACAAGAAAGAATCGATATTCCGGTCATTGTCTGTTCCTCTTTGAATTACAGTATCCCCAACATATTGGGAAATGTATGGTATAACGAGCTTAACGATCTCAATTCAAGTTTTAAGGAAGCGCTTGATAAATTGGAAAAGGGCAGTCGGCTGAATGAGGAAATATGTTGATAGGCCGCGGGCTTTTGTACCAGAAAACATTTGGAGGCATACCCTATGAAAAAAAAGATTTACGTCGTAAAAAAAGGAAGAAAAACAGGTATCTTTGATGATTGGAAAAAATGTGCGCGGCAGGTAGAAAGATTTTCCGGGGCCTTGTACTACGGTTTTGAGTACAACACAGAGTTTGAAAAGGAAGATGAAAAGAAGGAAGGAAGCCTTCGGCATGCCTTTATGCTTGCGGATAAATGCATGAGCGAACTCCGTATAGGAGGGTTTCGGCTTGTTTATCAGGGCAGGGGAAAGGATTATATTGAGGAAGACAGTTGGAAGAAGGAAGGATTCCTGCCTTTTGGGGAGGAAATTCCTGATGATGCAGGCAATCCGCAGGGACAGGATGAAAATGAAGATACAGAGGAATCTGTTGCCGGTTTTGTGCTCATAGAAGATGGTATAGACGAGGAACTTCCCTTTGCGTATGACGTTCCTGCCGATGATGAAGAGCCTGAAATTCTGGAAGAGCAGGAAATATTCTCTGAGGAAACAGAAGTGCATAATTATGACCGTATGAAAGCAGAAGAGGTATACAGTGAGCTTCACATACCCGAGCGTCCAGACCAAAATGAACCCTGGCTCGAGATTCTTCTGTATATTGCAGGCGATTCGGGTTCGCATGATTCGTATATTGTACGCAATTATGTGGGCAGATACCATGTGCCTACATTATATACCGCACTGCTTGCATTTGTATTTAATCCAGGGTTAATTTTGAACAACTTTGTGGCAATATACAAGTCAAGTATTTATCCGAAAATCAAAGACAGGCGTTCCATAAAGAATTCGCCTGAAGAGTGGGTCTATTATGCCTGCAAAGTCTGGGAAAATTCGGATGAGTACCGTGTACTGAAACAGCATTTTGAAAAATATGGCATGGAATATATGGACTTTGACGAGCTCTTACGAAGATGCCGTGCTTTTGCGGAGGATAGCTATAGCAGAATCCTGGAGACGAATTCTACTACATACAGGCTTATGAAGAAATATATCAAACAGGGAGGCCATTCTCTGAGCGACTTGTATCGGGAGTTAACGGAGAATAACGTATACCGCAGGGAGCTTATGAAAGTGTCCGGCCCGTATGCCAATCCTGATTTGGAGAAGGAATTACACAGGAAGGAAACGAAGGCATCCTTCAAGCAGCTGGTGATGCACACCGAATCCATTGGCGTGAAACTCAAGGAGAATGTCATCGGGCAGAACGACGCAATCGACAAATTAGAGAAAGCTTTTTTCCATACGGAGAAAAGTGTCCGTCAGGAAGACAAAAGAAAAGGGCCAAGAAATGTATTTCTGTTCGCGGGGCCTTCCGGTGTGGGGAAGACTTTCATGGCGCAGTTATTTGCGAACGAGCTGGGGCTTCCTTTCAGACGATTTGATATGTCGGGATACCCAAGGCATGATTCGGTAGAGGAATTGGCCGGCATTTCTACTTTTTGGAAGCAGGCCAAACCGGGCGTACTGACTGATTATGTAAATGAAAACCCGCACAGCGTGCTTTTGTTCGATGAAATTGAAAAGGCGCACGGTACTGTCATACGGTTATTTTTGCAGATACTGGATGACGGAATCTGTTTTGACCGTTATTACGATACAAATATATCTTTTGAAGACACCATTATCATCTTTACCACGAATGCGGGCAAACAGCGTTACCGTGATGCGAAAGACGAGAATCTGACAGCGCTTCCGGACAAGCTGGTACTGGATGCTTTGGAAAAGGATATCAATCCGGAAACAAAGGAACCGTTTTTTCCTCCTGAAATACTGTCAAGGATGTCTTCTCATACCGTCATCATGTTTAACCATCTCAAGGCGGATGCCCTCAGGCGGGTGGTGGAAAAGGATGTGGAGAACCAATTGATACAAACAGAGCGGGGGTTTGGATACAATCTGAGTACCGGGAAGAGTAAACTGGCGAAGACTGTGCTTTATTCCATGGGTGGAAGCGCCGATGCAAGGAATGCATCCAAGCTGGCCGGAAAGCTGATTGACCAGCAATTACTTGAATTTATGTATTTGATGATGCAGAAGATGGTGCCGGACAACATCGAAGGGCTTCAAAAGATAGAGTGGGACTGTGACTTCACGGGAGCAACGGATGAGGTCAGGAAATTATATTCCGGTGAAAAAAACGGTGTGATTCCTGTATTGGGAGCCATGGAATACGAGCCCTCCGGCTCTCTCAAAGAGAACGGCATCACAGTGAAGGACACAACGGACTGTAACGGATTTATGGAAATGCTTCGTTCCGGGAAGGTTCTTTTTGCGGTAATTGATTATACGCTGGGATTGGACAGTACGGAAAACAGCCTGAATATCGCAGATGCAAGAACAGTGGGAAGTAATGTGTTCTTGCGCACGATAGGAGAAAACAAAGATATTCCGATATACATTTTATGCGGCGGGAAGAACGAATATAAGTATTCGGACAGAGAGAAAAACGACCTGATGAAAAGAGGCGCGCGAGGCTTTATTGACAGGGAATTTTATGAAGATGAACTGGAGGCGGCCTATTGGGATGTATGCTGCCAGCAGGTAATGGACACACTCGCCCGCAGGCATCAGATATTGACCTATAAGACGAGAAAAGGATTTGCTGACAAACGCTATGATGTGGGTAAGATTGAATTTTATGACCTCAAACTGGAAACGGCCGTGGAATCCGAGGATATGTCTTCAGTCCTGTCCAATGTAGAGCGGCCCAATATCAAATTTAACGATGTCATCGGAGCAAAAAAGGCGAAGGAAGAGCTTCGGTATTTTGTGGAATATCTTACGAAACCAAGAGAGTTCGTTAAGAACGGCATCAGGCCGCCGAAAGGGCTCCTTCTCTACGGACCTCCGGGAACCGGAAAAACAATGCTTGCCAGGGCTATGGCAGGCGAATCGGACGTGGCCTTTCTCCAGACCAGTGCAACGGAGTTTATGGGTAAATATCAAGGCGAGAGCGAGGCAAACATCAGGCGGATATTTGAAACGGCGAAAAAATATGCGCCGGCTATTATATTTATTGATGAAATCGATGCGGTTGGCAAGAAGAGAACCGGTTCAGGGAATATGCATCGCACAGAAAGTATGCTGAATGCCCTGCTGACCGAGATGGATGGTTTTTGTGGCGCCGACAGCAATAAGCCGGTATTTGTATTGGCGGCGACGAACTATGGTGTGGGCGGGGAGAACGATGGGATTGATTCGCTGGATGACGCTCTGCTTCGGCGTTTCGACAATAGGATATATATGGCTCTTCCCAAGGAGAGTGAACGAGGGCAATATATTCTTCAGATGCTTGCGAAGCAGAATATTACGACTGTTTCCAAAGAGACGGTGCGCAATATTGCGGAGAGGACTGCGGGAAAGAGCCTTGCAGAACTTCAGAACATGTTTGACTTCGCATGCCGTAATGCCGCAAGACAGTCAAGGACTATGACGGATGAGGATTTGCTTGCCGCCCTTAAGGAGTATAGCTCTGCCCCATCCGATGCAGAGCGGCCAAGCGTCAAATTTGACGATGTCATCGGAGCAAAAATGGCGAAGGAAGAGCTTCGGTATTTTGTGAAGTATCTTACGGAACCAGGAGAATTTCTTAGGAAAGGCGGCAGGGCGCCGAAGGGGCTCCTTCTCTACGGGCCTCCGGGAACCGGAAAAACAATGCTTGCCAGGGCTATGGCAGGTGAATCAGATGTGACCTTTTTCCCAACCAGTGCAACGGAGCTTATGAATAGCCTTGTAGGTGGGAGCGAGGCGAATATCAGGCGGATATTTGAAACGGCGAGGAAATATGCGCCGGCCATTATATTCATTGATGAGATTGATGCGATTGGCAAGAAGAGGACCGGCTCAGAGAATACCCATCACACAGAAAGTATGTTGAATGCTTTGCTTACCGAGATGGACGGTTTCCGTGGCGCTGACAGCAATAAGCCGGTCTTTGTACTGGCGGCTACGAACTATGTAGTCAGAGGGGAGAGTGGTGAGGGCGCTTCTCTGGATGATGCCCTGCTTAGGCGTTTTGACAACAAAATTTATGTGGCTCTTCCCAAGGAGAGTGAACGTGAACAATATATCTTTCGGATGCTTGCCGACAGGGATATCACGACCGTTTCCGAAGAGGCGGTGCACAGTATTGCGGAGAGAACTACGGGAAAGAGCCTTGCAGATATTCAGAATGTGTTTGAACACGCATTCCGTAATGTCGTAAGACAGTCAGGGACTATGACGGATGACGATTTGCTGACCGCTCTCGAGGAACAAAATTATGGTGAAAAGAAAGAGCATACGAAGGATTACTACAAGAGCGTGGCTATCCATGAGACAGGCCATGCGTATGTGGCCTATATCAGTGGCGACAAGCCTTCCTATATCACGATTGAGTCCAGGGGGGATTATGGCGGATATATGCAGCGTGCCAACCGGGAGGATGTAGCCGATTATACAAGAGAGGAACTTCTTGCAGCCATCAGGGCTTCTTTGGCGGGCCGTGCGGCTGAGCAGGTGTTCTATGGCAAAGAGAAATCTCTCAACACAGGGGCATCTTCGGACCTGAAAAATGCCACCGATATCGCATTTCGGATGATATGTGCATTTGGAATGGAAGACGATGAGTTGATTACCCTCAGTAAAGATGAAGTATTCCAGTCAGCGTTGGTCGGAGAATATACGGCTAAAGTGAATGAAATCCTGAAGACCGAGATGAAAAACGCAACAGAAATCATAGAAAACGCAAAAGATAAGATACAGAGGATTGCGGATGTGCTGGTAAAGGAGAACAGGCTGACAGGAAAACAATTTGAAGAACTGATGGAAGCCGATGGAATATGTTCGGAATAGGGGGAAAGATGAGTAAGAATAATTATTGGGTGCTTATGTTAAAAGGAGACGAAGAAAATGGAGATGCACAGATAGGGGAGAATGTGCAGATTTTTACGTCGTGGCCGGAATGTGAGATGAAAATGCGTAACGTTTCGAGAGCTGTCTACCATGGATTCCCTACCAAGGATGAGGCGGAGGAATTTATAGCCGGGAAGTGGAGAGGAAATCCGATTTCAAAGAAGGCTCTAACGTGGTTAGAGGGGTATAAGGCCATGCCGGGACAATTGAAACCGGATACTGCCTTAAGTGTGTCGGGATTTTCTGTCGGGGAATATCCGAAATACTGTGCATATGTGGACGGTTCTTATGACCCAAGGAGTAAGATGTATGGCTTTGGTGTTGTCCTTATATGTGACGGGAAGATAGACAAGTTTTATGGCGGTGGGAAAGATAAGGATTTGGCAGAACTGGGATGCGGCGCCGGCGAGCTGCTGGCCTGTATGGAGGCGGTGAAACATGCCGAAGGTTTGGGTTGGCCGGAGATTACTATTATTTATGATAGTGAGATTATCGCATGGGCTTATCGCAGATGCGGAGATGAGCTGACGCAGGCGGCCGGCCAGTATATGTATGAGATGAGAGAAAAAATGAAGATTGAAGTCATGAGCATAGAGGGACGCTCCCATGAGGCCGGAGGAAATTCGGCCAAAGCGCTTGCAGATAAGCGGGCCAATGAGCTTGCGGATAAGCTTGCACGCAAAGGCGCCGGAATTGTAGATTAGCAGTATGCAGGGGAAGGAGTTTTCGTGTGGCGAAAAAAAAGGACAGAGAATGGGTAGGCAATAAAGGTGAATGGTCCGAATTGTATGTTTTTTTGAAGCTGCTTGCGCAAGGGACAGTTCAGGCAACAGATGAGAAACTGGAAAAAGTTGAAAACATTTATTATCCGATTAATAAAATGATGCGCAAAGAGCAGGGGGAGCAGACAGACTATGTGATTAAGGGGACTAAGGTGGTCATTGTTGGAGGACAGGCGGGAAGGATAACTGCCATCGACAGAAGCGTGATTGAAGAACAGGCGGAATGCCTTCTGAAGGAAATCCAGAAAAAAAGGGATAACAATAAGGACGGCAAATTTGGAATGCCGGAGATTGAAGACTTTGCAAAATACATGAGGGTAACAACAATGAAAGCGGATTCGGATGAATCAAATGATATCTTCATGCAGATAGATGACACCCATTCGTCCCATGATTTGGGATTTTCCGTTAAATCGTTTATTGGCGGACTTCCTACCCTTGTCAATGCCACGCAGACAACAAACTTTGTATATAAAGTTGAAGCGCCACAAAGACTGTCCCGTGAACAGATGGATGAAATCAATAAGATAAACGGGGCCAATACAATCAATAACCGAATGGCAAAAATCAGGGAGTACAATGGGAAACTGTCATTTGATGGACGGTTTAGAAATAATACGGATATTTTCAAAAGAAATCTTACCATGGTAGACAGGGATATGCCTGAAATATTTGCAGACATGTTGCTGCACTTCTACCAACACAAAGGCAGTGGCAATGAGGGCATTGGACAGTGTAAAAGATTATTGGAAAGTATGGGAGAACATTACCCGCAAAAATATGGGGATACAACCTTATATGAGTATAAGCTAAAGAAATTTTTGTGCGCCTGCGCGTTGGGAATGAAACCGGCAACGCCGTGGAATGGACTTGATAAGGTGAATGGCGGTTTTCTATTTGTTACGAAAGACGGGAAAATATTGGCCAATCGTATTTATAACCGAAATTCTTTTGAACAGTATCTGCTTGGCAATACGAAATTTGCCCCGCCTAGTACCGATAAACGCAAGGGTAATTTTATGAAGTTGTATGAGGTGAATGAAGAGATGTTTCTTAATCTTAATTTTCAGATAAAACTTATGAATTTACAATTAAAAGGCGGTTCAGAAGAATCTAAAAAGGAAACGGATTAAAATGAGTTACATTTATGCAATGAGTGACATACACGGCTGCTGTGATGCTTTGGAACACGCACTGTCATTAGTTGACTTGTCCGGTGATAATAAGCTTATATTCTTAGGCGACTATATACATGGGCCGGATGATTACGGCGTCCTTCATAAAATCATGCAGTTACAAAACGAATATGGCAGTGATAAGGTGATAGCCCTTTGTGGGAATCATGAGGACATGGCGTGTGACGGCAGGTGGACCATCGGCGGAAACGATGATAAAGATGCCTATGGCCATGCAGAGGATGATGCGGGATATCTCATGTGGATGCGGAATCTGCCAAGATATTATTCCGAGGCAAACACAATATTCGTCCATGCAGGAATTGATGAAGAGGCGGAAGACTTATGGGAGTGGGGGACCGACGATTATACCTTTACGGAGAAATATCCGGCACAGACGGGCAGATTTTATAATGACATGAAGATTGTCGCAGGACATATAGGAACGGCTGAGATAGCAGGTAATCCGGATTTCCATGATATTTACTTTGATGGGGCAAGCCATTACTACATAGACGGGACTGTCCTGGAAAGCGGCATGATTCCTGTTATAAAAATTGATACGGAAAATAACAAATACTATCGTGTTACGGATGTGGGAGAATGGTTGATTTTTCCTTATGGAGAAGAGCATTATGGAACCTAAATTATTTCTTGAAGTGCCAAGCGACCCCAAATTTTATCAATGGGGCTCCAGCATGGGGTTATTAAAAAAACTTATAGATTTTTTAGACAGGCAGGCAGACGATATCTCGGAAATATATTTGAGTATGCGGCTGTATAATAACAGTGTCTTACACGAGAAAATGAAAGCTTTTGCAAATCGGGGAATCAAGGTCACCGTTGTTTCAATCCCATTGGATGGCTATGATGATAATCACCCTAAAGACATATACGAATATGGAACAAATAAGAGTTACCGTCATAATGTTACGGTATATTCATTGGCAAAAGGGATATATGAAGATATCGAAAGATTGAATAACGAAAACTACATATTGCGGCTTTTTGACCATACTTGCGTAAGAAAATCTACGCTGAGATACGCGTCCTCTTTCGGGAAAAAGCTGCCATATAGCCTGCATAATAATTCTGTTTATATCAAATATAAAGACGGGAAGACGGTGACAGGGCTTACATCTTCTAATCTTGCCGTAGGATATCGGCCCAAGGCTGAACTCATGCTGCTTGCAGAAGACACGCCGGCGTCATGTGAAATAACAGAAATGTTTTTTTCTAATCTGCTGAGTCATTCTGTCAGATTGCCTGATTGGCAGAACCCACATCCCAATTACAATTACGAAATGGAAACAGTGGATGGCGGAAAGGTGGGGATGAATTATTTTACCGCACCGTTTATCCAGGATTCACCAATTAAAATTGAAGAAAAGATGATAGATATCATTTCCAACGCACAAGAGAGAATCTATATATGTGCGGAAGATTTGAGCGCATTCAATTATCGCGCTATAGAAAATAGAATATTAAGACGGGGAATCTTTGGAGCTGTTTTCGAGAAGTGCAGACAAGGAATCCAGGTGAAATGCCTTTCACGGACATATGTGGATACGAACGGGGATTTGCGGGGCCAATCGGCGCCTGCAGACAGCGCCAAGTTTAAAAAATTAATCAGGCAGGCGGAGCAGCTTGCCACATGCAGCTATAGCGTGAACAAAAATGTCAATGCAAGGTTCATCGTTGCAGATAACATGATTATTGTCAGTACAGGCAATTATACGCCAACAGAATTTATATACGGAGATGTGTCTATAGATAATGCTGATACGGCAAATATAAGCGGCATAAGCTATAGAGGAAAATATTCGAAAGTAAACCATTATATGATAATAGAAGACTGCGGGCTGGCAGGGCAGCTGATTGAATTTTTTCATGAAATCCTTGCACAGCCGGATACATATGTCCACGGAACGGCAGACGCCGCAGGAACAAATAGATATTACATCAATTGCCCATACAAAGATAAAGAAGAAGTAAAAAAATTAGGCGCAAAGTGGGACAGTGAACGAAAACAATGGTATTATACGGATTCCCGGAATTCTGGTTTATTTCAAAAATGGCTGCCTAAAATACGGTGAAAAATTTGGTGGGAAATATGGAAAAATGCTGACGACAGGAGACGATGGATTATGAAGAAAAAGATATACGCAGTAAAAAACGGAAGAAAGACCGGAATTTTTAATGAATGGGAGGAATGTCGCGAGCAGGTCGACAAGTATCCAAATGCAGAATTCCGCGGTTTTGAATATCGTAGCGACCTTGAGGATGCGCCGGGAGATGTGCCTGGAAGTCTGCAGAATGCCATAAAAGAAGCGAAAGAATTTCTGGGGGATTTAGAAAGCCCGGAGGTTTTTCCTGATAAGAAAACGGAATCCTGGGGGATAGAATACTGGAAGATAGCTGCGGACATGAGGAAATGCGTTGCGCTTATCCAGTACGGACAAACTGATGCAGAGAGGAGGACTGCAGCATCCAATCTGAAAAGGCATTTGGAAAGATGTCTCGATGATAGGAACTTAAATGATTTGACAGATACCTATAGGGGTTTCAAGGAGAATAATGCCATTGGGTATAATCCGCGTATGGTGGAGAGGTTCGTGAGGCAAATGGTTCGCCGTTATCCAAAGCCATGAGGCATTGAAACAGAAAGAAGCCCCTATTCTATTTGAATGATATTCAAAAACAGCCTATCATGCATTCACATCTCTAAAAGCCAATTGGTTCCCCATGCATATAATTTATTATGATAAATGCATCATCACGCAGTATCAAATATAATTGAGGTGGTCTAATTGAATAATTATAATACGAACCGGATGTTCCATCCGCCGAATCTGTTCGGTATGGGGGTTTCTAACAGGAATCGTAATCAGAATGCAGCGCAGATTCCCCATGAGGATATATATAAGACAGATACAACCGCATCAGATTCTTCCTGGAATACGAACGTCATGGAATCAGAGGAAGACGGTTCTTTTTGCGGTATTTCTTATGAACGCGGAGAGCCGGGGCCAATGGGGCCGAGGGGAGAGCCGGGGCCGCCAGGATGCCCCGGTGAGCGTGGAGAAACCGGCCCGCAAGGCGTTACCGGGCCCCAGGGGCCTCAGGGAGCCACCGGGCCGATGGGGCCGAGAGGAGAGCCAGGAGCGCGCGGCCCTGCGGGGCCGCCAGGTTATCCGCAAAGCAGTATTTTTGCAACTTTTTCAGGGCAGAACATGATTTTGCCGGAAAGCGCAAGTCTTCCACTCAAAATAGACATACCGGACGTAACCCACAATATCACTCCTTGCAATAACTTTTCCGTTGCGCTGACTCCGGGTTACTATGCTGTCAGTTATTATGTATCCACGGTGATGAGAAGGCATGGTTTTATAAAACTCACGCCAATATTCAATGAGTGCAAGCAGCCTCTGTACAGTGCATATGCTGAGTCGGCAAAAAGAAAAGAAATGCTGACGGTATCAAGATATTTTATTGTGGAGATACCAACCGGTTCCGCACTGTTCTTTGCGTGGCATTCTTCGGAGGGGGCTTCTAAAATTGATATGAGCCTGAGTATAGAGAAGCTGTGCAGGTAATTAACCGAAATGTACTTCCGGAATGTCTCTTGCATTGGTCTTTGTGGTCGGGCGGGGGTATATGAAAATAGTCTCTCGGAATCTCTTTGTGCCTGATATTGCGAGAGCCTATTGAAAGAAGAGAGGGGGAGCAGTATGCCGACAATAAGTCTTTGTATGATTGTCAAAAATGAGGAGAGATATCTGGCACGCTGTCTCGACAGTGTGGCGAAACTGGTAGAGGAAATAGTAATCGTAGATACTGGTTCGACTGACGGGACGATAGAAATAGCCTCTCGTTATACGACGGAAGTTTTTTCATACCCGTGGGCGGATGACTTTTCAGAGGCCAGAAATTATTCTTTTTCCAAGGCGTCTATGGATTACTGTATGTGGATGGATGCCGATGATATTCTGGAAGAAGAGGAAAAGGATAAATTTTTGCAGTTAAAACGTTCTTTGTCATCGGATACAGATATGGTCATGATGAAATATAATACTTCTTTTGATGAAGCGGGTAAGCCTTCCTTTTCCTATTTTCGGGAGAGATGGATTAAAAATTGCGAGGGGCACGATTGGATAGGAGCGGTCCATGAAGTCATTCCGCCGCAGGGCAAAGTAATATACTCTGACATAGCCATTAGCCACAGAAAAGAAAGTGGAGGGGATAGTGACCGGAATCTGAGAATATACCGGAAGCTGATTGCGGAGGGCAGGCTTTTGGAGCCGCGGCAGCAATATTATTATGGACGGGAATTATATTATCATAAGCAATATGAAGAAGCTGTTTCTGTAATGGAACGGTTTTTGGATTCGGAAGAAGGGTGGATAGAAAATAAGATAGAGGCGTGTTCTGTCTGCGCCAATTGTTATTTCCAGTTGGGGAAAGAACAGGATGCGCTCATAACGCTTTTACGCAGTATGAGTTTTGACGTGCCCAGGGCCGAGCTGTGCTGTGAGATTGGGAAATATTTTCTGGAACATGGAAACTTCCATATAGCTGTCTATTGGTATGAAACGGCGCTGGGTGTACCAAGAAAGGAATATTCCGGCGGGTTTATTGTGCCGGACTGTTATGATTACGTTCCGCTATTGCAGTTATGCGTATGTTACGACAGATTGGGAGACAGAAAAAAGGCAAAAGAATACAATGAAAGGGCCGGGGCCTGCAAGCCATATTCTCAGGCATATCTTTATAACAAACGGTATTTTAATAGTCTGTAGTTTTTCAGAGCGTGCTCCATGCACGCTCTGATTGTTTATGTGCAGCCCCGTGCAGATGAAATATGCCGCTAATGCGGCGCACAGGGCGCATGTTTTTCATCCCTTTTTCGACAAAAAGTAACATTTATTTGAAAGATACATAAAATATTTGTAGAAAAAGATACTTTTTGGGTGTCTTATACAAAATCAGAAAAGGATGTGCTTTGAATGAATCAAAATAATTCATGTAATTACTGTCAGAATCAATGTCATCCTCCGTGCTGTGAACGTGGGCCGGCTGGGCCAAGAGGAGAGCAGGGGCCGATGGGGCCGCAAGGTGTCAAGGGAGATACCGGCTGTCCCGGCCCTAAGGGTGACAGAGGTGACCCGGGGCCGATGGGGCCACAGGGGATTCCCGGCGCTCCTGGCGCAAGAGGGCCCAGAGGAAATACAGGCCCGGTAGGGCCTACCGGAAACACTGGCCCAAGGGGGTATGCCGGGCCGAGAGGGTACGCAGGGCCGCAGGGCATTCAGGGTATCCAGGGCGTTCGCGGTGATATTGGCCCGAAAGGAGACCCAGGCTGCGAGGGGCCTAAGGGTGATGTCGGCCCACAAGGCCCGGCAGGTCCGGTTGGCCCGGCAGGCCCGATGGGGCCGCAGGGTGATATAGGCCCGCAAGGCCCCAGAGGCATTCCGGGTCCGACAGGCCCGACAGGCCCCACCGGTTCCATGGGCCCTCAGGGTGTGACCGGGCCACAGGGTATCCAGGGCGTAACCGGCCCAATCGGTATTCAGGGCCCGAAGGGATGTCCGGGCGATGAAGGCCCCACTGGAGCAACAGGCCCCACTGGAGCAACGGGAGCCACAGGCGCAACGGGGGCCGACGGTGCAACGGGAGCCACAGGAGCTACAGGAGCCGACGGAGCGACAGGCGCCACAGGTGCAACGGGAGCCACGGGAGCTACCGGAGCCGACGGTGCAACCGGACCTACGGGTATCGCAGGCACAGGCGCAATCATTCCCTTTGCGTCGGGGCTTCCGGTTTCTTTGACGACAATTGCCGGAGGACTCGCGGGACTTCCTGCTTTCGTCGGTTTTGGAAGCAGTGCGCAGGGACTTACGCTGTTAGGTTCCTCAATAGATATTACAAATGCCAGCGGAACGCTTTCTAACTTTGCATTCCAGGTTCCGCGTGCCGGCACTATTACCTCATTCAGCGCATTTTTCAGTACGACGGCAGCGCTTTCCTTGGTAGGTTCCACTGTTACGGTAAATGCGCAGATATATCAGTCTACGACGCCGAACAATGTATTTACTCCGATTGCCGGAACGCTGATTAATCTGGCGCCGTCGCTTTCCGGGGTGATATCTGTGGGGACACTGTTAAACGGTGCGCTGACAGGGCTCAATATTCCAGTCACAGCCCAGACGCGTCTGATGTTGGTATTTTCGGCAACAGCCAGTGGGCTGACGCTGATTAATACGGTTGCGGGATATGCAAGCGCGGGGCTGAGCATCAATTAACAACACAATAACACAGGATAAAGGCAATGGGCGGCAGGTGAGCCGCCCTATTGTATTGCTGTGCCTGGCGGTACCGTTCAGAAAAAGCAAAGGAAGATGATTGTGTATACAAAACGAAAATGATATGATAGAAGCGATAAACCCAAAGATAAGGAAAAGGAGAACTCTATATGTCTATACCGCTGAAGGAATCGGATAAGCAGCAGTTCTTTCCACAGAAGACGGCAGCATATAATAAAGATAAATTTGCAGTAATCGATACGGAGACGAATTGGGATGACAAGGTTATGTCGATTGGCGTAGTGGTGGCCGATACGGAGACGAAGACGAAAATTGATTCGGTATATTACATAATTGACCCGGAATACAGAGTAGGGGGAATGTATTCAAATGAACTGAAGCTTGACGAAAAAGGGGTTTGCGTTGCGGACAGGAAGCAGACGTTAAAACAAATCAAGCAATGGCTGGATGCTTACCATGTGCGGAAACTTTTTGCATACAATGCGTCTTTTGATAAGAGGCATCTGCCGGAGTATTCAGGGTATGAATGGTATGATATTATGCGCTTGGCGGCGTACCGGCAATATAACAGCGCCATACCGGACTGCGCAGACTGTTACAAGACCGGAAAAATGAAACGGGGGTACGGCGTCGAAAATATATTGAAAATGCTGAGCGGGGACAAGCGGTATAATGAGACGCATAATGCCGTTTTGGATGCGGAAGACGAGCTGCGGATTATGCGGTTGCTGGGATATGGGATAAAGGAATATGAGATTGCCTTTGTATAGTGTAAGGCGGTTGCGAAACTTTTTCAAGTTTAGTAAAGTTGTGCAAATAGCAAACCAACACAGACGCGCTGTCGCTCCGTTCCAAACGTAGTGGTACTAGGCGCGAAAGTTGCAAAGCAACTTTTACCTTGCCAAGTACCAACGTTTTCCAAGGGTCTGCTTATGGTTATGCTATTTACACAGTAATAATAGCGTTGAGATAAGTTTCGCAATTATTATTGTATAGTGTAAGCGAAAGGACTGGAAATTATATCTATGGGAAAAATTTTGAAAAATGCCGTCGTAACCTTTTTGATTCTGATATTGGGGACTTCCACGGCTCTTTTGGCATACCTGCACTTTTTCGCATCGGGGGACAGCGATTTTACCGGGGAGTGGACGGCGGATGTTGATGTGACAAAACAAGCTGCGGTTACGGCCCTTGACTGGCTGCAGGACATAGAAGCCGTATCGGTTTCTATGGAGGATATGGAGTCCTACATGCCGAATTTGACTATTCAGGTCAATTTGACTATGGAGCAGACGGCTCGCATGGAGGGAACTTTTAGCAGCAATATCCGCCAGGACAGTTACGACGCCTGCAATCAGGCGGCCTATGAGGCATTTGCAAATGGGTTCCGGGAGCTTTTGGGCGAGAGGCTGCGCATGGCGGGCTATGAGGGCGGCACGGAGCAGGAGGACGTGGAAACTCTCGTAGTGGATGCGTTTGGGATGTCTACCGTATCCTATTTGATGGCCTATGGCCCCGAATTGCTTCCTTCCCTGGAAGATTTACAGGCACAGTATGACGGCAGCGGCACTTATGAAGCCGACGAAGGCATTTTGGCGTGGCGGTTTGAGGATGGCGGGCAGTCTGGAACCAGGGCGGAATACTATATCCGCAAAGACGCGAGCCTTGTCCTGTCGGGGGAGGCGGATTCCGGAGATTCCGGTCTTTTCTCCGATTGTTATCCTATGATATATACCTTACAATAGCGCCAGGGAGACCGTTTTCCGGGACTTGGGAAAGGCGAAATGGGAAACGTAAATTTATGATTGCGAAGAAATGGAGTGAACAATGAAAAATATCCTTTATAAGGCAATGCCCCTGATACTGTCTGTGTTTCTGCTGTGTGCCATCCTGCCTGTCAATGTGTTCGCAAGCTTCGAGATTACAGGGACTTGCCGGGTGGAGGTAGCGGGCGGCAGTGCGGGCACCGTTAAGACTTTGGATTACAGTTATGCCAACAATACATATCTTTCTTTGAGGGATGTGGCTATGGTCCTGAAAGATACGGACAAATCTTTTTCCGTGGAAATCACAAATAATTCTGTCTCGCTGACTCCGGGGAGCGATTATATCCCGGTGGGCGTGGAAAATGCCCCGTGGGAAAGTGAAGAGAACCCGGATATTTCCCTGCGGCGGAATGAATTTGAGGTGAACGGGCAAAAGGTGTCTTACTACACCATGATTATGGAGTTATCCTCCGGCGATTATGATTGTTTTATGATGACTATGGATATGGCCATGCTTCTGGATGTGAACGTCACAATTTCTGATGCGGGTTCCCTGCAGATACATACGCAGGAACCTTTCCGCGTTTCCCCTTCCGCATTGGAGCAGTCCGGTTATTTTTACGGCGTCAATAGTGTGTTGGCAGGAGATGCTACCACCGGAGAACTTTATTACCAGTATCAGGCGGATATGCCTTATCCGATAGCCAGCACATCCAAGCTTATGACGTGCCTTTTGACTATGGATGCCATAGCGGCAGGACAGATTACCCTTGAGGAGACCGTCACTGTCTCAGATGCGGTGGAGATGTTAGCCTCATCAAGCGACGGAGTGATTCCCCTGGAAGCCGGAGCGCAGATTACCGTACAAGAGCTTCTGCTTGGACTCCTTCTGCCTTCCAGTAACGAGTGCGCGTTGTGCCTGGCTGAATCCATTGCCGGTTCGGAGGAAGCCTTTGTCCGCATGATGAATCAGAAGGCTCAGGAACTGGGGCTTTCCCAGGCGGTCTTTTTCAACTGTCATGGTTTGCCGTCATACACGCAAGAACCTGTCTCCTCGAAGCGTCAGAACCGCATGAGCGCGCAGGATATGTTTCGGCTGTCTTCCTACCTTTTGCAGGTCTACCCACAGGTTACGGACATCACATTCTTGAAAGACGCGAAACTGGAATCCCTCGATTTTGAGGTAAAAAACAGTAATCCACTCTTACATAATTTGTCTGGGGTCACGGGTTTAAAGACGGGAACGACCAATAAAGCCGGGGCCTGCTTGGTCACATCCCTGGCGGCGGACGACGGGACGATGGAGCATGACCTGATAGTTGTTGTCTTTGGCACCGAGGATTCTATGGAGCGGGGACGGGTATCGGGATTGATGGCCAGGTACGCCAGACAGTCTTTCTATGAGGGGATGGAAGCGACTGCGCCCGGGGGAGCGGGTCAGACGGCAAAAGGGCTGCCCACACATGCCGAGGCGGCGGTGGAATGTATCGTCAGGAGCGCGAAATATGAGAAACGTGCAGAGTATTGAATTTCATACCGGAAGCAAGGAAGAATTGCTTCCCGATTTCACGAGTAGCTTTCCTTATATTGCTTCAAGGTCACAAATTGACAAATATGTAGGACGCTTTGTGCCGTGGCATTGGCACAGGGCGGTAGAACTTTTTTATATGGAGAGCGGCAGCCTGGAATATAGTACGCCTGGCGGAAAGATATTGTTTTCCGCAGGCAGCGGCGGGATGGTAAATTCCAATGTACTTCATATGACAAAAGGAATAGGGCGGACGGAGAAAACAAGCCAACTCCTCCATATTTTCGATACTTCCCTGCTTGCCGGAGAGCGGGGGAGCAGAATAGAACAGAAATATATTATGCCTGTGGTGGCGGCCCAACAGATTGAAATCATTCCCCTTTTTCCGGGGGACGCGGTACAGGAGGATATATTGGAACTGATTCTGTCAGCGTTTCGTCTGTCAGGCAGTGAATTTGGGTATGAAATGAAACTGCGGGCGATTTTGTCGGAAATATGGATGATGCTTTTCGAGGTATCCCGGCCTATGTTGGAGGTGAACAAAGAACATAATAAGAATAGTGACAAGATAAAGCTGCTGATGATATACATTCATGAACATTATTCTGAAAAAATTTCTATTTCGGAATTGGCGGCAGCGGCATATTTGAGCGAAAGGGAATGCTTTAGAGTGTTCCGTGACTGCCTGCATATGACGCCGGTAGAGTATATAACAACTTACCGGCTGCAAATAGCCTGTCAAATGTTGGAAAAAGGAGAGGGGAATGTTACGGATATCAGTCATGCCTGCGGTTTGGGAAGCAGCAGTTATTTTGGAAAGGTTTTTCGGGAATACGCACACTGTACGCCCCTCGAGTATAGGAGAAGATGGCAGGATTGTGATACATAAAGGCGGAAATGGAGATTATTATGCAATATACATGGAATGATATCGAGCGGCATGTGGCGGAATGTACCCACTGTGCGCTTAGCAAGACCAGGCGTCTGCCCGTCATGGGATGCGGAGACCGCCAGGCTTGTGTTATGTTGATTGCCGAGGCGCCGGGAGGGCAGGAGGACCAACAAGGGACTGTGTTTGTAGGAAGCTCGGGGGGAAGTGTTGGACAGCCTTTTGCGGGATTGTGGGCTGACAAGGGAGGAACTATATATTACCAATATTGTGAAATGCCATCCGCCCGGGAACCGGGACCCGAAGGAAGAGGAGAAGGAGGCATGTTTCCCATATCTGAAGTATGAGACGTTTCTTTTAAAACCTAAAATCATAGTCTGCCTCGGCCGTGTGGCCGCCCAGCGCATTATTTCACCGGATTTTAAAATCACAAGGCAGCATGGCACATGGATATGCCGCAAAAACTGTGCGCTGACCGCCACATATCATCCTTCCGCAATCCTGCGGGATGCTTCCAAGTATGACATTGTGAAGAAGGATTTTTGTGAAATTGTGAGAAAACGGGATGAGCTATCCTGAAATTTAGGATTTTTGCATAAAAAAACATGTTTCTCTTGCGCCGGGATTATTGTATAATGACAATAATGGAAATGTTTTTAGGATGTATGCTGACAAAGAGAAAGGACATGGTTGGAAAGATGACAGAACAGGAATTACACAGTCTATTGGAAGAGATGACCCTGGAAGAGAAAGTGAATCAGATGCAGCAGCTTATCGGCGCTTTTCTCACGGATGAAGGGGTGGTCACGGGACCCATGCAGGAGATGGGGCTTACGGAGGAGAGGGCTGCCCTGGCCGGGTCGGTGCTTGGGACTCACGGTGCGGCGAAGCTTAAGAAGATGCAGCGGGAATTTATGGAGAAGCATCCGCACAGAATTCCGCTTCTTTTTATGTTGGATGTGATTAATGGTTTCCGGACGATATTCCCCATACCTCTTGGACAGGGGGCAAGTTTCGAACCGGAATTGTCCGAAAGATGCGCGGCGGTGGCGGCGAAGGAGTCGGCAGTCAGCGGCGTCCACGTGACTTTTGCGCCGATGGTTGACCTGGTGCGGGACGCGCGTTGGGGACGTGTGATGGAATCCACCGGGGAAGACCCCTATATGAACAGTTTGTTTTCTGCAGCCATGGTGAAAGGGTTCCAGGGAGAGGATATCAAGGAGCCTTACCGTGTGGCGGCCTGTGTCAAGCATTTTGGCGGGTACGGCGCTCCCACGGCCGGGCGGGATTACAATACGGTGGAATTGTCGGAGCATACGCTGCGGGAGTTCTATCTGCCCTCCTATAAGGCGGGCATCGACGCCGGGGCGGCTATGGTGATGACGGCTTTCAATACCTTGGGCGGAATACCTTGCAGCGGAAACAAATGGCTGATGCGGGATGTGCTGCGCGGGGAGATGGAATTTGACGGCGTGCTGATTTCCGACTGGGCGGCGATTGAGGAGATGATTTACCACGGCTACTGTGCCGACAGGAAAGAGGCGGCGTTACGGGCGGCCGAGGCAGGCGTGGACATTGACATGATGACGGGGATTTACTCGGAGCATCTGTGCGGTCTTGTCCGGGAGGGGAAAATCCCGGAGAAGCTTGTGGATGAGGCGGCGGCGCGCATCCTGGATTTGAAGAACAGACTTGGGCTTTTTGAGAATCCGTATAAGGACGCGGACGAGAAAGCCGAGGCGGAGATTATCCTGTGCAAGGAACACAGGGAATTGGCGAGAGAAGCGGCGAGGAAATCTTTTGTCCTGTTGAAGAACGAAGACGCCCTTCCGTTGAAAAAAGAGGGTAAAACAGCCTATATAGGACCTTACGTGGATAACCGCCATATGATGGGAGCCTGGTCAATCATCGGAGAGAGCAAGGATGTGACAACGCTGCAGGAGGCAGTCGGCGAATACGACGGAAGCGGGCAGGCAGTGTTCTGCGCAGGCAGCCCGATGGTCGGGGATGATGTGAAACTGGAAGGATTTGCGGGCAGCGAAGCGCAGGAAACGCCGGTTCAGGACGCCGGGCGGATGCTTGAAGAGGCAGTGGGCATGGCGAAGTCCGCGGACACCGTGGTTATGGCGATTGGAGAGCATTATTTGCAGTCCGGCGAAGCGAGCAGCCAGGCGAATATCCAGGTGCCGGAAGTGCAGATGGAGTTGTTCAGGAAAATCTGTGAAGTAAACGAGAATGTCGTTGTGGTTCTTTTCTCCGGCAGACCTTTAGATATCAGGGAGATTTCCGAAAAAGCCAAGGCAGTTTTGCACGTGTGGATGCCGGGAACCGAGGGCGCCCGCGCTATCGTGGACGTGCTTTACGGGGATTATAACCCTACCGGGAAACTGCCCATGAGTTTTCCTTACTGCGTGGGGCAGGTGCCGGTGCACTACAATGAATATGCTACCGGGCGGCCCTATATGCCCGGCAAGAATAAGGACAGGTTCCGTTCCAAGTATCTTGATATCCCCAATGCGCCCCTTTATCCTTTCGGATATGGACTCAGCTACACCAGTTTCTCGGTTTCACCGGTTATGCTGGATAAAGAATGTATGACGAGGGAAGAGAACATCCAGGCCGAGGTGAAAGTGAAGAATACAGGAGCAAGGAGAGGGACGGAGACCGTACAGTTCTACATCCATGATGTGGCTGCCAGTGTGGTGCGTCCGGTGAAAGAACTGAAAGGTTTCTGTAAGGTCACCCTGGAACCGGGAGAGGAGCAGACGGTACGCTTTACAATCGATGACAGTAAGCTCCGGTTCCTCACGGAAAACGGCAGGCAGGAGAGCGAAGCGGGCGAGTTTGAAGCGTTTGTCGGGACGGATAGCGCCACTGTGAACTGCGCCAAGTTTCAACTTGTATAATAACGGCGGATTGCCGATATGAAAAGGATTCCTGTGGGGGAATCCTTTTCGCAGAAATTACTCTGGCATGGAGGAAGATATGAAGAGAAGATTTTGGCATACATGGATAAAGGGCGGCATTGCTTTGGCCGTTGCGGTAATAGTTTTGTCTGTGTTTTTCCCCTTGTCTGTCTGCGCGCGTAAATCCCGTACCGTCAGAGTGGCTTTTTTTCCTATGAAAGGGTTTCACACTTACTCGGAAGAGGCCGGCTATGGCGGCATGGACGTGGCATATCTGGAAGAGGTTTGCGTCTATACAGGATGGGACATAGAATATGTGGAGTGTGAGAGTTGGGACGATGCGCTCGAAAAACTTGAAGCGCAGGAAGTGGATTTGGTCGGTTCGGCACAGTATTCCGCACAGCGCGCCGAGATTTTTGACTATGCGGCGCTGCCAAGCGGTTACACATACGGATGTCTGTTTGTGGGGGAAGACAGCGACCTTGCTTTCGAAGACTTCGGGCGTATGAAGGATATGGAGTTTGGCGTTGTGGAGAGCTATATCAGGAAAGGGGAATTTCTGGAATATTTGGACCGCAACGGCATCGGCAGCCCGAAGGTGAAGGAGTACGAATCTACCCAATATTTACAGGAGGCATTGGAGGCCGGAGAAATCGATGTGGCGGTGCATACATTGACAGAAGTTTGGGAGGGGCAGTGCCTGGTGGGCAAATTTGCCTATGCCCCCTACTATTATATATCTTGGAAAGGCAATGCCACATTGCTTGACGAACTGAACAGGGGCATTGAAGAAATCAATATGGACGGCCCCACCCTGGAGCAGGAATTGATAAACCGTTATTACGGGGACCGCAGGGAAAATTTTGCGGCGGAAGAACTGCATCTTATTAACACCAGGGAGCCGGTGCGAATCGGCTTCTATAAAGACACAAGGCCCCTGGCTTATATGAATGACCAGGACGAATATGTTGGCATTTACCTTCAGATATTGCAGATGGTTTCCGAGAGAAGCGGGATTCCTATGGAGTTTTGTCCCCTTGAGAGGGATGAGTATTGGAAGGATTTGCTTTTGGGAGGCGAAATAGACTTCTATGTGGGCGCAAACATTATGCAGCTTGCAAAAGATGAAGAAATTACGCTGACGAACGAGTTTATGCCATATAATGCGGTTATCGTGTCAAAGATAGGCTACACTCTTGCGGACAAAGATGCGACGATGGCGTTGACCAGGGGGAGGTCCTATTGGGCGGACAAAGTAGGAGAAGTGAGAGACGTCATCTACTATAACAGCGCTAAAGACTGCCTGTTAGCGGTGGCAAGGGGAGAGGCGGATATCACGCTCCTCAATACGATAGAATACAATTACCAGTCTAAGAACGAGCGTTTTTCCGACCTGATGGAATGGGAAAACTACCGGTATCAGTCGGGATGCGCCCTGGCTGCGGCGAAGGATATAGACCCTGTACTGTTTGATGTGATGAACAAATCCATGCGTCTTGTGACGACGGCGGAGAAGGAAGATATTATCAACCAGTATATGAATATCCCCTATGACACTTACGAGCTGTTGGATTATCTGTACCAGAGCAAAGACGTCATTATTATCGCGGTTATTATTTTGGCGTTCGTGCTGTGCTTTGGGACAGCTATTTTCCGCATGAGGCGCAAATCTTACCATATGCTTGAGAAAAAGAATGCCGAATTGCAGGTTGCCATACGGGATGCGAAGAAAGCCAACCAGGCCAAGTCGGAATTCCTGGCCCATATGTCCCATGATATGCGCACGCCGATTAACGGCATTATGGGCATGTTAACTATAGCGGAGAAGAATCCGGAAGACTTGGACAGACAGGAAGATTGCAGGAAGAAAATCAAGACGTCGGCGGAACATTTGCTGTCGCTTATTAATGACGTGTTAGACATCAACAATCTGGAAAGCGGGCACGTAGAGCTTGCCAATGAGATGTTTAGCATCCATGAGCTTCTGGGCAACTGCGCGGCGATGATAGGAGGACAGGCGGCGGCGCGCAATATTCGGTTTACAACGGATTTTGATACGCCGGGCAGACTGCCCCATGAATATTTGATGGGAAGCCCGCTTCATATCAAACAAATCCTTATCAGCATAGCGGGCAATGCCGTGAAATATAATAAACCGTCTGGGAGCATCAATATCAGTTGCCATGAGCTTTCGTATGAGGAGGGAGTCGCCCGGGTATGCTTCGAGGTTTCAGATACCGGGGTGGGTATGAGCCATGAATTCCTGGGCCATATCTTTGAACCTTTTATGCAGGAGATAGACGGGGCAAGGACGAACTACCAGGGCACGGGGCTTGGCATGACAATCACGAAGAAGCTTGTTGACAGTATGGGCGGAACGATTCAGGCAAAGAGCGAGCCGGGACAGGGCAGCGTGTTTACCGTGGCGCTGCCGCTTCAGGTTGCGGAAGAGTCAGTGGAGCAGGCGGAAGATGCGGAAGTGGATTTGAATGGGATTTCCGGAAAGCATGCGCTGATTGTGGAAGACAATGAGCTGAACAGGGAGATTGCCCAGTATATGATTGAGGAGAACGGTCTGGAGGTTACTATGGCGGAAAACGGACAGGAAGCGGTGGAACTGTTTCGGCAGTCGGCTCCTTATACGTACCAGATTATTTTTATGGATATTATGATGCCTGTCATGGACGGGCATGAGGCAACACGGGCGATACGGAGTCTGGACAGGCCGGATGCCTCGGAGATTCCGATTATCGCCATGACCGCGAATGCGTTTGCGGAGGACGTGCAGGCGGCCAAGGATGCGGGGATGAACGAGCATATGGCGAAACCGTTGGAGCCGGATATTATCAACGGTGTGATTGAGCGATGGTTAGGAAATAAATAAGGGACATTGGGAAGCCGGAGAGCAGTCTCTGGCTTTCTTTACCTGTATAGAAAAAATATCTGCATACGGGAAAGCGCTTTTAACAGATGCAAAGTATACCCCCAAAAGTGCAAATTGTACCGAGGGGGGGGTAAAACGTTTCCTTGTCTTTTATAATGATAACGGAATACAGAATGAATGACTGGAATGAATGACTGGAAGAAGAGGTATGGGCAAGATGTATCAGATAGCGATTTGTGATGACGAACCTGTGGAACTGAACCTTATGGAAAGCATGCTGCATACATATGAGGAGCGGCACGCCGATTGTGATTTTACGGTTACCCGGTTTGAGAGCGCAGACAGGCTTCTCTGTATGGTAAACAAGAAGAAGTATGCGCCGGATATACTGTTTATGGACATTTATATGCAGAAACAAAATGGGATTGAGGTGTCGAAGCAGCTTAGAAAAATGGGGAGCAGGTGCAGGATTGTTTTTGTCACGGCGTCGGCGGATTACGCGTTGGAGGCTTTCGGCGTAGATGCGGTACAGTATATGGTCAAGCCGATTTTGGAGGAAGCCCTGTCAAGACTTATGGACAAGCTTCTGGAAGATTTGGACAGGGAAACGAAGAAATTTCTGATGTTGCAGACAGACACCGGGGCGTGCAGGGTAGCGGTGCAGGCGATTGTGTGCTGTGAGGCGCAGAGAAAGTTCCAGTATGTATATTTGACGGACGGAGAAAGGCTTCTTTTACATATGACCATGGCAGGGTTGGAGGAACTACTCGGTGTTTTTCCGGAATTTGTCAGGGTTGGAAGCAGTTATATCGTCAATTTGGAGCATATAGAGAGCCTCAACAGACAGGAGGTTTGCACGGAGGACGGGAAGAGGATTTATCTGCCCAGGGGGTCTTACCAGCATTTGATTGAGAGGTATTTTGCATATTATAACGATTAAAAGAGGGAGTTATTATGTTAGGTGGTTCTGTATTGATAGCTATGCTTCGCTTTGCGATAAGTCTTGCGGGAACCATTACGCTGTTTTCGCTCATAAGCGAGCCGCGTTATGGAAAGAAAAGGATGCTGTCGGCGTATCTTTGTTTTAGCGTGGCAGTCGTCGGCGTGGCATGTATCTGGTATGTGGCGGACTGGAAGAGTTGTGTGAAAATGGTGGCCTTTGTGATGTATATATTTTTCGCTTTTTTCTCTGTTTTCATGAGCAGCGACCCGGTGACGCTGTCGCTTTATAAGCTGGCGCTTACGTTCTATCTTTTGGCGGTATTTATGATTGGCGGGATTGAAGTCGCCGTGATTTTTTTTCGGGGAAATATATGGGCGGATATCATAACACGTGTTGTGTTGATTATTTCCATGGCGTTTTTCATAGATAAGAAGATAAAGAGTTCTATCCGCGGGTTTAATTATTACATGGAAAATGAACTGGATAAGGTCAGTATCACCGTTATGATTATCAGTATACTTTTCGGGATTGGGTTTATACTAAATCCGAATGTTTCGGAACAGACGCCATACAGGCTTTTTCAGATTTTTATGAATTTCTTTCTGACGGGAGCGCTGCAGTTCTTGGTATTCCGTCTATATCAGCATATCGGTAAGGAGAAGGAGTACCAGAAAGAAAATCAGTTGATGCAGATGAACCACAGGCTGTTGGAGCGGAACATAGAGCTGCTTGAGGAATCTGTGGAGTCCGGGAGGCGGATACGCCATGACGCGAGGCACCATAATGCGGTGATTGCGGAATATGCCCGCAGGGGGCAGAATGAAGAATTGCTGCATTATCTGCAGGAATATGGAGAAGAGACCCAGGTAGGCGTTACGGAACCGATTTGTGCAAACACCGCGGTCAACAATATCCTGGCGGCGTATACCGGGAGAGCGCGGAAAGCGCATATCGGGGTCACGATGGATGTGAAGCTGAGCAAGAATCTGGCCATACCCAATATTGACTTAATTACAATCTTGGCAAACGCCTACGAGAATGCCATTTACGGGTGTATGGAGGTTCAGAAGCAATCGACGGACAGAGAATGCTCCATCCATCTTATGATAAAGAAAAAGAAGAATAAACTGGTCATCTATTGCAGCAATACGTGCAGACTGGAAACAGAGATTATGAACGGGCAGCCTAAGCCGGAATCTACCGGCGGGATTGGCGTCATGAGCATCATCAAGACGGCGGAGAAATTCGAAGGAGAGTATGACTTTAAGAATGATAACGGCGTGTTTATTTTCCGCCTGATTATGAACATTCCGCAGAATAAGGATTCCAAAGAGAAGCACAATATCGTATAATAAGAGTACAATGTAATGGAGATGAGACGTCTATGTATGTGATTGCACTCTGCGACGATGAGGCGGCAGAACTGGATAAAACGGCACAACTGCTTGTCGAGTATGATAAGAAATACGCCGAGGTGGATTTCAAGGTGGAACGGTTTGACAGTGCGGACAGGCTGCTTGGCATGGTCCGGGAGAAAGGCTGTCAACCGGATTTGGTTATTATGGATATTTATATGCCGGATAAAATGGGAATCGAAGCGGCGAAGGAACTGCGGGAAATGGGCAGCACATGCAGGATTTTATTTCTCACCACATCTAAGGAACACGCACTCGACGCTTTTGGAGTGGGAGCGGCGCAGTACCTTGTGAAGCCTGTTTCGGCGGCGAAGCTATTCCCTGTACTGGAAAAATTTTTCGAGGAAGCGCAAGAGGAACGCAGGAAATATCTTTTACTTCGGATTGAGGGCAGGATTCAGCGGGTGGCTGTAGACGATATCGTATGTTGCGAGGCACAGGGCAAGATGCAGTGTCTCTATTTCTTGGACGGCAGACAGTGCATGGTCCGTATTACCATGGCGGAAATATGCGGAATGCTTTTGCAGTATCCGGAGTTCACCCGGATTGGCATTGCCTATATTGTCAATATGGAACATATCGAGAATCTCAGCCGGCAGGAAGTGCAGATGGACAACGGGAAAAAAATCTATCCGCCGAGAGGGGCTTACCAGCCGCTGAGGGAAAGATATTTCGGCTATTACTGTGAAGAGTGAGAACGGTTACGCGAGAGTATAAAGAACGGAGGAGTTATATGGCAAAAAGAATGTTGGACTGTACGGCGTCGGACCTTAGGGGATTTACGAAAGAAGATTACTTAAGCTCCATTGCCGGCAGCGAGGGAAGAGTGCTTGCGTGTGAATGTATCGGCGTCACCATGCCTGTCCTGGCGGATGTGACCAACGCCGAATTTGCGGCGTCCATGGGCGCTGATTTATTGTTGCTTAATATGTTCGACGTGGACGCGCCGGTGGTGAACGGACTGCCGGAGACCGCGCCGGAAGAAACCGTGAGGGAGCTAAAGCGTCTGACCGGGCGGATGGTGGGGATTAACCTGGAGCCTGTGGAAGAAAAGATGGCGGCTGATAATGACGGGACGATTTGGCGGATGTCTGCGGGGCGCAAGGCTACGGCGGAGAATGCTGCCAGGGCTTATGAGATGGGCGTGGACATGGTGCTGTTGACGGGAAACCCGGGCAACGGGGTGAGCAACCGTGCCATCACGGACTCTCTGCGCGCCATATCGGCGGGGATGAAAGACAAGCTCATTCTTGCGGCAGGGAAGATGCACGCCTCCGGCATTGTCGGGGAGGGCGGCGAGAATATCATCACGAAGGAAGACATAGACGAATTTATCGACGCGGGGGCGGATATCATATTGCTTCCGGCGCCCGGCACTGTGCCGGGCATTACCATGGAGTATGTGCGGGAGCTGATTGCCTATGCGCACGGGAAGGGAGCGCTGACAATCACGGCTATAGGGACATCCCAGGAAGGCGCGGACGTGGATACGGTCAGGCGGATTGCGCTGATGTGTAAGATGGCGGGCACAGATATCCACCATATCGGGGATACGGGGTATCCGGGCATGGCGCTGCCGGAGAATATTATGGCTTACTCTGTCGCTATCCGGGGCGTAAGGCACACCTATCACAGGATGGCGGTTTCCGTGAACAGATGACGTTGGCAGACGCAAATCTCAAATTTGCGTCGCCTCTTCGCGACAAGTCGCTCAGAAATGGGGATTAGTGTGAAATCAATTTCACTATAATTTACAAAAAAATTTTTCAAAAATTATGAATAATGACAATTTACAAGTGGAAAACTTGCATATATGATAGTGGTACAAAATGAAATCGATACCACACAAGCAAGGAGGAAAATTCTATGCAGCAGGTAAATGTAAAATTCAACAGCGTTGAGCAAATCAGGAAGTTCGTAGACATCATTGACAAATTTGATTCAAGCTTTGACCTGGGTTCCGGACATAGGGTCGTCGATGCGAAATCCATACTTGGGGTGATGGGGCTTGACCTGACGGGGCCGGTTCCGTTGAGGTATGATTCCAAAAATGAAGAAATAGCAGAAAAAATTGCTCCGTTTGTATGCTAATGCAGCATACAGGGGATTTGTGTAAGTTGGATGGAATTTAACAGCGGCGGATTTGCGGCCGGCGGCCGTATCCGGCAGGTTGTAGGAAGGGCATGGTAAGTATCATATTATGAGTAAAAAGGGGAAATTCCAGCAGAGGCTGGAGAGACATCATGATGAACTGCGTTGGCTGTACATGGAGCTATATGACAATAGCTCCATGTTTGCTGAGTTATGCGAGCGTATGCAGCAGTTTGACAAGGAAAGAAATAAGGATTTAAAGGCCAGGGATTTGAAGCGCGAGGCCGACCAGGAATGGTATAAGCGCAATGACATGCTCGGGATGATGTTCTATATTGATAATTTTGCGGGCAATATGAAAGGCGTGGAGTCTAAACTGGATTATCTGGAAAAGTGTAATGTGAATTATATTCATTTGATGCCTTTTCTTGACACAACGCCGGGCAGGTCTGACGGCGGGTACGCGGTGTCGGATTTCCGTAAGGTACAGGAGAAATTAGGTTCCATGGAAGACCTGGACGACCTGACGGCGTCCTGCCACAAGAAGGAAATCAACGTCTGTATGGACTTTGTCATGAACCATACCTCGGAGGACCATGAGTGGGCGAAGAAAGCGCGCCAGGGCGACGGTGAATATATGAGCCGTTACTTTTTCTTCAACAATGAAGAAGAACCCGCCATGTATGAGAGGACGGTACCGCAGGTGTTCCCCACAACTGCGCCGGGTAATTTCACTTGGCTGGAGGATGCGGGCCATTATGTGATGACGTCCTTCTATCCCTATCAGTGGGACTTGAATTACAAAAATCCCAGGGTTTTTAACGAGATGATGTACAATTTCCTCTATTTGGCGAACCGGGGAATCGACATTATCCGTATCGATGCGGTGCCTTACATATGGAAGGAACTGAATACGCCATGCCGGAACCTTCCCCAGGTACATACGATTGTCCGCATGATGCGCATGATTGGGGAGATTGTATGTCCGGGCGTGCTCCTCCTGGGCGAGGTGGTGATGGAGCCGGAGAAAGTTGTTCCCTACTTCGGTACCGTGGAGAAGCCGGAATGTCATATGCTGTACAATGTGACGACCATGGCGACCACATGGCATACGGTGGCAACCAGGGATGTGAGCCTGTTAAAAAGGCAGCTTGACATCGTCAATGCGCTGCCGAAAGAATATGTATTCCTAAATTATCTGCGCTGCCACGATGACATCGGCTGGGGGCTGGATTATGGGACGTTGGCGAAAGAAGGCATGGAAGAGCGCTCCCACAAGAAATATTTGAATGATTATTTCCAGGGCTATGCGGGAGGAAGCTGCAGCCGCGGCGAGCTGTACAATGCAGACCCGGTTACAGGCGACGCGCGCTTCTGCGGGACGACGGCTTCCATGTGCGGTATAGAGAAAGCCGGATTCGAGAAAGACGAAGAGGCGATGGAACGGGCTATACAGAAGGACTTGATGCTCCACGCATATATGTTTATGCAGTCGGGGATTCCCGTGCTGTACAGCGGTGATGAAATCGGGCAGGTCAATGATTACACATATAAGGAAGACCCGGATAAAGCGCCGGATTCCCGCTATATCCACCGCGGTGCGATGAATTGGGAGAAGGCGGCGGACATTGCAGACGTAAATACGGTAGAAGGAAAGATGTTCCGGGGGCTTGGTAAGTTGGAACAGATTCGCAAATCCGAGAAAGTATTTATGTCGGATGCGGACACATGGACGATGGATACCGGCGAAAGCAGCGTATTGTGTATCGGAAGGCATTACGACGGTGATAAAATTTATGGCCTGTTCAATTTCAGCGAGAGTGATAAGACTGTACGGATTGATGAGGCGGAGGGCGGTTATACAGACCTGATTTCGGGCAATAAGGCTGATTTGGGAGAGATTCATATACCGGCTTACGGATTTTATTATTTCATGAAGAAACATTCCTCATAAATTTCTGAGATTCTTTTATATAGAAGTGAAGTAATATAAATGAGGGGCGGTATATATGAATATAGCAGAAATTGCAAAGATGGCGGGCGTATCCAGGGCGGCGGTGTCGCGTTATTTTAACGATGGATATATTTCAGAGGAAAAGCGTGAAGCAATCCGCAAGATAGTAGAGAGGACAGGATACAGACCGTCGGTGCAGGCGCAGACGCTGCGGACGAAAAAGACGAAGATGGTGGGCGTCATTGCGCCGAAGATTGCATCTGCATCCGTAAGCAAAATGGTGGAAGGGATTCTTTCGGCATTAAACGAAAGCAGATACAGGATGCTCTTAGCGGTGACACAGAACGACCCCGAGAAGGAACTGGAATACTTGGCGGCTTTCCGTGACAAGCAGGTGGACGGCGTGATTTTTATCGCCACGGTGTTTACCACGGAACATAAAAATATGTTGAAGAACTTGTCTGTCCCGGTGGTGATTGTGGGACAGTACCTGCCGGGATACTGCTGCGTGTTCCATGACGATTACCATGCGACTTATGAACTTACCCGGGCGGTTATCGGAAAAGGACGAAAGGAGATTGGGTATATCGGCGCCATACAGCAGGACGAAGCGGCGGGTGCGGAGCGTTACAGAGGGTTTCGGGATGCCGTATGCGATATGGGTTTAGAAGACCTTGCAGGAAATTTTGTGACGGCGGCATTTACTGTGGCTTCCGGCTACAGCAGCGCCGGGGAGCTTCTCAGGAAATGCGGCGACCTGGACGGTATCATCTGCGCCAGCGATACGATGGCGGTAGGAGCGGTACAATACTTGCAGGAACAGGGCATAGCGGTTCCGGAGCAGATTCTTGTGGCGGGGCACGGCGGTTCAGAAATTACCCGCCTGATGAACCCTCCGCTTCTCACGGTTCATTATTCCTATGAAAAGAGCGGGGAAATTGCAGTCCAGATGCTGATGGCCCTGTTAGGGAAAAAAGAGAATGCCATAAGGGAAGTGAGGCTTGGATGCCATTTACAAAATAATGGGAGTGCTTAGCGCACTCCCTTATGTATTGACGCATAATGCAAAATACCCTTTGTCTGTCGCATTAAATAAAAGACTGTAGGGCGGGTAAGCCTTGTCAAAATTACGTGCGAACTGGTCGAAGGTCTGCACATCAATCCGGTCAAGCATGTATTTGGTTTTGAGCACGAAGAATTGGTGCAGATAGGCGACAAACTGCTCCGAGAGCATTCTCATGGCCTCCACGACGGTTTTGTCTACTTTGTGTAACTGTAAGTCAAGAATTTCCCTTAATGTTTTCAGCACGAGGGATTCTTCAAAAACAAGATAAAGCTGTACGTGTTCTTTCGTCTTGGACGAATAGTTTAAACGGTAACAGAGCACGTGGCCGGAGGCAAAATCCACCCCGTCATAATGCTTGCTGACGAGATGGGCGTCCGCTTGGCACAGAACCTGTAAGCCCTGCTGGACTGCCCTGACAAGAGAGTCTGTGATATCCTCATTCGGCTGATGGACCCATTTGCTTGGATTCTTACCGGTGATGGCACGGTCTTCAATCATGATATGCCCGTTGAGCCATCCGACGCAGATGCCGATGAAGTGCTGGACGGACTCCACGGAATAATCAAATTCCTCCAGTTCGTCTTCCAGGGCGGGGAGCGTGTTGTTCTTAAGATTGTCGTGCAGTTTCTTGTGCATCTCATATCCGGGATAATTGATGGACTGCATGTAACGCTCTTCCTCAGCGAAGTGCTTCAGGGTATAACTCTTGAAGTATTTAATACCCTCCTTGCATGCGTGCTGCTGCTTCTCGGTGTCCTTATTGAGGTCGACCAGCCTGCTTACAATAGAAAAAAGCCTCTGGTGCGCCTGGTCGATTACATCTACACCGAGGTTGAATCGATTGTTCCACATGATTTGCTTGAACATGATTGCCTCCTCTTATGCTTAAAATTCTCATGCTTGATATCATATAGTTTTATTATATTATTTTGAAAAAACGTAACGTATCTTTTTTTTCAAAAAAGGAACCTGAAATTTCACAGACATCATTTATTTCTATGTTTGTAATTGATTTTGCATAAAAAGAAGTAACCTCTGTCTATACGGATACTTTATGATGTTTATATTCTAACAGATAATGGAAAGCACGACAATAGGGAAAGAGCGCAGACAGACTTAAAAAATAATGATTTTTGCGGGCAGGAGTGAAAAAACACTTGCCATTTATCTAAAAACAACGTAAGCTTAATAGTAGACAGGATTTAATATCCACGAGGAGGTAGACATGAAAGAAAAACTAGTAGCGGTTGGGGTAGATTATGATGAGGTGCTTAAACGCTTTATGGGGAAGGAAGATTTCTATCTGAGAATGCTGCGGAAATTCCTGAATGATAAAAATTTCGATGGATTGAGACAAACTGTGGCGGACAAAAATTGGAAAGATGCATTCACATATGCCCATACGGTCAAGGGACTGTGCGGTAACCTGGGATTGGGCGGCGTTATGGACTATGTTGCCCCGCTTACGGAGGCGCTTCGCTCGGAGCCATACGACGAGGGGAGTATTTTGGACTACATGAAGAATGCGGAAGCGATGTATGACAAGACGGTGGAAACTATCCAGTCACTGTAACGGCATTGCAGAGTATTGCGTGGAAGGGAAGTCAGAGCTTGCGGGTATGCAGGCTCTTTTTTCGCTTTAGAGGAAATTACGGAAGGGGATAGAATGGGGAAGAGAATAATGAGTATATTGTGTATTCTGGCAGCTTTGTTCTGCTTTCTTTACTGTGCGGTGGTCTTTCTGATTAAATCGGGAAGTAAATTTTACCTTGTGTGGGCGGTAGGCGGACTGTGCTTTCTTGGGCTTGCGATGATGCTGCATTTCGGATGGTGGGACAGGCTTCCGCTTATGTTAAGGCGGGTATTCTGTGCGGCGGTGGCAGCAGGGCTTGTGCTGTTCGTGATTGTGGAAGGATGCATTATCAGCAGGTTTCATGACAGAGGCAGGGAGAACCTGGATTATATCATCGTACTGGGGGCGCAGATGAAGCCGGCGGGGCCAAGCGCGGTGCTGAAATTCCGCCTGGATGCCGCTTATGATTATCTGACGGAAAATGAAAATACGCTATGTATCGTCTCAGGAGGGAAAGGGAGCAATGAACCTTGCACCGAGGCGGAAGGGATGTACCGCTATCTGACGGAACGCGGGATTGCGCCGGAGCGCATTATTATGGAAGATAAATCCACGGACACATCGCAGAATATTGCCTACAGCATGGAACTGATTGGGCGGAAGGATGTGAGCGTGGGCATTGTGACGAACAATTTCCATGTGTTCAGAGGCGTGCATATCGCCAAGGCAAAAGGGTTTGAAGACGTCTGTGGCATCTCGGCCCGTTCCAATGTGTATTTCCAGTTAAACAATATGGTGCGGGAGTTTTTCGGCATCATGAAGGATTTTGCCTGCGGGAATCTCTTTTAATTTCTAAACTTGGATTTGCGTCGTCGTTGTGGTATCATGGGAATAGGCCGGACGAGACGTAGGCGTTTTTGGCAGTATGACTGTCCGGGCATAAATGATTATATGACGTATCGATGAGACAGCACAAGAAGATAACGGGATGTGAAAATAAATACTATGAGGAAGAGATATGCAGCAAAAGCGCAAACCCTGTTGGCGGTTGCGGCGATTTGCCTGTTCCTTGCCGCCTGTGGCGCCAAGGAGGAAGCAAGCCATATGAAGCAGGGGATGGAAGCGGTGGAGGCGTTACAATACGAGGAGGCGCTGGACTTTTTCGCACAGGCGTTGGAAGACGGCGAGGACGAAAGGACTGTCTACCGTGGAATGGGACTTGCCTATATGGGTATGACCGAGTATGGCGAGGCGGCGGCCTATCTGGAGGCAGCTTTACATGCAGGCGGCGGCAAGGCAGAGGATATTGATTTTGACATCAACTATTATCTGGCCACGGCCTACTACAGGAACGGACAGCTGCAGCAGGCAATAGACGCGTACAGCGCCATCCTTGCGCTGCGTCCGAAGGAGAAAGACGCCTATTATCTGCGGGGGTGCGTGAAACTGTCGCGGGATGACTTCGACGGGGCGCAGGCGGATTTTAGTGCGGCGGTGGCGCTTGACAGTAAGAACTATGATCAGATGATACGGATTTACATGGCGTTGGAGGAGTATGGGTATAAGGAGGCGGGACTGATTTATCTGCAAAATGCCCTGACGGAGAATGAGAAATCCATCTCCGATTATGACATGGGGCGTATCTGTTATTACATGGGCGATTACGAGCGGGCGAGAGACCGTCTGTCCAATCTGGATACCGCTACGGACTATGGGGCGGCGCTGTACCTGGGCAGGACTTATGAGGCGTTGGGGGATTATAATTATGCTTCCAGCATCTATGCAGGGTATGTGGAGAATGACCAGGACAAGGCGGAAATCTATAATCAGTTAGGCTTATGCAGGATGCAGATGGGAGAATATGAGGCGGCCCGCACGGCTTTCCAGGAGGCGATGAAGATTGAGGACAATGGCATGATGCAGACCCTCAAATTTAATGAAATCGTTTCCTATGAATATATGAAGGATTACAAGACGGCGGCAGCCCTGATGGACAGTTACCTGAAAGCTTACCCGGACGATGAGACGGCGAAACGGGAATATGAGTTCCTGCGCACAAGATAGTAAGGGGCAAGGTTACTTTTCACGGGTCAGGAATGCGCACTTGCTGCGCATTCCGTGAGAACATAATTCAGGTGTGAGGGGCGACTTTTGCGAAGCAAATCTGGAATATCGCCCCGAATCGTTACTATGAGCGGCCCCAGGCCGTAAATAGTAGCGGCTGAAAGAACCGGGGATTGGATTGACAAGGCGAAAAGCCGATGTTACTATTAAAATAAGTTACATAATCTAACAGGAAGGCATGGTAATCATATGGAGAATACTTTCTTACGTGTGAAAGGCATTATCAAAAAGGGAGACAAATATCTTTTGGTGAAAAGATGGGTGGACGACCGTATTCCGGACCCTTTTGTATGGGAGTTTATCGATGCGGAAGTGCAGCACGGTGAGTCGCCTAACGACACAGTCTGCCGTGCAATTGAGGAACAGTTGTCAGTGGAAGGTTCCATTGATAAGGTTGAATATATATGGTCCAGCATGTTGGGCGATACCCATTGCGTCGGAATCGCATATTTGTGTTCCATCAAGGAGGAGGACGAGGAGAATATCGTCCTGTTGGAAGAGTATGGCGAGTGGGCCTGGGTGCCGCGGGATGAATTCCCCAACTATATCGAGAATCAGTATGTACTGAAAGACTTGGAAGGTAAGACTTTATGATTAACAAATTGATAGATAAAATTAAAAAGACAGAGGCACCGATTGTGGTCGGGCTTGACCCTACCATGAAGTTTATACCGGAGCATATAAAGAAGAAAGCCTTCGAGGAGTACGGGGAGACTTTGAAAGGCGCGGCGGAAGCGGTCTGGCAGTATAATAAGGCGATTATTGACAATATTTATGATTTGATTCCTGCAGTGAAGCCGCAGGTGGCTATGTATGAACAATTTGGCTTAGAAGGGATGGCGGCATTCCAGAAGACCGTAGATTACTGCAAGGAGAAAGACCTGGTGGTAATTGGCGACGTGAAGAGGGGCGACATTGGCTCCACTTCGGAAGCTTACGCGGTGGGGCATCTTGGACAGGTCAAGGTAGGGAACACTGTATGCAGAGGTTTTGATGAAGATTTTGTGACCGTCAACCCTTACCTTGGCTCCGATGGCGTGAAGCCCTTTATCAAGGTGTGTCAAGAGGAGAAGAAGGGCATTTTCGTGCTTGTAAAGACTTCCAATCCGAGCAGCGGGGAGTTTCAGGACCGTCTGGTCAGGACGGGGACAGATGCGGGAAACAGCCAGGCGGACGTTGCCGACAGGCCGCTCTATGAGATAGTAGGCGAGCAGGTTGCGGCATGGGGCGCGGAGTGTATGGGCGATTCCTACAGCTATGTGGGCGCGGTGGTTGGCGCTACCTACCCGGAGCAGGGAAGAATCCTCAGGAACATTATGCCGAAGGCCTTTATCCTGGTGCCGGGCTACGGCGCGCAGGGCGGTAAAGGCGCAGATTTGGTACATTTCTTTAACCAGGATGGGTTGGGTGCGATTGTCAACTCGTCAAGGGGAATTATCGCGGCATACCAGCAGGAGCAGTATGCGCAGTACGGCGCCAAGAACTTTGCCGATGCCTCCAGGGCGGCGGTGATTGCCATGAAAGAAGATATTGCGGGCGCGCTTGCCGGCAGGGCATAGACAGTATAGAAAAAACGAGCATAAAGTAAAATAGCGGCTGTCCTCTGTTATGATAGAGTGCAGCCGCTTCCTTTGTTCGATTAGGCAATTGCGAAATGTACCTTAGCCTTATCTTATTAGGCGGATGAGGAGAAAAGTGATTGAATATCAATAGGAAATATGGTAAAATTGGGAAAAATTTAGAAGCCGTTCGAATAGGAAACCGGTGGGTTGATTTGTTCGTTGTCGGTCAAATCGGTACGCCAGGGATATGGAGGTTTTGAACACATGGAAAGTTATAAGAAAGAGTTTATAGAGTTTATGGTTGACAGCAAGGTGCTGAAATTTGGTGATTTTACGTTGAAGAGCGGTAGAAAATCTCCTTTTTTTATGAATGCGGGCGCTTATGTGACGGGGGCTCAGTTACGCAGGCTGGGCGAGTATTACGCGAAGGCAATCCATGATTGCTATGGGCTTAATTTCGATGTGCTGTTCGGGCCGGCTTATAAAGGGATTCCCCTTTCGGTGGCGACTGCCATGGCAATCAGCGAATTGTACGGCAAGGAAATCCGTTACTGTTCCAACAGGAAAGAAGTGAAGGACCACGGCGACACGGGCATTCTGCTTGGCAGCAAGCTAAACGATGGCGACCGGGTGGTTGTGATTGAGGACGTGACGACTTCCGGGAAATCCATCGAAGAGACTTTTCCGATTCTAAGGAGCCAGGCGGATGTGGAGATTAAGGGGCTTATCGTCTCCCTGAACCGGATGGAACGCGGGCTGAGCAGCGACAAGAGCGCGCTTGAAGAGATTAAAGAGAAATACGGATTTGAGACCAACGCCATCGTCACGATGGAAGAGGTGGTGGAGTACCTTTACAATCAGCCGTATCAGGGTACAATTTATATTGACGATACATTAAAGGGTGCGATTGACGCATACTATGAGCAATATGGTGTGAAATAGGTAACATGCAACCTTATTTGGCTGTAATCTGCCGGAACGGAGGGGAATATGGAAGAGAAGACTTATAGGACAATGGGCGGCTCAGGAGCGCTCAATATCGCCGTCGGCGTAGTCACACTGGTGGTCGGCGTAGCCAGCGGCGTGCTTTTGCTTATCAGCGGCGCAAAACTGTTGGCGGGAAGAAATAAGATTTTATTCTAAAGAGGAAAGAGATAAATGGGTGTTTTCGGAACAGGCGAAGATACCCATTTTGAACTTATGTACTCCCGGAGCTTTGCCTGCAAAAACAGGTGCAGGAAATTCTGGGAGTATGTGTTTTTGAGGGATGGTGATTAAGGTGAAAAAAAATAGTTATATGTTTACGAATAAACAGCATACGCAAAAAGGAATTATGTCAACCATTCTCGGAGTGATTTCCCTGGCAACATTGGGCTATGCGATTGTCATGAGTTATTTGAAGTCGGGCGATATTCCCAGACAGTACGGCGCGGCGGCGATGTTGGTCATGTTTTTTGCGTTTGCGGGGGTGGCGCTCGGGGTAGTTTCCAAGACGGAACGGGATAAGTTCTATCTTTTTACTTATCTGGGCATTGTTCTCAACGTGTTGGCGCTTGCTGTAATCAGCGTGATTTTATATGCGGGGGCGTATGCATAGCCGCAGAGTATGACAGAGAGAAGAGAGGAAAGGGATATGGAAGATATTTATATTTCAGAGGCGGATAAAGATGATTTGGAGAAAGAACGGTATGGCCTGGCCATAGAGCGTATCAGAGCGATACCGGACGAGTCAATCTGTGAGGAGCAGTTCCGGACATATTTTCATGCAATGGCCCGGTTTGCCCTGTTGACCGACAGGGCCTGGAACATCGTGGAAAGCGGCAGGCTTAAGGAGATGACATTGGAGCAGCTACAGTCTTTTAATAGAGAGCTGTATGAGGATATCCTCCCGGAAAATTATGGGAGCAGTTATGGGAACCCCGACTATGCGGTGTGTTGTCTGGGCGAGTCAATAGGTAGGATGCTGTCTTTTCTCTATGCGGAACTGCGGGGAATGATACCGGCGGTTTTTGAACAGAACCGTTTTGACATGGTGATACGCATGGAATTGCTGTTGGAGGTCTATCAGTCTTTTGTCAGCGCCGTATCAGAGCAGGCGGCTATAGAGCCGGAGGCGGTGCGGCAGATATTATACTGGTATGTGAGCGATTATTATGAGCCGGAATCCCTCGAGCGGACGGCGCAGCTCTTGTGCCCGGACAAGGACTTTGCCTACCGTATCGTTATGGACAGCGATTTAAACGACTTGCGGTATCTGTATTATTATGGGGAATATGTGACGGAGAATGAACTGAGGACTGCAAGGCATTTGAACGGGATGCCGGAAGAGAGAATCAAGCTGATGGCGGATACTTACACGGAGGGTTACCGCATCGGCTTCGAGACAGGGAATAAAGATATCTCTTTAAAGAAGACGGTGAACATCCGTTACGGGCTTGGATTTGAGCGGATGATACGCCAGGCGGCCGTCAATTTTGACCGGATTGGTCTTCGTTCTTCCATATACCGTGCGGGGGCCAGCATTTTCCAGGGCAGGAGCGTCAATAAGAACGGTTTCTTCGGCGCTAACCCGAACAAACAGTTTGACTACGACCATAAGGAAGACCAGTCGCTTGTGCTCGACGGGCTGCTTGTGGAGCGGAAGCTGGAATGTTTAAGGAATGCATATGAACGGTACAGGAAAGAGGCGTCAGTGTTCGGCGGGCCGGCAGTGCTGGAGATATTCGGCGAGAAGCCTTTCGTGCCGCAGACGAAGGAGACGGCCTGCAAATTGACGCAGAAGCAGCAGAAGCTCTCCGTGGAGTATGCGTCCAGGGCAGGCGCTATGCAGAATGAATATATCCCGGGCGAGGAGAGAAGCTTTACCATCATCGCTTTTCCGGTGCCGGATATCGGCGGCGACTACGAAGAAATATTCGATGAGATTGTTAAAATTAATACGTTGGACTATAAACTTTACCAGGGTATACAACAGAAGATAATCGATGCGCTGGACGGCGGAGTGACCGTTAAAGTCAAAGGATGTGGGGCCAACAGGACAGACTTGTCCATCCGTCTGCATGAACTGGGCGACCCCGGGAAGGAGACGAACTTCGAGAACTGTGTGGCGGACGTCAATATTCCGGTGGGAGAAGTGTTCACCTCCCCGGTGCTTGCAGGGACGGAGGGTATCTTGCATGTGACAAGGGTTTTTCTGAACGAACTGGAATATAGGGATATCTGGCTGAAGTTTGAGGAGGGCATGATTGCGGATTACGGATGCGCCAATTTCCGGACGGAGGAGGAAAACCGTAAATATATTAAGGATAACGTGCTGTTCCATCATGAGACGCTTCCCCTTGGGGAGTTTGCCATTGGCACCAATACGACGGCCTATGTGGCGGCGCGTAAGTACGGGATTGAGGATAAGATGCCGATACTGATTGCGGAGAAGACGGGGCCTCATTTTGCGGTGGGGGATACATGCTATTCCCATGCGGAGAACGTGCGTGTCTACAACCCTGACGGCAAGGAGATTATCGCCAAGGACAACGAAGTGTCGGCTTTACGTGACAGGGATGTCAGTAAGGCGTATTTCCAATGCCATACGGACATTACCATTCCTTATGACGAGTTGGGGGAACTGTCGGTCGTCACGAAGGAAGGGAGAACGGTTCCGATTATCCTGAACGGTCAATTTGTGCTGCCGGGGTGCGAGGAACTTAATCGGGCCTTTGGTTGTGGCGTTTGATTCATAAAAGATAGTTGCGTATCCAAAAAAAATTTAGTACACTGATTATGGGAATTAATGCAAGCAGGCTTTTTGGACGGCCTGTGTGGCAGACAAGCGGAAATGAGTGCGACAGATAAGGAGGAAATCCAAATGGCACAGGTAGGCATTGTGATGGGTAGCGATTCCGATATGCCCGTGATGGCTAAGGCGGCGGATTTGTTGGAAGACCTTGGCATTTCTTATGAGATGGCGATTATTTCGGCCCACAGGGAGCCGGATGTGTTTTACGAATATGCAAAGAGCGCGGAGGATAAGGGATTTAAGGTGATTATCGCCGGAGCGGGCAAGGCTGCCCATCTGCCGGGGATGTGCGCCGCCATTTTCCCTATGCCGGTAATCGGCGTGCCGATGAAGACTTCTGACTTGGGCGGTGTGGATTCTCTGTATTCCATCGTGCAGATGCCTTCCGGTATTCCGGTGGCTACGGTGGCAATCAACGGCGGGCAGAATGCGGGTATCCTGGCGGCGAAGATACTTGCCACATCCGACCCGGCGCTTTTGCAGAGGCTGAAAGACTATACACGGAGCCTGAAGGAGAGCGTGCAGAGAAAGGACGCCAGGCTGCAGGAAGTGGGATACAGGAATTATATGACAACGTAAGTAATCGTTGTTTTGGAGAGCAGACATAAGGCAAATATCATATACAACCAGGACCGTGCATGTGCTGCGCTGTCCGCATACTCTGGAGGTAGGACATGGATTACAAGACGGCAGGCGTCGATATAGAGGCAGGCTACCAATCGGTAGAATTGATGAAGAAACACGTAAAAGAGACAATGCGGCCCGAGGTTTTAGGCGGGCTTGGCGGCTTTTCGGGCGCCTTTTCCATGGAGAAGATAAAGGAGATGGAGCATCCGGTGCTTTTGTCCGGGACGGACGGTGTGGGCACGAAGATTAAACTTGCATTTCTGATGGATAAGCATGATACGGTAGGAATCGACTGTGTCGCTATGTGTATCAACGACGTGGCGTGCGCGGGCGGCGAACCCTTGTTTTTCCTGGATTATATCGCCTGCGGCAAGAATTATCCGGAGAAGATTGCCACGATTGTCAGCGGCGTGGCCGAAGGATGCAGACAGGCGGGGGCGGCCTTGATTGGCGGCGAGACGGCGGAGCATCCGGGACTGATGCCCGAGGACGAATACGATTTGGCCGGGTTTGCAGTGGGCGTGGCGGATAAGAAGGATTTGATTACCGGGGAGCATATTAAGCCGGGCGACGTGTTGGTGGGTATTGCATCCTCCGGCGTACATAGCAATGGTTTTTCACTGGTGCGCAAGGTATTCGACATGACGAAAGAGAGCCTGGATACTTACTATGACGAGCTGGGCGCTACGCTTGGCGAAGCGTTGATTGCGCCTACCAGGATTTATGTCAAGGCGCTGCAGGCTGTCCGCAGCGCGGGTATTGTGATGAAAGGATGCAGCCATATTACGGGCGGCGGCTTCTATGAGAATATCCCGAGAATGCTTCCGGACGGCGTGAAGGCTGTGGTGCATAAGGACAGCTATCCTGTGCCTCCGATTTTTAAATTGCTGCAAAAGACAGGAAATCTGGAAGAGAAGATGATGTACAATACCTATAACATGGGCCTTGGCATGATTCTGGCAGTGGACGCGGCGGATGCAGACAGGACGGTTGCCGCGCTGAAAGAGGCGGGCGAGGCGGCTTACATCGTCGGGGAAATAGAAAAAGGAAGCAAGGAAGCGGTTATCGTGTGAGAAAAACATTAAGAAACTATAAAATATGCGACAGAGGTGCAGAGAGAATGCTTAAGATAGCGGTATGCGTGTCGGGCGGCGGCACGAATCTGCAGGCGCTCATCGACGGCGTGCAGAACGGTTTGATTACAAATACCAGGATTGTCCGTGTCATCAGCAATAACAGGAACGCCTATGCCTTGGAGCGGGCAAAACAGGCGGGCGTCGATGCGGTCTGCGTATCGCCCCGGGATTACGATGACAGAGGACAGTTTAATCAGGCGCTTCTTAAGGCGGTGGATGAGGCGGAGCCGGATTTGATTGTGCTGGCAGGTTTTCTCGTGGTGGTTCCGCCGGAATTGATAAGGAAATATGAGAACAGGATTGTCAATATCCATCCTTCCTTGATTCCGTCTTTTTGTGGCACCGGATATTATGGCCTGAAGGTGCACGAGGCGGCGCTTGCCAGAGGCGTGAAGGTTACCGGCGCGACGGTGCATTTTGTGGATGAGGGCACGGATACAGGCCCCATCATCATGCAGAAGCCGGTGGCAGTGCAGGAAGGCGACACGCCGGAGACTTTACAGCGGCGGGTGATGGAAGAGGCGGAGTGGGTGATTCTGCCCGAGAGCATTCATCTGATTGCGAACGGCAGAGTGCAGGTGACGGACGGGCATGTGAAGATTTCCGGATAGAGAGACAATGTGCAGGAGAATCACTGCAGGAGTTTGGCTTTACGTTATTTTGTGGGGAGCGAATCATTAAGAAAGGCAAGGTATACCAATGAAAGTATTAATCGTGGGAAGCGGCGGAAGGGAACATGCAATCGCGGCGAGCGTGGCGAAGAGTCCGCAGGTTGACAAGATTTATTGCGCGCCGGGCAATGCAGGTATAGGACAGATTGCGGAATGTGTCCCCATCGGCGCCATGGAGTTTGGCAAGCTTGTGGCTTTTGCCAGGGAGAAAGCGGTCGACCTCACCATCGTTGGCATGGACGACCCTCTTGTGGGCGGACTTGTGGACGAGATGGAAGCCGCGGGACTGCGGGTATTCGGGCCGCGGAAGAATGCCGCCATATTGGAGGGCAGCAAGGCTTTTTCCAAAGATTTGATGAAGAAATACAACATTCCGACGGCGTCCTATGAGAATTTCGACGACCCGGAGAAAGCATTGGCGTATCTGGAGACGTCAAAGATGCCGGTTGTCTTGAAGGCGGACGGACTCGCACTGGGGAAGGGCGTGCTGATTTGCCAGACCCTCGAAGAGGCGAAAGAGGGTGTCAGGACAATTATGGAGGAGAAGAAATTCGGGGAGGCAGGCAGCCGGATGGTCGTGGAGGAGTTTATGACCGGACGTGAAGTTTCCGTACTTTCCTTTGTAGACGGCAAAACCATTCAGATAATGTCTTCCGCCCAGGACCATAAGCGGGCGATGGATGGAGATACAGGACTCAATACCGGCGGTATGGGGACCTTTTCCCCCAGCCCTTTCTATACGGATGAGGTGGATGCGTTCTGCCGCAAATATATTTATCAGGCGACGGTGGATGCCATGGCGGCGGAGGGACGGCCTTTTAAGGGCGTGATTTTCTTCGGCTTAATGCTGACGGAGGATGGGCCGCGCGTGCTTGAATACAATGCCAGATTTGGGGACCCGGAGGCGCAGGTGGTTCTTCCACGCATGAAAAATGATATTATCGATGTGGTAAATGCGTGCATTGACGGCACGTTGGACAGGATTGACCTTGTGTTTGAGGACAATGCGGCAGTCTGTGTGGTGTTGGCTTCCGAGGGCTATCCGGTGTCTTACGAAAAGGGATTTTTGATTGACGGTTTGGAAAACTTTGATGGTAAAGAGGGGTACTATTGTTTCCATGCCGGAACGAAACGGACGCAAGAGGGGATTGTCACAAATGGCGGGCGCGTTCTGGGCGTCACGGCAAAAGGGCAGGATTTGAAAGAGGCGCGGGCGAACGCGTACCGGGCGACGGAGTGGGTCTCCTTTGCAAATAAGTATATGAGGAACGATATTGGGAAGGCCATTGACGAGGCATAGAGCGATACGTGTGTAAAAGGTGTGAAGGGAGAAGGGGCTATGAGCAGCAGAGAAGAAAAAACAGAGAATCTTGTAAAGAGTCTGATTGACAGTTACAACAGGCCGTTGACTTGCAACGAATGCGGCGGGATTATGATTTTCAAAGGCGTAGGGGAGTATAAGTGCGAGGACTGCGGTTACATAGAATATGACGATTACGGCAAAGTGCGCAATTATCTGGAAAAACATGCGGGCGCGACGACGGCGGACGTATCCGACGCCACAGGGGTGTCGCAGAAATCTATCCGGGATATGCTCAAGGAGGCGCGGTTGGAGATTGCGCCCAATTCCAACACATTTATGAAGTGTGAAATATGCGGGGCGGTTATCCGCTCAGGAAGATATTGCGGCAGATGCGAAGCGGCATATCACAAAGAGATTGAAGAAAAGGCTAGGTCGTCCAGGAACCTCAACATGGCCGGTTTCGGCACGGAGAGGACCAGAGGCGAAGAAGGTGCAAAACGTTTTACGAGGGAATTGTAAAACGTCTAAAGGAGAAAAGGAAATTATGGTACAGAAGAACAGACGTAAAGCAGGGGGGAAGAAACGTTTCTTATGGGGTTTGGCCACTGCGGCGGGCATGATGGCCGCCGTATGGTGTATGCCGTTTACCGTGCGGGCCGAGAATACCGGCACTGTCAAAGTAGGGTCGGCGAAGATACGTGCGAACACGGATACAAGCAGCGCGGTGGTGGGAAGTGCGTCCCAGGGGAAAAGTATCACTTTGACGGGTGAGACGAAGGATGCTTCCGGCGTAACGTGGTATCAGGTGTACGTGGATGCGAATACGACGGGATATATCCGTGCGGATTTGGTAGACAGAAACGATGACGGAGACCTTCCGCAGCTTACGTCGGGCGGCGGCTCCCAGGGGGGCGGCGAAGGCGACGCTTCACAGGAAGGGGGAGATTCGTCCCAGTCTGCAAGCGGGGCGGAGACTGCTATGGACGCCCAGTACGCCACGATTTCCGCAGGTTCTGCGAAGGTCAGGACAGGGCCCTCCACGAATGACAGCACGGTTGCCAGTTTAGACAAAGACAGTCGTGTGGTGGTCAGCGGACAGTCAAACGGCGGCGATGGCAAAGTGTGGTATTATGTCACTTTTACGGCGGAAGACGGCTCCGAGAAGAGCGGCTTCATCCGGTCGGATTTGATGGAGCTTGGCGAGATGCTCCCGGTTCCTGAGGAGGAGGCGCCCCAGGAGCCTGAGCCGGAACCTGAACCGGAGCCTTCTGTCAATAATGATTATGAATTGGTATATCAGCAGGAGGCGGATGGCACTTATGTGTGGTATCTGCATGACAATGTGGGACGTACCAAACAAAAGCTGCAGCAAATCCTCGATGCGGCGGCTCAGGGACAGAGCGTGGATGCGTCTGAGGATGCGAAGGTGTTGGTACGACAGAGGATTGCCATCGTTGCACTGGGTATTTTGTCGGGAATCCTTGTTATCGTCATTATTGTTATGGCAGTGAAATTGCGTGACGCGTATTATGAAGACTATGAGGACGACGACGATGATGATGAAGACGACGATGAAGATGATGAGGACGACGATGATGAAGACGAGATTACGCCAAGGCGTCGTCGTGGACAGACGATAGAAGAAACGCCGGCAAGGCGCAGACGAAGCGCGCAGGAGGAGACGGTGGTTTCCAGGCGGCGTACGGAGGACGCGCCGGCAGCGCGCGCAAGGACGACGAGGGACAGCAGGAAACCCGGCATACGCGAGGTGGAGTATCAGGAGGATGTAAGCGATAATGTACTTGTAAAATCCACGCCGAAGCGCAAGGCGAAGAATTTCCTGATGGATGACGATGATTTGGAGTTTGGCTTTTTGAATATGGAAGATAAGGATTAAAGATTCAAAGCAAGGTATCATAAGAGTGGCAGGAGAATGTTTATAGAGATAGATTTTAACAGTGATGAGGCAATCTATATGCAGCTGCGGAACCAGATTATTCATGGAATCGCGACTTCACAGTTCCAGGAGGGGGATATGCTCCCGTCTGTCAGGCAGCTTGCGGATACAATCGGCATCAATATGCATACGGTCAACAAGGCGTATACCGTGTTGAAGCAGGAGGGGTATGTCAAGGTGGACCGAAGGCGGGGAGCCATGATTGCGATAGATATTGACAGGATGAAAGCTCTTGATATGGTGCGCAGACAACTGCAGGTGACATTGGCGCAGGCCAGTTGTAAGAATATTTCCAGAGAAGAAGTGCATGCTCTTATAGATGAAATATATGAAGACTATGGGAAAGGAATGGATTATTGATGCAGCCACAATTTACGGACAAGGCGAAAGCGGCATTGATGTTAGCTGAAAGAGCGGCCAAAAACCTGAGACAGAGCTACGTGGGAAGCGAGCACATTCTTCTCGGACTGCTTCGGGAAAATACGGGGGTTGCAGCCACAGTTTTGATGAATAACGGCGTGGACGTGGTGCAGTTGAAAGAGATGATACAGGATTTGATTGCACCGGAAAGTTCCGTGTTGATTGCGGAGAGAGACGGTTATTCCCCGCGGGCGCAGAGGATTCTGGAGGAGGCCCACAGGCAGGCGGAGCGGTTCCACAGCGAGAAGACAGGGACGGAACATATCCTGTTGGCGCTTTTAAAAGAGGGAGAGAATGTAGCGGTCAGGCTTCTCAATACGATGGGGGTTTCCGTACAGAAGCTGTATGTGGACGTCCTGGTGGCTATGGGAGAGGACAGCTCCCTCTACAAAGAAGATTTGGGAAAAAGGCAGGGGAAGAAGAAAAGCGGCACGTCTACCCTGGACCAGTACAGCCGTGATTTGACGGCGCTTGCGCGGGATGGGAAGCTTGACCCGGTGATTGGAAGGGAAGACGAGATTACGAGAGTCATCCAGATTCTAAGCCGCAGAACCAAGAATAACCCGTGTCTGATTGGCGAACCCGGCGTAGGTAAGACAGCCGTAGTGGAAGGGCTTGCCGCACGGATTGTCACCGGGGAGGTGCCCTTTACCGTGCAGAATAAAAGGGTTCTGACACTGGACTTATCCGGTATGGTAGCGGGCAGCAAGTACCGTGGGGAATTTGAAGAAAGAATTAAGAAAGTAATTAAGGAAGTCATAGAGGACGGGAATGTGGTTCTTTTCCTGGACGAGATGCATACCATAATCGGCGCGGGCGGCGCGGAAGGAGCGATAGACGCCTCTAATATCCTGAAGCCTTCGCTGGCCAGGGGTGAGATACAGCTGATTGGCGCCACGACCATTGCGGAGTACCGGAAGTATGTGGAGAAGGATGCCGCACTGGAAAGAAGGTTCCAGCCGGTGACTGTGGAGGAACCCTCAGTGGAAGAGGCGGAGAATATACTCCGCGGCATCGTGCACAAATACGAAGAACATCACCGCGTCACAATCACCCCCGAGGCGATTCGCGCGGCGGTGACGCTTTCGGACAGATATATCAATGACAGGAACCTACCGGACAAAGCAATAGATTTAATTGACGAGGCAGCGGCGGCGGTGCGGCTCAATGTGACGGCACAGCCCGATAAATTGCGGGAACTGTCGGAGGAGATTAAGAAGATAGACCTGCAGATTGAGCGTTCTATCCGCATGGAGGCTTTTACCCAGGCGGCGGAGTTGAAAAAGAAGCAGAACGATTGTATGCGTAAGTATGACCGCATTATCAAGCGTATGGAAAAAGAAGAGGAGAGCCGCACCTATATTGTAGGTGAGAATGAGATTGCGGCCGTAGTAGCTCTTTGGACAAAAATACCGGTGAAGAAGCTCGCCGAGAAAGAGAGTGAGCGTCTGTTAAAACTGGAGTCTATCCTGCATAAGAGAGTGATTGGGCAGGAAGAGGCGGTCACGGCCGTGGCGAAAGCGATGCGCAGAGGCAGGGTAGGGCTGCAGGACCCCAACCGACCGATTGGCTCGTTTCTGTTCCTGGGGCCTACCGGCGTGGGCAAGACGGAGTTGAGCAAGGCGCTTGCGGAGGCGATGTTTGGTTCGGAGAACGCGCTTATTCGTGTTGACATGTCAGAGTATATGGAAGGGCATTCGGTGTCTAAAATGATTGGTTCGCCGCCGGGCTATGTGGGATTCGAAGACGGCGGGCAGCTTTCGGAGAAGGTGCGCAGGAACCCTTATTCTGTGGTATTGTTCGACGAGATAGAGAAAGCCCACCCGGATGTGTTTAATGTGCTTTTACAGGTGCTTGACGACGGACATATTACCGATTCCAAAGGCAGGAAGGTCAGCTTCAAGAATACCATACTGATTATGACTTCCAATGCCGGTGCACAGCGGATTATCGACCCGAAGAACCTGGGCTTTGCCACACAGACTACACAGGAGCAGGATTATGATAAGATGAAATCCAATGTGATGGAGGAAGTAAAGCGTCTCTTTAAACCGGAATTTATCAACCGGATTGACGAAATTATGGTTTTTCATCCGTTGAATAAGGACGATATGAAGAAGATAGTCACGCTGCTTACACAGAACCTGGTGAAGCGGTGCAGGGAACAGATGGAGATGGAACTGACGATTACGGCTTCTGTCAAGGAGTGGCTTATAGAAAAACACATGGATGCCAAGATGGGTGCGAGACCCATGAAACGCGCAATCCAGTCCGAAATAGAGGACGCTTTGGCGGAAGAAATTCTCCATGGCAACGTGGCCAGGGGGGATAAGGTATCGGCAGGGCTTAAAAATAAAAAAATTGTATTTACCGTCCATGAACATTAAGAAAAGACTTGGCGTTATTTGGATAGTGAAGGCGCAGAGTGTCCGTCTGGGCATGAATATAGACTTAGGAGGAGAAACAGGATGGCTGTAGTAGAAGAATTACTTAGGACAGAGGAGAACGGAGCGCTCAGCTTCGGCAACTACAAACTGGACGCCAAGGCTAAGGTGGAGAATTATGAGCATGGCGGCGACCTGTATAAGGTAAAGACTTATAAGGAGCTGACAAAACTGGAGAAAAATGGTATGTTTGCCTATGAATCGCAGCCTGGCACAAGCGTTACCGGTTTCCAGGAAACGGAGGACGGCGTCACATTCACTGTGGAGGCGGATGAGGACGCGCAGATTACGGTTGGTCTCGAAGAGGATGCCGAGTACAGTGTTACGGTGGGCGATGTGAGTATCGGTAAGATGAAGACGAATCTGGGCGGCAAGCTGAGTGTCAGCGTGGAACTTGCGAATGCCGGCGAGATTGCGGTTAAGATTGCGAAGAATGGCTAAAAGTAAGACGGGGACGGTGTTCTATTGCCAGAATTGCGGATACGAGTCGGCGAAATGGATGGGGCAGTGTCCCGGATGTAAAGAATGGAACAGCATGGTGGAGGAGAAGGCGGCGACCGGAACGGGAACCCTGAGGGGAACAGGCGCAAAAGGGGCTACAGCCGCCAAGCCTTCCAGCCTATCGGAAGTAAGCATACAGGAAGAGGAACGTATGCGGACCCATATGGAGGAGCTTGACAGAGTGCTGGGCGGCGGTATTGTGCCCGGCTCCTTGACGTTGGTGGGCGGCGACCCGGGAATAGGCAAGTCCACCCTGCTTTTGCAGGTGTGCAGGCATATGGCGGCGGACGGACGTAAGGTGCTCTATATTTCGGGGGAGGAATCTTTGCGCCAGATTAAGATTCGGGCGAACCGCCTGGGAGAGTTCTCGGATAATTTGCTGCTTTTATGCGAGACAAATCTGGGGACTGTGGAGCAGACAATCCGCAGCGTGCGTCCTCATATCACGATTATCGATTCTATCCAGACAATGTACCATGAGGAGATTTCCTCCGCGCCGGGAAGCGTCTCCCAGGTGCGCGAATCAACAAATGTCCTGCTGCAGCTTGCAAAGGGGTTGAACGTCTCCATTTTTATCGTGGGGCATGTGACCAAGGAGGGCACCGTGGCGGGGCCGCGGGTGCTTGAGCATATGGTCGATACGGTGCTGTATTTCGAGGGGGACAGGCATGCCTCTTACCGTATTTTGCGGGGTGTGAAGAACCGGTTCGGCTCAACCAATGAGATTGGCGTCTTTGAGATGAAGGAAGAAGGATTGGTGGAAGTGAAAAACCCTTCTGAGTTTATGCTCAGTGGCAAGCCTGAGGGGGCAAGCGGTTCTATTGTATCCTGTTCTATGGAGGGTACCCGTCCGATTTTGTTAGAGATTCAGGCGTTGGTTTGCCATAGTAGTTTCGGCATTCCCAGGAGACAGGCTATCGGCACGGATTTTAACAGGGTAAATCTTCTGATGGCTGTGTTAGAGAAAAGGCTGGGGGTGCAGATGTCTGATTGCGACGCCTATGTGAATCTGGCGGGAGGAATGCGCATCGTGGAGCCGGCCATTGATTTGGGGATTGCCATGGCGATTGTGTCCAGTTTTAAAAACCGGGTAATTGACGACAAGATGATTGCTTTCGGGGAGATTGGCTTAAGCGGGGAAGTGCGGGGCGTCTCCATGGCGGAGCAGAGAATATCGGAGGCGGCAAAACTTGGTTTTACGACATGCATTGTACCGGAGGCAGGCAGAAGTACGATAAGGTCTGCCAGTGGCGTGAAAGTGATTGGCGTCAGGACGGTGCAGGATGCAATTGATTTGATTTAAAATATGACGAATCTGTAACAAATATTAAAAAAAATTAATATTTTGTTCTTTTTATATATTCAAAACATGATTTTTGTGGTATATTGGAAAAATGTAAGACTTTACAGGATACCGCAGGCGCAGGCAGCGGTATGTGAGGGGCGTAAAAATCTGAGATTATATATTAGGGCGCTATCATTATGTGATAAATAATACGGGGTTCTTATGGGATAATAGTAGTAAGGGGTGTTATCTCGAACCCGGATAAAGGAGTCACTTATGGACAAGCAGACACAGGATTCCCAGGAGATGTTACCGGATGGGAGTCCGGCAGATAATAATCAGGCCCAGGCGGCAGATGAGGGAAGCAAAAGCATTCATCCGGAGAATACGGATATACAGGCAGGAAGTACAGACGGACCAGACAGCCCTGGCGGGCAGAAGGGCCGGAATAAGTGGATTAAGAGCGTTCCGTTGCTAATTATCGAAATTTGCGTGTTGGCTCTTGCAATCGGAATGATGTACATCGTGGTTACGGCGACCAAGGAAGTGGACCGCAAAGAGATTGATGAAGAGAAGATTACGATTAACGAGGAGATTGTGGAGATTCTGCAGGATGAAGAAAGTGATGTCGTGATGGGTTACCGTAACATTGCCCTTTTTGGTGTGGACGCCAGGGACGGCGAGCTTGGCAGAGGCACTAGAAGCGATACGATTATTATAGCGAGCATTAATCAGGATACGAAAGAAATCAAACTTATTTCGGTATTCCGTGATACGTTCCTGAATCTCGGAAATGACACTTACAATAAATGTAATGCCGCCTATGCGCAGGGCGGGCCGGAACAGGCCATCAGTATGCTCAATACAAATCTTGACCTGGATATCACGGATTATGTGACGGTCGGATTCGGCGGACTGATAGACTCCGTAGACGCCTTGGGAGGCGTGGAGATGGATGTGACGGAGGCGGAGATTACGCACCTGAACAATTATCAGCTTTGCATGGCAGAGGAATTAGGGGTGGATTATATTCCTGTGGAGCATAGCGGGAAGCAGCTTCTCAATGGGATGCAGGCCACGGCGTACTGCAGGATTCGTTATACCAAGGGAGACGATTTCAGGCGTGCCGAGAGACAGAGGGATGTGCTGACTGCCATGATGGAGAAGGCGAAGAAGGCTTCAGTCACCTCCTTGTCGGATATGGTTACAGCCATTCTGCCACAGGTCGAGACGTCTCTGAGCGTGAATGAAATCTTGAGCGTGTTGGGCGGTGTGGCGGCCTATGACGTGGTGACCAGCGACGGCTTCCCATTTATGGACAACCGACGGGGAGCCAATGTGGGCAGCAAAGGAAGCTGTGTTATTCCCGAGAGTCTGGAAGAGAATGTGATAGAACTGCACAAGATGTTGTATCCGGAGATTGCGTATAAGCCATCCAAACAGGTTTTGGGCATCAGTACCGAGATTGAGGAACTGACAGGAGGGTATCAATAGGAAGACCGCCCGGACGCATCCGGCGCGACGCTGAATAATAGACGGGACTTAAGATGGCAGTTGGGAGGCGACCCGGCTGCCTTTATCTTTATAGGGATTTATAGGAAAGTGTTCCGCTTATTCGAGTCCGCGAAGCGGAACTCGCAAAGTTAATTTGCGAAGCAAATTTACTTTTTAGAAAGGTTATATGACACGATGAAGAAGTTATTGGTTTATCTGAGAGATTACAAGAAGGAAACGGTGCTTGCCCCGCTTTTTAAGATGTTGGAGGCCACATTCGAGCTTTTTGTACCCCTTGTCATGGCGGCGATTATCGACCGCGGGATTGGCGGAGGCAACGCTGCCTATGTATGGCGTATGGGCGGACTGCTTGTGGCGCTTGGGGTAATCGGGCTAGTGTGTTCTATCACGGCGCAGTATTATGCGGCCAAGGCGGCGGTGGGATTTTCCACCAAGTTGAAACATGCCCTCTTTGCACATATACAGAGTCTTTCTTTTACGGAGATTGATACCCTGGGCACTTCCACCATGATTACCCGCATGACGTCCGATGTGAACCAGGCGCAGAACGGTGTGAATATGGTACTGCGTCTGTTCTTGCGGTCCCCTTTTATTGTCTTTGGAGCCATGATTATGGCATTCACCATCGATGTGAAAGCGGCGTTTATCTTTGTTGTGACAATTCCGCTCCTGTCGGCAGTGGTGTTTGGCATTATGATGCTGACGATGCCCCTGTACAAGAAAGTGCAGGCGGGACTTGACAGCGTGCTTGGCGCTACGAGGGAGAACCTGACAGGCGTTCGGGTTATCCGGGCTTTTAACAAAGAGCAGGAAGAGATAGATTCTTTTGAGGAAAAGAACAACGCTCTTGCGCATATGCAGTTATTTGTGGGGAAGCTGTCGGCATTGACTAATCCGGTCACATATATTATTATCAATGCCGCAACTATTCTGCTGCTCTATACCGGTGCGGTGCGCGTGAATGAGGGGACGATTACACAGGGCGAGGTTGTGGCGCTCGTCAACTATATGTCCCAGATTCTGGTGGAGCTTGTAAAACTGGCGAATCTGATTATCACCATTACCAAGGCGCTTGCGTGTGCCAACCGTATCCAGAATGTGTTCGAGATTCAATCCGGTATGGAGTGGGAAAAGAGAGTGTCCGGCGATACGGCGGAAGTTTCGGCAGAAGCGTACGCCGTGGAGTTTGAACATGTGCATTTGGCCTATGCGGGCGCAGGGGCGGAATCTCTCTCGGATATTGATTTTCGTGTAAAAAAGGGAGAGACAGTGGGCATCATCGGCGGTACGGGTTCGGGTAAATCTTCACTCGTACATATGATTCCACGGTTTTATGATGCCACCCGCGGTTTCGTTAAGGTAGACGGAAGAGATGTGCGGGAATATTCTATGGAAGAGTTGCGGCACAAGATTGGGATGGTGCCCCAGAAAGCGGTACTTTTCCAGGGAACCATCAAGGAAAACCTGCTCTGGGGTAAAGAAGACGCTACGGAAGAGGAGCTGTGGCAGGCTGTGGAGACGGCACAGGCGAAGGAATTTGTGGGGCAGAAGGACGGAAAGTTGGAATTTTATATAGCCCAAGCGGGCAGGAATCTATCCGGCGGGCAGAGACAGCGCCTGACGATAGCCAGGGCTCTTGTGGGGCAGCCGGAGATACTGATTCTGGACGACAGCGCCTCGGCCCTTGACTATGCCACGGATGCGGCGCTCAGGCAGGCGATTGGCAGGATGGAAGGTGATACGACGGTGTTTATCGTATCCCAGAGAGCTTCTTCTATCCGGTATGCGGACCAGATTATTGTGTTGGATGACGGGGAGATGGCGGACATCGGCACCCACGAAGAACTGCTTGAACGGTGCAGTGTCTATCAGGAAATCTATTATTCCCAGTATCCGAAGGAGAAGGAGGCGCAGGCATGACAGGGCAGAGAACAACAATCATCAAAGTTTTGCACTATATCAGGAAGTATTGGCTTTATCTTGCGCTGTCCGTTGTGATGGCGGCGCTTACGGTAACGTTGACGTTGTACCTGCCGATTTTAACGGGGCGGGTGATAGATTTAATTATCGATAAAGGCAGGGTAGACTTTGCAGGCGTGTTTGCAATCCTTAAGACAATGGCGGCAGTCATCGGCGCTACGGCGGCGGCGCAGTGGATTATGAACGTCTGCAATAATAAGATGACTTACCGTATCGTACAGGATATCAGGAACGAAGCCTTTCGCAAAATAGAAATTTTACCCTTAAAGTATATCGACGGACATTCCTACGGGGAGGTAGTCAGCCGTGTCATTGCGGATGTAGACCAGTTTGCCGACGGCCTGCTGATGGGTTTCACACAATTTTTCACGGGACTGATTACTATTCTGGGCACGCTCGGTTTTATGCTCAGCGTCAATGTGGGAATTACGGGCGTGGTGGTGTTAATTACGCCTCTGTCGTTCCTTGTGGCGGCGTTTATTGCGAAGAAAACTTACACAATGTTTAGGGTGCAGTCAGAGACAAGGGGTGAGCAGACAGCGCTGATTGAGGAGATGATAGGCAACCAGAAGGTAGTGCAGGCGTTTTCCCATGAAGACGAAGTGCTAGAGGAATTTGATGAAATCAATGACAGATTAGGAAAGTGCTCTTTGAAGGCGATTTTCTATTCATCCATCACCAATCCCTCCACCAGATTCGTCAACAATCTGGTCTATGCGGGTGTGGCGGTGACAGGCGCGGTGTTCGCTATACATGGCGGCATCAGCGTGGGACAGTTATCATGCTTTTTGACCTATGCCAACCAGTATACGAAACCCTTCAACGAGATATCGGGGGTGGTGACGGAGCTGCAGAATGCTATCGCCTGTGCGGCGAGAATCTTTGCGCTGATTGAGGAGGAGCCTCAAATACCTGACAAGGAAAATGCGGCGGCGCTTAAGGATGTGGAGGGCAGGGTGGCTCTGGAACATGTGGATTTTTCTTATGTGCCGGACAAGGAACTGATTACGGATTTCAATCTGGCAGTCAAAGCAGGGCAGCGCGTGGCAATTGTAGGACCTACCGGCTGTGGCAAGACTACGGTTATTAATTTGCTGATGCGGTTTTACGATGTGTGCGCGGGCAAAATCTGTGTGGACGGAGAAGACATCCGGGATGTGACGAGAAAAAGCCTGCGCGCCAACTACGGCATGGTATTGCAGGAGACTTGGCTGAAGGCAGGAACGGTCAGGGATAATATTATTATGGGAAAACCGGATGCAACCGAGGAAGAGATAGTGACGGCGGCGAAAGCATCCCATGCCCACAGCTTCATTAAGCGGCTGCCAAAGGGGTATGATACCGTGATTGGTGAAGACGGCGGGAACCTTTCCCAAGGGCAGAAACAGCTCTTATGTATCACGAGGGTCATGCTGTGTCTGCCGCCCATGCTGATTCTGGATGAGGCCACATCTTCTATCGATACGAGGACAGAGATTCGGATACAGAAAGCCTTCGCTACGATGATGCAAGGCAGAACCAGTTTCATCGTGGCGCACAGGCTGTCTACGATACGGGAAGCGGACGTGATTCTTGTCATGAAAGACGGGAATATTATCGAGCAGGGAAACCATGAGACGCTTCTGGCACAGAAAGGATTCTACGCAAACTTGTACAACAGTCAGTTTGCGGGATAAATAGCGTTGAACTCATGGTAATAGGAAGCGTCTTCATTGTAGTCCATGTATTCGGACATAATATCCGTGATGGAGCCGTTCTCCCATGTGAAAACAAGATAGTAATAGACTACATTGTGGGATTGCAAATAATCTTCGGAGCTTAAATATGCGAGAAGGTCAGGTTTTGCAATCTCATTTTCTTTGCAGAATGTATCCGGGTCTATGGGAAGCCCGTCTATAAAAAAGGTGGGAAGCAGCGTGGTGATGGCTGAGTCAAACGGAATTTCATCTGCATCGAGCGCCTGGTAATCGTTCTCCTCCACAGAAGTAAAGATTTTATATTCGTCGTAGGCGCCTAAAAATTTCTCTGCCGTGTCGCCCACGGTAATTCCCCGGCTTGTGGTTTTTGTCTCCGGGTTCAGTTCGTAATCGAGGGCAGTCAGAAGCGGTACATCCCTGCCGCAGCCTGCCATAAGTCCAGCTGCGAGTCCCAGGGCAGCCAGAAAAACGGATAATTTTCTCATGGGTTTCTTTCCTTATACTGATTAGGTGACACCTGAATCTTATACTATAAAAAAAGTTGGTTATCAACCAACTCTCAATTACACTGTTTACAGATTCAACAGGGGCAGTAGGAATCGAACCCACATCGATGGTTTTGGAGACCACTGTTCTACCTTTGAACTATGCCCCTATGTAATACGGTTACTCTTCGAACCGCCGATTTATATTATAGCATAGGCATGGAATGTGTGCAAGCGTTTTTTATGGCGGGATGCTAATGATTATTATTAAGTTCATGTTGTAATGGAAAACAGAATGTGATAAAATGTTTTCAAGCAAAGAACAAATCTGAGAATCTAATTTCCGGTTGAACCGAATTCATGCAGAACTATCTCTGCGGAAACTCCTTGCTTATACAACTAAATACCTGCAGGGAGGATTGCTGTAAGAGTAAACTCTCTGCCTTGCGAAGAAAGAGAGGGACTATTATGCAGCAAAAAACAGCAGAAAAATCAGAAGCGCCAAAATATGCACCGGTGCTTCCGGAAGAATATGAACTTAACTTGAGTGATTTTGCACTGTTTCTGTCAGTTATGAAAGTAAAAGAAGCGTATGAGGATGTATTGAGCATTATACTGGATGAGCCGGAGCTAAAATTGAAAGAAGTAAAGGCGGAACAGGTTGTTCTGAACAGGTCCGGTAAGCGCGCCATACGCTTGGACGCCTGGGCGTCAGACGGGGCGGACAGACAGTTTGACATGGAGATGCAGAATCGTTCGGGCAGCGATGATGTGCGCAAGCGGTCCAGATTTTATCAGGGACTGCTAGATACTCCTATCTTAAAATCTGGCAAAGAAACACGATATAAGAATCTTCCTTCCACAGTGATTATTTTTATTACGCAGGATGATATTTTTGGAAAAGATTTAGCCAGATATACTTTCAGTGAAAGATGTGAGGAGATTCCTGAGTTGCCGTTAGACGATGGTACGAGCAAAATCTTTCTGAATATGGAAAGCAGGAATGGCCGTCCGGAATTAGTAAGCCTACTACAATATATGAAAAATACCACACTGGACAACCCTGGCATTACGGTAAGGGACGGAAGAATCCTGGATTTGGACAGAATTGTAGGGGAAGTGAAACAATCGGAAGAATGGGAAGGCGTGAAGATGAATATCTTAGAAATTGGACTGCAACAGGGAATACAACAGGGTACAACAAATATTGTTGTAAATATGCTCAAAGCCAATGTGCCGGATGCGGACATCCGGCTGTACACGGGATGTGGGCAGGAGCTTATCGACCAGGCGCGGAAAAAAATACAGGAAGCCATGGCAGGTGATTAAGCGCCCGGGCAGCAGACAATGAAGACGGACGTATCATATTTTGCTATTTTTCCGGCGTTCTCCTGTATCTGCGGTATGCGCCGAGGGTGCACAGTATACACAGGGAGCATGCAAACAGGACGGCGATATAGACCGGAAGAATCTCGCTGCGGTTGTCCATGACGGACAATTCCCAGATAATATTTTGATTGATGAGATAGACGGGCGTGGCGTACACCATGCAGTGGATAAGGCTGAGGACGATGCTTAAGACTAAGAGCACAGAGTATGCCAATGCGCTGGAAGGCAGCGTGTCGTAAATACTGCGCAGCATGAAAAAGAAGCATATAGGTATCGCCCAACAGACCGCCGCAGTGGAAACGGATTGGAAGGCGCTGCGGGAGCGGGCGGAAATATACAGTGTGATGCCGCACAGTTCCAGGATGGCAAGGAGGTTGAGGGAGAGCATGGCAGCCAGATACAGCTTGCATGGCAGCAGCGTAAGCTGCCAATAAGGACTGACATAGCCGTCCATCACCAGTCCGGTGAGACAGTTTAAGCCGTTCCAACCGTACACTGCGCCGTGGAGGAGCAGGAGAAAAAGGGACAGAGCAAGCCACAGGAGGACAGACAGGCTGAAGGAAGCGGCGGTTTTGGCCAGGGTATCTTTTGAGGGACCTTCTTTTGTGGTAAATATAAGAGATTTGGTGTGCGCCTGGTTTTCGGCGCAGAAGGTTGTGGAGACGGTACACAGCACAAGAATGCTTACCATGACCATTCCAATCATGTAAATTTCGGGAAATTCATTCCAACCGTCGTAATATTCCAGGAGGATTTCCGAGTTTGCAGAAGCGGCTGCCTGGCCAAGCGCTGTCTCGGCCAAAGGAAGGGATTTTGTCGCAATGCTATAATCATCCCATCCGCGTATGTATCCGTCAGAGGTATATTCCATCACAAAACGGTTTAAGAAATTTGCGTCTGTCAGCCCGTAATACTTCTCCACTTTCTGGGGGAAGCCGTATTGTTTCGTGATTGCCTGTATTTTTGCGTCCGTGAGGGAGCCTCGAAACGTCGCGGTAATCTGTTTATCTGTCTGTATGGCGGCATAGCCATGGTATGTTATCCCATTGACTGTAGATGTCTTTTGCCAAACGTTCATGACAAACAGCACAAGTATGACTGCAAAGGTGCATAAAACGCCTGCGATAAACGATTTCTTGTGGCACAGCTTATAGAGTTCTGCTTGGTATAGGCGCATAGGGTTACCTCCATTTTTGATATGCATGTTTTTCCCGCGAGGACCGGACTAAAGCGGAGAGCGCTTACCCCGCTACTGTGCGGTGTGGGAAATTTGGCGGCTTTGGTTTGCGGAAAGATTGTCTACTTTCGTAAAGTACAGGTAGGCGTCCTCCAGGGTTGCCGTTAGCGGCGCAGAGTCTTCCGTGGGCTTCGTACCCGAGATAATACGCAGTTCCACCTTGTCTGATTGGTTTCTGAGATTGCTGATGATATAACGGCGCGTAAATTCTTCGGCCCTGTCAGCCGGGACAGTGCATTTCCAAACGTATCCCGAAGCGGCTTCGACAATCCGGGCTTCTTCTCCGGTCTGTATCAGCTGCCCGTTTTTCATAATCATGATTTGGTCTGCGATATATTCCACATCCGATACGATATGGGTGGAGAGGATAATCGTCCTGTTCCTGCCAAGAGAGCTGATGATGTTGCGGAAGCGCACGCGTTCCCCGGGGTCCAGCCCGGAAGTGGGTTCGTCCAGGATAAGGATTTCGGGATCGTTTAAAAGCGCCTGTGCGATGCCGATTCTGCGCAGCATACCCCCGGAGAAGGTTTTCAGCTTCTGCTTTTTCACCTGCGTCAGGTCGACTATTTCAAGCAGTTCGGCTATCCTGTCTTTGGCATATTCTGCGGGGAGCGCCTTTAAGGCTGCCATATAATTCAGGAAACGGAGTGCGCTGAAGTCCCCATAATAACCGAAATCCTGGGGAAGATAGCCCAGAAGTTTCCTGTATTCGCCGCCCATCTGCCGGATAGGTATGCCGTCGCACAGGATAGTGCCTTGGGTCGGCTTTAAGATACCGCACAGCATCCGCATAAGCGTTGTTTTACCGGCTCCGTTTTCACCGAGCAGGCCGTAAATACCATGGCCCAGGCGAACATTGACATTCTGTACGGCGGTTTTGTCTTTATAAGTTTTGTTTAATTGCGTTAATTCCAGTTCATGCATAAGATTTCTCCCTTATTGATTTCGGTAAAAAGTGCCCTGACCTGCAAAACCAGTATGGCTGTGCCAAATACAAACGCGATGCCCCAGAAAAGAAGCGCGGCTTGTGTGTAAAGAAAAGGCATGGATGTGGATATAGCGCAGGATGCAGAGATGAAAACGCCGGCTGCCGCGGTCAGCCAAATATTCCTTCGGCCCTTTTCTGTCAACAGGATACCCAGACAGACACATTGCGTAAAGACGAAAGGCACAAGGATATATAATCCCATGCGTATCAGATTTATCTGCCACCGGACGCCCATGAGGAGGATACAGGCGGCGAGGGCGGCCAGATTCATAATGCCTGATAAGGCCAGGTCGAATGCGGTTAACTGGCGTACATTGAAAAAACAGCTTTCGCTTAATTCCGAAAGTTCGGCAAGACAGGATTTTTCCATCGCCAATATGGAGAGAGAACCCAGTACGCCTGATAAAATGGTGGCGGCTGTCAGCATAATTTCCCGGTCTATTCTCTGCATATTCATGAAGTTTAAGGCGAGGTACATAAAGATGCAGCCGAATATATGGAGGATAAGCATGGTCCTGTCGGCATAGCGGAGCTGATTTTTCCAAATTTTTGCCTTGTCGTTCACCAACAGAATTTTTTTATGCTTCATTTCCTGCCGTACCGTCTCGAGTGTGTCTGTTTTTCTCTTTTCATCGATTGGGAAAAGAGTGTCTGTGTCTTCAAAAGCGTCGCGCAGAAATGCTATGTTTGCCGATGTCTTCTTGTAATTGGCGAAAATATGATGTTTCATCCTAGCTCCTGTTCCGATGAATAAATTGTTTGGCAGCGGTTTTATTCATCTATATTTCCCATGATTTTTCTTAAATTGTTGACGCCAAGCCGGAACCTTGATTTCACTGTCGACAGGTTACATCCTAAAATTCTGGAGATTTCGTGAAAACGCAATTCTTCGTAAATTCTTAGAACGATGACTTCGCGTTGGCTGACTGGAATCTGACGCAATGCGTTCCATAAAAGAAGCCTGTCTTCCAGGGAGTCCAGTCTTTGGTCTTCACTTCCCAGACTGATGATATCTTCTATATCGGCGGTATCCTTCTTGTGGTGGAAGTAATCGCGGCACAGGTTGCGGGCTATGATGAGCAAGTAGCCTTTCAGGTTCCGGTACTCGTAGGAATCTACATATTTAATAAAGCGGAGGAAAACATCCTGCGTAATATCGTAAGAATCCGTCGCCTGTCCGGTCAGGTACAGGCAGAAACGGTATATCTCATCATAATATTTGCTTACGATGTCGTTTAGCGCTTCCTTATCTTTGTCATGCACTTTTCGGATGAGTTCTCTGTCAGTCAATGCGTTATCCTGTGCTTTCTGTTTTGCTAAACTAAATAACTGTTTCTATTATATAAAAGATTAACCAAGATGGGAAAATTTAAAAAAATTTTCGAAGAATGAAAACGTTATGGGCCGTAGCGGATTATTTTTCCTTATTTTTCATCTTTTCTGGACAGGGAGAGGTTATTTGTATTACGGTAGCGTAGAAGACAATTGGAAAACTATTAAAAGGAAAGAGGGAAGAACAATGCGGTTATACCGGACAGAACTCTATAAACTTTGCCATAAAAAATCCTTTCTTGTGTGGAGCTTTCTTGCGGCTCTGTTCACTGTATTCTTTTTTGGGACGGAAGTGGGCAGTGAGACGGCAACGGTGGGTGAAACGCATTACTATGGTTATGAGGCGGTTAAGATGAACAGGCGGATTGCCAAGGAGTGTCAGGGTGTGTTGGACGATGAAAAAGTGGCATGGATTGTGGAGAAATACGGGCTTCCGTCGGAGGTGGCATACGGCTATCCGGGATGGCAGGACGCCAATTGTGCGAATGGTTTTGTGGCGGATTATTTGTCAGACGGGTATATGAATGGGTGGGATAATTATAAAGTCCCGACGAAAGTACACAGGATTGCCGATACGGAACTGGGCGTATTGCAGGAGAAGACAGGGGAAGAAATCTGCTTTGCATACACAAAAGGATGGGACGTGTTTTTTTCTACGCTTCAGGTTGGTATGGTTTTTGCAAGTATCCTGATTCTTTTTGGCATATCCACCGTGTTTGCGCAGGAGAGCCAGACAAGAATGCGTCCGCTTATTTTTACGACTCAGGAAGGGCAGGGGAAGGACATATGGGCGAAGATAGGCGCGGCTTTTACCTTGACTCTTATCATTTATGGTATGGCGGTAGTTCTTGCCTATAGTCTGGCCGCCTACGTATTCGGTATGGAAGGCGGCCAAATGCCTCTGGGTATAGCTCTTTCAAATCCTGTCACGTTGGATGTGACGCGCCAGGCAACTTACATGCCGGCAGCTTCCTTTGCATGGATAATGGTAAAGAGGGATTTGGCGGCGTGCCTGTTGCTGTGCGCTATTACGATGTGCGTCTCGGCGCACTATAAGAGCAATTTTGGGGCGGTGACAATGGCGGCGGCGCTGTGGGGAATGCCTCTTGGGGTCAGCATATTTTTCGGAGGCTTTGGATATTTTATCGCGTCCTGTATGCCGGTGTTCTTCATTATGACCAATTCTGCCTATGAATCCCTCCTCTGGGGACAAGAGAAAATAATGTACGCGTTTCTGTTTCCATTATTTGTCTTCTGTGTTGAGGAGGGGTATCAGATATACCACAGACGGCCGCAGCCGTAACTTATTCCCGCGAGGTATTTGGCTATTGCTCGATAATGGCAAAATCCCATCCTTTTAGTGAGACAGTTTCCCCATTTTTCACGTGTCTGCCCTGCATCAACAGCACGCCGTCCTTTCCGTGCCATGTAAAGGACGCGGGTTCATCGGCATAGTTGAAGCAATAAGTGATTTCTTTTCCATATGCGTTGACGCCCCGTTTGAGGACGACGGGAAACTGCGTGGCGGGAAGAGGGATTCCCGCTTTGGGGAGCAGATAGGACAGTAGTTCTTTCAAAAACGCCTTGTCGAAGTAACAGCCAAGATAGACGGCGCTTCCTTTGCCGTATTGGTTCTCTGTGACGGCGGCATATTCGCCCCAGTATGGATGGTTATAGCTTGCCAGTACCCGGGCGGCGCCTGGTATGAGAAGTTCCATCCAGTCATGGACCGTACCGGGAGCCGTACAGCCGCCATGCGCTGCGCAGGCGGCGCGGTCGTCAGCGGCGCCGTGAACCGTGTCGGTATCCGTGAGGAAAACACAGTTTTTCAGGCCCACATTGACTGCATCGGTAAATTGGTCATAGGTCATTCCGAACACATCTGTCAGTCCGTGTGGTTGGTTGTCCGGGTAGATTTTCAGTACCGGGTCAGAAAAGGCCGTCTTGAAGGTAGAAATCAGGTGACCGCCTTCTTCTGCATAATGCTGCAAGCAGTTGACAAGTGTGTCGGAAACACTGTAAAGCACAGGGGTAACCAGCATTTTATATTGACCAAAGAGGTCGGTGTCGTTGACGGACAGGATATCGCATTCGATGTTCAATTCGTAAAAGGCGTCATAGAGCCACCTGACAATATCGTTGTACTGTAAACCGGGGCGGACAGGGAACCATTTCAGCCCGGTCAATGATTCATTGGAAAGCAGGAATGCCACATCCGCCTTCTTGCGCAGGTTTTTCAGGTGGTCTCCGTAGGCGGCAAAATCGGCCCCGATGGTACACGCTTCCTTGTATGTTGCGTTTTCTTGCAGGTTATGGCTTAGGACGCCTTTCCAATAAGATTCAAAGGAATTGTGTATGGAATGCCAGTGCCAGTACATTACGGAGTTGGAGCCGGAAGCCAGGTGGCCAAACGCCTGCAGGCGCAATTGTCCCGGATAGTGAAGCCAGCCGTGATTGCCCTGGGCCTCCGTCTCCAGGACGAGATAATTGCCCTTTTTCATCGAGCGGGCTATGTCGCCGCCGAAGGAAATTTCCTTACCTGTCAGATGTTGCGCGGAAGGGTGGTAGATATCGCAGCCGGCCACGGTCAACGGCATGGCCGCTTCCCAATGGTTTACGTCCGGCTGCATACCGAAGGAGTAGCCCCGCCATTCATAGTCGAAATTCTGGGTAATGAACTGGTCCGGACGGGCATATTCGCTCACGATGGCGTGCTGCCAGGCTAAGAAGTCCGTCACCAGTTTCCTTTGGAACTTCTCGTATTCCGCTCCCAGAGAACCGTTGATTGTGCCGCGAACATCGGGGAAGTCTTCCCAGGCATTTATGCGGTTGCTCCAGTAATCCAGGCCGAAAGAATGATTTAAGGCGTCCAGGTCGTCATGGAATTTTTCTTTCAAGTACCGTATAAATTTCTTCTGTGCATATTCGCTGCATGTGTCGTAGGCTTTCGTCTCGTTGTCGAGCTGAAAGCCGATGACATGCTTATAGGGAACCGTTTCTTCCATCAGGCGGCGGATGATAATCTCCGCATGCTTCAGATAAATCGGATGGGTGATGTCCATGTTTTGCCTGCGTCCGTACCGTTCCGGCCCATCGTGGGTCTCGGCAATCACATCGGGGCATTTGGCGGCGAGCCACGCAGGAACGGCGTAGGTCGGCGTGCCTACAATAACCGAAATGTTATGTTTGGCGCTGGCGGATAACATCCGGTGCAGCCTGGTGAAGTCGAACACGCCTTCCTGGGGTTCCCAGGTGCTCCAGGTAGATTCCGCAATGCGGATGACATTGATACCGGCTTTTTCCATCATCTTCATGTCGGTTTCGATTCTGTCATATGGTAAATATTCATCATAATACGCCACGCCGAATAAAAGTCTGTCTGTCTCCATAATATGCCGCCTTTCAAAAAGTATTTTGGTTGTATACACTTGCGAAAATGTAAGATATTTGTTAATCTGGTAACGAACAATCGTTTATGTTTTGCTTTGCGGATATTGTAGCATATACCGGGGGCAGAGTAAAGGGATATGGTTCGGGATTTTGTTTTAAACTGCCGGAGGAACGATGGAAGACAGAAATTTGACGATAGGGGATATCGCGGAGAGGCTTGGGGTGTCCAAGACGACTGTTTCACGGGCGATATCGGGTAAAGGAAGAATCGGGGAGCAGACCCGCAGGCGGGTCCTGGATTTCATAGAAGAGCACCATTACAGCCCTAATGTGGTGGCTAAAGGGTTGGCGCAGAATAAGACTTTTAATCTGGGGTTGGTGATTCCCGGGGACTACAATCTTGTAGAGCTGCCTTTTTTCCAGAATTGCATGTGGGGCATCAGCAGGGCGGCATCCGCCAGAGGGTATGACGTGCTTATCTCCATGGTGACGGCGGATAATATTACCCAACTGGAGCGGGCGGTGACTAACAGGAAGATTGACGGTGCGATTCTCACCAGGACACTGGCGGATGATGCGCCCATGAGATATTTGACAAAGAGCGATGTACCTTTCGTGGCAATCGGCAGTACCGACAATGAGCGGGTAGTGCAGGTGGACAATGACCACCGGGGCGCGTGCAGGGAATTGACGGACAGGCTGCTTGACAGCGGCATCCGCAATATTGTCCTGGTGGGCGGCGATGAGAGCTATATGGTCACGGGCAGCCGCCTGAAGGGTTTCGAGGATGCTTTCGGGAAGCGGAAAAACTGGAACGGCAGCCGGAAAGTTTTCCTGAATGTAAACGACAGCCAGGTGGACGCAATCGTGGAGAAAGCCATAGGCGATGGGACGGAATGTATCCTGTGCATGGATGATTTCCTGTGCGGGTGCGTGTTAAACGCTTTGCAGACGAGACAGGTGAAAGTGCCGGAACGGATGCAGGTTGCATCCTTCTACGACAGTGCCACGCTTGCAAACAGGATTCCGGCAGTCACGTCGATAAAGTTCGACGTAGCGCAATTGGGGAGAAAAGCATGTGAATTGCTGTTGCGGATGCTTGCGGGAGAAGAGGTGGAGAGCCATACGCTGCTTGGGTATGAGGTGTGTATACGGGAGTCTGCCGGCGGGGATAAGCGCCGACATAATCGGTAAAATACGTATTGACAAAGCATATGGCGGACAGTAGAATATGAAGTAACGATAAGAAGGAATTGCGTTTGATTTGTATGGAGGGATTCTAACATGCGTATGAAAAGGGTATTAGCGTCGGGGGCGGTCAGCATTTTGCTTTCAGCAATGTTTGTCATGCCTGTCTCGGCTCACGGACATCATCGTCAGGCACAGGCAGCAGTAACAGACGCCGTATGTACAGTCTGCACGGTTGAGGATTGTACGCAGGTGGGTCTGCATGTCCATAATGATACGACATATTGCGGGTATGCCCATGAGGATGGGTATTGCGATGGTTCCTGCGGGGCAATCGGCGTCTGCTATGTGGAGGGATGCACCCAGACAGGATATCATACGCACAATGAGACTACCTATTGCGGTTATGACCATGCCTGTGGATATTGTGACGGTTCCTGCGGGGCGGTGGGCGTGTGTTATGTGGAGGGATGTACTCAGACCGGGCACCATACTCATGACCATGGCACGTACTGTGGATATAACCATGCCAGCGGGTACTGCGACGGTTCCTGTGTGCCGGCGACCACCGGGCGTTCACAGAGCCGGGGAGGACATCATGGACGCGGCCATCACGGGTGTTGGTAGAACGATTGGCAGGATAAGCAGCGTAGGATAAACGGCCGGCAGAAGCCGGGCAGGGGGCGCCAAGCGCCTGATTGACAGGAATATGCTGTTTTATATGACATGATGGATTGTTTGTGTTGGATTTTATAGGGATATTAAGCTTACCAGGAAGGTAACCGGGTATGGGGAACCATGCAGGGTGCCTTCTTTTTTACTTTATAGGAAAGTCCATCGTCAGATGGACATGGAATCACAAGTTTGCGACAAGTTTTCCGAAGGAATACTTATAATCTCGCAAGAATGCGAAGCATTTTTTTTTATGTTATTAGGATTAGGGAAGTACGCCATGGCGGGTAACATGCCAACAAGAATTTGCGAAACAGATTCTTCCTACAAAAGTGCGCAGAAACAGAGCAGAAGGGGAAAAGAAAAAAGAAAGGATAAAATATAAACACAAAGGGTGAAAATGATGAGACAGACGAAGAAATTGGTTTTATCGGCGTTATTTATGGCGCTTGGGATTGTGCTGCCCTTCTTTACGGGGCAGATTCAGCAGATTGGCAATATGCTTCTGCCGATGCATATTCCGGTATTATTGTGCGGCTTTATCTGTGGCTGGCAGTATGGGCTTGCGGTAGGACTGGCAACTCCTTTGCTCAGGAGCGTCATGTTCGGTATGCCGCCGATTATGCCTACCGCCACGGCAATGGCGGTGGAATTGGCGGTATATGGCGCGGTGACAGGTATTTTGTATGCCAGGCTGCCTAAGAAGATTCCTTATATTTATGTGAGCCTTTTTGGGGCGATGGTTGCGGGCAGGGTTGTATGGGGAATTGTCAGCATAGCGTTGTACGGTATTGCAGGGAGCGCATTTTCCATGCAGATATTCCTGTCCGGCGCGCTTCTCAACGCAGTGCCGGGAATTATCTTGCAGATAGTCTTGATTCCTGTTATCATAATCGCATTGAAGAGGGCAGGAGTGTTGAAGGACTATGAAAATTAAAGAACCACGGGGAGTGGATGAGGCAATATCATACGTTATTCCAAAGTTGGGGGACATCTGTGCCGTTATTGACCGCGCAATGGAGGAGGCGGGAGACACAGGGCAGGTTCATGTGGCGGTGGACGGTGTCTGCGGCGGCGGGAAGACAACTTTGGGCAAAGCGCTTGCGTCGGTATACGACTGCAATCTTTTCCATATGGATGATTTTTTCCTGAGAACGGCACAGCGCACGCCGGAAAGATACGCAGAGCCTGGCGGGAATGTAGATTATGAGCGTTTCCGTGAGGAAGTGCTTGACCGTCTGGCGGACGCGCAGGGGTTTACATACCGGCGTTTCGACTGCGGGAAGATGGAATTGGGGGAATCCTATACGGTGCCGTATAAGAAGCTTAATATTATAGAAGGCGCATATAGTTGCCATCCTTATTTCGGGGATATCTATCAGGTACGTTTTTTTATAGATTTGCCTGCCGGGAAACAGAAAGAGAGGATACTTGCCCGCAATGGCGTACAGATGTACGGCAGGTTTGCGGAGGAATGGATTCCCATGGAAAACCGATATTTTGATACGTTCGGCATTCGGGAGAAGTGCATGGTGATGTGTCTGTAGAAAATGATGGAAGGAAAGCGGTTACTTTCCTTCCATCATGTAATTCAGAAGCAGCATCACATCTTCGGGTTCCGATGCAATCAGTTCCATTTCGTTGATAAAGGTGCTGTCCGAGAAAAGCTTGCTGAGTGCAAGATATTTGGTCAGTTCGGATTTTAAATTCAGACGGTCGCCGTCTTTGGAAACTAATTCCACGCGTCCCTTGCACTGTTTAATCAGGTCAAGGAATTTCTCAGGGTTATCAATGTTATAAATTTTCATATTCTCCTCCTTTCTGCGTCGTTTCTATCGCCTGTTCTTTCTACCGCCATATTCTAACAAAGCACAGGCAGTCCCTACAATATACATTCTGCATAATTTTGGGCGGCACATCTGCATAAAAGTGTAAAGGTTACACAGGAAAGCAGATGGATTCTATCTTTTCCACGGCGATGCGTATGTAGTCGCCCATGGGCATCTCGGCGCATCCGGCGATAAAGTGATTGCACCTGTTTACGGGAATGAGGATTTTGTAGGCTTTGCTGGCGCCAATGGCGGCGGCAGTGGCGGGAGTAATCTCGCCTAAGAGGGCGTTGGCAAATACGATGCCTACAGGGCCGACGATAATATCGGAGTCGGCGGCGTTGACGATGACGGCATTGTCGCCGGTGGCGCCGTAATCGGCGCCTGCTTTGAGCATGGCGGAAGTGGCGATGCTGTTCGTGCCGATAGCGTACAGTTCTAGTCCGGCGTGTTTTTTCTTAATCTGCTCAATGACGGTTTTGCCGATGCGTCCGCCTTGCCCGTCTATAATTGTAATTTTCATGTAGACAAACCTTCTTTCCTAATCAGTTTCTTTGCTCTTGCCTGGACATTGAAACAGGTTTCAATAGCTTATGTTTCCTCAGTGGGTATAATCATATCTAAGATGGGGCAAATTGGCAAGGATAATTTTTCTTCTTCTTTTTTCATAAAATTTCTTTTCGGAATCCATCATATGTGATATAGTATAAGAGAATTTGGAATAAGGAGCAGATAGAAATGGCACAGACAGACGCCGAACAGGAAGCCAGGCTGCAGAAAAAGAGGCGGCTGCGTCGGTTAAGGATGTTGATTATTATCGTTCCGCTTTCCACGATACTGATTCTTATGGCATTATGTATTTTCCTGGGAATCAGGCTGCATATGGTTAAGAAAGAATTGCGCGAAGTGCGGGCGGCAGCAGCAATATCTGTCCCCGGGCGGGCAGATGCAGAAATCACGGGGGGTTCTGAAACCGATACGGAAGATTCCGAGACCGATGTGGAGCCGTCGCTTTATACGGCGTCCGGGGTGGATGAGTTCAAAAGAACTGATATAGCCGGCGGAGATTCATCAGAGGAAGATGCGGACGTACGCAGGGTTTACCTTACTTTTGACGATGGGCCAAGCAGTAATACGAACCGCATATTGGATATATTGGCTGAGTACGACGTGAAGGCGACTTTCTTTGTCGTGGGGAAAGAGGAAGAAGAATATCAGCCGTTATATAAAAGGATTGTGGAAGAAGGGCATACGCTTGCGATGCATTCCTACAGCCATAAATACAATGAAATCTACCAGTCGGTGGAGAGCTTTAGTTCGGATTTGCGCAAGCTGCAGGAATTTCTGTATGACACGACAGGGGTTTGGTGCAGATATTGCAGATTTCCGGGCGGGAGCAGCAATACGGTAAGCAGGGTGGACATGCATGATTTGATTGCATATCTTGACGAACAGGACATGTCATATTTTGACTGGAATATTTCGTCGGGCGACGCCGCCAGTTCCTATATCAGTCCCCAGGATATTATCAGAAACTGCACCGTGAAGCTGCCGGAATATGACGAAGCGATTATATTAATGCATGATGCCGCCGGTAAGAATTCTACGGTGGAGGCGCTGCCGAAGCTGATAGAGACGATTCAGGCGATGGAAGATACGAAGCTCGTTCCGATTACAGATGATACGGAGCGGGTTCACCATATAAGCAATGACTAAAGAATGGAGGATGTGAGAATGGGTTTTTTCTCAGATTTGAAAGAAGACTTATCACAAGCTGTGAATGAGCTGATGCCGGAAGAGGCGTTGGATGCCGCTATGGCAGGCAGTGCGCAGGCGGACGGAGCGTTAGCGGGAGGACAGCTTGCGGACGGAAACATGGCGGATACGATGGATTCCCTGGATTTAAGCAGCATGTTGGATAAATTGGATGAGCCGGCAGCCGCTGATTGGGATGAGTTGGAGGAAGAGGTGCTTTCACCTGGCCAGTTGGGACAGATTATGGATGACGCCCCGGCAGCAGAACCGGAGCAGACACCTGAGCCTGCTCTTTTTGAGGAGCCGGAAGTGCAGGATATCCTTGCTGAAGCGCCGGTGCAGGCAGCTTCGCCGGAGCCGGAGGCTGAACTGGCGGCAGTGGAAGAAGAGCCGGAGGATACAATATCTGAATTAAGTGGAGAGGAAGAGGAGAAAATGGACGCACAGGCACAAACACAGGAACAGGTACAGGCGCCGGTTAACCGGGTAGCGGTAGACGAGACGGCAGTAGTAACAGAGGGAATGACAATCACAGGCGACATCGTGTCCCAGGGTTCCATGGAACTTATCGGAACTGTCAACGGTAATCTGGATATTTATGGCAAGCTGAATATTACAGGAACTATCCAGGGAGATTCCAAGGCGGCGGAGATATATGCGGAAGGTGCGAAGATTGTCGGTGAAGTGAACAGCCAGGGCAGCGTTAAGATTGGACAGAGTTCGGTTGTTATCGGTAATATCATGGCGGCAAGCGCAGTCGTTGCGGGCGCGGTAAAGGGTGATATCGACGTGCAGGGACCGGTTATTTTAGATACGACGGCGATTGTTATGGGCAATATCAAATCTAAGTCCGTCCAGATTAATAACGGCGCGGTTATCGAAGGATTATGTTCACAGTGCTATGCAGACGTGAACCCGGTATCCTTCTTCGAAGAGTTTAAGAAGAAAAGCAAATAAGCCGGAAGGACCAAAATAGAAAGCAGGAGAAGGGAAACTATGCGGCGAATACTGTTGAAACTGAGTGGGGAAGCATTGGCGGGCAGCAAGAAGACCGGATTCGACGAGGAGACAGTGCGCGGTGTGGCCGCGCAGATTAAAGAACTGGTCGATGACGGCGTCCAGGTAGGTATCGTAATCGGCGGGGGCAATTTCTGGCGTGGACGTTCCAGTGAGAACATTGACAGGACGAAGGCGGATCAGATTGGTATGCTTGCCACGATTATGAATTGTATTTACGTCTCTGAGATATGCAGGTCAATGGGCATGGCGACAAGCGTTCTGACACCTTTTGAGTGCGGTTCTTTCACGAAGCTGTTTTCCAAAGACCGTGCGAACAAATATTTCTCAAAGGGTACGGTTGTTTTCTTTGCAGGCGGTACGGGGCATCCTTATTTTTCGACGGATACGGGAGTAGTGCTTCGTGCGGTGGAGGTGGATGCGGATGTCATTCTGCTTGCAAAAGCGGTGGACGGCGTCTACGACGGCGACCCGCGCAGTAATCCGGACGCGAAGAAATACGATGAAGTTTCGATTGACGAGGTAATCGAGAAGAATTTACAGGTGGTAGATATGACAGCCTCTATCCTTGCAAGGGACAATAAGATGCCGATGTGGGTATTCGGGCTGAATGAAGAGAACAGTATTGTGAATGCCGTCAAGGGTGAGTTTAACGGCACGAAGGTGACCGTATAGGCAGTGTGTACGCCTGGGATACCGGTAAACACGGCCGGGCGCCGGGCGTGCAAGTATAAAGGTTGGAGGATTACAGTATGGATGCAAGATTAAAACCTTATGAAGATAAGATGAAGAAGGCGTATGATTATCTTGCGGGCGATTTGGCTGCGATAAGGGCAGGACGGGCGAACCCGCATGTACTGGACAAAATCAAAGTGGATTACTATGGTACGCCCACGCCGATTCAGCAGGTAGGAAATATTACGGTACCGGAACCCAGGGTGATTCAGATTGCACCTTGGGAGAAGACGTTAATAAAAAGTATCGAGAAAGCGATTATGATGTCGGATGTAGGCATTACGCCTTCCAATGACGGTTCTTTAATCCGTCTTGTATTTCCGGAGCTGACCGAGGAACGTCGTAAGGAACTGGTAAAAGACGTCAAGAAGCGCGGTGAGGAGAGCAAAGTGGCTATCCGCAATGTGCGGCGCGACGGCAACGACGCTTTCAAGAAACTGGGTAAATCAGAGATTTCCGAGGATGAGGCCAAGGAATTGGAAGAGAAACTTCAGAAACTGACTGACAAGTTTATCAAGGATATCGATAAACTTGTGGACGAGAAATCCAAAGAGATTATTACCGTGTAGGCATAGAGGCCGCAGGGTGTTTGGTTATAGGCGGAGTATAGAGAGGGGCTGACAGAACCGGGGTTCTGTTGTCCCTTTTTCCTAATAATAAATCTTTACAGAAAGGCATGGGGATTACTATGAAGGAAGGTATGACGGTTCCGAACCATGTGGCAATTATCCTGGACGGTAACGGCAGATGGGCGAAAAGCAAGGGTATGCCGCGCAATTACGGGCATGTGCAGGGGGCGAAAACGGTTGAAGTCATCTGTGAGGAGGCATACCGCATGGGCATTCAGTACCTGACGGTGTATGCGTTCAGCACGGAGAACTGGAACAGGCCGGAGGATGAGGTGAATGCCTTGATGGGCCTTCTTCGCAATTATATGAAGACATGTTTAAAAACGGCAGCCAAAAATAATATGTGCGTGCGGATTATCGGTGACAAGACAAGGTTGGATGAGGATATCAGGAAACGCATGGAGCAGTTGGAGCAAGCCACGAAGGACAATACGGGCCTGCATTTCCAGATAGCCATCAACTATGGCGGAAGGGATGAGATTGTGCGTGCCGTGAAACGGCTTGCGGGAGAGGCGGCGGAAGGAAAGCTGTCCGCGGAAGAGATTACGGAAGATACAGTGAACGCTGTGCTGGATACCCAGGGGCTTCCGGACCCTGACCTGTTAATCCGCACGTGTAACGAGCAGCGCATCTCTAATTTTTTGTTGTGGCAGCTTGCGTACACGGAGCTGTATTTTACGCCGGTGGCATGGCCGGATTTTTCCAAAGAAGAATTAGAGAAGGCAGTTGAGGCATATAATAAGAGAGACAGACGCTACGGTATGGTGAAGGAATAGCAGAAAGGAACCGGGATATGTTTAGGACGAGATTGCTCAGTGGTATTTTGTTGGTCATCATTGCGCTTGTGACGATTCTGTCCGGCGGCGGTGTGCTTGCGGCCATATTGTGTGCCATATCCGTGATTGCCTACGGCGAATTGACAAAAGCCTGCGGTGTACATACGGAAGGCAAGAAATATAATGCGCCGGAACTGGTGGGCATATTGATGACGGCGCTCTATTATGTCCTGCTTTTTATTGTGTTTCCACAAGACGGGCAGGGAGATTACGGGCGGATGCAGGCCTATCCAATCATAATGATTATGATTTCCGTCTGCCTGATTCTGTTTTTATTCGTCTATGTTTTTACTTTTCCGTCTTATAAAGCGCCGCAGATAATGGCGGCAATGTTTTCCTGGCTGTATGCGCCGGTTATGCTTTCATTTATATATCTTTCCAGGGAAGGGTTCGCCCAGGGGAACTATCTGGTGTGGTTCGTATTCCTGTGTTCCTGGGGCAGCGATACATGCGCTTATGCGGTGGGCGTGTTAATCGGCAGGCATAAGATGACGCCTAAGCTCAGCCCGAAGAAATCCGTGGAAGGAGCGGTGGGCGGTGTGCTTGGAGCCGCGCTTTTGTTTGTCCTTTACACTCATTTTGCAATTAATAAGTACACGGATGCAAGTATTCCGCTTCTGCTTGCGGCTGTGCTCGGCGCGGCGGGAGCGTTGGTGTCTATGGTGGGAGACCTGGCGGCGTCGGCGGTCAAGAGAGACCATGGCATGAAAGATTATGGGAAACTGATTCCGGGGCACGGCGGCATTATGGACCGTTTTGACAGTGTTATTATTGCCGCGCCGCTTATTTATATAGGGCTGGCTGTGATGGCAAGCCTGGGCGGGGGGATTGGCTGAGATATTTACATGTTTGGGAGCCTGTGAGAAGGCAGATAGGAATATGGTTGCAGGTAGGCAGAAAGGTGTACGGATATGAAGAAGATAGCGATATTGGGCTCCACAGGCTCGATTGGCACACAGACATTGGAAATTGTGAGAAAAGAGCCTGATTTACAGGTGGTGGCTATGGCAGCCGGGGCGAATACGGAGCTGATGGAAAAGCAGGTGAGGGAATTTCGGCCCAGGCTTGTGGCGATGTGGACAGAAGAGGCGGCCAAGGACTTGCGCGTCAGGCTGGGTGATTTTCCCGTGCAGGTGGCCTATGGGATGGATGGGCTCGTGGATGTGGCGGCCTGTGAAGAGTCGGATGTATTGGTTACGGCGATTGTGGGGATGATTGGTATCAGGCCTACCATTGCCGCCATCGAACAGGGCAAGACTATCGCCTTGGCCAATAAGGAGACGCTTGTGACGGCAGGGCACATTATTATGCCGCTGGCTGCTAAAATGGGCGTACAAATCCTGCCTGTGGACAGTGAACACAGTGCAATCTTCCAGTCCATGCATGGGGAAAACAAAGAGCGGGTAAACAAGATTCTTTTGACGGCGTCAGGGGGGCCGTTTAGGGGGAAGACGAGGGAACAGCTTGCATCCATGACGGTGGAGGATGCCTTGAAGCATCCTAACTGGTCGATGGGCAAAAAGGTCACCATCGATTCCGCATCCCTTGTGAATAAGGGATTGGAGGTGATGGAGGCAAAGTGGCTGTTTGACGTAGACCTTGACCGGATTCAGGTGGTGGTGCATCCTCAGAGCATCATCCATTCGGCGGTGGAGTATGTGGACGGCGGCATTATGGCGCAGCTTGGCGTACCGGACATGAAGCTTCCTATCCAATATGCGCTTTTCTATCCTGACAGGCGGCCTATGGATACGGGGCGTGTGGACTTCTTCCGGTTAAAGCAGCTTACTTTCGAGGAACCGGACACGGATACCTTCCGGGGGCTAGAGCTTGCCTATAGGGCGGCGCGGCGGGGCGGTTCTCTGCCTACCGTGTTCAATGCGGCAAACGAGAAAGCTGTCGCTTTGTTTTTACAGAAAAAGATTACCTTCTTGCAGATACCGGAGTTAATCGAAAGCTCGATGGAAGCGCATAAGGTGATTGACAATCCGACGTTGGAGCAGGTTCTTGAGGCAGAGGCGGCTGCCTATGAGTATATTAAGCAGAAGTTTGGAGAGTAGCATTTTGGTTAGGACGATTATCTTATTTTTAATTATATTTGGCGTGGTGGTCATTTCCCACGAGTTCGGACACTTTATCATTGCCCGTAAGAATGGAATCCGCGTATTGGAATTTTCTGTCGGGATGGGGCCTACAATCTTTGCATTTCGAAAGAATGGCATCAAGTATTCTTTGAAGCTTCTTCCGTTTGGCGGCGCATGTATGTATGACGGTGAAGACGGCATCATAGAGCAGGGGGACAAAGAAGAGTCCGGCGGCCTAAGACGCAGGGCAGATTTCGGGTATGAGGCGCCGCTGCCGGGAGATGAACCCGTTTACGCGGACAGGATGGAAGCGCCGGGGATTGCATTTACGGAGGCGGGCGTGTGGAAGCGGATTGCCTCGGTTTTTGCAGGGCCGTTCTTCAATTTTATACTGGCGTTTGTGGTGGCTGTTATTTTGACGGCTTTTTCGGGGGCTGACCTGCCCGTGGTGGGAGAGCTGACTGAGAACTCTGCGGCAAAAGACGCAGGGCTGCAGCCGGGCGATGTGATTACGAAGATTAACCATGAGAGGATTCATTTTTTCAGGGAGGTGTCTGTCATCGCTGCTCTCAACCAGGGTGAACCGCTTGAGATTCACTATGAGCGTGACGGCATAAAGGGTGCGGTCAGCGTGACGCCTCGTTATGACGCGCAGGCAGGGAGATACTTTATCGGAATCAGGGATGCGGGCGAATATCTGGAGTGTAATCCGTTCCAGGTATTCCAGTATGGTTTCTATGAAGTGGAATTTTTCGTTAAGATGACGTACAAAAGTCTGGGAATGCTTGTCAGCGGTCAGGCGACGAAGGACGATGTGTCCGGGCCTATCGGCATCGCGCAGTATGTTGGGGAGAGCTATGACCAGGCGGAGGAGAGTTATGGGACGATGTCGGCGATTCTCACGATGCTGCAGATTGTCATCCTGCTGTCTGTCAATCTGGGTATCTTGAACCTGCTTCCGCTTCCGGCCCTGGACGGCGGGCGGCTTCTGTTTTTGTTTGTGGAGGTAGTCCGCGGGAAACCGATTGCCCCGGAGAAGGAGGGACTGATTCATTTCGCAGGGCTTGTGGTGTTTATGGTGCTGATGGTGTTTATTATGTACAATGATATTATGAAGTTGGTGGGTTGAGTGTTATCATTTAAAAAAAATTTAAGAAAACCTACAAAGATTTCCGGGGTAATAGATGCTAGAATATAGTAAAAAGTAATGAGAGGCGGTAGATGAAATGCAAAAATTACTGGAAGATATGGAAGCTACCGTGCACTATTCTTATACCACAAGGGAAAAGGAAGGCGCAATATGGGGCTATTATTTAAATGGCAGCAACGAGAAAACTTCTTTTGAATTAAAAGCAGGAACCGAAAACGTATATGGCATGTTTTGGACAGATAAAGAGATTGCGTTGAAACAAGGTACAAATGTCTTTTACATCGCCGGCGATGATATTTCTTGTAAGATGTGTTTTGAAATTCCGGAAATTGATAAGGCAAAAGTTTCCTATGTGGGGGCGTATACAAAAGAAGAAGCGTTGGAAAAGCTGTAGAGTAACAGTTCAGCCCTGTACTATTCCGCTACAGAAAACGATAAAAAAATAATTGCTTGTATTATATTTTATGATGATATATAATAGTCTTATCGGGGTAGTTCGGTACCCCATTTTATTCTAGCCCTGGAATCTTTATTCCCAGGGTGCAGATTCGGCGGGATTCCCGCAATATTCCATATTTAGAAATAAGACGTTTTAGGATTGGGAAGGAGGAGCAGGAACAGGAGTGAAATATCTGACAGGTGTATATTGGGAACGTGGCAGCGTGGCGGATAGGAACGAGGATTCTGTGGCGCTTCTGCAAGTGCTTACTGCCCGTGGCAGGGTGGTTATGGCGGCAGTCTGCGACGGAATGGGCGGGCTTACGCAGGGCGAGGCGGCAAGCGGCTATGTGACACGGCGTTTGCAGGAATGGTTCTATGAGTCATTGATTCGGGCCGTGCGTAAAAAGAAACCGTATTGGGTGGTCAGGCGTTCATTGGACAGGCTCGTATACCATATGCAGGAGCAATTTCTTGCATATGGCAAAAAGGAAAATCTTCGGCTAGGAACGACCATGACAGTGTTGTTAGTCTGGGAAAAGACTTATCTTCTCTGGCATTTGGGGGACAGCAGGGCCTATCGCCTGTCCGGGCGCAAAGTGCGTGGGCAGTTGTTTGCCGAGGCTGTGCGCATGACGTGCGACCATGTGTATGGCAGAAATAGGCTGACAAAATGTGTGGGCAGCTTCGATTATGAAAGACCGGATTTTCGGATGGGGACATTGCAGGCAGGACAGGCGGTGCTCCTGTGCAGCGACGGATTCCGCCATTGCGTCATGGAAGAAGAGTTAGCCGATGTCCTGTCGCCGGAACGCATCACCGATGAAGAGCAGATTACACGCAGACTGAGGGAAATTGGCAATGCATGTATGAAGCGTGGCGAGAGGGATAATCTGTCTGCAGTTTATGTGAAGGCCTTTCAGTGAGAGACGGCATATGGCAGTTCAGTTCGTTCGGACGCGCCGGGCATTATGAAATTTCCTGGCACTGTTCGTTGAATCAAAGACTTTGCTGCAAGAAACAAGACATTTGGCGATTGGTGGCGGGAATAAATAATATTTTGGAATGGAGGGAAAATATGGGTATAGATGAAACAATAAAAGGTAATGAGACAGGAAAGGTTGGAAAATATACTATTATAAAACCGCTTGGACAGGGAGGGGAAGGCAGTGTGTATTTGGCAAGGGATGAGGCATTGCAACGCCTGGTGGCAGTGAAAGAGGTTCATGGATGTCATGAGGAAAGGATAGAGTCTGACAATCACGCCAAGGAAGCGGATTTCTTAAAGCATTTGCAGCATCCTATGTTACCGGTGGTTCATGATTTGCTGTGGAAGAATGGCTCTTGTTATTTGGTGATGGAATACGTTCAAGGCATTACGCTGCATGAGTACATAGAGCGGAATGGATATGTGGAGAAGGATACGGCATGTGCGTGGACGGGACAGCTTTTGGATATTCTGGAATATCTGCATACGCGTAAGCCGCCGGTTGTTTACCGTGACCTGAAACCGGGCAATATTATGGTCTGTCCGGACGGGCGGCTGAAACTGATAGACTTCGGTGCAGCACAAAGACGTAGTTTCGGTGGGAAGGCAGACAGGGTAATGGCGGCTACGCCGGGATACGGGGCGCCGGAGCAGTTCGGGCAAGAAGAAAAGGTATGTTTGGGAGAGAATAGGCGGAGCGTTGAGAAAGTGTCAGAATATCCCCGGCGGAAGGCATATGCGGACGAGAGAAGCGATATTTATGCGCTTGGCAAGGTGCTCTATTACATGGTAACAGGAGCGGAGCCTGCAAGGCCGCCCTACACATTGTTGAGTACATGGGATTACCAACCTCTTATACCGGACAGGATAGAGCGCATTATCCGAAAGTGTATCCAGGAGAATCCCGCGCTGCGCTATCAGGTAGTAGGAGAAATCAGGCGGGATTTAGACAGGTGTGGGGGCAAAATGCGTCGCTTCCGGAGAAGGTCTTTTATCAGGGCGGTGGAGAAGCAGGTGTGGTTGACGGAGATGTGATTGTAGCAGTTCAGCTTTGCATGTGATTGGATGCTTTTATGATATTTGGTTTTCAATAGATAAAGTGTGCTGTATAATATAAATGACAGAAGTGAGGACTCTTTTTGAATACAAAGGAACATACACATAGACAGGACTTACAGCGTTTGAAATTACTGCGGTATATGGACGACGAGTTCATGAGTGTCTGTCTTGCAGATAATTTTGAGGGTGTGGAACTGATACTTAGGATTGTCTTAGGACGGAAGGATATTAAGATTAAATCGGTTCGGACGCAGGAACTGATGAAAAATTTGCAGGGACGTTCCGTCGTTTTAGATGTCCATGCGGTTGACAGTACCGATAAAGAATTTAATGTGGAAATACAGAGGTCAGACGCAGGCGCAGGAGCAAAAAGGGCAAGGTATAACAGTAGTTTGCTAGACGCACATATATTAAAACCGGGAGATGACACGGAGAATATTCCCGACAGTTATATTATTTTTATTACGGAAAATGATGTAATGAAAGGAAATCAGCCGATATATCCAGTAGAGAGATATGTTGCGGTTGGGGAAAATAAAGTATTGTTTGGCGATGGTTCGCATATTCTGTACGTGAATGGCAAATATAGGGGAGATGATGAGGTCGGAAGGTTAATGCATGATTTTTCATGTACCAATCCCGATGATATGAATCATGAAGTACTTGCAAAACGGGCAAGGTATTTCAAACAGGATAAGGAAGGAGAGGCAGCTATGAGTAAAATTTTGGACGATATGAGAAACGAGGCAGCATTAGAAAATGCTATAGAAACAGCGGAAAGGATAATTAAAGACAGAGAGATGCCGCTTGAAAAAATTGCGCATTATATACCGTTGTTGTCGATGGACGATTTAAAGGAGATTGAAGCGAGGGTTTTACAGTTGGTATAGGTGAGTGGAAATTTTATGCCAAAATCGGTGTATTTCATTCATAGTTCTTGCTTTTTCAACGAGAGGAATGCTCCAATCAATCCAACTATCCCACAGACGAAGATGGAAACCGTGCATATTTTCCAGTAGGGCGTGCCAAAACCTGCCATGCCGGAAACGGATACCGCCGTCCAGGGACAGATACTTGCCGGTAATACGAGCTCTTCTGCAACCTGCAATCCGGCCATTTGGAGTGCGGTGAACCCCAATGTGACAAGCATAGACGGGTAAAAAAGTAATTTCTGACATATCGTTATCCAGAAAACAGGAAGCAGTGAAACAAAGGAGTATATACTTGTCTGCGAATATAAATAAATAGTACAGTGCAAATTGCCGGAGGTAAACTCATCGGGGAAAAGGATGAAAAATCCCGTTATTACAATCAATTCTGTCACAAATAGAGTAGTCAGATACCATAGGAACCACACGGTTAATTTTGCTATGGCAAAGTTTTCCTTTGATATGGGGGCACTCAGGATATTCCGCAATGTTTTTTCCTGATATTCCCTTTGGACAATGGCAGTGATGACAAAACCGCTTATGATAGGGAATGTAAGCGTATTTAACATGGATACCGTCATGAACCAATCCATATATCCTCCCCGCTGCGGGTCAAGGTACAGACTTTTTAAAATCAGGAGAAAGGGTACCAGGGCAACTATCATTGTTCCAATCCATGATATTTTATTTTTTCGTAACTTCATGATTTCAGAAAAAAATGCGTTACGCAATGCCAATACCCCCTGTCAGCTCTTTGAAATGATTTTCTAAGTTATCCCGGCATATCGTAATTTCGGATACGCCGATTCCTGCCGAAAAAAGTTTTTGGTTTATATCCAGAGTGCTGTATTTCAAATCGTGAACAAATATTGTGCCATCTTTTACAGTAAAATGGTTGATGTGCATGACGTCAGACAGATATTGGCACGCTTGCTCTAAAGGCGCCGTTTTCAAGCGAATATACGGATGCTCTTTTTCCTTTAGCTCCTGATAAGAGCATTCCTCCAACATTTTACCCTCGTGGATAATCCCAACCCAGTCAACCAATTGCTCCATCTCTGATAGTTGGTGGCTGGATATGAGAATTGTTTTTCCATGGTTGTGGCTTAATTCTTTGAGAAGCGTCCGCATTTGGGCAATGCCGATAGGGTCAAGCCCGTTTGTGGGTTCGTCCAAAATCAGAAGTTCAGGCTCGTTCATCATGGCATTTGCAATGGCCAGCCTCTGTTTCATCCCCAATGAGTATTCTGCAAAGACTTTTTTCCCATGGTAAGGCAGGCCCACGACATCGAGCGCATTCTGTATTCTACGGTAATCGGTTTTACCGCGCAGCCTTGAAAAAACAGACAAATTTTCCTTCGCAGTCATGTTAGGATAAAAGCCTGGTGTTTCAATCGAACTGCCGATGCGGCAATAGATGTCTTCTTCGTACTTAGTGACTTCTTGTCGGAAAAGGAAGATGCTTCCGCTTGATTGCTTTGTCAGGCCTAACAGCATTTTCATAATCGTTGTCTTCCCGGCACCGTTTCGCCCAAGAAGGCCGTATATTTGGCCTGCTGGGACATGGATATCTATTTGCCTGACTGCCCATTGGGAGCCATACCTTTTTCCTAATTTATCTGTCCGGATGATGTATTCTTGTTTCAAGTTGTCCTCCATACCGTTATTTTCCAAAATTACAAATAGCTTACCATAAATGCATTATAGGTTTATTAAATATTTTTTAAGCTTCTTTTAAAATTCTTTGTGTTGTTTTGCCTGCAATGAATAGAGCTTTCTGGGTGTATACTTTTCCGGGGGATGTGTGGTATCATAAAAGACAGAACTTAAGGCGCAGTGTCATTTCGGTAAGCTGTGTACTGGACTAAAGAAATGACATTGGCTTAAGGGCGCTATGTTTTATAATCAAAACCAGAGTGTCAAAAGATGCCTTCTGTGCAATTTGCCAGTGTAATCTTATGACAACATTTTTTCATACCAGAATCTTAAAAGGAAGGGAATCGTGTGAAAAATCCATATACGGAAGATTGTTTCACTGTCCGAACAAAGTTCTGTGTCCGAATAAATTCGGACGCAAATTTAGTGCCAAAGCGCTTTCAGCGCTGCCTAAATTCGCAGGTTGAGCAAGAATGGGGGATTATTATTATGTATCGTGACAATACGAAGGAAATAAAAATTGGCGACAGAATCATCGGGGGTGGAAACCCTGTCCTTATCCAGTCTATGACGAATACGAAGACGGAAGACGTGGAAGCGACGGTGGCACAGATACTGCGTCTGGAGAAGGCGGGCTGTGAGATTATCCGCTGTACGGTGCCCACCATGGAAGCGGCGGAAGCGTTAAAGAAGATTAAAGAACAGATACACATTCCCCTTGTGGCGGACATCCACTTTGATTACAAGATGGCGATTGCCGCCATGGAAAACGGGGCGGATAAGATTCGCATCAATCCGGGGAATATCGGAGACAGAGACAAGGTTGCAGCTGTGGTTGCGGCGGCGAAAGAGCGAGGGATTCCCATCCGTGTGGGCGTCAACAGCGGTTCGTTGGAGCGGCAACTGGTGGAGAAGTACCATGGCGTGACAGCGCAGGGACTTGTGGAGAGCGCCCTTGACAAGGTTGGCATCATCGAAGAGCTTGGATATGACAATCTTGTCATCAGCATTAAATCATCCGATGTGATGATGTGTGTGGAGGCTCATGAAATACTGGCAAAGAAGACTTCCTATCCCCTTCATGTTGGCATCACCGAGGCAGGCACAGTGACGAGCGGAAACATAAAGTCTGCCATAGGGTTAGGGTTAATACTGAATCAGGGAATCGGTGATACAATCCGTGTGTCCTTAACAGGTGACCCGGTGGAGGAGATTAAGTCCGCCAAGCTGATTCTGCGTACCCTGGGACTGCGCCAAGGGGGAATTGAGGTGGTGTCCTGCCCTACATGTGGAAGAACACGCATTGATTTGATTGGTCTTGCCAATCAGGTGGAGGAGATGGTGGTGGACATACCCCTGGACATTAAGGTGGCCGTGATGGGATGCGCCGTCAATGGGCCCGGTGAGGCGAAGGAGGCGGACATCGGCATTGCAGGCGGACTTGGCGAGGGCCTCCTCATTAAGAAGGGTGAGATTGTGAAAAAAGTTCCTGAGAATCAGTTGTTGGATACTTTGCGCGAGGAGCTTTTGAACTGGGTATAGTATAAGTCATTGCGGAACTCTTTTCGGTTTATCGAAATTGCACAAATAGCATACCAACACAGACACGCTTGCGCTCCGTTCCAAACGTAGTGGTACTAGGCTCGAAAGTTGCTATGCAACTTTTCACCTCGCCAAGTACCAACGTTTTCCAAGGGTCTGTTTATGGTTATGCTATCTGCACAATGATATTAACATGAAGATGAGTTCCGCAGTTACCTAATCAATAAGAAAAGAGGCGGACGGATGGGCAAGAAATTCTTTGATGTGTTCCCCACTTTAAAATTAGATACGGGTTTAAAGGATTTGTATGGGCAGGTTACGGTGGAGAAGGTATCTTCCACGAAACGGAAGGACTTTCTGCGCGTCTATATTTCTTCGGACAGGCTGATTCAGAAGGAAGATGTATTCCGGGTGGAAGGGGAGATAAAGAAACAGTTTTTTCCGAATGTCTCGATGGTTATCAAGATTTACGAGAAATTCCGACTTTCTGCGCAGTATACGCCAGAGAAGTTGATGGAGGTTTACCGCGACAGTATTTTACAGGAATTGCGGGAATATTCTCCTGTGGAATACAATCTTTTTAAAAAGGCGGACTTGGAATTTACCGGGGAAGAGACGCTGCTTCTTACGATGGAAGACACTGTGCTCGGGAAGAGCAGGGCGGAGGAATTAATCCGCATTCTGGAGAAAATCTGTAACGAGCGCTGTGGTTTTTCGGTGGAAGTGCAGGCGGCTTATAAAGAATGTGCCGTAGGCAAATATAAGAAGGAGGACGAGCACAGGCTTGCCATGCAGATTGCGGAGATTTCGGCCAGGGCAGGATACCGCAGGGAAGGACAGGAACCTTCGGCGTATGGGGACTATGCAGGGCAGCAGGACGGGTATGTCCCGGACTATGCGGGGCAGCCGGGGCAGTTATCCGGCGGGGCGGACAGTTTTTATGCGGCGCAGGGCGCATCTGTGCAGGGCGTTTCCGATGGCAAGAGCGGAAATTCTGGCGGCAGGAACGCGGCGGGACAGGAGAATGTCAGGATTGCAGGTGCGGCAGCCGAGGCAGGGGCAGAAGCCGGAACAGGTAAGGCAGTGCGCGACTTTGGTACGAGAGCGGGAGGACCGGGCGTCAGGATGAGAGAGCCGGGCGGACGTACTAAAGATATGGGAAGAAAGACTGATTTTAAGCGTGCCGTCAAGCGTTCCGACAACCCGGATGTGCTCTATGGCAGGGATTTTGACGAGGAGGCTATGCCTATCAGCGATATTATCGGAGAGATGGGAGAGGTCGTCATCCGGGGCAAGATTATCAGTATGGATAAGCGAGAGATTAAGAATGAACGCTCCATTTTAATCTACGATGTGACGGATTTTACGGATACCATGACCATCAAGCTTTTTGCCCACAATGAGCAGGTGGGAGAGATAACGGACGGCATGAAGCCCGGTGCATTCGTGAAAATAAAAGGCATGACAATGATGGACAAGTTCGACCATGAGCTGACCATCGGTTCCCTTACTGGGGTAAAAAAGATACCGGATTTCACGGTATCCCGTATGGACACAAGTGCACGCAAGCGTGTGGAGCTGCACTGCCATACGAAGATGAGCGACATGGACGGCGTGTCTGAGGCGAAGGATATCGTGAAGCGGGCTTATAAGTGGGGGCATCCTGCCATTGCCATCACAGACCACGGTGTGGCGCAGTCTTTCCCGGACGCTAACCATGTGTGGGAAGACCTGTGGAAGGCGGAGAAAGCAAAACGCAAGGAAGCGGGGGAGCCGGAACCCGACAAGCAGGATTTCTTTAAGGTCATCTATGGCGTGGAAGCCTATTTTGTGGATGATTTACACGAGATTGCCACCAATGACAAGGGACAGGATTTCAGACAGGATTTTGTTGTTTTTGATATCGAGACGACCGGGTTTTCTCCGGTGGAAAACCGTATCATAGAGATTGGTGCGGTGAAGGTGTGCAATGGTAAGATTGTGGACCATTTTTCCACGTTTGTGAATCCGGAAGTGCCTATTCCTTTTGAAATCGAGAAACTGACGAGCATCAGGGATGACATGGTGGTGGACGCGGAGAAGATTGAGAGCGTGCTGCCGCAGTTTTTGCAGTTTTGCGAAGGCTGCATGTTGGTGGCCCACAATGCAGGGTTTGATATGAGTTTTATCATGGAAAACTGCAACAGGCAGGGAATAGAGCATGATTTTACTTACATAGATACGGTGGGAATGGCGAGAGTTATGCTGCCTGCCCAGGCCAAGCATACGCTGGATGCAGTGGCGAAGACACTGGGGGTATCTTTATTAAACCATCACAGGGCGGTGGACGACGCGGAGGCGACGGCGGAAATTTTCGTAAAATTGATTGCCATGATGGAGAAGGACGGGATTACGACTCTTGCCCAAATAAATGAGAAGGGGAAGGCAAGCCCGGCCATTATCAAGAAACTTCCCACTTATCATGGCATTATTTTGGCAAAAAACAATGTAGGGCGGATGAACTTGTACAGGCTCATTTCCATGTCCCACCTGACCTATTTTGCAAGAAGGCCCAGGATTCCCAAGAGTCTTCTGAATGAGTATCGGGAAGGGCTGATTGTGGGCAGCGCCTGTGAGGCGGGCGAGCTGTACCGCGCGCTCTTAGAAGGAAGGCCGGACACAGAGATTGCCAGGTTAGTGGATTTCTATGATTATCTGGAAATACAGCCCCTTGGCAACAACAAATTTATGATTGCTTCCGACAGGATACCGAATATCAATTCCGCGGAGGATATTATGGAAGTCAACCGTAAGATTGTGCATCTGGGGGAGCAGTTCCATAAGCCTGTGGTGGCGACTTGCGACGTGCATTTCCTGAACCCGGAGGACGAGGTATACCGCCGCATTATTATGGCGGGGCAGGGATTTCCCGATGCGGACAACCAGGCGCCCTTATATTTGCGCACCACCGAGGAAATGTTGGAGGAATTTGCCTATCTGGGGAGCGATAAGGCGGAGGAAGTGGTGATTACCAATACCAACCTGATTGCGGACATGATTGACGTCATGTCCCCGGTACGTCCCGATAAATGTCCGCCGGTCATCGAGGACAGCGACAGGCAGCTGACTGAAATCTGTTATAATAAAGCCCATGAGCTGTACGGGGAGACGCTTCCGAAGATTGTGGAGGATAGGTTGGAGAAGGAACTGCACTCTATTATTTCCAACGGTTTTGCGGTAATGTACATCATCGCCCAGAAGCTTGTGTGGAAGTCGGTGGAGGACGGTTACCTGGTAGGTTCCCGTGGCTCGGTTGGGAGTTCTTTTGTGGCCAATATGGCGGGGATTACGGAGGTAAATTCCTTAAGCCCCCATTATCTGTGCCCGAACTGCCACTATTATGATTTTGAGTCGGAGGAAGTCCGGGCATACGGTGGCGGCGCCGGATGTGATATGCCGGACAAGGACTGCCCGGTGTGCGGTACGCCGCTCAGAAAAGAGGGGTTTGACATTCCCTTTGAGACATTCCTGGGATTTAAAGGGGATAAGGAACCGGATATCGACTTAAATTTTTCCGGGGAATACCAGAGTAAGGCGCATAAGTATACGGAGGTGATTTTCGGCAGCGGACAGACTTACCGTGCAGGCACAATCGGTACGCTGGCGGACAAGACGGCCTTCGGCTATGTGCGGAATTATTACGAGGAACGGGGCAAGCATAAGCGGGTCTGTGAGATTAACCGTATTGTCACAGGATGTACCGGTATCCGTAGGAGTACCGGACAGCATCCGGGTGGTATCGTGGTATTGCCTGTGGGGGAGGACATCAACTCTTTTACCCCGGTGCAACACCCTGCCAACGATATGACGACAGATATTGTCACAACCCATTTCGACTATCACTCTATCGACCATAACTTGTTGAAACTTGATATACTGGGACATGATGATCCGACCATGATACGTATGTTGCAGGATATGACTGATATTGACCCGGTCACGATTCCTCTGGATGATAAACAAGTGATGTCCCTTTTCCAGTCTACGGAGGCGCTTGGCATTACGCCGGAGCAGATAGGGGGCTGTAAGCTTGGGTGTCTTGGCATACCCGAGTTTGGCACGGAATTTGTTATCCAGATGGTAATCGACGCCAAGCCGAAATGCTTCACGGATTTGGTGCGTATATCGGGACTGTCCCACGGAACGGATGTGTGGCTTGGCAATGCCCAGACGTTGATTGAAGAAGGAAAAGCGACGATTTCCACGGCAATCTGCTGTCGTGACGATATCATGATTTATCTGATGCAAAAAGGGGTGGAGCCCTCCCTCTCTTTTACGATTATGGAGAGTGTGCGTAAGGGAAAAGGGCTGAAAGACGAGTGGATTGAGGCCATGAAGGCGCAGGATGTGCCGGACTGGTACATCGGTTCCTGCAAGAAAATTAAATACATGTTCCCCAAGGCCCATGCGGCGGCTTATGTCATGATGGCGTGGAGAATCGCATACTGCAAGATTAATTATCCTTTGGCTTATTATGCGGCTTATTTCAGCATCCGCGCGTCGGCTTTCTCCTATGAAGCCATGTGCCAGGGACAGGCTCATCTGGAAGCCGTGATGGCGGATTACAAGCGCAGGAGCGATGAACTTTCCAAGAAAGAGCAGGACAGCTATAAAGATATGAAGATTGTGCAGGAGATGTATGCCAGAGGATTTGATTTTGTTCCGATTGATATTTTCTCGGCGCAGTCCAGGTTGTTTCAGATTGTGGAGGGCAAGCTGATGCCGTCGCTAAGCAGTATAGACGGATTGGGGGAAAAAGCGGCGGATGCCATTGTGGAGGCAACCAAAGACGGGCCGTTTTTAAGTAAGGATGATTTCCGGCAGCGCACCAAAGCGTCGAAGACGATTGTGGATTTGATGAGCAGCCTGGGGCTTTTGGGGAATCTGCCGGAATCCAATCAGATTAGTCTGTTTGATTTTGTGTAGTAGTTCGCCAGTCAATCAGTAATATTATTGGCCAAAATGTATATTCTGGTGATTTATGAATGGCATGGCTGAATTGTTACGATTTTGTAAGTCGGCGGGATTTCTTTGTAAAGTGGGGAGTGACATGGTAAGATAATTGTAGACGTATATCAATGTACTCTCGTGGTTTCTTTGTACCCTGAGAGTACATATCATAAAGAGGGAGGACAAGTATATGAGGAAAATTATCACAATCGGTAGAGAGTTCGGTGCAGGCGGCGGAGAAATCGGCAAGCGGGTAGCGAAAGAACTGGGAATTGAATATTACGATAAGGACATTATTTTCAAGACTGTCCTTGCCTGCAAGAGCTTAAGCCCGGAGCAGGTGCGTAAGTGGGATGAGCGTGTTCCGAAGAACTTCGGGTTTGCCCAGAGTTTGTTTGACTTTTATAATAAGCCGTTGGAGGAAGAGCTGTGGCAGGCACAGTTGGACGCCATCCGCGAGTTGGCGAATAAGGAGAGCTGTGTGATTGTGGGAAGAAACGGCGACTATATCCTTCGCGAGTTTGACCATTGCTTGAATGTGTTTATCCACGCAGGATTCCAATGGCGTGTGAGGCGTATGACGGCCATGATGGACCAGGTTCCGGCAGACCAGGTGGCCAATGATGTCAGAGCGGTGGATAAGGCGAGGAAAAAATATTGTGAATATTATACCAAGTGTGCATACGGAGACGCGCGCAATTTTGACTTGACATTAAACACGGAAAAACTTGGGATTGATAAGGCTGTGGAGCTGATTCTTGCGGCGGCAGAAGGAATTTAGCGATATAGGAAGAGCAGTATTAGAAAAAGGACTGAGAGGGATAAACGAAATAACGTTAATAAATATATTAATTTATAGTTGATTAAGTATTCTTTCCATGCTACAATACAACTATGCAGAACGGTATCATATCGTATGGAATGAGGAAAAGGCGGTATGCATGGCGGCGTGGTTACTGTTGTAGGGAAATATATTCCTGAAATCATGTTTAGGTATATTTTTGTGGATGGTTTCCAGAGAATATCTCAGAATGGGAAAGGAGCGGGCAATATGACTGAAAACGAAAAACTTGATTTAATCCTGTCGGAAATGCAGGGCATGAAAAGCGACATGCGCGTTTTAAAGGAAGACATGCAGGGCTTGAAGGAAGAGATGCAGGAAGTGAAAGCAGATGTGGAAGGCCTAAAGGAAGACATGCGGGAAGTAAAAGCGGATATATGTGTTCTGAAGGAAGACGTACAAGGCTTGAAGGAAGACATGCGAGGCGTAAAAGCAGATGTGGAAGGCCTGAAAAAAGAGATGCAGGAAGTAAAAGCAGATGTGTGTGTCCTGAAGGAGGACGTACAAGGCTTGAAGAAGGACATGCAAGACGTAAAAGCAGATGTGGAAGGCCTGAAGGAAGAGATGCGGGAAGTAAAGGCGGATATATGTGTTCTGAAGGAAGACGTACAAGGTTTGAAGAAGGACATGCAAGGCGTGAAAGCAGATGTGGAAGACCTAAAAGCAGATATGCGGGAAGTGAAAGGCGAGGTACAGACACTTGACCGGAAGATTACTGCTATTCACCTGATTCTGGAGAATGAAATATATGTCAATATCCAACGTGTGGCGGAAGGGCATCTTGACTTGTCCAGGAATCTCCACGAGGCCATGAAACCAAGCAAAGAGGTTGAAATACTTTCGATTAAGGTGCGTAAACTGGAATCAGATATGCGGGAAGTGAAAACGAAAGTGTTCGGTTGACAGGAGCTTGAGAATTTAGGTTGCATAAGCACTCATAGGTAGTCATTCTGTTCGATAAGATAAGTACGAATGATAACACTTTGCCAAAATAATTGTATAGTTGTATACAATGCGTCTTGACAAGCGGTAGTAAAATCCATATACTAGACAATAGGCATCAAAGACGGTGTGGCAGGATAACACCGTCTTTGATGTTAATAGGGCATTTGCCATAGAAATGGAGGATTTTTTATGAAAAAATTGTTAGCAATGGCACTCGTCGGATGTATGGCCTTTAGTATGGTGGCATGCGGTTCCGATAATGGGGGCGCACAGACAAATGAAGCGGAGGCAGATACGGCGGACGCTCCTGCACAGGAAGAGGCAGCAGGCGATGCAGAGGCAGACACTGCAGGTGAAGAAGCGGCGGCTGATTCTGAGGAGAACGCATCTACAGGCGATAAGGTATGGACAATTGCAACAGATACTGTGTTCCGTCCTTTTGAGTTCACCAACGAACAGGGTGAGTTTGTAGGAATTGATGTGGACATCCTTGCAGCGATTGCGGAAGACCAGGGATTTGAGTATGAATTGAACAGTCTTGGCTGGGATGCGGCTGTGGCAGCAGTGCAGGCGGGCCAGGCGGATGCAATTATTGCAGGCGCAACGATTAAGCAGGAGCGTATCGATTCCGGTTGGATGTTCTCCGACGGGTATTACAATGCGACACAGACATTTGTTGTTGCCGAGGGCAGCGATATTAAGAGTTTCGAAGACTTAGCAGGTAAGAACGTAGCCGTTAAAAATGGTACGGCCGGTATGGATTTTGCAAACAGCCTGAAAGATGAGTACGGTTTTACAACAACCGTATTTGAAGATTCACCGACTATGTATCAGGATGTTCTCTTAGGTAACTCCGCGGCATGTGTGGAAGACACACCGATTATGGCTGATTCTATCAAAATCGGCAGTCTGGCGCTTGTCATTCCGGAAGGGATGGAGAGCGAAGGCGCACCTTACGGTTTTGCGATTATGAACGAGAGCAATAAGGAATTGCTTGACATGTTCAATGCAGGGCTTGCAAATATCAAGGCAAACGGAAAATATGACGAGATTATTGCAAAATACTTAGGCGAATAAGAGCGGTTTTTCACTCTGCATAAGCAAGGTGGCGGCTTTTGCAATCAATCGATGAGAAGTTGTGATTGGGTTTCAAGCAGGACGGATGCATATTCCAATCAGGATAATACATATGTTACTGATTGGAATATGTTCTGTTAGCTGTTTCTTTCGGAAAGAATGTCTCACAGAGCCGTTTTTTCCGAAGGATACAGGAGAGATATATAATAGTTTTCTGGATTTTTCCTGCAAAAGGGTACAGAGAACGTTCAGGAGACTATATAAAAGATAAGGAGAGATTTACCCTATGATAATGATAATTCAGACATACGGTATGGTGCTTGTTAAGGCATTGGGGCAGACGGTGCTTTTGACGGTACTTTCATTGGTATTCGCTATGATAATCGGTATGATTTTCGGACTGATGAATGTGGGGCATAACAGGATTCTTAATTTTATCGGTACTGTATATGTTGATGCGATACGTGGTGTTCCGCTGATTGTGCTTGCGTATTTTATTTATTTCGGCGTGCCTCAGGGAATACAGCAGATGGGTTTTACGAGTTTTAAACTGGAACCTCTTATGGCAGGCACGATTACCTTGTCTTTAAACTGTGGCGCGTATATGGCTGAGATTATCCGGGCGGGTATCCAGAGTGTGGACAGAGGGCAGATGGAGGCAGGCAGGAGCCTTGGATTGTCATACAGTGCAGGCATGGCTCTGATTGTCGTGCCGCAGGCAATTCGTACAATGATTCCTTCGATTATCAACCAGTTTATTATTACGTTAAAGGATACTTCTATTCTTTCCGCAATCGGTTTCCCGGAGCTGACTAATGTGGGTAAGACGATTATGGGCAATACGTTTAAGAATTTGCAGGCATGGGCGGTTGTGGCAATTATGTACATGATTGTGATTATCACCTTAAGCAAGGTTTCCAAGAGGATTGAGAGGAGGATTAACCGTGGCAGATAGTAGGAATCTTGACAGCAGCGATGTTTCTGCGCAGAATAAAATTTCGGTTAGAAACCTGAAAAAGAATTTCGGTCCGTTGGAAGTCATTAAAGATATTAGCCTGGAAGTTACAGAGGGTGAGGTTGTGGTGCTGATTGGACCTTCCGGCAGCGGTAAATCTACGTTTTTGAGATGCCTCAACCAATTGGAGACAGTGACATCCGGGCAGATTATTATTGATGGACATGATGTCACTGACAAGCACACGGATATCAATAAGGTGCGTGAGAATATCGGCATGGTATTCCAGCATTTTAATCTGTTTAATCATCTGTCTGTACTGAAAAACATGACTCTTGCACCGGTACACCTGAAAACTTTGTCCAAGGAGGCTGCGAAGCAGAAGGCATTCGAGCTGTTGGAGCGTGTTGGGCTTGCCGATAAGGCGGAGGCATATCCCAGCCAATTGTCTGGCGGGCAGAAACAGCGTGTGGCGATTGCGCGGGCGCTTGAGATGAATCCGGATATTATGCTTTTTGATGAGCCTACCAGTGCGCTTGACCCGGAGATGGTCGGCGAGGTTTTGGCCGTTATGAAAGAGCTTGCAAAAGAAGGCATGACCATGGTAGTAGTCACCCATGAAATTGGTTTTGCGCGTGAGGTGGCAAGCCGTGTTATCTTCATGGAGGGCGGTTATATCGTAGAGCAGGGTACGCCTGAAGAGGTGCTTGACCATCCGAAGGAGGCGCGGACGATTGATTTCCTGAGTAAAGTTCTGTAAATTTGAAAAAATTAAAAAAAGTACTTGCTTTTTTTAAGAAAGTGTAATAGAATAATCAAGTGGTAAGCAGATGGCTCGTTGGTCAAGCGGTTAAGACGCCGCCCTCTCACGGCGGAAACAGGGGTTCGATTCCCCTACGAGCTGTTGACTGTTTATAACAGCCCAACCCTAAGAAGTGCTAGAAACCCCTGATTTTAAGCGGTTTGTAGCATTTTTTATTTTGTTTCAAGATGATTTTAGGAATTCATAATCAATTCTGAAATACTATATGCTGTCGCATAAATTTGATGAAGATGAAACTTTTACGGACAGCACATTTGACAAAAAATTCTCTCACATAATCAGGTATAAAGAGATTCCGAGAGTACATATACGGTAAAGGGAGGATTCTTATATGGAGAATGGAAGAATCAGGATTGTCGATATTGCCGACGAACTGGGAGTGAGTACCGCTACCGTATCGAACGTTATTCATGGGAAGACAAAGAAAATATCAGACGAAACGGTGAAACGTGTGCAGCAGCTTTTGGAAGAGAGACAGTATATTCCGAGTATGGCAGGGATACTTTTAGCTCAGAATGATTCTAAAATTATCGGGGTGGTTATCAATGACCATGAAAAATACGAAGGACACACACTGGAGGATGAGTTTATTTCCGCATCGGTGAATGCACTGGCAAAAGAGATAGAGCGGGCAGGAAAATTCCTTATGCTTAAAGTGAATGATAAATGGGATGAAATTCCCAAGTTTGCTTCCATGTGGAATATGGAGGGAATGGTGCTCATTGGCTATTGTGAACAGGATTATAAAAAATTGAGGGAACAGATGCATATTCCGTTTGTAGTCTATGACGGATATATGGAAAGTTCCGGAAATCTTGTAAATATTGAGGTCAATCACTTTGATGGCGGGGCACAGGCCGGACGTTATCTGAGAAATAGGGGGCATAGGGATGTGCTTTGTATATCGGATAATAATATTTGCATGGATATAGAAAGATTTATGGGATTAAAAAGCGAGATTCCAAACGCAGAACTTATGGTTATTCCTATAGAGCGGGAAGTGCGCGCCAGTTTTTACATGGAACATTTAAGTAAAATAAAAAAATATTCGGCAGTCTTTGCAGTGTCCGATGATTATGCAATGGATTTTATTCAATTCCTGAAAAATGTGGGGATATCTGTTCCAGAGGATATATCGGTAGTTGGGTTTGACGATGTGAGGGATAGCGAAAAGTTTGTACCGGCATTGACCACGATAAAACAAGATTACAAGCAAAGGGCGGCTTTGGCAGTTAAAATGTTGAACCAGTTACGAAATGGAGGCTGCAGAGATAAAAGTGTGATGCTGCCTGTAACTCTCATAGAGCGTGACAGTGTGCGCAGCGTAAAAATGCACAAAGAATGAGATTAAATTTTGTTATTGGTTATGCGTTTAACCTTTGCTATTTGTCATGGTTCATCTTATTATTATTACAACTGCTGCAAGGTAGATTGGAGGAAGAATAGGATGGAAAAAAGAAAATTGGTAACGCCCCACGATATAAAAACTGCTTTGAAAGCTGTTGGCGTCCAAAAGGGGCAGGCCGTTATGGTGCATACGTCGTTGAACAGCCTGGGTTATGTGTGCGGCGGCGCACAGTCAGTTATTGAAGCATTGATTGAGAGCGTTGGCGATGAAGGTACGATTATGATGCCGACACAGTCATGGAAGAATTTAGACCCGTCGGCAGGCGTTTACTGGCAGGAACCGGAGGAATGGTGGCCCGTCATACGTGAATACATACCTGCTTATGACAAACGGATTACACCCACAAATACAATGGGCGCCGTATCAGAAATGTTTCGGCAGTGGCCGGGGACACTTAGAAGCGAGCATCCTGCAAGGTCAGTAGCGGCAAGGGGACGTTATGCGCAGTATCTGACAGAAAATCATGACTTGTCGGATATTTTTGGCGACAGCTCGCCCATTGGCAGGCTGTATGAACTTGATGGGTATGTATTACTGATTGGAGTCGGCTATGACAAGAATACCTCCCTTCATTTAGCGGATGCGAGGGCTGAATATCCAAGTAAGCATACGGTCATAGAAAGCAGCGCCATACGGCTTAACGGACAGCGCATATGGAAATCCTATGAGACATTAGCTGTAGACGGAGAAGATTTTTCAGCAATAGGAGAGGCATTCGAGCAGACAGGGAAGGCGCGCCATGTATCTTTAGGAAATGGTAATCTTTCCATGATGAGCCAAAGGGCACTGGTAGACTTTGCTGTGAAATGGATAGAGGAAAATAGAAAATGACGAGATAAGCATCCCAACTTTGATGAGAGGGGATGTTTATTTTACTTTATAGGAAAGTTCCCGGACTATTCGAGTCCGCGAAGCGGAACTCGCAAACGAGCTGTGCTCGTTTTTTTAGATGTTAAAAATAAGTTGACTTTTTCTGTGCACTTTGATATTCTTGGTTTATGAACAACCGATTGCGCAAAGTGAAAATTACCAAACAACTAACTTAGTCAGAACAAAACGGAGGACAGGAAAACATGGATAAGTTTATTGTTAACATCATCCATCGGCCGGAGATGGTTCCTGAGTATGCGGAGAAGGTAACCGGGCACGGCAAGGAAGAAGACATAGGGAGAAAAGAGTTGTTGACAGAATCTCTGGATATCTTCAAGACGCAGCAGGCGATTGCACACAAGAACGGACTGAAGACGACGATTCAGATGACATACGCTTCCTTATTTAACGACGAGGCGGTAGGGCTTGCCAAGGAGGACCATGAGAAATATGGAGACGAGATTGCATTGTCTTTGCTGGGACTTCCCTGCGAGGAATTTCGGGAGAAGTATAAGACGAAGGATTTCTGTATCTGGATGTTCTCGATGGAAGATAAGAAATCTATCGTGGACGATGTGTTTGGCAAGTTCCATGACAGGTTCGGTTTTTACCCGGAGTCTACGGGGTCTTATTACATGGATGCAGACCTGGTGAATTATATTAAGGAAAAATATCCCATGGTGAAGTGCGCCGTGGCCACTTGTTGGGAGGAAGGGCCGAAAGCCTACCATACGTGTAACAATTCCTGGTATACCTTTATGGATGGCGGCCCTTGGGCGCCTTGGATTCCCAGCAAGCAGAATGTACATGCGCCGGCGGCCAATGAAGCGGAGGACAGCGGCATTGTGGCGATTCCGCATTTGTCCCGGGATTTGATTGCCTGCTATGACGGTAACGGCTCCAACTTCGGAACCCATCCGCAGAATGTGCTGCGGAGTATGAGCTATGACTCTAAGACGTGGGAGTATCCATATCTGTATAATCTGATTGACCAGTATCGGGACTTGGCCAGATATAACAACGGCTATGCTTACAATATGATGTTTGTAGGACCTGGCTGGATGAATAAGATGGGGCGTTGGGAGGCTCCTTATGAGCTTCTTTTGAAATCTTACGAGGACGGCATGGCATATTATGGGAAGCTTAAGAAAGAGGGCAGGCTGGATGATATGACGATGGCTGAGTTTGCGGATTTTTACCGTGCGAACAGGCGGCTCACAGAACCGGAGTGTGCGCTTTGGAGAGACATCCTGTACGGCTCGGATAAACAGTTATTCTGGTACTGCGACCCCTATATGCGGGTGTGCGCGAATATGGACCAGGGTGGCGCCATCGTGGATTTGCGCCCCTACGCAGCGAAGTTGGAATGGCCGGTGGGGATTGGCACGAAGCATGTGACGGACGCATCCTATCCGTTCTTAATCCAGGAGAAATATAGGGCAGGTTATTTCACCCATTATGCGGGGGAAGGAACCGTGAGAAGCGCGAAACTGACGTACAACGGTGAGGAAGTGGATTTGTGCCTGTGCAGGACGAAAGCCCATTTCTCCCAGGAGGGCAATACGAGAATACTGACACTGGACCCGGTGGATATCGAATTTTATGATTTGACAGTGAAACTCCAGACGAAGATGTATTTCGAGGAGGGAAGCTCCAATATTAAAATAGAAAGAACTGTCTTGGAGATGAGCAATCCCGATGCGGAAGTGGAGATGAATGAATATATGGTGGCATGTTACGGCACCACGGAGTATTCCGAGGATATGACGGGCATTGTGCTGTCTGTCACCGACGGGACCGATACAGAGAAGATTGACTATGCATACAGATGCCGTGAGGCGCAGATGAAAGGGGCGACGGAGGCGGTAGCCGTCGTGCCTCAGATAGAGACGAGAGTATCCATCAGCAGTGAGAAGAAGGACGCGGTAGGCTATATCAAAGAAGGCTACGCTTTCTCACCGATGTTTACGTTGGGGTATACGACCAAGTTAAAAGATAAGGAGGTGTTTGCGACATGGCTCAATCTGGCAAAGGCAAATTAAATTATAGGTGCCCTTCTTGCTTTATGAGAGATTTGGACATCGATATGTTTTATGATAAGGATAAAAAAGAATACCATTGCATCCGCTGTCAGTATGTGGGGACGGAAGAGGATGTGTTGGAGAAAAACGAGTTGGTGCGGTTCCGGTATAAGGATGCGATGAAGCGGTTTACGAAGTTTGATTTTGACTGACTCGGAAATGGAGGCTGTCATGAAATTTTATAAGGGAATGGACATATCCACGGTCAAGGAAGTGGAGAGCCTTGGCGGTAAATTTTATGACCATGGCGTGGAAAAGGATGTATTTGATATTCTTGGAAGCTATGGGACAAATGCGGTGCGTCTGCGCCTGTGGAACGACCCGTATACGGAAGACGGGGAACCTTACGGGGCAGGCACCAATGACCTGCCCACCACGATTGAACTGGCGAGGCGTGCGCACAGTCACGGCATGGATGTGCTATTGGATATACAGTACAGCGACTTCTGGGCGGACCCTGGCAAGCAGAGAGTGCCTAAGGCATGGCGCGGCATGGATGCAGGGCAGTTGGAAGAGGCGGTCTATCACTACACGAAGGATACGTTGCTTGCCATGAAGGGGGAAGGACTTTTTCCTGATATGATTCAGGTCGGGAATGAGTTGACCAACGGTATGCTATGGCCTCTTGGAAAACTGCCGGAATATGATAACCTGGCCCGGTTTATCAGCGCAGGCATCCGCGGCGTGCGGGCGGTGGACGGTGGCGTTCCGGTTATGATTCATTTGGACAACGGCGGAAACGGAGCGATGTACAGGGATTGGTTTGACCATTATATAGAGCGGGGAGAAGATTTTCAGGTCATTGGGCTGTCCTACTATCCGTTCTGGCATGGAAGCCTGAAAGATTTGCAGGACAACATGAATGATTTGGCGCAGCGTTATGGCAAGGAACTGGTGATTGCGGAAGTGTCCATGGGATTTACCATGGAGGACTATGCCTCCTATGAGAAGCTATCTCCGGGAGAACGTAAGGGATACGCCACAAAACCGGAATTGGTGGAAAAACTTGCTTTTCCCATGAGCAGAGAAGGGCAGAAAGCGTTTATGCAGGCGTTATTTGGCGTCATAGACCAGGTACCGGGGAAGAAATGCAGAGGGTTCTTTTATTGGGAGCCGGCGTGGCTTCCTGTGGCCGGTTCGGGTTGGGCGACGGAAGGGGCATTGTCCTATATTGAGGAAAAAGGTCCCTGCGGCAATGAGTGGGCGAACCAGGCGCTTTTCGATTATGACGGGAATGCGCTGCCGGCTTTGGAAGCGATACGGGACTACAGAAATATGCCAAATAAATACTAAGAGAATAGCAGCACAAACAAAAACCTCGAAGGTTCCGTTCCTTCGAGGTTTTCGCTTGTGTAAAAGGGGAATTCTTCCGGAATTGCTATAACCGACTTGACTTCCGTAATCAAGCCTGTAATTACTATAATATTTTTTTTCGACAGAGTCTATAATTATATTACAAAAAGATAAAACTATATTAGCCAACACAAGAAAAAAACGGAAAAAAAAGACGATATATGCCGCCAATTTAAAAATATGTTGCTTTAGCTCCGGAAGGGGAAATATAGGATGCGGAGAAGGCATCTGGGGATAGGCGGGAGTATTTTTACCGGGCTATGGGATAAGATTGTCCAGAAAAGAAAAAGGCTGCTGCAAAATATGACATATTTACAATATATAGTTTTAGTATGCATAACACGAAACTATATATTGTAGAACAGTGTCACTTTGCGACAGCCTTCTTGACAGGGCGGCACAGACCGGATAATTAATACCCCAGGAAATCTCTCTGGGCCTGAATCTCCGGCGGGATTTCCGCGCCGATATTTTTCAGTTTCTGGAACAGGTTATTATAGTGGTGGATGCGCTGTCCAAGTTTGATGTCATAGCGCTCCATTGTTTCCTTGTAAAGCGGGTTCATCTTTAGTTTGTCGCGAATCTCCTTGGAGAACGGACAGTAAGTAAAGAGGATGGCTCTTGCAATCTTGTTCAGACGCGGGGAACCTGCGCCTTCATACAGAACCCAGGATTCATAATCCCTGATAAACATTTCCTTGAAACTGTTCTTGGCTTTCTGCATGTTAAGCTTAATCTTATCTTTGGCATCTGCAGAAAGGTCGCGGTTTTTCTTGTAGAACTGGATATAATCGAAATATTCGCTTGTGAGGGATGCCTCCGAGATGTCGTTCCACCGGGCTCCCTGTATACGCTTGCACATCTCCCAACGGTAGTCGCCGCTAAGCCTTACGAGTATATTTGTCAGGTCTTCCATCTGGAAGAGGGATATCATCATACGGGAAGGCGTGGTACGCTTACGACCTTCAATTTCCTGCCACATAACGCCTCTGACGCCTACGTTCGGCATTAGAATCAGGTCAGGGAGAATCTCCACGCTGACGTACTCTTTGCCAATGCCAAGAGCGGGATTGGTATAAATTACCTCGCGGTAGTACGCGCTGAAATCGACAGAGCGGATATGCTTGAACGCCTGCTCCACATTGTCGGCGGAGACGAGGGCTTTATCCAGTTCCTTTAAGACGTTATGTTCCGAGAATACCGGGCAGAAGCTGCTGATTCGCCCGAATGTAATCTTGTTGACTGTCTGGAACATATTCTGGAGCTCGAATAATACCTGCTTGTTCGTATCTTTCAGCATAGCGGCTTCGTCCGCAGCGGAAATTTTACCGGATATCTTCTGCTCATGTACATAAGCCTGGTAATCGGTGTCGAATTCGTTACGGCTGGGCGCCTTCTTACCGTCATGGATGGCATGCAGCCATTCGTATATGGTGTAAACTTTTCTGGAAGGGTCGGTGGGTAGTTTGTCTACGATAGAGTAGAGGTAAGCCGCGTTTTCCATACCCGCCAGATGTTCATCCACATATCCGAAATTAAAGAACATCTTAAGCACTTTTGGTATATCGAAATCATTCAGACTCTTCATAAAGGCTTTCTCGTAAACCTGATAGAACAGTTTGGTAATGTTCAGGCGAAGCCTTCTGGAGGAGTCGTCGGAATTGTTCTTGTCACTCATTTTGCTGTACTGCTGGATTGCGCTGCGGAAAGCGTTGGCTGTCTCTTCATCCACTTTGGCATAATCCAGGATTATCTCCAGTGAGCCGTTAATATCCGGAGCGCTGTCGGCTGCAGGCTTTGATTCGCCATCCGGGGTTTCGGCAGGCTGTTTATCTAAATTGTTGAGCCGTTCCTTGTATTCCCCGACACGCTGCGCATACATTTCCTTGTCGATGGACGGTTGGCTTTCCAACTGAATCATCATTTTGGAAATCGCGGCGATGATGGATGTGGAATCGTCTGCATGGGAACCGACTTTATACAACAGGCTTGCATAGAGGTCGAAGAAATCCAGGCGGTTCTCGCTCATCAGCAGGTTGGTAATATCGGATTTATAGTCATAAAGGACACGGCATACGGAGAATACCTGTTGGATGTCCTGACTTGCCTTGGAGAGAAGGCCCAACAGGAAATCAGGGTCTTGGCCTTTGACAGGTGTGCGTGTTACAAGTTTACATAACTGAGAATAATAGCCGTTCATCCAGGCTGATACATCATCTTCCAGAACCAGCTCGGTCAATGTCTCCAGAGCAGGAAGAGACCTGGCGGAAATGCCATGTTTTTTACAGAAAGACAGATATTCGGAATAGCTGTCCGTCAGGTAATGGTAGAAGTTATCACAGTCAAAACATGCAAGTTCATACTGGTCTAAGATTTCACGGATTTGTTTGAACATGGAAGTGATGATTAAGTCCGCCATTTCCGTATTGGAGCGCATAATATTGGCAAGCTGCGCTTTAGAATATGGGTAGGACGCGATGGACACCGCCTCTTCCGCATGGTATGTGACGAGGTAGGAACCGAAATGGAGCTCGCATACCCCGATTACGTCCCCTTTGCTTAAATAGTATTCACCACCCGGATAGGTGGCGCGGACAGTGCCTTTTGCAATCAAGTGAAGCGCGGTGATTGCCTGTTCGCTTTGGACCAGAGTTGTTCCCGCAGGAAATTCTTTCACAGCCATAATATACCCCCTTCGCCTGCCGGTTGGCAGGAACCCTCTTATATATCAAATACAGCGTTTTTCGCCGCTGTATTCAGTGTACTACGATTGCACCATAAATACAAGGAAAGAATGTCACCTGGATTTTTTTCGTCCGCCGTTATCCAGGTTATCGTATAGATAACCCGGCAAGTTGCACAAGAAGTGAGAGGGTATTTTGTGCTGTACTTTTAAAAAAAGTATGCTAGAATAAATGACAGAGGTGTTGACAGGATTGTCAGCGGCAGAAAATATAGCTATATACAGTATATGGGGCGTCTGCCTGGCGCTGTATGACAAAAGAGTGAGGGGAAGGAATCTATATGGAGAAGGAAGACCTTGTATATAGACAGCATGTAGTCAATACATATAAACCGGATGTGGAGAGGCTTATCCGTTATCTTCCGTGGCTGGAAGAGAAGGCGGGAACCAGCGTGGCGGAGAATTTCGAGGGTTCCGGCATCAAGGGGCATTCGATTCCTTTTCCGGTATACGACGGCACATTGATGAGCTTTATCAAAGAAGTACAGAGAACGACGCTTTTGGACCGGAATTATCCCTATATTTATTCCAGATACAGATTCCGCACAGTGAAAGACGAGCTGAACGCGATTGACCGGGCGGGTATTATGGAGATGGATGTCCTGAAGGGGATTCTGTCCAAGTATGTCCTGGGAGGCATGACGAAGGGCAGGCTTTGGACAGAGGCAGTGTATAACAGGATATTCCTGAACATTGTCCGCAAGATGAAACAGAACATAGAATTTTGGGATAAACCGATGGTATGACCTGCGGTATGCCAGGGGTATAGAAAGTAAGAGAAGGAAAAGGAAACGAAAGCGGCATGGGAGAGAAATCAGCGCAGAAGAAAAAATATATTCTGGACACGGCGAGGAAGGTGTTTGTTGAGAAGGGCTTTAAAAACGTGACGATGAAGGATATCGTGGAGGCGTGCGGAATCAGCCGGGGCGGGCTTTATTTGTATTTTGACAGTACGGAGCAGATTCTTCTGGATATATTGCAGATGGAAGCGGAAGAGACGGACGATGTCTTTACCGGGCAGATTTCGGAGGAAGATACGGCGGCGGATATCCTGACTCTTTTCCTGAAAGAGCAGAAGAAAGAACTTTTACAGAAGAAAAGCAACTTGACTGTTGCGGTCTATGAATATTTTTTCGAGCATGGCTTGGAAGATAAGAACAATACGCTGCGCAGGCAGTTCGATGCGGGCGTCAAGGTCTTAGTGAAGCTGATTGAGGCGGGGATTGCGACCGGGGAGTTCTACTGCGAGAACCCGAAAGGTACGGCCTGCAATATTATGTATGTGTTGGAAGGAATGAAGATTAATTCGCAGACTTTTGGCATTACGGAGAAGATGGTGGACGAGCAGCTTTTGTATATTATGGAAGGGCTGCTGATTGATACATAGAGAGACGGAGGCGGCGTGCGGCGTACAGAGGATTTGCACATCCGCCATGGAATAAGATACTCTGGGTTGCTCCGGGGTATAAGAATTTGTGAAGCAAATTCTTGCAAAGTTGGCCGCCGGGCCAACTTTTTTTACAGGCCTTTTCATGCAAAATATCAGGGGGACGGGGAGTGCGGGAAGAAAACGGCAATAACGTATATGATTATATTATAGAAGAATTGCTTGGGAAGAGGGAGCCTTTGACGGTAATTATGGATGGTGTGAAGATGTTTACGGCGGTGGCCGGGGCGGCGTCAATCTGGCTGTGCACGATGGCGGTGGGGGACGGGGATACGGCGCCGGAAGATATTTTGGCAAAAGACGGCATACAGGCGGAGGCGGACAGCGAAGATTTGTACGCGTCGGATTTCCTGCCAGGGGATATGCAGGGAGAGCAGAACAAGGAGAAGAAGGGAGAAGAGCAGGGAACGCTGCGCATTGAAATTGTGGACGAGCTTCCGCCGGAAAGCGAGTTGGAGCTTGCCGTCGTGGAAGAACAGCGCAGGGAGAAACAGGAGGATGACAGTATTTTTGTGCGGATGACGACGTTGGTTGACACGGGCTCAGACGCCGTCTATCTTTTACAGGAGGATGGCAGCGCGCGCAAAGAAGAGGGTATTTCCATCCATATCAATACCGCGCAGTTTTTCGTGCCGGATGGCGGTTCCAGGTGTTTCGGTGTGCCGAACTTTTCTACGGAGCTTTTCGGGGAAGGGGAATGGGAAGCGAGGCAGCGGTTGGATAATATTGACTTAATCGGTAACGACTGCGCAGCGTTTAACGGAGGAATTGATGTGACGAGGCAGCTTGTGGATTCGGGTTATCTGAACGACGAGATTGCCGGACTGCTTATGCGTTTCCCTGAGATTGACCCGTTTAGTCGGGAATACACGCTGCGTCTTGTGAATGCGGGAACTACGCTCAGACAGGAGGACCAGACGAGTTGGTGGGATGTGGATTATGCCTTGTATACGGAGGCGGATAACGGGGAAGAGCTTATGCTTGTCTACATTGATATTACCCGGGTAACTCTTGCGCAGGGGGAAGTGTGGGACTGGGACGACGCGCATTACCGGATTGATGGGGCGGTGGAGAATCTCTGGCAGCTCATGGAAGACCCCGTGAAAGACAAAGGGGAAGTCTGGATTCAGCAAATCAGAGGGGATTCTTTTGCGACAGAGGAGGCGGTGAAACGCTTCGTGGAGGAACAGGGAGCTGCCCTGTTGGTGCCACGGGGAGCGGATGCGGCGGTGGATTGGAGCTGCCGCAGACAGGAAGAATATTATTATGATTATCTTGTATGGCAGGGCGAGACGATGGACTATGAGGTTACGCTGGCGGTTCCTCTGATGGAGAAGCCGGATGAGGGATATTATTTGGCGTCCCGCATACGGAAGGAGGCGGAAGACAAATCGACCTGCCGCCTGTCGCTGTCCGGTATGATGCAGACCTTCCGGGGCGTGCCATACCTGCATGTGGTGAAGGAAGGAGAGTCCCTCTCGAAGATTGCAGAGCGGTATGCGGGGACGCAGTATGTGTATCCGCAGATGAAGCTTTATGATGAGACGAGCGGTGAGATGACGTTCTTCCCTGACCCGAATTTCATTTATCCTGGGCAGAAGGTGACTGTGCCTTCGGCGAGGGAGTATGATGGGAGAAAATGCGCGCCGGAAAACTTTGATTGAAATATGGGGGATTGTTTGGCATAATAAAAGATGAAGCGATACAGCCTAAGAGCAAATAAGGAGAAAACAGCATGGGAAACGTGAAGCGGATTTATGTGGAGAAGAAAGAACCCTTTGCGGTGAAGGCGAAGGAACTTATGGAGGAGATTGACAGTTATCTCGGGATTGGCGGGGTAAGGGATGTTCGGGTATTAATCCGCTATGATGTGGAGAATCTGTCGGAGGAGGTTTTTGAGAGGGCATGCAGGACTGTTTTCTCGGAGCCGCCGGTGGATATATTATATGAAGAGACATTCGAGATTCCCGCTGATGGAAGAGTATTCAGCGTGGAATATCTCCCGGGACAGTTTGACCAGAGGGCGGATTCCGCAGTACAGTGCGTGAAATTCCTGAAGGAGGACGAGGAGCCGCTTATCAAAACGGCGGTCACATATTTAATAACGGGTGATATTTCCGATGGGGAATTTGAGAAGATTAAGGCGTATTGTATCAATCCGGTAGATTCCAGAGAGACGGATATGGTTAAACCTGACACGCTTGTCACTAATTATGACGAACCTGCGGATGTGGCGGTCTTTGACGGGTTTGCATCTATGCCGGAAGAGGAATTTAAGAAGCTCTATGATTCTCTGGGGCTTGCCATGACGTTTAAAGACTTTTTACATATCCGGAATTATTACAGGGATGAAGAGCATAGGGACCCTACTATGACGGAAATCCGTGTGCTTGATACATATTGGTCGGACCATTGCCGTCATACCACTTTTTCCACGGAGTTAAAAGAGGTATCTTTCGAGGAAGGATTCTATAAGAAACCGATAGAGAAGACTTATGAAAATTATCTGGCTGTCAGGGAAGAGATTTATGCGGGCAGGCAGGACAAGTTCGTCTGTCTGATGGATTTGGCGCTGATGGCAATGCGCAAGTTAAAGAAGGACGGGAAACTTGACGACATGGAGCAGTCGGACGAGATTAATGCCTGCTCCGTAGTCGTTCCGGTGGAGATGGACTATGGCGATAAAAAGGAGACGGAAGAATGGTTAGTCTTTTTCAAGAATGAGACGCACAACCATCCTACGGAAATAGAGCCTTTTGGCGGCGCGGCTACGTGCCTGGGCGGCGCAATCCGTGACCCGCTGTCGGGGCGCGGTTACGTGTATCAGGCGATGCGCGTGACAGGGGCAGCCGACCCTACGGTGCCGGTGGCGGATACGCTGAAGGGAAAACTGCCTCAGAAAAAGTTGGTGCGGGGCGCGGCAAGCGGTTATTCTTCCTACGGTAACCAGATTGGGCTTGCCACCGGTCTTGTGAAGGAGATTTACCATCCCGACTATGTGGCGAAAAGAATGGAGATTGGCGCTGTCATGGGTGCGGCGCCGCGTAAAAATGTCATCAGGGAGACGTCAGACCCGGATGATGTCATCATCCTTTTAGGCGGCAGGACAGGGCGCGACGGCTGCGGCGGCGCCACAGGCTCTTCCAAGGTGCATACGGAAAGCTCCATCGAGACATGCGGCGCGGAGGTGCAGAAAGGCAACGCGCCTACGGAACGCAAGATTCAGAGGCTTTTCCGGAGAGAGGAAGTCAGCAGGCTTATCAAGAAGTGCAATGATTTCGGTGCGGGCGGCGTGTCCGTAGCCATCGGTGAATTGGCGGACGGTCTTGTGGTGGAGCTTGACAAGGTTCCCAAGAAATATGCGGGCTTGGACGGCACGGAGTTGGCAATCTCGGAGTCCCAGGAGAGGATGGCTGTGGTGGTTGCGCCGAAGGACGTGGACGCTTTCCTTGGCTATGCCGCGGAAGAAAACCTGGAAGCGGTGGAAGTTGCGGTGGTGACGAAAGAACCCAGACTTGTCCTTAGATGGCGCGGGAAGGAAATCGTCAATATTTCCAGGGCATTCCTTGACACCAACGGCGCTCACCAGGAGACGTCGGTGGCGGTGGAAATGCCAAAGAAAGAGGACGATTATCTGACAAAGATTGCCACGCCCGCGGTGGCCCAGGCGTTGAGGGACAAGGATGTGAAGAAGGCATGGCTTGCCCTTTTGAACGATTTGAATGTATGCTCCCAGAAAGGTCTGGTGGAGACATTTGACGCTTCCATCGGCGCGGGAAGCGTATATATGCCTTACGGCGGAAAATACCAGTTGACACAGACACAGGCGATGGTTGCCAAACTGCCTGTCTTAAAAGGGAAAACAGATACCGTGACGATGATGAGTTACGGGTTCGATCCCTATCTGTCCAGTTGGAGCCCATATCACGGCGCAATCTATGCGGTGACGGAGTCTATGGCGAAGATTGTGGCAAACGGAGGGGATTACAAGACTATCCGCTTTACATTCCAGGAATATTTCAGGAGAATGAGCGAGGATGCGGCAAGATGGAGCCAGCCTTTTGCGGCGCTTTTGGGGGCGTATGACGCCCAGATGGGTTACGGCCTGCCTTCTATCGGCGGTAAGGATTCCATGTCCGGCACGTTTAATGATATTGACGTGCCGCCCACGCTTGTCTCTTTTGCGGTGGATATTAGCAGACAGCGCAATATTGTGACGCCGGAATTGAAACAGGCAGGGGATAAACTGGTGCGGTTCCATATTGCGAGGGACGAATACGGCCTGCCGGTTTATAAAAATGTCATGAAAGTGTATGACACAATACTGACATTGATGTCAGAAAAGAAGATTGTAGCGGCTTATGCGCTGGACGCTAAGGGTGTGGCTGCGGCTGCCAGCAAGATGGCCTTTGGAAATAAATTTGGCGTAGCGGTGGAAGAGGGGCTTGCGGCGGAGACTCTTTTTGACAACGGTTTAGGAGAAATTCTGGCGGAAATGCCTGCGGCGGCGGCAGAAGAACTGGCGTCAGGCCAGGCGGGCGCGGATGTGTGTGGAACTACGGGCGAAGCGATGGGCGCGTTGGCCGGCGGCCCGGACTATACGGTAATCGGTACGGTGACGAAACAGCCTGCGTTTGTTTATGGCGATGTGGTTATCCCCATGGAAGAAGCGCTGCAGGCATGGACCGGTAAACTGGATAAAGTATTCCCCTACACGGCGGGCAAGGATAAGAGCGAAGTGTCGTCCAGGCTGTACGAGGCCAAGAATATTTATGTATGTAAGAATAAAGTGGCCAGGCCTACGGTGTTTATCCCTGTATTCCCGGGGACAAACTGCGAATATGACAGCGGTATGGCTTTTGAACGCGCGGGCGCGGATGTGGTTACGAAAGTGTTTAAGAACCTGACGGCTGCGGATATCAGGGAGAGCGTGGAAGAGTTTGGCAAAGCAATCAATCAGGCACAGATTATCATGTTCCCCGGCGGCTTCTCGGCAGGCGACGAACCTGACGGTTCCGCGAAATTCTTTGCCACCGCTTTCCAGAATGAGAAAATAAAAGAGGCGGTGAGCAAGCTGTTAAACGAGAGGGACGGACTGGCGCTTGGCATCTGCAACGGCTTCCAGGCTCTGATTAAGTTGGGGCTTGTGCCTTACGGAGAGATTGTGGGACAGAAGGAAGACTCCCCGACTTTGACTTTCAACACGGTTAACCGTCATATTTCTAAGATGGTTTGTCTCAAAGTAGTATCCGACAAGTCCCCGTGGCTGCAGGGAGCGGTTTTGGGAAATATTTATGTTAACCCGGCGTCCCATGGTGAAGGTCGTTTTGTAGCGCCGCAGGAGTGGATTGACAAGCTGTTTGCGAATGGGCAGGTAGCTACTCAGTATGCGGATATCGACGGTAAGATATCCATGGACGAGGAGTGGAATATTAACGGTTCCTATGCTTCCATCGAAGGTATTACGTCTCCCGACGGGCGTGTGTTTGGCAAGATGGCGCATTCCGAAAGAAGAGGGGACGGCGTGGCAGTCAATATTTACGGCGAGCAGGATATGAAGATTTTTGAGTCCGGCGTGGCATATTTTAAATAATGCAGATGAAAGACCTCATGGCAGGGTAGATTCCCTGCGGGAGGTCTTTTCTCTAAACCGGCACAGGATATCCGGCGGCCTGCGACGGGACTTTGATTGACGATATATGTAAATTACAGTACAATGAGTGTGGTGCCTGGCAACGTTTTTTACAAAAGATTTGGGGCGCTGTTTACAGTACATTATCGCAGTAAACTGCTCTGGCATGGAGGGAAATATGGAAGTATCCAATGAAACAAATGAAAATAGCGCGGCTAGAATAACAACGGAGCAGGCGGGAAAGGATACGGCGGGGGACAAAAACAATTCCATACGGCAGACGTATAGTTTTGCGGCGGATGTGGAGTTGAAAGAGTGCAAATATTGCCGTGTCATGATTCCGAAGAAAGCAAAAATATGCCCAAACTGTAAAATGAGCCTGAAGAGCCATTGGTTCTTAAAAACTGTTACGGCAATTCTGGCGGTGGTGGCAATCGGATTGGGAAGCTACTGCCTGTCCGCATATTGGGGGCTTATTGACGGTTCGGCGATACCTGGATGGATTGCTAAAAGTACGGTATTGGCTCCTGCCATGTCGGCGTCTGATGCATCGGGGACAAGCACGGATATGGTTTTGGTGGAGGCGGGGAAAATTTCCGGCGCCACGGTGGCCGGGGATGTGAAAGTATCCGGTGACGATGCCGGCTCCAAGGAAACCGGCGCAGTAGAAGAAAAGAAGCAGGAAGCCTCTAAGACAAGCGATGAAACAGAAGAGAGGAAGCAGGAAGTCTCTAAGACAAGCGGTGCAGTAGAAGAAAAGAAGCAGGAAGTTTCTAAGACAAGCGACGCAGCAGAAGAGAAGAAGCAGGAAGTTTCTAAGTCAAGCGATGAAGCAGAGGAGAAGCAACAGGGAGTTTCTAAGTCAAGCGACGTAGCGGAGGAGAAGAAGCAGGAAGCCTCTGGGACAAGCGACATAGCCGATGAAAAGAAGCAGGAGATGTTGGAAGAAGACGGCATTATAGAAGAAGAAAAACAGGAAGAATCTAAGGAAAGCGCCGCGGCGGACACGAAAAAACTGGATGCAGACGCCAAGGAAGCCGCGTTTCGTGAAGAATGCGTATATGTCGATTACAAAGCGTTACTCAGAGAACAGGAAACATATCTGGACACTTCAGTTATAGTGGAAGCGCAGATTATCCGTCAGATTGGCGGCGGTCTGTTTGACGAACATATATATTATCTGTGTATGGCGGAAGAAAAGGAAGGTTTTGAGAGATACTATATTATCAGGGATGACAGGGAAGATAGCGGGACATTGATTTTGGAGGGCGATATGATTACGGTTTACGGCAGGCTTTTCGGGGACTGTAGGATTCCGGCGTCGCTGATTGAGACGCAGCCGGTTGTACCCGCCATCTCCATGTTGTACTGCGATTTGACACCCTAATTATAAAAGGAAAGAAAAAAGGTAACGGCATCTTTTTTGTAATTGAAGGAAGTAGACTCCTATGCTATAATAAAACGATTATGCGAAAGATTATTTTGAGAGGAAACGGGTGACAGAATGAAGGCGTTCTTAATTTTGGAAGACGGGACTATTTTTGAGGGAACGCACATCGGTGCGCAGAAAGAGATTATCAGCGAAATTGTATTTAATACTTCTATGGCGGGGTATCTGGAAGTGTTGACGGACCCGTCCTATGCGGGACAGGCAGTCTGTATGACGTATCCGTTAATCGGCAACTACGGTATCTGCAGGGAAGACATGGAATCGCGCAGGCCATGGCCGGACGCGTTGATTGTCCGGGAACTGAGCCGTATTCCGAGCAATTTCCGATGTGACATGACAATACAGCAGTTCCTGGAGGAGAACGGCGTGCCAGGCATAGCGGGGATTGACACCCGGGCGCTCACGAAGATTCTCAGGGAAAAGGGCACAATGAACGGCATGATTACTACCGACGGGAATTTTCGGGCGGAAGAAGTTATTCCGAAATTGAAAGCATATACCACCGGTAAGGTAGTGGAGATTGTCACCTGTAAAGAAAAATATACCTTGTCAGGAGCCAAGGCATTGTCAGATAACGGGCCGGTATCAGGCAGCTCACAGTTTAAGAGAGAGGATTACGAGAACGGCGTCCGGGAGAAAAAACCAAGCATGGTGCGCTCCTTAACAGGACAGGGCCTGAAAGTTGCGCTGCTTGATTTGGGCGCAAAGGATAATATTGCGAAATCCCTTGCGGCAAGGGGATGCGATGTGACGGTTTACCCGGCAGGCACCAAGGCGGAGGAGATTATTGCGTCGAAACCTGACGGGATTATGCTCAGCAACGGGCCTGGCGACCCGAAAGAATGTACAGAGGTGATTGCCGAGATTAAGAAGCTGTATGATACGGACATTACTATTTTTGCAATCTGCCTGGGACATCAATTGATGGCTCTTGCCACAGGGGCGGATACGTTTAAGATGAAATACGGTCACAGAGGCGGCAACCATCCGGTCAAGGATTTGGAGACCGGAAGGGTCTATATTTCTTCCCAGAACCATGGCTATGTTGTGGATATGGACAAGCTGGACCCGCAGGTGGCGGTTCCTGCCTTTATTAATGTCAATGACGGGACTAACGAGGGACTGTCCTATACAGGAAAGAATATCTTTACGGTGCAGTTCCATCCCGAAGCCTGCCCTGGGCCTCAGGATTCCGGGGATTTGTTTGAGCGGTTTATTAAAATGATGAAGAAAGCATAAAGTTGTGCGAAGACTGTAAAGAATACAGCGCGCTAAGTACGACGAAGCAGATATGAGAAATATGTACTTTCTGAGTCTCTATTAAGATTCCGGGAGTATATGAATAGATGATGGAGGAGAGAAATGCCGAAGAATCCGAATGTTAAGAGAGTACTGGTGATTGGCTCAGGGCCGATTGTGATTGGGCAGGCGGCAGAGTTTGACTACGCGGGCACCCAGGCGTGCCGTTCCCTGAAAGAAGAAGGCATGGAGGTCATTCTTGTGAACTCCAATCCGGCGACCATTATGACCGATGGGGATATCGCTGATAAGGTATATATCGAGCCGCTCACGACGAAGGTTATCGAACAGATTATCATAAAAGAGAAACCGGACAGTCTGCTTCCCAACATGGGCGGCCAGGCGGGGCTTAACCTGGGGATGGAACTGGATGAGTCAGGTTTTTTGGCGGCGCACGGCGTGACGCTGCTTGGCACTACCGCCAAGACGATTAAGAAGGCGGAAGACCGTCTGGAGTTCAAGGAAACAATGGAGAAAATCGGGGAGCCCTGCGCGCCTTCCCTTGTGGTGGAAAATATTGAGGACGGTGTGGCTTTTGCCAGTAAAATAGGCTATCCGGTCGTACTGCGTCCCGCTTATACCCTGGGCGGTTCCGGCGGCGGCATAGCTCATAACCAGGTACAGCTGGAAGAGATTCTTGCCAACGGCCTCAGGCTTTCCAGGGTGGGGCAGGTTCTGGTAGAACGCTGCATTGCCGGGTGGAAAGAGATTGAGTATGAAGTGATGCGGGACGGCGCGGGCAACTGTATCACAGTGTGTAATATGGAAAATATCGACCCGGTGGGGGTACATACGGGCGACAGTATCGTGGTGGCCCCTTCCCAGACGCTTGGAGACAAAGAGTATCAGATGCTGAGAAGCTCGGCACTCAATATCATCAATGAACTTGGCATCACGGGGGGCTGCAATGTGCAGTTTGCGCTGCATCCGACCAGTTTTGAATACTGTGTCATCGAGGTAAATCCCCGTGTGAGCCGCTCTTCCGCATTGGCCTCCAAGGCTACCGGGTATCCTATAGCCAAGGTGGCGGCGAAGATTGCGCTGGGCTATACGCTGGATGAAATTAAAAACGCTATCACGGGGAAAACCTATGCCAGCTTCGAGCCTACCCTTGACTACTGCGTGGTGAAGATTCCAAGACTGCCTTTTGATAAATTTATTACGGCAAAGCGCACGCTTACGACGCAGATGAAAGCCACCGGAGAGGTGATGAGCATCGGCGACAACTTCGAGGGCGCGCTGATGAAGGCAATCCGTTCCCTGGAACAGCATGTGGACTGCCTGCGCAGCTATGACTTCTCGGAGCTTTCCGCGGAAGAGCTGAAAGAGCGGATGAAAGTGGTGGACGACCAGAGAATCTATATCATTGCCGAGGCAATCCGCAAGGGCGTGGACTATGATACCATCCATGAGATTACCATGGTTGACCATTGGTTTATTGATAAGATTGCTATCCTGACGGAGATGGAGGCGGCGCTGGAGCAGGGCCCTCTGACGGTTGAATTGTTGAAAGAGGCCAAGAAAATCGAATTTCCGGATACGGTGATTGCCAGATTAACCGGAAAGACGGAAGATGAAATCAAGAAGATGCGCTACGATAACGGCATCGTGGCGGCGTTTAAGATGGTAGATACATGTGCGGCAGAGTTTGCGGCGAGTACGCCCTACTACTATTCGGTGTTCGGTTCCGAGACGGAAGTGGAGGAGAGCCATCCGAAGAAAAAGGTGTTAGTCCTTGGTTCAGGGCCAATTCGTATCGGACAGGGAATCGAGTTCGATTACTGTTCTGTCCATGCCACCTGGGCATTTGCAAAAGAAGGCTATGAGACGATTATCATCAACAACAACCCGGAGACGGTAAGTACGGATTTTGATATTGCAGACAAACTTTATTTCGAACCGCTGACCCCGGAGGATGTGGAGAATATTGTCAATGTGGAGAAACCTGACGGCGCGGTGGTGCAGTTCGGCGGGCAGACGGCAATCAAGCTGACAGAGAGCCTTATGAAGATGGGCGTGCCGATTCTGGGCACGAGAGCGGAGGATGTGGACGCAGCGGAAGACAGGGAGCTTTTCGATAAAATCCTGGAAGAGACGGAGATTCCCAGGGCGGCAGGCGGTACGGTGTATACCGCAGAGGAAGCCAAGGCGGTAGCCAACAGATTGGGTTATCCGGTGCTTGTGCGTCCTTCCTATGTGCTCGGCGGACAAGGGATGCAGATTGCGCTTTCCGACCAGGAAATCGAGGAATTTATGGCGGTGATTAACCGCTATGAGCAGGACCACCCGATTCTGGTGGACAAATATTTGCAGGGCAAAGAGCTTGAGGTGGACGCGGTATGCGACGGCACGGATATCCTGATTCCGGGCATCATGGAGCATATCGAGCGGACGGGCGTGCATTCCGGCGACAGTATTTCCGTCTATCCGGCGCCCACGGTCAGCGAGAAGGTCAAGGAGACGATTGCGGAATATTCCAGGAGACTTGCAAAGGCGCTCCATGTTATCGGGCTTATCAATATACAGTTTATTGCCATGGGTGATGAAGTATATGTGATTGAGGTGAATCCAAGGTCGTCCCGGACGGTGCCTTATATTAGTAAGGTGACGGGGATTCCTATCGTTGATTTGGCAACGGAAGTCATTATCGGCAAGAAAATCCGCGACTTAGGTTACGAGCCGGGCTTACAGCCTGCGGCGGACTATTTTGCCATCAAGATGCCGGTATTTTCCTTTGAGAAAATCCGGGGCGCGGAGATTAGCTTAGGGCCGGAGATGAAGTCTACAGGGGAATGTCTCGGTATTGCAAAGACTTTCAACGAAGCGCTTTACAAGGCGTTCCTGGGCGCAGGCATCAACCTGCCCAAGCATAAGCAGATGATTATCACCGTCAAGGATGCGGATAAAGGCGAGGCCATCGAGGTAGCCCGCCGTTTTGAGAAGCTGGGTTATATCATTTACGCTACCAGAAGTACGGCGGCTGTTTTGAATGAAGCAGGCGTCAAGGCGAGGAAAGTCAATAAAATACAGCAGGAATCCCCCACGGTGATGGATTTGATTTTAGGCCATAAGATTGATTTGGTAATCGATACGCCGACCCAGGGACGGGACAAGAGCAGGGACGGTTTCTTAATCCGCCGGACGGCCATCGAGACTGGTGTGAACTGTATCACGGCGATGGATACGGCTACGGCTTTGGTGTCCAGTCTGGAGAACGCCGCTTCCCAGGGGGAGATGACGCTAATCGACATCGCGACTATCGCCAGGCGCGGGAAGTAGGACGCAAGGGATAGAAATTTAACCGAATGGCATCAGGCAGGTAACCGGGTTATGAACAGCAGGAACTACCAGAAAGAATTAGACAAAATCATAGACAATTTATGCGCCCGCTCGATAGAAGGGCAGGGCAGTCCGGGCAAGGAACCGGTTCCGAGACTTTTTCTCCATAGCTGCTGCGCGCCTTGCAGCAGCTATGTGTTAGCGTATCTGCGGATGTATTTCCGGATTACGGTTTTTTATTATAATCCCAATATTACCGAGGAGGACGAGTACCGTAAGCGGGTAGCGGAGCAGAAGCGTCTGATTGCGGCGTATAATGAAAAAACGGAAAAAAGACAGAGCGCAGGATACCGGATAGAGGTTCTGGAGGGCGATTACGAGCCGCAACGTTTCTACGAAATTGCCAGAGGGTTGGAGCAGTGCCCGGAGGGCGGCGAGCGTTGCTTTGCCTGTTATGCACTCAGGCTTAGGGAGACAGCCGGCCGGGCGAAGGCGGGAAACTATGACTATTTTACGACAACGCTTTCCATAAGCCCTTTGAAAAATGCCGCCAAGTTGAATGAAATCGGTGAAAAACTTGCGGCGGAGTATGGCGTGGCGTGGCTCCCTTCGGATTTCAAGAAACGGGACGGGTATAAACGCTCCATTGAATTATCGAAGGAATATGGGTTGTACAGGCAGGATTATTGTGGATGCGTGTATTCCCGCAGAGATTGAGCCAACAGATATCATGCGGGGAACCGTCAAATATGTAGAGTGGAATGATTACTGCGAAACAGGGCATTCATATCGCAAAAGCTGTGGAAGAAGATGGGACGCCTTTGTTTCACCTTTATGAAAAGGTTTAAAGTGGTAATTTAAATGATGGAATTTGTGACTGTGCGCTGTCAGGCACAAGATTGTTCCATGGGCTGTCCCAACGAAGCGAAGACAGAAGCAGCGCGGAAGTGAGGCAAAAATGCAGAAGATATTGGATTTGATTTCGGAAGAAATGATGAGAGCGTTTGAGGCGGCGGGATATGACGCGCAGCTTGGACGGGTTACCTTGTCCAACAGGCCTGATTTATGTGAATACCAGTGTAACGGGGCCATGGCCGGGGCGAAGAAATACCATAAGGCGCCGCTTGCGATTGCACAGGAAGTGTCGGAGAAGCTGGCAGGGAGCGAAGTTTTGTCGGAAGTGTCGGCTGTGGCGCCGGGATTTCTGAATATGAAGCTGAAAGAATCGTTTGTCAGGGACTATCTGCGCCGGATGCAGACAAGCAAGAAACTCGGTTTGGAAACGCCGGAGAAGACGAAGAAGATTATTATCGATTATGGCGGGCCAAATGTGGCGAAACCGCTTCATGTAGGGCATCTGCGTTCCGCTATCATCGGAGAGAGCATTAAGCGTATCTGCCGCTATGCGGGGCATGACGCTATTGGAGATATCCATATGGGCGATTGGGGGCTTCAGATGGGGCTTATAATTACGGAGCTTCAGAAGAGACAGCCTGATTTGGTCTATTTTGACAGTTCATATGAAGGGGACTATCCTTTGGAAGCTCCGTTTACCATCTCGGAACTGGAGGAAATCTACCCCACGGCCAGCGCTAAATCCAAGGAAGACGAGGCATACAAGGCCGATGCCATGGAGGCGACCTACAGGCTGCAGAGCGGCGTGCGCGGTTACCGTGCCCTCTGGAAACATATCATGGATGTGTCGGTGGCGGACCTTAAGAAAAATTATGATAATCTGGATGTGGAATTTGACCTCTGGAAAGGCGAATCGGACGTACATGACATCATCCCCGGCATGGTGGAGGATATGAAAAAGGGCGGCTATGCTTATGAGAGCGACGGCGCTCTTGTGGTGGATGTCAAGGAAGAGACGGATACGAAAGAGGTGCCGCCCTGCATGATTTTAAAATCGGATGGGGCGTCCCTATACAATACCACTGACCTGGCAACTATCATGGACCGTATGGCGCATTATCATCCCGACAAAATGATTTATCTGACAGATAAGAGGCAGTCGCTGTATTTTGAACAGGTATTTCGCTGCGCGCGGAAAACCGGACTGGTGGATGCAGATACGGAACTTGTCCATATCGGATTCGGCACGATGAACGGCAAGGATGGGAAGCCTTTTAAAACCAGGGAAGGCGGCGTCATGCGCCTGGAGAATCTTATCCGTGAGATTAACGAGGAGATGATACGCAAGATTCAGGAGAATGCAGGCCAGAAGGGCTATGAAATCGATATGGAGGAGGCTGTGGACACGGCAAAGATTGTAGGGCTTGCGGCGATTAAGTACGGCGATTTGTCTAATCAGGCTTCTAAGGACTATATATTCGATATGGACAGGTTCACTTCCTTTGAGGGGGACACTGGGCCGTATATTCTTTATACCATTGTGCGCATTAAATCTATCTTAAATAAGTATGCAGAGCAGGGCGGCATACTGGCTGATGCGCTTATCCGTGAAGCCGTCAACGGCTCTGAGAAGAGCCTGATGTTGGAGGTGGCGAAATTCAACGCTACGATAGAAGCGGCCTATGAAGAAATCGCGCCCCATAGAATCTGTGCATATATTTATGACCTTGCCAATGCGTTTAACCATTTCTACCATGAGACGAAGATTCTGACGGAGGAAGACGGGCAGAAGAAGTCAGGCTGGATTGCGTTGTTGGCGTTGGCGAAGGAAGTGCTTGAAACTTGTATTGATTTGCTTGGATTTTCGGCGCCTGATAGGATGTAAGGTTTTTATTTCCGCGAGCAATGAGGCAAGCACCGTGCTTAAAAACGGGCCATTGGTTGGTTTGGACGTTTGGCGACGGCAGTGCTATGCGCCGGTGGCGCGTGGTTGGCAAGAACCGGAGCGGAGGGGATGTAATCCTGCCGCTTGACATTATTATTAAGGAGAGGCAATTTTTTACGGAAACGTGGAAGATTGCTTCTTTTTTGATTCGGATATTTATTTTCGCGAGCAATGAGCCAAGTACCGTGCATAAAACCAACCGAAGGTTGGTTTAGGTATTTGGTGAATGCCGCGAGGGTCGAATACCCCGCCCCTTGGGGCGCTTCAAGCTTGATGCCCCATTGCTTGCAGCGGGGTATTTGACTTTTCCTAATGAATAGAACACAGGGGAGGTTTTCATATGTTAAAGTTTTTTAGAAAAGATTGTTTGGAAAATACAGAAAAATTTTGCAAAAATGTGAACCTTTTTGGAATGAAAAGACTCTTTATAATAGGTGCACCGAAAAAGACATGGGAGAAGATATTTTGAAGGAAGAAAATCTGGTAGTGCAGTTGAAAGAGGGCAGCAAAGAGGCCTTTGACGGACTGTATGAAAAATACAAGGATATGGCAATCCGGACGGCATATTTAATTACCGGGAATCTGTCGGACAGTGAGGACGTGACGCAGGAAACCTTTGTGAAAGTCTGGCTGCATATACGGGAACTAAAGAATGACAGCGGATTTAAGCCTTGGATGATGCAGATTCTTGTGCGGACGGCTTACAAGGCTGGAAGGAAGAGGAAACGGGAGATTCCTGACGACGAGGCCGTTATACGGATGGAAAACCGGATAGATATTTCTTCCCTGGATAAAATCATACGACAGGAAGAGGCGGAAATGATTGCCATGGCCGTGAAAGCGCTTCCGGTAAAACTGAGGGTGGTTGTAGTCATGCATTATTATAATATGCTTTCGGTGAAGGAGATTGCACAGGCACTCGGGATTATGGAGGGAACGGTAAAATCCAGGTTGCATACAGCCAGGAAGCGGATGGAGAAAATGTTGGTGAATTGACCACTGGCAATGGTAAAGAGACTGTATGGAAGGGAGAATTGATATGTGGGCGGAACAGGACTTCGACAGCAAGATAAGGGCAGCGCTTACAAAGGAATGTGACGACATTTCTGCTTCGGAACAATTGAAATGCAGGATTGACGAGTCAATCTGCAAAAAGCAGGCGAAAACTTTGCACTTGCGGACAAATTCGCAGGACGGGCAAGAATGGAGGATGAATATGAGACATAGGAGTATGAAGAAAATAGGCATTATTGTGGCAGCGGCGTGTCTGCTTGTGTCAGGAATTACAGTAGTTGCAGGGAAGAGTGTACGGATTAACATTAGTGGCAGTGCAACTCCGACATATACGGATTATGCGGATTTGGAGAAAGCGGAAGAGAAACTGGGGTATGCGGTAGACAGTGTGGAACAATTCACAAATGGCTACTCTTTTGAAGACATTAATATAAACGAACTGGAAGCCTATGGGGAAGAGGACAATAAGCTCTATCATATGCCGACCATGCAAATTTCATATACAAGAGACGATAAGGATATCGATTTGTATATCCAGCAACGGGTAGAAGAATTGGTTATTTCCAAGCAGCCTGACGCAACCAGGACATGTGGGGATGTTTTGGTAAGGTGTGACGAGTATACTTATAAGTTTGTTCCGGCCTCCTATGAATTGACTGAGGAAGACAAGGCGAATGAACAGAAAGATAATTATTTTATCTCTTATGGAAGCGACGAGATAGAGATTACGAAATTGACGGATGTAAGATGGGAGAAAGACGGGCTGTACTATGAGTTGCTTGGATTTGACCTGGATTTAAATAGTGAAGAAATGCTTGATATGGCGGAAGAAATCCTGATGGCGGATTGAGGAAGATATTGACCGGGAGATGAAGATTATCAGGAGGAAACGGTGAGATAAAAATGAAATAAGTCACCGGTCAATCAGTCATATATTGTCCAAAATGTATATTTGGGTGACTTATGAATGGCATGGCTGAACTGTCACAAATATATCGCTAATAGCGAAAAAATTTATTATCAAAAAAATTTGTAAAACTACTTGACAAGTTATGGCAAAAGATTGTATACTAGCAGAGCGGGTTGCGGAAGTGACCCGCTCAGAAATGGGGTCTTAGCTCAGCTGGGAGAGCATCTGCCTTACAAGCAGAGGGTCATAGGTTCGAGCCCTATAGGCCCCAGTTTATTGGATATCCGATTGGTATCCTTTATAAATAAATATGGCGAGATAGCTCAGCTGGCTAGAGCATACGGTTCATACCCGTAGTGTTGAGGGTTCAAGTCCCCCTCTCGCTATTTAAAAGAAGTCCAGAATCCTTGTAAAATCAAGCGTTCCGGGCTTTTTGTATTTTCGAGGTAATCAAAAAAGTAATCTAACATATGTTCGATTAAAAATCGTAAGGAAAGGAGAAAATTCTGTACATCGTGATAAGTGAATATATTGCTAGGACATTTAAATAAGTCCTCTATTAATCGTATTTACATGATTGGTAGAGGGCTTATTTATGTGGTTTAGCAGTGAATCACAAAATATACCATAACCAATTCTAAATCCTCTGTATGAGCTTCACAAAGCGTCACAGGAGTATCTAAATGTAACTTGTAAACATTATTTCATATTCACAATTCCACTTTAACTTAAAATGACAATTTCATAGCCAATAACAAATTAAAGAAAATCAAAAAGGAGGTCTGATTATTGTTCGGAAAGATAACAAGATATTACTATGACAGGGGATATGGATTTATTAGAGGTGACGATGGCAACACATATTTTCTTCATCACTCAAATTTAAAAGGTGAATGCATTGATTCTGGCTATTATGTATTTTTTAAATCATTTCAGAATGACAGAAGTGATTACAATGCGAAAAATATCATAGTAATTGAAGCGGCAGAAGGGAGAAGAACACATGGCAGTACACGTAAGAAACATGAAAGAATTATCAAAGGCATTGCAGTCGGTATTATTGAAAATGACAGACCAGCTGGCAGAGCGGGTATATGAGACGCTGAATTATTTCCTACAGGATTATTATGCAGGTTATGACCCATCAAGCTACCAGAGGACACTGGATTTTCTGCATTCGGCAGTCAAAGTAGATGCGCAGCCGTATAAAGGCGGTGTCCGGGCAAGAGTATATATTGATTATGATTCTTTGGACGGTTACCGGAATGTATCTGGTTATCAGGTGGCAAAGTGGAGTAATGAAGGTCTTCATGGAGGCATGGAAGTAGACCACAAGCCCCATGTATGGCAGGATACGATTGATAATACAGTGAGTAACGGAGAACTATTGAAATTAGCAACGGATTACTTGAAAAGCAAAGGGTTTTCAGTGAGAACATAAGAAAGGAAGGAGAAATATAATGTCAGTACTTAAGAAAGAATTTATAGACAGGATGGCGGAGACAGGTGGCATCACCAAGAAGGAGGCCAGGAGGGGGCTTGAATTATTTATCGAAACGCTCCTGGACTGCATGGATGAGGATGAAAAAGTGATGATAAAAGGGTTTGGACGGTTTGAAATGAAGACTTATAAAGAGAAAATATGCAGGAGCCCATTAAGCGGGGAGATTTGTACTATCCCAGAACATAAGAAGATGAGATTCTATGCGAGTGAGACGCTTACAGACAAGATAGAAGAGTGACAGGGGGATAGGTACATATGGGATTAAATGATAATATAATACATAATTGTACTGAATGTGATTATATGAAAAAGTATGATTACGGTAAGAAAATTTATTATTGTGACCATCCAGACAGAACTGACGATATGGGAAAATTGAGTGTTGGTAAGTTGTCGGATGAAAGTCCTGAATGGTGTCCATTAAGAAAAAATTAGTGTAGGAGACATTATATGCAGTTCAAAGATTTGGAATGGAAAGATATTGTATCAGACGGAGTTACTGTATGCAGTCATTGTGAGATCAACCTATGTGGTGTAATCAAGATGGAATTCCGGATTAACCATGAGCCAAAAGAGGATAAGTATTATCTGTATTGTTTTGGTAAAGGCAGTCTCAGGAGGTTACAGCCTGAAAAGTATGATTCTATAGAATCAGCGAAGAATATGGCATATAGGATTTACAGTAATGAGATGGAGAGGATTAGGAAGTCGATTGATTATTTTGTGGCTAATTAGAAAAAGTGACGAGAATGACTCCACAAAAGTGCGGAGTGAAATGTTTCCATACTTAACGAGTAATGAGAATGACCAGGAAATTTTATATGCTTTGAGTTATGAAGGTTACTTTATTAAGCAATCTTCTTTTTATTTGTAGAAATATAGATTGGAGATGATAAAACAATTTTGACAAACAGTAGAGAAATAGCAATAAGATATAAAAAACGACATAACAGTATATTAAGAACAATAGGTAGAATCACAAAGAAAAATCCTGAACTTTCCAAATATTTTATGAAAAGTTCCTATATTTCAAAAGATGGCAGATGTTTAAAACAATATGATATAGATGATATGGGTGCTGATATTATAAAGAACAGATTCAAATATGATGTTCGTTCCGCAAGGTTTGAGTATAAATATCTGAATGAGATAGAAGACTTCTTAAATGAAATAAATATGGATTATATAGAGCAATATCCAGTTGATAATTATAGGATAGATTTATATATTCCCCGATATAATACTGCAATAGAAATTGACGAAGAAGAACATAAATATAAAAAGGATAAAGATTTAATAAGACAGAAGTACATAGAGAACAAAATACATTGTAAATTTATAAGAGTAAATGAAGGTACGAGTTGTGGATGTGCCATAGCAAGGATTGCAAAAGAATTATATAAAAGCGCATGAAATCTAACGCCCACAATTTGGTGGTGGTTAAAAGCATAGGAGACAATCATTTGGTTGTGAGTCAATTGATTACAATTACATAAAAATTAAATCAAATAAACAGAAACAAAAAGGAGAACAAAATAACATGAATATGCAATACGAAATGGCAAAGGTAGTAACAAAAAACCAGATTTCAGATGAAGAAATCAATAATGAACTAGCACTACTTTCTCAGAAAGAATGGGATGAACAGTGCGCTATGCTTGATAAAATGATGAAGGAACATGTCGAAAACCGTAAAGATAAGCTAGCTGATGAAGTTATGCTTCAGGATTTGATTAATGTTGGAGCAGCTAATAATGTAAGTGAAACAACTATGTGGATTGCTTATCTGAAATGGTTGGATGTGGAGTATAGTTCCAGATAAGATGATGTAAAATAGAATAATTTATAATGCCAAAATTCAAGAAATTCTAATAACTGTCAACCATTTCACTGTGCGAGTCTGCACAATGAGATTCCAATAAATAATGATTAAAAACTGAATAATGAAATGTAGAAATGGTACTATGGAGTCTTGTAATTATCATTGGACTCCAAGTTTACCATGTAAAAAATAATAAGGTGGTGTAGCTTGAAAGGATATGTATACAAATTTCTCAATAAAGATGAAGAGATAATTTACATAGGTAGTTGTGGTGATTTATTCAAAAGATTAAGACAACATTTTGAACACGGACATTTGGGAGGTTACTGCTATAACCAAGTTTTATATGTAGATTATACAGAATTTAGAAGCAGGACAGAAGCATATATGTATGAGCAATATGAGATTGCAAAGTATCAGCCAGAATTTAATGACAATGGCAAGATTGATGAAGATGTGGATTTAGAATATTTTGCACTAATCAAAAATCCAACATGGATCAGGTTATATGCAGAATCCAATTATGGGTATCGTTATGAAAAAGTATATACAAATTTCCTGACAGAGAATCCAAACAGGAAAGAACCTAACAGGGCAGATGTCATGTATGAAGCAGAAATATTGAAGCGTTTCAAATCTGAATTACAGGATAATAAGAAGATATTATGTGATATGGAAATACTACAAGAAAAATGTCCTACATATTTATCATTGATAGATAAAGCTGATTTAGAAGTATTGATTCAGTGTATGCCAGAAGAAACAGTACATTATTCATATGAGGATTCCATTTGTTCTGAAAGAATGTCTGATACTGATTATGATGTAATTTGCATAGATAAAACAATTAAAAAATCAGTAGATCAGCTAAATAGTTTAGCAATTCATAAGGATTGTGGAATGTTAGATTGCTCTATAGGAGATTATACTTTTGATTTTCCATATACAAAACAATCAGATACAGCATATTGGATTCCAGCATTAAATGATAAATCATTACAGGAAATAGAGAATAAGGCAATAGAGATATTAAATTAAGATGTAAAAGTGCATAGAAGGAGTCAGTAACCCATGGAGAAAAATACAATTGTAATCTTTACAGCAAAGCTAGCAAGGAATTTATTAAAGAATGGATTTACTATTGTAGATATTAAACCAGACAGAACAGATGAGGATGGTAAAAGAAGTGTATTTATTTTTAAGAAAGAAAACTATATAGAAGAAGTAATAAAAGGATATGAGAAAAATTAGATTTGGAAAGGGTAACTCATTGCAAATGAGTCTCTCCTATATCTAATTCTCTTACTTACTAATTATCTCTTACTTATAAGTGTGCCAACTATGGCCATTCTATCTGTCCTGTTGTCACCATATTTTGGACAACCATAGCCATTTTTGAGGGGTAGTTGTCACACTAGAAAAATAGCATAAAAAAAGAATAAAAAAGGAGCACAAAAAGTGGATAAATTGTTTTTGAAGAAAGATTTGGTTACAGGATTTAATTTAACACAAGATGGTGTATTGGCATACATAGCATTAAGAACAATAATGGATGAAAGTATTTCGTTATATAACAAATCATCAGAAGTGGATTGTGTGTCTGTAAACAGGATGGCATATACCCTTATAGGTTCACAAGAGAAATATGAAAAAGTATTCCTTGATTCATTGCAGAGGGGTATTTTTGAATTACAACTTGCCAATGTGATTAAAATATTACAGGATTTCAGCACCAAAATGTCCAATGAATATCTCCTTGATTTTTCAAGTATGTATCTGGATACGGAGAAAGAGCAGTTTGTAACAATATTTCCAAATGAAGTACATATAATTTTAAGCTGTAATGAGATTATGAAGAAAAAGATTTCTATGCTGAAATACTTTGTTGCAGTAGTAAGTACATTTAACTGGTCTAAAAATATGAGAAAGTTACAAGGCAGGATTGGAACTATGTCTATGGAATTTATTGCATCACAAGCGGATATTTCACCAAGGACTTGTATTAGATATAACGAAATTCTATCTACAATCAAGATAATTTATATTTATAAGAGTAATGACAAGGTACGTGATGGCGATAAATTAAGGCAGATTAAAAACTGTTACAGTAGATATGTGGATAAGGGTGCCTGTGAGGAATATGCATCAAATTATGAAAATTGGTACGGTGTCCAACATAAAATCTCGCTAACGCAGAAAAATAAAGAACAGGCAGATAATAATAGGCGTTTAGCTCAAATTTATAATCGTATCAGTGATGGATACGGTGATACATATGACAAAGAAACGATTAGAAAAGTGCAAAAATATATTACCAATAAGAATAGAACACTACAACAGGAAATTGCTGCAAAACGTGTGCAAGAATATATGACAGCTAGCGATGGAAGATGGGTCGAGAAATTAGAGTTTCAGATTAAAGATGAAAGTGTCTTTGAACAGTTTGATTTCTTAAATAATGATGATAACTGGGGAGAACCTATTGATTTCCCTATAGAAGAAATATTGGACATGCCTACAGAAGGTGAGGTTCAAATGAACCTACCATTAGTAAACATTGATTGTGTGGGACAGGATGAACCATGCAAAGTGGTGTCTCCGAAAAATTCGGAAGCACCAAAACAGGATATTATATCATCCAAGACAGATGATATAAACATTAATGAATCTCATGGTCGTAAAATCGGCTATGAGTTATTTTGTGTTACTGGAAAGGATTTAGAATTTATTGATACAGATGATCTGCATTGATGAAAGTAAAAGTGTCGTGTAGGGTAGTGGCTAAAAAAGACACCCCCCTATATTTATTGAAGAAGCATTTAAATTCAATTGAGGCAGTACAAAATTTTGTACCCCCTGAAAATATGAAAGGTGCGTCAAATTAGACACTACTGTAAAATTACGGTTACACTTCGATTGGAGTGAGAGCGTAAACAGTACATTAGCTTTCAAAGGACATAGTAATATTTATATTCAACATACACAAAAAAGTACGGCTTCGACAAAATTGACGCAGCCATTTGTGGCACATATGTATAGATGGGATTTTCCGACTATTAATAGGGCTATAACGTTTCGCGATACCCCTTTGAAGGGAAACTGTATTATGTCCATCGTGGACATTTATTTTCAGTAGGTACAAAGGTTTACATACCTTATAAGGATGGCTATATTGTAACGTCCCCCGAAAATTTTAGAGTACGCATTATAAGCGTATCTTTTGAAATATACGGTTATTCGCCGATTAGTCCGATTGGAAGGATTATGTGGAGGTCACTGGCAGTTACCTTGAAAGTGAAATGGTAAAGGGTGTAAAGAATATTTACATCCTTGAAAACAAGTAAATTCAAAAGGGGCAAAATAAAAACTTGATTCTCCAAAAAGGGAAATCAAAATTATCATGAAACTAGTTAATTTAAGAGTTGTTAAATGCAACTTTAGAAAGCAAAAGCAAAACTTTTGACAATTGCAGAGCCTAAAGGCGCGAAATGCGGCCTTAGAAAATCAAACCCTAATAATTACGGTTTGAATCAGGGTATTATTCCAGATGTCGGATTAATCAACTTCTCACAATGGAAACATAATCGGTGATACCAATTTGGGCTTCTCCTAAAAATATACGTTTTCGGTTCAAACAGATTCCGTAAATATGGAAAGTGTTGTCCTCTGTGGACAACGAATCACTTTTGGCAATGGTTGTCCTGTGGTGACAACTGTAATTTCAGCATTTTACAAAGGTTGTGACACTATGACACAATACCTGCTGCCAGTATGAAATATTCGGGTGGGTGGTATTATGCGACATACCATAGTCCCGTGAGACGATGGTTCCCCGTGGGTAACTGGTGTGTACCTGTAGGTACGGTTGTTATCACGGTTGGACAGAATTGTCCATAAGTAAACGGGCTAAGTTTAACTTAGTCGCCCATATGTGGTCGAAAATTCTTAATTCTCTATTTTGGATGATTTGAAACATGCAGAATGAAATTTTCTAATTGGAAATAATTTCACGTTAGAATCAGACATTATGTAGGACTGAATATATTGGTGTATAATGATTTGTTATAGCCCTTTATGTAATGGAAGTCTTATAAAAAATACTTCCGTTTGGATAAAACCCCAAGGAAAAATTTCCTTCAGCTAATTCTGGTGATTCTAAAGTGCATAGTATGCATATCTGAAAATCTGATAAGCAATCCTTTTATGGTGTTTGATAAAATAAATTCGTTCTTTGTTAATGACAATCGAAATGATTATACCGTTTGAGTTATCAGCGATTATTCCTTGAGGGCTTTACTATCCAAAATTGGATAGTCAGATATTATAAAAGATTTCTCTAGTTTTGAGAAAAACCTATTTCTGTTCAAAGTAAAAAACCTTAAATCTTGCGAAGGGTTTAAACTCAGCACCTACAAAGTGTTGAGTTTTCCACAGAAGTGTATAAAAGTAGTCCCACGGTGGTACAACTGCAAATTTGTATGGATTACATGGATTAGTCCATGGTGGTCTAATTGTCAGGTTCTAGGCGAAAAGATGTGTCCAGTTTTGGATGCAAGCAACCCTTTTAAAATGGTTGCGATATTCTTTCCCCCACAAGTGGAGGAAAACAATGTCCCCCATTTTGGAGCCGTTATATCACGGTTTCGCAGAATTGAGATTCCCCAATTTTGGGGAAAACATACAATTGAATATTGGATTATATCAGGGAGTCTTGTTCTGGACTCTCTTTTATTATGAATAGGAATCGGAGCATACAAATCTGGATGCTCAAATATTAGTGAACACGATTTTGTGTTGGCTATCTAAAGATATATCGAAAGGAATTTTTATAGTAAAAATGAGTAGCAAAAAGAAATTAGAACAGAGAAAAGAATTTAAAGAGTATTTATCTATAGCAGATAAAGGGGTGCTGGATATTAAGAAATCAGGAATAGAATTGATTTCAAATGATGAAGTATTTGTGTTGGTAAATGAGACAAATAATTATTGGTTATCAAACTATGGACGAATGGTAAATAACCTACGAAATAATTTCTATATGCACAAAACAGGTTATGCACATTATACGCTTAGTGGCATAGATAAAAAGATTGATACCTATACAGATAAATTAGTTGCAGAGCACTTCCTTGAAAATTCATATGACTATAACAAAATATGGCACATTGACAGGGATAAGAATAATTGCTATTACAGGAACCTTATCTGGGTAAGCAATGAAGAATATATGGATTTGCAGCGCGGGATTATGCTTGTAGAGGAATTAGGCAGACAACAGGAATACATACCATATATTACCCTGAAATCCAATGCTGCATATTCCATCTGGAATGGCATTTATATTCGGTGCTATGAGGATAAGAACGGTTCCTTTATGTGCGATTTATGGCTGAATGACAAGGATGCATTTGCGGAGTGGTGGAGTGCGGAATATTATGAATGTGATGGTGAATCTATGGCAGTTGATAAAGATTTATTGTTCCAGGGTAATAAAGAGTACGCGCCTGATAAATGCTGTATCATTCCCCAGACATTGAATACGATGTTGTCTAACTGCAAGAAGCATAGGTCAGTATGGAAGAATGCGAGGATGGATTTGCCGTTAGGGGTAAGGTATGACAGTAAAATGAAAATGTATTATGGAGAGATTAAACCATATGGTCATGATGAAGTAATCCGGTTGTCCTATTGGAGGACACCCGAAGAAGCATTTGAGGAATATAAAAGGCATAAACAGGCTGATATATTGATTATGGCTGATAAGTATAAGAATAAAGTACCGAAGAGGGTATATGATGCGCTGTTGAGATTTGAAGTAAGGCCATATATTGAAGGTTGAAATTTTTAGGATGTAGATATAGACATTGAATGGGATGTATAAAAGGCTGACTTGAAATTTTAAATTCTAGTGCAGAAGTAAATTCCACTGCACTTTAAAATTTACAGAAATTTTATGATTTAT
>CAMWBY010000010.1 GCA_947172645.1 uncultured Lachnospiraceae bacterium | reverse complement strand
ACAGTTTTTTATGCGAATTACAGGATGCAGCGGTCTTGTTGGGCGAACTGGGAGGATAAGAAATACCATCTGGACGAAAATGGCTTCGTGCAGAAAGGGTGTTGGTTCGAGGATGAGTCAGGGAAATATTTCCTGGCAACCAAGGACGGACATGCACTGCGGGAAGACGTGACAATTGAGGGCGTGGAATATTATTTTGATGAAAATGCGGTTATGCAGACAGGGCTGGTACTAAGACCGGACGGAAATACATATTATTATGATGAAACCGGCGCATTGCAGAAGAATGTTTCTGTGACGGTTGACGGCGTTTCTTATACGGTGAATGAGAAAGGTGTGGCATCGGTTACGGAACAAACAGAGGAGGTAACGGCAGAAGCAGCCGCACCGGAGGAAAATGCGGATGGGGCAGCGCCTGCAGATGTGCTATAATAGCCGGAGCGCGATGTCGGGCCGCAGATTATCTTTTGTTTTCTGCAACCGGGATAGTAAATATTATGCCGTCAGATATAGCGGCGGAATGGAGAGCTTTATGAAACAACGCAAGCATAAGCGGAAAGAATCTTTCTCTGTCCTGCTTATTTCCAATACGGGATTAAGCAATAAGCAGATTCATATTTCACGCTCGATTTTAAGAGGGGTTTTTGTATTGATACTCCTTGTCTGCATCGTGTGTGGATGGTTAGCTTATCAATATTGGACGGGTTACCAGAGCGGGACTTTGGGCAAGTCTGCGAAGGGGGAATCCGATGCATCTTCGGAGGAGCTTTTGGAGAAACTGGCGTCCCAGGAAGAATTGGTGCGGCAGTTGGAGGCGGAGAAGACAGAGCTGAACGATAAGAACGATGCCCTGACGACGGAGAACAAAGCGCTGCTTGAGGCGGCGAAAACCAATATGGGGATAGGTGATGCAGGCAAAGCCGAAGAGACGGGGGAAGCGGAGCAGGAGGTTCCTGTCCCGGGGCTTTATCCCTATTCCGAACAGGGTGATGTGTCTGTCAAATATGCCCAGGACCATCCGTATGTTTCCATCGACACGCAGAATGCGGGGAATGTGATTGCGACAGGCGACGGTACAATTGTATCGGTTGGTTCTGACGATACTTATCCGTTGATTATTGAAATAGAACATGAGGGCGGATACAGGACGCGTTACATGTTTTTGCAGGAAGCCGAATCTTTGCAGACGGAAGGCGCACAGGTTCAGGCAGGCGACACTTTAGTCACATTAGGAGCAAATAATATACAACTGGATTATCAGGTAATCCATGAGGGAGAGCCGGTAGACCCGTTGGATGTATTTGAAGCAAAAGGATAAAAGGAGAATGGAATTATGCTAGGAAGAAACAAAAATGATTCTTATGCGGATGACGCGAAGACAAAAGTTGGCACACTGATTGGAGATGGAACTGTCTTTGACGGTGACCTTGCATCCCCCGAGACAATCCGGATTGACGGTGTGATTAACGGGAATTGTACATGTGAGAAGAAACTGATTCTAAGCGCTACGGGACAGGTCAAAGGCAATATTACCGCCCAGAGCGTCATCATTTCAGGTAAGGTAGACGGTGATATCGTTGTCAGCGGTAAACTGGAACTTCTCTCTACAGGTAAGATTGCAGGCAATATTACCGCATCTTCCCTTGTGATTGACGAGGGCGCATGTTTCGACGGGCGATGCACGATGACGGCTGCTATTGAGGCAGCGGCGGCCGGAGAATACACAAGCAGGCTGGGGCTGCCCACTGCCAAACAAGATGAGGGGCATCTGCTTGAGACTTCGGACGACAACCAGAAAGGCAAAAAATAAAAATAGCGATGGATTATGCCGCGATATTCGGATGATACGGAATATTGCGGCATATTTTTTGCCGCCCAAGACTTTTCAAAAGATACTGTTATGGTATATAATAAAATCTGTGTGGGCACATAATAGGTTATGCGGAAAGATAGGGCAGGGGTATGGACTGTAAAGAGACAGAGAAAAAAATACCTTCCTTCCTGCAGGATGAGTTGGATGGCAGTAAATTAGAAGAATTTGTGGAGCATATAGAGGGATGTCCGGAATGTATGGAGGAATTGTCAATCCAATTTCTGGTAGAAGAGGGCTTGGAACGGCTTGAGGGAGGCAGCAATTTTAATTTACAGAAAGAACTTCTTATGAAACTGCAGGGCGCTGAGCACCGTATTAATGTGCACAGGATGTTGTGGTATACATTGTTGTGCCTGGAAGCGGCTGTGGCGGCGTCGATTATTATTGCGTTATGCATTGTATTCCGAATGTGATTTTCGGATTCCGATATTTGATTATAGTTGGAAAGGTTCAGGGGATATGGGTCAGAAACTTGTATTGATAGACGGACACAGTATATTGCACAGGGCATTTTACGGAGTGCCTGACCTGACGAACGGACAGGGACTGCACACCAATGCGGTGTACGGTTTTCTGAATATTATGTTTAAGATTTTGGAGGAAGAGCAGCCGGATTATCTGACGGTGGCGTTTGACGTGCATGCGCCTACTTTCCGCCATGAGATTTATAAGGAATACAAAGGCACAAGAAAGCCTATGCCGCCGGAACTCAGGGAACAAGTACCGGTGATGAAGCAGATGCTGCAGGCCATGGGAATCTGTATCGTGGAGAAAGCCGGACTTGAGGCGGACGATATCCTGGGGACAATCGCGAAACGCGGTGAGCGGGAAGGCATGGAGGTTGCGCTTGTCTCCGGCGACAGAGACCTTCTGCAGGTTGCCACGGACCATATTAAAATCAGGATTCCCAAGACCAAGGGCGGCAGGACAGAGATTGAGGATTACTATGCGAAGGATGTGGAGGATAAATACCGGGTCAACCCGATTCAGTTTATCGATTTGAAAGCCCTGATGGGAGATACGGCGGACAATATTCCCGGCGTGCCCAAGGTGGGGGAGAAAACCGCGACAGAACTGATGGTACAATTTGGTTCCCTGGATAATATATATGCCCACGTAGAAGAAATCACGAAGAAATCCATCCGCGAATCGTTGATAAACAATAAAGAGCTTGCCGATTTGAGCAAGACGTTAGCGACCATCAATGTGGACAGCGCAATCGATTACCGTTTCGAGGATGCCAGGGTGGGCAGTTTCTATACGGAGGAAGCATATGTGCTGTGTAAGCAGCTTGAATTTAAAAATATGCTTTCCCGGTTCGAGAAAGATGTGGCCGTCAAAAACCCGCAGACAATATATTTTGGGGAAGTGACGGAATTTGCCGAAGTGGAGGAATTGTTCGCGCGATGCCGGACGGCCGGGCAGGGAGCGGAGAAATGCGAATTTGGCTTGGCGGTTTTTGCGGACGGCGGTGGCATGGAAGATTGTATGGGAGCTGCCATTGCCGTTCATGAGAAAGAAGTCCGGTTTGTACCTTGCCAGGGGCTTGTGACGCCCCAGTATCTGTGCAGTCAGATTGCCAGGCTGAACGATGAGAAGTTATGTAAACTAAGCGTTTTTGATATCAAAAAAATATACGGATGCATCGAAGACAGAGGCGACGGGGAGAGCGGGCCAGAAGACGTGATGGGGCCTTACCGTGAGGAACATTATTTCGATATCCTGATTGCGGCGTATCTGTTAAATCCTCTCAAAAATGATTATGCGGCGGAGGATATCGCCAGCGAATACTTAGGGCTTACGATTCCTGACAGAAACCAGGTCTGTGGCAAAGCGGGTTATGCCGATGCTTACAATGCGAACCCTGAGGCGTTTGTGGAGTTTGCCTGCTTTAACGCTTATGTCTGTCTGGCGGCGGCGCCTCTTTTAAGAGAGAAACTGCGCGAGCAGGGTATGTATGATTTGATGTATCAGATTGAGATGCCGCTTACGAAGGCGCTCTATGAGATGGAACAGTATGGCGTGCTTGTGAAGCCGGATGAATTGAAGGCCTACGGGGAAGCGTTAGTGGGCAGGATTGCGGAACTGGAACAGTCTATTTACAGGCAGGCGGGGTGCGAATTTAACATTAATTCCCCGAAGCAGCTCGGCGAAGTCCTTTTTGTAAAGATGGGCATTCAGGGCGGCAAGAAGACGAAAACCGGGTATTCTACTGCCGCGGATGTATTGGAGAAGCTTGCGCCGGAATATCCGGTGGTATCGGATATTCTCGAATACAGAGGGCTTGCGAAATTAAAATCCACATATGCGGACGGTTTGGCGGCATATATTGACGAGGGCGGCAGAATCCATTCTACTTTTAACCAGACAATCACGGCCACCGGGCGTATCAGCTCCACGGAGCCGAATTTGCAGAATATACCGATGCGCATGGAGCTTGGGCGCAGAATCCGCAAGGTGTTTGTGCCGATGGAAGGGTTCCTGTTTATGGACGCGGACTACTCGCAGATTGAGCTGAGGGTGCTTGCCCATATGTCCGGCGACAGGCAGTTGATTGAGGCGTACAAGATGGATGAGGATATCCACCGTATCACGGCTTCTAAGGTTTTCCATACGCCTTTTGAGGAAGTGACGGATTTGCAGAGAAGGAACGCGAAGGCCGTTAATTTCGGTATTGTATACGGTATCAGTTCCTTCGGATTAAGTCAGGATTTGAGCATTTCCAAGAAAGAAGCGGCGGAATATATAGAGCAGTATTTCGAGACATATCCGGAGGTAAAGAAATTTCTCGATACGATGGTGGAGAATGCGAAGAAAAACGGCTATGTGGAGACGATGTACGGGCGCAGAAGACCCATTCCGGAGTTGTCTTCCGGCAATTTCATGCAGCGTTCTTTCGGGGAGCGTGTGGCTATGAATTCCCCGATTCAGGGCACCGCGGCGGATATCATGAAGATTGCCATGATACGGGTCTGGGAGAGGCTTCACAAGGAGAATCTGGAATCCAGGTTAATCTTGCAGGTTCACGACGAGCTGTTGATTGAGACGCTGGCGGAAGAAGAAGAGCAGGTGCGGCGTATTCTGACAGAGGAAATGCAGCATGCGGCCGAGTTGTCCGTGAATCTGGAAATTGACCTGCACACGGGAAGCGACTGGTATGAGGCGAAGTAGCAAGGCGCAGACGCCTCGAACGGAATGCTTTCACAAGCCGGGATGCGCGGAGAGAAATGGGGTAAAAGATGAGAGTAATCGGGATTACGGGCGGCGTGGGTGCGGGGAAATCCCGTATCCTGTCTTACTTGCAGGAACACACTTCCTGTCGTGTCATCATCGCTGACCAGGTGGCGCACGGGTTGGAGGAGCCGGGAGGCGTCTGTTACGGGCGGATTGTCTCGCTTCTTGGCAGGGGGATTCTGTCGGAGGATGGCAGGATTGACAAAGGAAAGATGGCGGCGGAGATTTTCGGTGACAGGAGGCTTCTTGAGCAGGTAAACAGGATTGTGCATCCCGCCGTGAAAGACTATATCATGGAAGCGATTTCGGCAGAGCGGCAGGTAGGACGGATTGACTATCTTTTCCTGGAAGCGGCGCTTCTGATTGAGGACGGATACGGACAGATAGTGGATGAGATGTGGTATATCCATACGGACGAGGAAGTCAGAAGAGACAGGCTGAAAGCATCCAGAGGATATACCGACGACAAGATAGACAGCATTATGCGGGGACAGCTTTCGGCGGAGGAATTCCGCAGGCGCTGCTCTGTGGTGATTGATAACAGTGGAACATTGGAGAGTGTCTATAAACAGATTGATAAGAAATTGGGGGAAGGTTAGTGTCAGAAGCAGTGAAATTTCCGGGACAGTTGGTTTTTGGTTTGGACATTGGGACGAGAAGCATCGTGGGAACCGTAGGCTACCGCGTGGGAGAGAAGTTTTACGTTGTCACGCAGAGCATTAGGGAGCATGGGACGAGGGCCATGTTGGATGGCCAGATTCACGATATTTATAAAGTGGGCGAGACGATTAGCGAAGTCAAGACGGAGCTGGAGGACCGAATCGGACGGAATTTGAGAGACGTGTGTATTGCTGCGGCGGGCCGCGTCCTTAAGACTGTGACGGTGCGGGTGGATACGGAGCTTGGCGGCGACAGGGAAGTTAACGGGGAGGATATTTATGCCCTGGATTCTCTGGGCGTGGAGAAGGCGTATGAGGAGTTTCTGGAGAAAAACGATACGGACCTCAAGTTTTATTGTGTGGGATATTCCGTAGTACGTTATTATATGAACGGTTATACGATGGGAAACCTGGAGGGGCATAAAGCCAAGACCATCGGGGCCGATATTATCGCCACTTTCCTGCCGGAAGATGTGGTGGATGGTCTGTATAAGGCGGTGGGAGAAGCAGGGCTCGAGGTGGTGAACCTGACGTTGGAGCCGATTGCTGCAATCCAGGTGGCAATCCCGGAGATGTACCGTATGTTAAATATCGCGTTGGTTGACGTGGGCGCCGGAACTTCCGATATTTCCGTCACGAAGGACGGCAGTATCATTGCCTATGGCATGATACCGATTGCGGGAGACAGTCTGACGGAAGTGGTTGCCAGGCATTGTCTTGTGGATTTCGCTACGGCGGAGCAAATCAAAAGAGAAGCGGGCATTCACGAGAATGTGGAGTACCAGGATATTATGGGGTTGACCCAGACGATTTCATCGGAAAAGATTGCGGAAGTGACGGCTGAGGTGATTGGCGATATGACCAAGCAGGTGGCCGATAAGATTAAGGAGCTGAACGGCGACCGTTCGGTCAGCGCCGTGTTCGTGGTCGGCGGGGGCGGCAGGCTTCCGGGATATACGGACGCACTGGCGGACCAGCTCGGCATACAGAGGGAAAGGGTTGCGGTAAGAGGCGAGGAAGTGATGCGCAACATCGAGTTCCTGGAAGAAAGCGCCAGACGGGATTCCCTGATGGTTACGCCGATTGGTATCTGCCTGAGTTTCTATGAGCAGAGCAACAATTTTATCTTCGTGTATTTTAACGACCAGAGAATCAAGATTTACGATAATAATAAAGTGGCGGTGGTAGATGCGGCAATGCAGGCGGAGTTCGCCAATGACGGGCTGTTCCCGAAACGTGGCAAGGAGCTGAATTATATCGTGAACGGCAAGCCGCGTATCGCAAGAGGAATGCTCGGCGAGGCGGCGGTGATTACCGTCAACGGCAATGAGGCCGATATCTATACGCCAATCCATGCAAACGACCAGATTAGGGTGAAAGTTTCCACGGCGGGGGAGGCGGCCCATCTTGACGTGAACCAGCTCCCGGAATACGGCGCTACCATGCATGTGGAAGTAAATGAGAAGAGAATCGACCTGCCTAAGTTTGTCAGCGTGAATGGTGAACTACAGTCCGGCTATTACAGCATACAGGACAACGACAATATTGAAATACTCAGCTACTATACGGTGCGTCAGGTGGCGGAGTTTATGGATGTGGTCATCAATCAGGAGATGAATATCTATGTGAACAACAAACTGGCGGATATGGATACCAAGGTATATGAAAATTTCTCTGTAGTCTGGACAATGGAACAGTTGCAGTTGTCCGACCGGGATAAATATGAAAGCGGCGCTGCGGATTCCTTCGCTGACCTGCCGGAAGACGACGGCACTTATTATGGCAGTGACGAGACGGAAGACGGCGTGACGGCACAGGACAGTACGGCATGGACGGACGGAGGAACCGGCGTATCGGCTGACAGCGCAGATAGAAAGCAGGCCGTAGACAGTGACGGCGCGGCGGCGGAAACGCCGTCAGGCACGGACAGCCATGCGACAGGCACAATGCCGGACGTGGACAGCAATATGGCAGGCGCAGGCAGCAATATGGCAGATATGGCAAATAGTGCGCCGGAGGCAGGCCTACAGACAGACAATAAGATGCAAGCTTCTGACGCGGCGGCAGGTGCGGATAACAGCACGGATAATATGATTCCGGTTATGAATCAGACGGAGCAGGCGGCGGCGCCGGAGGCAGCCGCAGAGAGTACATCCCCTTCCCAGGAGAAGGAGAGCGCCGGGGAAGACAAGGAAGAAGCAGCGCGCGGGCAGGGGAAACAGTCGGGAGGCACCATATATGTGACGGTGAACGGTATGCAGGTGTGTCTGTCCGGCAAGCAGCAATATGTGTTTGTGGATGTCTTCCAATACATTGATTTTGACCTTTCCAAGCCCCAGGGCAGCGGGATTGCAACCCGGTTAAACGGCAGGGATGCGAAATATATGGAGGCAATCTACAGCGGAGATGTGATTGAGATTTACTGGAAGCATTGAGGTTGGTACAACAAAATACAGAAAGAAAAGATACAAATTATGAGATTATGCAGTATAGCTAGCGGAAGCAGCGGTAATTGTGTTTATGTAGGCTCTGACGCCACGCATCTTCTGATGGATGTGGGAATCAGCGGTAAGCGGACGGAGGCGGGCCTGGAAGAGCTTGGCATTAAAATGAGCGAGATTGACGCCATTTTTATCACCCATGAACACGCGGACCATATCAACGGTCTGGGGGTGCTTGCCAGGAAATACGGCGTACCGATTTACGCTACGAAGGGCACGATTAAGGCAATCAGGCAGGCGCAGTCCCTGGGGAAAATCGACGATTCGTTATTCCAGTGCGTTCAGGCGGACGAAAAATGTATCGTGAAAGATGTAACCGTCTATCCGATTCGGACGTCCCATGATGCCGCGGAACCGGTGGCATACCGTATCAGCCATGACAAGCAGAAAGTAGCCGTAATCACTGATTTGGGATATTACAACGATTATACGGTGGAATGTTTAAGGGACTTGGATGTATTGTACTTGGAGGCGAACCATGACATTAACATGCTCCAGGTCGGGCCCTATCCATATTATCTGAAGCAGCGTATTCTGGGGGAACGGGGACATTTATCCAACGAGGCGGCGGGAAAGCTGCTTGGCAGGGTCTTGCATGATGATATGCGGGCAGTGGTGCTTGGACATTTGAGCCAGGACAATAACCTGCCGGAGCTTGCTTATGAGACAGTCAGGGTTGAGGTGACAATGTCAGATACGCCTTATAGAGGCGATGATTTTCCGCTGTACGTGGCGAAGCGCAGCGAAGTGTCGCAGATGATTGAAATATAATTTACATAGCAAAAGAAAGGCTTGGAGGAAACGATGAAAAAGACAATTATTACGGTTGTGGGAAAAGATACGGTAGGAATTATCGCCAGGGTGTGCACTTATCTGGCGGAAAACCAGATTAATATCCTGGATATTTCACAGACCATTGTGCAGGACTATTTTAATATGATGATGATTGTGGATACGAACCAGACGGACAAGGATTTCGGTATTATTGTGAGAGAGTTGGAGCAGGTCGGAGAGAGCATCGGCGTCATTATCAAATGCCAGAAAGAAGAAATTTTTAACCAGATGCACAGAATTTAGCCGAAAGCTGGGATGAAAGTATTGCCCGGAAGCAGTTGGGAATGGAGTAAAATATGATTAATATATTCGAAGTAGCAGAAACAAATGAGATGATAGAGAAAGAAAACCTTGACGTGAGGACGATAACGCTTGGTATCAGCCTGTTGGACTGTATTGACGCGGATTTGAAGCTGCTCAATGAGAAGATTTACCATAAGATATATAATGCGGCAAAAGACTTGGTATCCACCGGAGAATATATTTCCGATGAATACGGGATTCCGATTGTCAATAAGAGGATTTCCGTGACGCCCGTGGCGCTGATTGGCGGGGCGGCCTGCAAGACGCCGGAAGATTTCGTATCCATTGCGAACACACTGGATAAGGTGGCCCATGAGGTGGGAGTCAATTTTATCGGTGGCTATTCCGCATTGGTGTCGAAGGGAATGACGGCGGCGGATGAGATGTTAATCCGTTCGATTCCCAAGGCGTTGTCTGTCACGGAGAGGGTTTGCAGTTCCGTCAACGTAGGTTCCACCAAGACGGGAATCGATATGGACGCCGTCAAGCTTATGGGAGAGGTGATACGGGAGACGGCTGAGGCCACGAAAGAACAGGATTCTCTGGGCTGTGCGAAACTGGTTGTTTTTTGCAATGCGCCGGATGACAATCCCTTTATGGCGGGGGCCTTCCATGGCATCACGGAGGCGGACAAGATTATCAATGTAGGAGTCAGCGGCCCGGGGGTTGTGAAGACAGCCCTTGAGAAAGTCCGGGGAGAGAATTTCGAAGTGTTGTGCGAGACGATTAAGAAGACGGCGTTTAAGGTGACCCGTGTGGGACAGCTTGTGGCGAAAGAGGCTTCCAAACGGTTGGATGTGCCATTTGGCATCGTGGATTTGTCCCTTGCCCCTACGCCTGCCATCGGGGATTCCGTGGCCGATATCTTGTGTGAAATCGGTTTGGAGCAAGTGGGTGCGCCAGGTACGACTGCGGCGCTCGCCCTGCTCAATGACCAGGTGAAAAAAGGCGGTGTGATGGCGTCCTCCTATGTGGGCGGCCTTAGCGGCGCATTTATTCCGGTCAGCGAGGATAAGGGAATGATAGATGCGGTGGCGGCAGGCGCATTGACATTGGAGAAGTTAGAAGCCATGACTTGCGTATGTTCCGTAGGGCTTGATATGATTGCGATTCCGGGGGATACGAAGGCGACCACAATTTCCGGTATCATTGCGGATGAGATGGCGATTGGCATGGTCAACCAGAAGACAACGGCGGTGAGGCTGATTCCTGTCATCGGCAAGGGCGTGGGAGAGACGGTGGAGTTTGGCGGGCTGCTTGGATATGCCCCGATTATGCCTGTCAACAGCTTCTCCTGTGACGCTTTCGTCGGGCGCGGCGGCAGGATACCGGCGCCAATCCATAGTTTTAAGAATTAATGGTACCCTCAGTAAACAAAAAGTAAAAAGGATAGATAAAACATATAAGTTTCCTGTCGGAATGCTGATGTTTTGTCTATCCTTCTTTATTTAAAAAATTCTATCTGCCGTCAAAGCATTGTTTCTTAAAAATCTACTCTGCAAATACTTGCATATGGTCGCGCTCTAACGCTTCCGCGTTGGCGATGATTTTCTTGAAATCCCCGATAAGCTCCTCGGAGAGTGTTGCTGCCTGATGATATTCGTTTTCTGCCTTATCATAATCCTGTGTCCTGATGGCGGAGATTGCATTCTTGCCATGGTTATGGAAACGACGGTGTTTCTCGGCGAGGTCGACCCATATGGGAGAAATCATCTTATTGCGTGGATTCATAGCATAGTAGAAATGGCCGAAAGCGCATTTCGTGTCGTCTGTCTGGAGAGGAAGGCATTCATGATGCCGTACCATTTTCTCTAATGTGTGCAGCCAGTTCTGGTGCGCGGTTACGGCGTTCTGTACATTGGTGATAAAACGGCGGTTATCCAACATATAGAACACATCCTGTACCATCTGTCCCATCAACTTGGCAGTATCGTCCAATCCCTTTTCAATTTCGGATACAGGCTTCATATTCTCAGCAAGGTCCTCAGATACTCGTTCCAACTCAACAGACTGTTCGTTCAGCGTCGAACATTCCTCATGCAGTCGGCTCATCTGATCCTGTACATTCGTAACAGCACTGAAAATCTCTTCACTGGTAGCGGCGATTGTCGTGATAGAGTCGGTTATATTGACAATGTTAGTGACATTCTTCTGGTTGTTCTCAAGTACTTTGCTCAGGTTTTCACGCATCTTACCCAGTTCTTCAACCGTCTGGTCAAGGCTGTCGGAACTCATGGTAGCGGCCGATTCGATTTCTGCGACGAAACCGTCCATGTTAGCGGTAAGCTGTTTGGTTGCGTCCGCAAGGCTCCTGATTTGTTCGGCAACCACTGCAAATCCCTTGCCGGCCTCCCCGGCTCTGGCAGCTTCGATGGAAGCGTTCAGGGCGAGCATGTTGGTCTGGGTGGAAATGGAATTGATTCCCTTGATTACCTCATTCATTCTCTTGATGATTTCGAGAAGGTCATGCATATCTTCCTTCACTTCATCGGATTTATTGATAGTCCTCTGGGATTCCTCGAAGATGAGGGACACTTCACGGCTGCTTGACTCCATGTCTTCCATAATCTCACCCGATGCGGAAGACACCTGGGTGATGGATTCGGTAAAATTCTCATGGGCGTTGACAACCTCGTTCATACTTTCTTCTGTCAGTTGGGAAGCGCTCACCACTGTGGAAGATATGTTTTTGACCGTGTCGCTAATCTGGGCTATTTTGTCAGTGCTGTTTTTCATAGCAAGGTCCAAAGCGCTGATTTTCATGACAGATGTACAGACGCCTCCTACCAGTTGATTGAATTTGTCCCTTCCGTCTGCAAGACGTTCCTGAATCTGGGAGCCCTCTCTATTTCCCTCAACAGGTTCCATCCTGCTAAGACTTTGTAACACTTTGTCGTTTTTATATTTCATGGCCTATTCCTCCTCTTACTCCATGCGTTCTTTTATTATAGCAGACTATTCTTTTTTTTTCTACACAAAGAACAAAAATTTCATACATAAAATGAATGTGACAGTTCAGCCATGCACAATCGATTCTGCATGGCTGAACCGTTACCAAATAGTTTAGGAAAAATGTCGGGAATGTTGACATGACAGCGGGTATCAGTCTATAATAGCTATGTGTGAAAATACAATACATATCTTACATGTGTGATGCATGAGAGGGAGGAAAATTTATAATGAAGAAACTTTCTGTGAAAAGTGTGGTTGCGATTGGTATCGGCGCGGCGCTGTTTTTTGTGCTCGGGAAGGTATCCATTCCGACACCGGTTCCGAATACGGTCATCAGTTTACAGTATGCGGTGGAAGCAGTATTTGCCACTCTGTTTGGACCGATTGTAGGTATGCTGATTGGCTTTATCGGACATACGCTGCTTGACGCGACGAGTTACGGGCCTTGGTGGAGCTGGATTATCGCTTCGGCGTTTGTCGGCCTTGTCATCGGCGTCGTGACGATGAAGATGGAAATTGGCGAAGGGCTTGACACGAAGAAGATTGTCCGTTTCAATGTGGCGCAGGTGATTGCACATCTGCTTGCATGGGGCCTTGTGGCGCCCTGTCTTGATATCCTGATTTACAAAGAGCCTCTTGAGAAGCTGTTTGCGCAGGGAATGATGGCGGGTATATCCAATATTATTACGACAGGTATTGTCGGCACGCTGCTGCTTGTAGCATATGCGAAGACAGTGGTACGCCGTGGCTCTTTGAACAAAGAGGACTAATTATATTTTCAGATACGGCCAGGAGCTGCTGCTGATGAGGCGGCGGCTTCTTTTGCCGTTAACATTTAAACAAACATAAGAGACAAGAAGGAGAACAGATATGCCATCCCCAGTTATTTCTTTTCAGGACTATGGATTCCAATATATGGCGCAGGCGGCGCCGACGCTGCATCATATTAATCTCGATATCTATCCGGGCGAGAAGGTGTTGATTGCCGGCACGTCGGGCAGCGGCAAGAGCACTATCGGCAACTGTATCAACGGGCTTATCCCTTTTGCTTATCCGGGGCAGAAGACAGGAAAACTTCTGGTGGACGGAAAAGAGGCTGACACGGGCAGCATTTTCGAGCTGAGCCATACGGTGGGCACAGTATTGCAGGATACTGACGGACAGTTTATCGGGCTGACGGTAGGAGAAGACATAGCATTTGCGGCGGAGAACGACTGCGTACCACAGGATGAGATGAAGCAGACGGTGGATAAAGTGGCGAAGTTGGTAGACATTGACCATCATTTGCAGCATGCGCCCCACGAATTGTCCGGCGGACAGAAACAGCGGGTCAGCCTGGCGGGCGTTATGGTGGAGGACGTGAAGGTGCTTCTGTTTGACGAGCCGCTTGCCAACCTGGACCCGTCGGCAGGACGGACGACAATCGAGCTGATTGATATGGTGCACGAGCGTACAGGAGCGGCGGTTATCATCATAGAGCACCGGTTGGAGGATGTGTTGTGGCGCAGTGTGGACCGTATTGTGCTGATGGACGAAGGGAAGATTATAGCCGATATGTCTACGGTGAAGCTGCTTACAGGCAAAAACCTTCTGGAACACGGCATCAGGGAACCCCTCTACCTGACGGCGCTTCGTTACGCCGGGGTTGAGATTAATGAAGCGTTGCACCCGGAGCATGTGGAACATCTTGTATTGACGGAAGAACATAAGGCGAAGGTGAGGGAGTGGTATCAGGCCCGGAAGGGAGATATCAGTTCTGTCGGTCATGGAGAGGAACTGCTGAGAGTGGAACATCTGGACTTTGGCTATACGCCCCAGAGACGGACTTTGCAGGATGTGAGCTTTACGATACATAAAGGGGAGATGGTCAGTATTGTGGGCCGCAATGGCGCAGGAAAGAGTACGCTTGCCAAGTTAATCTGCGGTTTTGAGAAACCCATTGGCGGCAGTATCTATATGGAAGGACGTGACCTTTCCGACGACACCATCAAGGAGAGGGCGATGCGTATCGGTTATGTGATGCAAAATCCGAACCAGATGATTTCCAAGCCTATGATTTGGGACGAAGTGGAGATGGCGCTTGTGCAGAGCGGAATGCCGAAGGAAGAGCGTAAGGAGCGGGTGGAGGAGACGCTTAAAGTGTGCGGGCTATATCCTTTCCGTAACTGGCCTGTTTCTGCTCTGTCATATGGGCAGAAGAAGCGGGTGACGATTGCGAGTATCCTTGTACAGCGGCCTCAGGTGATTATACTGGATGAGCCTACGGCGGGGCAGGATTATCATCACTATACCGAGATTATGGAATTTTTAAAAGAATTAAACGGGCGGGGCTATACGATAATGATGATTACCCATGACATGCATCTGATGTTGGAGTACACCCCCAGGGCAATTGTGTTCAGCGAAGGACGGATGCTTGCGGATACCACGGCGGCGCATGTGCTGAATAACCCTGAACTGGTAAAGCGGGCGAATTTGAAAGAAACCAGTCTGTACACGCTTAGTATGGCGTGCGGCATTGACAACCCGCAGGTTTTCACGGAGTGTTTCATCGGGTATGAGCAGAAGGAGGGCTACAATGGCTAATATTGCAATATTAAGTTATCTCAAACGGGACAGCCTTGTGCATGAACTGACAGGGACGACGAAATTAATCTTCTTTATCGCCTGGAGCGTGGCCACCATGGTCACTTATGACACGCGGGTTTTGGTTGTCTTGCTTTTCTTAAGTATTGTTATCTTTAAAATCAGCAAAGTCAGACTGTACGATATCAGGATTGTTTTAGGTTTGGCGGTTATTTTTGTGGTATTGAACAATTTGTTCGTCTATCTGTTTGCACCGGAGTACGGGGTGGAATTGTATGAGAGCAGGACAGTGCTTTTTACCATTGCGGGGCCCTATACCGTGACGCTGCAGCAGTTATTTTATCATCTGAATATGACGATGAAGGTGGCCTGTGTGGTGCCGGTGGCTCTTTTGTTCATTGCCTGCACAGACCCCAGTGAATTTGCGGCGTCGCTGGCCAGTATCGGCGTCAGTTACCGGATTGGCTATTCTGTCAGCCTGGCGCTGCGTTACATACCGGATGTACAGAGGGAATATCATAATATCAGTCAGGCACAGCAGGCCCGGGGTATCGACCTGTCCGGTAAGGATAAAGTATTGACCAGAATGAAAAATTCCGTGGCAATCCTGCTTCCGCTTGTGCTGTCCAGTTTAAACCGTATCGAGACGGTCAGCAATGCGATGGAGTTACGGGGTTTTGGCAAGGATAAGAAACGTACATGGTACAGCCAGCGCAAGATGCAGAGAAACGACTGGCTTGCGATTGCGCTTGCAGTGGTGGTATTTGTGGCGGATATGACAATCACGTTCTGGGATGGAAGCAGATATTATAATCCGTTCCTCTGATAAATAGGAGATGTGGGTCATGAGATTATTGGTAATCGGCGGCAGTTATTTCTACGGCAGGGTATTTGTCATGGAGGCAGCCCGCGGGCATGATATTACGGTGTTTAACAGGGGTACGTATTCCATGGAAGAGTTTGGCGTAACCCAGGTGAAAGGCGACAGGCATGACGCGCAGTCTCTTGCAGAATGTAAGGGCGATTATGACGCGGTTATAGATTTTTGCGCCTATGATGCGGGAGACGTGGCTTTTACAGTAAAACATTTGCCCGGCACAATCGCACAGTATATCCTAATCAGTACAGTGGATGTGTACGAGCATGGAGACGGCGCGGTGAAGACGGAAGAACATGTCCTGGAGCACAGGAATTTGGCAGGCGAGGCGGGCGCCTATATTGCAGGCAAGGTGGCGCTGGAAGAAGAGCTGCGGTTAGTCTGCGGTGAACGCGGTATCCCATACACGGTACTGCGCCCGGCGATTCTTTATGGGCCCTACAACTATGCGCCCAGGGAGTCGTCTTATATTCAGTTGATGCTGACCAACCATGTTTTGCCGCGGTTTGTGGATGCGGACGGCAGATTCCAGTTCGTCTATGTGAAGGATGCGGCATGGGCGGTTCTTAAGGCAATCGGCAATCAGAATGCTTACGGGCAGGCGTACAATCTCTGCCAGGATGATGAAGTGACTTACGAGAGTTTCTTCGAAATGCTCAGGAAAGTGGCGGAGCCGGAAACGGTACAGGCTTTGCAGGAGATACCGATTACGGTTGCAAGCGCCATGGCGCAGCAGGTTCCTGTGCCTTTTCCGGCAACTGCGCAAGAGACGCATCTGTGCTCCAATAAGAAAAGTAAGGAAGAACTGGGCGTGGAGTATACGGATTTTGAGGAAGGAATGCGCAGGACATACAATGCATTCAAACATGTATTTTCATAAAGATTTACAGAGAAGGCGGGGTTTTCCATATGACATTAGATCAGACGGCAATCGGGGAAGAAGTGAGGATTACAAAGGTAGGCGGGGAAGGAGAACTGCGCTGCAGGCTGCTTGACATGGGGCTGATTCCGAAGACAATCGTGAAGGTACAGAAAGTGGCGCCTATGGGGGACCCGATTGAGATACATCTGAGGGGATATGAACTGACGATACGCAAGGAAGATGCGGGGAAGATTGAAGTGGAACTGCTTTGATGTGCCGGCACACTAGGGAAGAAGGGTAAGACGATGATATATGCTTTGGTAGGCAATCAGAATTGTGGCAAGACAACACTCTTTAACCAACTGACAGGTTCGAATCAGCATGTGGGTAATTTCCCCGGGGTGACGGTGGATTCCAAAATGGGGGAAATCCGCGGTGAGAAGGGCGATGCGGTGGTGGATTTGCCAGGAATTTATTCGATACGCCCGTATACAAACGAAGAGTTGGTGACCCGCCGTTTTATTCTTAAGGAGCATCCCGACGGCATCATCAATATCGTGGACGCCACCAATATCGAGCGGAACCTGTACCTGACATTGCAGCTTCTGGAGATGCATATACCGATGGTACTGGCCCTCAATATGATGGATGAGGTGCGCGGCAACGGCGGCACCATCGATATCGAGAAGATGGAAGAGGCTTTGGGTATCCCTGTGGTGGCAATCAGCGCGGTGAAGAACGAGGGGATTGAAGACTTAATCCGCGCGGCGGGGGAAGTATCAAGGAGGCGCATCTATCCGACGGTGACGGATTTTTGTGAGAAAGGCGCTGTGCACAGATGTATCCATGCGGTCAGCCATCAGGTAGAAGACCATGCGGAGCGCATCGGCATTTCTCCCCGGTTCGCCGCAGCCAAGATTGTGGAAGGCGACGGGGATGTGATTGACAGTCTGGGACTCTCTGAGAATGAGCTGGACCTGATGGAACACAGCATCGTGGAGATGGAGCGGGACAGCGGAATGGACCGCAACGCGGCCCTTGCCGACATGCGCTATACGTTTATCGAGAAAGTGTGCGCCCAGGCGGTGATAAAGTGCAAAGAAAGCAGGGAACACAGGCGCAGCGCCCGGATTGACAGTGTATTGACGAATAAATATCTGGCGATTCCGTCCTTTCTTGTGATTATGCTGTTGGTATTCTGGCTTACGTTCGGTTTCATCGGGACATTTTTAAGCGATTTGATGAGTCTGGGGATTGACGCATTGTCCGGGGCGGTGCAGAGGGCGCTTGAGGCATACGGGATTAACCCGGTGGTGGAAAGCCTTGTGATAGACGGTATCTTTGCGGGCGTGGGAAGCGTACTGAGCTTCCTGCCGATTATCGTCGTGCTGTTTTTCTTCCTGTCGATTCTGGAAGATTCCGGGTATATGGCGCGAATCGCCTTTGTGATGGACAGGCCGCTCCGCAAAATCGGGCTGTCCGGGAGAAGCTTCGTGTCCATGTTAATCGGATTCGGATGCAGCGTTCCGGCGGTTATGTCCACCAGGACCTTGTCCTCCGAGCGGGACAAAAAAATGACAATCATGCTTATCCCGTTCATAAGCTGCTCTGCCAAGATACCGATTTATGCCGTGTTCGCGGCGGCATTCTTTGAAAAATGCCAGGCAGTAGTGATGTTGGGGCTGTATGCGTTTGGCATTGTGGTGGGAATACTGTGTGCGGTTGTCCTGAAAAAGACAATGTTTCACGGCAAGCCGATGCCTTTTGTGATGGAGCTGCCCAATTACCGTTTCCCTTCTGCGAAAAGCGTGCTTCTTTTGATGTGGGATAAGGCGAAAGACTTTATACAGAGGGCCTTTACGGTGATTTTTATCGCAACGCTGATTATCTGGTTTTTGCAGACGTTTGACGCCAGGCTGAATGTGGTGGCGGATTCGGGCGAAAGTCTGCTCGCCATGATAGGCAAGCTGATTGCGCCGTTGTTTATCCCGCTCGGGTTCGGCGATTGGCGGGCGGCGACAGCGCTTATCAGCGGCTTTAGCGCCAAGGAGGCGGTGGTCAGCACGCTTAGCGTCCTGACCGGCACGACCATGAGCAAACTGAGTGAGTCTTTAGGGACGATTTTCACGCCCCTTGCGGCGGTGAGCTATCTGGTCTTTACTTTATTATATACGCCTTGTGTGGCGGCGGTGGCGACAATCAGGCGCGAGACGGGTTCCGCATGGAAGACGGCGGGCATTGTCTGTATGCAGTGCGGTGTGGCATGGCTTGCGGCGTTTCTGGTTTACCAGGCGGCGGGAATGATATGGTAGGGACATTGGCCAAAACAAGATAAACGTGAACTTAATGGGGTTTGGTTTTATGCCTGTGACGGCAGAATCGTCTTGACAGCCTGCGTTGTCCGTCATAAAATCATGCCTAGAAGAGCAAAAGAGGCTCTGATATGGAGGTAAGATTGAAAATTAAGATTTTCAATCGCGAGATTTGTGTCTGCGCGCTGCTTGCCACAAACTCGTCATGCGCGGTCTCAACAAAGTTGAGACAGAAGGCGGCGCAGAAATGAGGTAAAAATGAAGAGTTATATGCTGGATTTAAATTCTATTCAGAAAGTGAAAGGGTTTGTCACTGCGATTGAAGCATTTGACGGTTATTTTGACCTGGCAACAGGAAGATACGTAATCGATGCGAAGTCTATTATGGGAATATTTTCCATGGATTTGTCGAAACCTGTGGAGTTCAGAATCTTGGAGACGAATGATAAAATCTCCGAAGTGGAGGCTGCGATTGCACCGTATGTGGTGCAGTGACGGCGGGATTACATATGGCATTGGACAGGAAGGGGGCTGTTGCAGAAGAATTGTTTTGCGGCGGTCCCCCTTTTGTGTGCGCCCGGCGGCGCGCGTTGCCAAAGGTTTTTAACTTTTTATTTGAGCGGTGCCGCAGGCAGGTTTGCGGTATGCAGGGGGATGGATTATGAAATTTGTGCATCTTGCGGACTTGCATCTTGGCAAGAGAGTGAATGATTTTTCTATGTTGGAGGACCAGAGATATGTGTTGGAACAGGTACTTAGGATAACGCGGGAGGAAAAGGCGCAAGGAGTTCTGATTGCGGGAGACATCTATGACAGGCAGGTTCCTCCGGTGGAGGCAGTGGGGCTTCTGGATGATTTCCTGACAGAATTGGCTAAGGACAATGTTTCTGTCTATATGGTAGGAGGCAATCACGACAGCATAGAAAGAGTGTCTTTCGGCGCCAGGCTGTTGGCGGGCAGCGGTATCCATATGGCGACGGAATATGATGGAGAAGTGGATATGGTCACGGCGCAAGATAAGTATGGCGTGATTGATATTTATCTGCTTCCTTTTATCAAACCGGCGCATGTGCGCGCCGTGTGGAAGGAGGAGGCGGAGGGTATCCATACTTATCAGGAGGCTTTGGCGTTCGTCACAGGCAAGATTGTAAGAAACGAAGGGCACAGGAGCATCCTGGTTGCGCATCAGTATGTGTCAGGGGCGGCAGTCTGCGATTCGGAGGAGCATTCCGTCGGCGGCCTGGACCAGGTGGAGGCTTCCTGTTTTGACGGATTTGACTATGTGGCATTGGGGCATCTTCACGGGCCTCAGTCTGTGGGCAGGGATACGGTGCGATATGCAGGTACGTTGTTAAAGTATTCTTTTTCGGAAGTCAGCCACAGGAAAAGCGTCACATTGGTGGAGATGGGTGAAAAAGGGACAATAAAGATTGATACCCGACAGGTTGTACCGTTCCATGAGATGCGCAAAATCCGGGGAAGTTATATGGAAGTGACCGACAGGTCGCATTATGGGAATACGGACACGCAGGATTATGTGCATATCACGCTGACAGATGAAGAAGACATTTTCGATGCGGTGGGAAAGCTGCGCGCAGTTTACCCGAATCTGATGAAACTGGAATATGATAATAAGAGAACAAGAAGGGAGCAGACGGTTACGGCGTCGGATAACACACAGATGAAAACGCCCCTTATGCTGTGTGAAGAACTGTTTGCGCTGCAGAACAATAAACCGATGGGGGAAGTCCAGAAAGCTTATGTGAAAGAACTCATACAAGGGATTTGGGAAGAGGGAAAGGAAACGGAATTGACATGAGACCATTGTTGCTTACGTTGTCTGCATTCGGCCCGTATGCCGGCAAGACAAAGATACCTTTTGAAGAATTGGGCAGCCAGGGATTATATTTGATTACGGGAGATACCGGAGCAGGCAAGACATTTCTGTTTGACGCCATCGTGTTTGCACTGTACGGGGAGGCCAGCGGCAGCGCCAGAGAGACATCTATGTTTCGTTCCAAGTATGCCGGGGCGGACACGGAAACTTATGTGACTCTGCGCTTTTGGTACCGTGGCAAAACATATGAAGTGACAAGAAAACCGGAGTATATGCGTCCGGCCAAGCGGGGAGAGGGGATGACGCTTAGCCGGGCGGAGGCGGTTTTTACTTATCCTGACGGACATGTGGTGACGAGAAGCAAGGATGTGACCAGGACGGTGGTACAATTGCTTGGCATCGACCGGAATCAGTTTATGCAGATTGCCATGATTGCCCAGGGAGATTTCCTTCGTCTTCTCTATGCAAGAACAGAGGAGCGCAGCAGTATTTTCCGTGAAATTTTCCACACGAAAGCTTATGTGGCGTTGCAGGAGAAACTTAAGGCACAGTCCGGGGTTTTGCGTATGCAGTGCGAGGAATATGAGAAGAGCATCGGTCAATATGAAGAAGGGATACTGTGGGAAGAAGGACAGGAACCGGATTTGGAAACGCTGTCCGGCACCGGAGAAATTATGGCGGCGCTTAATTCTGTTATAGAATTGCAGGAGAGGGGCATGGAGGAAGTCAGGCAAAGTATTCAGACGGCGGAGGCTTCTTTGGAGCAAAACCAACGGAGGATGGGGGAAGCCCAGGCGCGCAGGAGAGTGGAAGAAGAATTGGCGGGCGCCATGGAGGAAATCAAGCGTATGGAACCGCAGCTTGCCCCTCTGCGCGAGAGTCTTAAAAGTATGCAGGACAGGAAAGAAGAGACGGAGGCGTTGAAAATACAGATACGCCTGGAAGAAGAAAAACTGTCTTTTTACGAGGAAGAGGAAAGGCTGGAGAAGGACTGTGCCGCACTGGATTTGGAGATAAACAGGCAGATACGACAAAAGGAGAAAAAAGAGGAGACGCTGCGGAAGAACCAGGAAGAATTGGGACATTTGACGCAGCGTTTGGAGCAGTTGCAGGATATAGATGTGCGCCTGGTGCAGGCCAGGCAGCGGGCGGAGATGAACGACCGACGGGTTGAGGCGTTAAAAGGACTTATGGACAGGTTGGAAGAGACGGAGGGGCTCTTTGGCCTTTTGTCCCAGAGGCAGGAAGAGTACCGCAGGGCAGCGGCCAGGCAGCAGGAGTTGAAACAGGTTTATGAAAGACTTCAGCAGCGTTATCTGGACGAACAGGCGGGGGTATTGGCGGAAGAACTAAGGCAGGGAATGCCTTGTCCTGTGTGCGGTTCCCTGGAACATCCACGTCCTGCGGCCAGACAGGAGGGCGCGCCGGACCAGAAGGCCGTGGAACAGGCGAAGAAGCGTTGGGAGGAAAGCAGCCATGCCATGCAGGAAACCAGCGAAGCGGCAGGCAGCGCCAAAGGCGCCTTGGAGCGGGCGGCGCATGGCATGATGACAAGCCTGGAAGCGGAAGGGATACTGACCGCGCCTGACAAGGTGTTCAGCGCTGCGGCGAAGAGTGGAAGCACAAGCACGGCAATGACGGAAGACATGCAGACGATAAAGCAGATTTTGAAGGAAGCAGGTTTCCGGCTTGAAAGCGACTTGGCAAAAGGACGTGAGGAGGCCGCAATACTGCGGCAGGAATTGGAAAATACGGATAAACTGAAGCGGGAATGCGGACAGCTTAACAGGAACAAAACGCAACTGGAACAAGACATACAGGAGGCGGGGCAGCAGTGCCGCGAGATGGAGGAGGAGACCTCTGCACTCAGACTGCGGCGGGAAATCCTTGGGAATAAATTGCAGGAAAAACGGGGCACACTAGCTTATAAAAACCGGGAAGAAGCACTAAAGCAGCTCAATCTGAAACGGGGCAGGGCGGAAGAATATGAGACTGCATTGTCGCGGATGCAGCAGGCCTACGAGGAAAAGGAGAGAGCTTACAACAATGCCCTGCAAAAGAAGGAGACGCTGGCAGGGCAATTGGATAAGACAGGCCGGGAAACAGGGATGGATGAGCTGACGGAGGAACAGGAACGTCTGACGCTTTTTAAGAGGCAAAGACAGGAAAGATACCGCCAGATTTCCCACCGGTATGAGACAAATAAAAAAATCCAGGCATTGATTGAAAAACAGAGCATAGGATTTCAGGAGGCGGAAAAAGAGTGGAGCCTTGTGAAAGAACTGTCCAATACGTTCAATGGGAACGTAAGCGGTAAAGAGAAAATTATGTTGGAGACTTATGTGCAGATGCAGTACTTCGACCAGGTGATACGCAGGGCCAACACGAGATTTATGGTGATGAGCGCAGGGCAGTACGAGCTGAAACGCTCTGTTCAGGCCGACAGCTTAAGGAGACAGAGCGGATTGGAGCTGGATGTGGTGGACCACTATAATGGAACCGTGCGTAGCGTAAAGACACTTTCCGGCGGCGAGTCTTTCTTGGCTTCCCTATCTCTTGCCTTGGGGCTGTCTGATGAGATACAGTCCGCGTCAGGGGGCATTGCGCTTGACGCCATGTTCGTGGACGAGGGATTTGGATCCCTGGACGAAACGGCGCTGAACCAGGCGGTGCAGGCTCTTGCGAATCTTGCGCAGGGCAACCGCCTGGTGGGTATTATTTCCCATGTCGGCGAACTGAAGGAGCGGATTGATAAGAAACTGATTGTCACCAAAGATGCGTCGGCAGGAAGCAGCGTGCGGCTTGCGGCGGATTGAGTGAGAAACTCATGCTTATAAGAATCTTTGTCAAAAATTTGCTAAGTATTTTGTTTTGTGATAATATGTTCTAATGGATTAAAACATAATGGATTAAGCGAAAGGCATGGTTATCAATATGTTAGAATTAAAAGGAATATGTTTTTCTGCGGAGGACGAAAGCAGGGAAGTGGAAATCCTGAATGATATTAACCTGACGATTGACGACAGGTTTGTGGCGGTGACGGGACCCAACGGCAGCGGTAAATCTACGTTGGCCAAGATTATCGCGGGCATCCTGACGCCTACGGCGGGACAGATTTTCTTAGACGGCGTGGACATCACGGATAAGTCTATCACGGAGCGCGCCAATATGGGCATCAGTTTTGCATTTCAGCAGCCAGTCCGTTTTAAGGGGATTACCGTCAGGGAGCTCTTGTCAATTGCATCGGGCAGGGAAGCTTCCGTGACGGAAATTTGCGACATGTTGTCGGAAGTAGGACTGTGTGCGAGAGATTATGTAAACCGTGAAGTGAACGCTTCCCTGTCAGGCGGAGAACTGAAGCGAATAGAGATTGCCATGATTATGGCGCGAGGAACCAAGGTGTCTATCTTCGATGAGCCGGAGGCAGGTATTGACCTGTGGAGTTTCCAGAACCTTATCCGTGTGTTTGAGAAGATGTATGAGGAAATCAACGGTTCCATTTTGATTATTTCCCATCAGGAGCGCATATTAAATATAGCCGACAAGATTATCCTGATGGCGGACGGGCAGATAAAGAAAGTAGGAAGCAAGGAAGAAGTTATGCCGGAGCTTCTCGGCTGCGGGCAGCCGTGCAAGACACTGGCGGATAAATTATAAGAAGGTGGTATCTATAATGGACGCGATACAGCAGAATCTGTTGGAACAGGTGGCAGGATTACATGAGATACCTGCCGGCGCTTACAATATCCGTGCGAACGGACAGATGGCGGCGAGGAATACAACAGCGAATATTGATATTATAACGAAGGAAGACAAATCGGGAATCGACATACGCATCAGGCCCGGGACGAAGTCCGAGAGTGTGCATATTCCGGTGGTTCTTAGCCAGAGCGGGTTGAAAGAGAGTGTATATAACGATTTCTTTGTGGGAGAGGACGCGGATGTGACGATTATTGCCGGATGCGGTATTCATAACGGCGGCAGCGCAGCGTCGGAGCATTCAGGCATACACCGGTTCTTCGTGGATAAGAATGCGAAGGTCAGATATGTGGAGAAGCATTACGGCGCGGGCGACGGCAACGGGGAGCGTATTATGAACCCTACCACGGAGATTCACTTGGCGGACGGCGCATCTCTTGAGATGGAGACTGTGCAGATTAAGGGAATCGATTCCACAAAGCGGGTGACGAAAGCCGAGATAGGCGAAAAGGCGTCCTTGGTTATCCATGAAAAGATTATGACCCATGGCAGGCAGTATGCCGAGACGGATTTCACGGTGGATGTGAACGGGGATGATTCCAGCGTGAACCTGATTTCCCGTTCGGTGGCCAAGGAACAGTCCAGGCAGCTTTTTAAGAGTAAGATTGTGGGAAACGGAAAGTGCCAGGGACACAGTGAATGCGACGCCATTATTATGGACGGGGCAAGCGTCAGCGCCATTCCGGAGCTGACTGCCAACAATATAGACGCCAACCTCATCCATGAGGCGGCGATTGGGAAAATTGCCGGAGAACAGTTGATGAAACTCATGACGCTTGGGCTGACTGAGAAAGAAGCAGAAGAACAGATAGTAAACGGATTTTTAAAATAATGAGAAAAATATTACATTATGCGCTAAACAGGGTAGTGATTACCGCGCTGATTGTGTTAAGCCAGGTGGTATTCTTTATATTGGAGATATCTAAATGGGGCAACTATTACATGGAGATTGCTTTTGTACTGCGCTGCCTCAGTTTCGTGGCGGTCTTCACGATTATATGGAGGCCGAACAATCCCGCGGTGAAGCTTGCCTGGGTCGTTCCGATTCTGATTTTTCCGCTTTTTGGCGGAATTATGTACCTTTCTTTCGGACACGTTTTTCTGCCGAAGAAATTACGTGCCGGTATGGAACGGACGAATGTGCTGATGCGCAAGAGCTTACAGCAGGATAAAGAAGTGATGGACAAGTTGGAGGCGGAAAGCCCATGTGTCGCCAACCAGAGTAAATATATTCTGGATTATGCGGGAGCCCCGGTATGGGGTAATACATCGGCGGTTTACTATCCGGAGGGGCTTATTTACTGGCGGAATCTTCTTGAGGACCTGGAGCGCGCCGAGCGGTTTGTATTCCTGGAATTTTTTATCCTGTGCGAAGGGGCTATGTGGAACGCGGTGCTCGACGTGTTGGAGCGCAAAGTAAAAGACGGTGTGGAAGTGCGCCTGATATATGACGATGTGGGAAGCGCTTTCCTGCTGCCTAAGAAATATTTTGAGACGATGGAGAAGAAGGGGATTAAGTGCGTCGCGTTTAACAGATTGATTCCTTTCCTGTCCCTTATATTAAATAACAGAGACCACAGAAAGATTGTGGTGATTGACGGAAAAGTAGGCTACACCGGCGGAATCAATATGTCGGACGAATATATCAACTATACCCATCCTCACGGCGACCACTGGAAGGATGCGGGCATACGCATCGAGGGGGAAGCGGTGTGGAATTTCACGGTGATGTTTCTGCAGATGTGGAATATGTCCCGCTATACGGAAGAGGATTACGGCAGATACCGTGTTGAGTTTGGGGAGAAGCCGGAGGCGGCAGGCTATGTGCAGCCCTATATGGATACGCCTCTTGACGAAGAGACGCTGGGGGAGAATGTTTATTTAAATATGATTGGGTATGCGAAGAAATATATTTATATATATACGCCATACCTGATTACCGACAATGAGATGTACACGGCGTTAAAACTGGCGGCGAAGAGAGGCGTGGATGTGCGTATCGTGACGCCCGGTGTGCCGGATAAGAAGATGATTTACTGGCTTACCCAGTCCAATTACCAGAATTTGATTGAGGCGGGGGTGGGGATTTACCAGTATACGCCGGGATTTCTCCATTCGAAATGTATGTTGTGCGACGATGAAGTGGCGGCTGTGGGAACCATCAATTTCGATTACAGGAGTTTCTACCATCATTTTGAGTGCGGTGTGTTTTTATACCAGGGGAACGCACTCTTTGAACTCAAGAAAGACATGATGGAGACTTTCGCGGCGTCGGAACTTATCACAATGGAATGGTGCAGGAAGAAGTTCGTGAAGACGAATATGATTGGGCCGTTTTTGAAATTGTTTTCACCGCTGTTGTAGTTCCGGAATCAGAGAGTCCGGGAATACATGATGGGCGCGTAGGGGGAAGAGAGTTATGTTGCGTTTTATAAAGGTTATCCTATGGAATCTGCCAAGGATATATATGATACCTAAGATGGCATATAAGGCAAAACATGCGGAAAAGTACACGGAAGAAGAGTGCTATGCATACGCAAGACTGGCAATCCGGCGCATGATGCGTGCGGGGCATATATCGACCAAACGCTACGGTGCGGAGAACCTTCCTGCGGAAGGAGGGTATATGTTATTTCCCAACCATCAGGGCAAGTATGATGCGCTTGGCATTATGTATGCACATGAGAAGCCTTGCTCCGTTGTAATCGACGATGCCAAGTCCCATGGCATTCTTGTGAAGCAGTTTATTGACCTGGTACATGGCAAGCGTATGATTAAGGATGATTTAAGACAGTCGGTGAATATCATCAAAGAGCTTGCGGAGGATACGAAAAAGGGACGCAGATTTATTATTTTCCCGGAAGGAGGGTACTACAGGAACCATAATACGGTGGGTGCGTTCAAGCCGGGAAGCTTTAAGAGCGCCGTCAAGGCCAGGGTTCCCATTGTGCCTGTGGCGTTGGTGGATTCCTACAAAGCGTTTGAAGAGTGGACGCTGCGGCCGGTGGAGACGCAGGTACATTTCCTTAAGGCAATCTATTATGAGGAGTATAAGGGAATGACGACGGCGCAGATTGCGGATATGGTAAAGGACAGGATTGTCAATACGATAAGAGAGGCGCTTGTGCCGGTAACATGAAAAAATTGGCCTGGCGGCCAACTTTGTAGTATAAGTTGAAAAATACTGCGTGTCAGTTCAGACACGCAGTATTTGTTTTTGATATTCGTTATAGGATTCCGTCTCTGCGCCGGCAGAAGCGGGAAATTTATGCTGTATCAGGCTGTGGTAGACACACCCGGCGTAGATATCCTTGGACAACATGCGGTTACCGTTCTCTGACAGAAGCCCGCTGGCGTCGGAGAGTTTGGACAGCAGAGGAATACTGCTTCTTCTCTTGATTTCGGACAGAAGCGGTTCGGCGTCCTTGCGGAAACCTAACATACGTGCATAGTAAATATAGTCCTCGGATTGATAGATGGCCAGGTCAACTTTCTCGAGCTGCAGCAGAATATGCATCAGGCTGCGGGCGATGCGGGTATAGGTTCTGTTTTTCGTCTTTAACAGTTCACAGAAATCGGTGAAACTTCGGTAGGAGGGCAGGTTGTTGACGATGCGGTCCGACAGGCTTGCGTCGATATCCGGGTGCCCTGTATAACCTGCCGCCTGTTCTGACAGCAGTTGATAGTGAAGGATTGCAGACGCATCATCCGCAAAAACAGGACATGTAGCGCCATAAGCAGAGCGGAAAAGCTCGTAAGCCGTCTGGGGAACCAGGCTTTTTACATCGGACAGGCTGTCTGTGGCCCTGATGGATTCACGTATGGCGAGGGCGGAACTGTAGGCATTGTCCAGACTGGCATCGTGATAGGACGAACCGGCGCGGCGGACTGTGTAGGGCTGTATGGAACTTCCGCGTCTGTGCAGCGCTTTGCAGTATTCTATGCCCAGTATGTTATTGGAACTCATCAATATGCCCATATGCGCATTCAGGTGCGGGGCGCACGCTTCCAATGCCGCGTTCCTGGCATTGGGATATGACAGGCCGCTGCGAAGCTGTCTGTCCAGGACCCTCTTGAATGTGTCGTCCTCGCCAAGCAGCCTTACGGCAAATTCTGTGAGAAGGTTAATATTCCCACATTCGCTGCCAAAGCATAAGGTATCTGTGACGCCGAGCTTGTCCAGAAGCGCGACGGCGCCCGAGGCAAAATATTCAGCGCTGCCAAGTGCGTAATAGACAGGCAGCTCCAGCACCAGGTCGGCCCCGTTCGTAAGAGCCGCTTCGGCACGCATGTATTTATCTACGATGGCGGGCGCGCCCCGCTGCACGAAATCGCCGCTCATGACGACGATGCAATAATCTGCGCCGGTCAGTTCTTTGGCTTTGGCAAGCTGATAGGCATGACCGTTATGAAATGGATTGTATTCTGCGATGATACCTACTGTTTTCATGTCTAAAATTCCCCTGTTTGATGTATGTTATATATCTAATATCAGTTTATCATAAAAATCTTATTTTGTATCTATTTTTATCTAATTTTTGGCATTTTGTGTGAATTATTTTGCTGCTTCTTGACGGTTTTCCTTCTTTCGCCCATTTTTCATAAAAAATGAGGGAATGTGTCTTGTATGGAATCGTTTATTTCTGTATAATTTTGGATATGGAATCTTAGGTATGAAGGAAGGAGAGCAGCATGTCTTATATTGATTTGATGAAAGAGAAAGCAAGAAGCGACAAGAAAACTATCGTCCTGCCGGAGACGAACGATAAGAGAACGCTGATTGCCGCGGCGAATATCCTGAAAGAGGGGATTGCAGATATCATTATGGTCGGCAATGAAGAGAAAATCATGGACGGCGCGGGCTGGCTGGAGGTAGAGCTGGACGGCGTTACGATAATTGACCCGGAGACGACGGATAAGCTTGACGAATATGTGAATTTATTATTTGAGACAAGGAAAAATAAGGGCATGACGCCGGAGAAGGCCAGGGAGATACTTTTAAAGGATTATCTTACCTTCGGCGTTGTTATGGTTAAGGCGAACGACGCCGAAGGTATGGTGGCGGGAGCCTGTCACGCGACTGCGGATACACTGCGCCCTGCGCTGCAGATTTTAAAGACGGCTCCGGGTGTGAAACTGGTATCCGGTTTCTTTATTATGGATGTGCCGGACTGTGTACTTGGAGAGAAGGGAACCTTCCTCTTTGCGGACTGTGGACTGAATCAGGACCCGACCCCGGAAGAATTGGCGGCTATTGCGGATACTTCCGCGAAGAGTTTCAAGAGCCTGGTAGGCGCGAAACCGATTATTGCAATGCTTTCCCACTCCACGAAGGGAAGCGCGAAGCATCCTCTTGTGGACAAGATGGTGGAGGCCACAAGAATCGCACATGAGCAGTACCCGCACCTTTGTATCGACGGGGAATTGCAGTCTGACGCGGCTTTGGTACCCCAGGTGGCGAAGTCCAAAGCACCCGGCAGCGAAGTGGCAGGAAAGGCAAATGTGCTGATTTTCCCTAATCTGGACTGCGGAAATATCGGCTATAAGTTAGTACAGAGGCTTGGTAAGGCCGAGGCGTACGGACCTATGCTGCAGGGTATCTCCAAGCCTGTCAACGACCTGTCCCGCGGGTGCTCCTGGGAAGATATCGTAGGTGTGGTAGCCCTCACGGCGGTGCAGGCACAGCTTGCATAATGTAACAGTTCAGCAGTCAATCAGTCATATATTAGCCACAATATATATTCTGGTGACTTATGAATGGCGGCGGTTTAGGCAGAAATTAGTGGTTGACAAACCATATTTCCATGAGTATACTTATTTAGGTGTGGATAGGAGTCAACTATGTACGTGAACTTAACTGATGTGTTAACGAAGGAAGGTAAGGAAGTCACGGCACAGGCGGAATGGGAAGCTGACCAGGCGGTGATTGGCGGCGAGGTTTTTCCGGTGGCAGACAAGCATCCCGTCGAGCTGGCATTTGTCAATATCGGCAAAGGCAGGGCGCGGGTGTCGGGAAGCGCGGAGATAACTTTTACGATGCACTGCAGCAGATGCTTAAAGCCTGTGGATAAGACGCTGTATCTTCGGTTTGACCAGGAGGTGTTCGCGCCGGATGTGGTTACGGATATTCCTGATGCGGAAGACGAGCAGGGATTTATGGATGGCTATCAGATGGATGTGGAAGACTTCCTGAACAATGAAATTGTAATTAACTGGCCTATGAAGGTCTTATGTAAGCCTGACTGCCTTGGAATATGTCGTCAGTGCGGTATGGACCTGAATACAGGAACATGCGGCTGTGATACATTTGTTCCTGACCCCAGGATGGCAGTAATCAAGGATATTTTTAACGGGAATAAGGAGGTGTGACGATGTCTATTTGTCCTAAGAACAAATCTTCTAAGAGCAGAAGAGATAAGAGAAGAGCAAACTGGAAAATGGGTGCTTCTACATTGGTAAAGTGCAGCAAATGCGGCGCTTTGATGGTACCTCACAGGGTATGCAAGAAGTGTGGGACGTACAATAAGAAAGAGATTATCGCAGTGGACTAATCCCTGTGGATAATGAGCCAAAAGCAGCCGTGCCTGTGCGGATGTTTGGAGACTGTCACAGGTGGCGTTAGCTGTAGGAAACGTAGAGAAATCAAGGGTTCGGAAAGAAATATATGACCCTTGATTTTTTTATGCGCAACAAATAACCGGTTGAAAAAAATATGTGATTTGGTATAATTAAATTGCAGAGGAAGGAGGGATGTGCAATGCTTGACCCGAAAGACTTAGATGCTTTAAAAAGTATGATGGAATCTGTTATAGACGAGCGCATAACGAAGTCAGAGCAGTATGTGCTAGGTGAAGTGGATAAGCGCATAACGAAATCGGAGCAGCATGTGTTGGAAGAAGTGGATGAGCGCATAGAGAAATCGGAGCAGTTTGTCGTGGGCGAGATAGAGCGTACAAGAAGTATTTTGGAGAGGCAGATAGAGAAAGTACAGGAAAATTTGGACGAGCTAAGGCAGTACTACCGTATTACCAGATTAGAAAGCGATAACACGGCGCTGCTATTAAGAATGATGGATGACTTGACGAAAAGAATTGAAGAATTAGAGAGAAGAACGGCATAGCGGATAAAAGCTTTTGCGGAAAAATATATTTGCGGCACATAGAAAGAAGATTGAAGGTTTCCGGATATCTTCTTTTTTATGTTATAGAAAGTACGATAATATTTTTGAATCCTGCCTCGGTGCCCTGCCGTCGCACAGATGTTGACTTTTACAGGCATATTTAGTATATTAATGTATAATGTCTAAGTCAAATACCTAAACCAACATTGTAACATATATCCTGCCGATGTTTGACAGGCAGTTAGAAAGGTACAGTTTTAAGATGAGTGAATTTGTAAAAGTAGCGGTAGATGCGATGGGCGGCGACAACGCTCCGGCGGAGATTGTCAAGGGCGCGGTGGAAGCCGTCAATGAAAGTAAGAAAGTTAAGGTATATCTGGTTGGAAAACAGGATGTGCTGGAGAGAAAGCTGGCGGGTTATACATACGTGAAGGAACAGCTTGAGGTGGTTCCCGCCACGGAAGTGATAGAGACGGCGGAGCCGCCCGTCATGGCAATCCGCAAGAAGAAGGACTCTTCCCTTGTAAAGGCGTTGAACCTGGTAAAAGACGGTACCTGCGATGCGTTTGTGTCCGCAGGCAGCACGGGGGCGACCCTGGTGGGCGGACAAGTCATCGTCGGGCGTATCAAGGGAGTGGAGAGGCCGCCCCTGGCGCCGTTAATCCCTACAGAGAAGGGATGCTCCCTGTTGATTGATTGTGGTGCGAATGTGGACGCCAGGCCGTCCCATCTTGTCCAGTTTGCGAAGATGGGTTCTATATATATGGAGCATGTCATGGGTGTTAAAAACCCGAAGGTCGGCATTGTGAATATCGGCGCTGAGGAAGAGAAGGGCAATGCTCTTGTGAAGGAGACATTCCCGCTTCTAAAAAGCTGCCCCGGCATCAATTTTATAGGAAGTGTGGAAGCAAGGGATATTCCGGCAGGCGCGGCGGACGTCATCGTATGTGAGGCGTTTGTGGGCAACGTGGTGCTCAAAACATACGAAGGAGTAGGAAGCACGCTGATTAAGACGGTGAAGGCGGGCATGATGACGAACCTGCGCAGCAAGATAGGGGCGCTCCTTGTGAAACCCGCCCTGAAAGAGACTTTGAAAGCTTTTGATTTGGAACAGTACGGCGGAGCACCGTTACTTGGATTGAAAGGACTTGTGGTTAAGACGCATGGTAGCTCGAAATCCATAGAGATTAAGAATTCGATTTTGCAGTGTATCACTTTTACGGAGCAGAAGATTAACGAGAAGATAAAAGAGATGATTCAGGTAAAAGAAGCAGAGTAGGGATACTGCAATGTATTGTGCGGATAATGGGGCATGGATGGACGACAGATAAAGATAAGGGGGTTGGCTGCCGCATGGAATTTGATAAGCTGAGGGAAGTCATAGCAAATGTACTGAACGTAGACCCGAATGAAGTTACGCCAGAGACTACTTTTATGGAAGACTTAGGAGCCGATTCTTTGGATGTATTCCAGATTATTATGGGAATCGAAGAAGCTTTCGAAATCGAGATACCGGCGGACAAGGCGGAGCATATCACGACAGTGGAAGAAGCCGTTGCACTGATTAAGAGTTCAATGTCATAAGATAAATGAGGAAAGCCCTTTCCGCCAGAAAGGGCTTTCCCATGTTATAGATGGAGGATGCATATGATTGAAGAGAGATTGGCACAGATGGAGCATAAGATTGGATATTGCTTCCGTGACAAACGCCTGCTCAGACAGGCGCTGACCCATAGTTCTTATGCCAATGAACAAAAAATCAATAAATTTGAGGACTATGAGCGGTTAGAGTTTCTCGGGGACGCCGTGTTGGAACTAGTCAGCAGCGATTATATTTTCCGGACGCGTCCGGATATGCCGGAAGGAAAGATGACGAAGTACCGTTCATCAATTGTGTGCGAACCAGCGTTGGCATTCTGTGCCAGACAGATTGGCCTGGAGCAGTATATGCTGTTGGGTAAAGGAGAGGAAGCCACTGGAGGAAGAGGAAGAGATTCTATCATATCGGATGTTATGGAGGCAACCATAGGCGCTATCTATGTGGACAGCGGGATGGAAGATGCAAAGGCTTTTATCGAGAGATTTGTCTTGTCGGATTTAGAGCATAAACAGTTATTTTATGATGCCAAGACGATTTTGCAGGAAGAAGTGCAGAAGGAGAATAAAGGCACGCTTCACTATGAACTTGTGAGGGAAGAAGGCCCGGAACACGACAAAACCTTTCTTGTGGAAGCGATGGTGGGCGACGTGAAAGTCGGAACGGGCACCGGGCATTCCAAGAAAGCGGCGGAACAGCAGGCGGCGTATGAAGCGCTTGTGTCCCAGAGCATGGAATTGCATTGATACGGCATGAGCGTCGGGGTATCTCTTTTTCAATCGGAAATTTAAGTCAGAGATGGAGGATTATGTATTTAAAGAGTATAGAAGTGCATGGGTTTAAGTCCTTTGCCAACAAGATTAATTTCAAGTTCCACAATGGCATTACGGGTATTGTAGGGCCGAATGGCTCCGGTAAGAGCAACGTGGCGGACGCCGTCAGATGGGTGCTCGGCGAGCAGCGGATTAAACAGCTCAGGGGGGCAAGCATGCAGGACGTCATCTTCTCCGGGACAGAGATGCGAAAGCCCCTGGGCTATGCCTATGTGGCGATTACCCTGGACAATGCCGACCATCAGCTTGCCATCGACTATGATGAGGTGACGGTCTCCAGAAGGCTATACCGCTCGGGTGAGAGCGAATATATGATTAACGGGACAATATGCCGTCTGAAGGACGTGAATGAACTTTTTTATGATACGGGTATCGGTAAGGAAGGATATTCTATCATCGGACAGGGACAGATTGACAAGATTTTGAGCGGCAAGCCGGAGGAAAGAAGGGAACTGTTCGACGAGGCGGCGGGCATCGTCAAGTTTAAGCGCAGGAAGTATGCGGCGCAGAAGAAACTGGAAGACGAGAAGCAGAATCTGGTGCGTGTCAACGATATCCTTGCCGAACTGGAAAAGCAGACCGGCCCTCTGGAAAAGCAGTCCGAGAAAGCCAAGGTCTATCTGAAGAAAAAAGAAGAGCTTAAGACCCTTGACGTGAACGTCTTCCTCTTAGAAAACGTGCGGGTGCGGCAGCAGCTTGCAGAGGTGGAAGGGAATCTGAAAATCGCCAACGACGATTTGGCGGAGACGACGGATAAATATGAACATATTAAGGAAGAGTATGAGCAGATAGAGGGTAAAATCGAAGCCTTAGACCATGCCATTGAGACAGCCAGGGCGACCTTGACGGATACCGGCGTGATGCGTTCCAAACTGGAGGGCGAGATTAATGTCTTAAAGGAACAGATTCACTCTGCGGAAGGAAACGAGGAACATTTACAGAACCGTATCCGCAGCATTACGGAACAGATTGATATCCATGCCAGGGAGAAAGAGAGTATCCTGTCCGAGAAGGAAGAGGCGGACGAAAGGCTTATGGAAATCGAGACGGAGCGGGCGGAGGCGAGGCGGCTCTTAGAAGAGACACAGAATAAAATCGCGGAGCTTAATAATCATATCGAAAGCGGTAAGAATACAATTATCGACGCACTGAACAACCGGGCGACGATTAAGTCCAAGCTTGGACGTTACGATACCATGCTGGAACAGATAAGCATCCGTAAGGCGGAATTAAATTCCAGGCTTTTGCGTGCCAAGTCGGATGAGGCGGCACAGACGGAGAATATCAAGAAATTGGAAGAGGCGTTCGAGGCTGTCAACGTGGTCATCCGTGGGCTGAACGAACAGCAGGAGTCCATGGAAGAACAGCTTGGGGAGATTCGGGAAGAGCTTGCCGGCAGAGACCAGAAGCTGCGGGACACACAGGTGCTTTACCACCAGGAGAAGTCTAAGCTGGAAGCGTTGGCAAACCTGACGGAACGCTATGAAGGATACGGCGGAAGCGTCAAGGCGGTCATGGAACATAAAGGCCAGGAAAAAGGCATCATCGGCGTTGTGGCGGACATCATACAGGCGGAAGCCAAATATGAGACGGCTATTGAGACAGCCCTTGGAGGCAATATCCAGAATATCGTAACAGAGGACGAAGAGACAGCCAAACGCATGATTGGCTACTTAAAGAAGACAAGAGCAGGCCGCGCTACCTTCCTGCCTCTTACGAGTATCACCCATCCCCAGGAGTTTAAAAACAAAGAGGCGCTGAAGGAGAAGGGCGTCATCGGGATGGCGGACGAGCTTGTGAAAACAGACAAGAAGTACCGGAACGTAGCCAAAGCCATGCTTGGACGGATTGTGGTGGTTGACAATGTGGACAATGCCGTTAAGATTGCCAGGAAATTTGACTACGGCGTCCGCATGGTTACCCTGGAAGGAGAACTTCTTGTGCCCGGCGGCGCAATCAGCGGCGGCGCCTTCAAGAATAACTCCAATCTTCTGGGAAGACGCCGGGAGATGGAGGAACTGGAGAAGAAAGTCAAGCAGTATGTGGTTGACGTAGATAAACTCCTGAACGATATCGAGGAGACGAAACGCCGGAGGAATAAGCTCAGGCTTGGCCTGGAAGATGTCAAGGGGCAGTTACAGCGCAAGTTCATCGAGCAGAACACGGCGAGAATGAATGTGATGCAGGCCAGGGACAAGAAGAGCGAGACGGAAGAAGGGTTCGGCGAGTTAAAGTCCGAAGAACAGGACATTGAGCTGCAGATTAAGGAGATGCAGGTGGGTAAGGACGAGATTGCCAGGGAACTGGAAGACTCCGAGACCCTTGAGAAGAATGTGGAATCCCAGATTGCCCAGTTCCAGAAAGAGTTGGAAGAGGAACGGATAAAGGAGTCCGGGCAGGCGTCCAAAGTGTCCGAGTGGGATGTGGAGGCGGAGAAGATGCGCCAGGGCGCAGACTTTAAGCGCCAGAATTTAGAGCGTGTGGAGAGTGAGATTGGCAGATACACGGCGGAGCTTACAGAGGTGCAGGAAGGACTGCATCTTGGCAAGGAGGAAGTAGAGCGCAAGAGGGAGAGCATTTCAGAGATTGAGAAAACCATCGCTTCTTCTTTTACCGCCCAGACCGATGCGGAGAAACAGCTGAAAGAGGACACTGCCGCGAAGGAAGAGCTGTCCGCCAGACAGAAGAATTTCTTTGCTTCCAGGGAAGAACTGGCCCAGCGGATGACGGCGCTTGACAAGGAAGTGTACCGCTTGGGAAGCCAGAGGGAGCGGATGGAGGAATCCATAGAATCCCAGATTAACTATATGTGGGACGAGTACGAGATTACGCTTTCGGATGCGGAGTCTTTGAAGGACGATGAGATGAACGACCTTTCCTCCATGAAGAAAGAGATTACGGCATTAAAAGACGCTATCCGCAAATTGGGGGATGTGAACGTCAACGCCATCGAGGACTATAAGAACTTGATGGAGCGGTATACTTTTTTAAAGACTCAGCATGACGATTTGGTGGAGGCGGAGAAGACGCTGCTTGGCATTATCGAAGAACTTGACACTTCCATGCGCAAACAGTTTAACGAGAAATTCTCCGAGATTAACAGAGAGTTTGACAAGGTGTTTAAGGAGCTTTTCGGCGGCGGCAAGGGAACTCTTGAGCTGATTGAAGAAGAGGATGTGCTGGAGGCAGGCATCCGCATCATTGCCCAGCCGCCGGGGAAGAAACTGGTCAATATGATGCAGATGTCCGGCGGGGAGAAGTCGCTGACCGCTATCTGTCTCTTATTTGCCATTCAGAATTTAAAGCCTTCGCCTTTCTGCCTTCTGGACGAGATTGAGGCGGCGCTTGACGAGAGTAACGTGGGCAGATTCGCCAAATATTTACATAAGCTGACGAAGAATACGCAGTTTATTGTTATCACCCACAGGCGTGGCACGATGGAGAAGGCGGACCGCCTCTACGGCATCACCATGCAGGAGAAGGGCGTGTCAACGTTGGTAAGCGTTAATTTGATTGATAAGGAATTGGATGACTGATGAGTGAAGAGAAAAAAGGATTTTTCAGCAGGTTAAAAGAAGGGCTGACCAAGACAAGAAACAATATTGTGCACGGCATTGACGCCGTGTTTGGCGGATTTTCCAGTATTGATGAGGATTTCTATGAGGAATTGGAAGAGATACTCATTATGGGGGATATCGGCGTGAAAGCCACCGAGGCGATTCTTGAGAGACTGCGGGAGCAGGTGAAAGAGAACCATATCAAGGCGCCGGCGGACTGCAAAGGGTTTTTGATTCAGAATATCAAGGAACAGATGCAGGTGGGAGAGACGGCCTACGATTTCGAGGACAAACAGTCGATTGTGCTTGTGATTGGCGTCAACGGCGTGGGCAAGACGACCACGGTAGGAAAGCTTGCGGGTAAGCTTAAGAGACAGGGGCGCAGGGTGTTAATTGCGGCGGCAGATACTTTCCGGGCGGCGGCGGGCGAACAGCTTGGAGAATGGGCGAACCGGGCAGGCGTGGACGTCATCGGCGGCAGTGAAGGCTCCGACCCGGCAAGCGTGATTTACGATGCGGTGAACGCGGCGAAGGCCCGGGGCGTGGACGTGCTTTTGTGCGACACGGCGGGAAGACTGCACAATAAGAAGAACCTGATGGAAGAGCTAAAGAAAATTAACCGTATCATAGACAAGGAATTTCCGGATGCGCACAGGGAAAACCTGGTTGTCTTGGACGGCACTACCGGGCAGAATGCGCTGCAGCAGGCGAAGGAGTTCGGTGAGGTTGCCGACTTGACGGGCATTATACTGACTAAGATGGACGGTACGGCAAAAGGCGGCATCGCGGTGGCAATCCAGTCGGAACTGCAGATTCCGGTGAAATATATCGGGGTCGGAGAGACGATAGAAGATTTGCAGAAGTTTGATGCGGACCAGTTCGTGGACGCGCTGTTTGACGTGAAGAAGGAAGAGGAAGAGTCTATCGGCTGAGAGAAAGGAATGGATATAAGAGATGAAGGAACTGTCTTTGGATAAATTTGAGGAAGCGTATGAGATAGTGAAAGAGGTTGCCTCGGAGACGAAACTGGTATACAGCGACCATTTCAGTGCACAGACGGGCAATAAAGTTTATTTGAAGCCCGAAAATATGCAGCTTACAGGCGCCTATAAACTTCGCGGCGCTTACTATAAGATTAGCACCCTGTCGGAAGAAGAGAGGGAGAAAGGGCTGATTACGGCGTCGGCAGGCAACCATGCCCAGGGGGTGGCCTACGCGGCCAAGTGCTATGGCGTAAAGGCGGTGATTGTCATGCCCACCACCACGCCGCTTATCAAAGTGAACCGCACGAAAGGCTATGGGGCGGAAGTGGTCATGCACGGGGATGTGTATGACGAGGCGTGCGAACAGGCGTATCAGTTGGCCAAGGAACATGGGTATACCTTCGTGCATCCTTTTGACGATTTGGATGTGGCAACCGGACAGGGGACTATCGCCATGGAGATTATCAAGGAACAGCCCCTCGTGGATTATATCCTGGTTCCCGTGGGCGGCGGCGGGCTTGCCACAGGCGTGTCCACGCTTGCCAAACTGTTGAATCCAAAGATTAAGGTCATCGGAGTGGAGCCGGCGGGGGCGAACTGTCTGCAAGAGTCTGTACGCGCAGGTAAAGTGCTGACCCTGGATCATGTCAATACGATTGCGGACGGCACTGCGGTGAAGACGCCGGGGACGGATATTTTCCCTTATCTGAGTAAAAATCTGGATGACATCATCACCGTGGAAGATGAAGAACTGGTGGTAGCGTTCTTAGACATGGTGGAGAACCATAAGATGATTGTGGAAAATTCAGGGTTGCTCACGGTGGCGGCATTGAAGCATCTCGATGTGAAGAATAAGAAAATCGTGTCCATCCTAAGCGGCGGCAATATGGACGTTATCACTATGTCCTCGGTGGTGCAGCAGGGACTTGTGCTGCGCGACAGAATCTTTTCCGTGTCGGTGCTTCTGCCGGATAAGCCGGGCGAGCTGTCCAGGGTGGCCGACGTGATAGCGAAACAGAACGGCAATGTCATCAAGCTGGAGCATAACCAGTTCGTGTCCATCAACCGCAATGCGGCTGTGGAGCTGAAGATTACATTGGAGGCATACGGCACGGAACATAAGAATCAGATTATAGACGCCCTGCACCGGAATGGGTATCAGCCGAAGGTTGTCCGGGCGAGTATTTAAGGCAAAAAGCCGGACTGTTTGCGGTCTGGCTTTTGGATTATATGGCAGTGACGGCGGTTATGAATCAGGCCAATAAGGATATACTATATAAGCTTTCAGATATTTAGGTATGTATGAGGTTAACATATGGAAACGGAAAAGACAAAAAAAGAGAAGAAAAATAAAAATTTTTACAAAAAAAGCAAGACAGAATGGATAAAGAAATATATTATTATAACAGTGGCGGCTTTTTGTTATTCGGCGGCTGTCAGCCTTTTTATTGACCCGAACAATATGGCGCCGGGCGGCGTGACGGGTATCGCTATTATTTTGAACAGGGTGATACCTGTGAGTACGGGTACGTTGATATTCCTGCTGAATGTGCCGATTCTCGTTTTTGCCATATGGAAGTTTGGGCTTGGGCTGACCGTATCGACGGTTTATGCCACGCTTCTTATTTCAACATTTACCAATATGCTGCAGTCCTTTGGGGCCGCGACCCATGACAGGCTGCTCGCCGCGATTGCAGGGGGGATTTTGTCGGCGGTGTCGATTGGCACGATTTTCAAGGCGGGCGCGACTACGGGCGGATTGGACATCATTGTCAAAGCGCTGCGTCTGAAGCTGCCGCATTTGAAGACCGGGAATCTGTTTTTTATTGCGGATGCCCTGGTGGTGACGCTCTCGGGAATCGTCTTCCATGACATCGACGCGGCGCTGTATGCCGCGATTGCGGTGGGCTGTTCGTCGGTGACTATGGATGTGGTGCTCTACGGAAGGGACGAGGCGAAGCTCCTCTATATTATCAGCGACAGGCCGGGGGAGATTACGGCGCGCGTACTGGAGGAACTGGACGTGGGCATGACTCATATAAGCGGCAGGGGCGCTTACAGCGGGGTTGACAAACAGGTGCTAATGTGCGCCATGAAGAAGACGGTGTTCCCCCGCGTGGAAGGCATCATACGGGAGGAAGACCCGGACGCTTTCATGATTGTCACAAGCGCATCGGAGATTTTCGGGGAAGGATACAAGAGTTATTTCAGTGAACGTGTGTAAGGACGACGTTGGCATTCAATAAATTTGGATGTGTAGGCAGTGAAGCAGATATCTGGCAAATGCCGTGAGGACTTAGGTTTCATAACATTGGTGTAAACAGGGGCAGGAGTGCGTATGAGGGAAATGAATTTACATGGTAAGAGACATAAGAAAAAGCGCAGAAGGAATGAGAACGGCATATTAATCGGTTCCATCATACTGTGCCTTGTGACGCTGTCGGCGGTGACGATATGTCTGATGATGGTGTTTAAGTACCGTGCCGTGCAGATGGAAAATGCAGTGGTGATGGAAGAACTGGAAGCCATCCGCACGGACGAGACGATGACTTACACCCAGGGGGAAGTGGACGCCATGCTTGCCCATGCCATAGAGGAGACTACAGAGCAGACGAGCGAACAGGTGAAGAATGAGTTCCTGGGCAAGCTAAAAGAACTGATGCTTTCCGGTGACGGCACAGTCGCTATGCTCAGATACTTTTACCCGGATGAGATTGTTTTGGCGGACGCCGGGGAGTTTTACTTTTTTCCGATTTCGGATGAACTGGAACACCATACATATAACCCGGAACAGTTTGTTTTGGACGACAGGCAGATTATGAGTTATTATGAAAATGGCGAGCCGGTTTCCCGCAAGGGGATTGACGTGTCCAAGTACCAGGGAGAGATTGACTGGGAAGCGGTGGCGGCTGACGATGTGGAGTATGCCTTTATCCGTCTGGGCATCAGAGGATACACGGAAGGCGAAATCCTGGAAGACGAAACCTTCGAGGACAACATCAAAGGCGCCAGACGTAACGACATTGACGTGGGCGTATATTTCTTTACCCAGGCCACCAGCGTGGAGGAGGCGGAGGAGGAGGCCCAATACGTGATTGACAGCATAGAGCCGTATAAAGTGAAATATCCCGTCGTTATCGATGTGGAAGCGGTGACCAACACCGGGGCCAGAACCCGTGAACTGACCATGGAAGAGCGGACCGAATACTGCATTGCTTTTTGTGAGAAGATTAAAGAGGCGGGATATGAGCCGATGATATATGGCAACCTGAAAACTTTCATGCTGATGCTTGATTTGGCGAAACTGGAAGAGTATGGAAAGTGGTTCGCCTATTACGACGAGCAGGTGTATTATCCCTATGCTTTCAAAGTATGGCAGTATTCCGACAGCGGCAAGGTTAACGGGATTGAGGGGGATGTGGATTTGAATATCAGTTTCGGGGACTGGTCTGATGATGACTGACGGTGAGATGAGCCTGCATGGAAAAGAGGCGGAAGAAGGAGAATCCCGGGAGAAAGAGCTTGAGCGGTATGAAAAGACCGGGTATTTGGCGGAGCCTTACCGGATTTTCCATCTGCGGGATTGTATGGAACAGGAGTTTGACTTCCACTACCATGAATTTTATAAGATTATCTATTTCATAGAAGGACGGGTAGATTATAAAGTGGAAGGAAAAACCTATCATCTAAAGCCCCATGATTTTGTGTTGGTAGGCGCGAATGTCATCCATAAGCCGGAGGTTGATGTCAGTATACCTTACGAGCGTTATATTATTTATTTGTCGGAAGAGTTTCTTTCGGAGGAAGAAGAGCAGGGTGACAGCCTGAAATATTGTTTTGAGGAGGCGCAGCGTTCACAGAACCGGGTGGTCCATTTCACGCCGGAGAGCTATGAGGAGCTTGTGGGCTGTCTGCTTCATATGGAAAAGATTGTGAGCCAGAGAGAAGCTTATATGAGCGGGCTTTTGTTAAAAAGCGCGTTCCTGGAGTTCATGGCGCTTTTCAACAGAAACGTGGCGGGGCAGCCCAGGGCGTTTATCACGACGGCGGCATATAACGGGAAGGTAGTGGATGTGATTGCCTATATCCAGGAACATCTGACGGAGGAAATCAATGTGGATGTCCTGGCCAGGCAGTGTTATATCAGTAAGTATTATCTTATGAGGCAGTTTAAGGAGGCCACAGGCTATTCCATCCACCAGTATATCAATGAGAAAAGGATTCAGGCGGCAAGGCGGATGATTCTGTCAGGCATTCCGGCGTCGGAGGCATGTTACCAGTGCGGGTTCCATGACTATTCCACTTTTGCCAGGCGGTTTAAGACGATTGTGGGAGTTGCGCCGTCGAAGCTTACATGAAAAGGACTTCCCAATAAGAAACAGGTTGTTTTATAGTTGATAAGCATGGTACAATAATGCTACTAAAAGACAGAAAGGCGGGGTTATACATGAAATATGAATTTGAAGGCACGGTGGAATTTCGGGAGAATGAGAATACGATTGCAGTGCCCTTTAATGTATGGGAAGTATGCGAAAAGGTAGGGGATGCGCCGGTAAGAGTGTGCTTCGATGATGTCTGCTTTATATGCGACCTTGTACCGAAAGGACAGGGGTATTATGATATTCCGGTTAACCAGGATACGTTGTCCAAGGTGGAGCTTGGCAAGAAATACCTGATTTCTATCGAAATCGTAGGGAATGTGGTGGGCAGGAGCGGCGACAGCCCGTACAGTACAGAGCATCCAATCCGTAAAATTGACGGCATCGACCTGGTGACACAGCCTTGGGACGGCCTGTGCGGGCAGGCGTGTATTGCCATGGTTGCGGGCACCACATTGGATGAGATGTGCGATATTATGAAGTGCCGTGAATGGCAGGCGAATATGAGCAAGATGATTGCCACGCTTGAGTATCTTGGTATACGTCATGCGGACAAAATCGTGTATACGTTGGGCAAACCAGTAGAATTGCCCCACTGCTGCATTATCATGGAGAAGATGGGCAGGTACAGCCATTATCTTGTAGGATTCGACGGCATGTACTATGAGCCGAACCAAGGCGTGTTAAAAGAGTTTGACATGGCCAAGATGGTTGGATATCTGGAGATTGTTACGTAAGCAGCACAAGGAATATAAGTGAGGCAGTGTATGGATATGCTCTTTGCTTTTGTCGGGCGAAGAGCATATTTTTATGCGCCGCCCCGTGCAGGTGAGATATGCCGCTGATGCGGCGCACGGGGCACTCATAAAAATGTATAGGGCGGATGGAGGATTATTATGGAGTTCTGGTATAAAGTGGTTTCTTCTATGTGCAAAGTTTTTCCTGCCATGGAAAATATGAAGGAGATGGAAAGCAGCATTTTGACAGGATTGAAAGGAGAGACGGTGTCTTTTCAGCTTGCGTATTTCTGGGGCGAAGAAGAGACGGCGCGGGGCAGTATTAAGGTGTGCTCTCCTATAGAAGAAAAGGTGCATGTGAGGACGGTGAATCTGGTTCCCAGTGAATATCCGTGCCACACAAAAAGGGATGAAGGATACCTGGCAACGGAGCCGGGGCTGTACCCGGACTTGCTCTGTGAGATGACGCCTTGGGGGTTTCCTTTGGTGCCCGGGCAGTGGAGAAGTCTGTGGATTGATGTGGAATCGGATGAAAATACGGAGCCGGGGCTTTATCCTGTGAAACTGTGTATGCAGTCAGGGGATGATACGCTCTGTGACGTGGAAGTCTTGTGCGAGGTATTGGATATTATTCTGCCGAAGCTGCCGATTCCCCATACAGAGTGGTTTCACAGTGACTGCCTGGCGGATTATTACGGGGTAGAAGTTTTTTCGGAGAAATATTGGGAGATTGTAGAGGCGTATGTGCAGACTGCCGCCAGGCGACATTGCAATATGCTTCTGACTCCCGTATTCACGCCGCCTTTGGATACGGCGGTGGGCGGAGAAAGACGGACCGTACAGCTTGTCGAGGTCGCAGTATCGGATGGAAAATACAGTTTTGACTTTGGGAACCTGCGCAGATGGGTGCATATGGCGTTGCGGTGTGGGGTGGAATATTTTGAGATTTCCCACCTTTTTACCCAGTGGGGAGCGAAAGCGGCCCCCAAGGTTATGGCGGTGAAAGACGGCGAATACCAACAGATTTTTGGGTGGGATACGGACGCTTCCGGGGCGCAGTACCGGGAATTTCTGCAACAGTTCCTGACGGCGCTTAAGAGGGAACTGAAGGAGTTGGGCGTTCTGAAAAAGACCTATTTCCATGTGTCGGACGAACCGCATATGGAGCATTTAGAGACTTATCGCAAAGCGCTTGGCGGTGTGGCCGAAGCCTTAAAGGACTGTAAGGTAATCGACGCTTTGTCGGACGTTACATTTTACCGGGAAGGGCTTGTGCGGGAGCCGGTCTGCGCGATTGACTGCATCAAACCGTTTCTGGAAGAAAGGCCCGACAAACTGTGGGGATATTACTGTACAGGGCAATGCCAGAATGTTTCGAACCGGTTCATGTCGCTGCCGGGATACCGCACGAGGATTCTGGGGGCACAGCTGTATAAGTATGAGCTGGCCGGATTTCTTCACTGGGGTTATAATTTTTACAATGCCCGGTTTTCGCGGTACGCTGTAGACCCTTACCGCTGTACGGACGCGGATAAGGCATTTCCCTCGGGCGACGCATTCTTAGTATATCCGGGAAAAGACGGCAGGCCGGAGGAGTCGCTGCGTCTGATGCTGATGGATGAGGCGATGTCGGATTACTGCGCGTTGAAAGCGTTGGAGCAACTGGCAGGAAGAGAGAAAGTCCTTGCGTTTATCAATGAGGAAAAAGTGACTTTTGATGAATATCCACGGAATGAAGGTTATTTGCTGCGTCTGCGTGAGAAGGTGAACGGGGCAATCAGGGAGATATCGTATCAAATATAATATAGGGCATCCGGAAGAAATATGCGAGGTGGGCACAACATTGCAGTGGACAACATTGTAAAGAAAAAATACTTGACACCAATTCCCATCTATAGTAAAATGCAAAAGTCGGAGCCGGTGCAGGGCGTCCGGCAGAGGTTTTGTTATGGAGAAAATTGTAGAACAGGGATTACTGTATGACTTCTATGGAGAACTGCTGACGAAGCATCAGCGGCAGATTTATGAAGGCATTGTATATGACAATCTTTCTCTTGGCGAGATTGCGCAGGAGGAAGGGGTCAGCCGGCAGGCCGTACATGATATTGTGAAGCGTTGTGACAAGGCTTTGCAGGGGTACGAGACGAAGCTGCGGTTGGTTGCTAAATTCGAAAGTATTAAAGCGAAAGTTTCCTGTATCAATGAACTGTCAGAACAGTTCGAGAGTAAAGGACAGGCAGATTGGGAGTCGTATACGGCGTATAGCCGGCAGGTGAAAAAGTTATCTTCGGAAATTTTGCAGGAGTTATAGTTCCCGTTAAACGAGCTTGCTCGTTTAAAGAAAGGCAGCATATGGCATTTGAAAGTCTGACAGACAAATTGCAGAATGTATTCAAAAACTTAAGAAGCAAAGGCCGTCTCACGGAGGCGGATGTCAAGGTTGCCCTGAAAGAAGTGAAGATGGCGCTCTTAGAGGCGGACGTAAATTTCAAGGTAGTAAAGCAGTTTGTCAAATCGGTGGAAGAGCGTGCCATCGGTGCGGATGTCTTGAACGGATTGAACCCGGGGCAGATGGTAATTAAGATTGTCAATGAAGAGATGGTGTCCCTGATGGGCTCCGAGACTACGGAGATTACATTGCAGCCGGGCAAGTCGATGACTGTCATTATGATGTGCGGCCTGCAAGGCGCAGGTAAGACGACTACCACGGCGAAGATTGCAGGTAAACTCACGTTGAAAGGGAAGAAACCGCTTCTTGTTGCCTGCGACGTCTACAGACCGGCAGCCATCAAACAGCTGCAAATCAACGGGGAGAAACAGAAGGTGGACGTGTTCTCCATGGGGGAGAACCACAAACCTGTCAATATCGCGAAAGCCGCAGTGGAACATGCCCAGAAGAACGGGCATAATGTTGTCATTTTAGATACGGCGGGCCGTCTCCATATCGACGAGGAGATGATGGCGGAGCTGCAGGAGATTAAAGATAACGTAGACGTGCACCAGACGCTTCTTGTGGTGGATGCAATGACAGGCCAGGACGCCGTCAACGTGGCGAAGGATTTCGACGAGAAAGTTGGAGTGGATGGCGTGATTCTGTCCAAGATGGACGGCGATTCCAGAGGCGGGGCGGCTCTCTCGATTAAGGCTGTGACGGGCAAGCCGATTCTGTATATCGGTATGGGTGAGAAACTTTCGGATTTGGAGCAGTTCTACCCGGAACGTATGGCAAGCCGGATTTTAGGCATGGGCGATGTGCTGACGCTGATTGAGAAGGCGCAGCAGAACCTGGATATTGACGAAGAGAAAGAGAAGCAGATGGCTTCCCGCATGAAGAAGGGGAAGTTTGACTTCGACGATTATTTAGAGAGCATGAAACAGATGCGCAACATGGGCGGGCTGTCCGGAATTTTGAGCATGATGCCCGGCATGGGAAAGCAGATGAGCGAGATAGAGTCTATGGTTGACGAGAAACAGCTTGCGCGCATGGAAGCGATTGTGCTGAGCATGACGCCGGCGGAACGGCAGAATCCCAAACTCTTAAATCCCAGCAGGAAGCACCGCATCGCAAGAGGCGCAGGTGTGGATATCGCGGTAGTCAATAAATTTATCAAACAGTTTGAACAGTCCCAGAAAATGATGAAGCAGCTTCCCGGCATGATGGGAGGCAAGAAAGGACGGGGCATGTTCGGCGGTATGGGCGGTATGAAATTCCCATTTTAGGGTTTCAAATAAATAAACAATAATTTTTTTACATGGAGGCAAAGAAAATGGCAGTTAAAATCAGATTGAGAAGAATGGGACAGAAGAAGCATCCTTTTTACAGAATCGTGGTAGCAGATTCCAGGTCACCGAGAGACGGAAGATGTATCGCGGAAATCGGAACTTATGACCCGAACACAGATCCTAGCACGTATAAGGTAAATGAAGAGGAAGCAAAGAAATGGCTGGCAAATGGCGCACAGCCAACAGAAGTCGTTAGCAGAATCTTTAAGAGCGTGGGCATTACGAAATAGTAACCTGTTGTTACTGCATGAAGAGAGTGCCCCGGCAGGAGCGGCTTTTGGAGGTGGACTATGAAGGAATTAGTTGAAGTAATCGCAAAAGCCCTTGTCGAGAATCCCGACGAGGTAGTCGTAACCGAGAAGCAGGAAGGTAAGAACATTACCGTGGAGCTTCACGTGGCAGCGGCGGACATGGGCAAAGTGATTGGCAAACAGGGACGTATTGCTAAGGCAATCCGTTCCGTGGTAAAAGCGGCATCATCCAAAGACAATAAGAGAGTGGATGTAGAAATTATTTGATGAAACGGCCTCATGGAGTAATCTGTGAGGCTGTTTATATCAAAGACAGGTCAGTGATGGAGACAGCGTATGATATCTGAATTACAGGTAGGTGTGATTACACAGACACACGGCATCAAGGGGGAAGTCAAAGTATTCCCCACGACGGATGACGCAGGACGTTTTAGAAAGCTTAAAGAAGTCATTATGGATACCGGAAGGGAACGCCTGAATTTGGAAATAGAGGGCGTGAAATTTTTTAAACAGTTCGCTATCCTCAAGTTTAAAGGATATGATTCCATTAATGATGTGGAGAAATATAAGAACGCCAAACTTTATGTCACAAGGGATAAGGCAGTGAAGCTTAAGAAAGACGAATACTTTATTGCCGATTTGATTGGCATGGATGTGGTGACGGAAGACGGAGAGGTGTTTGGAAGAGTAAAAGACGTGTTGGTAACCGGGGCGAATGATGTGTACGTGGTGGAACGGGAAGACAAACCGGAGGCGCTTCTCCCGGCGATTAAAGAATGCGTCAGGAATGTTGATATGGAGCAGGGAAAGATTACGGTGCACATTATGGACGGACTGATTTAGGGCGGAACTTTCAGCATGGAGAACAAAATGATGAATTTTCATATCCTTACGCTTTTTCCGGAGATGGTTCTTGAAGGGCTGAATACCAGTATTATCGGGAGGGCGGCTGAGAGAGGATATATTTCTATAGAAGCGGTTAACATACGTGATTATACGTTGGACAAGCATGGGAAAGTAGATGATTATACTTATGGCGGCGGCGCGGGTATGCTTATGCAGGCGCAGCCTGTCTATGATGCGTATATGGCAGTGCAGTCCCGGATTAAGACAAACAGTGCGCGCGTCATCTATGTCACGCCCCAAGGCAGGACGTTTCACCAGGAACTTGCCAAAGAGCTTGCCAGGGAAGAAGATTTGATTTTCCTGTGCGGCCATTACGAAGGAATTGACGAGAGAGTGCTTGAGGAGATAGTGACGGACGAAATATCCATTGGCGATTATGTGCTCACAGGAGGGGAACTGCCCGCCATGGTAATGGTTGACGCAATCGCCAGGCTTGTGCCGGGGGTGCTTCATAACACCGATTCGGCGGTGACGGAGTCCTTCTATGACGGTCTGCTTGAGTACCCCCAGTATTCCAGGCCGGAAATATGGCATGACAAGAGAGTGCCCCAAGTGCTTCTCAGCGGCGACCATGCTAAGGTGGACGCCTGGCGCTTAGAGCAGTCTGTCCTGCGCACGAAAGAGCGCAGACCCGATTTATATGAAGCGTATGCGGAAAAGCGGTGCGGAGAGATAAGAAATAAAAAGAAATAAAAAAGACAAATTACTTGCAATTTATCCGGCAATATGCTAAATTATTAATGTTGCGAAAAAGATGGTCCTCTGTTACAAAATGTATTAAGAACATCCATATATTTAGGAGGCAGAATATGAACGAGATTATCAGAGAAATCGAAGCTGCACAGCTGAAAGAGAAAGTTGACGAGTTCCACGTAGGCGATACCGTTAAGGTATACGGCAAGATTAAGGAAGGTAACCGCGAAAGGGTTCAGGTCTTTGAAGGCACCGTGCTTAAGATTCAGGGCGGCAGCAACAGGGCTACTTTTACCGTGAGGAAGATTTCCAACGGCGTCGGCGTTGAGAAGACATGGCCTATGCATTCCCCGAACGTGGAGAAAGTGGAAGTAGTAAGAAGAGGTAAAGTAAGGCGTGCGAAACTGAACTACTTGAGAGACCGTGTCGGCAAGAAGGCTAAGGTAAAAGAGCTAGTAAGATAATTGCGCGGTATAATATCCATAGTTTCTATCGGATATGCGGAAATCATTTGTAAAAATAGGGCAGATACCTTAGAAAAAGTTAAGGTATCTGCTTTTATATTATGCACACGGGCATCCAAAGGAAGAAATCTTCCCTGCTCGATTGTGAAGCCGGAGGCATTTCTAATAGGAAAGTATGTCATAACATTGCTTTTAGGGCGCGGTATTGGTATAATACGAAGGTGGCGGACTTAAAACACGTAGAGCCCGGAGGCGCAGGGCAGTGTTGGAAAGAGGAAGCGTTGTGGCGAGAAGAAAAGGATTGACTTTTTATCAGAAAAAAAACAAAATAAATCCCAATCTTATCAAAGATATCTTTGAGGTGATTGTGGGCGGGGTTATTGCCATTTTCCTGGCATTTGTGATTGTATTTTCGGTGGGGATGCGTACCAGTGTCGTGGGCGATTCTATGGAGCCGGTTTTGTATAACGGGCAGGAAATACTGATGAACAAAGTAGTATACAGGCTGTCCTCCCCGAAGCGTGGGGATGTGATTGTGTTCCTTCCTAACGGGAACCAAAATTCCCACTATTATGTGAAGCGTATTGTGGGGCTTCCAGGGGAGAAAGTACAGATTAAAGACGGAAATGTATACATAAATGATGCTTTATTGGAAGAGGCCGAGACATTTGACAATATAGTCGACGCGGGCATCGCACAGAATGGGCTGGAGCTTGCAATGGATGAATTTTTCGTGTTGGGGGATAACCGCAACAGCAGCGAGGACAGCCGCTCCGGCAATGTGGGAGCAGTAAAAAGAGATACGATTATCGGCAAGGCATGGTTCCGTATCAGTAAAGAGTGGGACAATATGGGGCTTGTTGAATAAATATAAGAAGAAAGTAAAACTTCGGACAGCAATTGGAGGTGTAGGCAGGCGGATGAATTACCAATGGTATCCTGGTCATATGACCAAGGCGAAACGGATGATGCAGGAAAACATGAGCTTGATTGATTTGGTGATTGAGTTGGTCGACGCGAGGATTCCGCTTAGCAGCAGAAATCCGGATATCGACGAACTGGGCAAGAACAAATACAGGCTGATTCTCCTGAATAAATCGGATTTGGCCGACGAGGCGGCGAACCGCCTGTGGATAGACTATTTCAAGTCAAAAGGCTTCCATGTCCTTGAAATCAATGCCAAGACCGGGCAGGGGCTTCGCTCCATCCAGGGGATTGCGAAAGAAGCTTGCAGAGAGAAGATTGAGCGTGACAGGAAGCGCGGTATTAAGAACAGGCCAATCAGGGCGATTGTGGTGGGCATACCCAATGTGGGGAAATCTACTTTCATTAATTCTTTTGCCGGAAAAGCATGTACGAAGACGGGAAACAAGCCAGGCGTCACGAAGGGGAAGCAGTGGATTCGGATGAATAAGGAATTGGAGCTTCTGGATACGCCGGGAATCCTGTGGCCGAAATTTGAGAGCGAAGAAGTGGGAAGAAATCTTGCGTTTATTGGTTCCATGAATGACGAAATCCTGCAGATGACAGAACTTGCGGCTGACTTGATATCTTTCCTGCTCACACATTATAAAGAAGCGCTCGCGGCAAGGTATGGTATGGAGGATATGGATGGTATGGAGACGCCTCTTACGGTACTGACCCATGTGTGTGAAAGCCGCAAATGCTATAAGAAAGGCCAGGAGGCGGATTATGAGAAAGCGGCATCCATCGTGATGGAGGACTTCAGGAGCGGCAGGATTGGCAGGATTACATTGGAGCTGCCGGAGAAAACAGGCACGGTTAAGGAAGACATGGCATGAAAAAGGTATTGAGAGAGGTTTTGAGTACAAGTTTATATATATTGTTTGTCTTATGCGCAGTCTATCTTGTGATACATTTCGTAGGGCAGAGAACACAGGTGCTTGGCAGTTCCATGGAGCCGAAGCTAAACAGTGAAGACAATCTGATTGTGGATAAGATTAGTTACCGGTTCCACGACCCGGAACGTTTTGACATTATTGTCTTTCCATTCCGATATGAAGACAATACTTTTTATATTAAGCGGATTATCGGGCTGCCCGGGGAGACTGTGCAGATTGACGAAGAAGGCAATATCCTCATCGACGGCGAGATTCTTCCTGAGGGATATGGAAAAGAAGTGATAGAAAGCCCGGGAAGGGCCTATGAAAAGATTACCCTTGGCAGCGATGAATATTTTGTGTTGGGCGATAACAGGAATAACAGCACAGACAGCAGGGACCCCTCTGTGGGCAATATCACACGTGAAGAGATTATCGGAAGGGCATGGCTGCGGATTTGGCCGTTGGAGGATTTTGGGCTGATTAAGCACCGTTAGCTTTTGACTGTTCGAAAAATATATTCGGAAATTTGCACACCAACTTCAAGTACGGAGTGATAGAGGGTAAGAAAGGAACATAAAATGTCAGAGGCAATTGGGGCGATTAAGGAGAAATTTCAGGCAGCGGCAGTGGGCGGGCTGCCTGATTTGATTTTACAGTATGGACAGGACGAGCGGGCGGGCGTACAGAGCATCTTAGAGCGGGCAAAGAAAAGGATTCTTGCCTATGAAAAGGAGAAGGCGAGGTGCGACGCTTTGTGGAAATATGAGCGGGAGTATGCCGCCTATGCGCATATATGCGGGATAGACGAGGCGGGCCGGGGACCGCTTGCAGGCCCGGTGGTGGCGGGAGCAGTCATATTGCCGAAAGATTGTGAGATTTTGTATATCAACGATTCCAAGAAACTGTCCGAAAAAAAAAGAGAGGAACTTTATGATGTCATTATGGAACGGGCAGTGGCGGCGGCAGTCGGATACAGCACGCCGGAACGGATTGATGAGATTAATATTTTGCAGGCGACCTATGAAGCCATGCGGGAAGCAGTGTCGAAGCTTGGGACAGAGCCGGATATTCTTCTGAATGACGCCGTGACGATTCCGCTTCTGTCTGTCAGACAGGTGCCGATTATTAAGGGGGACGCCAAGAGTATTTCCATCGGTGCGGCGAGCATTATCGCGAAGGTCACCAGGGACCGTCTGATGATGCAGTATGACGAACTGTATCCTGTATATGGCTTTGCGTCCCATAAAGGATACGGCGCGCAGGCCCATATCGAAGCGTTGAAGAAATACGGCCCTTGCCCAATCCATAGGAAATCATTTATAACCCATTTTTGTGAAGCGTAACCCTCTTTTGGAGGTATGGCGCTTCGGAGTGGAGGGGAATTTGAATCTTGGAAATATTTTTAAGAGAGATAACCGGAATATCAGGACGAATGAACCCGTGAGGGCGCCGGAGGCGATGTCAAAGGGTGAAAGAGTTTACCGGATGCAGAATGAGATGAGGAATCTCACGCCGGGACAGACGATACAAGGCTCCGTGGTCAGCAGGGACGGCACCGCGGTGCAGATTGCGCTCAGCCAGGATATGCTTATCAATGCCAGGATTGAGCAGAGTATCAATCTTGCGCTCGGACAGATGATGAGTTTTGAGGTAAAGGCGAATAACGGTTCCATGTTGTCTTTGACGCCGCTATATGCCAACATGGCGAACGAGGCGACGATTATGCGCGCCCTTGCGGCGGCAGGGATGCCGGAGACAGCCAACAATATAGAGATGGTGGCAATTATGATGGAGGAGGGGATGCCCATTGACAGGGAGTCCTTATCCAATATCAGCAGGCTAATGATGGATTTTCCTAATCAGAATCCGGCTACACTGATACAGATGACAAGGCTTGGTCTTGCCGTTACGGAGCTGAATATTGAGCAGTTTGAGATGTATCAGAATGCAAACCATCAGCTTTTAGGCAGTGTGGAGACGGTTATGGGCGGGCTGCCGGATATTTTTAATGAGCTGAGAGGGGAAGGGCAGCTTCCCCAGGCGTTTGCTTTTTATGGAGAAGTGTTAGATATTTTTACAGGAGAAATGACGGAAGGAACGGTCGTGGCCAAAGGGGAAGCCCAGGTGTCGGAAGACGGGACCGTTATGCTCCAAAATGGGGATGCGCAGGAAACGGCGGCAAAGATGGAAAACGCTGCCGACAAGACAGTGCTTGAGATGGCGGAACCTTCCGGGGAAACAGAGACCGTCGCGTCTGAAGAGACACAGAGACAGCCCGTACTGACGCAGAAGCAGTGGGATGCTTTGGGAAATATGTTGAAAGAACTTGGTGTCACGGAGGAACTGGCCGGGCAGATTAAAAAAGGAGAGATGCCGGCCAAGGATGTGCTTGCGTTGGTACGGCAGTTTATTCCTAAAGGCGGAACGGAACAGGCGCATGGGCATGCGTTGGAGCGTCTGCTGGCGAGCAGAGAGTTTGGCAGCCTTTTGAAGGCGGAGGTAGGCAGGCAATGGCTGATTGAGCCGAAAGATGTGGCTGACCCTCACAAGGTGGAGCAGCTTTATGAGAGAATCAGGGAACAGACCGCGCGGTTGAATGAAGCGCTGCAGGCGGCGGGCAAGGCGGATGTTCCGGTGGCCCGGAGTGTCCAGACACTGCAGAGTAACGTGGATTTTATGAACCAGCTTAACCAGATGTTTACTTACGTGCAGCTTCCACTCAAGATGGCGGGCAATAACGCCCATGGCGACCTCTATGTCTACACAAATAAGAAAAACCTGGCGGCAAAAGACGGCAATGTCACCGCCCTCCTGCATCTCGATATGGAGCATTTGGGCGCCATGGATGTCTATGTGGCGATGCAGAACAACAAGGTAAGCACCAAGTTTACACTGCAAGATGAAAGCGCCCTTGATTTGGTGGCGCAGCATATCGACCTGTTAAATGACAGGTTGGCAAAAAGAGGGTATGACCTGAAAGCGCAGTTCCAGATGAAAGAGGAAGAGGACAATGGCGGGATTATGGGGACGATTCTGAGCCAGGGGAAAAATATTTCCGTGCTCAGCAGGACGTCTTTCGATATGCGGGCGTAAGCCTGGCGCAGGCGGAGCAGGTTTCAGGATTTTGTAGTCGGCTATTTGTTTCTGAGCGAAAGGGGGATTGGTTGGAAATGGCTAAGGAAGAGAACAAGAAACCAAAACAGGCGATTGCCTTGGAATATGACCCTTCCGACGAAGCGCCGCGGGTAATTGCCTCGGGCAGAGGCGCGCTTGCGGAGCGCATTATAGAGAAGGCGAAGGAAGCGGACGTGCCGGTCCACCGTGACGATAAACTGGCGGATACACTGTCACGCCTGGAGATTGGCGATATGATACCGCCGGAACTGTATGAGGTGGTGGCGGAGATACTCGTCTTCGTGGATTCCATGGATAAAATCAAGGCGAAGATGGCGAAAGCGTAAGAAAGCGTGATGCGCTAAGTTTGCCGGTACAGAAAGAAGACGGGGTATAGATGAACAAAAGACAAAAAGGGGCACAGATGGAAGAGCAGGTCTGTGCCTATTTACTTTCGAGGGGCGTAGAAATTGTGGAGCGGAATTTCCGCAGCAAGCAGGGCGAGATTGACTTGATTGGGCGGGATGGGGATTATCTTGTCTTTTTCGAAGTGAAATACCGCGGCAGCCGGAATAAGGGAAGCGCGGCGGAGGCGGTGGGTTATGCCAAACAGAGAAGGATATGCCGTGTGGCGGACTATTACCGCGTGCTGCACCGCTGTACGGAGGATACGCCTATCCGGTTTGATGTGGTGGCGGTCGACGGGGAGAAGCTTACCTGGATTCGGAACGCATTTTATTATGTGGGCAGATAGAGCGGGAAGCCAAAAATATTTCTGTTTTATGTTGTAAGAAAAAAGACAATGAGCAGTGTGAAGATGAACTGAGAATAAAGACGGCAGAGAGGATTAACATATGGAGTTATACAGGCATGACAATACGTTACAGGTAAAAAGGAACAGGACAGGGGAATTAGAATATCTTACTTTCCCTCTGTTGGAACAGACAGGTATGGTGCGTCATCTCTTTTCCACAAGGTTAGGAGGAGTCAGCCAGGGAATATACAGCACCATGAACCTCAGTTATACGAGAGGAGACGAGAAGGAAGCTGTGGATGAGAATTTCCGGCGGATTGCAGAAGTGTTAGGGTGCAGTGTGGGTGACATCGTGTGTTCTGACCAGACCCATACCGTGAATCTGAGAGTGGTTGGGTGGCAGGATGGCGGCAAAGGAATCCTGGAGCCCAGAGACTATACGGATATAGACGGTCTGCTGACAGACGAGCCCGGGGTGGTGCTTGCCACTTTCTACGCCGACTGCGTCCCGCTGTATTTCGTGGATACGAAGAAAAAAGCGGTTGCGTTGGCCCATTCCGGGTGGCGTGGCACGGTGGCACGGATGGGTAATTGTGTGGTAGATAAGATGCGGGAGACATATGGCTCCGACCCGGCAGATATTGTAGCGGCAATAGGGCCGTCCATCTGCCAGACGTGTTATGAAGTGAGCGAGGACGTGGCGGACGCTTTCGCGGCAGAATTTTGCAAATCCGGTCAGAAAGACGAGATTCTTGAGAGCAGAGGCGGGGGAAAATATCAGCTTGACCTGTGGCGTGCCAATGAGATTGTCCTGCAGGAAGCAGGGATTCCGGCCAGACAGATACAGGTGACCGACCTGTGTACCTGCCACAACAGTGAGTATTTGTTCTCACACCGGGCAAGCCAGGGAAAACGGGGCAATCTGGGAGCGTTTCTTGGATTGCTGTAGGAAATTATAAAATATACCTTTTGATGCCCTTAATTCTTATCATAGAAAGAACTTGTGCGACAGAAAAACGATATTTCGTCATTGATTAAGAAGAAAATATATGATATATTGTCGATATGGGAAACCATAGAGCAGGCGGCTGCCCTCCATATTGGAGGGGCGAACCCTCCAGACGAAAGAAAGGAGGGGAATGCGATGTATGTTACATACTCTGATTTAGTTCAGATTGGAATATTCATTGTGGCCCTTGTTGGACTGTGCTACACGGTCTTCAAGGGAAAACGAAAATAGCCGCCACTATCCGCAAAATAGTGACGGCTGTTAGCATATAACAGTTTACATTGTTTAAAGGGTAGCCGCATCTATGGCTTTCCCTTTTTATGTCTTAAATATAGCATATATGTTGGCAGGATTCAAGTATTTAATACATGTTGATAGGAGAACTTCTTCCCATCCCAATTTTTTTGATATAGATAAAAACGTTATTTCGTCATTGATTAAGAAGAAAATATATGATATATTGTCGATATGGGAAACCATAGAGCAGGCGGCTGCCCTCCATATTGGAGGGGCGAACCCTCCAGACGAAAGAAAGGAGGGGAATGCGATGTATGTTACATACTCTGATTTAGTTCAGATTGGAATATTCATTGTGGCCCTTGTTGGACTGTGCTACACGGTCTTCAAGGGAAAACGGAAATAGCCGCCACTATCCGCAAAATAGTGACGGCCGATGCTGTAAAGCATTGCGTTAGTTATTGTTGAGGGTAGCCGCATCTATGGCTTTCCCTTTTTATATTCTTAATATACCACATCGGATAGCCGGGCACAAGAGGCAAACACATGTTTCTATCTTTCCTGTTTATGCTTTCGCATAGAAACCGTCATATGCAATCCATACCCCAAAAAGTGCAAAGTGTTCCCATCCACATGTTTTTTTCGAATAAATATGTATAATGAAAAATACGGAAAAATCTGAGGAAAGGCTATAAAGGAGTCCGAGCATCTCCGGCAGCGGCAGTCTGGTATGTACATATAATATGGTCAGGCAGCAGCAATGTCCATCAGTCTTGCAGATACAGAAAGAAGAGGGGGAGAGGGTATATTATGGATGAATTTTATGCATGGCAGAAGAAAAGAAGGAAGAGATATTTGCGCATATTTGCGGCGGCGCTTTGTCTGTGTGTGGTGTTTGTGACGTACCCGGATATACTGGCGTCTTTGTCTGTCCTGGCGGAAGGGGAAGAGGACAATACCATATATCTGTCCGGTTTCTGTGGGCTTCCGGAAGACGTGAGGAAGCAGACTGTCCTGCTTGGGACAGGCATAGATGAATTGGACTTGCCGGATACTTTGGAGGCAGTGACATATGTATATGAGTCAGGTGACAAAAAGCCAGGAGAAGAAGACCAGGAAGAAGACGGCGAGCCTGATGGAAGCGATGATGATGAAGATGCCGGATTAGAGCAGGGCGATGGTGAAGATGATGAGGCGCCCGGCGAGGATAGCAGTGAAGCAGAGGTTTCTCCGGACGAAACAGAAGGAGACGGTACATCCGGCGATGGCAGCGGAGAAGAAAACGATGACTCCGGTGAAGGTGATGTGGGAGGAGACGACGGCTCCGACGGGGACAGCACCGGTGGGGATAACGGCGAGGACAGTGACGGTTCCGGCGATGGCGGCGGTGAGAGTGGCGATTCCGGTGATGGCAGTGACGATGGAGGAAGCGACTCCGGTGAGGGTAGTGACGGCAGCAGTGGCGACTCTGGCGATTCCGGAGACAGCAGTGACGGTGGAAGCGGCGACTCTGGCGATTCCGGAGACAGCAGTGACGGTGGAAGCGGCGACTCTGGCGATTCCGGAGACAGCAGTGACGGTGGAAGCGGTGACTCTGGCGATTCCGGTGACAGTGATGAAGATAGCGACAGAGGCGATGACGGCAGTGCAGATGCAGACGAATCGGAAGACACCGGAGAACAGCAGGAAACCCATACAGTTTCCATGGCGGAATACCAGTCGGAGAATGAAGTAGAGGTTCATACGCTGACGGAAGATACCGAAGAGAAAGATGATGAGGAAGAAGAACCCAAAATAAAGGAAAACGAGGAAGAGAGTACCGTGACAAAAGACAATGGCACGGATAACACGGGGACAGATGACCCTGACGGTGAAGATGCTGAGACGGAAGAGATTCAGAAAGAGGAGATGATAACGGTCAAAGGCATAACCTGGGAAAGCGCTCCCGCTTACGACAGCCAGGCGGAGGGGACTTATGTATTTACGCCTGTTTTGCCTGACGGTTATGAGTTATCGGGGGGGGGTATAACGCTTCCTGAGATTACGGTGACAGTCATTGCCGGGGTGCAGCCGGGTGAGCCCGTGGTCAGTGGGTGGCATTTTAAAGAGGATGACATCTTCCCGAAGGGCGAGCTGATTTATGAGGACGGCGTGTACAATGTGGCGTTGGCAGGGGGTGACCGTGAGGTGCAGATTCCCTTTGATGATATCACGTCACTGTTTCCGGAGAGTGTGGTACTGGAGCTGTCCTATCCGCAGGACGGGGCATATGGCGCAGGCAATGCTGCGGGCAGCAGCACCGAAAAAAGCGGCGGAGATTCCGGCGCAGGCAGTACAGACAATGTGACAGGCAGTGGCGTAGGTGGTAAGGAAAGCGCAGACAATGACGCAGACGATAAGGAAAGCGCAGGCGGTTATGCGGACGGCAGCGGTACAGACGAGAACTATGCTACAGGCAGTGCAGAAAGCTCGGGGGATACGGGCGCAGGCGGACAGGGTGCAGAGACACCCCAGGAGCTTGAACTGCCCGTAACCGGATGGAGCTGCCCGGAATATAAGAAGGATAGAGAAGGATATCTGCCCTACAGCGGAAGTTTCTTTTTCCGGGCGCAGATTGGGACGGACAGTGACGGGAAGAGCTATGCCATGGAGGAAGGCATGGAGCCTGTGGGTGTGCTTGTGATATTCGATGCGCCGATGACGATGGCGGACGATGGGATACTTCCCAAGTATCCCGATACAGTGAAGGCGGATATGACGTGCGGCGCCCAGGAATTAGAAGGTACATATATAATTGAGGAAGGCGTGACTGTGACATTGACAGGACCGCTTACCGTGACTACCGGTAGGGTAACGATAAAAGGCGGAGGGAGGATTCTCAGGGCAAGCAGCTTTACGGGCAGTGAAGGCAACCCGCAGGCGTCTGCCATGATTGTAGTAGACTATTATGACGGCATTAACGCAGATGCATTGGCCCTCCATGGCATTACGCTAGACGGAGGAGGGGTGGGTGCATATGGGCCGATTTTGTATGGGGTTAAAGGGTATGTAACCTTAGGGCCGAGGTCGGGAATAAGCTCAACTCCATGTGATAATATTATCGAGAATGGCAATAATATAAGCCAATCGGCACAAGGAGGCGGTATATATCATACTGGAGGTTATTCATTGACTTTGGGCGAAAAAGCGATTATCCGGAATTGCAGTGCGAATCCGGATGCAGGAGGCGCAGGCGGGGGAATCTATGTTGAAGGCTCATTATGCCTCATAGAAAACAGCGTTATTCAGAAAAACCAAGCATCTGTCGGCGGCGGCGTGTGGGGTTCTGGGCAAGTACGTGTATCGTCTAGTACTATTCAGGGTAACTCTGCGTCAACAGGAAGAGGGATTTATTCTGCATATACAGGCAATCAGAGTTTTCAGGGCTTGCAGATATATGGAACGTTTAATGTTGCTGACGAGATTTATATGCAAAAAAGGAACAAAGAAAAAAACTATATAGAGACTTCTTCTTGGGGGGACAATTTACCTCCCCTGGCTGTAAGCACCAGTATTCCCATAACTGATAAGGAGGGGGAGGTTATTTTACATTCAAGTGGGGGATTTACGGAAGAAGACATGAAGAAAGTCAAGGTGAACGGTGCAGAGGGCTATACCACCGTATTGACAAGCGATGACAAAAAAATAAGCCTCAGCAAAGTATACCAGGTGCAATATGAAAATATGGGAACTGATGGAACAATCGAGGATGCAGACAACTATAAGAGTTATGTGAGTGCTCAGGGGTTGGCGCTGCCGCCGGCCGATAAGGTGACAAGGACGGGCTACACCTTCGATGGTTGGTATGCTGACAGCCAATTTACAGGCTCGGCGGTGACGTCCATACCTGCCAAAAGCAGCGGGGATAAGACCTATTATGCCAAGTGGACGCCGTTGACTTGTACTGTGACCTATGACTATCAGGGCGCGACAGACAATAACACTGCAAAGAGTAAAACGGTAACCTATGACGGCACGTACGGCACGCTGCCAAGTCCCGGGAAGAAAGGATTCTCATTCCAGGGATGGTATACGGCACAAACCGGCGGCACGAAGGTGGAAAGCAACACTAAAGTGGATAGCTATACAGACCATACGCTCTATGCCAGATGGAAGGACAGCGCCAAACCTGAGCAGCCGGTGCTGCAAAGCGGCGAGACGCTTCCTGCCGGGTGGACGAAGACGAAGACCGATATCCCCCTGACATTGAAGGACAATGTGGGCGTAACCGAGCTGTGGGTGAAGAAAGACGGCGGTACATACCAGAAAGTGAGCGGGTTCCCCGGCGGCGCTTCGGTCACATCGGTGAACTATCGTTATACAGACACTGATACGGAGGGCAGCCATACTTATACCTTTAAGACGAAAGATGCGGCAGGGAATGAGTCTGTGGACAGCGCCGTGTTTACCTTAAAATATGACAAGACGGTTCCGAAAATCGGTAATGTTTCTTATTCGGCAGGACATAAGACCCTGCAGGGATGGGAGATTGGCAAACCGGGTATGACGGTTACCGTCCAGCCTACCGATGAGCCGGCAGGCGATAACAGCGGTAAGGCGACAATCACTTTTGGTAGCGAGTTTAAAGGGACGGTATCTGTTTCCTGCACGGACGGGGCAGGGAATAAGTCCGCAGCCAAAGCGCTTGGCACATCGGGAGGAGGCGTTCTTGTGGAGAGCCATGTGCCCCAAGTTGACTTCACGGTGAATGGCGGCGCGGTGTCGAATACGTATTATGAAACATCCCCGACAGTCACGGTGCAGGTGGACGACGGTGCAGGCGGCGTTCTTTCCGGCGGTATCGCGGAGGTAAAATATAAGGTAGGAAACGGCGGCACGGAGAAAGGCGACGGGCAGAATTATGCATCGGGAATAGTGGAAAAGAGTACCTTCACCATTCCGGCGAGTGAAATCCCAAGCGGGGTGACGCAGATTACCGTGACGGCAACAGACAATGCAGGAAACGCGAAGACAGCCTATGTGACCGTCAAGGTAAAAGGGCCTGAGGCAGTACCTAACGCCGGACTGGATAAAACCTCGGAGACCCTTACCGGGCTTACGCCAGATAAGGAATACAAGGTGACCTACACGGACACGGACGGCACAAAGAAGAGCACGACAGTCAAAACGGACGGGGACGGCAAGCTGAAGCTGGAGGAAGCGTGGGTAGGAGAAACAGTGGAAATTGTGAAGCTTGGCAACGGAACGGACAGCACGGACAGCGGCCCCCAGAGCCTTATCATACCGCCACGCCAGAATACCCCCACAGGCATAACGCCAGAAGGGGAGACTGGATGGGCGAAGAAGGATGGCAAGATTATCGGGCTGACTGTTGGGATGGACTATGAGATTTCCGTAGACGGCGGCGTCTCCTGGCAGGATGTGGCGGTGGACGCAGAGGGTAAAATCAAGAACCTGGCGCCGGGAAATTATCAGGTTCGGGTCAAGGCGGACAGCGTCACCATCAACTCCAAGCCTGTAACCTGCCGTGTGGATGCCTATGTGTGCAGACATGTATGGGATGCAGGGAAAGTGACAAAAGAGGCGACCGAAAAAACACCTGGAATCAGAACATATACCTGTACAATCTGTAAAGTGACAAGACAGGAGACAATCCCGGCGAAAGGCAGCTCCCAAAATTCCGGCGGCGGCAAAGATAATGGCAAAGACGATGATAAAAAAGATGAAAATCAGAACGATAATTCCGGCGGCAATGGTACAGGAACCGATGGCAGCGGCACAGGCGGTAATGGTACAGGAACCGATGGCAGCGGCACGGGCGGCAATGGTACGGGAACCGGCGGCAACGGCACGGGCGGCCAGGGAAGCGGCATTGACGGAACCAATGACAATGGTGCAGGCGATGCAGGAACCGGAACCGATGGCGGAGAAGACGGAGACAGCGGCACGGATAAGAAGGGCACAGGCAGCGACGGCGGCGGTGCGGCCACAGGCGGCATAGACAAGGTTATAGACATATGGAAGGATACAATAGGCACCGTTATCGGGATATATGAGGATACCATAGACAGCATCGCAGGCGGCGGAAACGGCTATATGATAGACGGGGAAATAGCCTCGGTTGATATGCAGAAAATTATGGCATTGATAGGAGGCGTGCAAGCTCTTTATGGTTCCGGAAAAGGGGTGGCGGGAAGTGAGCAGTCTATATACGGCTCTGACGAAGAAACGGCGGGAAATCCACAGTCTGTATATGGTCCGGACGAAGGCGTGGAGGCAGGGACAAGACCCGGTCAAGACTCTGCCGGAGGTACACCGGAAGGAACAAGGCTTGCGGATGGCACAAGCAAAGATACAGAAGGAAGAGTGCAGTCTTTGCCCGGCTTTGGCAAACAAGCGGGAAAGTGCAGCCTGTGCCATATATGCCCGACTCTCTTCGGATGTTGTTATTTTGCATGGGGTGCGGTGATAGGATTAGCGGCAGCCATATCGTTTATTTTTCACAGGAGGTGGCACAGGAACAGATATAAGAATCAGACATAGATAAAACAACGGGCCGGAAACCTGGAATAGGTTTCCGGCTTTCTTTATCATAAACTATTTGCAATATCCGGTAAAATACAGTAATATTTCTAGTACGTTGTTTCTTAAATAACCAGGCCAAAGGGAAGATATTTATGAGCGTCGAATTAAGAAAAGATTAAAGATTTTCACATCTTTTCCTTTATGTTTTCATGGTCTAATTAAAAAAGACAAAGGATACAAAACGAGGGTTTAAGGAGGCAGGCATGGCGAATATTCTTGTGTGTGACGATGACAAAGAGATTGTGGATGCGATTGAGATTTATCTGCTGCAGGAGGGTTATACGATTTTTAAGGCTTACGACGGTGAACAGGCTATTAAGATTTTGAAAGAACAGCAGATACATCTGCTTCTGATTGATATTATGATGCCGAAACTGGACGGTATCCATGCAACCCTTAAGATTAGGGAGTATTCCAGTATTCCGATTATCATTCTGTCGGCGAAGTCGGAGGATAACGATAAGATACTTGGATTGAATATCGGGGCGGACGACTATGTGACGAAGCCTTTTAATCCTCTTGAGCTTGTGGCGAGAGTGAAGTCCAACTTAAGAAGATATACGGTGTTGGGCAACCTGAATGCGGACAACAACGCACTTTTTCAGGTAGGAGGGCTGTGTATCAATGACGAAACAAAGGAAGTGACGGTAGACGGGGAGGGCGTGAAGCTGACGCCGATTGAGTACAATATTCTGCTGCTTCTTGTGAAAAATTGCGGGAGAGTCTTTTCCATAGACCAGATTTATGAAAGTATCTGGAATGAAGAAGCCATCGGGGCGGACAATACGGTGGCGGTGCATATCAGGCATATCCGCGAGAAGATTGAGATTAACCCGAAGGAGCCAAGATACTTGAAAGTCGTATGGGGCGTCGGGTATAAGATTGAGAAGCAGTAACGTATATGGCATTTTCAGCAACCAGTATATCTGCAGGGCAGGCAGCAGGAGCAGGGTACGATGGATTGGAATGGAGACAAGATGGAAAAAGAAGAGAAGCTAAAAAAACCAAGAAAGAGCAGGCATACAATAAGGACGATGCTGCGCATAGTGCAGCACATATCACTGGGTACGTTTGCCCTTGCGACTCTTGTAGTGGCAAGCGGCTCTACCGTCTGGGTTGAAGGGTTCAGAGGGGATATAGATTTTAATATATATTCCCAGGACAGGAACAGTAGCTATGAAGAATCCCAGATGTTTAACAGTATTTTCGGGTATGCGGTGGCGGATATTATCCGTTATGGGGTGGTGAGCAGCCAGCTTGAGACGGACGGATTTTTCGACGGCGCAAAACTGATTGATGTGACTGCTTATAATTACCGTGACATCGGTTTGCCGGAACAGTACGTAACCGCAGAATATGCATTGGAAGATTTGCTGAAATGGGCCAATTATGGATTTGAGTGGACGTCCGCGCAGATGACGCCGGAGCAGGCGGAGAAATTCCTGTCCGATAAGACGAGAGTGGTAGTAATTGACCCGGAAAGCAAGTATTACAATACTTCTGATGCCAATTATCTGAAATCGGATATCGGGAGCTACACCTTCGTGAACGATGTGTCCGCCAATCAGTTGTGGGTGGATACGGACGATTATGACGGCTTCGTAGACGGATATATGGAGAGCGGCTCCGATAGTGAAATTTCTCTTGTGGCAATGGAAGGGTCAGAGGAAAACGGGACGGTTTCGGTAACAGAAGGGGCCGGAGAGGATACGGAGGAGATTAAATCATATGATGTCCTCGTGAACCGTTATAAGACGGCGGAGGGGAAGAACCTGGAGGAATATGTCTCAGACTGGGATATTTATTATGACCTGTGCCATAACGTGAGGCGTGCCGCCGACAGTCTGGTCTATAATTATAATGAGTATGTGGACTACGGCGAGTATTACAGTCCGCAGAAATCTAACGTAGAATATCTGATTATGAAGACCGTTGGCGATGATACGCAGATATACAGTAACTTAGATGATGAACAGGAGCTTTATGAAGTGATGGATTTCATGGGGCTGGAGGATGGTACGGAGAGTGACTTCATCCGTGATGCAGGGAAATATATTTATTTCAGCCCAGCGAATATGGTCTATCTGACGAACACGACAGTTGCGGAGGAGACGGTACGGGGAATATTGAACAGTTATGACTATGCTTACCCCGAGACGGTAAAAATTTGGATGAACGTGGATACTTCCTATCCGGTTCAGGATGCGTTCTGGCAGGGGGCGGAAGGGTTCCACAATGTTATGCCCCATTTCTGGCAATGGGTTGGGGTTGCGCTTTTATCATGTGTGCTGTATCTTGTGCTTTTGTTCTATCTGACCGGAGTGACAGGCAGGGAGATTGACGAAAACGGGAATACATATATCCGGCTGCAGCCTTTTGACAAAATTCCTACGGAGGCGGCTCTGCTCATCGCCGCAGGCGCGATTGTCTTGGCAGTATGGGTATTGATTGTTATGGCAGAGCTTGCGAATCTCAATTCGGCCGACTTGACCAATGTATCCGGTGGGATGCTCCGTGAGCAGTGGTTCAGGGTTTTGTTGGCAGTGGGAATGTTCGTGGCGGACAGCGTGGCGATGTTCTTCTTTTACAGCCTGGTCAGGCGGATAAAAGCAAGGACGCTTTGGAAAGACAGCTATCTGTGCAGGGCCGCCCGCAGGGCAAAGAAGCTTGTCTGGAGGGCGTATGACAATAGCCATATTATATTGAGGGTCTTGGTTCCTTACGGGCTTTTCCTTCTGTTTAACCTTATCATGGTATTTGTGGCGTTTGTGGCGGATGGCTTTGGGACGGCGCTTGCCCTTGCATTCGTGGTGGCTTTCGATATACTGGTGGGGAATCTGCTTTACCGGAATGCGAAGGAACAGCAGGAAATTATCGAAGGAATAGAGACGATTGCAGGCGGACAGTTAGAACATCAGGTGAATATGGGTAATCTTCACGGGCACAATCTGACATTAGCGCATTCCGTGAACAATATTGGCAAAGGCATCAAGGAAGCGGTGGAAATCAGTATGAAAGATGAGCGGATGAAAGCCGACTTGATTACCAATGTGTCCCATGATATCAAGACGCCGCTTACTTCGATTATCAATTATGTGGATTTGATTAAAAGAGAGAGGGTCGACAACGAGAAGGTGCAGAACTATATCCAGGTGCTTGACGAGAAGTCGCAGCGGCTCAAGCAGCTTACGGATGACTTGGTGGAGGCGAGCAAGATTTCATCGGGCAATATCAGCCTGAATTTTGAGAAGATTAACCTGACAGAGCTGATGAACCAGACAATCGGGGAATTTTCCGAGAAATTTGAGCAAAAGGGCCTGACTACCGTGATGAACATCCATGCGCAGAACGCGTTCATTGAGGCGGACAGCCGCAGGATATGGCGCGTGATTGAGAATCTTTTTAACAACATTTACAAGTATGCGATGGAAGGCACGCGCGTCTATGTGACGGTGGGAAGTGTGTCCGGTGAAGGGGAAGATATTGAGATATCCATCAAGAATATATCCGAATCGCCGCTCAACTGTAACCCGGACGAATTGACGGAAAGGTTTATCAGGGGGGATGAGTCCCGGACGACAGAAGGAAGCGGGCTTGGACTGTCTATAGCCAAAAACCTGACGTTGGCCCAAGGCGGCACCTTTGAGATTCAGCTTGACGGGGATTTGTTTAAGGTCATTCTGACATTCCCTCCTGCCAAGATGTAGAGAACCGGCATGACGAATACACAAATATGCTCCCTTCTAAGCGACAGGTTTTATCATTTTATCTGTCTGCTTGGAAGGGAGCATATTTTTTCGCATATCCGAGTTTGCGAAGCGCATTTACTTTTTATTTTATAGGAAAGTTAAAGGTCTAACGGGCTCATCTCGCGTTTATTGTATTTGGCGAGAACCTGATGAATCTTATCGGTGGGAGTGTAGATATTTGCCATGGACGCGTCATGGTTCATGAAATCTACGATTGACGCGACGAATTTGCTCATGTCCGCCTCCACATAATAAGCTTTATCCCTTAATTCGGGAAGTTGGTAGCAAAGATTCGTGGTGATTATCCTGTCGAAGTAACACTGCTCATAGGCTTTGTCAAATGCGTCCAGTCCGTCTGTAAATAAGCCGAATGTACAGCAGATAAAGACACGCTTGGCGTTCATTTTCTTAAGCTGCTTGGCGGTGTCAATCATGCTTCCGCCCGAAGATATCATGTCATCGATGATGATGGCGTCCTTGCCATCGATATTGTCTCCTAGGAATTCATGCGCTACAATGGGGTTTTTGCCTCCCACAATGGTGGAATAATCCCTTCTTTTGTAGAACATGCCGGCATCCACGCCCAGTACGTTGGCGAAATACACCGCCCTGTCCAGTGCGCCTTCGTCCGGGCTGATTACGATGGTATGTTCTTTATCGATAATCAGGTCTTTTTCTGTGCGTAACAGTGACTGTATGAACTGATACGGAGGGGTGAAGTTATCGAATCCCCTGATTGGGACGGAGTTCTGCACTCTCGGGTCATGGGCGTCGAAGGTGATGAAGTTGGAAACGCCCATATCCATCAGCTCTTTGATGGCATAGGCACAGTCCAAGGATTCACGTCCGTTTCTTTTGTGCTGCCTGCCTTCATAGAGAAAGGGCATGATAACGCTGACACGATGCGCTTTGCCGTTGATTGCGGCGATGATTCTTTTTAAGTCCTGGTAATGGTCGTCAGGGGACATATGGTTGATATAACCATTCATAGGGTAAGTGATGCTGTGGTTGCAGACATCCATAAGGATGAAGATATCCTTGCCCCGGACGGAGGTGGTGAGAGTGCCTTTCGCTTCGCCGCTGCCGAAGCGGGGGCATTCTGCTTCTATCAGATAATTGTCTTCCATGTATCCGTGGAAAGCAGGGTCTTTCTTGAAACTGTTGTCCAGGCTTTTACGAAATTCGACCAAGTGACTGTTGACTTTGGCGGCTAATGGCAGTGCCGATTTGGTTGTGAGAAGTTTTACCGGCGCTACCGGCATTGCGTTCTTCAGTTCTTCTGTATTAGGCATAAAAATCTCCGTTCTAGCATAATCTGTGGGTTTGCCCATAAGTTGTTTTATGTCACAATTATTTTATATCATTATGCTAGTGACACGTCAAGGAAATTCTAGTAGAATAAAAGGGTAAAACGGGCTTGGAAGCGACGGCTGGAAACTAATTTGACAGATATGGAATGGGCAGAACGGTTATGAAGAAGACGCAGCATATTGTGAAGCAGATTGAGCATGGTTCTATCGCGCAGGAGATGGGAATTGAGCCGGGGGATAGCCTGCTTGCAATTAACGGACAGGAAATTCAGGATATTTTTGATTACAGGTACTTGGTTCAGGACGACTATATCGAAGTGTTGGTGCGTAAGCCTGACGGGGAAGAGTGGCTTCTTGAGATTGACAAAGATTATGACGACGATTTAGGAATTATCTTTGAAAACGGGCTGATGGACGAGTATCGTTCCTGTCACAACAAATGTATCTTTTGCTTTATTGACCAGATGCCCGGGGGAATGCGGAAGACGCTTTATTTTAAGGATGACGATTCCAGATTGTCTTTTCTGCAGGGGAATTATGTGACTCTGACGAATATGTCGGATGAAGACGTGGAGCGCGTAATCAGGTATCATCTGTCGCCTATCAACATTTCTTTCCAGACAACAAACCCGGAATTACGGTGTATGATGTTAAATAACCGTTTTGCCGGCCGGGCGCTTGCACAGGTGCGGAAGCTGTATGACGCGGGCATCCGTATGAACGGACAGATAGTGCTGTGCAAAGGCGTCAACGACGGGGCGGAGCTTGAACGGAGTATTTCGGATTTGACTGCATATCTACCTTATCTGGAGAGTGTGTCGGTGGTGCCTGTGGGGCTGTCTAAGTTCCGGGACGGGCTGTATCCGCTGGAACCCTTCGGAACAGAAGACGCCAGGCAGGTCTTGCAGTGCATCCACAAGTGGCAGGACAAGATATATCCGGAATATGGGCTGCATTTCGTCCATGCTTCGGACGAATGGTATATTCTGGCGAAAGAGGAGCTTCCTGAGGCAGGGCGTTATGACGGTTACCTGCAATTGGAGAACGGTGTGGGTATGTTGCGGCTCTTGAAGGAAGAATTTGAGGAGGCCATGACGCGTGTTAAGAAGGAGCGGGAGAAGTATGCCGGGTGCGGCGGGAAATTGGCTGTCGCCACGGGTATGCTGGCGTATCCTTTTATAGCGGAAATGGCGCGGCGGATGACAGAGGAGTTTCCGGAGTTGGACATACGCGTTTACGGGATAGTCAATGAGTTCTTCGGCGAGCGGATTACGGTGTCCGGGCTTTTAACCGGGCAGGATATTATCGGGCAGCTTCATGGCAGGGAACTAGGCGGCAGGCTGCTCCTTCCGCAGAACGTTCTTCGCAGTGGGGAAGACTATTTCTTGGACGACGTTACGGTAGGGGAGATGGAAAAAGCTTTACAAGTAAAGGTAGATATTGTAAAATCAAGCGGGCATGATTTTGTATACGCAGTGTTGGGATGTGAAAATCCGTATGCTGAGTAAGAATGGAGATTAGTGTGAAAAATCCATATGCGGAAGATTGTTTCACTGTCCGAACAAAGTTCGGACGCAAATTTGTGCTTGCGCCCAAATTCGCAGGTTGAGCAAGAATGGGGGATTAGTATGGGTAAAAAGAAGAAGCCGGTGGTGGCAGTGGTAGGCAGGCCAAACGTGGGGAAGTCTACTCTGTTCAATGCACTGGCGGGCGAGAAGATATCGATTGTCAAAGACACGCCGGGCGTTACGAGGGACCGTATCTATGCGGACGTGTCATGGCTTGACATGAATTTTACGCTGATAGACACAGGCGGTATTGAGCCGGACAGCAAGGATATTATACTTTCTCAGATGAGAGAGCAGGCACAGATTGCCATAGATACGGCTGATGTGATTCTTTTCATGGTAGATGTGAAGCAGGGACTTGTGGATGCGGATTCCAAGGTGGCGGACATGCTCAGAAGGTCTGGTAAGCCGGTCATCCTGGTGGCGAACAAGGTTGATGATTTCAATAAATATATGGCGGATATCTATGAATTTTATAACCTGGGCATCGGGGAGCCGTATCCTGTTTCGTCGGTGAACAAACTTGGTTTCGGCGAGCTTTTAGACCAAGTGATTTCTTATTTTGACAAGGTTTCGGCGGAGGAAGAGGACGATGACCGCGTGAAAGTCGCTATCGTGGGGAAACCAAACGTAGGGAAGTCTTCGATTATTAATAAGCTGATTGGAGAGAACCGGGTGATTGTTTCGGATATAGCGGGCACCACCAGGGATGCTATCGACACAGAGATTACCCATAACGGGAAAGAGTATGTTTTCATTGATACGGCCGGGCTTCGCAGGAAGAATAAGATTAAGGAAGAGTTGGAACGCTATATGATTATCCGTACAGTGACCGCTGTGGAGAGAGCGGATATCGTGGTGCTTGTGATTGACGCGACGGAAGGCGTGACGGAGCAGGACGCCAAGATTGCCGGGATTGCCCATGACCGTGGCAAGGCGACGATTATTGCAGTCAATAAATGGGATGCCATCGAGAAGGACAATAAGACGGTGAATGAATTTACCCAGAAAGTCAGACAGATACTTTCATTCATGCCTTATGCGGAGATTATGTTTATCTCTGCGGTGACCGGACAGAGGCTGCCGAAATTGTATGATATGATTGACGTGGTCAACGAGAACCATTCCATGCGGGTGGCTACGGGCGTTCTCAATGAGATTATGGCGGAAGCGGTGGCATTGCAGCAGCCTCCCAGTGACAAGGGTAAGCGTCTGCGGCTTTACTACATCACGCAGGCAGCGGTAAAACCGCCTACTTTTGTAATATTTGTGAACGACAAGGAACTGATGCACTTCTCCTATACCAGATATCTGGAAAACCAAATCAGGGAGACATTTGGTTTTAGGGGCACCCCGTTTAAATTTATTATTCGGGAAAGAAAGGAAAACAAATAAAGTGGAACGGATTATATGTTTGGCAATCGGATACGTGTTTGGCTTGTTCCAGACGGCATATATTTATGGGAAATTACATGGGATTGATATCAGGGATTACGGCAGCGGCAATGCCGGAACGACCAATACCATGCGGGTCTTGGGAACAAAGGCCGGACTTCTTGTGCTTTTGTGCGATATTGTGAAATGTATCCTGGCGATTGTGCTGACAGGGTTGATTTTCGACAAGAGCCATCCGGATATGGTGTATCTTCTGAAAATCTATGCGGCGATGGGCGCTATTTTGGGGCATAATTTTCCTTTTTACCTGCATTTCAGGGGCGGAAAAGGGATTGCGGCCACGGCGGGGATGATTCTTTCTTTCCATCCTTACCTGATTCCCATGGGAGTGATTCTCTTTTTCGGGGCATTTTTTACGACGCATTATGTGTCGCTCGGCTCATTGCTTGTCTATGCCGGATTTTTTATTGAACTGATTGTGTTGGGACAGATGGGGACATTCGGGATGTCTCAGCCCTTGCTCATTGAGATGTATGTGTTGGCGGGGATTCTGACAGTCATGGCTTTCTATAAGCACAGGGAAAATATCAAGAGACTGCTTAGCGGGACAGAGCGTAAGACATACCTGACCCATAAGAACAAAGAGAATGGGGGAAAAGATTGAAAATGGCTGATATCAGTGTTATCGGCGCCGGAAGCTGGGGCATCGCTTTGGCGTTATTATTGCATAAGAACGGGCATCATGTGACAGTCTGGTCCATCATGGAAGACGAAATTACGATGCTTAAGGAGAAAAGGGAGCACGTAGACAAACTTCCGGGGGTGAAGCTGCCGGAGGATATGGAATTTACCACGGACTTGCAGGCAGCCGTGTCGGGAAGGGATTTGTTGGTGTTGGCGGTTCCGTCCCCCTATACCCGCAGTACGTCGCATAATATGGCTCCTTATGTACACGAAGGACAGCTTATTATCAATGTGGCGAAAGGAATTGAAGAAAAAACGCTGCTGACGTTGTCGCAGATTATTGAAGAAGAGCTTCCTCAGGCGGAGGTGGCGGTTTTATCTGGCCCTTCCCATGCCGAGGAAGTGGGACGTGGCATACCGACTACGATTGTGGTGGGAGCCAAGAAGAAGGAGACGGCGGAACGCCTGCAAAATATTTTCATGAATGAGGTGTTCCGTGTATATATCAGCCCGGACGTACTGGGAATAGAGTTGGGAGCCGCCCTGAAAAATGTTGTGGCCCTGGCGGCAGGCATTGCGGACGGTCTAGGTTATGGAGACAATACCAAGGCAGCGCTGATTACAAGAGGTATCCTGGAGATTGGCAGGCTAGGTGTTGCCATGGGCGGAAGGATAGAGACATTCTGCGGACTGACAGGTATCGGCGATTTGATAGTGACATGCGCATCCATGCATTCCCGCAACAGACGGGCGGGTATCCTGATTGGACAGGGGCATACGATGGAAGAAGCCATGAAGGAAGTGAAGATGGTGGTGGAAGGCGTCTACTCCGCCAAGGCGGCCATGGGACTCGCCGAGAAGTATGGGGTGCAGCTTCCTATTATCGAGCAGGTGAACGCGGTGTTATTCGAGGGACAGCCTGCGGATGAGGCGGTGAAGAATCTGATGCTTCGTGATAAGAAGATTGAGAATCCTCTGCTTCCGTGGGAGGAAGAGTGACGGACAGGGAATCAAGATAAAATAGGAATAGAAGCAACAAAAAGTAGCTGTGAAAGATGTTTCGCAGCTACTTTTTGTTGATGCGCAGAGCCATGCAGGTGAAATTTATACTAGTGTTGATAGAGCCTTGCATACTCCCCATTCTGCGCCAGAAGTTCCTCGTGCGTCCCCTGTTCAGCGATATATTTATCCGACAGGACGAAGATGCGGTCCGCATTCTGAATGGTGGACAGGCGGTGCGCAATTAGGATGGAAGTCCGGTTTTGCTTCAGTTTGTCGATGGACTGCTGTATGATTTCCTCATTCTCATAGTCCAAGGCGCTTGTCGCCTCATCCATAATCAAAATCCTGGGATTCTTGAGGAACAGCCTTGCGATGCTGATTCGCTGTCTCTGCCCGCCGGAGAGCATGATTCCTTTGGTGCCCACCAAGCTGTCGTATCCATGTTCTAAGGATAAGATAAAATCATGGATGTTGGCAAGCTTCGCGGCGTTTACAATTTCCTCCTCACTTGCATTTTCCTGTCCGTAACGGATATTGTCCCGCACCGTGCCGTTGAAGATATAGACTTCCTGCTGCACGATGCCGACATGTGCCCTTAAGGAAGACAGTGACAAATCCCGGATATCAATCCCGTCGATGGCTACCGTGCCTCCGCTTACATCATAAAATCTGGCAATCAGGGAAGCGACTGTGGTTTTTCCGATGCCGGAGGCTCCTACAAATGCCACGGTCTGTCCGCTCTTGACTTGGAAAGAAAGATTCTCCAGAATATTTTCGTTGGAATCCTCATAATGGAACGAAACCTGGTTAAAAGCGATATCGCCTGCCGGATTTTCCAGGGAAACGGCGTTTTCACATTCCGTCACGGTAGGTTTTATTTCTATCATATCCATAAACCGGATGAAGCTTGCCTTGCCTTCTTCGTAGAGACGCATAAAGTTGAGCATCGTGCGAATCGGTTCGGACAGGCTCCCGGCATAGAGAAGGAAGGTGACAAGGACTGCCGCATTTAAATCCCCTCTGGCAATGAACAGGGAGCCGAATATAACGACCATCATGGACAGAAACTGCGGATAAGATTCCACTGTCTCATAAAAGTAAGCTTCCAATTTGTAAAATAAGCATTTACTTGCGGTATATAGCGTATTCTTTTCCTGGAAACGACTCAAATGCTCTTTTTCCTTTCCGAATGCCTTTACGGTGCGGATGCCGGAGAGCGTGTCTTCCAGATATTCGTTTAGTTCCGACAAATGACCCTTGTTTTCTAAGAGAGTTTTCTCCATCCGCTTATCTGTATAGTATGCCGCAATCCCGAGGAATGGGAGGGCGGCGAAGACAATGAGCGTTAAAGGGACGTTAATGCCAAGCATAATGACAAATGCCCCGATGAATTTAATCACCGTCATCAGCAAGTCTTCCGGCGCATGGTGGAAAAACTCCGTCATGTTGGTCAGGTCGTTGGAGAGCACCGTCATCAGTTTCCCGGTGCTGTTTCTTGCGTGGAAACCAAATGACAGGGATTCATAATGTGCAAAAAGTTCCCTGCGCATGGTTTCTTCCATTTTTGCGCCCATGGCGTGCCCGAAATAGGCGTAGATAATGTTGCTTACCATTTTTAAAAGAGTCAGCAGCACCAGGACTGCGGCAGCGGCCAGCAGTTTCCGGAAAGAACCCCCATTCCAATTGGTGAGCACTTCCCCGGTCATGTAGCCGGAAACCAATGGGAATAACAGGACGCTGGCTGCGCTGAGCGCCGCGAAAAACATATCCATGATGAAGATGTTGCGGTGCGGCCTGTAGTAAGATAAAAATTTTTTTACGCGCTGTTTTGTAAATTTTGACTGCATATGTCCTCCAAATAATACGGGAGGATTATTTTGTGATTACCTCCCGCGAGATATTAAGTTTTTCTGTTTTCCGTGTTTTTTCTCTTTTTAATGTTTTCATGTTTTTCCCTCATTTCTACGCTAGATTTGTCTCAATGTGCCATGGCACAATCAACCTGATTATTTTATCGGAAGTTATTTGTAATAATTTATTGTTTTATTACATTATAAAATTTTTAAATCATCCCGCATATTTCCGTTGTCGTTTTTACTTTGTTCATGGAGTAGATGTGTATGCCATCCACGCCGTGTTCCTTCAGGTCGCGGATTTGTCGCACCGCATAGTCGATGCCGGCCTTGCGCATATCCTCCTTGTCTTCACCGTATGTGGCGATTAAGTCGGCAAGTTCCTTAGGGACAGAAGAACCGGAAAGAGATACGGTGGTGCCAAGCTGCTTGGCGGTGGTAATGGGCATGATACCCGCATGCACCGGGACATGGATGCCCATGGCTCTGGCCTTGTCCAGGAAGCGGTAGAAATAATTGTTGTCGAAGAACATCTGTGAGATAAGGGAAGTGACGCCCGCATCGACTTTTTCCTTCAAGTGAAGCAGGTCTTCTTTTAAGCTTGGCGCCTCGAAATGCTTCTCAGGATAGCACGCGCCGGATATGCGCAAGCCCGTGTATTCTTTCAGATGCCGGACAAGGTCGCTGGCATAGTAGAATTCCCGGCTGTCGTACTGCTCGTCGCTCATGGTTTTCGGTCTGTCTCCGCGCAGGGCGAGCACGTGGCTGACGCCGGCTTCCTGTAGCGCCTCACAGTTTTTGTGCAAATCTTCCCTGGTGAACCCCACACAGGTAATATGTGCGATGGCGTCGATTTTCAGCTCGTTCTGTATAAAGGACGTAATCTCGATTGTCTTGCCGGCCCTGGAGCCGCCTGCCCCATATGTACAGCTGATGAAGTCCGGGTTCAATTCTTTTAACTGTCTTAAAATTTGGTATACATTGTCAAATTCTTCGTCTTTCTTGGGCGGAAATACCTCGAAAGACAAATGTGTTTTCTTATTCTGTTCCATATATCGGTTCCTTCCAATCATTTTTTTCATTTTCATCCCCACGGCGGGGTATCTGACTGCATTAGTATAGCATAAAACATATCGTGAGCGGAATAGGGATGAGGAGTAAAATTTTCGTATTTCATCTATGTGCCAAACTGCGATAGACTTCAAGCTGTCACTATGGTATACTGAATAAGTATAGATAAGTTGATAATTTGGAGGTGACGGCATGCCGAATACTAATCTGGAGATTATACAGAAAGCCATGGAAGATTTTAAAAAAATCCAGGAGTACATGGTACTGGCTAAAGAAGAGAACTCTACAAAGACGTATGCAAAATTGAAAAAGGAATATTTGAATCTAAAAAGCTTTCTTACGATTGCCGGCGTCAATTTAACGGATATTGATGAGATAAAAGAATAATTCGGAAAGATGGATGAATCTTCCGTTATTGCAGCAGGGAATCTGCAGACTAAGAGAAAGGTATGGGTTATTGAAAATGGACGGACTAAATAAGAGTTTTAACAGTACATCGGATTATGTGGCGTCGGAGCAGCTTCTGGCGAGCGTGAATGTCGCCATCGCGCTTGAGAAACCTCTTCTTGTGAAGGGGGAGCCTGGGACGGGTAAGACCATGCTTGCCCAGGCGATTGCCAATTCCCTTGGCAAGAAGCTGATTATCTGGAATATCAAATCGACGACGAAGGCCCAGGACGGTCTGTATATGTATGATACCATCCAGAGATTGTATGACGGACAGTTCGGCGAGGAAGGTGTGGACGATATTGCCCACTACATTAAGCTTGGTAAATTGGGGGAGGCTTTTGAAGCCGATGAACAAGTGATTCTGCTGATAGATGAGATTGATAAGGCGGATTTGGAGTTTCCGAACGACCTTCTGTGGGAACTTGACCAGATGGAGTTTTATATCCATGAGACGAAGAGGACTGTCAAGGCGAAGCACAGGCCGATTGTGATTATCACTTCCAATGCAGAGAAAGAACTGCCGGACGCTTTTTTGAGAAGATGTATTTTCCATTATATCGATTTCCCGGACCAGAATCTGATGGAGGAGATTGTCAGGACACATTATCCGGATGTGGAAGACAAATTGCTGCAGGATGCGATGGAAGTCTTCTACTGGATTCGTTCGATGAAGGATATCCGTAAGAAGCCAAGCACGTCGGAATTGATTGATTGGGTAAATGCTTTGCAGATTGGCGGCATACCGACGGACAGGCTGAAAGCGGAACTGCCTTTTATCGGTGTGGTCGTGAAGAAAGACGAAGATTTGGAGACGGTAAAAAATAAAAAAGACTTCTAAAACAGGGGCCTTGAAGGGATTCTGAATAATTGAGGGATTGTGATGTTCACGAAATTCTTTTATACCTTAAAAGATAAGGGGCTTGACGTATCATTAAGCGAATGGCTGACGCTCCAGGACGCTTTACAGCAGGGATTATGCCATAGCAGCCTGACGGAGTTTTATTATGTGGCGCGCATGATTTTAGTGAAGTCGGAGACGGAGTTCGATAAATTTGATATGGCTTTTGATGAAGTGTTCAAGGGTATCCAGTCGGAGAATGAAGTCAGCAAGAATATGATGCGTTGGCTTGACAAGCCGGAGATGCAGGATGTCTTCGAAGAGGTGCGCCATGAGATGAACCAGGAAGTAATCCAGATTGACAAGGAAGACGTGGAGAATAAGTTCAAGGATAGGCTTCGTGACCAGAATGAGGAGCATAATGGCGGAAGCCACTGGATTGGGACGATGGGGAAGACTTCCTTCGGCAATATGGGCGGCAATATGGGCGGTATCAGGGTAGGAGGAACGACGGGTTACCAGTCTGCATTCCAGGTAATCGGCGCCAGGAAATACCGTGACTTCCGTAATGACAAGGTGCTTGACAACAGACAGTTCCAGATGGCCTTGAGGAAACTGCGGCAGTTTTCCGCAAGGCTCGATATCCCGAAGACGGAACTTGACATAGACGGCACGATAGACGCCACCTGCAACAACGGGGGGTGCCTGCAGATTGTGATGGAGAAGCCGCGTAAGAATGCGGTGAAACTGCTTCTGCTGATGGACTCTGGCGGAACGATGATTCCCTATACGACATTGCTGAATGATTTGTTTCATTCCGTGTATAAGTCCAACCATTATAAGGATGTGAAGACATACTTTTTCCATAACTGCATCTATTCAAACCTGTACAACACACCGGAGTGTGAGAACGGGGACTGGATTGAGACGGAATGGATGTTCCGCAACCTGGATAGCGATTATAAAGTAATTATCGTGGGTGACGCGGCGATGGCGCCGGAAGAATTGTACTCCACCACAGGCAACTACAGGGGGCCAAACGGCGGACTGTCCGGCATGGACTGGCTGCTTTTGATGAAGCGGCATTATAAGAAGATTGTATGGCTAAATCCGAAGATGGCGCCGGGACACGCTCCCTGGCGGGAAGCAGAGACCGCAATCAAAGGACTGTTCCCGATGTATAAACTGACGGTGGACGGGCTGAACCAAGCGATGATAAAGCTTATGGTGAATAAGTAGAGGACTGAAAGCTTAGAGGTCAGTTGTAACCGGGACTGCAAAGACGGAATAAAAGAAAGATGGAATGAAAAATTTGCAGTTGACAAATGCTGCGGTTTCGTATAAATTAAATACAATATCAATAGTTAAGGCTTTGATGGGAACAAGTAGTAGATTATGGAATGCACAGAAAGCAGCCGGACGATGAGAGGCGCGCAGGAAGTTTTCTATGAATACATCCCGGAGCTTCGTGGCAGAATGGACAGGCACAGTGCCGTACTAGTAGGCCGCGACGGGGAATGCACGTTATCGCAGGAGAGTATCATGAGGGAGTACCCCGGTTGGGATTCCTGAGTCGTACTTGGTGAGGCAGGCAGTGCGAGCTGTCTGTGAAGATAGGTGGTATCACGGGAGTAACCTCGTCCTATGTATGTTATGCATGGGATGAGGTTTTTTTATGCGCAGGGGTGCGCATAGGCAAAGAAAGGAAGAGGACAATGGGAATTTATGAAGAACTTCAGGCAAGAGGACTTCTTGCACAGTTGACGGATGCAGATGAAATCCGGGATTTGATTAACGGCGGAAAGGCAGTGTTCTATATCGGGTTTGACCCGACGGCGGACAGCCTGCACGTGGGACATTTTATGGCACTGTGCCTTATGAAGAGGCTGCAGGAAGCGGGCAACAAGCCGATTGCCCTGATAGGCGGCGGCACGGCCATGATTGGAGACCCTTCCGGCAGGACGGATATGCGCACGATGATGACGAAGGAGATGATTGAGCACAACTGTGAATGTTTTAAGAAACAGATGAGCCGGTTTATCGATTTTTCTGAGGGAAAAGCGATGATGGTCAACAATGCGGACTGGCTTCTTGATTTGAACTATGTGGAGTTTATCAGAGATATCGGGGCTTGTTTCAGCGTCAACAATATGCTCCGTGCGGAGTGTTATAAACAGAGAATGGAAAAGGGCTTGAGTTTCCTTGAATTTAATTACATGATTATGCAGAGCTACGATTTTATGGAGTTGTACAAAAGATACGGATGCAACATGCAGTTTGGCGGGGACGACCAGTGGAGCAATATGCTCGGCGGCACCGATTTAATCCGCCGTAAACTTGGCAAGGATGCTTATGCCATGACGATAACGCTTCTGATGAACTCAGAGGGTAAGAAGATGGGTAAAACACAGAAAGGTGCCGTATGGCTTGACCCGGCTAAGACAACGCCTTACGAATTTTACCAGTACTGGCGCAACGTGGCGGATGCGGATGTGCTCAAATGCCTGCGTATGCTGACATTCCTGCCCCTGGAGCAGATTGACGAGATGGATAAGTGGGAGGGAAGCCGTTTAAATCAGGCGAAAGAGATTCTGGCATATGAACTGACGAACCTCGTCCACGGGGAAGAGGAGGCAAAGAAGGCGCAGGAAGCGGCAAAAGCGCTTTTTGCAGGAGGCGGCAGCCTGGAGAATATGCCTACTGTGACCTTGGGGGATGATAAGTTCACCGATGGCAGTATCGATATCCTGGGCATTCTGGTGGCGGCAGGGCTTGCGGCTTCACGCTCCGAGGCGCGCCGCAGCGTAGAGCAGGGCGGTGTATCCGTGAAAGGAGAGAAAGTAACGGACATCAAGGCGTCTTACATGAAGGATATGATTGCCGCAGAAGAATTTATTGTCAAAAAAGGGAAGAAGAGCTTCAAGAAAATTGTTGTATGATGTAAAGTAAAAGGAAGGAACGGACGAAGATGGAAAAAAGAGCAAAAGGAAGAACACTGATGTCCTATGCGCCGGACATTAAGGTGGTAGACTGCACATTGCGTGACGGGGGATTGGTCAATGATTTCTTTTTTACGGATGAGTTTGCCAAAGACTTGTACCGGGCGAACATCAAGGCCGGCGTAGACTATATGGAGTTTGGCTACAAGGCTTCCAAGGAACTGTTCGATGTGAAGAAATTCGGCAAATGGAAGTTCTGCGACGACAAGGATATCCGTGCTATCGTGGGCGACAATAAGACGGATATGAAGATTTCTGTGATGGCGGATGTGGGACGATGCGATTTTAAGAAAGATATTCTGAACAAGAAGGACAGCCCCATAGATATGGTGCGGGTCGCTACTTATATCAACACGATTCCGGCGGCGGTGGCGATGATTGAAGACTGCACGAAGAAAGGATATGAGACGACCGTGAATATTATGGCGATATCCAAGTCTAACGACGTGGATATCGATGCGGCGTTGGAACTTCTGTGCCAGAGCAGCGTGGGCACGGTCTACCTGGTGGACAGCTATGGCTCGTTATATCCTGAACAGGCGAGAAGGCTGGCGGACAAGTATTTGGAGATGGCGAACAAATATGGCAAGAAGGTGGGGATACATGCCCACAATAACCAGCAGCTTGCCTTTGCAAATACGGCGGAAGTTGTTATCATGGGCGTCAGTTACCTGGACGCTACCGTGAGCGGCCTGGGCCGCGGGTGTGGGAATTGCCCGAGTGAACTTTTGTTGGGTTATCTGAAGAACCCGAAGTACAATATTAATCCTATTCTGCGGTTTATTGAAAACCATATTGTACCGCTCAGGGAATCCGGGTTGACATGGGGATATGACGTGCCTTACCTTCTCACGGGCCTGCTGAATCAGCATCCGAAGACTGCAATCCAGTTTATCAAGGAAAAGCGGACAGACTATAATGATTTGTATTTGGAGCTTCTTGACAGTTTCTGATGAAAGGGCATGGAAATATTTATATTACGTTTTGCGTCCGGGCGGAGGGAAAGGAACGGGTATAAAATATGAAGAAATTAAGCGACTTGGACGACGGGCTGATTGATTTGGACGATGAGCCGGATGAGTACGACGATGATTATGAGGAAGACTACGAAGACGATTATGAAGACGACAGATATGGGGAAGATGAGGACAGCTATGGCAGAGTACGTCTTTCCGGCAGGAAGATATTGATTCCGGGTGTTATTTTTATCTTGTTCATTATTGTGGCCGTTGTCCTGGTGACGGTCATGTCCGGGAAAAAGAAGGGGCAGCAAGTGTTGCAGATGGACGGTTCCGCCGGAGAACAGATTGAGGTACAAGACGGGACGGATATGGAGAGCACTGGGGCGGAGGGCGACGCGGCGGAGACGGACGGCGTGGAGGAAGTGAAAGCACAGCCGGAAGAAAATAAAGAGCCGGGAAGCAGTACGGAACCGGAAGAAGAAAAGCCGGACGAGTCGGCGGAAAATACCGGAAGCGAAGACCCCCAGACAGATTCCATGAGCACGGACCAGGGAACGGAAGTGGATGTGGCGGAGCTTTTGTCTTCCGGGAATGTGGCGGAGACAGACCAGGTGACGGTGGGTATCGACGTAGCCAGATACCAGGGAACGATTGACTGGGCGCAGGTGGCGGCTTCCGGCATCGATTTCGCCATGGTGCGCGTGGGATACCGGGCCGATACTTCGCGGGAAATCTGTGCGGATACCAACGCAAAGTACAATATGCAGGAAGCGCAGAAGAATGGGATTAAAGTCGGCGTCTACTTTTTCTCCACGGCGACGACTGCCGAGGAGGCGAAAGCGGAAGCGGGATGGGTAGCGGATTATATCTCAAAGTACCAGATTACTTATCCGGTAGCGTATGACTGTGAAGGATTTGACCGTCCTGAAAGCCCGCAGTACCATTTGTCTAATGCAGAGCGGACAGACATTGCCATCGCGTTTTTGCAGGAAATATATAACAGGGGTTATACACCTATGTTCTACGCATCCATGGGGGAATTGTCGGGGAATGCCAAGTGGGATACTGACAGATTGGAGGGAAGTTACCGGATATGGGTATCGCAGTACCCTTCGGCGCCTTATCCTGATACGGCGAAATCTTCTTATACAGGAACCCACGCCATGTGGCAGTATACGAACCGTGGGACGGTGGCGGGAATAGACAGGCCCGTGGACGTAAACGTTGCATACTTCGGATATGAAGGCACTGCACAGGCACAGGACGCAGAGGCGCCGGAAGAAGCAGAGGCTGATGCAGAGGCGTTGATGAATTTCACGGAGGTCAGTGAGAATGTGACGGCCAAGGATTCCACCAATCTGCGCAATATTCCGAGCCAGGGAGAAGACAGTTCCATTGTGCATACACTGAAAAACGGGGAACAGGCAGTGCGGACAGGCATCAGTGACAGCGGATGGTCCAGGCTTACCTATGAAGGCCAGACCGTATATGCGGTATCCAGTTACCTGACAACGGATTTGAGTTATCAGGCACCTGCGCCTGTGAATGAGGAAAGCCAGGAAGGCTCCGGAAGCGGGGACGGCTTGAAGACCAAATTTGCTGAACGAAACGACCAGGTGACGGCTAAGATTGAAGTGAATCTGCGTTCCCTGCCAAGCGTGACGAACCCGGATGCCACTGTGGTGGCGGTGCTGCATAACGGTGAGTATGTGACCAGGACGGGAATCAATGAGGAGTACGGTTGGTCAAGGGTGGATTATAACGGACAGACATTATATTGTATCAGTAGTTATTTAATGAATTAGGGATATATGACAGGTTTACCTGTCATATATCTTTTTTAGATTGTCCAGTCTGGCGCTTGCATTGACGAGCAGGGCGTCTGCGATGACGATGGCTGCCATCGTCTCCACTACTACGACGGCGCGCGGGACGATGATGGGGTCATGCCTTCCTTTGATGGCAATCTCGATGTCTTCCCCCTGTCTGTTTACTGTTTTTTGCGGGGAGAAGATGGAGGGGGTGGGTTTTACATGTGCGCGCAGTATGATTTGGGAACCGTCGCTGATACCGCCGAGTATGCCGCCTGCATGATTGCTTGTCTTGGCGACTTGCCCGTCTCTCATTTGAAAACAATCGTTATTTTCAGAACCGTGCCGGGTCGCAGCGTCTATGCCGTCGCCGATTTCCACTGCCTTTACCGCGCCGATAGACATTATGGCTTGAGAGAGGGTGGCGTCTAATTTGCAGAAAACCGGTTCTCCCAACCCGGCAGGAACGCCGTCTATGACACATTCGATAACGCCGCCTGCGGAATCGTGGTTCTTCATGCACTCATTGAGGTATGCTTCCGCCTGTACGGAGGCGTTGCGGTCAGGCATACAGGTGGGTGTGGACAAGATGGCCTGTCTGTCGAATTGTTCCCGGTCTATCGTGACCGGCCCGATGGACTTCGTGTATGCGGTCAGTTGGATACCAAATTCGCGCAGAAGCTTGGCGGCAATTGCGCCTGCGGCTACACGTCCGATGGTTTCCCGGCCGGAAGAACGGCCCCCGCCCCGATAGTCGCGGAAACCGTATTTGGCGTCGAAGGTATAATCCGCATGCCCGGGACGGTAATAGTTTGCAATTTCGCTGTAATCCGCAGAGCGTTGTGAAGTATTGCGCACAAGCATGGAGATAGGAGTGCCGGTGGAACGGCCTTCGAAAATGCCTGAGAGTATTTCCACTTCGTCGGCTTCTTTGCGGGATGTGGTTATTTTACTCTGGCCGGGTTTGCGGCGGTTTAGATATGCCTGGATATCTTCCACGCTTAAAGACAGCCCGGCCGGGCAGCCGTCCACTACCACGCCGAGTGCGTTCCCGTGGGATTCCCCCCAAGTCGTAATACGAAAGATGTTTCCAAAAGATGAACCTGCCATGTCTGTAATCCTTTCTGAATATGTTTGAAATAACTTAAAATTTTTGAAAATTAAAATAATTTCCGGAAATAGTCTCGAAATTAGTTTGATAAATCTATAAAAAGTGAAGCTTTCTGTAAATTTTTTGCAAGATATCCTGCACTAAATAAATAACATTAAGAATTTGCATAAAAATATAATTGTGACTTAAGTTTTCGGGTTAAAGTCCAATGTGTCGTCAGCATATGTCATATGCACTCATATACCATACCATAAAATGTCATAAAAAGAAAAAAATTTTTAAAAAAATTTTTTTAGAACATACTTTCTTTTTGAACTATATGTTGGGCTGAAAAAAAGCCTTTGATACAAGGTGTAGAGTATCGCTTGAGCGATAACTAAAATATAACAAAAAAGGCATCGGGGTTCGCGCAAAAAAAAGATTTACAAAAGAATTTTATATGTTATTATACTAACCAGATACATATAATTATAGTTTGCCTAGCGCATGAAAATACTGGAAAGACATAGCATCTGAGGGCTGTGATGAAAAAGACATTTCGAGAAAAAATTATATCTAAATTTACTAAAATTGCTAAAAAGAATAAGATGCTGCGGTATCCTTGTCTTGCCATGATATCTGTTATTTTAGGAACATATCATTTGGGCAGGCATTTTGTGCTGAATACCAAGCGCTATGCCAGCGTTGTGTTTGTCATTATCTTTTTTATGAGCAGCTGCAGTTTTTCCTTTGCCGTATTTGCCGAGCGTACAGGGTTTATCAAAGCACAGGAGACATACAGCGCAGTGGTGGAAGATTCCGACATCGTATTGGCGGTGGAGATGGAAAGGGAGATGGATCCGGAGACACAGGCCTTTATGGAAGACGGGGAGTATTATGGCGAGGAGCACATCGAAGGTTTCGACAGTTATACGTTAGATGATATTCTGGAAAGCCAGGGTGGCTATCAGGCGGAAAGCGGCGGGATTGATGAGTTGGAGGAGGATTATGAGTTCGACCCTTCCGACTGGCGCCTTGTATTGATTAATAAGCAGCATCCCATACCGGAGGGGTATGAGTTTAAGCTCGGTACGATTAAGGACAGTATGCAATGCGATGAACGCATTATAGACGATTTGCTCCTGATGATGCATGGGGCGAAGAACGATGGGGTGAATCTGGTTATCAAGTCACCTTACAGGACGCTTGACAGACAGGAATTTCTGTTCAATAAGAAAATAAAGCACTATATGGGACAGGGGCTTTCCTATATGGACGCATATAAAATAGCCTCGCAGGCAGTCACGGTGCCGGGTTCCAGTGAGCATCAGGTCGGATTGTCCTTGGACATTACAAGCGATACATATACACTTTTAGACCAGGGATTTGGGGAGACCGAGGCGGGTAAATGGCTTGCGGAGCATAGTTGCGAATATGGGTTTACGCTGCGTTATCCTTTGGGAAAAGAATATATCACAAGTATTGAATATGAGCCGTGGCATTTCAGATATGTGGGCAGGGAAGCGGCGACGATTATGAAGGAAGAGGATATCTGCCTGGAAGAGTTTTGGGATAAGTATTTGTAACAGGCGGACATTTAAGAACAGACAGGTATAAACAATGTATAAAATATTAAAAACCGAAGGCAGGGCGAAGCGCGCGCAGCTTGAGACGGTACACGGGACAATCCAAACCCCTGTGTTTATGAACGTGGGGACTGCGGCGGCGATTAAAGGAGCAGTGTCCACGGAGGATTTAGAGGGGATTAAGACACAGGTTGAGCTGTCGAACACATATCATCTCCATGTGCGCCCGGGAGACCGGATAATCAAACAGTTAGGCGGGCTGCATAAGTTTATGTCATGGGACAGACCGATTCTGACGGATTCAGGCGGCTTCCAGGTTTTTTCACTGGCGGGGCTGCGTAAAATCAAAGAAGAAGGCGTCTATTTCCATTCCCATGTGGATGGCAGGAAGATATTCATGGGGCCGGAGGAGAGCATGCAGATTCAGTCCAACCTAGGCTCCACCATTGCGATGGCATTTGACGAATGCCCTTCCAGCGTGGCTGACAGACAGTATGTGGAAAATTCTGTGGCGCGTACCGCCAGATGGCTTGAGCGTTGCAAGAAAGAGATGGCGCGGTTAAATGCCATAGAAGATACAGTTAATCCAAAGCAGCTTCTGTTCGGCATCAATCAGGGCGCCGTTTATGATGATATCAGGATAGACCATGCCAGGCGGATTTCGGAGCTTGACTGCGACGGTTATGCGTTAGGCGGCCTTGCCGTAGGAGAGAGCCACGAGCAGATGTACCATGTTATTGAAGAGACGGTTCCCTACTTGCCGCAGGATAAACCGACTTACCTGATGGGAGTAGGCACCCCGGCGAATATCTTAGAGGGAGTGGAGCGCGGTATCGATTTCTTTGACTGTGTGTACCCGACGAGGAACGGAAGGCATGGGCATCTGTACACGAACCATGGGAAGATAAATCTTTTCAATGCGAAGTATGAGACTGACGCAAGACCGATTGAGGAAGGCTGTATGTGTCCTGCGTGCAGAAGATACAGCCGCGCATATATCAGGCATTTGCTGAAGGCAAAGGAGATGCTTGGCATGCGTCTGTGCGTACTGCATAACCTTTATTTTTACAATACGATGATGGAAGAAATCAGGCAGGCCCTTGACGAGGGCAGTTTTATGGCTTATAAAAAGCGGAAGCTGGAAGGGATGCAGAATATAAAATAAAACGAAAAAGATGAAAAAAGCTTGTCTTATTTTTATATTTTGTGTATGATATGCATTAGACTGTACAGAAATATATGGAGGAGAAATATATGGGACTTTTATTACAGGCAGACGGGGCTGCTCCGTCAGGCGGCGGCATTATTATGATAATTTATCTTGTGATTATCGTCGGGGTGATGTATTTTATCATGATTCGCCCGCAGAAGAAAGAGCAGAAGAGGATTACGGCGATGTTGGCGGATATGAGCGTAGGAGACTGCGTTTTGACGACAAGCGGTTTCTATGGCATTGTTATCGACATTACGGACGACACGATTATCGTAGAGTTCGGCAGTAATAAGAACTGCCGTATCCCGATGCAGAAATCCGCAGTGGCGCAGATTGAGAAGGCGGAAGTGGAATAAGACGGGATTACAGGATGAATGTGTTGGGCTTGATGCGAACCGTATACTACATAGCGTAGTATGCGGTTCGTTTGGCTTGAAGAATCTTTGTCATAAAAGTCATAAATTGTTTACAAATATAACTTTTTTTGTTCACATATACAAAATATAGGTTGGCATATTGACAACAAAATTTACATCATGTAAAATTGCAAATTGTGAAACAGATGTGTTACACAAAATATACATCCAAGAGGGGAAAAAGGAGGATAAGTTATTATGAAAATCAGAACTTTGAAGATGGCTGCATGTGCGGCAATTATGGCTCTTACATTATCCGTTACGGCATGTGGCGGCGATGATGCAGCTAAGACGGCTGACACGGCAGATACGACAGAAGCAGCGGACACAGAGGCGGAAGCTGAGGATACAGCTGCACCGGAAGCTGAGGCGGAGGACAACACAGAGGCGGAAGCTGAAGCGGATGTTGCCGAGGCAGAGGCGGACGTTGCAGAAGCAGAAGATGAGGCGGAAGCGGCAGCTACAGGCGAGTATTCTTCTTTGGAAGACTACTACAATGACCCTACTGTTCAGTCAGTTCTGGACAGCGCGTTTGCAAGCATTGGAGAGGATGGCATGTCTGTATCTCTTGATGTAAAGGGGAATGAATTCACAGTCATCATTAAGATTGAAGACAGCTCTATGGTAGTAGACGGTATGGCTGAGGCGCTTGATGCAGCGCTCGACGCACAGGCTGACACATTCAAAGAGCAGATTAAGCAGTTTGATGATGTGATTGGACAGGAAGGTGCATGTACAGTAGTTATGCGCTATACAGACCCTGACGACAACGTACTGGCTGAGAAGTCTTTTACAGCAAACTAAGCCGGCACGGTTTATAACAGGATAGAAAGACATAATTTAAGGCGGACCGGCGATGGCCCGCCTTTTTTATAGATAAATGTTCGAATATTTTCGAGTTTGCGAAGCAAATCTCGCAAACGAGCTGCGCTCGTTTTTCCTCAGTGATTCTTTTCTTGAAATTTATCCGGGAATGGACTATGATATAAAAGTGGCATTATGCGATAAAAAGCATGGAAGCGAGGGAAAAAGTATGGATTTAAAAATCACATGTATTCCGGGTGACGGAATTGGCCCGGAGATTATAGCGGAGGCGAAAAAAGTCCTGGATGCCGTGGCAGGAAAATATGGACATCATATACAATATACGGACATTTTAATGGGAGGCGCGTCGATTGACGTGCACGGTGTTCCGTTGACAGAGGAAGCCATTGCGACGGCGAAGAGCGCCGATGCGGTTCTGATGGGTTCTATCGGCGGAGACACGACGACGTCCCCGTGGTATAAGCTGCCGCCCCATCTGCGTCCGGAGGCGGGACTTCTTTCGATTAGGAAAGAACTGAATCTGTTTGCCAATTTACGTCCGGCAGTGTTGTATGACGAGTTGGCTGCCGCATGTCCTCTGAAAGAGGAGATTTCGGAGGCAGGATTTGATATGATGATTATGCGCGAACTGACGGGCGGGCTTTATTTCGGTGAGAAGAAGATGGTCGACGACAACGGTGTAAGAAGCGCTGTGGATACATTGGTCTATGATGAACATGAAATCAGGAGAATTGCAATCAAAGGATTTGAGATTGCCATGAAGAGGCGCAAGAAAGTGACCAGTGTGGACAAAGCCAATGTGTTGGCGTCTTCCAGGCTGTGGCGCAGTGTGGTGGAAGAAGTGGCGAAGAAATACCCGGAAGTGCAACTGGAACATATGCTTGTGGACAATTGTGCGATGCAGCTGGTGAAAGACCCGGCACAGTTTGATGTCATACTGACAGAGAACATGTTCGGTGATATTTTATCCGACGAGGCGAGTATGGTGACAGGTTCTATCGGTATGTTGGCGTCGGCGTCTTTGAATGACACGAAGTTCGGGCTGTATGAGCCCAGCCATGGGTCGGCTCCCGATATTGCAGGGAAGGATATTGCCAATCCGATTGCAACCGTCCTTTCGGCGGCCATGATGCTTCGTTACAGCTTTGACCTTGACAGGGAGGCGCAGGAAATAGAGTCTGCGGTGAAACAGGTGTTGCAGGACGGTTACCGCACGGCGGATATTATGTCGGAAGGCTGCACACAGGTAGGATGCAGAAAGATGGGTGACTTGCTTGCGCAGAAAGTTTGCTGACAGGGAGACGGTGGTTTTTCTTCTGTTTTTTGCAGTTATGGCAATCTACTATGGGTGGCGCATGTTTGCGCTGACGCCATGGTATGACGAACTGTATACTTATTATTACTTTATCAGTCGTGGGCCGGTCTATGCGGCGATTCACTGGCCGCTTCCCAATAACCATATCGGGTATTCCGTGCTGTCGGCTTGCCTTGGCATTTTCGGTAATTCTGCCGTCGCGCTACGGGGTGTGTCCTATCTGTGCAGTCTGGGAAGCCTGGTTTTGATTTTACGGATTGCCAGGGAATGGTTTGGCAGCCGTATGGCGATGATGCCGGTTTTTCTTTATGCAGGGATGCATATGGTTAACCAGCTTGCGGTACAGGGCAGAGGTTATGCACTGGTGTCTTTCTGCTATCTGGCTGCGGTTTTCTGCCTGCAACGGATTGCTTCCGGGGACGGTGGGCAGGACAAGGCCAGATATTATATCATTTATGGATGCAGCCTGGTGATGGCGCTCTATGCCATACCCAGCAGCGTGTATGTCGTTGTTCCGCTCTGTATAGCAGGCGGTATCGCATTGCTTGTGCAGAGAGATTACAGAAGACTCGTGCGGTTGGTTCTTGCGGCGTTTTTGAGTGCGGTATGTACCGTGGGGCTGTATGGACTTGTATGGCTTGCCATCGGTTCCAACCTTCTTGTGAAGACGGAAGGGAGCATGTATTACGGCATGGGGCATGGGGCAGTGATACTGCGCGCGCCTTTTGCGGCTTTGCGGACAGGCGTTGACTATATGCTGGCGACGCCTTATATCCAGAGTGTCGGCAGAGAAGGATTTTTAGGGAAATTCGGCCGGTGGCTTATGAACTTGTTGAATGAGTATTATAAAGGCGGCGCCATAATCTTGGCAGTTTTTATAATAACAAGTGTAATATTTTCCACTGCCTGTGCTGCGAAAAAATGTAGTGGCATACGCAGCCCAAAATATAACAGCGTTGCGGATGGTAAGGCTCCTGACAATGTTTTTCGTGAGTTATACATTCCGGTCAGTATCGTCTGTATTTTGCTTATGCTGTTTATTCAATGTTCTCTGCCATATTACAGGGTCTTTTCCTTTGCAGGCATTACCGTGGCGTTGGCGTTGACGTGGTTGCTGTATATGGCGACGCAGCTTTTGCAGAAAACAAAAGCATTACAGGTTGGCAGGGCTCTTCCGGCGGCAGGAAGCGTACTTTCTGGTATCTTGTGTATATGCCTGCTGTGGTCGCCTGCCTATCTCGCGCAGTATGGCGGCAGGGAAGCGGCAATCGCGGACGCTTACCGGCATGTGGATTTGTCGCATGGCGAGACAGTTGGAGTGACAGACTGCGACCAGGAATATCTACTGTTATTTTTACATGGCATCGGGGAGGAACATATAACAAAGTCATTGGAGGAGGCGCAGGTTGTCCTGGCGGATAAGTATCTGTTACTTGATTATGATACGGAAGTCACCGACTGGAGCGGCGACGACTGGAAGCTTTACCTCTCCCCGGAACAGTTCGAGGCGTCCGGCGTGACCAGGAATATGGAGGCTGTCTACGAGAATGACAGATTTGTGTTATATATGCGCAAGGAGGAGTGATTTCTCTTTTGTTGTTTGGAGTCGGAAGGTTTTAAGATATTGAATGGAGGATTCGTATGAGAAGTGATAACGTAAAGGCGGGCGTACAACAGGCGCCGCACAGAAGTTTGTTCAATGCGTTGGGATTTACGGAAGAAGAGATGAGAAAGCCGATGGTGGGCATCGTCAGTTCCTATAATGAGATTGTACCGGGGCATATGAACCTGGATAAGATTGTCGATGCGGTGAAACTGGGTGTGGCTGAAGCGGGCGGCGTGCCGGTGGTATTCCCGGCAATTGCGGTATGCGATGGTATTGCCATGGGACATATCGGCATGAAGTATTCTCTTGTGACAAGGGATTTGATTGCGGATTCCACGGAATGTATGGCGCTTGCGCATCAGTTTGACGCTCTTGTGATGGTGCCCAACTGCGACAAGAATGTTCCGGGACTTTTGATGGCGGCGGCGCGCATCAATGTGCCCACCGTCTTTGTATCAGGCGGGCCGATGTTAGCAGGCCATGTACATGGACAGAAGAGAAGCCTGTCTTCCATGTTTGAGGCGGTAGGTTCCCATGCGGCGGGCATCATGAGCGATGAAGAACTGAGGGAATTTGAGGAGAAGACCTGTCCCACATGTGGTTCCTGTTCAGGAATGTATACTGCCAATTCCATGAACTGCCTGACAGAAGTGTTAGGCATGGGGCTTGGCGGCAACGGGACGGTTCCGGCAGTCTATTCCGAGAGGATTAAACTTGCCAAACATGCAGGCATGGCGGTTATGAAGTTGTTGGAGAAGAATATCCGTCCCAGGGATATTATGACGAAGGACGCTATTCTGAATGCGTTGACGGTGGATATGGCCCTTGGATGCTCTACCAATTCGATGCTTCATCTTCCGGCGATTGCCCATGAGATTGGCTTTGATTTCGATATATCTTATGCCAATGAAATCAGCGAGAAGACCCCTAATCTGTGTCACCTGGCGCCGGCGGGCCCTACTTATATGGAAGATTTAAATGAGGCAGGCGGCGTCTATGCCGTGATGAAAGAGCTGGCGGATATCGGGCTGCTTCATACGGACTGTATGACAGTGACAGGGGAATGCGTCGGCGAGAATATTAAAAACGCCGTGAACAAGAACACGGAAGTCATCAGGACGGTGGATAATCCCTATAGTAAGACCGGCGGCCTCGCTGTGTTAAAAGGAAACCTGGCGCCGGACGGCAGTGTAGTGAAGCGTTCCGCGGTGGTGGAAGAGATGATGGTGCACGAAGGGCCGGCCAGGGTGTTTGAGTGCGAGGAAGACGCCATTGCGGCGATTAAAGGCGGAAAAATCGTGGCGGGGGACGTGGTGGTCATCCGGTATGAAGGGCCGAAAGGGGGCCCCGGCATGAGAGAGATGCTTAATCCTACTTCCGCTATCGCTGGCATGGGCTTAGGCTCCAGTGTGGCGCTTATCACGGACGGAAGATTTTCCGGCGCATCCAGGGGCGCATCCATCGGGCATGTTTCTCCTGAGGCGGCGGTAGGCGGGCCTATTGCCCTTGTGGAGGAAGGGGATATTATCAGCATAGATATTCCCAATATGAAACTGGATATGAAAGTTTCCGACGAGGAGATGGCGGCCAGAAGAGAGAAATGGCAGCCCAGGGAGCCGGAGGTGACAAGCGGTTATCTGGCCAGATACCGGGAGATGGTTACAAGCGGCAACAGGGGTGCAATCCTGGAGATTCCGAAGAGTAAATAGGAAAAACAGATACTTATAAAATGGAGGAAGAGAAATTATGATATTAACCGGTGCGGAGATTGTGGTGGAGTGCCTGAAAGAACAGGGCGTGGATACTGTGTTTGGATATCCGGGCGGTACAATCCTGAATGTGTATGACGCTTTGTACCAACATAGCAATGAGATAAACCATATTTTAACTTCCCATGAGCAAGGGGCGGCGCACGCCGCGGACGGCTATGCCAGGGCGACGGGCAAAGTTGGCGTCTGTCTGGCCACAAGCGGGCCGGGAGCTACCAATCTGGTGACAGGTATTGCCACGGCGTATATGGATTCCGTTCCGATGGTGGCAATCACGTGTAACGTGGTATTGCCTTCCCTTGGTAAAGATTCGTTCCAGGAAGTGGATATCGCAGGCGTTACTATGCCGATTACGAAACATAATTATATTGTAAAAGACATCAATATCCTGGCGGATACGCTGCGCAAGGCGTTCACCATCGCAGGCAGTGGCAGGCCGGGCCCTGTCCTTGTGGATATCACGAAAGATGTGACTGCCAATACATGCGAGTTTGTGCAGAAGAAACCGGAGCCCGTCCATACGGAGCACCGCTATACAGAAGAAGAGATGCAGAATGCCTTATACTTGCTTAGAAATGCAAAGAAGCCTTTTATCTATGTGGGGGGAGGCGCCGTGATTTCCGGCGCATATAAGGAAGTCAGGGAATTTGCAGGGAAGTTGGATGCGCCTGTCTGCGATACGCTGATGGGGAAGGGCGTTTTCGACGGACATGACGTGCGCTATACCGGCATGATTGGCATGCATGGCACGAAGGCTTCTAATTTCGGCGTCAGCGAGTGTGATTTGCTTATTGCCATGGGGGCGAGATTTTCTGACCGTGTGGTGGGCAATCCGAAGAAATTTGCGGAACATGCCAAAGTCCTGCACATTGATATTGACGCGGCGGAAATCAATAAGAATATCAGGACGGACGTATCCCTGGTGGGGGATTTGAAAGAAGTGCTTGAAAGCATTAACGCGCGGTTAGAACAGCAGGAACATGCGGAATGGATGGCGCATATTGTAGAGTTGAAGGATAAATATCCGTTGACCTATGACGAACCGCAGCTTTCCTGTCCATATATTATGGAAGAAATCGACAGGTTAACGGGAGGTGATGCGGTGATTACCACAGATGTGGGACAGCATCAGATGTGGGCGGCGCAGTTTTATAAATATTCCATGCCCCGTACATTCCTTTCTTCCGGCGGCCTTGGAACGATGGGTTACGGATTGGGGGCGTGTATCGGCGCGAAGATGGGACGCCCGGACAAAACCTGTATTAATATCGCAGGGGACGGCTGTTTCCGCATGAATATGAATGAACTTGCCACCGCAAGCCGTTATAATATTCCGATTATCCAGGTGGTTATCAACAACCATGTGCTTGGCATGGTGAGGCAGTGGCAGACGTTGTTCTACGGTAAACGTTATTCACAGACGGTCCTCCATGACAATGTAGATTTCTGTAAAGTGGCAGAGGGGCTTGGATGTGAGGCCATTCGTGTGACGAAGAAGGAGGAAGTGGCGCCTGCAATCGAGAAAGCCATCGCTATGAAGAAACCCGTTCTGTTAGACTGTATTATCCCGGAGGATGATAAGGTATTCCCCATGGTGCCGGCAGGAGCGCCAATCAGTGAAGCCTTTGACGCACAGGACCTTGCGAGGGCGAACCAATAACAGTAGTATACGGAAGATGGCTGTAATTTAAGCTGATTGGAAACATCTTATGAAAAGATTTTTTAAGCATATTGCAATTATATTATGTATTCTTTTGGTCAGTCTGATGGGAACATACGTCGGACTGGCCATTTACTACCATAATGCCTTTGCGTATGGTACATGGATTAACGGTGTGTATTGCACCGGAAGAAGCATAGAAGAGGTAAACAGGGAGCTTGTGAGGGATTTTTCTTACGGCGGACTGACTGTCTATGACAAGGACGGCAACAGTTACACCATATCTGCGGAAGAGATTGGTTATCAGTTTGATTTCGCCAAAGCGTTGGAAATTTATCAGAAACAAAGTAATTCCTGGATGTGGATTGACAGTCTGTTTCATGGAGACAGCACACAGCTGACGCCGGTAGTATCTTATGACAGAGCGGCCTTGCAGCGGATTGTGCAGAAAATCCCGTTTCTGGCGGCGGAGAGGGAGAAATCCGACGCGGAGCACAGGGTGGAGATTATCAAGACGAAGGAGGGATACCAACTGGTCAATGAGAGATTGGATGTCCTCCGGACAGAAGCTGCGGAAAATTCCATTACGGCTGCTATTGAAGAATCCCGCACAGAACTTGATTTAAAAGAAAACGGTTGTTATGCAGACTTGGAACTGACGGCGCAGATGCAGGATACTTTGCAGATGTGGGAGAAGGTGGAACAGTTCCAACAAAGTGGAATCGTGTACCAGATGGGAGACGAGCAGATTCCCGTCGACGCCTCCGTCGTCTGTGATTGGATAGAACTTCGGGAGGACGGCAGTTTTGCAACAGATGATAACGGGGATATCAAGCTCCGGGAAGGCGCGGTGGAAGAATTTGTGGATGCCCTTGCGGACGAATATGACACGGTGGGCGCAAGCAGACAGTTCCATGCCACCAGGGGAGAGACGGTCACTGTGGAAGGCGGTACATACGGTAATAAGATAGACCGTGACGCGGAAGTGGAATATTTATCCGCTGCATTCTTAAGCGGGCGCAAGGAAATCCATGAGCCGGTATATGTGCAGAAAGCGTGGACGCAGGGCAAGGATGATATCGGGGATACCTATGTGGAAGTGGATATGGGAGAACAGATGATGTATTACTATGTGGACGGCGTACAGCAAGTGAAGACGCCTATCGTTACGGGGAATACATCCCGCAGGATGGGTACGCCTTCCGGCGTCAATTATGTGTACCTGAAACAGAAAAACCGTGTCTTAAGAGGGCCGGGATATGCTTCCCCGGTAGATTTCTGGATGCCGGTGAAAGGCAACATCGGCATTCACGACGCATCCTGGCGGGGCAAATACGGCGGCACTATCTACAAGACCAACGGTTCCCACGGCTGTATCAACACGCCCCGGGACGCTATGGTGCAGTTGTACGAGACGGTGGAAGTGGGAACGCCGGTGGTGATGTTTTATTAGTAGCAGACGGTGAGGCCGAAGGCTTTGCCATTGCTTTTATTCATATTTTCTGTCATGTAGTAATTGACTAAAGTGTACAGAGCGCGTACAATAGAAAAGGTTTATTTTTGGTGTAGGATGTTTCATTTTCTAATTGGAGGAGAGAAAAGTGGCTAGAGTGTACAATTTTTCAGCAGGGCCTGCCGTCTTACCGGAGGAAGTCTTAAGGGAAGCGGCGGAGGAGATGTTAGACTATAAAGGCACAGGGATGTCGGTAATGGAGATGAGCCATCGTTCGAAGGCTTACGATGCGATTATCAAAGAAGCCAAGGCGGATTTGCGGACGCTGCTTGGGATTCCTGACAACTACAAAGTACTGTTTTTACAGGGCGGCGCAAGCCTCGTGTTTGCTTCCGTGCCGATGAATTTGATGAAAAACCGCAAAGCAGGTTATATTTTGACAGGACAATGGGCGAAGAAAGCTTTCGCCGAGGCGAAGATTTACGGGGAGGCAGTGGAGCTTGCCTCTTCCGCAGACGAGACCTTTTCCTATATCCCGGACTGCTCCGACCTGCCGATTACGGACGATATGGATTATGTGTACATATGCGAGAATAATACGATTTATGGTACGAAGTTCCATAAACTGCCGGATACGAAAGGTAAGATTCTTGTAGCGGATGTGTCTTCCTGTTTCCTTTCCGAGCCTGTGGATGTATCCGCATACGGCATGCTCTATGCGGGCGTACAGAAGAATGTAGGCCCTGCGGGCACGCAGATAGTCATTATCAGGGAGGACCTGCTTACGGATGATGTGCTTCCCGGCACGCCTACCATGATGAAGTATAAGGTACATGCGGACAATGATTCTTTATATAATACACCGCCTTGCTATGGCATATATATCTGTGGCAAAGTCTTCAAATGGCTTCTTAAGAATGGCGGTTTAGAGGCGATGAAGCAGACCAATGAGAAGAAAGCGAAACTTCTCTATGATTTCCTGGATGGAAGCAAACTGTTCAGGGGTACGGTGAGGAAAGAAGACCGTTCTTTGATGAATGTGCCTTTTGTGACTGGAAGCGAGGAGCTGGATGCGGAGTTTATCAAGGAGGCGACGGCTGCCGGGTTTGTGAACCTTAAAGGGCATCGTACCGTAGGCGGTATGAGAGCAAGCATCTACAACGCTATGCCGATGGAGGGCGTGGAGAAGCTTGTCGCATTCATGGAAGAGTTTGAGAAGAAACATGTATAGATTTCGTCTTGCGGGCTTCATGCAGGACTTACAAAGATACAATGAAAAGTGCAGAGACAGAAAGAGGATATGGATATGTTTAAATATCATTGTTTAAATCCCATCGCCCAGATTGGGCTTGAGAAATTTAGCGGCCAGTATGAGAAAACAGATTGTGTGGAAGAGGCGGACGGTATTCTGGTCAGAAGCGCGGCTATGCATGACATGGAGCTTCCGGAGAATCTTCTTGCCATCGCCAGGGCCGGGGCGGGCGTAAATAATATTCCTTTAGACAAATGTGCGGAAAAAGGCATCGTCGTGTTTAACACGCCGGGCGCCAACGCCAACGGTGTGAAGGAACTTGTCATTGCGGGTATGCTTCTCGCTTCCCGCGACGTGGTAGGCGGCATCGAATGGGTGAAGGAAAACCAGTCGGACGAAAATGTAGGCAAAGCGGCCGAGAAGGCGAAGAAGAACTTCGCGGGTACGGAGCTTGAGGGAAAGAAGTTAGGTATTATCGGCCTTGGCGCAATCGGTGTGCGTGTGGCGAATGTGGCGAAACATATGGGGATGGAAGTGTATGGTTATGACCCCTATGTTTCTGTGGATGCGGCGTGGAACTTAAGCCGGGATGTGAAGCATGTTTTGAACGTGGAAGAAATCTATGAGGAATGTGATTTGATTACGATTCATGTGCCTCTGATGGACGCTACGAAGGGTATGGTAGGCGAAGAGGCCATCAGTAAGATGAAAGACGGCGTTATCCTGTTGAATTTCGCCAGGGACCTTCTTGTGGATGAGAAGGCGGTGCTTACAGGTATCAAAGAAGGTAAAATACGTAAGTATGTCTCTGATTTTCCCAATGCCACGACGGCAGGTAAAGAAGGATGTATCGTGATACCTCATCTGGGCGCGTCCACGGAGGAGTCCGAGGATAACTGTGCCGTGATGGCGGTAAAGGAACTTAAGAACTATCTGGAAAACGGCAATATTATCAACAGCGTCAACTATCCGAAATGCGATATGGGTATCTGTGCGCAGGCGGGGCGTGTTGCTATTTTCCATAAGAATATTGCCAATATGATAACCAAGTTTACGGCATGCTTCGGCGATATCGGGATTAATATTTCCGATATGACCAATAAGTCCAAGGGGGAAGTCGCCTATACGATGCTGGATATCGAGACGCCTGCCTCTGAGGAAATTATCAAGAAGCTGCAATCTATAAGCGGTGTGTTCCGGGTGAGGGTAGTGAAGTGACTTCGTACACCGGTTTTTAAATAACTGGCAGTGGATACACTTTACACCGAATATGCCCTTTGTTATAATATAAGTGGAATGAAAATTCGTGTGGCAAACGGGCGATGGGAAAGTAGGTGGTTTTATGCCGAGTGCAGCAGATATTATTAGAGATTCTATTATGGAATTTTCAAGATTACAGAATTGGATGCTGTCTGTCAGGGAAAAAGACCCGGCAACGTATGATTCGATGCATGAGAGGTATATTGAATTGAAGGTGACATTGTCAAGCCTGGGCGTGAATCTCGCGGAACTTGACAGGATAAAAGATTGACGGACGTAGCGAGCAGGGGTAGACGAATCTCCCCTGCTCGATTGATGTCTTAGTTTAACCGGTTTGCAATCTTGGAAAAGTTGGAGCCCTCATCCTCGTCGAGAGTCGCTTCCAATTGTTTCTGCGCCTCCACGGACGCTTCGCTGGCAAGGTCCATGTAGAGTATGAATATTTCTTCCGTGGACATGCCTTTCTCGTCGGCGATTTCCTGCATAATGGGTTTTAATGCCTCTAATTGAAAAGAGATTCTTGTCTTTTGGGGGTCAATGTCCGCCAACGCCTTTTCAGCGTAGGCGTTAATACGGTCTAAAATTTCTTTGTTTTCTGGTGTCATGGCCACACTTCCTTTGCTGTTGGATTCGACTTGTTCGGTTACGATATCCCGTGACAGTCGGCTTTACACTATTTCCGTGATATCTCCCATATTTTATCACTTCATGCTTGTGCTGTATAGGCTAATTTGCTAAAATAAATTTATATTGTGTTGGAATGAAATAGACGACAATATAAAATATAGCAGACAGGAGACGAAATGGCAAAAGTAAATCCTTTTCGTGCCGTGAGACCCAGGGAGGACTTGGCAGAGCGTATCGCGGCATTGCCCTATGATGTGTACAGCAGGCAGGAAGCCTATGGTAAGGTACAGGGCGACCCATATACTTTTCTCCGGATTGACAGGCCGGAGACGCAGTTCCCGGAAGATTATGATATGTATGCGCCGGAAGTTTATGAGAAGGCCAGGGACTTGCTTGACGGCATGTTGGAAGAAGGGCTGTTTATCGAGGAAGCCAGAGAGGCATACTATGTGTATGAACTGGTCATGAACGGGCGTTCACAGGTGGGAATCGGCGCATGCGCCTGTGTGGATGATTATGAGCGGCAGGTTATTAAGAAGCATGAGAACACCAGGGCGGATAAGGAGGCGGACCGCATACGGCATGTGGATATATGCAGCGCGCAGACAGGCCCGATTTTTCTGGCATACCGCAGGCGTGAAGGGATAGAGAAGCTGGTGCGTAAGGCGATGGGCAGTCCTCCGGTCTATGATTTTATGGCGGAAGACGGAATTACACACAGGTTATGGGTTATTGACAACGGGGACGATGTGGAACGGATTCGGCGGGAGTTTGAGAAGGTTGAGTCTATTTACATTGCGGACGGGCACCACAGATGTGCTTCCGCGGTCCGTGTATCGCAGATGCGCAGGAAAGAACACCCGGATTTTACGGGGAAGGAACAGTTTAATTATTTTCTTTCCGTACTGTTTCCTGACGACCAGTTGATGATTATGGACTATAACCGTGTGGTTAAGACGTTGAACGGTTATTCCGGGGAACAGTTTCTGGAGCGGGTGAAGGAGATTTTTTATCTTTCCGTTATCGGTTCACAGCCTTACCGTCCACAGCGCAAGGGTGAGATAGGCATGTACCTGAAAGATACGTGGTACTGTCTGAAAATCATGCCGGAGCGGTATACGGGCGACGAGGTGGAAGATTTGGATGTGACGATTTTACAAAAGGACCTTCTTTCTCCGGTATTAGGAATTGAAGACCCTAAAGTGGATGACAGGATTGATTTCGTAGGCGGCATCAGAGGGATGGACGAATTGGTGCGGCGCGTACATAAGGATGCCAAGGTGGCGTTTGCCATGTACCCTACGGATATCCATGAACTTTTTGCCGTGGCGGATGCAGGCAGGCTGATGCCGCCGAAATCCACATGGTTTGAACCAAAGTTGAGAAGCGGCCTGCTTATCCATAGGATAGAGCAGTGAGAGAATGTACTCTCGGAGTGCAAGAGAGATTCCGGGAGCGCATAAGATAAGAATGGAGGAGAATATGGATAAAAAACTATATAAAATGATGAATTGGCCTGAAATAGAAGGGATTGTATATTCGGAATCCGACAATCCCCATGCACTGTTAGGCGCCCATGTGACGGGAAACTATGTACTCGTGCAGACTTTCCAGCCGGGGGCTAAAAGTGTGCGGCTGCAGCCTATGGAAGGTGACAAGAGCTATCAGATGGAGATGGCCGACGAGGAAGGATATTTTGCTGTGGCGCTGCCTGGCAAGAAAATTCCTGACTATGAATATATTGTGGAGTCACAGGACGGGTCTTTGAAGAAGGTGAAGGACGCCTATAATTTTCCGCCCCAGATAACCAAGGAAGATACGGAGAAATTCAATGCGGGCATTCATTATATGGTTTACGAGAAGCTGGGCGCGCATCCGATGAAGATAGACGGCACAGAAGGCGTTCTTTTTGCCGTGTGGGCGCCCAACGCCCTGCGTGTCAGCGTTGTGGGGGACTTCAACGGATGGGACGGCAGAACGCATCAGATGCGGCGGCTGTGGGATTCCGGGATTTTTGAGTTGTTTATTCCGGATATGAAAGCGGGTGAGTGTTATAAATTTGAGATTAAGGCAAAAGGAGGGCTGACCTTCCTGAAAGCTGACCCTTATGCCTTCGGACAGCAGCTTCGGCCGGACAGCGCATCCATCGTCAGGGATATCAACGGTTTTCGGTGGGAAGACGGCAAGTGGATGAAGAACCGTGCCGCAGTGCAGGCACAGGATCAGCCTATCAATGTATATGAAATCTATCTCGGTTCTTTCGCTAAGCCGGAAGGCGGTGAAGGGTACTGCAATTACCGTGAACTTGCACCGAAGGTAATTGAATATGTAAAGAAGATGGGATATACCCATATCGAGCTTATGCCGGTGATGGAACATCCGTTGGATGCCTCCTGGGGTTATCAGGTAATCGGATATTATGCGCCGACATCCCGTTATGGAACGGCGGAAGATTTCATGTTTTTCATGAACGAGATGCACAAAGCGGGAATCGGCGTAATCTTAGACTGGGTTCCGGCACATTTCCCGCGGGATACTTATGGACTTTCCGGTTTCGACGGCACATGCCTGTATGAGCATCAGGACCCGAGGCAGGGAGCACACCCTCATTGGGGTACTTTGATTTATAATTATGGCAGGCCGGAAGTGCGTAATTATCTGATTGCCAATGCGCTGTACTGGGTGGAGCAGTACCATGCGGACGGTATCCGTATCGATGCGGTTGCATCCATGCTGTATCTGGATTATGGAAAGAATGACGGAGAGTGGGTTGCCAATATCTATGGCGGCAACGAGAACCTGGAGGCGGTGGAGTTCTTAAAGCATCTCAATTCCATTATGAAAAAGCGCAATGAGGGCGTTTTGATGATTGCCGAAGAATCTACGGCATGGCCTAAAATAACAGGGGACCTTGAGGATGACGGACTCGGTTTTGACTTAAAATGGAATATGGGCTTTATGAACGATTATTTGGATTATATTAAGACGGACCCATATTTCCGTTCCGGACGGCACAATGAATTGACTTTCAGTATGATTTATGCTTACAGTGAGAAATTTATGCTTGTATTCTCCCATGATGAGGTGGTGCATGGCAAGGCGACGCTGATTGGTAAGATGCCAGGGGAGCGCGCGCAGCAGTTTGCAAACCTTCGTCTCACTTATGCATACCATATGACCCATCCCGGTAAAAAACTGATGTTTATGGGACAGGATATCGGCGAATACGATGAATTTAACGAGGCGCGGGAAGTGGAGTGGGGACTTCTTGAACATGAGGAGCACGCGAAGCTGAACAGACTGTTTGCTGATATGAATAAACTGTATCTGTCCAGGCCGGCTCTGTATGCGAAAGACACTTCATGGGAAGGATTCGAGTGGATTAACTGTATCACGCCCAATGCATGTATGCTGTCTTATATGCGTAAAGCAAGTGAACCGTCAGACTCTTTGGTTGTAGTGGCAAATTTCGCGAATGCGAGACAGAACTTCCGTGTCGGTGTGCCTTATGAAGGAAAATATACAGAGATACTCAATACCGACGCCAAGATGTATGGCGGCAGCGGCATTACGAATGAGAATGTTTGCGAGACGGAAGAGGAAGAATGGGATGGCAAGCCTTATGCCATCGATATGGTGAGCGCGCCGCTTTCTATTAGTATTTTCTCCTACACGCCGTATACTGCGGAGGAGAAGGCAGAGATTGAAAGAGTACGGGCTGAAAAGAGGCGCAAGGAGAGGCAAGAAGAGGAGCGCAGACAGGCGAAAGAAGAGGCGGACGCCATCGCCAAGGAGGCGGCCGAAGCGAAGAGACTTGCAAAGATTGCCGCTGCCGAGGCGAAAGAGAAAGCTAAATTGGCGGACGAAATGATTAAGAAGGCGAAAGAGGCTGCCGATAAGCTTCAGAAGATTGAGGAAGCGCAGGAGGCGGCGGATGCCGCTGCAAAGGAAGAAGTGAAGAAGACAGAAGCTCCCAAGCGTGGCAGGAGAACAGTGAAGGACAAATAATTAAAAAAAGGAAATGAGGATAAAGTGGCAGGGTTAGAGCAGATTGCATCCGAAGAATTAGATATGGGATTGATACAGACTTATTTGCAGCAGCTTCCCGATAAGGCGTTGCGTTTCGGCATGAGAGTGCTTTTGGCATTGGTATTTTTCTTGGTGGGCGTCCAGATAATCAGGCTGGTGCGCAGGATTGTCAGGCGTTCTCTGCAGAGAGGTAATGCGGATGTGGGCGTGGTGCAGTTTCTGGATTCTTTCGTGAAAGTTGTGCTCTATATTCTGCTGCTGTTCATGATTGCATCGGGATTCGGGCTGGATGCCACCAGTGTGGTGGCTCTGCTCGGTTCCGCCGGTGTTGCCGTGGGCCTGGCGGTGCAGGGAAGTCTGTCCAATTTTGCGGGCGGCGTCTTAATTCTGCTTCTGAAGCCTTTCCGTGTGGATGACTATATACGGGTGGACAGCGAGGGGAAGGAAGGCACCGTCATGGAAATCCAATTGTTTTATACGAAGCTGTCAACGCCGGATAACCATGTCGTCATTATCCCGAACGGCTCCCTGGCCAATTCCAGTATCCTGAATATGAGCACACTGTCTGACCGCCGGATGGATATTATCGTGGGTATTTCTTATGATGCGGATATCCGCCAGGCTAAGGAAATCCTCCTTAAGATTCTGGAGGAGGATGGAGACGTTATTAAGGAGAAAGACCATAGGGTGTTCGTGCAGGAGTTGGCAGACAGCGGCGTCAATTTGAATGTGCGCTGTTGGGCGTCAAACGAGACGTATTGGGAGTGTAAATGGCGTATCACAGAAGAGATAAAATATGCTTTGGACGAGGCAGGTATTTCCATACCTTATCCACAGATGGATGTGCATGTAAACCATGTAGGGACGAACCTGGATGCGGCGGGATGTGCGGAAAAGAAAAAAACTGAAAAAAATATTGAAAAATAATGGAATAAGTATAAAATTTTACTTGCAAAATTTAAGATAAACCAGTATAATAATTTTTGTTGTAAGTATATGCTGGAATAGCGCAGTTGGCAGCGCAACTGATTCGTAATCAGTAGGTCGAGGGTTCAAGTCCCTTTTCCAGCTTTGTGAAAGGCCTTGATTTTATGGTGTTTTGAAACATTCCGTAACAAAAGGTAATCAGACATATGTTCGAAAGGAGATTTGGGTGTGTTCCTTATCTTCATTCAAGTGAAAAACACTTTGTAAAATATATTACTAGCTAGTATATTCTGCAAAGTGTTTTTCATATTTATATTATTAAACTCATAATCACACATGTAGAAAATTAAATCGTAAACTGTCAATTTGACAATGGTACAATCATTGATATTGCCCGAAAATGGTTCACGGAAGATATTAAAGAAGATGACATAATCGAATTTGATATACATAAATGTGGTAATAACGTATAAGATTTGTAATCTTGTCCATATACTCTATTAGATTATCGAATCCAGGAGGAAGATACTACAGATATATTAAAACAACATTTATCAACACAATATGAAGTTACAGTGTAAAAAATAGGGACAGAGCAGGAGATTAGTTCTCTTGCTCTTTGCAAATTATGCCTTTTAATGTGTTTTTTATAAAAATACTTTTTATCTTACTAATCCAAGACTCTTTTGCATCTCCATAATATAATTCGACTCTGTCTACATCTCTTAAATTAATTGCAATTCTTGAACGAAAATTCATATCTTCAGCTTTATATTTAATATCTTTTTCTTCTACAATATAGTCATCAAGTACAAACCAAGAATCATTTCCGCGTTCTTCATGTATAACAAGCGTGCCAATATATGTTGTGTCACCACATATAAATCTAAGAGTCGTTCCATTTTTGTAATCTATAACATCTTGCCATATATCGTCATGTATAGATTTGTTATTGATGTATAATAATATTCTGTTAACAAACTTAATCTCTGAAATAAACACGAATGCTATAGATGAAATGATAGACAATAATGACAAAATAAGAACTCTCCAATTCCATGAAAAACTTATATCAGTTAAAAAATATTCATGACAAATTGAGCATACTGCCTTAAGAATATAACTTATTGCTACTGATATGATTAACTGGTATGTAGAATCTTTTCTTGAAGTTAAAAGTTGAAATATTCTTATAAAAATGAATCCTGGAATAAAATATTCCAATATTATTGGTAGTTGGTTCAAAATTCCTGATAAGTCTACTATGTTTATTTACCTTCTTTCTTAACAATATTATCAAACATTCTTTGAATATCTGCTGGTCTTGGAGCGGTGTCTTTGCTTGCATTTTTAGAAAATGTAGCTTGACTGCTCTTATTACTTATTTCAAAATGCACCATTTTACTTTCATTCAAATTGTCCCACATTCTTCAATTCCCCCAATCATTTGTATTATAGATTACATTATATACTAATAATTTAGGAATTGCTATTAGTAATCGAACAAATTATAGATTATTTAATAAAATAAAGAGAGCGGTTCGCTCTCTTTATCAAACATATATTTATATATCAATTTTTTACGCAGTCCTAATTCTTTCCCTCCACCAGTCAAGCCTTCCGCGTACATTCTCCTGTGCAGAAGTACCACTCTGAACATACTGCTTATATTCTTCATTCGAATCATATCCATTCAAGAACTCATTTACTAATTCCACAAGATTGGAGAATGACTTTTTGTCTTTCTTAACCCTGTATCCGCTATACAATACCATTGGGATAGATGTCACGGGAACCTTAATTTCATCAAATGATTCATTAAACGAATCCATGGCTTCTGTAAGAGTGTTTACTTTTTCCAAGCTTGCATCTGCATAATCCTGAACAAATACATCGATGTCCTTGTTTCTGAATGAAGTAAATTCATTCTCATTATTAGTACATATAAGCATTAATGTTTGAATAATCAGGTCTCTATCAGTTCCATTTTTGCGATGCGTAGGTGTAACCAATTTTTCCATGAATGGGTGGTTGGCAAGAGAGTAGACGGCATCGCTAAACTGGTCACTCTCATGAACAATTCTTAGGAGCTTTCCAGACAAAGGTTTGGACGTGTTCTGCCTACGGAACATTTCTTTCACCTCATCATCTGTATATTCTGACAGCGTGCAGAATTCTAAGCTGCAAGCCAGAAGAGTAGACTGTACTTCCTCATCCAGTTTCTTAAATTTTTTACCTGCGATTTCGTATTCCTTGGAAATAGATTCACCATTTTCTGTTACCTGTAGAAAAATATTTGGCGTATCTTTACTAAGCGCAAATTCATTATTGATATAATTAATACAAGTAGAAGTTCTCTGTGAACCATCAAGAGTATACAAAGTTCCATTCTCATCTACGATATAGATTGGATTGACAGGGAAACCAGATAGCAGGCTGTGAATTAACAAGGACTTCATCTTAGGAGACCACTGACCGATTGGACGTTGCAATTTGTGAGAAAATGATATATTACCCTTCTTGTATTGGTTACAAATCCACTGCAAAGTCCGTTCTTTACTTGCTGTTTTCATTAAGCAACCTCCGAATTATTTTATAAAAAATTTGATATTTTCAGAGTAGCATAATAAGTAAAAAATGTAAACAAGTTAATGAAAAATTAACTAATATTGAAATGTTTTTTGTGTTAACAAATGTCGATTTGACAATCTTTGCCAATATGTTACACTATATACACGGGTGCTACCTAAAGTGGTAGGCGATTAGTCTTTCTTTCGGAGAGACTGATACCCTACATAAATTATTCTTTGGAGTACTCCTTCTAAATGGTCTGTTTGTTACCGCCCATCCGCAAAACATTTCCCATGTATTAGTTTCTTTATCAATAAGTGAGCTAAACTTACAACCAGTAACAATAGTTCCATTTATTTCAGTTCGTTCTATATAGTTTTATGTCCTGTATTTTACTATTGTAAAATGGTTTTGTAAATATATTTTTCTCCGTTTCTTCCCTACGACTAGGAGAAATCCTTACATTATTCCATTTCTTACTGTCTACACAGTTGCTATTAAGAAATAGAAGAGCAGCATCACTCTTTTGGTTTATACCCAGTCACGGGCAAGTTTTCCTTCTTGGTATCGAATACCTATTACAAGTCTTTCGGCTCAAAATCGTTTATACTCTGTGAACACTTCCATATCTGAATAATCAGACGTAGGGGTTCCGTTGCTGATTGGTGGTTTAGTCCGTTCCACAGGACATGTCACTTAGCGTTTCCGCATATGGTATTTATAATTTTTCTGTTAACAGATATAGGATTTTTCAGTAAGCCCGACTTCTCCGCAATCTTTTTCCGCAACTTCTTTTCCTCCTCTGACAGCTTCCTGTAATTCAGTTTGAGCCGCTTACAGATAAATACCAAAGACGCTTTATCCGGGACGCTGAAAAATCGTCTTTGTGGGCTTCCTGCAGGCCTTTCAAGCGTTTCGGTATCGTTAAGGTCAATAAGAACACCCCCTATCCATCTATTTTCCCTTGACACTCGCTGCATTCTCTATCGTGGATAGAGATAATACCGCCGCATTTCGAGCAAGTGTATTTTTCTTTCTGCATTTTCATAAACGGTTCTAACCCATGTTCCTGGACAAATGCGCTATTTCTCATAAGGCTTGCATGATACCTTTGGTTATAGCTTTTCTCAAGATTTTTTATCAGCTTGCATGGATAAGCTGGACATTCAAAACAGTAGGTCAATCCTTTCTCTTTTATGCAGTCCTTTATCTTGCATTTTCGGCAATGCTCCGGCTTTCCGCTATCGCTGTTCAAGCACCCTGCACATGGCTTTTTGTGATAACAGTGTTTGTAACAAACCATGCAGTTCATTCCGCATGGAGCAAACATAGCTTTATCAATATTTTCGCTTGGCATTTTCATAATCTATATCCTTTTGCAAACTCCATCATTTCGTTTTTTTGTTCCCCATTATATCACAAATCTAAGAGCATGGAAATGGAGAGTTTTCCGGGCTGATTTTCGACCTTATGGGTATACGGCATAAAGAGGGAAAGAGGGAAAGGGTGAGGGAAGGGAGGATAGAGGTTAGAGCGAAAATGAAAATGTGATAGAAATATAGGCGTGATTGTGGTAGTATTTTAATTGAATAAATCGTAGCTTATGGAGGTATATTATGAAAATTAGAAAAACGCTTGGTGCAGGAATGATTGCTGTTTGTTTAATGACAGGTTGTGCAAATCCTATGGTTGCCATATATGACAACGATATAAAAATAGCAAGTAATACAAATTCATATAATCTTAATAATTATGAACAAACAGCAGGGGACGGATATTTTACGGCAAGCGTTGAAAAAATGGAGGGTATGGACACCATATGGGTTTTTGATGCAGAGGAAGATAAGTCTTTAGATATAACATACACAATAAATGTTTCCTCTGGAAAGATGAAACTGGTATTGATAAATCCCAAGGGAGATGTTTCAATCATTGCTGAATGTGACACCGAAATGTCAGAGCCTGTTCAAAGCACTTTGAATGTAGAAAGTGGAAGCAATAGAATTAAGATAGTTGCGGGCGAGAACACAAAATTTGATATTGAAATTTCTATTCAGGAGGGAGAATTTAAGGAGTTAGGTTAAATATTAGAATAACTGTCAACTATTCCCACAATCACAACTGAATAAGCAACATAGCGTCAGAGCGTATAGAAAACAAGTCCATGCGCTCTATTTTATTGTAAAGGAGCACAGTTGATAAGTTGGGACAGTATAAGGCGCATATTTTATATAGGGGTATACCCTTATATATGGGATTTGTTTTTTTAGATTGAAACCTACCCTCCCCCTATCGAATAAATATCTTTAATATTTGGATTGATAAAAAATACTTTTGCTATTACAATATAAGAAAATTTATTGCAAATATCTATTTACATTGCGAGGTTTCATAATGAAGTTGCCATTTAAAAAGAGAAAAGAAGTGGTCTTTAAAACGGTAGAACCACATCAGGGATTCATATTGAGAAACCAGGAGAATGAACTTACTGATTTCAGGGATATAGACATTGAGGATTTTCTGGCGGATATGTTTGTCACGCCGGAACAGTTTGTAGTTCTAACGGCACCGGAAGCGCAGAATAAAATACGCTTTGTCCAAGCGTGTCCCCATGATGGGGAGATTGAAGTTGAATTAGGGATTGAAGGTGGAGGGACACGCCTGTTTTATAAAATATGTTCGGAAGAAGAGTGCTATCGCATTTTTCTTGATTTTTATGAAAACAGGTTATTTCCCAGAATGGAAGAATATAAGCCGGTAGAATTTTAAGGTTTTTGTATTTGCCGGATGGCAGCAGTATGGATATCCCGTTTTGATGCAGGGCATACCATATGCAAGGGCTTTATATAACAAAGAACAAAAGATATGACTTGGGATGCAATAGTCTGATTGTTTTTGGTTATTTTTTTGATTACCTTTTGCCTACCCACAAAAAAAGAAGCGCCGTAAACCCAGTAAAATCAAGGCTTCCCGGCACAACAAAAATGGAGATAGCGAGACTCGAACTCGTGACCTATACGTTGCGAACGTATCGCTCTCCCAACTGAGCTATATCCCCATAACTGCATTATAACACATCTGCGAAAGAATGCAAGAAGAATAAAACTATAACTACAAATAAGGCTGTAATAACATTTTGGCACCCTAATCCTGTTACAATTCACACCTTCGCCAGATTTCGCAGCCATTTACAACTATTTTGGTGTGAATTGCAACAATTGATGCACACAAAATGCTAAAAAGCGAGCATTTTGGCGCCGGCTCCGACACCATGCAGCAAGTGCATGGTGCGGGTATGAAAAGCACCTTAATCCTATACATTTGGAAAGGAATGACTGGAAATGAATCAAGAAATAATTAGGAAAGATTATGGAATTATTCCACTCCCGAAAGAGCAGTGGAAGGGCACGATTATACCAATGCGGTATACGACAGAAGAATACTACGACATAGATATGAAAAAAGTGGCTGACGGATACGATGTTGCAATCCACAAATGCAAATCAGACACACCCATTTCCCATTATCCGGAGGAATATGATTTTCCTGATAAATTATACCAGGAACACTGGGAGAAGGCATATGCATGGGGCGTCGTCGAGGAACAAGAAGGGCGACAGGAGATGATAGCCTGTATCGAGACATGCCCGGAAGAGTGGAGCAACCGCCTCATGGTCACGGAGCTGTGGGTTCATGAGAAACTCAGGCGGCAGGGCGTTGGACATGCGCTGATGGCGGTGGCGAAGGAACAGGCGGTTTTAGAGCATCGCAGGGCGGTCATTTTGGAGACGCAGTCCTGCAACGTGGGCGCTATCACTTTCTATCAGAAGGAAGGATTTGAGCCGATTGGTTTTGATACGTGCTGTTATAGCAACCGCGACGTGGAGAGAAAAGAAGTGCGCATCAATATGGGGTACTTCCCGCGGCGTAGCAAGAAAGTGACAAAAGAAGAAGTCGTTATCCGTGAGGAAGAGCCTGGCGAATACCATAAGACAGAAGAGACAGTGCTGAGAGCTTTCTGGAATAAATACCGTGTAGGATGCAACGAGCATTTTCTTGTCCATAAAATGCGGCAAAGCGATTCATATCTGCCGGAACTGTCCAGGGTGGCAGTGATTGACGGAGAAATTGCAGGAGTCATCTGTTACAGTAAGGCTTGGCTCAAAAATGAGGAGGACACAAAAGAAATTCTCGTTTTCGGGCCGCTCTGCGTGGCGCCTGAATGGCAGGGATGCGGCGTAGGAGGACTTTTACTTAAAGAGACGTTGATGCTTGCCAGGGAAGCGGGATATGCGGGGGTCGTCATCTTTGGAGAACCGGATTATTACCCCAGGCATGGGTTTCGGGTTTGCAGTGATTTTGGCGTATCGACGGCAGACGGTAAGAATTTTGACGCGTTTATGGGGATAGAGCTTGTGGAAAATGGGCTTTCTTCGTTCGGCGGACGGTTTTATATACCGGATGTATTTGAAGACTTACCGGAGGACGAGAACGAGCAGTTTACGAAAGGATTTTTAACGCCTCCCAGGCAGAAATTTCCCTGCCAGTGGGATGAATGAAAGAAAATCTTGATGGAATAGATAAGGGAAACAAGAGTTCCCTTATCTATTGAGAATAGTTTCGGCGATGACAGATGCTGCCAGACGTGAGCCAAGAGGTGAGGCGTGCTGTCCGTCTTCAGCATATAGTTCCTCTTCGGGGTGTTCATTGTGGTATGCCCACCAACGTTCCCCCACCGGGGCTAGAAGACAGCCTGTTTTAGTCTGTAGTGCCCGATAGGCGTCGCTCATAGATTCCTGTGCGGCTTCCCCGTCCGCCTTGGTGGTCCATGTCATATAGAGAACCGGTTTGGCGCCGGCTTCCCGCACCCATTGGATGAGCTTTTCGCCGCTCTGAGACATAACCGCCAAGTCGCCCATTGGGTGTGCGGTATGTTGGAGGATTACTACATCGTATCCGCCGTATAGAATATTGAACCGTACTTCCGGCTCTTCTATGTGGAAATCCCATCCTTTTCCGCCATGGGCCAGCATGGTAACTTCCACGTCTGCATTTTTTTCGCGGCAGATGTCTGCAAACATATGCGGCATATCGTTGTAATATGTGTGACTGTTTCCGATAAATAAAACTCTCATTTTTACCTCCTCTTTTATGGATTTTTTATCAGTGTAACGCCATGCAGACACGGCGTCAAGGCAGGGAAAGTGAACAAAACCATAGGAACATAAACAATTCTAACCAAGTAGGGGGCTTGTCTGGATGGGATAAGGTTGTTATAATGTGAAATGTACTCCCGGAGACACCGGGAATACATGCAAGCAGAACGGAGGATTTTATGATGAAGAGGTATTATCCAGCGGTAGCATAGCGGTGGCTATGCATACACATACAGATTGAATGTAATAGCCGCCGCAGGGCCTGAAAAATATATGTATCTGACATTGGGACTACAGATATAGCCCTTTCGGGATTTTAGATACATGAAAAATTAGGAGGGCGGCCATGGGCTATATAAAAGCGGAAGATATTTTACCGGAGGACGTGCTTAAGCTTGTGCAGAGATATGTGGACGGACAGATGCTTTACATTCCGCGCAGGCCGGGACAGCATAAGTCCTGGGGAGCAGGCACACAGACGAGGGAAGCCTTGAAGAACCGGAACAGGAAGATATATACAGAGTATATGTCCGGTATGACGCTTACCCAGTTGTCCGGGAAATATTTCCTCACAGAAAAAAGTATACAGAGGATTATCAGACATTACAAAACAGCGCCTCCTAATAAGAGTACCTGAGCAAAAGGGAAAGGAACTGTGGAAAGTTTTAGGAGGACAGAAAATTGAATAGAGAAAATAAAAGGAAATCTTTTGAAAAAGGATATTATAAAAACCATGCCTGTGATGAGACGTTTACCTGTAAGGTATGTGGCAGGCCGGTGGTGCCTGCAGGTGCGGGGAGCGGGCACAGGAACCATTGTCCGAATTGCTTAAACAGCCTTCATGTGGATATTGAACCGGGTGACCGGGCTTCCGACTGTGGGGGACACATGGAGCCGGTGGCCGTTTGGGTCAGGAAGAACGGAGAGTGGGCGCTTATCCATCGCTGCCGCATATGCGGGAAGTTTTGCTCCAACAGGGTGGCGGCGGATGATAACCCCATGAAACTTATGTCGATTGCGATGAAGCCTTTGGCGGCTCCGCCATTTCCGGTTGAACGGATTGAGGAGATGACAAGACTTATGGGCGGTGACGGAAGTTTGGAGCGGCATGCATAGTCAGATACCCCGCCGCAGGTAGCGGGCCGTTTTACCCTCGCGGTATTCGTCAAATGGACGTGCGGGTATGTCCGCTTGGCGCAGTGCTTGGGGGAATGGAAATCGGAATAAGAACAGATAAAAGAAAGTGTCTGCAGTTTTAACTGTGGGCGCTTTTTTCTTTTATGTGCAGGCCCGCATACGGAACTCAAAACAAAAGCTTCCTCAAGTGCAAAATTAACATGATTTTGAGCAAAAATAGCAAGAGGAGAGGTAAAAGATTTATGTTACAATAAAGTACGTTTATTTAGTATGAAAGAAATAATTATGAAAATGATGAGAAGAAAAACACAGATAAACGATAAGGCAAGGAGATGGAAATGCAGACTCTTAAGAAAATCATCAGCCAATACATGCGGCGGCTTACCAGTATCTTGATTGTCATGATACTGACTGTCATCGTGTATATCCAGATAAACAATGAGCATAGGCAGGCTTATGAGGACGCCATGGGGACTTTTTCACAGATAGAGCAGCTTCTGGCACAAAACCAGGAAGAACTTGACGAGATGAGGGAGGAATACAGTAAAACCTGTCTGCACAATGCAGAGGCGATTGCCTATATGATACAGAACAACCCGGATGTCTTAAAGAGTCTGGAAGAATTGAAAGAGATGGCGCAGTTTATGGAAGTGGATGAAATCCATATTTTTGATAAGACAGGCCGCATTTATGCCGGGACACATCCGCAATATTATGACTTTACGTTTGACTCGGGCGAACAGATGATGTTCTTCAAGCCTATGCTGGAAGATAAATCCTTGAAGCTTGTCCAGGAGATTACGCCAAATACGGCTGAGGCTAAGATGATGCAGTATTCGGCGTTATGGAGCCAGAATGGGAATTTTATCGTTCAGGTCGGTATGGAGCCGGTTAATGTGATGAAGACTGCCAACAAGAATGAATTGTCTTATTTGTTTTCTCTGCTTCGGGTAAACCCGGAGGCGGATTACTACGCGGTTGACATGGAAAGCGGAGAGATTGTAGGTTCCACAGACACAGAATGTGTGGGGCAGGACATTGCGAAGATAGGGCTGCCGCTTGATGCAATCAAGGTGCAGGAAGGGTTTCATGCGCGCATAAACGGCGAGAGAGCGTATTGCGTATTTAAGAAAGCCGGCTCCAATTATATAGGCCGGATTATTTCAGGACGTGAGCTTTACAAAAGAATCCCGTCCACAACGGTGATGATTACGGTGTGTTTAGTCGTGATAGCGCTGATTTTGTCACATGCCGTGACCAGGTACATGAATAAGTATGTGGTGAATGGAATCCATAGCGTCAACGAAAAGCTGCATGGCATTGCCAAAGGGAATCTGGGCGAGATGATTGACATTCATAGTAGTATAGAGTTTTCGGAGCTGAGCGGCTATATTAATATGATGAAAAACAGTCTTTTGGATTACAATGAGAAGATGTCCTATGTTTTAAGCAAAACGAATATGTATATAGGCGTGTATGAATACAATGAGTATATGAAAAGAGTGCGTTTTACGGAGTATGTACCAAGGATACTTATGTTAGGCGGCGAGGAATGTGAACGGCTGTCCTCTGACTATAAGGCATTTAAGACGTTTATATGCAAGTTACGCAGGCATTCCGTTACCGGGGAATCCGGCACGTTTGAAATAGACGGACGGTATGTGAAGATTGAGGAGAGCAATGACGGCGGCGGGGTATTCGGCGTTGTGATTGATGTGACGGATGAAGTAGTGCGGCGCAAACAGATTGAGAACGAAAGGGACATCGACCTGCTGACGGGTTTGTATAACCGGAGGGGCATGGATATGCGGATTGCGGAGCTTATGCAGGCGCAGAAGGAAGGCGAGCACAGCGCGCTTGTTATGATTGATGCCGATAATTTAAAGACGATTAACGATACATATGGACATGAGATGGGAGATGTTTATCTAAAAGAAATCGCCAGGCTTATTTCCGGCCTGGATGCACAGCGCTGCGTGGCGGCCAGGTTAGGAGGGGACGAATTTGTATTGTTCCTTTATCAATATCATGATAAAAAGAACCTGATTGACGAGATAGGAAAACTTGATGATATCCAGGAGGGCAGCCGTGTTGATTTGACGGATGGATGCAGCGTCCCGGTCAGATTTTCTTTCGGCTATAGTCTGGTGCAAAAGGGCATGGATTACCAGACAATGTTAAAAGAGGCGGACGAAAGGATGTATGAAAATAAACGGGAAAGGAAGAAAAACAGACAATAAAGCACCTATTCCGGGAAAGTAACCTCTAATATATCGTCGAAAGGAATCTTTGTATTGACAATCTGAAGCAGCCGTCCGGTTTCGTCAATGCGTGCGACCAGGCCTGTTATTTTGACATATTCGTCCTTATGGAAATAGACAACGGAAGCGATTTGGCCCTTGGCCAGACCGTGCATTGCGCGGTCCAGCCGTTCCGCCATTTCCTCGGAAAGCTCTATTTTTGGAACAATGATTTTCTCTTTGGCGGCCAATGCGTCCGGCAGTCCTTTTAATGCCGCGAAGGGCATGAACTGTTTCGCCCGTTCTTCTATGGGCATTTTATTTCTTGGTTTACTCCCCACTTTTATGTCCTCCAATCTGATGGTTTCGCTCTCTGGTCATGGCGCCTTCTTCCAGGTTCATGCCCTTTAGGATTGCGTCTTTACCGAATTTATTTTTGATATCGATTACCGCCTGCTGTATCTTGCGGTTGCGTTCCAGCTCTTCGGCGTCCACGAAGAAGTTGTATTGGCGGTATTCCTCGGGCACCACATTGTTGCAGGAGATATTGACGCGGCGTATGCCCAGGGAAGGGTTGACGATTCGTTCATACAGCGCCGTGACTGCCGGAATCAGCAGGATATCTGAGTTGGTCTCCGTGTCCAGTGTGGAAGTGCCGTGGGCGGAAGGGGCGTTCAGCCTGTTGGAATAGCCTACATGCAGGGTGATGGATTTGGTGACCAGATTTTTTTCAACCAAGTCCAGGCAGAGTAAGTCCATCATTTCCTTGACGATAAGCAGGCCTTTTTCGAAAGAATAGTCGTTAGCGAGCACCTGTCCGCTGCCAAGGCAGCTTGTGTGTGATTTGTAGGATTTGATATCCGCCATCGTGACCGGTTCCCGGCCCCATGCGTGGTCTATGAGAAGCTCCGCCTCGATTCCGAAGAGACGATATAGGAAATCTTCGTCTGCCTCGGCGATATCTTTCATGGTGCGGATGCCAAAAGGCTCTAAGCGTCTGGCAATGCCCGAGCCGATGCGCCAGAAATCGGTGAGCGGCTTATGGCTCCATAGGCTTTCACGGTAGCTTTCTTCATTCAGTTCCCCGATGAAGTCATCGGCGTGTTTGGCGGTGATGTCCAGGGCCACTTTGGCAAGATAGAGGTTGGTGCCGACGCCGCAGGCGGCGCGTATGCCGGTACTGAGGTAAATGTCGTCCATAATTTTCAGTCCAAGCCCGCGGGCGGACAGGTGATACAAATCAAGGTAATCGGTGATATCCATGAAAGCTTCGTCTATGGAGTACACATGGATATCTTCCCGTGCAATATATTTTAAATAAATGGCATAAATGTCTGCGGCGGTATCGACATATTTCTGCATTCGCGGAGGCGCGGTCAGATACTTGACATGCTTCGGGATTTCGAAAAGACGACAACGGTTCTTGATGCCTAACGCCTTCATGGCGGGTGTGATGGCAAGACAGATGGTCTTCTCGGTACGTTCCGGGTCGGCAACTACCAGGTTGACAGTCATCGGGTCAAGTCCCCGTGCGACGCATTCCACAGATGCATAGAAAGATTTCAGGTCGATACACAGATAAGTGCGCTGTTTCATGTTCCGGATTTCCTTTCTGATTCTCTGATAATAGTATAGCACACAAACATATGTTTGCATACTGAAAAGATTTGGAAAAGAAATAGTAAAAAAACTATGAAAACTTGTGAAAGAAACAGAGGACAAGACACGGAAAAAATGATAGAATATTTTTAGTTGCCTGGAAAAGCATGGAAGGGAGCCATCCAGGATTATATGTGTTAAAGAGGATTTAGCAATGAGTGTAATCAGCAGTAAAGACGTCAACGAAATTATCAGGAAAACATTGGGAATTATCAACCAGAAAATCATCAACCATGGGGAGATTACAGGATATATCTTCTATAAGATGATGGAATATGAGAATGCCTATATGGACCAGCACTATACGGAGCAGGAACTGGTAGATTATACGATGCTTGGCATTCTGCATGACATCGGGCTTTACAAGGCGGATAATATCCAGAGCGTAAGCGATTTTGAGACGAAAAATCCATGGCCGCATTCTATTTACGGATTCTTGTTTTTAAAATATCTTTCACCTATGGAAGATAAGGCGGAGGTAGTGCTGTATCACCATCTGGACTATAACAGGCATAATCTGATACAGAGCAGGTATAAGCATACCATAGAGCTTCTCAGTTTAGCGGATAAGATGGATACTTTTTTACATCTGAAAGAAGAAAATCTTGCTCCGGACTATTTCGTAAAATACAGAGATATCAAATTCTCCGGCACGGCCCTTGATATTTTCCATAAGGCCCAGGAGCGGTATGGCATTACGGAGAACCTGGTGAACGGAAAGTACCGGGAGGAGCTGAATGTGCTGTTGGCCAAGCGGGCATTTTCGGAGAGGTATAAGCGCCGTTTTTTAGAGATGTTAGTCTATTCGATTGATTTCAGGAGCGAACATACGGTAATACATACACTTGCCACGGTGAATTTTGCGGAGCAGTTGGGGCGTCTTGCCAGGTTGTCCGGCAGGGAAATGAGGGATTTGCATTATGGGGCGCTCTTACATGATTTAGGCAAGATTGCAATTCCGGTCAATATCCTGGAATCCACAGGAAGGCTGAGCGATGAGGAAATGAAAGTTATGAAAGCCCATGTCCGTATTACGGAGATGATTCTGGAAGGGGTGGTGGATGACTCGGTATTGCAGATTGCGGTCAGGCATCATGAGAAACTGGACGGAACGGGTTATCATAAGGGGCTTAAGGCGGAGGATTTGACGCTGGCGCAGCAGATTATCGCGGTGGCGGATATCTTAAGCGCACTCTATGGCAAACGCAGTTATAAGGAGGCGTTCAGCAAAGAAAAAATACTGGATATCATGAACGGCGATGCGGACCGGGGGAAGATTAATAAGAATATTGTCACAAGCTTAGAGCGCAACTATGACAGCATCATTAAGAACTTCGAGAAGCAGAAAGAGGATACCATTGGCCTGTACTTGAAAATTAAAGAACAGTATGCGGTGATGGCTGAGAGATTTAAGATGTTTGACTGATAAAAATGAACAAAATGGAGGATGAACAGAATGGAAAAAGCAAATGTATATTTTACATCGTTTAAAGCGACAGGACATGAGAATCTCCTGCAGAAACTTCACCGCCTGATGAAGACGGCGGGATTTGAGAACATTGACTTCCAGGATAAGTACGCGGCAATTAAGATTCATTTTGGCGAATACGGCAATCTGGCGTTCCTGCGCCCTAACTATGCCAGGGTGGTGGCGGACTATGTCAAAGAATTAGGCGGGAAGCCTTACTTGACAGACTGTAATACGCTGTATGTGGGCAGCAGAAAGAATGCGCTGGACCATCTGGAGACTGCCTATGTGAACGGGTTTTCACCTTACCAGACGGGATGTCATGTGATTATCGGAGACGGGCTTAAGGGAACGGACGAGACGATTGTGCCTATCGACGGCGAGTATGTGAAGGAGGCAAAAATCGGACATGCGGTGATGGATGCGGATGTCTTTATTTCCCTGACACATTTCAAGGGACACGAGGCGGCAGGTTTCGGCGGTGCGCTTAAGAATATCGGTATGGGAAGCGGTTCCAGGGGCGGAAAAATGGAACAGCACTGCGACGGCAAACCGAATGTGGATGCTTCCATGTGCGTAGGATGCGGGGCATGCGACAGGATATGTGCCCATGCGGCACCGATTATTGAGAATGGAAAGGCGCATATTGACCATAATAAATGCGTAGGATGCGGGCGCTGCCTGGCGGTATGCCCGAAGGATGCGATTTCGGCGGAATCTTCAGATTCCGTGGCGCTTCTCAACTATAAGATTGCCGAGTACAGCCTGGCAGTGTGTAAGGACCGTCCGTGCTTCCATATTTCTCTGATTTGTGATGTATCGCCAAACTGTGACTGCCATTCGGAGAATGATATTCCGATTATTCCTGATGTAGGAATGCTGGCGTCCTTTGACCCTGTGGCGCTTGATAAGGCATGCGCGGATTTGTGCAACCAGATGGAGCCTGTAAAGAGCAGCGTCCTTGGTGAAAATTTGGAGAAGCATGGCAATGAGGAGGGACATGACCATTTCCATATGACCCATCCTGATGCGGAATGGAAGAGCTGTATCGCCCATGCGGTGAAGATTGGGCTTGGCACGGACCAGTATGAGCTGATTAAGATTTGACATAAAAGCGCGCTCAAATTTGTGCTTGCGCCCAAATCCGCAGGCTGAGCAAGAATGAGGTGATTGATATGGATATTGATGCCAGACTGGATGCGCTTCGGGGGGTGATGAGGGAGCGGAACTTTTCCGCCTACATCATCCCCACGGAGGATTTCCACAGTTCGGAATATGTGAGGGAATATTTTAAAGCAAGGGAATATATGTCTGGATTCACCGGGTCTGCGGGCACTTTGGCCGTGCTGCCTGACCGGGCGGCGTTATGGACGGACGGAAGATATTTTATACAAGCGGCGAGGCAGCTTACAGGCAGCTCCATTGAATTGATGCGCATGGGGCAGCCGGGGGTGCCTGCGTTGGAGGACTTTTTGGGCGATGTGCTTGAAGAGGGAAGCGTGGCAGGTTTCGATGGAAGGACTGTCACGGAGCGTTTCGTGCGTAAGATTGAACAGAAGGCCGGGGAGAAGAACATCACTTTTGCAGGCGGGGAGGATTTGGTGGGCATGGTCTGGAAAGACCGTCCGCCTATGGCTATGGAACCGGTTTGGGAAATAGACGTCGGCTATGCAGGGAGAAGCAGAGAAGAGAAACTCGACGGTGTACGGGAACAGATGCGCATACGGAAGGCGGACGTCCTGCTTCTTACCGCTTTGGACGAGATTGCATGGCTTCTCAACCTGCGCGGCAATGACGTGGCATATACGCCGGTTTTTATGGCATATCTCGTGGTGGAAGAGGAGAGGGCATGTCTGTATGCCAGACAGGAGGCTTTTTCGGAGGAAATTTTACAGAAGCTTTCCAAAGCGCGGGTTACAGTGGAGCCTTATGAGGCAGTGGAACGGAGACTGCGGGAAATCCCGGCGGGCAGCAGGGTTTGGGCGGATAGCGGCAGCGTGAATTATAGGTTGTATAACAGTGTGCCGGCGTCGGCTGAGAGAATTGACCAGGACAGCCCTGTCCTGCTTATGAAAGCTGTCAAGACGCCCCAGGAGATGGCCCATATACGGGAGGCACATGTGAAAGACGGCGTGGCGGTGACCAGGTTCATGCGTTGGCTGAAAATGAATGCAGGCAGGGAAAATATCACGGAGCTTGGCGCCGCCAGGCAGTTGGAGAACTTCCGGGCACAGATGGAAGGATATCTGGGGCCTAGTTTCGAACCGATTATCGCTTATGGCGCCCATGGTGCGGTAGTACATTATGAACCGACGCAGGAGACCGATACGCAGATTACGGAAGGCGGTTTTTGCCTTGCGGATACTGGCGGCCACTATAGGGAAGGCACCACGGATGTCACGCGCACCATGGCCATCGGAACGGTGACAGAGGAAGAGAAGAGGTATTATACGCTGGTGTTGCGCGGGCATCTGGCCTTGGGGGCGGCGCGTTTTGTGAAAGGTGTTTCCGGGCAGAATCTGGATGTGCTCGCCAGGCAGCCGCTGTGGGAAGCGGGGCTTGATTATAACCATGGCACCGGGCATGGCGTTGGGTACCTTTTGAATGTGCATGAGGGGCCGCAGCGGTTCCAGTGGCGTATCACGGAAGCGTCGAAGAACGTTCCGCTTGAAGAAGGAATGGTGCTCTCGAATGAACCGGGTATCTATCTGGAGGGAAGGTTTGGCATACGCCACGAAAACCTTGTGCTGTGCCGTGCGGGGGAGAAGAATGCTTACGGGCAGTTTATGTATTTAGAGCCGCTTACCATGGCGCCTTTTGACAAAGACGCGATATTGCCGGAGCTTTTGTCGGGATGTGAGCTGCGGTGGCTGAATGAATACCATGAGAAAGTGTATCGGACGCTTGCTCCTTACTTTAGCGGCGAAGAGCTAAAGTGGCTGCGTCTGGCAACTGAGGAGATAAGATAGTTTAAAATTTGAGGAAGAGGACACACTAAAAGTAAGCGGGGGAATGCCCGAAGACATGAATGGAGGAAGAAACATGGCGCAGACAGAGAAGAAAAGCCCTTATGCGGGCACACAGACAGAGAAGAACCTTGCGGCGGCGATTGCCGGGGAATCGGTGGCCAGGAATAATTATACCTTCTTTGCATCGAAGGCGAAGAAAGAAGGGTTCGAGCAGATTGCCGCGATTTTCCAGGAGACTGCGGACAATGAGAAGGAACATGCCAAGATTTGGTACAAAGAACTGTACGGTATCGGCAGCACCGCCGAAAATCTTGCAGCGGCGGCCCAGGGAGAGAATTACGAGTGGACGCAGATGTATGTCGGCTTTGCAAAGACGGCTGAGGAAGAAGGTTTTCACGAACTGGCGGAGAAGTTCCGTATGGTTGCCGCAATCGAGAAACACCATGAGGAGCGTTACCGCGCCCTTTTGAAGAATGTGGAGATGCAGGAAGTATTTAAGAAGAGCGAAGTGAAGGTATGGGAATGCCGTAACTGCGGACATATTGTTGTGGGTACGAATGCGCCTGAGATTTGTCCGGTATGTGCTCATCCCCAGGCATATTTCGAAATTTGCGCGGATAATTATTAATCTGTATAAGATTGACCGTATGGCGTATACTGTTCCTATCAGGAGATAAAGGAGCGGAACGGACTATGATAGAACAGGATACAATAAGGTTACTGCGCGAATGCGATGCGGGAGTGAAGATGGGAATCGGGTCCATCGATGATGTTTTGGAGTATGTGAACAATGAAGAACTCAAAAAACACCTGATTCACTGTAAGGACGGGCATATCAAACTGGATGAGAAGATACAGGGACTTTTGAAAGAGTATCACGATGAGGGCAAGGAACCAAGCCCTATGGCAAAGAGTATGTCGTGGCTGAAGACGAATGTGAAACTGGTTATGCGTGAATCGGACCAGACAATTGCGGAGCTGATGACGGACGGCTGCAATATGGGCGTGAAGTCGCTTAGCAAGTATCTGAACCAGTATAAAGCTGCCGACGAGAAGTCCAAGGAGATTGCGCAGAAGCTGATTAAGCTCGAGGAAGAACTGACAGGGCAGATACGAGGTTTCCTCTAAAAAAACGAGCATAGCTCGTTTACGAGATTTGCTTCGCAAACTCGAGAGCAACCGCATAATATAATTAGAAAAAAAAGAGCGATGCAGACGGTTTCTGATTGTCTGCATCGCTCTTCTTTTTCAGATATATCTATTTCTATGTCTGGTCAGGGGAAGCGGTATTGGCTGATATAAGCCGCTCGATTTTCCTGACAACTGAAAAATAGCTGCATACTAAAATCAAGTCTGCGCCCATCCACGCCATAATTTCTGCATAGAATATGCCCGTATTGCCGATAAGCATAGGCAGCAGGATAGCGGTCATGGCCCGCATGACAAATTCTGCAATGCCGGAGGCCATAGGCAGGACGGTGTTGCCCATTCCCTGAATGGTGGAACGGGTAATGTGCAGGATATACAGCACAGGCAGGAATATGCTCATGACGGCAAGATAGTAATAAGCAATCTGCAATGTCTGGTCGAATTGTTCCGGTGTCCCTGAGATAAAACAGCTGAGGATTGCCTTGCCGCCAAGAAGCATCACGGCGGCGATAACAGCCGAGGTAATGAGCGCAATCAATATGGCAGCCCGGGTGCCCTTACGGATACGGTCTACTCTTCCTGCACCCAGGTTCTGCCCTGTGTAGGTAACCATAGAATATCCGTAGGAGGTTGCGGCCACCTCCAACACGCCGTAAAGCTTGTTGGTAGCGGTGAATCCGGCGATGAAAATGACGCCGAAGCCGTTGACCACAAACTGCACAATCATGCCGCCGATGGATATGATTGCATTTTGGAAGGCCATAGGAGAACCCAACATAAGCAGCTTGGCCGGGCGATGGTCCTGTAAGCTGAAATCCGAGGGACTAAGCGCCAGAAATTCTATCTTGCGGATATGGTACAGGCAGAAGAGACTGGAAACCAGTTGCGCAATAAGAGTAGCTACGGCGGCCCCTGCGATACCAAACCCCAGTACAATTACGAAGAGTACGTCCAGTACGATATTGACGATGGCGGCAACAATCATAGCGTGGAGAGGCGTCCTGCCGTCCCCTAAGGAGCGCAGGACAGTGGCGAACAGATTATACGCCATCACCACCGGGACACCCAGGTACATAATGCGCAGATAGAGCATGGCATTGCCGATAATTTCCGGCGGCGTCTGCAATAATACAAGCACAGGGCGGACGATTAACTGACCCGCGCATAACAGCAGCACAGAGGATATCAGGGACAAAGAAAGAGAACATCCGATTGTCTTTCTCAGGTCTTCATGCCTGCCTGCGCCGAACTCCTGTGCCATGAGAATGCCGAACCCCTGTGTGATACCCTGGATGATGCCTAGCATAAGCCAATTGAGCCAGTCCGCCGAGCCAAGTGCGGCAAGTGCGGTCACGCCCAGCGCTTTGCCTACCACCATCGTATCCACGACAGTGTAGAGCTGTTGGAACACATTGCCGACCATAAGCGGCATTGCAAAGGCTAAGATGAGAGAAGCCGGTTTCCCGTCAGTCATGTTTTTGATACGTGCTGCCATAATGATACCTCGCTTGTCAAATTTGGTAGTTGAGTATTAATCTTATCAAATCAATGCAGGAATTTCAACAAAAATATTCCCCCTTTCAGCAGATTTCCCGGTAGGATTTTAGAAAAAATGAAGAGAAAAACAAGGGAATCCGGAAAACCGTAATATGGGGATATTTATGTAATCATAAAAATAAGTATGTCTGGTTAAAAAGCTATGAGGCCGGATGTGCCCTGCCATGTGTAATCCCTATATAGGATGCTTATTTTTTATAGAATATATATTGCCTTTTTATAATAGATGATGTATTATGAGTTTACATAACCAAATTTACATAATATGACAGAAATTTGACCTGCAATACCTGTGGGAGCTGTGCGTTTTGGAGGGCAGTATTATCCGGTCATTTAAGCTGTTTTTGATGTCGCTTAGTTTTGCAGGCTGAGTAGGAATGGAGGACTATTATGAAAAAACATATGATGAAATTGTGCATGGCGGCCTGCCTTGCGTTTGGGATATTATCGAGTCCTGCGGAGGCGAATACCGTCCATGCAGCGGAAGTGATTGCCACGGTACAGGGGAGTGTGATGGCAGGAACCACAACGGAACTGCTTAAGCTTTCCACGAAAGAAGGAAATATGGAAATTAAACTGGACGGTGGTACGGACGCCAGCGCATGTAAGATTCTGCTTCCGGGAAGCAACATCAATGTTTCCGTGTCCCATGGCTCCGACGGGTATCTCCATGCGGTTAAGATTACGAGCGGCGCCCAGGCGGCGGCTGTCACTTTGGACTCTTCGAGCAGTGCGACGGTGACGGGAACGATTAGCGAGAAGTCCAAAGGGGACGTGCTTTATGTGAAGACGGCGCAGGGGGAGATGCAGATTAAACTGGATTCCACCACAAATATGAGCGGCTGTTCCGTTCTTGTGGCGGATAAAACATACAGCATTACGTGCGTGAGAGGGTCGGACGCCTACATGCATGCGACCAGTATTTCCGATGCATCGTCGTCTTCAAGTTCGGGGAACGGCGCTTCGACGACGCCCTCTTCCTCACTTACGCCGGCGCCGGAATCTCCTGTGGGCGTTGATACTACCACGGTTACCGGGACGGTGAACAAGAAGACGAAGGAAGACCTCCTGTACTTAGAGACTGCTTATGGGGAAATGCAGATTGTAATCGATAAGAACACAGACTCCCGGAACGGAATGTTTATCATACCAGACAGGAAATTGGCGGTTGCCGTTTACCGCGGCTCGGATGCCTATATGCATGCGGCTACCATTGTGGGAGCCAAGGAGAGCGTCATTCCGGCGACGGTCGACACTTCGTCCCCGGCTACAGTCAGCGGTACGGTGAGCAGTAAATCTAACGAAAATATATTAATATTGAAGACTTCCGACGGCGATATGGAGCTGAAGCTTGATGTGCTCAACAGTGTCACAGGATGTAAGGTTCTTCTCAGGGGCAGGAAACTTACGGTCACCTGCGCGCGCGGGTCGGACGCCTACATGCATGCAATCAGTATTGTGGGGAATTAGCCGTAAAAGTTTGCGGTATGGAGGTTGGATTGAAGGCGACAGTTTTGATGGAAGACACATGCGGAGAGCCGCAATGCGTATATGAACACGGTTTGAGTATTTATATCGAGACCAGGAAACATAAGGTGCTGATGGATACGGGAGCCAGTGGGAGGACATGGGACAATGCGAGGAAGCTTGACATACCCCTGTCTGAAGTGGATACAGTCATATTAAGCCATGGGCATTATGACCATTCGGGAGGTATCCTTGATTTTTATAAGATAAATGAGAGGGCGGCAGTCTATATGCAGCGGACCGCCCTTTTGGATTATTATCATGGAGAACGGTATATCGGAATTGATAAAGAAATCGGAATGCTGCCAACTGTGACGCTTCTGGACGGAGACTTGGAGATTGACAGCGAACTTTCGGTTTTTACAGGAATCAGGGGGAGAAAATATTGGCCCCAGAGTAATATTGGTTTGATGATACGAGACGGCGGGAAGGATACCCAGGATGAGTTCCGCCATGAGCAGTGTCTTGTGGTGCATGGAGATAAGAATCTGTTGGTGTCCGGCTGCGCACATAACGGGATACTGAATATCCTTGACAGATACCGGGAAATATATGGAAGGAATCCGGATGCGGTACTCAGCGGGTTCCATATGATGAAAAAGACAGATTATACGGCGCCGGAAAAAGAAGTTATCTGTCAGACGGCCGAAACGTTGGCGCAAGAAGATATTCTCTTTTATACCGGGCACTGCACCGGACAGGAAGCGGTTAATCTGATGAAACCTATTATGAAGGATAAGCTTGTGCAGATACATTGTGGAATGGAAATACGGATTTGACATAAACAGAAAGATTCCTCGCATGGCATGGACGTTGGCATACGGGATATGGAGGGGCAATAAATATGGGTAAAAAATATACCTTGGAATGTTGTGTGGACAGTGTGGAGTCGGCTCTTGCGGCACAGGAAGGCGGGGCGGACAGACTGGAGCTGTGTTCGGCGCTTATCATAGGAGGTATTTCCCCGAGTATCGCGTTGTTTGAACAGGTGAGGAAACATTGCAGCCTGCCGGTCCGTGTGCTTTTAAGGCCGCGTTTTGGCGATTTTCTATATACAGAGCACGAGTTTGAGATAATAAAAAAAGAAGTTGTGCTTTTCCGGGAGGCAGGCGCAGAGGGCGTTGTCATCGGTTGCCTTACGGAAGACGGAGGCTTGCACATGGGGCAGATGCAGGAGCTGATGGATGCGGCAGGCAGTATGAAAGTCACGCTTCACCGGGCTTTTGACGTGTGCGCAGACCCGGTGGAGGCATATAGACAGGCTAAGTTACTCGGCATTGATACGATTCTGACGTCAGGACAGGAGGCCGACTGCCTTACAGGGATATCTCTGCTCAAAAAATTGTGTGAAATGCAACAGGCAATGGATGGTCCGCGGATTATGGCGGGAGCGGGAGTGACGCCTGCCGTAATCAGGCATTTTGTGTCGAACACGCAGATTACCAGTTATCATTTATCGGCGAAGAAAGTCATTGACAGTGGGATGGGTTATCGCAAGGAGGGCGTCCCTATGGGGATTGCGGCAATGAGCGAGTACAGCATATTCCGGACCGACAGTAAGGTTGTAGCGGAGGCGAGGCGCGTCCTGACAGAAGCAGGGAATTAGAATTTGTTATGAAAAAATATTGATTGGCTACTTGACTTTCGTATAGAAATTCAATATAATTCAAAATATTAGTAAACATATATCATAATATTGTTACTAATCTACCCGTTTCGGGTGAATTGTCTGCGTCCGCAGATAAGATTTCCAAATTTTTATGTTATGACAGTTAATCTGGCATAGGATTTATGGCTAAGCCTGGTTTACTGTAGGCTGTGAAGATTGTTTAGACAGTAGGATGTAATGGATGTCGGTTCTATTACGTCCGAGAAGAAGCGTATGGAAGGGAGGGATAACATAAGAGTCCAACGGCGCTAACTAAAATCAGTGATTTAGTGGTAGAAATGACAGAAAGTAATTTCATAATTGCTAGGATTAAAACGGCAATTGGTAAGTTTCTAAATGGAAAAGCGAGAAATCAGAAGGAGGATAATAGTTGAAACAAAAGAATATATTTCTGGTGTCGGCGGCAATTATGGCGGTGACGGCCCCATGTTATCTGTCTTATGCCGCCGCGGAAGAGAATCGGAATATGGCGTCTTACGGAAGCATTATATATGAGGAGGACGGCGGAAGCGTAAGGATTTACGATGCGGATATGAGATTTTTAGATAATAAACTGGCTTCGATGCCGCATGGGATTTATGACCCGTCGTTGTTTTCCGGAACAGAAGATACGGTTGAGGTAGCGTTGTTTTCCAAGGAATATACGTGGGAGAATGAAGGGGCCCGGGAGGAAGATGCGGAAAAGCATTCGGACAGTGAGCCGGCGACAGAGGAAGAAGAAAATGTGGAGCAGGCGGACAAAGAAAGCTTGGCGGATAAAGAAAGCGGTAAAGAGAGCGTCGCAGGTGAAGAGGAAGTAGCGGATGCGTCACAGAAATCAGATGAGGAAGAGGATACAAAAAAGGATGAAGAAGTGGCGGACACAATGGATACAACGGAAGATGCGGACGTGAAAGATGTTTCCAAAGGGAGCGAGGCGGATACCTCAGATACGTCAGAAGAAAAAGATAAGACGGATACGACAGACGCGTTAGAGGTGGAGAATGATACGGGTGACACAGACACGGTAGAAGAAGGCGACGGAATAGAATCGACAGATACATCGGGAGAAGGCGTCGGAACAAAACAGGCGGACTTGTCGGAAAAGGATGACGAAGCAGAGCAGAAAGGTACATCGGAAGAAATAAAGGATGGAGGAAGAATATGAAAAGGAAATGGATATTGGCAGTTATTGTTATGATGATGGCATTTGGAATTTCTATGGTCTCTATGGCACAAGAAACTGGTCATACTACCGCGGGCGGATTAAAGTCCAAGGGAGCGATTGTATATCGGAAGGGACAGGATTCGGTTGTGGTCGATTCTGGCGATTTATATAAATTGGCGGACAAGATTGACAGTTTTAAAACGGCTATCATAGACCAATTGGCAGTTATGCATACTTATTTGACAACGGGGAACGGAGGAATACCGCTTGGCGCGGGAGAAAATATTCGGGCGGTGCACGTGAAACCGTCTGATACGATAGATGCGCTTTCCTTTGGCTTTGATACGATTCTCGCGGCAGTGGCTGCAAGCCAGTCTGTGCCTACCGGGATTTGGGAGTATGGATATGAGGATGGGGTGAAATTATATAGGACAGAGGATGGAAAACTGACGACGGACGCTTCCGTCCAAGGCGTACAGGAAATTAGTGTTGCGGCTGCTGCGGCGGACAACCTGTCGGCGGGCAGGGCGGCTTGGGTGGACGGAAACCTTGTATTAGGAACGGGCGCAGATAACGAGGCATTTTACCGGTTAGGCTATACGGTTGGATATGCGGCGAAGCAGCCTGCAAACGGCACCATCAAGTATATTTACCATGTCCACAGGGACGGGGCGGGGAATGCGGTGAATGCTAACCGGGTGAATGGAGGAAATCCGGGAGGATGTTACAGAGCCGCCGGGCATAACCACACAGAAAGCTGTCCGCAGGGAGATTGTACAGTAGATACAGAGTGTTACAGTAATTCTAAGGGAGAATCCGGGCTATACCATAACCAGTACCATCACAGGCACAGGAATTGCGGCCTGGGCACTGTGGACGGAAGCAGTTGGAGCAAGACAAAGGGGCATGATTCTATAGATACGCATAAATATTATACCTGCAAAGACCAACCCACCAATATTTGGACCATACAGTGCGGAAAGACGTCGTCAACCATTGAAAGCGCGCAGATTGTCTACAATTAGAAGAGGCGGCCGGCGGGCTTTTCACTAAGACTCTTTTTGTTGTGCTGCGCATAGTAAAATATGTACTGCTGCATGATACCGGCGTCATTGCCGTATTTTGTAAAGGGATTCTGCCCGCCGTATACGCCGTCTATGACTTTTCGTATCCAGGTATCAACCGGAACAAGGGAAGTGCGGCCGTATGCGAACAGGGCAATGCAGTTGGCGACCTTGTCGCCTACGCCATGGACGGATTTTAAGGCGTTGAATAATTGTATGTCGTCGTAGGAATAGAGAGTGTCTAAATCGAGCTGTCCGGAAGCGACTTTGCCGATGGCGTCCCGGATATAAGGCGCACGGTATCCTAATTTGCACTGACTTAGTTCTTCATCAGTGATATGGGACATCTGCCCGGCGGAAGGAAAAAGATGGACGCATCCATAGGGTGTTTCCACTGTATCGCCATACATTTCTGCTATTTTCTCCACGCAGGATTTGATGGAAGGAATGGTTTTTTGCTGTGAGATAATGAAAGTAATCAACATTTCCCATGGGTCCTGTCGCAGAATGCGCAGTCCGGCGCCGGTATCCGCAGCATTTTTCATGTAGGAATCGGTCTTGCCAATCCGGGAGCGGATTATAGAATAATCGCGGTCCAGGTCAAAGTAAGGCAGCCAGACGGCACGCCATTGGGGTGTGGTGCAGTCAATTTCATATTGGTTATGGGCAAGCGGCCTGATATGGAGAATATTGCTGCCCGTTATGAAACGCCAGACGCCGTCATCCAGAAGTTTTGCGCGGAAGCACTGTCCGCTTTCGGCTATTTTGGATAATGAAAAATCATCTGTAATTTCTATGTACATAAAAGAAAATCCTTTCATGGACTGCCAAGATTTTTATGAGTATGGATAAACGGCCTGCCATTTTTCTTTCCGATGAAATATTTTGAGCCGGATTTTTTAATGACAAAGTCACAAGATATTATGGAAATCACATCTTTACCCCGCTGGAAATGCGCGCCGTTGGACGCAAGATTTGCAGCCGGTATCTGCGCCATATATAAACCGCTATACACATAAAGCTGACGAGGGAAATCATCTCCGCCATCCGCCAATACCACGGCTCGACGAAATCGATTCTCAACGTGCCATGATAGTTGTCAGGTAAATCTACATGTATCTTATTGTTATTTCCCCTCGTGACAGGATAAAGCTGCCCTGTCTCAACATCGCTGCACTGGTAGTGCCAGTAGGCAAACTGCGGAAATTCTATCCATGCGTCTGTCCCTGCCTGGCAGAGGACGTCCATGCACAGCCCGTTGCGTTCCAGTATCTTGGCCTCGATGTTTTCCCCGGACACATCCAGTTCTGTCCAGGTCAGATTCGCGTTTGTCCCTGCTAAAAGATATTCGCCGCTTGATACAATCTTGCTCAGGTTCAGGTTAGGGCGGTTATCGTAGAAGATGGCATAGCTTTCCGCATTCCGGTTAATCAGGTCCATACAGTATAAGCCCTGGAATGCGCTGATAAGGCAGATTCCGATTAACAGGCAGTTCAGTCCGCGTTGCCCAAGCATTTCTCTTAGTTTCATGAAGGTAAGACATGCCCCGTAAGTGAGGAGGGGGATTGCAATACTTAAGAAACGCCATGGGAACTGGATGCTTGCGACGTTATCATTTAAGAACCGAACAGAAGCGATTCTGTCCCACGGGAAATAGTAGGTGGACATCCACGCTGCGATGCCACCAAGTATCATGACAAGAAGCAGGTGTTTCTTGTCACCCGGTTTCCAGTCAGGGCATTTGGCAAGGACTGTCAAAAACAACAGCAGGATAATGAGTATGGCAAGCCCCAAGGATTCGGGAATCCTTCCCGACAGCCCGCTCAGGGAGTCGCAAATCTTTCCGGTTGCAGTTGTCCCGAAGGAGAACAGTTCATAGAGGCTTAAACCATAACGTTGGATGCCATAGGTGGTTTTGGTATCGAATACTTTCAGCGTGTCCATGGAATACTCCACGAAGGGAAGCAAGAATCCCAGGTTTAAGAACAGTGACGCCAGGACAGCCTTTATAAATGACAGGAACACACCTTTGGACATTTGGTGGATTAGGAGCAGGACGGTAAGTGCAATGAATATGCAAACCATCAACACACTTAAAATATGCGTCTGGATGATGCCGGTCATTCCAAGGCTCAGAAGAATCCAACCGTTTCCGGGTTGGTCTTTGCGCTCCTTGTCGTAAATTTGGTGTATGCCGAGGATAATGAGCGGCAGGAACATAAACGCCGAGTATTCCCCCACGGCGGCGCGCAGATAAATATTCAGTATGCGGCTGACGGACAGGCAGTATACTGCCGCGCAGGCAACGCCGATATATTGGCTGCAGCTGATTTTCTTAAAGCAGAGATAAGCGATAAGCGTTGTCCCTAAATTGATGAACATAATATATAATTTGTAGGCATGGATAAGCGGCACACCCAACAGATACAGTATGGCGGGGAAATACAGCAGCGCATCGCCATAACATGCAGAGGTGGCGTACCCGTATCCGTGGAGCCATCCGGGCTGTATCTTCACAGGGAAATCCCCGCCGAGTATGCCGTCGGCAAGCCCTACGATTCTGGCAAAATGGAACATGGTATCGTGTCCTTCCGCATGGAATGTGCCCATGACGCTTAAAGAACTGACCATAAAGATACATGCCAGCCCCAACAGGACATAGAAGTGTTTTTTCATTTTCCCAATATTGTGCCATGCCCATAGTATGCCGTCCAGGATAAGCAGCAGCGCTAATAGTTTCAGGCATTTATAGGTAATGGTTGTGCGGTATTCTCTTGTGATTTCTATTTTCTCCACGGAGAACCGGCTGTCTGATTCAAAGATTTCCTCGTACTCCCGATTTCCTTCGTCCTTTCCGCATTCTATGCTGACATCCAGATAGTCGATGGGGCTGTTGACCCAGATACGGTAGGAGAAATCGTGGTATAATGCGCTCAAAGTATAGGATTCTGCATAGAGCGCAGGGTAAGGATTGCCGTCCATTCCGGTGTTGCAGTGGACAGAATAATAATCATGGTCCGTCGTGTAATAGACCTTTATGTTGTAGATGCCGGACTCTAAGGGCTCCGTCCTGCCGATAAAGCGGTAGCGGGAAACCGGGAACTGTGTGGAGAAGACATTATTTCCTTCACTGTCCATGCTGCCATCGTTGTAGACGCCATGTGAATCATAGAGCGGAACATCATATAAAGTGATATCGTTTTGGTGTCCGTGCAATATATAGGCGATACCTGCGACGAGTATAAATAGGTTTGCTAGCAGGATGGCAAACAATGTTTTTTTCTTGCTGAAAGTCATGTTTTGATTCCTTTCGGGGTTCATACTTCCTTCTCCAATAAAACCGGTACAAGCGCCACGAAAGGAAGCGTAAATAACAGCGGCGCAACGTAGCGCAGCGATATGGCGATGGGTGTGGCCACCATCAATGTCAGCCAGACGGCCATCTGCGGCATGAAAAGGAAACAGTTCCGGAAGCCGTAGTGTTTCATAACAAATACCATGCAGACAAAGAAGAACCAGAAAAACCAGGCGCAGCTGATATAACATCTGGGGTTTACAAAATGTTGAAAAGAGAAACCGAATATCCGTTCAAAATAGTCTGTCTGTACCAACCCGTAGTCGTTGCTCCAAACTTCCGTTTCGGCATAGCCGCTGGGGCCGGATACATCCACGTTCCAGAAACCAAGTGTCTCTAACAGGTATTCTTCTATATAAATACCGGGATTTTGCATAAACAGATGCTTCCACAAATCCCAGAACTCCCCTTTGTGCAGCTCAAGGTATCCCCAGTCCATGCCTGCATACCATTTGATGCTGTCCACCACGCAGGGCTTGAAGTATTCCTCGATATTGTCGTAGGGGATAAAGCGGTTAATGCTTTCTTTCTGTGCGTCCGTGATGTTTCCGTCATGTACGACCACGCTGCATATTTGTTGGATAGGCATTCCGATGTCTTCCACCACGTCTGTGGGGATGACGCCCATCTTCCGGTAGCCCGGACCCTGGATGAAGGCGATTAGCAGGACGGAGCACAGGAGAGCGCCATATGTGAATAATTTCTTCAATAACGGAATGCGGCAAGTGATGGTTAACGGTATGAAAACGACTGCGACAAACGCTACCACATAGATGCCGTTATTTCTCGTAAATGCCACAAGAAATATCCCTGCAAGAAAACCGATGAAAGGCTTCAGGTTCCACTGTCCCTTTTTTATGGCAAGGTATAAGTCCACTGCAAACAGGAACCAAAGCAGAAAAGCCATGGCAAAGGGGGTGTCTTTCCACACGGAAGAGGCATAGATGGGAATCAGGGGGAAGAAAACCATAAAAGCCATGACCCATGCGCGCACTGTGCGGCGAATCCGGTGGCGGTTCATCCAGCGCAGGAGAAAAAGAAGTTCAGCCGCCATCAGAACCATCTGCGCGCCGAAGAAAAGTCCCATGGACCACTCCAAATCTTGTCCAAAAAGGTTGCCGCATTTGATGGCAAGCCCAATTAGGAAATTATAAAAAAGAGGATGTCTGTTGCACAATGTCCCTGTCAGGCAGTAGGAGATGGAATTGAAGGTATCCGAATAGATTCCGCCCGGATAGTATGACAGATAATAGGGCAGCCATGCGATTGCGATGACAATTCCCCAGAATTTCAGTGAAGTATCCCCGTCGGATTCCCTGGGTGTGGAGAGCTTTTGTATCCACCCGTACAGTTTGGAGTCCAGAAAAGGGATGGCTAAGTAAAAGACGACTAGCAGGAAGAAAAACAGCAGCACGGCGGAGACGCCGAAGTCCGTGAAATAATTCTCCTGCGCCGTTCCGCTGACCGAACCGCCATAATGAACCCTTGTCATCAGCACTGTGGCAAGGGAAAGGGCGGCGGACAGAAATAAGTCATAACCGTTCCATTTTATGAAAAAAGGAAGTTTTATTTTTGATTTCGTCTTTGGGTCCGTATGATTTGCAGTAAACATGACAGATTGGCTGTTCCTCTCATATACATAGATTTTTAAAACAATTTTAGATGGATTACTGAATAAAGTCAAGGCTGCGGATTACATCCGTTGATTTTAGGACAGGAAAAGGATATACTTTTATACAATATGGGACAGTGTTTAAGGGGGATTGGTAATGAAAAAATGGAATGATGGGCAAACGGGCTGCAGTTTATTTCCGCGGACGGTAGGGATGCTTGCTGCGGTATTTATGCTTGTGCCGTTTCTGACAGGATGTAGAGACGGCGGTACAGGCCCGGCCGTGATGCAGGAAGACAGAGAACGGAGAGAGCAGGAAGAACCGGAAGAAATAACAAAACCGGAAGAGGCAGCGGAAGAACCGGAGGACAATTATACATATGTTGAAAAACTGGAAATCGAGGATTATAACAACCAGGAAGCCAGGTATCGGATTTATATGCCAAAGGGGAGCGAAGTAAACGACGGATTTGGCTTTTACCACCAGCATGGGATTTACTTTACCGCCACGGTCAACAGTATTGAGGGCTATGAATCTTTTACAGACTATTATGATATGACGTTAGAATACTGGCCGGGGCCGGATACGGATTACACGGATATATGGGGAAGCGGCGTTGTGGAGAACGGGGAGGACAGATATTTTATCCTTACCGGAAGGGGAACGGATTATGACGGCACGCCCCAGGAGATAAGGCGGATTGAATATATGGTGGCAAAACCCGGTGGGGACTATGTCAACTGGAACATTGCAATTAACCAGGCGGGTGTGGATGAAGAGACTGATTCGGCCCTTGCCGAATTGGAGGAATGCTACGGTATCAGCTTGGAACGGCTTAAGCAGGAAAGCCCTATACAGAAAGCGGCGCTAAATGAGGATGAATATACGGCGGGGAAGGGGGATAAGGAACTGGAAAGCCTGGAAGGCTATAGGTACCTGGGCGTCGCAAGCCTGGCGGACTATTCCGGAGAAGGAGTCTGTCCGGTGATGGTGCCCAGAGGGTATCATACGAATGTAGAGGATTCCCATGCCTTTGCCTTTTTGCACGGCGTCTGGGTGACGGTGGATGTGGGGGAGTTTTATGACGGAAGCGTGTTGATGACGGATTTAAAAAGTATCCTTGATATGAAGTATGACTCCAGGAACAGGAATACGGAGCAGACAAGGAATGTCTGGCGAAGCGCGATGGAGCCTGTCCCCGGTTTTGAGAATGCCATGTACGCCGTGGTTTCTTATGAAAAAAAGGGATGCGGCACAGAAGAGTATTTTCCCAAGGCGGAGGTGGTCTGCTTTATCCAATATGACGAGGAACATTATCTTGACTTGCAAATTTTCCTGTCGGCAGATAAGTATGATGATTCCACAAATGTGGTGATAGGGGAATTGGAGACGGCTTACGGCATAGATTTGTCCAAATACTACCAAGATGGGAAAGACCCGGACATGCCGGAGAACGGGGACGGGGATAGGGTTACCCTGGCCAAACTGGCAGGCGGCGGGACAAGCGGCGTGGCACAGAGCGAGGAGACACTTCCCGATACGGTACTCTGGTTTAATGCCACATATGCACCGTTAACCTACAGCAACGGGTGGGATTGGAGATTGGTAGGCGGCATGAAGCCTACGGAGGAAAATATTGAAATTGACAAATATGTCTTGCAGCAGAGCTGGGGCATACATAATAGGGAAACTGCCATTGAGAAAGTAGAACAGCTCAAAAAAGAGGGCCATAGGGCCACATGCAGGGCGTGCATGAAGGAACTGGAAGAGGCAGGGTTTATGGATTTGGATGAAAGGGAATTTAGAAGCAAGCTCTTGAAATCTGAATTTGCCGATGAACCGTACCGCTATTTGATTGCTTATCAGATGCACCAGGCAGGCCTGGATGCGGATTATATGGCGGCGTGGGACCTCTGCAGGGTGAACCAGCTCTATGCGGCTTATTATTTGTGCGGCTATATGACTTATGAGGAGGCGATGGACGCTTCCCTGGAAAACTCCCTGATTCTGCAGAAGATGTACGATTCTTGGGATGAGATGATGGATGGCTATCTGTTAGGCTACCAGTTCTGGCAGAAAGACCCGGATACGAGTAAGGATTCCCCCACGAAGGAGCGCAGACGCATGTATGAGATGGTGCTGCAATCGGAGGAGAATCCATATCAGTTGGATTGGAATACGGAATTGGAGAAAAGTTGGTAAACAGACTGTCAGTAAGATGTGCGAGATACGGCAATGCGGATGAAAAAAGGCGTTGCCGTATTTTTTTTGCTTTTCATGTTGACATGACTTTGTACAAAGTGTATAATTTCCATAAAGCGTACACGAGTACGCAATGGAAATTTGCACATAGCAAATTGACAGAAAGCATGATATAGAATGCGTAAGACGAAAATCATATCAGTGTTATTGGGAGGAACACAAAAAAATACCCCAACTGTCGTAGTCCCCGCAAAGAACTGTCAGACCGTCAGGATATTTTCACATTCGTTATTTTAAAGCATTCCTTATAAAATGTAAAGCATCTGTCAAAAATCCATTTAAGAAAAGTTGTTCCGGACGTCATACAGCTCATTTGAAATATCGTCCGGACAGGAAACGGTACGAAGGAGACAATCGAATTTGTGCTTGCGCCCAAATTCGCAGGCTAAGCAAAAATGGAGGTTTTATATGAGAAAGAAAGTATTAAGTGTTCTTCTGGGCACGGCAATGTGTATGTCACTGTTATCAGGGTGCGGCAACGGCGGCGGAAACCAGACGGCGCAGTCAGATGACCTGGCAGGTGCGGCGGAGGATACGGCAGTATCCGAAAGCGAGGAGGAGAGCCGGGAAGGGCAAGACGAAACGGCATCCGGTGAAAAGACGACCTTGGAGTTCTGGAATGTGTTTACAGGTTCCGACGGCGATATCCTGCGCCAGATTGTGGATAATTATAACAAGACGAATACGGACAACATCGAAATCCAGATGGATATCATGCCAAACGACCAGTTACAGCAGAAGCTTCCGGCTGCAATCGCTACCGGCACAGCGCCGGATTTGGTGTTGTTCGGCGTGGAGAATATTGCGCCTTATGTGAGCAATGACTCCCTGGAAGACATCAGCGACTTCTGGGAGACGACGGGAGCAGACAAAGATAATATATTGGAAAATGTGTTGGAACTGTCCCATGTGGACGGTAAGCTTTATGGCGCGCCTATGCAGTATAATGTAAGCTATCTGTACTGGAACAAGGACTTGTTTTCTGCGGCGGGATTAGACCCGGAGAAAGCGCCTGCCACGTTGGATGAACTGGCGGAATATGCCGAGAAACTGACCGACCCGTCAAAGAACCAGTTTGGTTTGGCATTGCCTACCAATGCTACATATATGCAGTTTTTGTGGGCAAACGGCGGAGATGCGGACGACCCGGAGACTAATACCAATCTTTTGGATTCGGAGGAGAACATAAAGACGTTGGAGTGGTTACAGGATTTGACGGTCAACAAGAAGGTTTCCCCGGAGAACATCACGGGAGCCGAGGCGGATACAATGCTCCAGGCAGGACAGATTGCTATGTATATGAGCGGCCCATGGCAGATTAACGGTTTGCGTGAACAGGGCATCAATTTTGGGATTGCACCTTGCGTGGCAGGCAGCGCAGGCGCTTTCTCCCCGGCGGGAGGATGCAGTTATGTGATTCCCAAGGGCACGGAAGAGAGCCAGAAACTTGCGGCTTATAAGTTTATGCAGTATTGGCTGACAGATGATATCCTGAAAGAATGGTCTCAGAAAAACGGCTTCCCCGTATGGTCTAAAACTTTGATGGAAGACCCGGAGATACAAAACGACGAAGTGCTCAGTTCCATATCAGAGGCAACGGAGATTGGACGGTCTTACAATCTTGGATACTCCCTGGCGAGCCAGATTGATAATGACGTTATGATTCCTATGTTCGAAAAAGTCATGACAGGGGCGGCGTCTCCTGAGGATGCCTTGAAAGAAGCGTCTGCTGGGATGGACAAGATACTGGCACAGTAAATTGTATGGCGTGAAGGAAGGACCGTTTCAAAGGGCGGTCCTTTCGCCTTATTTTCGGAAGAATCGAGGAATATATGGTAAAGAGTATAAGAAAAAGAAAGAAATACACGGCCCATAACCAGAAAAGCGCGTATCTTTTTATCGCGCCGTCTATGGTGATTCTGTCTGTATTTGTGTTTATTCCGCTGATTGCATCCTTTGTGATTAGTATTACAGACATGAATATTTTTATGAAAGACGTTCATTTTACCGGGATACAGAATTTTATCCGTCTGTTTTCCGATGACAGGGTCATCAACGCGACTTTCAACAGTCTGTATTTTACTTTATTGGAAGTGCCGCTACAGGTTGGGCTGGCTTTGCTGTTGACGGTGAGCCTGGCGAAAAATAACAGGTATTGCAAATTGCTGCGTTCTGTCTATTATCTTCCGTTCGTGTGTTCCATGACGGCAATCGGTATCGTGTGGTCTATGCTTCTTGACCCAAATATGGGATTGTTCGCATATTGGTTAAAGAGTGTGGGAGTGGAGACGGTTTCTTTTCTGAAAGACCCGCAGCTTGCCATGCCTACGGTTATCGCCGTGACTGCGTGGAAGGGATTTGGTTATACGTTAACATTACTTGCGGCAGCAGTGCTCAACATCTCCCAGTCTTTGTATGAGGCGGCGCAGATGGACGGGGCGGGAAGCTTCCAGAAATTTATCCACATCACTGTGCCGGGAATCTGGCCTACCATCAGCTTTTGCATCGTTACCACGACAATCGGCGCCATGCAGATGTTTGACCAGGCATATGTTATGACTCAGGGAGGGCCTTTAAACAAGACGGAGACAGTGGTGCAGTATATTTATGACAGAGGGTTCCAGACGGCACCCTATGATTTAGGGTATGCTTCCGCCATTTCGGTTTATTTGTTTGTGATTGTGGCGGTGATGACGTTTGTTCTGCGCAAGGTTATATTGAACAGAGGGGAGGACGCAGATGCATAAGACAAGAAGAAAAGTGAGACTGGGAGAGGCGGCAGGGTATATTTTGACGCTTTTGATTGCGCTTACGGTCATCGTTCCTATTTTGTGGCTGCTGGTGTCCTCTTTTAAGACGGACGTAGGCGTGATTAAATTCCCGCCCAGGTTTTTCCCGGAAGAATGGACTTTGCACCAATATCTGTATGTGGGGGACAGTATTCCGGTATTTGAAATGACGAAGAATACCGTGATTTTTGCAGGAGGGGTGACGGTTATCAGCCTGTTGTTTGATTCCATGGCAGGATACGCCTTTGCCAGGATGCATTTTAAAGGCTCGAAACTTTTGTTTTCTATCATATTGCTTACGATGATGGTTCCCTTCCAGATTATTATGACGCCGCTCTATATTGAAGTCTACAAGTTTAACTTGCTGGATACCTATTTAGGGCTTATCCTGCCGCGGGCGACGAGCGCCTTTGGCATTTATATGATGAGTTCCTTTTTCGCAGGGCTTCCCAAATCCCTTGAGGAATCGGGGAGGATAGACGGTATGAGCGAATTTCGCATTTTCCGTTCTATTATGCTTCCATTATGTAAACCGGCGTTGGTCAGCTTGGGCATCTACCATTTTATGAATAACTGGAATGACCTGCTGTATCCATTGATGCTGACCAGTTCGCAAAGCAAGAGGACATTGTCGGCGGGACTGGCAGTGTTGGTGGGGAATAAAGTGATTAAGTATGGGCCTACCCTGGCAGCAGCGATGATTTCGCTTACGCCGCTTTTGTTGTTGTATATTTTTTGCCAGAAATATTTTATTGAAGGCATAGCGGCTTCGGGTATGAAAGAATAGATATATCCGTATGTGGGATATATTTGATAGATGATGTCGTTAAATATAGAATAGAAGGAGAATATGAAGTTGAAAGATAAATCACATATTATAGTAAATAAAAATTTTGTGAAGGGTGAGATTGACAAAAGAATTTATGGCTCTTTTGTAGAACATATGGGCAGGGTGGTGTATACGGGGATTTATGAACCGGGGCACGCCACGGCGGATGAAGACGGCTTCCGTCAGGATGTGCTTGAGAAAGTAAAAGAGATGGGCGTCACTGCGGTGCGTTATCCGGGAGGGAACTTTGTCTCCTGCTATGACTGGAAGGACGGGGTGGGGGACGTGGAAAAACGTCCCCGCAGACTGGAGATTGCATGGCGGTCTATTGAGACGAACGAAATCGGCACAAACGAGTTTATGAAATGGGCGAAAAAGGCAGGAATCGAGCCGGTATTTGCCGTCAACCTAGGAACAAAGGGGATAGAGAATGCGGTGTCTTTAGTGGAGTACTGCAATATCAAGGAAGGCACTTACTACAGCGACTGGCGTAAGGAGCATGGGGTGGCAGAACCTTACGGAATCAAGACATGGTGTTTGGGCAATGAGATGGACGGCGACTGGCAGATTGGACATAAGACGGCGCAGGAGTACGGCAGGATGGCGCAGGAGACGGCGAAGGCCATGAAGCAGGTTGACAGCGCCATAGAGGTGGTTTCCTGCGGCAGCTCCAAGTCCGATATGCAGACTTACCCGGAGTGGGAAGCGGAGACTTTGAAGTATACATATCCCTATGTGGATTATATTTCCCTGCACCAGTATTATGGGGGCCAGGAACTTGGCACGGAGGCATTTCTGTCACAGTCGCTTGATATGGAAGACTATATCCGTACGGTTATCGGGACATGTGATTATGTGAAAGCCTGGAAGCGTTCTGACAAAACCATATATATCAGTTTCGACGAGTGGGGCGTGTGGTCTGTGCCGGATAAAGTCGTGGCAGCCTCCGTGGACGAAAGCCCCTGGCAGGTGGCTCCCCATCTGAGCGAGCAGATTTATACGATGGAGGACGCGCTGCTTTTTTCCAGTATGATGATGAATTTCCTGAAATATGCGGACAGAATAAAGATTGCCTGTCAGTCCTTGCTTACTAATATCAGCGCCGCCATTATGACACAGGAGAAAGGAGAAGTGTGGGTACAGCCCATCTATTATCCTTTTATGCATATGGCCACATACGGGCATGGAAAAGTACTGCAGGGCGTGGATGAGATAGCCTCTTATGACTGTGCGCTGAGAAAGCAAGTTCCCTATGTGGATTACGTGACGGTTCATAATGAGGAAAAGGCGGAAGTCGTCTTCTATGCCGTCAACCGCGCCTGTGAGGAAGAGGAGATATCATTGGAATTGCAGGGATTCGAGGCTGTGGATGTGATAGAGCATGTAGCGATGTATACTAAAGACAGGAAAGCCACGAACCTGGAAAACCATGACTTGGTGAAACCAAAACAGATTGACGAAAGCAAGTTGGAAGGGAATGTACTGACAAGTAAACTGCCGCCGCTGTCATGGAATATGGTAAGAGTGAAAATCAGGTAATAAGATACGTGAGATACGCTGCACTGGCGCTCGTTTGACGGAAACCAGAGAAAGGGTGTAAACTATAACTATCATTTTACGCAGGAGGCATGAAAGTGGCAATCACAGCAAAGGAACTTGCGCAGTTGTGCGGCGTTTCGCGTATGACGGTACATCGGGCGCTTACAGATACAGGCAGGATAAACCCACAGACGAAGGAGTTGATTTTGGCGAAAGCCAAAGAATACGGATACCGGCCGGACTTGTTGGCCAGAGGGCTTGCAAAAAGGCAGACATTTTATATCGGCGTTGTTGTGTTGGATGTCAATAACAGGTATTTTTCACAGCTTTTAAGCGCCATCAGTATGGAAGCGCGCAAACAGGGGTATTTTGTGAATATTACCTTGCATGAGCAGAACAAGGAGATGGAGAAGGAGCAGTTGGAGCGTTTGGTGGATTATCATGTGGACGGTATCATTCTTTCTTCTGTCAACTACGGGGAAGAGTACAGCAAGTTTTTACAAAGCCTTGATACGCCCATTGTCACGATTGGCAATAAGATTGCCGAGGGCATTCCTTTTGTGAGCATCCATGAAAAAGACGCGGCCAGAAAAGCAACGGAGGCAATCCTCAAAAAAGGTTATGGTAAAATTGTATTTGTGTGCCCTCCGCTAGAGCGGACAGACGAGAATACATATGTACACAGACAGCGTCTGGAAGGGTTTACGGAAGCGGTTGCCGTATGGGAGAAGGAGAATGTGGAAACCGTTGTGATAAAGAAAACAAGCGGTTATTTGGAGCGGACTTATGATGAACTTCAAAACACGACGAGACGGACCGCATTCTTCTGCGCCGGAGATATTTTTGCGTTGGATATTATGCAATATATGCACCAACGAGGGATGAAAGCCGGGGAAGACTACGGAATCATGGGATTTGACGGCATTGATATACTGGATTATGTGACGCCGAGGTTAAATACGATTTATAATCCGGTGGAACTGGTGGCGAAAGAAGCGGTAAAATTGTTGTTCCAGTTGATGAACGGGAAAGCGGATGGAGACGAGACGGTTATTTTGGACTGCGAATTGATGGAGGGGGAGACATTGTAACCCAAAAATGGGGCAGCTGTAAAATGGTATATTTTACAGCTGCTTTTTCATGCGCAGCCCGGTGTACATTTAGAGAGATTCTGTAGCGAGATAACTTAAAAGCTCCCATGCGGCGTCGCGTTCCCGTTTTTGTTCCAAAGTAAGTTCCTGGTATGGGCATAACATGGGATGCTGCCTTGCGGTATCGTCTCTGACAGGCCCGTAACTCCAGTTATAAAATGTATAAAAGCGCAGCCAACGGGAATGGTCAAGCCTGCGGTACATATCCCGCATGGCTTCGGATTTTATGTTTTCGGCATATTCTTTATATGCTTTTTGGATGACATCAGACGTGACGTCCGTGATGGTCTCATCTTTTAGAAGAATCCGTATTTTCATCAGAATGTGGTCGGCGGCGGATATTTTGGATTCCCTGTGGATGGAATCAAGGTCTTCCCAACTAAGGGTAGGGTAGGAAACTGACTTGCAGAAAAGCTCATTGATTTTAACGGCCGCTTTATTCAATGTAGTCCGCATAATCTGATTCGGCGTATAGGTATCTTCATTTGCCCCGAAAAAAGATACGCCGGGAGCTTTCTGGCTGCTGCGAAGATGAATCTGTCCCCGGATTCTATAATAACTGTTTAAGCGCCAGAATATATTCCACCCTTCCGGTTCATCGTCCGTACAGATGATGATGCGGTCAGCCTGTTGCATAAGCGCAGGGCACTGTTCCCAAATCTCCCTGTGAAAAATCAGAGAATCCATTGTTTCGGACTCTTTGTCCAGTGAAAATGTCTCGTGGAGATGTCGGTGCATGGCGAGGAAGATACTGGCGTCTCCAAAAATATGGTAAGCGATATGCTGCGTGACAGAGATGATATTTGTCAGGATTGCCCGCTCAAGGATACAACGTCCATAGTTCCCGAAGCCAATGATTACGATGGTATTTTCACAACTGCACAACGGTTTGGAACGCCAGTATTGTCTGGCGCAACAGTCATAACTGTGGAAGAACCTGATATTCCCGGAAAGAGAATCACGGCCGTTTGTCGTTCTTGCGTATACTTCCACAGGTAATGTATGTAGGTTGGCGGCGCGGATATTGACGCCGATATCGTTCTCTTTCATAAGAAAAATTTTGCATTTTTCTCCGATGCCTTTCTTGTGCGCCACAATTCTGGCGGGGGAAGCGCTGATAAACAGGCAAGGATAGTCCGGAAATTCCATCTGCTCATTTTTCTTTTCACCGAAAATAATAATAGCGTCGGAGTCTTCCTTACAGATGTTTTTCGCCAAAGTGCTGGCTTCTACTCCATAATCCGCGAAATAATACCAGTTTTTCTTGCGTTGGAAGCCTAGCAGGAAGAAAGGAAGGCCCTCGCTTGTGACAAACGATATCACGGCGCCGAACAACGTCATCATAATGCCGGCGGACAATAAAAGGAAAACTGCCCCTACGGCGTGGCCCAGAGGCGTCACCGGTGTCAGGTCGCCGTAGCCAACGGTAGTCAGTGTAACCAGGGAATACCAGAAGGCATCGCTGAAAGAATGGATGGTTGCGCTGCTGTCAGTATGTTCGGACAGACATAGCACGACCAATAACCCGACATAAATAATAAGCAGGAGAATCGTTACGCGCAGATAAATTTTATTTTTTCTAATCATAAGGTTCTGCCTCCCTTGCCACATTGCGTGTTAAAACTGTGTTAAGAATTATTATACACATTTTATGGGCGGGGGTAAATATGGAGAAAGCGGAATGCGCAGTTGACAGATAAGTGAATCTATGCTAGGGAAACACTGATTAATTCAAGTATTTCCAGATAATGTATGATAAAATGTA
>CAMWBY010000009.1 GCA_947172645.1 uncultured Lachnospiraceae bacterium | reverse complement strand
GATCAAATATAACCGTTAACAATCTTACAAAATCTGCTGTCAGGATGGAATTCAGATCTTCACAGTTTTACCATGCTGCCGGTGGAATTTAGTCTGGCACACTAACTCTCCAGCGGTCTGTTTTCTATACCCCAAAATCAGATATTTTGTAAGAAGCTGTCTTGATTATAACAGAATTCTGGTTTTTTGACTCTTAAAAATCTTTATTTTCATATAAATTTTAAACTACAGTGGAATTTACTTCTGCACTGGAATTTAAAATTTCAAGTCAGCCTTTTACAAAAACAAATAACTGCCTCCTGATAAGATAGCGATAAAACTGACAGTGACTGGTCGTCCGGCGAGTTCGGGACGACTCCGGAAGAGATAAGTTTACGGGCTACTGTAATGTGCCACTCATCGATGCCTTAACGGATGACCGACAACACATGTGAATACGAGGTTGCCGCTATACAGCCCCTCCACTCACCTCCACGTGTTCTGTAGTATGTCAGTCAAATAAAGATAGTATCAGAAGGAAGCAAAAAAAGCGAAAACCAGCGTAACTGTTTCATGGCGCATTGGTGTCTTTCGCAGAAAGACGGGTTATATAAATGTTATATTTAACGCTAATGTGCTAAAAAACTCATTAATCCAAAATCCACACATTTCTACCCTGGCAGACTATTCTCAACGCACAGCGCCCCATACCCCGCGTATGTCAAGTTATTGTCACAAACTTTTTCACTTTTTTTGAGGGAAAATCGCTGAAAGGTATATAACTTCGTGGGGAGTGTGGTACATTAGTGCTAAGTCGGGGCAAAATTGGAGGTAAACTAATATCAAGTATTTTAGGCAGATCATTCTTTTTTGATCATTCTTTTTCCCCTTTTACCAAGGCAATTTCCTGCAGTTCCGCTGCAACCTGAAGGGAACTAACCCGCATCAGATTATCCCCTGCATCCTCCCTTCCAAGCAGATTCATTCCGCCATGCCATACAATTTCATCGTCTATAACAGCAAAATGTTCCGCCACTTCATCCCTTACAATGACATAAATACCGCTTTCCTCCATTTCTTTGAGCAAACCCTGATGAAACTCCGGGCTGCCATAAGATATATTCTGCGGCTCTGTCGTAATAACTGTTACCGATACCCCGGCTTCCTGATTTGGTTTTACAAGATAGATAAACCGTGCCACCTTAACTTGCATAAGTTCTGGACTGGATACGATGATTTTCTTCCCTGCCTCTACAACATCCCTTTCAAATATATCCATATAATTTCCGGAATCATAGATTGAATTGACTGCCTGCTTGTTAAGAATACTGTTTGTTATCACCTGAAACCCTGTTCGCTTATAGGTACGCAATCTCTTTGCATACATATTGTCTAAAATACGGATATGGGAATCTACGTAATCATACACGACAACCTCTTCTTTTCCTGTATAGTCACGATTTAACCTTCCAATGTACTGCTCAAGCCTCCCTGAAAAGGACACCGGTGCCGCCAGCATCAATGTATCCAGCTTCGGATAATCAAACCCTTCTCCAATCTTCTGCCCCGTTGCTACCAGAATCAGGCTTTTGTTTACTGACACTTCTTTTAAACTTCTTCTCACATCCAAATTTTCTTTATCACTGTTATCACCATATAAGAGAAACACATAATCTGCGTTTTTCTGTAAATGATTATACAGGTATTTTGCCTGCTCCTTATATTTTGTCAGAATCACAGGCGTTCTTCCTTCTTTCACGCATTTTCTCGTATCCTCAAGAATCATCTCATTTCTTGCAGCATTGGAACTGATTAAAGAATATGCTCCATTGATATCACCTTTACTCTCTTCCGTATCGACCACCCTTGTATACCGTGGATATACATAATGTCCGATTCCTTGCTCTGCCGCCCGTTCTTTTGCAGTGTAACTGTGTCTGACCGGCCCAATGAGCATATAAATAACCTTCTCCAGTTCATCCCCTCTTTTCGGGGTTGCCGATACCCCATAAACATACCGGGCATTCACCTTCTTCATGACTTCAACAGACATATTGGAACCACAATGATGACACTCATCCATCAGAACCATTCCATAGGAATTGATGAACTCATTGAATTGCCCTTTACTATAAACGGAGCCCACCATAGCCACATCAATAAGACCTGTCAGGGTATTCCTGCTGCCATGCAGAATACCGAGAGCACTGTTTCTCCTCTTTTCCCTGCCGCTTTTTGTTTTATAAACCGGCGGCTCTTCGTTTATGGTCAAAAATTTATCTAATTCCTCCACCCACTGCTCTAACAAATCTTTGCTGTGAAGCAGAATGAGCGTATTTACTTTCCTCTGCGCAATAAGATAACTACATACCACTGTCTTTCCAAATGCAGTGGCCGCACTGAGAACGCCGTTGTCAAATGCCATCAAGCGTTGCGCCGCCAAATCCTGCTGTGTCTTCAAATCGCCCTTAAAAGAAACTCTAATCGGCTTTCCCTTTTCTCTATGGTCTGTCACCTCATATTCAATACCAGCTTCTTTGCAGGATGCAATCAAATTATCATAAAGACCTCTGGGGATACAAATATAGCCTTCCGTATCCTTTCCCATGTACACAGCGCTGAAATTATAATAATTGGAATATCCAAGCCTTTTGTTCTTGTAAAACACAGGATTATCAAAGGCTGCCATACTCCTGACCTGATTCTGTAAACGTGGCATTAGATTTAGTGTGTCTACATAAATCCCATCCCCAAGAACTATATGTAATTTCCCAACAACGTCCGATTTTACAAAGCCATCCTTTTTCTTCCATGGCTTTGGACGGTTCCGGTCAGACAAAGAGACCGGCGTTCCAGCCTTTTCGGCAAGCTCTGCCTGCCATTTTGCCATACATTTTTCTATTTCTTCTATCGAAAGCTTTTTCGTATGATTCAATAGGATATTCCACTGGTCCGGATAAGCATTCCAATTTTTATCTACAAAAGCGCTGTTCCCATTTTTCAACGCCTGTCCCTGTAATGGCAGTGCAATCAAATTTCCTATCCTGCTTGCAACATCTTGGGACGGGTACATTCGGTCATAATAATGAAAGAATTTTAAATTGATAGAAGCTGAGCCTTTATCAAGCAAAAGAAAACCAAAATTCCTTGCTAATGATGCTGCTATTGGTTTCCTGAAAAAAATCCACACATGCGCCCCTCTGCCGGACCTTGACCTTTCCACCAGTGGTGTTACCCCATTGCGCTCACAAATAAGCCTTAAAGCATCCACTTCATCATGCCATTCATCATCCGTATTTGCAAAATCCGTACTTTCGGCGCCTTTCTCATGATTATCAAAATCAAATACAAGAAAACGGCATGTGCCATCTGCAAGCAAAGGGTATATGCCTAATACATCCGCACCGTCTTCCCTGTATCCGAGAAGATGTTCCATGATTTTTTTCGGTTCAAGCTTTGTCCATTCCGTGTGCTCACAGGTTTCACAATTGATTTTTTCACCACGCTGTTTCGGGCATATCCGGTTGTTCCATCTATTATTGCACTGCGGAAAGTATCCGCCTTTGGTTCCTCTTTTGGCATAGACGTCCGTTCTCCCCCAAAACATTGCAAAATATTTATTTACCATATCTTCCGTAATGTATTTAGATAGGATGCGTCCACCCTGATCCGGATCATATTCTTCGGCAGTCTCAATTTTCTCTTCGAATACATGCTCCGACTCATAAGCAATGTTCGCCTTATTTAGCTGGGCTTTCAATCTTTTGTTTTCATCCTGAAGGCTCCGAATTAATCTTCGTAGAGAATCCAGATTATATGCTTCTATATTCATTTATTATCCACCATATGCTCTGCTGTTATTTTATAAGTGCCTAATATAAAAAACTGCTTAACACAGCTTAAACACTGTGTCAAACAGCTCCATTCTACCTTACATGCAATAAGTTTCTACCAATTCTATAATCTCCTGATTTGTCGGTATCCTGTTATCGTCCTTTTTATAATAAATCGTAAGTAGATACACTTCCGCATCATCCCGAACTGCATAATAAATAATGCGATACCCGTTGGACTGCCCCGCCTTGGTATCTGTATTTGCTGATCTGACTTTGAAAGTATGCCCATCTGTCGGAATCCTTAAGCCCGGAATTTCTGTCCCTATCAGGTTTCCTTTTTCTAATTCATCAGTTATCTCTTTAATATCCGCGCCTATATGCGTGAATCCTTTTTTCTTAATGTAATATTTCACATCTTTTTCAAACTGTTCAGTAGGTATAACTGTATACATTTATCTTTCTTCCTCTTTGCTCCATTTTTCAATATTCGCAAATAAATCATTTAAGGAACGCTTGGGAGTTTTACCTTCACGCATATTCTTTACTTCCTTGCATGACTGCATAATAGATTCTGAAATTGTACAAGGTCTTTCCAAATTTGCAGATACGCTCATTACTTGTTCCTCCTCCACTACTTTATTTTTTCCTGTTTTCTTACACACATCATACCACCTTTTAATGATTCTGTATAGTTAGTATGATGTTCTTCAAGCAAAAATATCTAATCAAAGCGTAATAAATATTTTGTTTAACGCTAATATCCTGAAAAATACTCATTGACCCCAAGACCTCCTCATCTCTACCCTGGCAGACTACTTTCGACACGCAACGCCCCATACCCCGCGTGTGTCAAGTTATTGTCACAAACTTTTCTCACCTTTTTTGAATAAAAATCGCTGAAACCTGCATAACTTCGTGGGTATGGGGCGATTTGTGTCGAGAATAGTTTGCCGGGGTAGAAATGAGGGGGATTTTGGGATAATAAGCACTTTGTTTTGTGGTATATTGTGTCGAATAAAGTGCTTATTATGCGTTGTTTGAGTTAAGCATTAAGAGTTGATATAGTTAAAAATGGCCACGCTTTTGTATCATTAAAGAATGTGATAGAAAATGTTAATGACAATAAACCTAATACTAATGGTATATTTGAGCATTGTGCGCGGCAGATAGTCAACTAGAATAAGGAATATCACGAAAGAGAATGAAAAGATATTTGTTATGCTAAATTAGTCTTATATAAAAAGTTTATTTCTACACTCAAAATATTGATTTTTTTCGGTGGAATTTATTCTGTAAGACTAAAATCAGCATACTTCCGAGTAATGGAATTTAACTTTTCACTTTCCGACTAAAAATAGGGAACTCAAAGATAAAAAGATATTCCATATTTCGGGAAATTGTGATAAAGTACTACAAAGGGTAATCAATCATTTAGGGAAGCCTTTTTTACTTTAAGTTCTGCGAAAGCTTTAAGTTTTGTGCCATAAGGTTATTTTGAATTTCCTCAAAACAGATTGATTTATATCGCGTACTAATTCAAAATCGAGAAAAGAATCAATACAACGACAAGTCTGTGAGTATTACTGAGGAGAAAGCAAAATGAAAAGTAATAGATTAAATCAATGGAATAGGTTAAAAGGGATTTTGTGGGAAGAATATATTCTCGATGTCGGGGGAATCCAGAAAATCATTTACATATTGAAGATAATGTTCTTTTTAGAATTCTTTGCCCTTTTAGCAGATTTATGTCCTGCCAATTACTGGTTTGGTTGGATTGAGCAGGTTGTTGAATACGATATTTCAAATGTAATTCCCGTAGTAGCTATAACATGGGGTGCTGTTTCAATTCCTATGGGATTTTTGTTGGGACAAATCGAGCACCGTAATTATGGAATCCGACTAATCGATTTTTTAGTGGCAAGTTTAGGGATGAGCGATTCTGTCTTCCTAATTGGTTCTTTCTGGGGACAACTGGTATATATTGTTCTTGCATCAACTTATAACAGACCAGTGTTGTTTACCGTTGTAACCTGGACTCAACTTATGTATATATTTTGCTTCTTCTATTTAGTTATGTTAAGTATCTCACATAAAGCAATTGAAAATACAATTTGTAGACAGAGTGGGGAAATATGCAAAAAGTTGAAAGAAAAAAACGAGGCTCTGGAAAAAGAACTAAAGAACAAAAACCTGAGGATTCAAAATAACTTGCTAATTAATTATACCAATACGACAGAAATGCGGCATTGGCTTTTGTTGGATATGGTTAAAAATATAGACTATTATAGATTTGAAGATGTGGAAAGTCTAAAAAAAATATTAGTAAAGGAGGTATGTCCCAATTTAAGTGGACTTCTCGGTCGAAAGGCAGTATATGATTTGTTTAAAATCATGCTATCAGTTGCAGAAAAAGAAATAATAAAGCAAATAGCCTTTGATATTTTTAGTGCAGAAGTAAGTGTCGATACTCGCAAAGGCATTTTGGCTGCCTTAATTTCTGAACGGGATGGTGACCTTTATCAATTGTGCATTAACTTGATAGAAAATCTTGAGGATTATAACATGGAAAGGTCCTATACAGAACATATGTTTATATGGACGATCTTATGGGGGATGCATCAAAAAATGTGTGCGATGAATCCGATGGAAAGATTACAGAACGATGTATTTATAAGTTTCCTACAGAAATCCGCTAAGGAATACAAGATTGATTTTATGGGGTACGATAGAAATTTATTCAATAGTCTTATACTGCAGTCATGTCTGGATATCATGATGTTGACCAGAGTAGATGTAGCCGACAGGATAATTGCTCAATTATTTGAATATAAGTTGGAATTTTAGATAAGGGGGGAAAGAAAAATGTGGGATGCCAGATTATTAACTTTGTATAAGCAACATTATATGGATTTGTATGATGAGAAATTATGTAGCGATTATTCATGTTGGGGATATTATGACGGCTTGGATATTATGGAAGTAGAGTCTGCGCAATATAGCTCTTTGCTCATAGATAATCCATCGGCACCGATACCTGGCCTGTGGTACAAATCCGGTGAAAAAATAGGTAATATCACTGGTCAATATGGAAGTATAAATATCGGACTGTTTCGCTATGAAAAGGATACTGTACTAAAATCGAAATCTTTCTGGGATGCAAAAGAGAAAATGCCTTTTTTTGGCATATCTTTTCTTCAGTTAGATGATCCTATGCAGTATCAGTTGTTAGGCAGTAAAATTGAAGACGATATGAAATCTGGTTCTGATAAAATATGTCATGTTATTACATACTGTACCTACGATAATGCAGATTTGGTTTTACTTATAACCGGTAATAGTTTAAGCCAAATCGAAAAGCATTTGCAATATATTGATTCTTTGTCAGAGATAAGATACCAGCATTCTGTTCTTGGAGTTTCAGAGCAGTACCTCAATGATTGCAAAATAAATAAAAAGATACTGGATTGCTGGCGAGGAACAAAATGCTATTTAGAAGAACATGTGTTCCGATTAGACATTCGATTGGTGTCATCAGGTGAACCCCAGATTGCCACTATTGAGAAAAAAATTCTGGACGAAGTTAATGCCACTTATACTATAAAAAATTATCAGCAGGCTACTTGTTCCTATATTTCAGGGCATGAAAATATGATATTGTCTCTGCCAGATACTGATGTTAAAACCATGTTAGCCTTTTTGATTCCAGATGGCTTTGCAACCCACCAAAATGAAAGTTACAACAAAAGGGTAGACAATGATAAAAAGCAGTGTCAGCCTCGCTTATTTAATATCGAAACTTCATATATTTTAAACAGTAATTTACTAGATAGTGTAGTCAATACAGAAAATGAGAAAATATTTTCACCGGTTAATGTATCACATAACTGGTTTCAGAATAAAATAAAAGAATATAAAATATATTTGAAAACTGCACTGGATAACGGGGATGAAAGTTTGTATTCATATTACTTAGCCATGCTTAGAACACTTAATGTATTGGCCCAATATGAGAGATTCAGCTTATCAGAAGATATTTTTTATCTTCTATATCCTTCTTTTAAAATGTTTGACGAAAAATTAAACTGTGCGCTTAATCAAATAGCCAATATCGAAGATAGGACGAAATATTATCTTGGATTATTTACTATTAAACAATCAATGTGCGAATTTCTTGAATGTGTGAATTCTGTAATATACCATACGATTCATACTGATCAGGTTTATTTAATGGTTCCCGGATATAGTGGGACACCGTTTTCCATTCCGATTAAGCTTAATATGCTGTTTTTATGGTTTACAGACTGTGTAGCGAGGCTTCTGGGAAACAGCGGAAGAAAGTATCGATGTATTCTTATACCCACTATGGAAGCCACTCCGATTACACACTGGATGAAGTTGGAAAAAAGTCCTCAAAGTTTTCTGGTATGTGCCAAAATATCTCAGAGAACTTTATATATGCCAAAATCCTTTATGATTATATTAGCACATGAAATGGGGCACTATATTGGCGGAGATTTGAGATGCCGAAAAGATCGGGCTGAAAAAATGGCAGAGTTTGTAATAATCAGGCTTATTCGTTCTATTTTTACGGAAGATAAAGAAAATAACCAAGTACTGTCACTACTGATAGACAGTTTTAAGGAAACCGCCAGAGACATAATGATTTCATTTCTGGACAAAATAGAAGAGAAAGGCTATTATGGAGATGATGTAGAAAAAACATTAAAATCTGCTTGCCGCTATGTACTCTCACAATGTAGAATCATAAATCGTCTCAATTTAATTAAAATATACCAAAAGTTTAATAGCTCAGAAGAAAGAGACTTTTACCAAATCAATAAGCTTTTAGATAATGCAGAGTCCCAAGCCACAGAGATGCTCATTTGCAACACTATGAATACTGAAATTGAACGAGAAATGAAAGTGTATAAAGAAGTTTTTTCAGATCTGGTGGCAGTACGGCTGTTAGAGTGTGATAAAAATGCATTTGACGAGGCTTACCGTATATCGGAGGGAATGGATGTTCGCGGAGAAGAAATAGAACTGAGAGATAAAGTCATGATGGCCTTGGGGCATAAAGTCGGTTGGAATAGCGATGAAAATCTCAAGTTATCGGATTGTGATTCGCTTTTGTATGATTATTTGGCAGAGTGTAATGACTGGTTGGAAGATAAGTTGCAGACTATGGGTAGGGAGTCGCGCGAGTTACTAAAGGAAATACGCCAGCTATATCAACTCTTCGCCGGAAAAACCGTACAGGGAAACAGTCCCGATAATCAAAATATTTATGATGAAATTTTGCTATGTATTCAAAGAATGAAAGATGATATTAATAAAGAAATATATAATAGTTAATATAGCATAAACTTTACGAATCGCATTGACTTAGTATTAAAAAACCTTTAAAATGTATTAAAATAGAGGTAGTGTATGGGAGGAAACGATGAAAGCAACTGTAATCAAGCCTATCGGTAGATTAAAGACATATAATTTCAATATCAATAAGGTAGAAGCAGAAAGGCATGAAGAGTGGAATTCCTTTTCTACGCCGCCTAAAGAAGGAGAAAAGTTCGCTCAATATTCCTTTCAGCGGAAGAAACGCATGAAAGATGCTGAAAATATATAGATGGCATCAAACTTACACAAAGAGGATTTTTATTGAAAAGAAGTTCTTAAGTAAGTTTTGCTTGTAACTTGGTGATAGGGTAGAGGTAGCGCCACAGGAATACTAGCACTGATAGCTTGTTTTTAGATAGCAGAAAGTCGCGTTGTGCTGCTGTGCGGTGTTTAGGTCTGCATATGCCAATCCGTCATACACATACTGCTTCAGTGCTATGGATATAGTATATAAGCTAAATGGGTGAAGGTATGAACTACTCTTTGAAAAATTTGTTCATATTCTAGGCGGTACGGCTACTACTATTATGATTCACTCCTTTTTGTGCTTGAAATTTGGTGGATGCTGGTCAGATTTATTTCTTGCAAAAGAGATTTTTTCGGAATGGGTTCAATGGTAAAAGTAGCCGAGTCCCAAGCAAAGCCAAACACGTGCCCTGCAAGGATACAAATCGAGATGCCCTGTAAGGAAAATGAACATCATACATGATTAAATCATTATGAAAGCACGGAGATGCCTTTGTAGCGGACAGTGTTGGGAATAAGGCGAAGGTGCAAAAGAGATGAAAGGATGCTTTGTAGGATTACATAGACACCCTTTTGGATGAAATATGTTTATAAGCGTTGACTGTCCTCGTTGATATAGGACTAAAATAATTTTGTTATTTTGTACAGAGTTAGGAAGTATAAAATGTAGATCCATTTTACACTTTCTAGCTTTTTTATTTCCACGGGAATATTATAGGATATCTTGCGCAGTGTCGGATAAGTCTGACCGGACAGAGAAAGGATAAGAACAAAACTCGCTACGATGGATGGAAAGCAGCAGAGTGCGCGAAAAAATAATAACGGCTGTTTTAGGCATTTCAACTTGACAATAATTTATCACCAGTTTTTCCCCAACTTAGCAGTAATTTACCACACACCCCCGCGTATGTCAAGTTAATATCACAAACTTTTTTCACTTTTTTTGAGGAAAAATCGCTGAAACCCGCATAACTTCGTGGGGCGTATGGTTCGCTAATGCTAAGTTAGGGCAAAATTGACGGTGAATTAGTGTCAAGTTAACTTCCCTGAATTTTTTATAAACAAAAGCCAAAGATTTCTCTCCGGCTTACAAATCAATAAATACTATTTCAAATTCTTCTATTGTAAATTTTTATTTTGGTGGAAAAATTTACATATCACGTTGTTTACCCTATAATAAACTTCATAAAAATCTGGCTTATTCTTTATGCCTTTCATTTTATCATAAGCTTCTTTCAATTCAGCAGACTTTGTTTTATATGCTTCAAAATCCCCTAATTCTCTCCTTGTTTCTTTCCATATCTGATACAATTCATCCGTATCTATTTCTGTAATAAAAGAGATGATATAAATATCAAGCACATCCTTCATTCTCCTACATACATTCTCACCTGAGATCGCATATATTTTATCTGACAACATTTTTGATAAACTGGCTCCATTGATTGTTATTCCATTAACGTATGAAATATACGGCTCACAAAACTGATTCTGCCTGACACTTAAATCAATACTTGCAATTTTCTCTTTATTTCCATTGATAATTTTAAATCCTGCCGATTTTCTTTCTCCAAACACTCTGTTGATTTGAACATCTAAGGAAGAATTAACTTTTTTCACTGCACTTTGCAATGCCCTTCCCATTTTCTCCATAGTCGGACTTTCCCCAACCCAGTCCCCATCAATATCTCTGGTGGCTCTCTCTACCTTTGAAGGATTATTGTTCCTGATTGCAAGGTTAAGAACCATTGCCCCTTTAAACACAATCGGCACGCCCGCTTTTGACAGTTCTTCCATCACATTATATAAAAACTCCATCAAATCCAAACATTTCACCTACTCTTCATAATATTCCAATGCCCATGTACTATACTTTTCAAATCTTTGCTGCAAATGGTTTGGTATCTTAAGTCCAGCAAAACTCCCATCATGTTCCTCATAATAATTTGCCAAACTCTCTGTAATAATCTGCTCATCACCATTTTGTTCCAAAAGATCAATAATAGTTCTATTCACCGTAGTACATATAAGTCCATTTCGTTGTTCACACTCAAGATCTCCCAATGACGGTACTAAAATCTGCTCAGTTCCTTCAATATTCTGTCTTTTATCAACAAAAATCTGTGCCACTGGTCGGTATCCTCCATTCGTCAGCCCTAGAAAATCGGCGGCTGTATCAAATGCCAACACACACTCCACATTCTTTAATAAATTTCTCAGCCAGTCATTGTATGCCATGACAGTCATTCATGTTTGCTCCCTTCTCACGCTACCTTATAAAATCAAAATCATCTCATCAGCCATCTATCATGCTTCTGGGATACAATAATCAATTATAAATAAGAAAGCTTTGCCCTTTGCAGCTGAATCTTATTTCCATTTAAACAAAAATCTAATAAATATTGTTCTCTTTGCCTTACAGTTAGAGCCCATAATTACTTTTTAAATAAGCAAATCTTTGAATCAATATCATACTTCACGTTAAATATACCATTATTTTATTGCTTTTAACCGTAATTCCAATACATTTGCCAACAATTCATATATTGTGTCATTTATATCTTAATTTATTAACACATCTTGCCAACTATATCTTGTTTCCCATTTATCGTAATCTTTTCACATTTCTTCATCAGCAATTAGCCTTTATTCTTTTTTCTTCTGTATATTCCACTTTTAATAAATACTGAATCTGCACACATCTCTTTTAGTTTTATCGTATCATTTTCATTCCCCATATACAAGCATCCTCTTCACTTACAAAAAACTAATAGAAATATAATAAACGCTTCATTCATTACTTATACAACGAAATAAGTGAACATTATTACACGACTCCGCAGTTTTAACCCTTCGTTTGTCAAGTTAATGTTACAAGCTTTTGCATTTTGGGGATCAAAAATCGCTAAAACCCATATAGTTTCGTAAGAAGTATGTCCCATTATTGCTAAGTTCAAGCTAAATTGGAGATAAATTATTCTCAAGTTACTTCAACATTTTTTACTTAAGAAGAGTCTCTCGAAGTACTATTCCGACTCTTCATTATATTACAACTTCCCCTTCTTCAACTGTTATGCTGTTATGTGTACAAGGTCTGCAAAGAGGTCCCAATTGTAAACTTGCCTCTCTCGCCATATCAGCAGCTTTCCTTACTATTTCCAGTAATAATTCAACACTTGGCGCCGGATAGTTCGCCATATCGGCACCTGGCGCCGGCACAAATGCACTTAATACCGGAAGGCAGCCACAATCAAGAAGCATACGCACACCATTCAAAGTATCCTCTTCGGATTCCAACCCAACAACCAAAGAGGAGCGAACACTTTTTAAACCAAAAATCCCAACTGCCTGGCCGATAAACCTGTAATAATTATCCTTGCCCACTGCCGCTTTGTTTGGAATAAATCGTTCTCTGAGCCTGTCGTTATACAATTCCAGATTAACTGATAATGTTTTTATGCCGCATTCATCATGCAAATAACTCAGAAATTCACCATAGTCCTCTGTAGAAGTCTGTTCCGGCACCATCCCCCTTGGAGACAGCATCACATCAAAATCAAATTGTGGATAGCTCTGTGGAAAATAACGATAGATATTATTTATCCATGTGTAACTATCCGATTCCTCGTTTGGTGTTCCGCCGCTGATCAGCACATGTCGCGGCTTGTTATATGGATCATGCAGGGCAATCTTAAAGGCTTCATCAAGCTGTTCACAGGAGATTTCTTTATAATATGCCGCATTGCTGGTACAAAAACTGCAGTGATACCCGCATCCATGCACTGGAGAGATACGTACCCTATCCGCATGGGTCATCACCAATTCCCGCACAGGTGTATCGTCATCTAACCGCTCAACATCCAATGCATATTTCGGTACAGGTATTATTCGGAATGATGTTTTTATGATTCTAGTATCATATTTTAAGACCAACCTATCCTCAAATAGATCGACTGTAAAAAGTGTACCTTGAAACTTCACCGGTATATTCACATATACCCGTTCATCCAACACTGCCACTATACCACCTGTAGTCGCATAATCGGAAAATGTAATCAAGCCGAAACGGCTGCGGTACATCGTCCTACGTGCAGCAGGTGTAACCACGGCTCCCTGCTGCATCAGGCGAACCTTCAATTCCGTATAGTCCATCAGTTCACTCCCTTTGCTATTCGATATTCCTGTAACAATTCAATGGCCGCCAGTGTCACGGCACAAAACGGTGTTTTTTCAGCCAAAGGGTTGTCCCAATGCCCGTGTGGATGTTGTATATTAAGAGTGCGATGAACGGTACGTTCTATAAGTGCCCATTCCTTCTTTGTCAATGCAAGACCAAAGATATTGTAAGCCTGCAGCACTGTGAATGCTGCCAGCATGTCAGGACGGCTCGGCCAGAAATATTCGCCAGCAGAAAAGCCGTTTTCTGCCGGTGAATTAAACCGATATCTTCCAACCTTGTCAACAACCTTTTCCTCATTTTCACGCCAATAGCACAAAAAATCATGGCAATATTTGACTATATTTTCCCGCTCATCCTCACACTGCCACCAGACCGGTATAAACGATCTGCAGACTCTCGCAGTACTCACTATGACATCAGCGATGTTATAATCCTGTGCCCTATTGCCAAAATATGGTGCCCAGACCTGGTAACTTCCCGCCTCTGCTGTGTGAGAGCAAAGATAACTATATGTATCCGAAATGACATTACTACAAGCAGGATAAAGATCAAATCTCTCGGTACTGTCAAAAACACCGCTGCCTTTGCATACCCCCATGGTTGATTGAACCATTCTGGTGCAGTTCTCATTTGAAGCTCCTTCTCGTCCATCCTCATATTTGTATATCCCAAAGCTGCCATCGGAGAACTGCATACGGAACAAAAAATCCAATCCGTCCAGCACAGACTGTTCTATATCCTTATTAGTACTTTCAATCTTACCGCAAAATCCCTCAATTTTATTTCGCCGTTCATATATTGAACACAATGCCATAACCGCCAGACACGTTGCGTCCACTGTCGGATGATCGGACTCCGGCTGGTCCTCAAGCGGAAAAAATCCGCCCTTATCCCAACCGGATGCAATACACTGGCAGGCAATCGTTTTATTTAGCAGAAAAGAAAGACAATGTGCAATCTCTTCCGCTTCCCCTTCGCAATCAAGTAAATAATCCACTGATTGACATAACAAAAGCAATGCATCAAATGTTGCCGTGCCGGCTACATGAAAGCCGATGAGCCAATCCCCATCATCATTACAACTAAAAAAAGCCGGAAGTCCATTGATAATTCCGCTTTGTATCGCCACAAGACTCATACGAACAGTCCAGTTTATTCCTCTCAAAATTGCACTTTTTTCTTCGCTTTCACATGAAATTCCAAACTCAACCTCTGGCCTTTCCTGTGCAAATAATTTAATGAATTTCTCCCATCTCAACACCTGTTTATCAAATAAAAAATTGACATTGTATCGCCATTTTCCATTAATAATTGTAAATGTATTCGTCTGTTCCAGTAATTTTTCGGCTTTACGAACGGATACAGCTCTATTACCCACAGTGTCCTCGACAAGCAGTTCAAATTCATCCATATCCACTTCTGCTCCCCTACTGATCAAAGCTATCATACCAGTTATAAGCTTGTACTGAGTCTCTATATCAGCTGCATTGTCTGCATTGAGCAGAAGAGAAAGCAAGATCACATCTTCATTCACAGTATTCCCTCCAAAATCAATAAGCCAACAACAGCAATTTTAATGACGGCACAAACGGCGCAGGTCTGCGGATAAACTGGCCATCATTATATGTAGGGATGCCTGTCGAAATCAATAGATCTGCAACTGCCAGAGGATATAAAATATCATCTGCAAAATCATCATATTCTATATCAAGGTCCCCCATTTGCGCAAGCTGATAAAGCTCGTCTATAGTAAACCCTCTTGTTATACCTGTACCTTTTGGAAACTCTGAGCGTAAATAATCTTTCAATATCTTTAAAAACTCATATTGTACTTCCTCGTCCAACTCAAGGGCATCATCATCAGCCAAATACTCTTTGAACATTGAAATCTCTAAATACGCTTTCTCATTGTTAAACCGAACATACTTGTCGCTGTTTACAACACTCTGCAACAAGGAAAATACCCCTCTAAAGCTGTTTACCATCTTCATCCATGCCGGTGAAAGATAATAAATCAGTTCAGGATCTATTACATCTTCAAGGCAAAAATCAGCATCCAGAGACTCTGACATAAAATATTGAAACCGTTGCGTGAGAACCCCACGCAAAAACTCTCTGTCTAACTCTTCAAAACCAGTTAATATTTGCTGATTTTGAAGACAACTATTTAACTTAGGATCTTTAAGCGAAAAATCACCTATAACAATCGCTTTCTTTTCAGAACCATCCAAATACTTCTGCAAATTATTCATTCCACCAGTCAGTTTTTTGTAGGCAGTTTTAATATCGACTTCGTCCACAATTAGAATATCGCCAGGAAATTGTTTCATGGAATCCGGGTTTTCATCAATGCCCTTTGCCGTCAGAAAATTACTGTTTCTGGGAACACCTATTTTTTCCTCCGAAATCATGTGATTCACCAAAAAAGTCTTCCCGGTTCCCAGCGGCTGAGAAATTATCAGTACTTCTCCGGGTTGCAATGCAGCTGTTTTCTTCTGCATCTCTATAATACTCTTCTCCCTGCCATAAAACGGTGCCTGATATTGGGCCGAATATGTAAACACCTGTTGGCTGCAGCGCCTTAAATCTTTATTTGTTATCATAATTCTACACCTCGCTTTTTCCTGAAATGGAAAGCTTATATGGAATATTTGCCGTATCTCCCTCAAGGTTGTCTTCAATAATTGTTGTTACCTTCTCCATAATCTTATTCATAGATAATTTTTCGTTGTATGCCTTGGTAATAAATTCCTCATCAAAAACATCATTGACAGAAGTAAACATAACATCATCGTTTTTATAAGCAGACACAAGCATACTGTACATTTCAGCCGCACTGTACCGTTTATAAGATATTTCATAAAACGGACGTGTATAAACATTTTTTATCAACTTAAATATTTTCGGCGTGGAAATATAGACCTCACGCATAGCAGCCGGTGCAATATTCATGCCATCATATTTGTTTTTGATCATGCTCACCAATTCCAGCAAATAATCCTCATCGATCTTTCGCGGGAAAAGATACATAAAAACACTCTGTATTTGAAAATTGGTCAAAAAATAATTTACACAATCCACAATGGAGAATTTGTTGAAAAAAGGGAACTCCTCATAAAAATCCTTCGCATTGTCTTGACATTCATTCAACCTCTTTCTTTTTCTTCGCAAATACCCTACCCACGGTGTACTCCCCGTATCCTCAAAATCAAATACTTCATACATATAAATCTGCTGCAATGGCACTTCACGCATAATTTCTGCAATACCACTTGCCATCTTCCACTTTGTTCTAAACTCAAATTCCTGCTCAGTGAGCGAACCGTCCAACTCGTCTTTTTCAAAATCAAAATTAATAAGAAGTTTTATACTATCCTTCTTTAAATCACTTACAATTTTTCGAAACAGCGTAGTTGCACCCCATCCTGGCTGGACCTGTACAGATACAAGATTATTTGTAGAAATGCCGTTTCTTATTGGCATCAAGCGTGTGGATACAATGCTTGCTTTATGTATATTATCTTTATCCAGCGGTATCAACTGTGGAAAATCAGTATCTTCAAGCCCAACGAGTTCTTTCCAGTAAATAAAATTTTCTTTGCTCATATTACCGCTTTCCTTTCTGCACTTATTATCTATCTTTCCTCGTATTTCTCTATAATTGCCCCGCGTTTTTCTAAAAACTTAAGACTATTCTCCGTAAGTCCCGTACATCCTTTGAATTCAGCATGGTTACAACTTATTCTTGCCTCGATTGGCTCCCTTATCATCTGGTAGTATTCATTATCAACAAGTTCTAAGACCGCCAATTTATCACCGGATAATGCAATATATTTCCCTTCATTCGACACATAAAAACCTTCTATTTCCGCTCCTCTCACTGCATGGTTTTTATTATCATAGAGCCATTCAATGTCTCTCTCCTTGCGCTTTTTCTCCTCATTAAACAAAATACAATTAACCGTTTTCAAAAAAACAGTTGATTTTTCTATAACCATCAAAATATGCTCCCCTTTCACCCATGCAAGTTCTACTGGACTTGCACACTCATACAGGCATCTTCTATCACGCAATAAGTCCTCCTGTTCTATTTTACCGTCCATCTCATCAACCGGTATATGATAAACTCCTTTCCCCGCGACCGAATATACCAGAAAATCATCTGCAAAACAGATATCTCCAAATTTCAGATTATCTCTGTTCAGCGTGCACTTTCCTTCAACAAATCCCCTGTCCTTCCCCTGTATTTGTACCAATACCAGACTCTTGCTGTTATCGGAAATATATGCAACCAAGCTTTCGCTATCCTGCTCATTTATTTCACGTGTAAAATAATGTATATCTGCCACATCAAATTTCTCAACAGGTTTTCCATTGTCTGTCACATGTATCTTACGGTAGCTCCCACTATTCCAGTTATAACGATAAAGCCCATCACGGTTTGCACCCACATAAACGGAACCTTCCGTACCGCTTGTTCCAATAGATTGTAAACCACTGCCAACTATATAAGCATGTTTCAGTTGACCATTCTTGATATAACTGATCCATCCATCCTGACTGGCCGTATACACACCCGCCAAATCAGTTGCAACATCCCTAATGGTTTCATCAGCCAAATTCTGCATCTCCGCTGTATTATCAGTAATGCTAAAGGTCAACAGACTGCCCGACTCTGTACCGACAACAACGGAATCGTTTAAAAATACACATTTCTGTAACTTACCATATTCCTCCCAAGTTACCTCTGAAAGATTTGTGGCAGTAAATATTGCATTGTCAAGCCTTGAATATGACAGATCTGCTCCAACGAAGCTAGTACCTTCAAAATTACTCGCTGTCAGATTTAATCCGCGGAGATCTGCCTCCTCAAAAGGTCTGAAAGCTAAATCCTCTGCAAGCTTCAAAAGCTGTTTTTTATAATAATCCACGTTGTTCAGATCTCGCAAAAGCGTAATGGCGTTACTTCCACTGTAACCTACCTCTGCTTTCATTTTGTATTTTACCAGCTCCAGCTGTGCTTTCAGACAATTGCTCTCCTTTTGTGACAATTCCTTGGCAATCCATGAACGAACCTCCTGCGGAAGCATAAATCGGTTTAGCAGCTTATCGCTTCCACAGAGTCTTCTCTCTTCCAACTCAGCCAGAACATAATGCGCCCATAGAAATTCCTGGTACGCTGCAAGGCGGAATTCTATTTGTCCGTCATCACCTATTGACACAAAATCAAGTTTGGTGATAACACTTTTGATGCGTTCCCAATACTCATCATTTTTTATCTCCTTTTTGATCATCCGCTTAAAGCTGTCAAGCGAAACGCTTCTGTTAAGCCCGGATTCCAATGTAAGCATAACAAGAGCTTTTAATATGTCTTTTCCGGATGAAAGAGAACGGATGTCATTTCCCGTCTGCCATCTCGCCAAAATAATCTGTAAAAACTGGTAAGTCTCAACTCTTTCATCTGTCAACTTATATTTTGCTGTAATGGCGTCAAAGTGTTTGACCAACAGCTTTAGGTTCAGCGGTCTGCCAAATAGTTCACTGTTTATTTCCCAACATCTATTGACCCAATCTTGGTCTATCGGTTGCCGGCCATCCTTTTCCCAAATTTCGTTTGCCTTTGCAAAATAATCTCTTGCCGATCCTTCATTAAAACCTGCCAGAGTATAAAACTTCGCGGCTTGTACATCCTTAGTATCAAATAGTTCGTCTTTTTTCATATGAAGCTGTTTCTGATAAAAGGAACGGCGACAGGTTATCAGCACTCTTCCTCTGTTTTTCCACAAAGCACTGAATTGTAATATATCCTGCCTCGTCTGCCTCATCACAGGCGTATCATGCATCTGGTCCCATGCGTCTAATACAACAGAGAAAATGCCGGTCCGACACAGTTTTTCAAATGTCTTGAATTTTATGTTAACACCATACTGATCACTGAGCCGGTTTTTTACAAATTCGTCAAATGCGCTGTTTCGATACTCGTTCAAATCAAAGACAAACGGAAACGAGGCATCATCGTACAAAAAAGCTTCTTTAATCTCCTTAGCTGCCAATAGTCTCACGCCCTGACAAAAGGAGCTTTTTCCCATGCCATATTCCGCCATCAACAGTTTTAAACCGCCTTCTTTTTCGCCAGGATTCACCTTCCAAATGTTGCGGATAAATTCATGGCTTGATTCCAAACCGTCATCAGAATCTCTCACAATGTCTGTTTCGACATAGGGTATCCCATAGTTAAGCTCCATCCATCTATCATATTGCTGTCTATAGATATTGCATACTGAGTCCAGGCGAAGCCTGTCCCATAAAAACTGTTTGAAGGAACCACATACTGATTCGTGATCTGTCAGGTTTGTTACAACAACTTTATCTCCGTCTACTGTGTATCTCCATATATCTTTGCTGCCGCCAAAAGGTTTGTTTATGTATTCATCAATCCAGTCACCCTCTGCGCTTCTCTTGCTTCGCAGCACTTCTTCAAGTATTATCATAATTTCGGTACTTTCCATCTTCATTACTCCTCATATTAACAGAAAATGCCAGTGTTTTCAATCTCATCCAGTTGCTCCAGAATGTCCCTCTTTAGTTTGTTTAACGGGCTATTTCCCAATTCTTCTGGCTGCAAAGACGCAAAATATAGTAAGTCTCTGGTAAATAAAGAATCCATATGCACCGATACTGTTTGATTATTTAGCGGTTGCATAATAAGACATTTGGCAACTTGAGTATATTCATAATGAATGCGCATTATTTTCCTTATTTCAGATTTGTGTTCATTATAAAACTCTTCCAACCTCAATAACTCAATCGTATTTTTAGCCCTGTTCCAAAACGCAAGTTCTTCTTTGTCCGCTGCTTCTACATCATCTGCTGTCTCTGATTTGATTGCATATCTGAATCGTTCACTTAACTCTGTTTTTGTCGGTGCTAAATTTTCAAATTCTATGTTTTTTGAGTATTTCGTTGGCCGAAGCTCTATCGTAAAATCATCACTTTGTCCCATCATCACTTTATTATCATAAAATATTGCACGGAAGGATATATTCATATGTAATTCATTATATGATTCATCATACGGATATATTATACTTTTCTTTTGTCTATATGTAAATGTTCTCTTTTTAGTCTCTATTATAATATCTTCTTTTATCTCTGCGTAATCAGATTTTGCTTTATTACATATATTACACGAAGGTATCAGATTAAAAAGACTAACAGCCAAATAAGGATACCTGCTCTGAGGGTAAAAATGATCAAAATCCGGCCTTATTCTCTTTTTCCCATACAGTGTTGTAGTATATATTCGGTTACAATAAGGGCACACACGAACACACAACTGGCTTTGTAGCCAATATGCCACAGGTTTCGGATATTTGGGGCGTTTCTTTCCTACAACATTCAATCGCTCATATTTAAAGATCTGCTTACATGCATCAACAGCAGTTTTTGGAATATTAGAAGCATCCCTCTCTATGTCTAAAATGATCTTTTCAAACACACTTCGCATAGTGATAGGGTCACCTTTACCACCAAGGCTTCTGGGCGCTTCGTCAGGTCCAATTAATATCTGTCGGAGATTATTCTTTATTATTTTTTCATCTGCATCATATAAATATTGTCGCAATGCGGGAAAAACCGCAAGCTTATCATAAGAATTCTTCGATTTCCCTTTATCTGTTTCATCTGAATCCCTGCCTAAAATATCCGCCGCATCAAATTCCACGGCTTTAGCGTCCACAAGCTGTTCCAAATATTTTTCACGTATTTCTTCATATGTCATTTTCCCAAAAGGTCTCAGTCGAATCACAACAATACCTTCTTTCAACAAATTGTTACTTTTTCTTTTGTTACATTCTCACATCAAGCGCATGAAAACACCAATTATAAAGCTGCAAAAGATGGCCCCTCAGCAATGGCTCATCAATAAGCTTAATAATGTTGTTTTGGTCTTCTAATTCCTTTTCATATTGAATCAATCTGTCTTCACTTATTGACTGTTCGCTTTTCAAATTCTTTTCAAGTTTTAGCAGTCCATTGTATGTTGCACGAATTTTTAAATCTGCAAAGGCTCCAATTACACCTTGTTCCATGAAAAAGGCATCTCTAAATAGTGTATATATCTGCTGACCAAATGAGCTGCTTTCCGGGATGAAGTATTGTTTTACTTCTTCTGCATCAATTTTTAATAATATTATCGCCTGCTTTGGCACATCCGACAGCATTATTGGTGAGTGAGTAGCTATCAACAGCTGTGAATTTATATTATAAACTAAACATATATCAATAATTTCCCGTATTATTTCCCTTCTCCATCCAGGATGAAAAGTATTATCTGGTTCATCCAATAAAAACCACACATTATTACATTCACCCATATCAGCCACTTGCATTGTGCAATATAGATTTGTTTTATTTGTCTCCCCGCTACTCGCATATTTCCAATCAAACCTACACCCCGGCATCAAATGTGCAACCGTCAGATAATGTTCCCATAGTTCTATCCAATCCTGCAGCCAAATTGAACATCCGTCTCCATCCTTTTCATCAAAATACGCAAGCTTAAACTCCCACGTATTCTGCGCATTTTCAGAGAATGTCCACTTTTTCAAAAATTTACTCTTTTCAATACTCTTTAAAACATCTAAAAAGCTATTTATCTTTTCCTCAACCTGTTGGCTCCACTCAGTCCAAAACTCTCCATAACTGCGCGTGCCATTAAACGCTTTTTCACAATCACTAAACAGATTTGTAAAAAAGCGTTTAAAAACCGTATTCCACTTAAAATTGCCGGTTCTTATATATGCTCTCAACGAAGCCCTAACCTTTTCCGTTACGATACTGTTTTCCAGTTTCGGGAGTGTTCGCTCCCATTGGAGCATCGATATGATAGTGCCGGAAAACAACTCCCACAAAAGCGCTCTGGAAATACCCGACAGATTATGATTACTATCACCGTCAAACACTTTGTTCCATAAATCAATAGCTTCCTGTACCAGACTGCTATTACCATCAAGAATCCCATCAAAACTCTTTTCATTCCCAACTTCTTTCGTTGTTAGTTTCATATATCGAATCGGGAATCTCTGCAGACAATCCGGCAATCTGGGCATACTATCATCCCTCTCCTTACGGCTGTACAAAAACAACTTCATTTGTTTTACAAAGTCTTCTCGTTTTATGCAATCCTTTATACTATCGACACTATATTTACTTTTTATCGAATTTGACAGCCTGGTGAGCAATGAATCGTCCTGCAAAAATACAAGTTCCTCTTTTGTCAAAATATCGCTCAACTCCAAATCTGTCATAGTGTCTGTATAGTATGCCAGACGAATATCGCTCAACAATTTTTTTATTTCATCTATATCTCTAATAGCCGCAATTTCTTTACATTTATTAATCTCTATCCCCCAAAGCTCCCCCTTATCAAAGGCAATCAGCTTATCCCTGCTCTTATAATCATCATTGTTACCCTCCCCATCAACACTTATTACCAATGCCCCCTTTTCCTTGGGAATATGTCCCACAGACAGTTGGCACAGCCACTTGATTAAGAGACGCATGAGAGTGGTCTTTCCCGCACCATTTTCACCAATAAGCAGCGTTACCGCCGAGACGTTATTCTTCGAAATGTTATTCTCCGGAATATTATTCCTCCAGAAATCATTCGGAAAATTTTCAATCTCCTCGTCGCTCTTTCTTCTTATTTTACCTTTCTCGATCACATAACGTCTTTCTATATAAAAATTAAAGCTCTCTTCTTTAAAGCCGCAAAAATCATCGACATACATACAAAGTAGAACCTTTTTCTGCCTATCCATATATTCCTATTCCAATTCTTTTTATTATCTATATTGTTGTAAGCACCTGTCCCAAAATAGCCTAAGCGCATCATCCCTATTGGTATCCTTTGTCAGAAATTCGCCAAACAGACCAATAAAACTACCATAATCATAACATTCCGGCTCATCCGTACCCACAAAATACGACTGAAACCCGCCAATACCACTATTAAACCACTCTAAAATATTTGATTGATCTGCAAGTTTACAATAGCTTTTACCCTCTTTCGCTTTGATTTTACCCATAATCAATCGTCTATCCGGCCAGCTCTCATGTATCTCTTTACCCTGCACAGCCCTCCAAAATTTATCACCACAGCAACAGGCATAGAAAATGGTACTGAAACAAAAGCGAGCATTTATTTCAACGGCATACATTTCATCCGGTCCCTGAATGAAATCTACATTGTAATATCCAAAATATCCATGCTCTACCAACCCCTTCCCCACCTTAAGAGTAATGTCCCTGATATCGCAAAGCCCCTTATCATCAATATAAGGCGGCCAAATCAACCCCTCATAGGCAAGATCATTGTACAACACTTGCTCTGTTGCTCCACACCAAATTGTATTACCGTCTCTGTCAATGATAGCCATTCCGGAAAAGGACTGCTTATGTGGTATATATTGGCTAATCAAAAACTCACTATTTAGAAAATCTTCCTTCTCTCTCCCACAGTAATCACAAACGCCTTCAGCAGAAGAAACTATTTTCATCTTATATCCGCCGGCCAATTCTGCTTTTTTAATCAGCAGACTCTCATATTGGCTAAACAGCGCCTGTGACAAATGCAATAACTGACAATGATTTTCTGCCCACCATGTCTTTGGTGTTTTAATACCGGTTTTACAAAAGAATTCATACTGCCACCATTTATTGTTGATATCAGTCGCAATATTCCCCGTAACTATAAAAGATGTTACATGATCTGCCGATGGCAGATATGCTCCTGAAAAAGCTATCAGTAACGTCTTTTTATTCGAGGTTATTCTATGCGCATACAGCTTATTAATATCTTCAGGCTCAAGATATGAGACATGTCCACCCGGCAAATCTCCCACCGTCACTTTTTTTAATCCTTTGCGGGTATTCCCTTGATATGAACCTACAAACAAAATATCTTTACGTGAAATCTTGTATTCCTTCTCAAACCAAGGTAAGAGAAAGTCAAACCGCTGATCCAGTAGCCAGACCACTTGGTCAAATTCCAATCGTTTCACTCCCTTTCCACTTTACTGTCCAATACAAACATTTTTTCGGATATCATCAAAAGCCTGTTTATAAAATTCTTTGTATTTATCATCTTTTCCCGAAAACTCATTGTATTTAAGTTCAACTCCGTGGGCAGTTAACAGCATCTGTTTAGCACTGGGGACATCTCTTATCTCATGTTCATAGAAATATACCTTGCCGTCGGCGTATATTTCACGCTGCTTGCGCCTCAACAACCACCACAAATCAAATTCGCATTCAGCAAAACCAAAACCAACAACATAAATATCTCCAAATAGAAACAATTCCGGCCATGATCTAAATTCGTATGTATTATTCTTTGTTATTTTTTCTTTATATTCTATTTCATCGTCACATACCGATATAATTCGCTTTAATAGTCTTCCATACTTATCATGCCCCAAAACAACACTGGTCGGCGCACCGCATTCACCATGAATATGCCAAATACCGACCTTCTTTGCACTGCCACTGCTTGTCCCGACTAAATATCCCGAATGCAGTCGGAACGTTTTTTCCTGACTTGGTCGTCCTTTCTTATCCTTCTGTGGATTAAGATTGAATCGAAGATTTTCTCGAACAGATTTTTTCTCAAATTCTCTATTCGGATAATAACCTTCTTCCGGGCAATAAGAATAATTTGTCGTAAAAATATGATCCACCCCAAGCTCAGGCAGCCATTTGAATAATTCATTGCAGTTCTCGTTTTTGTCTCTTTCACGGGTATCCTTACACGGCAACAGAGTTTTCATCGCATTTGCCATACGTTCTTCTTCTGCATCTATATCGTCCCGAGAAAAGCTTGCTGGTGCATTTTCATAGGTTGCAAGCAACTCATATCTCACAGGAAACGGTAATTTATTTATTTCATCACGTGTTTCCTCACTAAACTTGCGAACGTTAATTAAATCAATTAGTTTATCCCAGCTAGCGCTTCCATATGCCCGTTCCACTCCATTGCCGATAAGCAGTATCTGTGGTCTTCCTTTCCCTCGCAAGTTATGGATAAATTCAATTTCTTTAGCCATTTTAATTTCTCCCACAAATTTCATTTTCAATTCGCATATTCTATGCTAATGATAAATTAAGTTTATTGTACCATATTTCGTCCAAAGGCGACACTGAATTTGTAATTATTTCACTGATTCCTAATTCTCCAAGATTACATTTCACTGATTAGCGACAAACTTACAACGAAAACAAAAATATTCTTCAACAAATAAGCACTTTATTCGACACTATATATGCCAAAACAAAGTGCTTATTCCCCAAAAATCTACTCCATTCTACCCCGGCAGACTATTTTCGACACAAATCGACCCATACCCCACCCTAGCATTCGGATACTCCCTCTCCCCCCTAATCGGCTTCGCCCCTCTTCTCAAGTAAGCCTTCACCTTCTCCCCATACAAATACGGGTCATTCCCTTCCACGATTCCCCACTGCATCAGAAGCGCCGCCGCACCCGTGACAAAAGGCGTCGCAAAAGATGTCCCTGTCACCGGCACATATCCGCCATTTCTATCCGGCGCCATCACCCCCACTCCCGGCGCCACCAAGTCCGGTTTCACGAAGGAATCCGAAGTACGGCTGTTAACCTGTTCCTGGTACAGATATCCCCGGCCCGAGAAATCCGCATACGACTCGTAAATCGGATTATATGCACCCACTGTAATCACCTTAGACGCCGTGGAGGGAATCGTCAGCGTCACGTCCGGCGTGGTTCTGACAAAGCGCGTGTTCTCGCTTCTCACCGTGCCGGATGGAAGGTAAAAAGTATAGTTTCCGGTAATTGTCTCCACAGGTTCTAGCAGAAACGTCCATACACCGCTGTCCAGGTATCTGCCGTTTTCTGCCGGAAGGAAATCAAAATAGATTTCCTGGCTGGTCAGATAAGGCGCAGGTTCTCCATTATACAATAAGATTCTGGTCTGCCCAAGCTGATATGTCTGTTTACCCGGCCGGTCAGTATCCACAAGCAGAGAATCCCCGGAGGGCGATACCATAACTACCACATACCGGTCCGTGTATTCCTTCCAAAGCTGCACATTTAAGCCCGTTTCGTAGGTTCCCACCGTCATTTCCACACGTGTCATATTCTCTGTGACATATCTGTCAAAATTGTTGACTATATTGGTCACATCTCCCAATCCGCCGCTCCGCTCACGCCGTCCCGTCACTGCCACACTTCCGCCCACATGCCCGCCGGACGCTCCTTCATTGCCGCTTCCCACACAGACCACACACCGCCCGATTTCCGATATGTTATCCAGAAACCTCTCCAACAGAGAAGTCCCGTTATGCGCACCGTAAGTGTTGCCAAAGCTTAAATTAACCGCCACAGGCATCCGCAGTTCTATCGCCTTATTGACTGTATAAGTCAGTGCCCTCATCAGCTCCGTTGTCCTGGGAAAAGAATCCGCCCTCGGCGTTCCCAGTCGCACAATCAGCAGTTCGCTCTCCCGTGCAGTTCCCGCGTAAGCTGCCCCTCCTGTTCCGCCGCCTCCCGCAGCAATACCCGCCACCGCCGTCCCATGTCCTGTGGTATCAATGCTGGGCACAATCTGTTCCGCCTGCTCTCTGCTGCCGGAAGCAAGCGCCTCATTGATTTGTTCCATGCTAAATTCCCTGCCTAGCACCTGGTCCCACAAGTATCGTATTCTTGTTGTTCCATCCGCTTTACGGAAATCCTCATTCCAATAACTGATTCCCGAATCAATCACCGCCACGAGCACACCTTTTCCCGTCAGCGTCCCAAACAACTGACTTCCCGGTGTGTAGCAGGAAGCCGTATTCCCCTCTAAATCGTCAAAAAAAAGCCTCTTGGGCTTTTCCACATACTCAATCTGTTCTGTACTTGCCAAAATATCCATCTCAGATTCCGGCACCGTGAGAATTGCATACCCGGCAATCAATTCCTCCACCATGATATTTCTCTGTGCCAGCTCCTGCAGGGAACCATGGTATTTTACAATCACTTCCCACGTTTTTTCCTCCACATCATAGCCTACATTCAGTTCTAAAGACCTTTCTCTCTCCGTCTCCGGAGTGTCTAAGGCCAGGTTTAAAAGATTTTCATTTTTTTGCGAATCCATTCTGCACTACTCCTCCATGCCAGAATCTCAAGTCAAATACCCCGCTGCAAACAACAGGGCGTCAAGCTTGAAGCGCCCCAAGGGGACGGGTATTCGACCCTCGCGGCATTCGCCAAATACCTAAACCAACCTTCGGTTGGTTTTATGCACGGTACTTGGCTCATTGCCCGCGGAAATAAAAACACTATATTTACATCATATGCATAATTTTCCGAAGTCGCCATTGTCAAATACATCCACCTGCAATGCCGAAATAGATTTTGACTCTTATTTCTGTCCATGTTAGAATAAGCTATATATTTTTACTGCCGGTTTCTCACATGAAATCGCATAAAACCGTACAGGAGATTCTAAGAAGTTATAAATCAGATACAAAGAGACTCCGATGGTACATAAATCAAAAAACGGAGGATAATATGTATGCCCACAGCTTCGAAATCATCTGACATACTTACAGTACATACATCCCGCACATCATATAATGCCGCATCCGCCGATGACCTTCCTATCGCCGATTCGCCCGCCCATTCCACTGTCCGCATGGACAGCCTGAACACGCCTGAGGCTTATGGTAATTTTGAGCGGAAAGACTACGGCTCATTGGATTACCCTGTCAGTGTCACCTACCTGGACCTGCACAAATCCTATATGAACAGGATTCGATGGCACTGGCATGAAGAGGTAGAAATTATCATTGTCGACGCCGGAACCGCAGAAGTATCTACCGATGATACTTCCTACACGCTCAACCCCGGACAAGGTATTATCATCAACCAAAATGTTATGCACTCCATTGAGTCATCAAACCATAAGAACTGCACCTTCTACTCCTTTGCCTTCCACCCTGAATTTTTATTTGGGTTGAAAAGCAACTATCTGCAAGTACAGTTTTTATTTCCGGTTCAGAACCTTTCTCTGTTTAAAGCGCTTGTCTTGGATGAGAAGAATCCCTGGCATGAAAGGATGTTAGATGCAGTCAATGATGCCATCGCCGTAAACACGGCGAAGCCGTTCGGATATGAAGTCGCAACGAAAGGATATTTATGCCTATTTTGGTCAGAGTTGGTTGGGCAGCTTCCACAGTTGGAAGCCGCGCCGCCGCCCCGCGTTTCTCTCGACGAGCAACGGGTAAAGCAGGCGATGCTCTTTATCAGGACACATCACGCCGAAGCAATTTCTTTAGATGAGATTGCAGAGAGCGTCCACATCAGCAAGAGTGAATGTTGTCGGTGTTTCGCACGCACCCTGCAGATGACGCCCTTTGAATATTTAATGAGATACCGTATTCTGGAGGCAACCAAGAAAATGGCGGAACACCCTGACGAACCGATATCCATTGCGGATTTAGCTCTTTCTGTCGGATTTAACAGTACAAGCTATTTCAATAAACTATTTAAAAAATTCCTTGGCTGTACGCCAACCTATTACCGGGCTCATAAGGTCATGTCCGGTGAATCCAGGAATAACGGTTCACTCAATATTCCGATTCCATAGGCAGCAGCTTACTCTGTTGTACGAAACTAAAATATACATAAAGAAATTCGCAAAATCGCATAGAGAGCAATTTTACCCGCGGAATAGTACAGGGCTGAACTGTTACAAGAAATTTTATATCCCATGCTGCTTGCAGATATCCCGCAGGCAGCATTTGTCACAGTAAGGAGTCGTCCTCGCCGTGCACACTTCCCTGCCATGCCAGACTAACCTATGGCAGAAATCGCTTCCTTCTTCCGGCGGGATAATCTTCCACAACGCCATTTCCACTTTCTTCGGTTCCTTGATATCATCCACCAGGCCGATTCTGTTACACAGACGGATACAGTGGGTATCCGTCACGATTGCCGGCTTGCCGAATACATCGCCCATAATCAGATTTGCGCTTTTCCTGCCTACCCCGGGAAGCTTAAGAAGCTTATCGAAGTCTTCCGGCACCTTGCCGTCATACTCTTCCTGCAGCATCTTCATGCACGCGCTGATATCCCTCGCCTTGCTGTTGCCCAAACCGCATGGGCGTACAATTTTCTCAATTTCCTCCACCGGAGCCGCCGCAAGAGAAGCCACATCCGGGTATTTCTCATACAGTTTCTCTACGACCACATTAACCCTTGCGTCGGTGCACTGGGCTGCCAGACGCACGCTGACAAGCAGTTTCCATGCCTGGTCGTATTCCAGGGAACAATCCGCATCCGGATATTCTTTTTTCAGCCTCGCTATCACCTCAAGCGCCAATTCCTTTTTTCTCATGTATCTACTCTCCCGCCTGTCTCTATCCATACGTATGCTAATTTAAATTTCTATTTTTATCTTGGAATGTTTTCTTTCAGCTTTCAGCCTATCCCTGCCTGCACAGAAAGCAGCCTTCTTCATGGGAATCGATGACTCCCACAGCCTGAAGGTAGGCATATATAATCGTCGTCCCGACAAAAGACATGCCCCTTTTTCGCAAATCCTTCGATATACTGTCGGACAGGGGAGAGCTGGTCTTGTCATTTTCATATATCACTTTCCCATTCGTGTATCCCCACAGATAATCGGAAAAGCTTCCATGTTCCGCCACAATATCCCGGAACACCCGCGCATTTTTCACCGCCGCCTCTATCTTCCTCCGGTTACGGATAATTCCTGCGTCCTGTCTGAGCTCTTCCATCTTCTCTTCCCCGTATGCGCATATTTTATCCAAGTCAAATCCGTCGAAAGCCTTCCGGAAAGATTCCCGTTTATTCAGCACGCATTCCCAGGACAACCCCGCCTGAAAAGATTCCAGAAGAAGCATTTCAAACAGCCGGTGGTCGTCATGCACCGGCTGTCCCCATTCTTCATCATGATATTTTATATATAGCGCATTTTTCGGATTCGCCCAAGTACATCTGTTCTTATGGTCAGCGTATTCCATTCTCTCCTTCTCCCCGTACAATTTCTAATTCCTCGCCAAATCCTTATATTCTGTTGCATACAACATCCTCTTATTCTCATACATCCGGTTGTCCGCAAGCGTCAGAAGCTTATCCATGCTCTCCCGTATATCGGCGCGCCACACACACCCAATGGACATCGGCGCCTCCTTCTCCCGCATAGTTGCTTTCAGCCGTTCTACTTTCTCCGAGAGTTCCTGTTCTCCTATTCCGACGCACAGTGCGATAAACTCATCCCCTCCTACACGGAACAGTCTGTAATTCCCCAATATTTTTCTCAGGCACTCGCTTGCGCGGATTAACAGCTTATCCCCTGCCTGATGTCCCTCGGTATCATTCGCTTTTTTTAACCCCATGACATCACAATATACAATACCGATGCTCTTATCTTCCTTTAATGTGGCAATATATTCATGCACGGCGTGCCTGTTTCCGATTCCTGTCAATTGATCCTGAAAACACAATTCTTCCAGGCGGCGTACATGATTCCTCCGATGAAGAAGCGCCACAATAAAATGCCCCAGAATTTGCAAAAGCGTCATTATATGCTCCAAATATTTCTCCGGCGGATTATCTACCCCGTAGAAACCGACAATCTTTCCCTCACCCACAAGCGGACTGACCACCAATGACTGTATTTTTTGCGGCATCAGACATTCATAGACCGCCCTGTCGCTCTCCCGGACACTCTCCACATTCTTGATAATAATATTTTCGCCTTTATAAAATTTCTGGTACCAAAGGCTTACCACCTCGTAAGGCACCCCCTGTAGGTTGTCCTTCTGCGGAGCGACACCGTTGGCGCACCATTCATAGGTGTTGTCAAACGTATCACCGTCTATCTCTTCGAATATGTAAACCCGTTCGCTTCCCAGAGATTGCCCTAAGTATTCCAGCAGGGCGGCAATAGACTTCTCCGGCGTATGGGCCGCCATTGAAATTCGCAGCCCTTCATTGACCATGACCTCATTTGCTTCATATGCCGTGCCATTCGGCTCCCGGTCGCCCAGTTCCACCGCCAGCTCAAACCTACAGTTTCTGTCTCCGTCTTTAATCAACGTATCTTTTAACGACAGGCGCTTTTTGAGTATCGGCTGATACTTAACCTTCTCATTCCAGATACCCTCTTTTAGCTTTCCGCAGTTGCATGTGGCGCAGGGCGCGGAGCTTCCCGAAATCACTTCATAGCACTTCCTGCCTTCAATCTCTTGTGCGCTTCCAATCCCATACAGCTCTCGCGCCAGGCGATTCATGTAGACTAAATCATAATTATCCACATCCGAAACATATACGATTTCCCTCAATTCCTCATAAAATTCCCACATTTTTGATTCCACCGAATTTGATACAACTGTTTTTTCCATAGTTATCTCTCCTGCAGCACAATATAGTCCAAATTGATACGGTACTGTATTATACCAAAGATATTCCTCTCTGTGAGGCACTATGGAACACATTGCATATTTTCAGGTATCTTTTGCATTTAGATATGAAATGTGTTTACTTTATTCGTCAACGTCTCCGCCAGCCAGTCTAATCTCCTGGCAAAATCTTTCATCTGCGATACCGCCTCAGTCTGTCCCATGGCAACCTGCACTGCCTGTTCGGAATATGTAAGACAGTTATCTAATCCGCCGTCTATGCTGCCAAAGGCTCCCGTAATATCTTCTTTTGCCGCCACAAATCCTGCAAGCCCGTCATACAAGGTAGTATTACGGCGGTCGATGTCTGCGACAGAGTCTGCAATCTCTGCAAATGCCTCCCGCACCTTACCCGTAACGCGTGAATTACGCGCAAACAGTTCCGCCACGCCCCCTATCTCGGCCGCCGTCTCGTCAATCTGCGACTGTATTTCCCCGATAAGCTGTCTGATATTCTCGGTCGCATGCTTCGTCTGCTCCGCCAGGCTGCGGACTTCCTCCGCCACAACCGCAAAGCCTTTTCCCGCCTCCCCGGCGCCGGCCGCCTCGATGGAAGCGTTCAATGCCAACATATTCGTCCGCGATGATATACGCGTGATTGCGGAAATAATATCTGTAATATTCTGGGACTTTTCTTCCAGAGCATCTATCCCCGTCTGAAGCTTTTCCATATTTTCCATGGACTCATTGGCCGATGTCTCCAATTCCATAGTAGTCCCTACGCTGTCGGCAATCTTGTTGTTAACCTCCCCAACAATATCCCGGACATCCTGGAACTGCCCCTGGAACTGGTCAATCTGACCCTGGAACTGGCTCAGTTTCGTCCGTCCTTCCGCAACGCTCTCATTCTGCATACCGACACTGTCAGAAATATGTCCCATTTCTTCCCTGACCCGGTCGGCGCAGCCCACCACTTCATCGGTCATATCTTTCAATATCCCTGACGACTCCTTAATATTTTCTACCGCCTCGCCGGAAACCTCCAGGATGCCCCGCAGACTGCCCATCATATCGTTATATCCCTGGGTAAGCCGCCCAATCTCATCCCGGCTTTTCACTTCAACTTCTTTTGTGATATCCCTCGCCTTTACCGCCTCCAACAGCTTCTTCAAAGGCTGCACAATCTTGGATGTTGTGATGCGCACGATGAGAATACAGATAACAAAAGAAATAACAATGGCCGCCGCAAAGCCTTTTACCATAGTGACAATATTTGCATTCAGCACTGTTTGGTCCACTGCAATGGCAAGTATCCAACCGCACGAAGGCACTTTCGCAGTAAAAATCATTCTGCTGACCTGGTCATAGTCCTGTCTGCAGGCTCCTACCGGATTGCCCGTCTCCAAGGCGCTGATAATCTCCCCATACGGATTCCCGGGTAATGTATCTACAGCGACGGGCTCATCGTTCACATACCCGTATGCCTCATTGGGATGCACCACCAACCCCATATTCTGGTCAAGCAGCATAGCATAACTGTTATTGGGCACCTCGCATTTATTTACCATATCCACAATCGTATCGATGAAAATATCTTCCGCCAGGACGCCTGCCATCTCCCCGTCAACCATGACTTTACGCGCCAGCGTTATAACCATTCTTCCCGAATCCGCATCCTTGTACGGCGCGGCATAATAAACCCCGTTTCCCCGGGCCGCGCCCACATACCACGCCCGTTCGGTAAAATCAATATCCGGTTCCGGCACGTAGCCGCTTGCAGCCGTCATCTTGTTGTCTTCACTGACATAATAGATATCGTACAGCACATTGTCCTCATTGTGCCTCTCCAAAAGCTGCGTAAGGTATACAAGCAGAGATTCCTCCTCTGTCTTACCTTCAATACCTACCGTATCGGCAACCGCGTCCAGAAAAATCTCCTGCTCCCTAATCCAGAGTTCAATTTTGTCAGCGCTTTTCTCCGCCAGGGACTGCGCATTCTCCCTCTCCTTATCCCAAAGCTCCTCCGAAGTGCTCATATAATTCATGAGGGAGGCAATTCCAAGACAAATCACACAGATGATGCATGTTTCCAAAATCAGTTTTCCTCTTAAGCTTCTCATAGCGTTCTCCTATCCCACTTGTCTTTATTTTCACCTAGTACTATCTTACCATGGATTCCCAATAGATTCTATCTATTTCTGTAGAATTTCCGATAATCGAGTAGGGAAGAGCCGTCTTCCCCTACTCGCCGCGCGGCCTTGGCGTACTATCCTATAAGTTAAAAAGCGGACTGCCTCACACAGTCCGCTCCAAAACCAGATAAACCGTAAATTCCGTCCTCCCGTCGGCATTCCTCCCCGCCGTGACATACCCTTTCTCCTCTTCCAGTATCTTCCGCACGATATACAGCCCCAATCCGGAACCTTCCTTGTCCCCGCTCCCTTTTCCCCTGTAAAAGCGCCGGAAAAGCTTGTGGTACTCCTCTTTGTCAATTTCAACACCATTGTTTCTCACGGCAATGCCGGCATAATTCGTAAGGCTTGTAACCTCAATCTCAATGGCGCTGCCCTCGTCGCCGTACTTGACCGCATTGTCAAGCACATTAAAAACCGCCTCCGCCGTCCATCTGGCGTCCGCCATCACCTTCGCCTGCACATCGCCTTTTAACACGATGTCCATGCCCTTAAGCTGCGCCTTTTCCATGACCTGTCCTACTGCCTGCAAAACGACGGGCTCTATGCTTTGCCGCTCCGGTTTCAAATGGATAATTCCTGTCTCCAGGCGGGATATCTTGGAAAAGCTCTCCCCAAGCCAGGATAGCTTCTGCGCCTGCTCTTCAAGACATTTTAAAAAACGCCTCCGCTCCTGTTGCGTCAAATCCTCTCTGCCCAGGAATCCTGCATACAATCTGATATTTGTGACCGGCGTATTCAACTGGTGCACCAGGTCGCCGATATTCTCGTCAAGCTGCCTGCGCATCTGCTGTTCCCGCTCTTCATAGGAGCGTCGAATATCATAGAGCCGCATAAGCTGACTCTGTAGCCGGGATAAAACCGTATCTTCCCCCACCGGAAAGACTTCCTCCGCCTGCCCGTCCGTCAGGCTCTCAATCATGCCTCCTAATTTGTACAGCACATCGCTCACCCGGCGCACAATCACGAAGTATACTCCTGCAAAAACTGCCAGAGACAGTATCCCGCATGCAGCTACAAGCTTCATGCAATGCTGCGTCCTGACAAGCATGTTCTCCTCCTTCACTGCCATCTTGATACATCCCATGCACAGTAAAAGCAGTATGAGCATCGCGCCCATACCGCTTTTCCAAACCATATCCGTATCCCTGCGCAGCCTGTACAGAAATCCCTGTCTCATCACTGTCCATCCTCCCATTTATATCCTAAACCGAATACTGTCTTAATATATGCCGGCTGTTCCGGATTATCCTCCACCTTCTTGCGCAGCCTGCGTATCGTGACATTCAGCGTGCGGTCCTCCACAAACCTCTCATCCGCATCCCAAATCCGTTCAAGCAGCGTTTCCCTGGTAAGCACAATCCCCCTGTTATGGAGAAAAAGCTCAAGCAGCCTGCATTCCAGAGCCGTCAGCTCCGCCGGCTTTCCATGCTTCGTCAACAGCTTGCTCTCAAAATCGTATGTCAGCCCACCGCTCACATAGACTTGTCTGGACGTTCCCTCGCTGCGCCTAAGCACCGCCCCGATTTTCTTAAGCAGAACCGGCATGGAAAAGGGCTTTGTGATATAATCGTCGCACCCTGCCTCAAATCCCTTTATCATATCATGCTCAGAATCCCTCGCCGTCAGAAGAAGCACCGGCACAGGCTGCCCCGCAAGCATATTCCGCAGGAAGTCCCTGCCGTCCCCGTCCGGCAGATTAATATCGAGAAGAATCAGATGCATCCTCCGCTGCAGATAATCTTGCGCCTCTTTCAGGGAGTATGCGCCGTGAACCGCATACCCCTCTCTCGTAAGTGCAAAGACAATTCCCTCGTTTATCGCCCGGTCGTCCTCTATCACCAAAATATGCTTCTGCATAATTTCCTCCCGACTGTTCACAGACAAACAAACTTGTTTGTAAGTTTGTTTTATTCACACTTAAGCCGCTCCACCACCGATTTACGGTTCATCACCTTGGTAAGGGTTCTGGACGTCACCACGCACAATGTCACGGAAAACAGCAGGAAAATCCCAACTGCCTGGACAAACGCAGACAGTGAAAAATTAAATACCACATCCAAGCCTACCAGATAACAGATTACCCCGCCTGCCACAACGGCAAACCCTAGCGCCGTGAACGTATAAGCTGCATATTTCTTGAAAATATCCATTTGCATCTGCCTTCCCGTCATGCCGATAGACTGCATGGCGGCATACTCTGTTTTCCTCGCCATCACATCCGTAGTCACCGTATTCACCATATTGGCTATCCCAATCAGCCCTACAATCACAACCAGGAACATGCCGAATACTGTAACCGTCCTCTTCATCTGTGTAAAATATACCCTGTCCTGATATACGGAATCAAGCAATAACTGCAGATTGCCGTCCTCCTTAAGGACCCGTTCCACCATCTCCTGCTTTTCCTGTTCCGAAAGCGTCCGTCCATCCTCTGTCCGTGCCGCCCCATTGAAACGGACAGCGCCCACAAGGTTTTCATAATCAGAATAAATGCTTCGAAAAGTATCCTTCTCCAACCAGATATTGGAATAATACATACTGCTCACGCCATATACATCCTGCCCGGTAACCACCGCCATCACATTGAGTTTCTTCTCCACATATCTGTCCGCCACATCATCGTAAAAGGTCACCGAAACCTCATCTCCGGCGTGAATCCGGTATTCCATCCCGTCTCCCAACCCCCTGTTCTCTCCTATGCCTTCCCGGAGGTAGACCATACTGTCCCCTTCCGCAAACTTCTCTGGGTCTATGCTTCCTTCCAACACCTTATAATACGCCATTTCCTCCGTCAGGCATTCAAAATCCAGGCCCGCCACTCTGATGGGCAGGTTCCCCCGCTCATTGAAGCTCACCGCTTCCTCCTCGGGGGCATTCAGACGTTGGCTTTTTAAATAGGCAATCCGGTCCCTTGCCACTTCCCCGTCCCTGGCAATCTCCGCCGACGTCTCATATACGTTTGCGCCGCCGTTAAAATAATGGTTCGGTTTCGTCCGCGCAATATAATAAGTTTTGAAATCTTCCGCAAACTCCAAATCCTGCAGCTTTTCTGTCAGCTCTTTACCGATTGGCACATAGGGTTCATTCTGTACCCACATAATGCCCTTATGCCGGATGTGGAACTCCGAATGATTCCGTCTGTCAATCTGGATTTCCACCGAAAATCCCATAGCCACCGTGTACACCACAAGAAACAGAATGCCGCTTAAAGCAAAAGAAACAACGGAGAATACGCCCTTTTTCCGCTTGGAGCGATATCTCGCCGCTTCCACCGGAGAAACCTTGCAGGCAATGCCAAAAGGCTTCATCGTACTGATATAAATGGTAATCCATGAAAACACGCCGCCGAGCGCAAGAGTCTCAATAAGCCCCGCCGGCTTATAATACATGGCGATATTCTCCGCAAACGTGCCCAAAAGCTTGCCGGAAGCTGCCTGCCCTGCGATGCATCCAAACATTCCGCCTGTTATGATTCCCCAAAATGCAATCCTGTTCATCTGCCAAAACAGCATACGCCTAAGCTGCCTGGAGGTCATACCGATTGTTTTTAACTCCCCATAGAAGCGGATGTCATTCACAACCGAAATGTCAAATATATTATAGATAAAAAAATATCCGCAGAACATAATGCACAGGACAATCAATATCATCGGCGCCACGGTTATCGCCGTCACGTCGCTGTGCTTGAAGCTTCCGCCGTTGCCGCCCACCGCCTCATTGAGTTCATACAATTTCATTGGCACGTCATGTTTGAATTTTAACGGATTTAAATTATTTAATTTTACATAGATTGTATCATATCCTGCCGGAAGACCCGGATTGTAAGTTTCGATAAAGGACTTGTCCGTATAGATTTCCTCATAGACCTCTGCACAGTTTCCTAAAGGATTGTGGTAATAGCCGCACACCGTCATGGGAATCTCCTGCTCTACTTCCTCATCCCCCTTCTGCACCACTACCTTAAGCGTATATTCAATCCCCGTCTGCCCGTCTAACCCCAGGTGCTCGGACATGGTGTCTGAGAGAAGGATTTCTTCGGGTCCCTTCGGATAATCACCCGAAATCAAGTCTATCATATTCTTGTCATAATGTACTTCATCCGCCGCAAAAAGATACACGTCCAGCCCGGTAAATTCCTGATTATGGAGGTGTGTGCTGCTGCACCTCTTCACGTACGCCGCCCAATCTACCTGGGGCTGTCTCCTAATCTTTTCAAGAATGTTCTCGTCTCCGTAAATGCTGCTTGAGTCCGCGCCGGGCCCCGGCGACGCGCCCATGGAAAGCACCGCCGTCCGCACCAGGCCAATGCCCACCGTAAACGTAACCACCATAAGAACCGCCGTCAGCGCCACCGCCAGAATCGCCAGACGGTTCCTGACCGGATGCGCCTTGTAATCTTCCGCCGCCAATTCCCTTTCCAATACCGCATTAGAATTCCGAAACATAAGACTCATCGCTGCACCTCCTGCCCGGAAAACACTTCTCCCTGCTGCCCCACAATCCTGCCGTCCTCCAGATGGATTACCCGGTCGGCAAGCTGCGCAATCGCTTCATTATGGGTAATCATGATGATGGTCTGGTGAAATTCCCTGGACGTCATCTTTAAAAGCCCCATCACCTCCGCACTGGTCTTGGAATCCAGATTGCCCGTCGGCTCGTCCGCCAGAAGCACCGCCGGCTTCGCCGCGATTGCCCTGGCGATGGACACTCTCTGCTGCTGCCCGCCGGAAAGTTGGTTCGGGTATCTGTCAAGTTTTCCGTCGATGCCAAGCTGTCCACAGATATGGCTGATATACTTTTTATCCGGCTGTCTTCCGTCCAGCCTGATGGGCAGAACGATATTCTTATATACGTTCTGCACCGAAATCAGGTTATAGTTCTGGAAGACGAAACCGATATTCCTGCGGCGGAACACGGTCAGCTCTTCCTCGCTCATCTCCATAATGGAATGTCCGTCGATGATAACTTCCCCTCCGTCCGCATAATCCAATCCGCCAATTAAATTTAACAGCGTCGTCTTCCCGCTGCCCGACGTCCCCACGATAGCCGTGAAGCTGCCTTTTTCGACAGAAAAGCTGACGTCGTCCACCGCCCTGACCAGACTGTCCCCGCTGCCATAATACTTCTTTAAGTTTACCGCCTTTAAAATTTCCATAGCCTGTGATTCTCCTTATTCCTATTATACACTTTTACCGGATGCACATATCAAATATGTGGTGTTAGGACTATCATAGGCTATGGATGTTACATTCTGGTTACAATCAATCCACTTTCTTCACCTTCGCCGTTTTCTGGTAATTATCAAATCCCACGGCCGCAAGCAGCACCAACCCCTTGGCCACATACTGCGGATATGTCCCCAGGCCGATAATCTGCATCCCGCTGGACAGCACGCCGAGAATCAGAACACCCGTTATGACGCCCCACACCTTCCCGGCGCCGCCCTTGAAGCTGACCCCGCCAAGGACTGCCGCAGTCATACATGTAAATTCCGTCCCCACGCCGGTTGCACTTGTCGCGGAGCCTGCCCGGGCAACCAATATAATAGAAGAAATCGCCACGCAGAACCCACTGATAATAAAGACACAGACTTTCATCCACTTCACATTGACGCCTGCCAGATGGGCAGCTTCGTCGTTGCTTCCAAGGGCATAGACATAACGCCCGAAATATGTTTTGTTCAAAATCAGGCTGGCAAGCGCCACAATCACAATCATAATGAGGACGCACACAGGAATCCCAAGCACATATCCCTGTCCAAGGAATTTGAAAGAATCCGGAAGGCCGAAAATCGGGTTTGAATTGGAAATAATATAGGAGACTCCCTGGAAAATTGTCATCGTCCCCAGTGTCACGATAAGAGGATGCACTTTCAGCGACACCGCCGCCACACCGTTAATAATTCCAAGGAGCACACCTGTCGCCAAACCAATCACCACAGCCACAGGCATGGGCAGGTTCCACCACATCATTGCAAGCGCCGTCATAATGCCCACCATTGACATCTGATAGCCCACGGACAAATCCATGCCGCCGCTTATCATGACAAAGGCAAGCCCGATGGCGGCAATAATCACATAAGACTGCTGCACGAAAATATTTGTAAAGTTCTGAACCGAAAAAAACACCGGGTTTATCACGGAAAAAACAATTACCAGTCCAATCAGGACAAATATAATGGTAAATTTCTTTAATAAATCAATCGCCTTCATTCTCTTCCTCCTCTTAACAATTCGATGCGTATTTCAATATCGTTTCCTGGCTGAACTTCTCTTTTTCCAGTTCGCCGTTGATTTTCCCTTCCGCCATGACAAGAATCCTCTGGGACATCCCAAGCAGTTCTTCCATATCGGATGAAATCATAATAATGCCGATTCCCTCATCCGCCAGGGAACACATCAGTTCATAAATCTCATGTTTCGCCCCCACGTCGATTCCCCTCGTAGGCTCATCGAAAATAATTACTTTTGACTGTGCCGCCAGGGTCTTGGCGATTACCACCTTCTGCTGGTTGCCGCCGCTCAAATTTTTCACGAACTGGTTAAGGCTTGGGGTTTTTACCCTGAGGATGTCGCAATATTTTTCCGAAGTCTCCCTCACCTTTTTCCTGTCGACAAACCCTGATTTCGACATATTTCGGATATTGTTAAACGCAATGTTCCACTCGATGCTCTGCTCTAAAAAGCATCCCTGCTGTTTCCTGTCCTCAGGAATCAGTCCGATGCCGCTCCTTATTGCATCCGATGTAGACTTGATGGCAATCTCCTTCCCTTCCAGGTACATCTTCCCCGCTTCCGCCCTGTCCGCCCCATAAATTAGACGGGCAAGCTCTGTGCGCCCTGCGCCAACCAAACCGGCCAGTCCAAGGATTTCTCCTTTTCTCAGGGAAAAAGAAATATCTTTATCGCCGTTCCCGCTCATATTTTCCACACGGAACAATTCTTCTTCGTATGTCTTCTCCGGCGCGGGATAAGTGCCGCTCAGTTCCCGCCCAACCATCAGGCTAATCAGTTCATCCCTGTCCGTGTCCTTCACATACAGCGTCTTTACAAAACCGCCGTCCCTCATCACCGTCACTCTGTCGGCAATGGTAAAAATTTCATCCATCCGGTGCGATATGTATATAATCGTGATTCCCTGCGCTTTCAGCGTGCGGACGATATCAAACATGGCGTCCACTTCATTCACCGTAAGCGGCGCGCTCGGTTCGTCCATAATCAGTAAGTCGCATTTCTTGGAAATCGCTTTGGATATTTCCACAATCTGCTTATGCGCTGTGGAAAGACTCTCCACCGTCTCCTTCGGGTTGATATCAATCTTAAATTTCGTGAATATCTCAGCCGCCTTCTCTTCCATCTTCTTAAAATCCACAAACCGTCCGTACCGTTCTCCCATACAGATATTTTCCGCCACGGACAATGTGTCCACCAGGTTGAACTCCTGATAGATTACCTCAATTCCTTCTCCTCTGGAAATGGCCGGCGTCATCTTGCTGTACTTCTTCCCCTTAAACTGAATTTCACCCTTATCCGGAGCAATTGCTCCGGAAATCACCTTAATCAGCGTGGACTTTCCCGCCCCATTCTCCCCCAACAGAGCATGTACCTCCCCCGGTGCAAAATCAACGGAGAAATCATTGAGCGCGACCACCCCGGGATACAGTTTCGTAATATGATTTAAAGATAATATAGGTTCCATCCTTCACCTCCATGCAGTCCCTAAACTTTCCTTTTAGCCAAAAAGGCTGCCGCAAAGCCAATTTGCAGCAACCTTTTCCACTTTACTGAATTTCTGCTACGTTCTCCGGCGTCACCTTCGTAAGCGGGTCCGGGTTCATTACTTCGTAAGCTTCCCCGCTAATCATTTTTTTCGCCAGGTTATAAGTATCGCCAATCAAATCATTGCTGCCAAACTTAATGATGCCTCTCAAAACTGCCTCGTCCGTTGCAGATTTTGCAACCAAATCAAGCGACGCCTCGTCCGTATCCGATGCAAACACTGCAAACTTAGACGGGTCGGATACCGGAGAGCCCTGTCTCATGACGAACTCATTCACGCCCATGCCGCCGCCGGAATTATAGCAAAGCACCACTTTGATATCCGGATTTACCTGCATAATATTCTCCATGGCAGCCTGCGCCGTCGCATTGTCTTTTATGCCGCCTACCGTCTGTACCACATTCACTTTGTCAGTCAGCTCCACAATCGTATTCATACCGTCGCACCGAAGGCTTGCTTCCGGCGTGTCCCTGGACTCTAAGATTGCCACTTCGATGCTGCCGGGCGCCGCGTCCGGATATACTTCGTCAATCCATGTCACCGCCATCTGTGCCATCTGGCATCCGTCGTCGTATTGGTCTGTCATCATGGACGCGTCATAAACACCCGTATCGCTCCCCGCCACCATGACCAGTGTGCCCTGCTCCTGTGCACGCTTTAACGCGTCGCCTACGCTTGTAGGGTCCACCGCCATAACAATGATTAAATCCGTCCCGGAAGCCGCAAAATTCTCAATCTGGCTAATCTGCTTGGCAGAATCACCCGCCGCGTCCGCAATCTCCAACTTGACGCCGTCCGCCTCGAATTTCTCCTTGACGCCGTTGGAAAGCCATGACAGAAAGCTCTCCGAAGTATCCGGAATCAAATAGCCGATTGTCTTCCCGCTGATATCCCCGGAAGCCCCTTCTGCCGATGCGCCTGCTTCCTGCTCTCCTGCATCTGACTCCTGCGTGTCTGTCTCCGCGTTCTCCTGTTCAGGAGCTTCCTCCGTTGTCTGTTCCTGGGGCTGCGCCGCAGTCTGTGCCTGTCCGTTCCCACACCCTGCCAGTGCCGCCATTGTCATACCTGCTGCCAAAAGCAGCGCCAAACGTCTCTTCATCACTATTCATCCTCCCTTTCTTTGTTATGTACTCCCAGAATCTCTTTGTGCCTGATTATGCAAGATGTTTTTTTTGCCAGATGTACATATGGCGGAAAATCAGCCGCATCGGCAGGTACAAGAGAGATTCCGAAAGTACATTGTTTCTTTTGAAGATGTAACTATTTTATCATTGGCCCTACACTGTCCCAGGTGGAAAATCCCGCACTTTGGTGTCTTTTTCCATCATGGCTGCAAAAAATTTCCTTACAGTCTTCCTGCAATTCTTCCATAGACTGGGAGAAATAGACAATCCGTATCCCTTTCCTTGCCAGTCCTTCCAGATAGGCGCGCACCCGCGCCTTCTCCTCCTGGCCCAATCCTATATAGGGACAGTCTATCAGCATGGTCTTCGGTTTCGCCACTTCGAAGCGGTAGAGGAAAAGGATTCTGCGCTGCGCCCTGTCCAATTCGGCCACGGACTTCACTCCCTGCGGCACACCCGCCCTTTCATAAAACTCCTGGGTAATTAACCGTTTGAAATTTCTGTCAATGAAGCCATACTTTCCCCCATGGGCAATCCGCCCGGGAATCGCCATGATAATATTGTCTTCAATCCCCATGGAATCAAACTGAAGGTCCCTGTATGTCCGCGGCAGGATGGCTAGCTTACCCTGCAGCCCGTAACTTTCAGGAATACATTCTATCCCTGCCGCGTATTGCCATAGCAACGGATTTTCCGCACTAAATTGCCGTAGATAAGAAAGAAAGCCTTTTTCCGTCTCCCACTCATAATCATAAATCCCATATAACAAAGGCACATGGCATGTCTCCTTTCCTCCCGCAGTACGGATAGCGCCGGGATGAAGCAAATCTTCCTTCAGCTTTTCATCCATACCATGCCACTCCATCAAGTCATACCCCTTGTGTATTACCTGGATTCTGTGCGCCATCCCTGCCAGAGGCAGGAAATGTTCCGAAAGGATGATAAAGGCAATCCCCTCTGTGCTCAGCCTCTTTATCAGCCTGCACAGCTTTTCTCCCTTTTTCCCCTCGTAATTACCCCTTGTGCAGTCCAGGACAATGAGGGCCGCGCCATGCATCTTTGCTTTCAGAATACTCAAGCACTGGCATGCGCCGCTGTCCACTTCGCCTAACATACTGCTGCTTTGCAGGCTGACGCCTTCTTTTTCCAGATACCTATCCACTTTCTTCTCAATCTTTTTCCGGTTAAAAAACCGTAAAGAAAAAGGAACCCAGCGGATTACTTCCAGGTTCTCTGCCACGCTGAGTTCTTTCACCAGGTCCGCTTCCGCAGTGATGGTGTAAATCCCCGCCTCACGGATTCTCTCTTTCGTCACCGCCATACATCTGCATTCCCTCACAAATATTTTGCCGCCCTGCAACATCCTCCGGCCTGTGAACAATTCCACCAGACAGTGAAGCCCGCTTTCCGGCGAACCTTGAATATACAGGATTTCCCCCGCACATATGTGCATGTTATATCGGTTTAAAGACCAGGACTCCTCTGTCTCCATCCGGCCGTCCACCACCCGGAATAACTCCTGCATAATCTTTTTCCTCCGTCTGCCGACAATACATTCGCAGAATCTTGCTTGTGCCGTCTTCAAAGAAATTCCGAAAATTCCTTGCCGCTTTTTTAGTGTGTCAGCTTCCGCTCTCAAACAATTCCATATACTTCACCCGCTCAAACTCGTCAATATAAGGCAAGGTCAATACAGCCTGGGCGCCTTTCCCGAAGGCGGAACGATAATGGATACCATATTCCTCACCACAGGTCAGGCGAATCCTGGCGTTCACATTAGCCAGCGCTATCCCGGCATGCCGGCCGCCCTCTCTGTTGGCGTCAATCAGTGGCTGCCGCAGCTTTTCATTCAGTCGGTTCAACTGTTCCACCGACATTCCCGCCCCATTGTCCTCTATATAAATGATGACCTTTTTATCTGTCTTTTCCAAAATGACAGTAATCTTTCCTTTTCCGGTAACCTGCTCAAGCCCGTGTATCATCGCATTTTCCACTAACGGCTGCAGCGTCATCTTGGGAATATAGCCGTCAAGCAGCTCTTCTTCCGGCACCCGTACCTCCATACTGATTTTGTCCTCGAAGCGGTACTTCTGGATATAGTAATAATTCCGGATATGGTTCACTTCCTCCCGGATTTTAATGAAACTCTCCCCGTTGCTGATACAGTACCTGAAAAATTTCGACAAAATCTCTGTCATGGAGGCTATCTCCCCGTTGCCGTCCACAAGGGCGCGGCTCCGTATGCTGTCCAGCGTATTATACAAAAAATGCGGGTCAATCTGGCTCTGGAGCGCCGTGTATTCCACCCGCTTACGAAGTATTCTTAGCTGTTCAGCCTCCTCGTCATCCCATGTAATTTTACGGGTATTGTTTCTCCGTTCTTTCTCCACCAGAAAATCAAAAATTTCCTGCTGTCGTTTTAACTGCACCAGAAAAACCAGACTCAAAATGACTAAGCCTAAAAGAAGCGCCTCTGTCCACAGACGTATCTCCACATGAAAAGAAGAAAAAAACGCCATGACCGCCACCGCCGTCCCGATTCCCGCCATAATCCATATCCTTTTCATATTAACCTAATCTCCATACAGCTTGCGGTAATCAGTCGGTTTAATGCCTGTTACTTTCTTGAAAAGCCGGGAGTAATACTTTTCATCCGGATACCCCACCGACAGGGCAATCTCCTTGACGGACATGGATGTCTCTGCAAGAAGTTCCTGAGACCTGTCCAACCTGATTTTCGTCACATACTCATTAAATCCCGTATCCATCTCCCGGCGGAACAGTTTCCCCAAATACCCTGCTGAAACCCCGGCTGCATCCGCCGCGTCTTCCATCGATATCGGCCGGCTATAGTTTTCTTTTATAAACCGGATGGCGTCGCCCATGGGCTTGCCCATTTTTTCCCGCAGTTCTTTCTCCTCCGCTGTCATATATTCATCCAAAGCTATATAGACATTCTTCACAACCTGCTGAAAATTGCGCGCTTCCACATAGGCATAATGGAATTTTTCCTCCATCCGCTCCCTATTCCTCTCCTCCGTCATCCCTTTTAAGACGCCCTCCATAAGATAACGGAAGTTCTCCCACAAGTCCCCCCGGATAGACATGCCGCATCTTCGCCGCTCTCTGATTCAGCTGTGAAAACAATTCTGCTGCCGATTCCCTGTTCAGGTAACGTATACTGTCGCACAACCTGTTTAACTCTTCCCTGCCCAGAAAATCATCCGGCGCCATCCGGGGTAAATGTGCAATCTGGCTGTACTCGATGATATTATTGCCTACGAAAATAAGCCTGCCCCACTGGGCCGCCTCTCCTTCCCGATATGCCTGGCACAGTTCCGTCAGGCTGTTTTTGATGCTGCTGCATCCGAAATTAATCTGGAAATCCCCATAAATTCCCCGCAAGTCCCGCATACTGTAAAACAATGCCTCCACGGCGTCCCGCACCAAAGCCTTATTTTCCTCCCGGAAATTCAGTACAATCAGGCGCCCCCTGTAGGTCGAATAGTCGTAATAGTATGCCTTGCCTGCAAAAATATGTTCTAAGAAGCCGTCCACCTTGTCGCGGAACATCGAATCATGCTGCTCAGTAATCGCGTTTAACCCTGTTACTGTGCTGACTACCTGAAAACACCCTTCTTGAAACCTGGTTCCGAACTGTCCGTTGCAGGCATGCACAGAGGACAAATACTTTTCCCGGCCAGGCCGCTCTTTCTCGTAAAACAACATGCGCCAGAAAAGCGCCCTCTTCTGCTTCGACTGCTCTGCCTCCAGTTCTCTAAGACGCTCCATTTCCCTCTTCTGTTCCATCTTTCGGCACACTTTTCCAAGAGTCTCATTCAGTTGCTCCTCATCGATAGGCTTTAACAGATAATCAACCACGTTCAAAGCGACCGCGCTTCTGGCATATTCGAAATGCCGGTATCCGCTAATCAAAATAAACTGGCTGTCAATCCCTGACTTCCTCGTCTCCTCAATCAGCCCAAGCCCGTCCAAATCCGGCATCTTAATATCGGAGAGCACAAAATCCGGTTTGTTTTTCCGTATGCTTTCTAACGTCTGCCTGCCGTTGCTGCACTCATCCACAATCTCAATCTGAAATTCTTCCCAATGGCCCAGCATCTTGATAAGTTGAAGAATTTTCGGCTCATCGTCCGCAATAATCACCCTGTATCCCAAAACGTCAATCCCCATTCTGGCACAATAGCCCTCTGAACTGATTCAGGCATTGAAAAATCAGCCGTTAAGCCGATTCTCAATCTGCCGCCAACCGATAGTCCAATACAGCCCCGGCCACTGCCGGAAGGCATTCCATGAGTTCCCCTATCTGTCCCTGTGTCATGCCGTCCATGTGGAATCCGCCCGTGCACACCGTCACCGCATTCTCCCGCTTGGCCACCTCCTCCGCAAGGAACCGGCATATCTGCTCGTCTTTATGCCCGGTTACATTCAACACGGAAGAAGTGACACTCATCCTCCCGGAATCCTGCAGGGACGGTCTGGGCATGGCAAGCACCGCGCAGCCGATATGGGGCCTGTCGCCGCCATACATCTGTATGCAGATTCCGTCCCCAATCCTGTCAAGCCGCGCCTCTATTTTCCCAAAAGACAATTCCCATACAACCTGTGCCGCCATATCCTCTCCTGCTTCGACATATATATTTGGCCGTCATCCTATTCATGGATTCCGTCTATCCAGTCCGCCAGTTCTCCTTCATAATCGGCGTCGCAATGGGGCTGTTCCCAGACAAGCCGATAATCCGTCGGTATCCCCCATTCCGCCAACTTCAATGCCAGTGCCATGCTGACAGTGAAAGACGTATCCGCATCGCTTGCGCCCACACGAATCCTGCAATACGACGCCCTGTCGCTTCCCTCTTTCCCGATATAAGAAAAAGGATTAAAAAGCCGGAGCCTTTCCGAAAGGGCCGCATCGCCTTTTACCGCCTCATACGCTCCATAATACTTCCCGTATTCTTCCGGGAACTTCTCCGCCAACGTCCCAATTGCATCCCCAATCTGCCCGCTGAAGTGCATGTTCGGGTTATCCGGTGTGCCAAGCACCTTGTTCTCACCGCTGTTCTTGGCCAGCAAGTCAAAAGACGTGCATGGTTTCATCCGTCTTCTGTGGCTCAATACATAAGTATCCAAATCCTTAATCCGCGCTTTACACCCGTCCCAGGTAAGCCAACCGGATTTATCTTTTCCCTGTACATCCACCATAGGCGGCTCGTCGGGCCGATGCGCCGGCTCATCATACGTGCGCGCCATCATATCTCCCAGGGAAAGGGGCTCCTTCTCTCTGTCCGCCCTGGCCCCATGTCTCTGTGCCAATTTCCGCAGATTCACACTCGTTCCGGCATGTCCCTGCATCAAGTCGGCCTCGTCCTGTCCCTTTGAACCGTCCTTTCCTCCCCGTGGGGCAGGAGCTTTATATGTGTACCGTCCGGTCAGATAATCCTCCACGGAATAATTGACGGGAAGCTCCCCCGCCGCAAGCTTTTTCAGATAGACAGACGCCGACTCATCCAACAATCCCATCAAGTAATCATAGCCGCTGCCGCTTCGCCCGTCCTTTCCAATCACGAGCTCTTCCCCGTTCCCCGGATTCTTCAGGCACAGGCTGTTGAAATATTGAATATACGCTTCTTTCAGCTTTCCGGACAATGCCTCCTCAAAAGGGGTCATAACGCCTGCCGGGCCCGCATGGGAATCTTCATTTTCCTTGTCTGCGCCAAAGGCCCATTCATACGCCAAATCGGCATGTTCCAAATCTATAATGGGACAATAAATCTGGGATGCATAGACGGCGTCGCTCTCCTCCATAAAAGCGCCGTTCTCTTTGAGATAAGAATCATAGTCGCTATGGTTTCCGGTGACCGCAAGCAGTGCGGACATGGTGCCGCCTGCGCTTGTGCCCACCGACACTATCCTGTCCAGGTTGCCCGGAATGTACGCCCTGTTATGCCTGAGGAAACGGATTGCCGTCTTCAAGTCCACCAGGTTGGCAGGCGCCTGCCCGCAAAGCTTCCCGTTCCCGTCTTTGGATTCATGCCCCCTGTTCCCACAGGTGACATACACGTATCCCCGCTCCAGATATTGCCCTGCGCAGCATCTGGGGCCGTCAAGCCATTTATGGGGCATCTGCATATACCCGGCGGAATTGTTCTCAAAAATAACAGGAGCCGTCTCTACGCCGTAGCCATTCACCCTGTCTGCCAGGTTCCATCCCCCGCCAGGTTCCATATAAGGCTCCGGCGCATAGATACTGAGCCTCTGGAATTTCGGCGTGGCAGCCTTATCCGTATACAGGATATCTTCCAGGCACCAACACCTGTGTTTCTCATCGAAAAACCAGGCATTCTGGCAGTCCGCCAGTTCCATCGTTCTATTTGTAATCCGAATTTTATCATTCATCGTCCTATTTCTCCTTGTCGTCTTTGGATTTGAGATTCCTCGATGCGGAATCATGTTGGTTCGTGTGCCATAAAATTTCCCTGGCAGATTGCACAAAATGTTCACGAAACTGCACTTACACTTACAAAATTGAAAACATCATCTATGCCTTTATTATAAAATCGCGGGCATTGACAAACAATTCCCCTTTGCTTATGATTAAGTCATAAATGGAATTAATATAGATTTGCCATAAAAATTTCCTGTACAGATGGAGAACATATCATGGAGACAGTCTACTACAAAGAATTTGCCGTACTGGCAGAGACAAGCAATTTCTGGGAAGCGTCGGAACGGCTTTATATCAACCAGTCCACCCTTTCCAAGCACATCAAGGCTATGGAGAAGGAGCTTGGCGTGCCCCTTTTCCACCGCACGACCCGTCATGTGAGCCTGACAAAATTCGGTGAAGCCCTGCTTCCCTACGCCCAATCCATCACGCGGACGGAATTTGAATATTCTACCCTCTTCATGCAGCTTAAAGACGCGGAAAAAGGCGTCACCACGCTAGGGAGCATCCCTGTCATGGCGCAGTACAATATCACCGGCTTGCTGAATGCTTTCCAGAAAGAATACCCGAAAAGTACTGTCAAAATCATCGAGGAGGACGCCAAAAGGCTCTCCGCCATGCTCCTCGAGCAAAGATGCGAATTAATCTTTACGAGAGAGCCAAAACCCTCCGCCGAAAAACATTCTCCGGAAGACGCGCCGTTTGTCCGGATTCCTTATCTTACGGACCATATGGTTGCGCTGCTGCCTGCAGGGCATCCCCTTGCCGCCAGACAGGAAATTTCCCTGCGGGAGTTAAAAGACGAGCGGTTCTGCTTCATCAAAGAATCGTCTCTCATGTATGAATTATGTACAAATGCCTGCCAGGCCGCTAACTTTATCCCGGAAATTGCATTCACAAGCCATCGCCTGGAAAGTATCTTCGATATGGTTTCCTATGGCAATCAGGTGGCCCTTTTAATGAACCGGCACATTACTCCCGTGAAAAATGCCATGCTTCCGCCGGCGTCCGCATGGTCCGTCGTGGATATTGCGCCCAGGATTTATTCACAGATTTCCCTGTGCTACTTGAAAGATAAGAAACTGTCTGAAACCGCACGGAATTTTGTCGACTTCTGCGTCCAACTATCCAAAACCTAATTTAGATTCCTTCCCACCGCCTGTAACCGGCCGCTTCTATCCCGAAGGGTTCAAGCAGCTTCGCCGCTATGTGACAGGCCATTTCTTCCGCCGTTTTTGGCCTGATATAATAAGTCAGCATAGGAGGGATAATCCGCACGCCAGGCATCATGGACAATTCATACATATTGCGCAGATGGATTGGGCTAAGGGGCGTCTCTCTGGCCGCAAGCACCAACGTGCGCTGCTCCTTGATTGTCACATCCGCCGCCCGGAGGAGAAGCTTCTGCGCGTATCCGCCGTGAATGCCCGCAAGGGTTTTCATGCTGCATGGCACAATTAACATCCCCTCCGTCTGATAGGAACCGCTGGCAGGCTTGGCGCCAATCTGTTCCGGCTCATACACATGGTCAGCCAGCGCATAAACCTCCTCCACATCCATATCCGTCTCATGCCGCAGCGTAATCTTCGCCCCTTCGCTCATAATCAAGTCCGTCTCAAAACGCCCGTCCTCCCTGATAATTTTCAGACATTGCACAAGCAGCGGGCTGCCGCTTGCCCCGGAAGACGCCACAACGATTCTCTTCTTCATGTCTTTCACCCTTTCGTTCCCGTTTTTGAAACAATTTCACAGCCACCGCTCCGGCTCCACATCCATAAATCTTGCCCGCACAAACCTCGCCTTCTCTGCATAGGGAACCGTACAGTCAAAAATCGTCTTGCAGGCGATACCGTGGTCGCGTATGCTCGGGTCGCAGGACGGGTCATTGGACGGGTCAAGGGGGTGGCAGCGCACTCCCGGAATCGTGACGATATCCGCATCCCCCTGGAACCTGGTGTTCATCGCCCACAGCACGTCGTTCATGTCAAAAGGGTCCACGTCCTCATCCACCAGGAATACATGTTTCAGCTCGCTAAACACCGACAGCGCCAACAGGGCTGCCTGACGCTGTCTTCCCTCATCGCTGGGCGCTTTCTTCTGAAACTGTAACACCGCCATAAATTTGCCCCCGCCAGGGGAGGCGCAGTACACGTTCTTAAGCCTGCCAGGCATGGCTTTCTCCACCATACCGTAGATACTGGCCTCCGTAGGGATGCCCGCCATGGACACATGTTCCTCACTGGGGCCGATGCAAGTCTGCATAATCGGATTCTTCCTGTGGGTTACGGCAGTCACTTTAATCAGCCAGCATTGGCTGCTTGCAGGCCCCGTATAACCCGGAAATTCCGGCATGGCATATCCGGTATGGCTGCACTGGTCTTCCTGCACCCGCACATGCGGAACTACCTCCCCCTCAATCACATACTCCGCATTGGCAATTGCCCTCTGCTCCACCGTGAGGCACTGCACCAGTTCCACAGGCTCCCCTCGCAGCGCGCCCGCCACCGCCAGTTCGTCGTATCCCATGGGCGTGGTGGGCGGCTCAAAGCAGGAGCCTATCTCCACCGCCGGGTCAACGCCGATGCTGACAGAAATCGGCAGCCTGCGCCCCAATTCCTCCGCCCGCTCCGCCATGGCGCCGATATGCCTCGCCCCCGGGGTAAAAAAGATGGACAGTTCATCCCTGCCCTGTATACAGAGCCTGTGAATGGTCACATCGCTCGCCCCGGTATCCGGGTGGGACGCATAGCACATGCCCAATGTGATATAAGGCCCCGCATCATCCGGGGTATTGGTGGGCGCCGGGACAAGCTTCCGCAGGTCGAAATCCGCATCTGACGCCCTGTGCACCGTCTCCTGGCACGGCGCAGGCCCGGAAATCACCACAGGAGGGACAGGATGGGACACACAGCCGTACAGTCTTTTGCCCAATTCCTGCGCCGGACAGCCTAAAAGCTCCGCCACCCGGCTCCGGCTCGCCAATACGCCGATGGCGACTCTTGCGTCAGGATGCCCCTTAATGTTGTTAAAAACCATGGCCGGCCCTTCCTTGGTCGGCCGCATGCAGGTCCCTCCCGCACCCACATGGCGGTAGACCCCGGCAAGCTCCGCCATAGGCTCCACCTCCACGTCCGTCTCAATCAATTGTCCCGGGATGCTCTCCAACAGCTTCAGCGCACTCCGCAAATCCTTCACATTTCCATCCATTACTTCACCCATCCATATTCCCTCCGCCCCACTGGCCGCCCGTGATATACAATCCGCCGTTTTAATTTGATTATATAGAAACTCTCTCACCGGAACAATTCGGTTTTTATCCTTATTAAGTCGTTGTTGGAATTAAAGAAAATGTATTTTAGTTATAAGAAGATTTCTTTTAACGAAAAACTGTGCTATAACTTATATTGGGACGGAAAAATGAATATATTTGCTAATAAAAAACCGAAATAAAAATGAATACTAAAATAGTTTACTTCCAAAATGATTCAGAGGAAAAGATAAATGGAAAAAAGAAGAGCAATAAGTGTTATCAGTATGATGTTTATGCTGTTGATGATTATCAGAGTGATAGAAATTATTTTTGTAAAAACCGACCAGACATGGGTTGGAGAAAATATATTGCATAAAATCTGCTGCATTTTGCTGATATGGATTGCGTTGGATATGCTTAGGCTTCATTGGAGTGACTTGGGATTTTCAAAAAAGGGATTATTTACCGGTTTGAAATATGGTCTTGCTCTTGGCGTAAGCACCTTTTTGCTCTCTTACATTGCAGAGTTTATTGTCTTGTTTGTCATGGGAAAACACCCGTCTTTGCGATTTTATATTACAAATTTTTCATTTACGCAGACACATACAAACGGCAACTCCTTGTTAGCAGTGATAGTGTGCATGATTGGTAACATCGTAAATGTCTATGCAGAAGAGGGGTTGTTCAGAGGGCTGTTTTGTAAAATCGGCATACAATACTACTCTCAAAAGACAGCTAATATAATACAGGCTCTGCTTTTTGGAATATGGCATATTACCAACATAGTAAATCCTCTTCTTGACGGTTCCATGAATATCGCTATGGCAGTTTTTATGGGCATAGGATATATACTATTGTCTGGAATTTTAGCCTATGAATGGGGTATATGCGCGGCACTATCCGGAACGCTTTGGATAGGTGCGTCGGAACATTTATTTAATAATTTTATAAGCAATTCCTTACATACGGTGACAGAAACAGGCACAGACGAATTGATGATAATTAGGATAACCTTATCAAATATTTTATCATTGCTATTTGTTTTGATTATCTCTCGAAAAAACATACGTACCAAATGACGTATACAAATATAAAAAACTCTAAACCATATACAGTGCCGCAATCAATAACGAAATGATACGCGGCACTGCAAACACACCAAACCTATTTTCTCAGAACACAACCTCCTTCCCGTACAGCGCCCGCTCTTCCAGAATCTCCTTGAAATCGGCATCACCCCGGCGCCCCTTAATATCGTCCATATACTCTGCATAATCGCAGACATACACATATACCTTAGACACGTCCCTGCCGTTGATGGCATAAGTATCCGCATAGACGCTACCGCCGTTGGGGAGCAATTTCCCGTCTGCATCCAGGACTACCAGGAACACGCCGCTCTCGGCACGCTCTGCGCTGCATTTTTCCTCCACTGTTATCTCAAACCGGGTCTTTGCAACCTGATACAGGCCTGCGCCTGTCTCGTTCATCTCATCTACCGTGACCACCTGCGCGCCCTCCTTATCCATTTCTAAATGGAGCTCGTACGCAAAAGGCCCGTCAAACCACCAGTTCTCATATTTATTCGGAAATTGGTTCCTGTCCGGCGGCGTGATTTCAGCCATAAATGCCCTCCACTCTTCATCTGACATCGCTTCTAAATCCGCCTGTGTCTTCCCGCGATAGTCAAGCGGCTCCGGCTCCGCCTTGTCCCCGATAATCTGGTTGATACAGAAATCCATATCGAAAGCATCCAGTGCATAATATTGTTCCTTTATTGCGTCATCGTTCCCTGTAATATCCAGGATGTCAATCCGGAAGATGCCCGCATAAGTATGCTCATCCAAGAAAGTCCCCTCAAGGGAGCCTGTACCGCCGTTTGCCATGCCTTCCGCTTCCCCGCCTGCCGGCCTGAAAGAGTAGTTTGCTTCTCCCCGCACGTAAACCAAAGGCTGCTCATCCACGTTTATCATCGTATCCGGAAACGGTTCCTCACTCGTAATCATAAGCGACAGATAAATCGCTTCCACGGAGCAATATGCCTCCGATATGGAAATTGTAACGCCGTCCACCGTCTTGGTATAGGCTGAATCCCGGGCGCCGTCACCAACTGCACCGTCCTGTCCGCCCGAAGAACTGCTGTACTCTCCGTTGCCGTCCCCGGTTCCGGACTGGCCGCCTCCATGGTTTGCCCCGGTTTCCTCCGGCTCCTCCAACTTCTGTGCCACAGAGTCCAAATCACCCTGATAGGAATAGCCCCCCTGCAAAAGTTTGAAAATATTCCTGATGACCGGAATCTTAGACGCCAATGCCGGCTGCGAGGCAAATACACCCATGCAGACAAGCAACGCTGCTGCCGCCGCCGCGATTCTTACCATAATCTTCTTCCGTTTATTACGCATATATATCTTTTCCCCCTGTCTGATTCCCTTACGTACACGCTGCGATAAATTATCAGGTATGACGATTGCGTCAAATCTTTCACTCTTCATTCTATCTGTTCCGTCTCCTTTCTTATGCGAATCCATACCGTACCGTCTCCGCTCACTCGACTTTTGCATGCTCTCCATGTCCATCTTCCAGTTGATTCCTAAGTGATTCTTTCGCACGGAACAGGTATGCCTTCACGCTTCCTGTAGGTATATTCATGACCTGTGCGATTTCATTTATTTTCATCCCCTGGAAATACTGCAAAATCACCACAGTCTTATAAGTGGGCGGAAGCAGGTCTATGGCGTCATAGAGGTCTGTTTTTTCCTCTATAGAAATAGACGGTTCCGGCGCCGCCTCGCTGTATTCTTCAAAAGGGCTGCTGTTCTTTCTCTTCTTCTGCGCCAGATAAATGCTGTTAATCAGTATGCGCGTAATCCATGTCTTAAAATATTCAGGCTCTCGAAGTTTATCCATGGAAATCATTGCGCGCATGGCGCATTCCTGCACCGCATCCAAGGCATCCTGCTCATTCTTTGTGTACATATACGCCAATCTGTACAGGTATTCCTGATGCATGATAATCAGTTCCCCGAAAGCTTCCCTGTTTCCTCTTGCCGCCTTCTCGACCAATTTCAGGCTTACTTTGTTCTTCATCTTCATAACCATGCCTTTCTCGCATTTATGCCTCTGCAGCGGCATCTTTTTACTGCTTAACACGTGTTATACTGATTAGATTACAGGATTGTGGAAATGGTTACAAAAAAATTTTAAAGTTCGGCCCAAATCCACCCCTATTCTATTTATGTAAATTTTATATAAATTTATATAAATTCGCACCTGATTAGTTAATATTTATTGCATTTTATGTCTTTTTTGAATATAATAAAAGACAAAGGAGGTGCAATTATGGCACAGGCTACTTTCAGCATCCGAATGGATGAGAATTTGAAGCATCAATTCGATGCCCTTTGTACAGATTTCGGAATGAATGCAACGACCGCATTTAATATATTTGCACGGGCTGTCGTCCGTGAAAGAAAAATTCCGTTTGAAATACAAGCTTCCAAAGAGGTGTCCAGAGCCTCTGGAATGCAGGCTTTTCTTGCTCTGCGAGCCGAGGCAAAGGAAAACGGTATTCAGGATTTAACCTTAGATGAAATCAATGAAGAAATCAGGCAAACACGGTACGGAGGTGAATAGATGATTTGCTATGCAGTAATCGACACAAATATCCTTGTCTCTGCATTGCTCTCAAGTCATGATGATGCCGCCACAGTTCTGGTTGTCGGAAAGGTATTCTCCGGTGAGGTCATTCCTCTTTTCAGTGATGATATTCTGAATGAATACAACGAAGTACTGCGACGTACAAGATTTCATTTTTCAGATGAGTCCGTCAATATGCTGCTTCAGACCATTGAAAAATATGGTGAGCGCGTCGTACCTACCTACGCCAACTGGTGTTTTGCTGCCTGATATGAAAGACTTGCCATTTTATGAAGTCGTCGTTGAAAAGCAAGAGGTTAATGCATACCTTGTTACCGGAAACATGAAACACTTTCCGGCAAAACCTTTTATTGTCACGGCAAAAGAATTTCTGGACATTTTAAATACAGTTAAATAAAACACAAGGCTATGATAAGCATTTGCCATATGCTTATCATAGCCACATAACTTATTCAATAATCATTTGGTTTACAACAGCTATAAAAATCGGTTCATGTTTATCCTAAATGAACCGGTTTCCATTCTATATGATTATGTTAAAAAAACTTTTCCAATATTAATTCGTTTTGTTTTAGAAGCCTTTTTCTACTTGCCTTAAATTGAAACGCTTCTTTAATCAATTTTGTAATTTCTTTCATCGCATCCGCCGCAATCACCGGCACCTCAATATCCTTTAACCGTTCTACCCGTAAATGCGGTATTGTAGATGCCACCACCGTCCGACGAATTGAGCCGTACCCTCCAATCTCAGGAATTGATAATGCAGTAAATAAATATTCTGGCGTAATATTCAGTTTTTCCGCTGAACTTTTCACTCTCAAAATCTCAATACCTGATGACAGAATCACATCATCCGCATCTGTTATGAGTCCTACACAGCCTATTTTCCCATCTTTTGTAAAAATAACATCGCCAGGTCTTACACTCTGCTTGATATCGTTTAGCGTATCTGAAGAAACATAATAATCGGGATACAAATCTACTTCCCAATTTACAATGTCCGATGTGCGGATAAACGGCTTATCCCCGTTTTCTCTCTGCGTAAACTCTTTATAATTATCACTTCCCACCTCATCACCATTGCCTGTATCCACTATCTCTCTCAACTGGACCGCCTGGTTATATTCCTTCAGGCATTCCGCCGTCTTTACATATAATGTATCATAGTAATTTGTGGACCAAATACTGCTTTCTTGCAGTTGGGAATATTGAACTCCAAAAGAAAACTCTCTCTTCACTGCCCTAATATCGAAATTCAATCCCATATATAATTTTTGCTGCGCCTGCAAAATAAGTCTTTGCGCCTGCGTTTCGCATTCTATGGCATTTTTTTCGTTATCTGTAATGGTATGTATAACTTCCTGCGCAATCACAGGCACCTCAAACTCCCGCAAATTTTTAAGAGATAACAGTTGTTGTATATTTCCCGTTATTAAACTGAATATTTGGTGTTTGCCTGCCTTAGAGCGAAAATATGCAGTCAAATATTCCGGTGAAACCGGACAGTTTCCTTTTAAAGATATATTTGCAATATGCCTCGGTATGCCGGCCTCTCCGATATACGCACTTTTATATACCGCCGACTTTCCAACCGTGCCGTAAATCGCAATCAGAATGTCATTCTCCTTAATATGGCACCTTGGAAACGCATGATAATCAAAGGAAGAAATATAAGAATCGTCTGAAATCATATCAAAATCTACAATACCTTCCTTGATATTTCTTCCGTATAGATACCGTATTCCGCGTTTCCTGTTTCTTGCAATATGCGAATGCTCCCCGTCTGAAATATCACTGTATTCGCCTAACGTGATATATTCCACCCCATTTTTCCTGTTTTCTTCTTTTATCACCTTCGTATAATAATAAAATGACGGAACCAGTCTGTCCCCAAACCGTAAATCTTTCGTCGACACAGTAAATTTTTTCACAACTAATCTGCACTTCCTTCTAATCCTTGTATCTTTGCCCAGCGATGATATTCTTCCGCCACTTTTTTAATATCGTCACTAAAAATTTCGTTTCCTCTTCTGTCATGCCCGCATGTCTCTGCTATACACATAAATATCTCGTATTCATCCGGTATTTTATCCTCCGGAAGCTTCTGGAATATCAGCACGCTTGTCTTCGTGGATGTGTTCGGTTGAAATGTTTCCACCGGAATATCTATAATCGCTAAAATTCTTCCCTGCTCTCTTAACCAGTTTCGAATATAACCAAATGTATCATTTCCGAAAACCCCGTCCGGTAGAACAATTCCCATTCGGCCATAATTCGCCAATAATTGAACATCCCGTTCAATAAAAAGCACTTGCGGGGATTCCTTTTCCTTCAACTTACCTCTTTTCCACGTATCGGATTTGTTATCAAACTTCCACTTATAAGCCAGGTCATACTGCTTTAACTTCTCCTCGCCTCTGACTGGTATTTTAGAACCAAAAGGCGGATTAGTCATCAATATGCTGAATTTTCCCGCTCCTATTTTAATCTTTGTCTTATCCTGCCAGTTCTGCATCATGTCCAGGCTATCTTCACAAAAAATACCACTTTTTCCATCCCCTAAAATAGCCATATACGCTTTTGCAACTTTGGACAAAAAGTAATCTTTATCTATGCCGCATATTTTATTCAGTGCAACTTCCATTTTTTCTTCTTTCAGGTTTGCGGCATTCCAATGGTACTTCTCTCCATCCGCATCCAGCCTTTTCCATACATGCCTCAAAGCCTCCACCAAAAAACCTCCGCTTCCGCACGAAGGGTCAATCATATAATCTTCATCCGAAGGATTTAATATATCAACAATCATTTTCACCACATTCCTCGGTGTAAAAAACTGCCCCTGCCCTCCTTTCAGCGCATGTCCGATAAATGTCTCAAAAGCGTCTGCTATGGTGTCCCGTTCCGCCTCAATCAAGCAATAGTTCTGCAATTCACCCACAACATACACAATAGATTTAGCATCCAATGTAATATCATCATTGTTGTCTATTACTTCTTTATACTTCCTCTTCACTTTTTGAAATAATTTTAAAATTCTTTCTTGCACTTCCTGGGATTCTTCGTCTACCCCTGCCCGAAACGTCACAATTTCATCAGGTTCCGTAAATCTTTCATCATATATTTTACAGAAAATCAAATTAATCATTTGCTGGGCTAAAACCTCGTCTCTCGTCGCCCCAACCGTATTGGCCGCCAAATGATTTCGTATTGCCCGGAATGTAGATTTCAAATTATGCGTCGGTTTTAAATCCCGCCGCTTAAACTTACCAATATCCTCGATTCTTTGTCCATATCTTGGAATATTCGGTATTTCATTGAAGGAAACCTGCCCGTCTTTCTCATATTTCCGAATAAAAAACCGTTCTTCTCCATTAAACCAAACGCCTAATTGCGCTTTGGAAAATCTTAAATAATCCTCTAACTGGCTCCTGCCGTCTCTCCTGCTTTTCTTTTTGCATTCTACAATAATTCTAATGCTGTCTTCATCCTTTACCTTATCAGAAAAGACCCCTATATCAATGGGATACTCCTTTTTTTCATCGGAGGGTCTTACTTTTACTCTGTACTGGGGATGTGTTATAATGAAATTCTTCGGATAGCCATAGTCTTCAACAAGTATTCTCGAAAAAACCTGAACAGCCTCCACCTCTTCCGGCGTTGCCTTTACCTCCAATCCTGAAATAAAATCTATGATATATCCATCTTTCATTTGTATTTCTCCCCATATTTAAATTTGAATCCCTGTCTTATCCGATTTTCAACTAACTTACATACATATTATAGCATTCCGCCCAAAATGCCACAATAACAATCTATTCATCTGCCGACCGTCTGCGCCCGCACCATCATAACACGATACTCACATTAAAATACAGTCAACTTCGAATCAACATCTACGAAGCAGCTGCGAAATAAGCTATGAAAGTAAATTGATGCTGTGAAGTCAACTATATCCCACAAAAACAAAAAATCGGCTCATTTTTCTCCCAAAACGAACCGATTTCCATGCCGTCAGGCAACACTTTAATTTTCATTCATCTTCATTTCTGATTCTGGCATCTTCATATGCCTGTCGTAACAGACTTCCTACATAGTTATCATATTTTCTTTTAAAAAAACTTTTAGGCGTCTAAATCTCTACCGCACTACAGAGCACAAAAACCTTACCCTCCTCATTCACGATTCTCAAGTTTCGTACATTACTCTCCCCATCAGGGATTTCTATATTGAGCATATGATTCACTGTATCAATCTGGTAAATAAGGCCCGCAAACATGGTTGCACTCAAGATAAGATTAAAGGTGGCATTTATATCGTTATTTGCAATGAGATGCATATTAGGATATAAAATACCACCAATATCTATATTTACTTTATACATATTTCCTTGTGTACAACCACCAAACCCTGACAACGGAACATCTTTTCTAACCAATTCAGCTCCAAGCTCCGATATAAGTATTTCTTCATCATCAGTCCATACCGGGATATACGCTCCCGTATCCAGCAGCGCAGTAAGCCCATTATTTAAGATAACCACAGGTCTTTGTCTTGTATTATCCAGTTTCATTGTATACTGCTTCATAACACGCCCACCATTCCAAGCTGTAAATAACCTTCTGGATTCGTATGCCGGGAAATAATCTCCCCTTTTAATACCAATCTGGTTAACTCAGATTTCGTTTTATCCGTATATTTTACAACAGCAGATTCTACAGATATCCCATCATCATTCTGATACTGAACATCAACTAATCCAACCCACTGATTCGGATATTTTTTTTGTATTTGCTCCCACGTCATTCGTTCTGTCACAAATAGCACATCCCTTCCTACTACGAGTTTGAAACATTCGGCTTTTAAACGACTTTTCTCAATATTATTATATCATTACACCCAAAATGGCACAACCGACATTCCACTTACGCCAACACCTTAAGCATAATTAAGCAGGGATTTCCCTCGTCCCACATTTAGTGTTTTGACAACCACATACTTACACCCTCTCTGCATCAAATAACTTTCCACAGCCCGATACAACGCTTTTCCTACGCCATTGTGCTGATATTCCGGAAGTACACCACACACAAATAACCCGTATGCTTATTTCCAAACTATTCCGGCAGCATCGCTAGAATCTCTCTCGTACAAGTTGACTTTTTATCAATATTATCTCTTTCTGTTATACGAATATCACCCATCGCTTAATTTTCATTCATCTTCGACAGCTTCGCTGCCTGGTCGGCTGCGATACATGCGTCGATAATCTCCTGAATATCCCCATTCATCACCTTATCCAGTTTATAGATAGTCAGGTTAATTCGATGGTCTGTGACACGCCCCTGTGGGAAATTATATGTCCTAATCTTCTCGGAACGGTCGCCCGTACCAATCTGGCTTCTGCGCATCTCCGCCTCCGCGTCGTGGCGCTGCTGCTGTTCCATGTCATAGAGCTTCGCCTTCAACAGTGCGAACGCTTTCGCTTTATTCTGAATCTGGGACTTCTCGGTCTGGCTGTACACCACAATCCCCGTCGGGTAATGGGTCAGCCGCACCGCTGAATCCGTGGTATTTACGCACTGCCCCCCGTTCCCGGACGCCCGCATTACATCTATTCGTATATCCTTATCCTCTATTACGATATCTATATCTTCGTCCACTTCGGGCATGACCGCAACGCTGATGGTGGAGGTGTGAATACGCCCGCCGCTCTCCGTCTCCGGCACGCGCTGCACGCGATGCACGCCGCTCTCATATTTTAATACGGAATAAGCACCCTGCCCCGTCACCATAAACGTAACACTCTTCATGCCGCCAATGCCGATTTCTTCCACTTCCATCGTCTCCACTTTCCAGCGTCTGCCCTCGGCATAATGCACATACATACGATAAATTTCCGCTGCAAAAAGCGCCGCCTCGTCACCGCCCGCACCGGCACGTATCTCCACGATAACATTCTTTTCATCATTCGGGTCTTTCGGCAGAAGAAGAATCTTTAGCTTCTGTTCCAGTTCTTCCACTCGCTTCTTAGCCTCGGCAAGCTCGTCTTTCAACATCTCCCGCATCTCGTCGTCGGACTCGCCTTCTAACATAGAAAGGGAATCTTCAATATCCTGCCTGCACTTCTTGTATTCTTTATACGCATCCACGATTGGCGTCAGATTGCTCTGCTCCTTCATCAGTGCCCGGAACCGCTCCTGATTGTCGGCAACGGTAGGCTCGCTCAGCTCATTCATGATTTCTTCAAACTTTCTCAGCAAATCCTCTAACTTATCAAACATAACTACCTCCGTATTGTCCTCATTCACCCTATATCATCTGATATGCAGACGCTCAAATCCCATGTACTCCGTACACGACTCTGTCAAGCCCTGCAAAATCCTTAACTATCTTCACTTCGCGATATCCTGCGTTCTCCATCAGCCGGCTCACTTCCTCTCCCTGGTCATATCCAATCTCGAAGAAAAGCATCCCGCCGCCTGCCAAATATTCTCCCGCCCGCTCTACTATCCTGCGGTAAAAAAACAAACCGTCCTCCCGTCCGTCCAACGCAAGATGAGGTTCATAATCCCTTACCTCCGGCATCAAAGTTCCTATAACACCTGTTTTTATATACGGCGGATTTGACACGATGATATCGAATTTCTCCCCGCTGTCCACTCCGTCGAAAAGGTCGCTCTGCACAAAAACGGCCCTATCTTTTGCCTCTGCGTTGATAATCCTCTCCGCGTTCTTTCTGGCAACCTGCAAAGCCTCCTCTGAGATATCCGCGCCGATACCTGTACAATCATTGGAATAATGAAGAAGACTCAAAAGAATGCATCCCGTGCCGGTGCACATATCCAGTACCCTCATTCCATCATGCAGATACCGCATGACTTCCTCCACAAGTACTTCCGTATCCTGTCTTGGCACAAGCACATTCCTATCCACTGCAAAGGTAAGCCCCATAAAATCCTGCTCACCCGTAATGTACTGGAGCGGTACATGTTCTTTGCGCTGCGCCATGCACTCCGCGTATCTTTGAGCTTCCTCCACGGACATCTCCCTGTCCCCATGGGCAAGCAAAGTATTCCTGTCCGTACCGCAGCACCACTCAAGCAGAAGCCTCGCATCCTGCCCGGCCTCCACAATATCCGCCTGAGTCAGTTCCTCCAGCCCCCACCGGTACAACTCCCGATATGTTACTTTCCCATGATGGCGTTCGTATATAACACTTGTTATTTCCATAGTAAATTCTTTCTTCTATTCTATTCGTCCTCTTCCGCTTGCCCTTGGTCGTCATCCCTCAGCCAGGATTCATCCACTTCATATCCGAAAGCCTCATACAAATACGCTTTCCAGTCAAAAACCGCTTCCACCGCCGCAATCGCAACTTCCACCATACTCTCATCCGGCTCTTTCGTGGTTAGCCTCTGGAGCCACATTCCCGGCGCCGAAATAATCCTGACCAGAATATTGTTGCTGCGTCCCGCCAGGCGGATAATCTCATAAGAAATACCCGCTATCACCGGAATGAGCGCAATACGGATGATAACGCGGTACACAGGATTCTCTACCCTGATAAAGAAAAACAACACCACACTGACAAGCATAACAAACAACAGGAAACTTGTTCCGCACCGTTTATGCTGTTTAGAGCTTCTCATAACATTCCTGACGGTAAGCGGCCTTCCCTTCTCGATGCAGTTGATGCACTTATGCTCTGCGCCATGATACATATAGACGCGCTTGATATCCTTCATCAGTGAGATACTAAGCACATATCCAACAAAAATCACGATGCGCAGCGCCCCTTCTATAATCGCCATAAAAGAAGCGCTCCTGATATATTCTTCAAAAAGGGATGTCACATAATAGGGAAGCACCATAAAAATACCGATGGCAAGCGCAAAGGAAAACACCATGACTATCGCGCTGAAAACCTTATCCGCCTTATCCTTAAACAGCTTGTTAAACGCCTTATCCGCCACTGTCTCCTTAGCGTCCTCATCCTCATAAAACCCGGCGGAAAAATTCAGGCTTCTCATTCCCAGAATCAGCGAATCCAAAAACTGGAAGCATCCGCGCACAAAGGGAATATTCAGAAGCTTGCTGCCATGAAGCACACCGATATAGTGCTCCACCTCCACTTCAATGTCCCCGTCCGGTTTCCTGACCGCCACCGCATACTGGTCTTTATTTTTCATCATAATACCTTCCAGGACAGCCTGTCCGCCAATCCCGGAGTATCTCATGTTCTTTCTCTTACCCATACTAGCCTCCATGATTCCGCTTTGCGGAATCACAAAATCCAAAGACAAGCACACTTCTCACACTAATCTCCCATGCCAGAGCGGCTTGCTCTTATTTAGAAAAGGTTGAGATTTCCACCTCAACCTTTTTGACTCGAACCTATTTGCTTTCCACACCGTATTTCTTATTGAATTTATCAATACGGCCACGTGCCTGCGCTGTCTTCTGCTGTCCTGTATAGAACGAATGGCATTTAGAACAAACCTCCACGTGAATCTCAGGTTTCGTAGAACCTGTCACAAATGTGTTGCCACAGTTACATGTTACTGTTGCCTGATAGTACTCAGGATGGATTCCTTCTTTCATCTTGGTAACTTACTCCTTTCTAAGCTTATGAAGAATGCCTTTCTTGGTATTCATAGACGTTGCCGTCGTTATAATTTCTCATTCCTGCTGCCAAAGTCAACACCCCCACCACAAGCAACAGGGCATCAAATTTGAAACGCCCCAAGAAGCGGGGTATGGGTCTACGCTCCGCTTCGGTCGGTGCTTGTTCATGCGCCACTGGCGCATAGCACCCCTCGTGGCATTCGCCAAATGTCTGCTTCGCATCCGCAGATTGAGCAACGCTCAATCAAATCATTGCTCGCGGGAATCAACAGCTTTTACATTGTAGCATAGGAATTTCGGCTATGCAAGCCTTTTATAAAAGAATTTTATATAAATTTCATCTTCTTTACCATATTGACAAACTCGAAATTGTTCTTCGTCCTGGCAAACATATCCACTACCTTCTCCACCGCCTCATCGGCTTTCATGCCGTTAAGCGCTTTTCGGATGATGTTGATTGCCTCCAGTTCGTCCGGCGACAGAAGCAGGTCTTCTCTTCTGGTACTGGACTTCGGAATATCGATGGCGGGGAACACCCTCTTCTCAGACAGCTTACGGTCGAGCACCATCTCCATATTGCCTGTTCCCTTAAACTCCTCGTACACCACGTCATCCATCTTGCTGCCTGTCTCCACAAGCGCAGTCGCCAGAATCGTCAGGCTGCCGCCCTCTCTCATATTACGCGCCGCACCAAAAAACCGCTTCGGCATATGTAATGCCGCCGGGTCAAGACCGCCTGACAATGTACGCCCGCTGGGCGGAACCACCAGGTTATATGCCCTCGTAAGCCGTGTGATGCTGTCTAACAGAATCACCACGTCCTTACCATGTTCCACCAGACGCTTCGCCCGCTCGATTACCATCTCCGAGACGCGCTTATGGTGTTCGGGAAGTTCGTCAAAAGTGGAATAGATAACTTCCACGTTCGGTCCCTCAATGGCCTCCTTGATGTCCGTCACTTCCTCCGGCCGCTCGTCGATGAGCAGAATAATCAAATGCGCATCCGATGCGGTGCGGGTGATGGATTTCGCCACCTCTTTTAATAAAGTAGTCTTACCTGCCTTGGGCGGTGAGACAATCATACCTCTCTGTCCCTTGCCCACCGGACTCATCAAGTCCATAATACGCATGGCTACCGATGCCCCGGGGGTCTCCAATTTCAGTCTTTCGTTCGGGAAAATAGGCGTCAAGTCCTCGAAATTAGGTCTTCGCATGGCTACTTCCGGGACATAGCCATTGATAGACTTCACATATAAAAGAGCGCTGAACTTCTCGTTCTGTGTCTTAACCCTTGTATTTCCCTCTAAAATATCACCTGTTTTCAAACCGAATCTGCGGATTTGGCTGGGCGCCACATAGACGTCATTCTCCCCGGGCAGATAATTCTCACAACGGATAAAGCCGAAACCGTCGCTCATCACCTCTAAAATCCCGCTTGCAGTGATACCGCTGTCAAGCTCCGCCGGGAACTTCTCCTCCTCCCCGCCTTCCTTTCTGGGCGGCGCTACAGATTTCACCGCAACCTGCTTGCCGGCTGCCTTATCCTTCTCATCCTCAGCCAACATTGCCTCCACGATATCCGCTTTCTTCATGGCAGAGGTACCCTTAATCCCTCTCCCTTTCGCGATTGCCTTCAAATCGGCAAGCGCCAACGACTCATATTTTTCTCTCATACATGCCTCCCGTATTTTCATAAATCATCTATATACACTCTTCCGTATACATTCTTTCGTCCAGGGAATATATTACCGCACAGGCCCCGGCCCGCACAGTATGGATTGCCTAGCGGCCTGCTATCCGGCAGACAGCATAAAGCGTAAGTTTACTTGATGTGTTATCCGAAATGATTTGCTGCATCAATGCACACTGCACATAACGACTCAGCCTTCCGCCATCCTGACATAAGACATAATCGGCTGATTTTTATTATTATACACTACCTTTTATAAAATAGAAAGTATTTTTTTTACTTCCATTCGGACTATTGACTATGCAAAGACAGTAACCTATGATAGGATAGCAGGGAAAATATAACGAATGTCCCTGCTTCCATGGAATAGACAGCGGTAACAATATTCCACCTTAAGAGAAACAACATATAGACAGCGTAGCATATCTTAAACGCAAATTTGTGCCTGCGGTCCCAAACTTGCAGGTACAGAAAGGCATGGGGATTATCATGACAACAAACGAAAAAGCACTGAAATTACACGAACAATGGCGGGGCAAACTGGAAACCGTATCCAAAACCCCCGTTAAGACAAGAGAAGATTTATCGCTGGCCTACACGCCAGGCGTCGCGGAGCCCTGTAAAGTCATCGCCCAGGATAAGGAAGCGGCATATACTTATACATGGAAATCCAACACCGTGGCGGTGGTATCTGACGGAAGCGCGGTACTCGGCCTTGGCAACATTGGCCCCCACGCCGCCATGCCTGTTATGGAGGGCAAGGCCGTCCTGTTCAAAGAGTTCGGCGGCGTCAACGCCGTGCCAATCTGTCTGGACACACAGGATACCGAAGAAATTATCAAGGCGGTTACCTACCTTGCCCCAGGTTTTGGCGGAATTAATTTAGAAGACATCAGCGCGCCGCGCTGCTTCGAAATCGAAGAACGTCTGAAAGCCGCCCTGGATATTCCCGTCTTCCACGATGACCAACACGGTACTGCCATCGTTGTACTGGCAGGCATCATCAATGCCCTGAAAGTCGTCGGCAAGAAAAAGGAAGACTGCAAAGTAGTTGTCAACGGCGCAGGCAGCGCGGGTGTGGCGATTACGAAATTACTGCAAAATTACGGCTTTCCTCATATCATTATGTGCGATAAAGTCGGCATCATCGGCAAAAACACCGAGGGGCTAAACTATATGCAGAAACAAATGTCCGAGTTGACCAATCCGGACAATTTATCGGGCACATTGGCGGACGCCATGAAAGGAGCCGATATTTTCGTCGGCGTCTCCGCCCCCAACATCGTGACTGCCGATATGGTTTCTTCCATGAACAGTGACGCTATCCTCTTCGCCATGGCCAACCCGGTGCCGGAGATTATGCCTGACGTGGCAAAAGCCGCCGGCGCCAGAGTCGTAGGCACAGGACGTTCAGACTTCCCGAACCAAGTCAACAACGTGGTTGCTTTCCCTGGCATCTTCAAAGGCGCTTTGGAAGGGCGGGCCGTCCAGATAACGGAAGAGATGAAACTGGCAGCCGCCCACGCAATCGCAGGACTTGTCCCGGAAGATAAGTTAAATGAGGACAACATCATGCCCGAGGCATTCGACCCCCAGGTGGCCGAAGTGGTTGCCCAGGCGGTGAAATCCCATATAAAAACAAAAAGACAATGAAGGCATCCGACAACTGGCATGGCAGGCCCTACTACTCCCTGGACGCCTATCTGAAAAACACATATGGCGAAAAACTATATAAAATCGCGGTCGACGCAGGATTTACCTGCCCTAACCGCGACGGCACTCTGGGGTATGGCGGCTGCCTTTTCTGCAGCGCCGGGGGCAGCGGGGAATATGCCGTCAAGACAGCCATGCATCCCTCTGTCGCAAGACAGCTCGCTGCCGGTGCCGCCCTCTTCGGGCACAAACGGACAGGACAGCGTTTTATCGCTTACTTCCAGGCATATACCAACACTTACGGCTCCCCTTCCCGCCTGAGACTTCTATATGAAGAGGCATTGCGGGAGCCTTCCGTGGCAGGGATTTCTATAGCCACCAGACCGGATTGTATTTCGGAAAATATTGTGACTCTATTGGTCAATCTAATGGGAAAATTTCCTGACAAGTTTGTCTGGGTGGAATTAGGACTCCAGACAATCCACGAGAGAACAGCCGATTTTATCAGGCGCGGATACCCTTTAACGGTTTATGACAATTGTGTCGCCATGTTACGCGAATGTCATATCCCCGTGGTGACCCACGTTATCCTGGGGCTGCCCCAAGAGTCGCGGCAGGATATGCTGTCCACGATTGACCATCTGAATCAAATCGGCACATGGGGCGTGAAGCTTCAGCTTCTCCACGTCCTGAAAGACACCGGGCTTGCTAAGCTGTATGAGCAGGGCTGCTACCATCCCTTAGCCCTGGAGGATTATACCGGGCTTGTCATCGACTGCCTGGAACGTCTCCTGCCCCACATCGTCGTACACCGTCTCACCGGGGACGGCCCCGCCAACCTTCTTCTTGCGCCGCTGTGGAGCCTGGATAAGAGGAACGTCCTCAATACCATCCATCACACCATGAAGCTGCGCAGCGCTTACCAGGGACGCCTGACACTAAGGCCATAACCTAAACATAGCGGAAAGCTCCCGTGCCAAAAGATTCTCGCCAATAATAGTCGGCATTCACCAAATACTCGTGCAAGCACGGTACTTGGCTCGTTGCCCGCAGTAATATAGAAAGGCTCTCCCATGACACATGACCCTTTAACCCTATATAAATTAATTGTCCTCTATATGCTGAACCGGGTCAATTTTCCTTTGACCAAAGCCCAAATCAGCGATTTCATATTGGAAAAAGAATACACCAATTTCCTTACACTGCAACAGGTCATATCCGAGTTGATTGATGCCGACCTCATAACGGCAAAGTCAAACCGCAACCGCACGCACCTGGCAATCACAGACGAAGGCCGGGAGACACTCTCCTTTTTCGAGAAACGCATCAACGGCTCTATCAAGGAAGAAATCGACAACTTTTTCCATGCAAATGAACTGGAAATGCGCAATGAGGTGTCCATCCTCGCAGATTACTATAAATCTGTGTCCGGCGAATACGAAGCGCGCCTGAAAGCGAAGGAGAAAAACACCACTGTCGTGGAGATAACCCTCTCCGTCCCTGACGAGGACACCGCTTCCGCTATCTGCGCCAACTGGCAGAAAAATAACCAGGAAATCTATCAGTATCTTGTGGGGAAACTGTTCTAATGTCTCGATATCACTTCGCCCCAACTGCTGATTCCGATGACGCGCAACGCGAAATCCGTATATGCCGCGGACTCCGCCGTATCAACGTACTTGAACGCATTGTAGATGGACTTATGCCCGCCGCCAAGCGTATTGATGCCAAGCGCCAGTCCCTGGGACACCTCCGACGGCGCATCCGTCTGCCGTGAGAAAAGCATACTGTCAATATACTGGTTCGATTCAATCACTTTATAAGCATAGACGAAAGAAGCCGCCTGCAAATCCTGTCCTGCCGAGGATGTATAGCCCATCTCGCTCAATATGACATGTCTCACCTGCCCTGACTCCGTCAGGTACTCCTCTTTTTGCAGATAATCCGTCAGCACATGGATATTCTTGATGGTTATAACAGGGGTTGTCTCCGAATTAAGCACATAGGAGCCTGCCTTGCCGCTTGTGCTCCACGCTTTGGCGCTGGTCAGCGGATAATTGTACGGATGCTGGGCCACACCCCAGTTGATATTACCGCCCGCTTTTATATTCCTGTTAAATTCATCCAAAATCTCCTTGGAACTGTAACCGTTTTTGGAATAAAGACTTTTACCCCACTGCTGGTCCAGGGAAATATATACCCTGGCATTGCCGTTCACACTGACGATGGAATTATAAAAAATACGGAAAGCCTTGGCATATTCGTCCACATAACTGGGCGTATCCATATATTCTATGTAATTCCACTCACTTCTCGCATTAATCTCGTTGCCGATGACCCAGTTCTCAATTCTTCCATTCCCTATGCCGGAATAGCGGTTCGCCAGGAAAGAAGCAATGGCAGCGATATATTCCGTGCCTTCCTCGTCCGTCGCGTTAAACGCATAATAAGGCGCCCGGCCTCCGGAACGGGCCTTCGGATGGATAAGCTGCATATATCCCGGATGGATATCATTCAGGATAATGGCTGTCGTGGTAATGCCCTTGCCTGTCAGCGTGGAAAAAATATAATCGTACTCCGCAATAATCTGGCCGTTAAAAGCGTAACTCCTGCCATTATAATTGTAATATACTGTAGGATAATAGGCATTGCTCGTATTGCCAAGTATCCTGCTCAGAGGAATATTATACGCCGCATGCCTCACGCCCAAATCATCCAATTCCGCCGTCTTAAGCTTCTCCGGGTCAACAAGAAGCCCCTTCTTCGATGCGGTATTGTTAAAAGGAAGGCTGCACTTGGCAATCGCCTCCGGGTTCGTGATATAGTGCGGTTTGCTGATTGGCAAAAATGAGCCGTCTTTCTTCACCGCCACCACAAACTTAGAACAAAGTCTGGACGCCGCCGAATTATAATTCAAGTTGACTGAAAAGGTCAAATCCACGTCCTTCTGCTGTTCTACAATATATTCATCGTTTCTAAGCCCGGTGTCATACGCCTTTTCCTCAAATAAATAATAGTAACCGTCGTCACTGATTGCCAATCCTTCCGCAGACATCTCCACATCCACTTTGCCGGTCTCAGGATTAATACGGCAACTCTCTATTGTAATGAAATCCGACGCATTTTCCTCTGTCAGCTCAATCTCCGGCGGCCTGTTATGTACGCCGTCAATCAAAAACTTCGCCGCGTCCACAAGCGCTTTGGAAGTATCCTTACCCGCATTCTCCTTCACATGGTCTTTTCTTCTCTGGGTCATGCTGTACTTGGCCAACTCCACCGCTTCCGTGTGCATCATCGCTTCTACGGCCGCGTTCTCCCCCTCTGTCTTTACCATATACCTATGTATGCCAAAGAAACTTCCGGCGCCTATCAAAACAAGCGCTGCTGCCACAGCTCCCGCAATCTTGAGGCTCTTCTTGCTGTCCCGCCTCTTTGACGGCTGCCTCTTCTCCTCAATGGTGTAAGTCTCCTCCACCGTGATAGTCCTCTCAACTGCCCCCTGGTCGTTGAGCGTCACCGACTCGCCCACTTTGACGGCCTCTTCCAGGACCTTGCCCTTTCTCTTCTGGGCCTTAATCTTCGCCTTTTCTTCTTTGAGCTGCTTCTTCAGGCGCTGCTTTCTGGCCTTCGCCTTCCGCTTATTCGCCGCCACCTTCTCCTTGTCAATCTTACGCCTGCGTTTCTTTTTCTTCCCGCCGCTTCCGGCACTGCGCAGACGCACAGCCTGGTCTGCGCCGCTCCGCTTGTCCGCAGTATCCTTCGCACTTCCTGTATCCGCCGGAATATCTATATCCGTGGAATGATTGTCTGTGGTATTATTTGACGTCATGAACAGCCTCTTTCTTAATCCGTTTCATATGTTCCTTAATCTTCGCCTCATAACCGTTCCCGGTAGGCTTATAAAATTCTTTCCCATTCAGCTCATAGGGCAGATACTGCTGCTCCACATAATGGTTTGGAAAGTCATGCGCGTACTTGTACCCGGTTCCCCGTCCCAATTTCGCCGCCCCCTTGTAATGCGCGTCCTGTAGATGCGGCGGAATCGGAAGATTCCCCGTCTCCCGCACCGTCTCCATAGCCTGGAAAACCGCTTCACAGCATGCGTTACTCTTGGGCGCGCATGCCACATAAGAAGCCGCCTGGGACAGAATCAACTGTGCCTCCGGCATTCCTACCCTCTCCACCGCAAGGGATGCGCTGACCGCCACATTAAGCGCCATCGGGTCGGCGTTCCCCACATCTTCCGATGCGCAAATCATAATGCGCCTGGCAATGAATGTCACGCTCTCGCCCGCATACAGCATACGGCTCAGATAATAAACCGCCGCATCCGGGTCGGAACCGCGCATACTCTTGATAAAAGCAGATATCGTATCATAATGGCTGTCGCCCGACTTATCATATCGTAACACTCGTTTTTGAATGCATTCCTGCGCCACCGCAAGCGTAAAATGGATTTTGCCATCCTCGCTGCGGTTTGTCGTCATCACGCCAAGCTCCACCGCATTCAGCGCATGCCTGGCGTCACCGCCCGACAGTTCTGCCAAAAAGTCGACGGCATCCGCGTCAATCACTGCATCATAGGCCCCCATCCCTTTGTCCTGGTCGTAGACCGCCCGCATAATCAACGCTTTAATGTCGTCTGTAGATAACGGATGCAATTCAAAAATGACAGACCTGGATATCAATGCGCCGTTTACCTCAAAATACGGATTCTCCGTGGTGGCGCCGATTAATATGAGCGTACCGTCTTCCACAAACGGAAGAAGATAGTCCTGCTGTCCCTTATTGAAACGGTGTATCTCGTCGATAAACAGAATCGTCTTCTTCCCGTACATCCCCTGCAGGTCTTTCGCCTTAGCCACCACTGCTTCCATGTCCTTCTTACCTGCCACAGTGGCGTTAATCTGGGTAAACTCTGCGCTCGTGGTGTTGGCAATCACTTTGGCCAACGTCGTCTTCCCCGTGCCCGGCGGGCCGTAAAATATGATAGAACTCAGCTTATCCGCCTTGATGGCGCGGTAAAGCAGCTTATCCTCACCGATGATATGCTGCTGTCCCACCACCTCTTCTAATGTTGTCGGACGAAGCCTCGCCGCTAACGGCGACTCTTTCTCCTGATTGGTACTCCGCATATATTCAAATAAATCCATATCCCTATGCTTCCTCTGTATCTGCTTCCATCCATGTATGAATCCGTGCACAAATTTATTCCATAGGGCACGGTTCCCTATGGAATAGAAAATGAATCTTTATAATTGTATCATTTTACTTACACAAGCGCAAACATAATATTTTTCCAGTTCCCGCCCTTTCTGATTTCAGCCGAAACAGGCTTAGCCGTCCGCACACTGCCGCCCGCCTCCTTTAATCGAACAAAAGCTCATCCACCGTCACGAACTCATATCCTTCTTCCTGCAATGCATCCACAATCTGCAACGCCGCCGTCACCGTGCTCTTATACTCGTCATGCATCAGAATGATGGAGTTTTCTTTCGCCTTGGACGTGACCTTCTGGACGATACAGGAGACATTATCGCTGCACCAGTCAAGAGGGTCAATCGTCCACATAACCGGGAACATATTCAGCTCCTTCTCAAATTTCTTATCCCATGAGCCGTAAGGAGGCCGCACATACTGTACTTCCTGTCCCGTCAGCTCCTCAATCAGCTCGTTCGTCTTAATCAGCTCCTCCTTAAATACGTCCCTGTTGCCCTTGTTGAGCTGTATATGGCTGTAGGTATGGTTGCCTATCAGATGCCCTTCTTCATTCATCCGCTCAATGAGCTCCGGACAGTCTTCTACATTTTTGCCCATAACAAAAAAAGTCGCTTTCACGCCTCTTTCTTTCAACCCGTCCAATAATTGCTCCGTATAATACGGATGCGGCCCGTCATCGAAGGTAAGGGCAATCTTCTTCGCATCCTTCATGCTGCCTGCTTCCACCGCGTCTTTCCTGGCACTTAAAGCCGCCGGCATGCAAAGGAATATTGCCGCCAATAAAATAACGCAAGTTCTTAAAATTTTACCTACCGATTTGGTCCTTTGTCTGTCTCTCCTCGTCTTCTGTTTTGTGCCGTCAGACATTACTTTATGCCATATCCACATAGTTGCGTTAGTCCTTACTTTTCAGGCATGACTGGAAATTACGCCTGTTCTTTATACTATATATGCATTTTGCCGCGTTGTAAGAAGCAGGAAATAGTTCCTACAATACAATCTCGAACGCCTTTGTATATCCCTCGCCATAATCACAGTCCAGTTTCAGTTCTCCTCCGTGCATCTGCACAATTTTAGACGCTATGCTCAGCCCCAGGCCGCTGCCTCCCTTGGTGCTGCGCGCCTTGTCAGCCCTGGAAAAAGGCTCGAAGATATGCTCTGCAAACTCCCTGTCAATCTCCATGCCGTCATCCGCCACCGTAATGACATGTTCATCCAGGCTTACCAGCGTGTTTCCCCCTTCCCTGCCATAGCGGACCGCATTGGTCAATAAGTTTGTAAAAACCCGGGCCATCTGGGTCCTGTCCATATCATAAGGTGCAGGGTCATCCGGGATTTCTACCTTGAGCGCTATTTTCCTGTCCTCAAAATCAGTGTAAAGCATGGCCGTGCATTCCCGCAGCAACTCTCCTAAATCTCCCCTCTCCTTATGAAGGCAAAACCCGCTGCTGTCCAGTTTTACATACTCAAAAAGCAGTGTAATCAATTCGCTCATCCGCATCGATTTGGCATAAATTGCATCCAAATATTCCTGCTTCTTCTCCCCCTGTACCACACCGTCCGACAAAGCCTTACTGTAACTGCACAGTGTTGTAATCGGCGTCTTAATATCATGAGCGATATCGGACAAAAGCAGATTTCTCTGCCTGTCATAAGCAATCTGCTGCTCCTTCTCCGCCTCTATCAATTCATTGACCTTCTTAGTCACTATACGGTAATAGCAGAAAGCCCCTACCAAGTATGGAATCACAGTCACAAAAATTAAGACAAGGAACATTCCAATAATCATAAGCCTAAAGAAAATTCCCCATCTTCCTACAAACCAAGGGGAGTCCACTGCAATCCGCAGGGACCCCTCCATTCTTCCTCCAATCAAGCTTTGGACATACTCACTCATTCCGTTTGGCAAAAACGACGCAACCAAATATAATAACATATGCAATATCAAGATTGCCGGATTCCCGTCCGCCGTAACCGATATCTGCTGCCTCGCAAGGAACTGCGATATTCCGGGAATAAGAATGTTGTTATAAAATATGCCGATTAACTGCTCGCTGATAAATATGAAAATCATAACAAGCATAAATTTTTGGATTAAAAACCCTTTAAGAAAGTTCTTTTCCTCCGCCCTGTCGCCGTTTCCCATCCCCGGAATATCCTCCTACTTCTCCATTCGGTATCCAAGCCCGCGTATGGTCTTGATATATTCCCTGTTCTCCTTCTCAAGTTTCGCCCGCAGCTTGGATATACAGACCATAATGTTATTATCGGATATCAGGTATTCGTCGCCCCAGCCCTGTTCATAGAGCTGCTGCTTGGTGAACACCTTCCCCGGCTCCTCCATGAAAAGTTTCATAATGCGGAACTCCACCGAAGTCAGCTCAATCTCCTCCCCGTCACGGTACAGCGCGCAGGACTCTAAATCGAGCCGCAGGTCCTGTACCGTCAGTTCCTTTAACGTCTTCTTGTCTCCCCGCGCCCCCAGCGAATAAAACCTCCGTATATTGGAATTCACCCGCGCCACCGCCTCAAGCGGCCCGAAGGGCTTCGTAATATAATCGTCCGCCCCCAGGTCAAGCCCCAATATTTTATCTGCGTCGGCGTCCTTCGCCGACAGCATAATAACCGGTATGTTATTCTGCTCTCTAATATTACGTAACACCCGGTATCCGTCTAATCCCGGCATCATAATATCAAGAATCACCAGGTCAGGCTGCTCGCGTTTCATCTTCTCCAAGGCTTCCAGGCCATTTTCCGCCTCCACCACCTCATAACCGTCTATCTCCAAGTACAGGTGAAGCACATTCCGAATCTCCGCCTCGTCATCCGCTATCAGAATCTTATATCCCATCCTCTATGCCTGCCTTTCCCTCCGCCCGCTTTTTGTCCTCAATCGCGCGGTACAGCGATGCATTGGTCAGTTCAATATAAGGCGCCGCATAAACTATCGATACAATACCGCATGTTATCATACATAATGCATGCCACGGGATAAAAGACATATCAAGCACAAAAGCGCGCCATTTCTCACCATCCATCATATCCTTACTCATCTGAAGCGCCTGCTTCCAGTCCATATCCGGCTGCTCTGCCAGAATATAAGGCACCATGCGGTATTGATAATTCTTGTAAATGCCCGGGATAAAAAGCAGAAGCGACCACAGCAAAACCTTTATATCCCTCTGGAACATTGTTTTTACAATATTCTTATAAGAATGGTCGAAGCCGTAGACAATCTCCTTGACCTCCGACCGGTCGTCCACACTCTTTAACATAAAACGCTGTACTCCAACGTAGAAAGGATTATACAAAAGTTCTATGAGTGTAAATACAACCGCAATGATTATCAATGCAAAAAGGAGAGCAAACACAACAATCGAAACGCCGAATGCAACCTTCGTCCGTGTATCCATATCCTGCGACATCTCATCGGCCCCCCCATCCGTCACTGTGTTTGCATCGTCCGGGGTATTTTCCACAATTGTCCCTGTTTCCGCCTCTTCACCGTATGTTTCGTCTTCATAACCCGCTTCGTATTCTTCCCCATAGTCTACATTGTTCACCTCATCGGTTGTTATTGTATCCGATGCTACTATGCCGCTTGCTTTACCTCCTGATGAGCTCATGGAATAACTAAGCCCGCCTCCTAAGGTCATTGACAATGTCGTTACCAAAACTATTTTCCAGTAATTTCTTTTCAGGGCGTCTTTGGCCCTCTGCTTAAGTTCTTTCCTATTCCACATGATATATTCTCCTTTTTTGTTGTTAAAAACAGGATAACACCCTATTCTTAATCCAGGACTGAAGAAAGCTTAAGCTAACCTTAACCCTGCCTCAATTCCATATTTTCTATATACAACTTCTCAAACCCATCCTGTTCGGCAAGGTTAATACTTTCTATAGAAGAAAGGCAATATGCAAGTTTCTGTCTGTCAATGATTCCTCTGTACAAGTCCCGCCCCATCCGGAACGCACCCGCAAGGGCCGTATTTCCGACCGCCTGCACTCTGTCGCGCAAATATTCCGGCAAAAGCCCGATGCAAAAAGCCGCTTCCACATCCAAATAATATCCAAATCCTCCCGCAAGACAGCCCCGCCCAATCTCCGGTCTGCCCATCTGCCGCCACAATATCTCAATTCCGGCACGAACTGCCCCCTTCGCCATCTGCAAATCCCTGATATCCCGACCGCACAGACGCACAGCCGGCTTCCCAACACTGACTCCCTCTGTAAAGTATGGTTCCGCAAGCAGCCCTGTCTCATCTAAAACTCTTTCATGCAAAAGCTGTGCCGTACACGCGACCATATCGCTTCCCACAACCTCCGCGCCTGCGCCACCTTCAAATGCCGGGCCGGCCGCCGTGGCCGTGACAATCATCCTTCTGCCGTCCGTCATAGCCATCTCGCCGTTGGTTCCCAAATCAATCAAAAGTTCCGCCCGGTTATCCTGTGCTTCTGCAGCAGAAGACTCTTCATCTCCCATCATTGCGCTTTCGTCGTTTTTTCCTCCCTTGTCGAAAAAAGGCGTAAGCATGTCCAAAGTATATAACCCTGCCACAACATCCCCACCCACGAAGGCGCTGATTCCGGGAGCGACCCAAGCCTTAAAATTCCACCCGTTATGACTGTATTCCTGTAAGCCTGTCTCCACCGGAATAAAAGGGCTTCTCCCTAATGTGGACACATCATGTCCCATCAGTAAATGTCCCATTGTCGTATTGCCCGCAATACACATCCCGACAATCGCACTTCCACTTTCAGCCGAACTCTTTTGAAACCTTGACACGCCTCGTTCCAACACTTCCTGTACACAATTCTGCAAGATTCTCCGGCTGCCCTCACAGGCTGCCTTTATCCTTGACAGCACATCCGCACCATAACGCCTCTGTGGGTTCATCTCACAATAAGTATCCATAATCAGCCCGCTGTCCAAGCCTACGAGCTGCATGGCAATGGTTGTCGTCCCAAGGTCAACGGCAATCATCGTCTCTCCGCACTTCTTTTGTCTCCCCTCACAAAAAACACCCGTAACGGAATCCGTTTGAAGATGCTTAGGCACTGTCATATGTTGGCTGTTATCCTCTGGTTCTATAACATTTGGTTTTTGTTTTATAGTTTTCCGGGTGTTTTGACTTATATAGTCATTTTTCACCGCCATCGGTATCATATCCGTTACGATTGCGACTTGCGGCGTATCTGTAAGCGCCAACTTAATGACACAGTTGTCTTTTGGCTTTGCAAGACATGCCAGTCTGTATCCCTGGCGCAGCTCTTCCGGCTCCATCACGCTTCTTTCCAAGGCTGTCGGCATGACCGCGCCTGACAGAAATTGTATCTTACATCTTGCGCAATCTCCGCGGCCGCCGCAGAAACTGCCCTCAATCAAACCGTTTTTTAATAAAGTTGACATAATTGTCATAGAAGAATCATGTGTCAGAATAACAGATTCCTTATTTTTTATCTCCGTCTCTGCACACTGTTTTCCGTTTTCCATAACAATAGTGATATAAATAATATTAGACAAACTGATTTTTCTCCTTATCGTAATGATAGTCAATACTTGACAGTTTATCCACAAGTTCTTTTCCGTCTATATCCAAATCCTCGCATAACGCTTCCAGGCTTCCGTAATAATCACGAAGTTTTAAATTCACAAAGCTCAATAACATAACAGGGTCTTTCGGTATCATAACAATCACTATCCTTTCTTATTTTAATGACATTTCTACCTGATAAGTGTTTCCATCACTGACAACGCTCGCCATGCTTCCACAAATAAGAGGTATCATGGGCGGCAAATGTCCGATATCCACATCCATCATAACCGGCACATTATATTTCTTAAGCATCTCATATGCCGCCTGATAGTGGTCAATGCCAAATTCTTCCACACCCATGCCGTTTAATGGCCTCCCAATCAGGAAACCTTTGCAATGCTGAAACCAACCTGCATGTTCCATCTGCCACATGGCACGCCTGATTGACATCAGATTCAAATCGCACGCTTCCAAAAACCACAAAATCCCGTCTTCCTTATAACGTTCCGTAAATTCTGCCACCCTATCATATTTTGTACCTAACAGATTCACCAGACAGTCCATACATCCGCCTAAAAGCCTGCCGGAAAACTCGATTGCTACATCTCCTTCTTTCCCTGCCTGCACAGCAGCATTTCCTTGCGCCACTATGTCGCTATCGCTGTCTGTCTTCCCTGAAAGGCTTGCTATATTCGTCCTGCCATCCGGAAGAATATACTTGATGACAGTTTTTTCCGTTAGATTGTAAGAGGCATACGGATTCTCTTCATCCTTCACCGACTCCTTCTCCCACATACCGTATCCTTGCATTATCAGTTTCTTTCCCTGTATCAGCATCATGGCGTCTTCAAGGGACGGATGCCATACATCCATGCCAAAATTTGACGCGCAGGGACCGTAGATAGCTGCCGTGTCGCATAACGTTGCAAGGAGGAATGTCATATTTGTATTATCCGAAAACCCCATATACCATTTCGGCTCCGCCTCCCTTATCCTGTCGAAGTCCACATCATCCAAAATTTCGCACATTAATTCTCCGCCGCCGCAGGAAATTATGCAATCACTTGTTACATTACAGTAGTAATCTGTCAATTCCCTGCCACATCGGTCCGGTGTGTTACTGATTCCTACTCCCATATCCGCATAGCAATTGGGGCCAAACTCCAGTGAAAATCCCTGTTTGCGGAATTTCTCCTGGGCATGGATGAAGCCACTCTTATATGGTTCCGTCGCGCACCCAAATGAAGGAGCAATGAAGGCTATCGTTCCGTTTTGTTGCAAAAATTTAGGATATTGCATGTTATATTCCTCCTGTTATTTGTTTTGTTGCACCACTATTGTGCAATTATCCTGCCGTTTATAGTTTACCATCCTGTCACTATAATGTAAATCCAACAGAAAGCAATTCTGGCAAGCAAAAAGTGTAGTTGTCCTGATAGCCAAAAAACAGGCGGCAAAATGAATCTTTTGCCAACCTGCTTTCTGTAATCCTATTGATTATTAGTCCTACTGCACTTTTCTCACTGCTGCCAGCTGCCCATCCTGTACAACCACCTGGATGGTATCCTTCGCCTCCACCTGGTCAGAGAGAATCAGCTTCGCAGATAATGTCTCCACATACTTCTGGATATATCTTTTCAGCGGTCTTGCACCGTATACAGGGTCATAAGCATTCTCCACGATATGCCGTTCCGCTTCCGGCGTCAACTCAATCTGCAGCTCCCGGTCTGCAAGACGCCTGTTCAAATCAGCGACAATCAATCGGATAATACCGCCAATGTTATCCTTCGTCAGTGGTTTAAAGAGAATCATTTCGTCTAACCTGTTTAAAAACTCCGGCCTGAAATGATTGCGTAAATCGCCCATAACCATCTCTTCCGCCTCCGGCGTGATTGCCCCCTGCGCGTCAATGCCGTCCAGCAAATAGTTCGCCCCGATATTGGAAGTCATAATGAGAATCGTATTCTTAAAATCCACTGTCCTGCCCTGGGAATCCGTAATACGCCCATCATCCAGCACCTGCAAAAGCACATTAAATACATCGGGGTGGGCCTTCTCAATCTCGTCAAAAAGCACTACTGAATAAGGTTTTCTTCTGACCGCTTCCGTCAATTGTCCGCCTTCTTCGTAGCCAACATATCCGGGAGGCGCTCCTATCAGCCTGGAAACCGAGTATTTTTCCATATACTCGCTCATATCTATACGGACCATATTCGCCTCATCATCAAACAAGGACGCAGCCAACGCTTTGGCAAGCTCCGTTTTGCCCACGCCTGTAGGCCCCAAAAACAGGAAGGAACCGATAGGCTTCGTGGGGTCTTTAATCCCTGCTTTAGAACGGATAATAGCTTCCGTCACTTTCGTCACACCTTCATCCTGCCCAATTACCCGCTTGTGCAATTCTTCATCCAAATGCAATGTCTTATTCCGCTCACTCTCGGTCAGCTTGGACACCGGAATCCCTGTCCATCTGGAAATAATTTTGGCAATCTCCTCATCTGAAACACTTTCATGCACAAGAGACAGGTCTTCTTTGCTCACCTTTTCTTCTTCAATCTCCAACTGCTGTTTCAAGGATGGCATTTTACCATAACTCAACTCGGCCGCCTTCTCATAATCCCCGTCCCGCTGCGCAATCTGAATCTGATTGTTGACTTCATCGATTTCTTCCCTGATTTTAGACAGTTTTTCCACAGAAGCCTTTTCATTCTCCCACTGCGCCATACGGTTTTTCAGCTCTTCTTTCAACTCCGCCAATTCCTTCTGGAGATTGGCGAGCCTCTCTCTGCTTAAGTTGTCGTCCTCTTTCTTAAGCGCCGTCTCTTCGATTTCCAACTGCATCACTTTACGCTGCAATTCATCCAGTTCCGTGGGCATGGAATCCAGTTCCGTCTTAATGAGCGCGCATGCCTCATCCACCAAATCGATTGCCTTATCCGGCAAAAACCTGTCCGAAATATAGCGGTTAGAGAGCACCGCGGCACTGACCAACGCATTATCCATAATTTTAACGCCGTGGAACACTTCATAGCGCTCTTTTAACCCACGCAGTATCGATATCGTGTCCTCCACCGTCGGCTCTTCCACCATAACAGGCTGAAAACGCCGCTCCAACGCCGCATCTTTCTCGATATACTGGCGGTATTCGTCAAGCGTAGTAGCCCCGATGCAGTGCAGCTCCCCTCTCGCCAGCATTGGTTTCAGCATATTTCCCGCATCCATGGCGCCGTCCGTCTTGCCTGCGCCCACGATAGTATGCAATTCATCAATGAAAAGAATAATCTGCCCGTCGCTGTTTTTCACATCATCCAAAACGGCTTTCAGACGCTCCTCAAACTCGCCCCGGTACTTCGCGCCCGCCACAAGGGCTCCCATATCCAATGCAAAAATCTTTTTATCCTTCAATCCTTCCGGCACATCGCCTCTGACAATCCTTTGCGCCAATCCCTCTGCCACGGCAGTCTTACCCACCCCCGGCTCACCAATCAGAACCGGATTGTTCTTCGTCTTACGGGAAAGAATACGGATAACATTGCGGATTTCGTTGTCTCTGCCGATGACAGGGTCAAGTTTCTGGCTCCTCGCCTTTTCCACCAAGTCCTGGCCGTATTTCTCCAAAGTATCATAAGTAGCCTCGGGATTATCCGAGGTAACCCGTTGGTTGCCCCTGACCGTGGACAATGCCTGCAAAAATCGTTCTTTTGTAATGCCAAATTCACGGAAAATTTCTTTAATTTCCCTATTAGGGTGTTTTAACATAGCTAAGAATAAATGTTCCACAGACACATATTCATCGCCTAATGCCTTGGCCTCATCCTCCGCGCCAATCAAGACCTTGTTCAAATCCTGCCCAATATAAATCTGTCCGCCCTGTACCTTCGTCCTTTTCCGAAGCCCCTGCTCCACCCGATTTACAAAGTATTCTTTCTGTATCTCCATCTTTTCAATTAATTTTAAAATCAGGCTGTCATCGATGGTGAGAAGGCTGTAAAGCAAATGCTCCTGTTCAATCTCCTGATTACCGTATTCATATGCAAGCTTCTCGCAACCTTCTACTGCCTGCATGGATTTCTGTGTGAATTTTGTCAGGTTCATAATCTCCCTCCATTCTCAATTCAGTTTGTGAACTGCTTATCTGTTCTATTGACACTATCACAATACAGCGAATTGTTAGCACTGTCAAGAGGCGAGTGCTAATAAATTTATAAAATTTTTGCAATCCCAGTGTTTATGCGGGTTTGCGGGTGACGTGTCCGATACCGTCCTCCTACGATTCAATGAGTTCATAAATCATCAATTTGGAGACGGACGCTAAAAGAATCCCCATGCCATTATGGCACAGGGATCACCTTAAAATCTTCTGCTTAACTCTACCCTTTCACAGCCCCACTTGTAATTCCGGCTACAATATGTTTCTGCATGATCAAATAGAAGATCACCACCGGCACAAGCACAAGCACCATCGTAGACAACATCATCGACCAGTCATTACTGAATTGCCCCACACCCTTATACACCTGCATGACCAATGTAAACGATTTGTTAGAGCTTAAGAACAAGTAGGGATAAAGGAAGTCGTTCCATACCCACATCACTTCAAAAATAATAATAGTAGTGGTGATCGGCTTCAAAAGCGGGAGTACCACACGCCAGAAACATTTCCATGGGTTACATCCGTCAATCATTGCCGCCTCTTCTATATCAGTAGGTAACCCCTTAAAAAATCCCTGATACAAAAACATCGCGAAATTGCACCAGCTTGCATATACCAGAATCAGCCCTGCCACATTATTCAGCAAATGTATCTTCTGGAGCAAAAGGTACAGCGGTATCATGATTGTCTGTGCTGGAACCATATATCCAAGAAGAAAGTACATAAGCAGACCCTTATATATTTTATGCTTTCTGCGCGCTATCGGATAAGCTGCCATCGCTCCTAGAATCACGATTAAAAATACTGACACTACTGTAATCAGGACAGAATTAGAAAAACTCCGTATAAAATCCATATTATCAAATGCTTTTGCGTAATTTTCAAAAGTTATACTTACTGGTAACGCCAACGGTGAAGCCGTCATTTCTTTTGGTGTTTTAAATGTATTGACAACAAGATAATAGAAAGGAATCAGCATAAACGCACACAGCACAAGCATCACTGTCTCCCCTGCCACTCCTTTTATTTTTTTCATTTTCATTCCTTTTCAGCCCCCGCTTTCTGTTGAAGCACCGTAATCAAAGCGACAAAAATAAAGAAAACAATTGCAGATGCCATAGAACGCCCATACATTTTATCAACAAATCCCCTTTCAATGATAACCTGGGAAATCATCGTCGTTGCATATCCCGGCCCTCCCCCGGTCAATGCAAACGGGAGATCAAACACCTTCAAAGATGAAATCATCAGAAGCATCACGCTTGTCACCATTGCCGGTTTCAACTGCGGTATGGTAACTTTAAAGAATAATTGTAATGTACTTGCGCCGTCAATCCTCGCCGCCTCGTACAGATCGCTTGAAATACTCTGTAGCTGCGCCAGATAAATACATGCATGCCATCCTAACTGGCTCCACACCGTGACGGCAATTACTGACACCATGGCCATCTTAGGATCTGCTAACCAAAGAACCGGCTTTAAACCAAATTTTGCAACAAACCGGTTGAGAAGCCCGTAATCCAACGGCGACATAATATAAGACCATAAAAAACCCAGTACAAGTGCGCTCGGAACCGATGGAAAGAAAAATGCCGCCCTCTGCAGATTGCGCGTCCGCATTTTGGAATTCAGCACACTGGACAGCGGAATCGCCAAGACCGTAATCGCAATCGGAACAGCCAACGCATATTTGATCGTGTTGGTAATTGACATCACAATCTGTTTATCCTTAAAAACATCTATATAATTTTTCAGCCCCACAAAATGGAGATTTTCAAACGTAACGCCTTTCCAGTCTGTAAATGACAGCCCCACTGCCTGAAGCAGTGGGTACATCACTAAGAGAGTATAGACAACAAATGCCGGAAAGACAAACCCCAGATAAGGTAATTCTTTCTTCAATCTCATAGCCGTTCCTTCCTCTCTTTGTTGTTACTGGTTTGCAAGTATCTCATCAAACTTCTCATCGATGGCCGCAAGCGCCTCGTCCGGTGTAGATGTCCCCGCGATAACACTCTGGCAGGACGATGTATACACGTTGATAACAGAAGAGGAAGAAGGCCACTCTACCGTCTGCCAGTAAATCTTGCCGTCCGATACATCTGCCTTAAATCCCTCCAGGCAGGGGTCAACCGTATACGCAACACCTTCCACATTCATAAAATTCCCAAAAATATCTGACCAACATTTTACCCCTTCATCTGAGGACAGATATTCCATAAACTTTTCCGCACCTGCTTTGTTCTTTGCCTGTTTTGCGATGCCAATGCCCACATTTGCCGCGCCCTGCAGCATAACGCCGCCATCGAATCCGGGAATGCCGAATGTGCCAAACTGTAAATCAGGGTTCTTCGCCGCAAAATCCGGAAGACTCCATGGACCGCCAATCATCATGGCTGCCTGTCCGTTTACAAACATCTCAATCTGCTGATCGTTCGTCAGACTTAAGCAGGATTGTGCCAGATAGCCCGGCTCAACCACATCCTGATACCATGCGTCCATAGATTCCTTATATAGCTCAGAGAATTTTACGCTTCCATCCGCAAGCCCTGCCTCTACAGAAGGATTCTTCGATGCCTCATTAGATGCAAAGAGTCCCAACAGAAGTCTTCCGGCATCCTCTGATTGTGCTGTCATGGGATCAATTCCGAGTTCCTTGATTTTTGCCATGTCAGCCACTAGCTCATCCCACGTCCCGGGAGTCTCCGTAATTCCTGCCTGCTCAAAAATCTCTTTATTGTAAAATATAAAACTTGCCCACGCATCGAGTGACAACCCATAAACCTTGCCATCTACACCGAGCGTCCTCTTTGCGCTATCGCTCAGCTTATCCATAATCGGGAGAGAAGACAGGTCTTCCGCAAAATCTGTGGCTACCACATCCTCTTTCACTTCTGGGCACATAAAGAATAAATCCGTTGGTTCGTTCCCGTTCATCAGCAAAGTCAGCTTCTGGATATACTGTTCTGTAGGCGGCACATACTGTATCTCCAGTTCATACCCTGGAGCAATTGCTTCAAACCCATCTTTGAGCGGCGCCATCTGCTCCTCCGTGTACCACGAAAGCAGTGTCACCGTTCCACCGCCTTCGTTTTCCGCCTTCTCCCCGCTTTCTTCCGTGCTCACAGTCTCCTGCACCCCCGCGTTTCCACTGCTCTCCGTTTCATTCCCATTTCCACATCCTGTTATACCAAGCACCATGCTCATGCACAACAATGCTGCCACCATTTTTTTCTTCATGATATTTCCTCCTTCAAACTTTTGTACTCTTATAGTAACGAAATCTTGCATAAGAGAAAATGTCAGAAATCATTATTTTTTGCTCAATATCACTTTTACAGACTGCGAAATTCATTGGGAGAAATCCCGTACAGATTCTTAAATTTCCGGCTGAAATGATATTGGCTCTCATAACCTACATTCAGACTGACGGCATATATGGTTTCATCCGATTCCTTTAAAAGCTTCTTTGCTTTTTCCATTCTGATGTTTGTCACATAATCCAGAAAAGAAATACCCATCTCCTCCTTAAACAATTTCAAAAAATAGTTCCGGCTCAGATGTACAGCTTCCGCCGTTTCTCCTGCAGAAAATTCCGGATTCGAGCAATGCTCCCGTATATAATTCGCCGCCCTTCCTATCAGGGAATAGCTTCCTTTATTTTCCAAAATATCCTTCACCGCCTCCGCCGCCTCAGTAACCCAGCGCTCCATTCGATCCATCAGCCCCGACACTGTCCTTACCTTATGCAGCTCCCATATGTTCTGGTGCCTGAGAACCATAAACGCCCTGTCCTGATACACTCCTGTCAACTGACTTTTAATAAGAAACAGCAAATCAATCATCTCATCAACCAACTCATCAGGCAGGCTTCTATTCTCGGAAGCCTCCTGCGCCATAATTCGGACAAGCGCAACAACTTCATCCGGGAAGCCGCTGTATATCAATTTTTGCAGATATTCTCCATAGTTTCTATTATGATGTACATACGCGCTGCTGTAAGCATTTTCTTTCTCGCCATCACTTGCATAGATACAGCTTTTCTTTGCATAAAAACATCTGTTACGGCTCTCGAAACTTTCCATGTATCCCGCAATCAGAGATTCCGTATCCCCAAATGAACACCCAACCCGCAGGATATATTGAGGAATCATCTGATACTTCATCAGCTTTTCAAAGCATTCCGTAAATGCTTCCCGCTCTTCAACCGGAATAATCAAGAAAACACTGTCATACCCGCCGAACCGATATGTATAGCTCCACTCCTCCGTCACCTGCAGCAATGCTTCTACTGGCTCTGTCGGAGAAAATAATTCAAACCAACACAATCTGCATCCGCCAATCACACTGTCAAGCCTTGGTAATTCACTGATACCCTTTCCCTTCAGGCACCCTTCTTCCATCATTTCAAAGGCTTCTGCAAAAACATTGCTCTTGTACTCACACTCATGCCTTCTTTCATCATCCAGACTCGCTCTAATCTTTTGTAGCATAGGAATCATTTCTTTTCTGGAAACAGGTTTCAGCAAATAATCTGTCACCCCCAAAGAAATCGCTCTTTTCGCATAAGAAAATTCGTCATATGCCGTCACAATCACATAGACTGCCTTCTTTTCCTCCTGCCGCAGCTTTTCAATCAACTCCAGCCCATCCATTTCGTCCATTCGGATATCCACAAATACAACGTCCGGCTGTATCTCCTCAAAAACCTGGATTCCCTCCACGCCATCCAGTGCAATGCCGCTGACTCGGAACCCCATTTCCTCCCAGTCAACAATCTTTTCCATCAAAAACAGATTCTGTTCCTCATCATCCACAAACATGATCTTATACATTTTGCACGTTTCCCTTCTCCCATATACTGTCATCAGCCGGTATGGATAGTTCCACAACCGTATACTGCGTCTCCACACTCTCAATCCTCATAAACGCTTTATCTCCATAAGTCAGTTTCATCCGTTGGCAGGTATTGCGAAGACCGATTGCATCAAGCTTCCCATCCTTTTCTTCCTTGATGTATTGATTCAGTTCCTCCAGCTTTTCATCCGGAATCCCATTTCCATTATCTTCCACTCTAAAACAGATAGAATCTTCCCTGCGGAAAATATCCACTCTGACCTTTCCCTCCCGTTTCAAATTTTTGAACCCATGCTTCATACAATTTTCTACCACCGGCTGCAAAATAAATTTCAAAACGGGAAGCAGTTCCAATTCCGGCCCCAGATGCATTTCATAAGAAAATTTGTGGCTATACCGTTTCTTATATAAATCCAGATAGCTTTCCACATAGCTGCATTCTTCTTTCAATGTCACAATCTTGTCCTTATTGCTCATTGTATACCGCATCAGCCTGCTGAGCGCAACCACAATCTCATCAATTTCATCATTCTCGCTGAATACCGCTTTCGCTTGAATCAGTTGTAACACATTATAAATAAAATGGGGATTAATCTGATTGACCAAATTATCATACTCTGCATTTTTTCGATAAATTTCGTCCAGATATACCTTGTGCACCAGTTCGTTAATCTGCCGTACCATCTCTTCCAGCTTTTTTCTGATTAATATAATCTCCCCAGGCTGCCCGGAAGTATTTTCCAGCTCCATAGGTTCAAAATTCTGCTCTTCTACCTGTTGCATCCTGTATATAATATCATCAATTGGTCTTTTTACCGAGGCCGATATCTTCCGGGCCACAACCACAATCACACCACAGCTTATGAGCAGCATAACAAACCCAATTTTTTGTGCCGCCATAGCTGACGCAATAATATCTCTATATAAGTAAACCGCGGCGACATACCATTCACTGCTTTCCATCTTGGAATATACAATAAAATAATCGTCCGCCTTCAGAAAATCATTCTTCCGGTTTCCCACGTACTGCATAAAATCCGCACTGACACCCGATACGCTCTGCTTTGTTTGAAAATCATAGTAGTCCTTCGTGCTGCCATCAACCAGATAAGCTTTCATATTTGTGTTTCGATTGATTCCTTCCGGCAGTACTCCCGCTTTGTCCATCTTAATATCAACGATTGCGTAACCGGCAGTCCTGCCTTCCGCTTTGACCGGCAGTACGATTGAAATCGCCTGACCCGCCGGTCTTTTCCCCTGCTCGTAATAGTCCACATCATGGGGAAGGATATACTGGAATCCTCTTTTCCCCTTTTCTACGCCATGTATAAACCATTCCTGTTCCAAAATATTTCCACGCATAGCAGAAAGATAATTATACTGGTAACCATTCTCCCCAATCACAAATACATCCTGCACATAACTTTTAACCGATGTCATAGAGCCTAACAGTTTTTTCATCTCCTTCTCGGCATTCAGCAAAGTACCATAATCCATATGCTCCCTGTCCATCGTAACCAAAGTGATTACATTTTCATCCAAAGAGAGCGTATTTAACAAAGACTTCGCATCATTTGTGCAAAAATCCATGTTCAGCTTGAATGTTTCCGTTAAATACTGACTTCCCTCCTCGATATTCGCAATAAACCTTTCCCTGTACATATAATTGATCAGTATAGTCGTTGTCGACATAACTATGCAGATCATCGGAACCATAAGAAATGTTAATTTAAAACCAATATTTCGATTTATTAACTGATTCACTTTTTCTAACAGTTTTGCTTTCATTGTCCTGTCTCCTGTCCCTGCCGTCCACCGGAAAATCGAGTAGGGAAGAGCTATCTTCCCCTACTCGTCGCGCGGCCTGCATGCTGTGAACCAGCAAACTTCCATATGCGGGCCTGCGCATAAAATATGCCGTAAGCCCCGCGAAAACAGGCACCTACGGCACATCTTATTTTTACAGATATCCTTCCGCCTCCTCGTCAGAAATATCGTACTTTCTCACGCTTGCCTCCTTTATTTCTGCATCTCCATATCCAAATTCCCGAAGAGTATCTATGGTCAACCAAATTCCCTTTTTCAACCCCTTTTTAATATTCTCCTAATCCCGTAACTGTATAACCGGTTCCATGATTTCCATTAGCGTCTGGCACCTACTGTCATCTTCCTCTACAGTTTCTTCAAAAGCATTTCCTTATCCGCATCAGATACCTTCATAGCCGTCATAGCCTGTTCCGCAGACCATTTCATAGATTCCATCAAATTTCTCACATTTTCAAGCAGATTATTTAACCTTGCACTTTCTGCTCTTCTATCCCCATACTTCTCAACCGCTTCACACATCCTCTCCCGACCTCCTTCTTCCTTAAAATGTTTTACCCCTTTAGCCAACTCCGGATAATACATATCCTCCGCTTCCTTACAACCAAAGTCATGCATCAATCTTCCAACCGTATCGTCTCCCTTATAGTTTCCATTCACATACACAATATGAGAACCATCATCAAACAACTCTTCCGTTTCCTCAAAATGACGGTTAATCGTATAAATCGGTATTCCGTGTCCAAAAATATCCGTCCGGGTAATAAACACCATATACGAATCCTGTAACTCCGAAAATTCCTGCCCCGCTTTCAACATCCTGGAATCCATCATACTGCTATGAAATCTGGCTCGTCTAATGTGCGCCCCTTCCGGTTTTTGCTGTACCTCTACATTATAGTGTTTTCCCGTGCTGTCCTTTGCCAGGATATCTAAGCGGATATCCCGCCCACCAACTACAGGACTTTGCAATTCTCTCTGCCCTATAACGCTTATAACCTGAATATCGTCCTTTTTTAAGATAATCTTTAACAGAAGCTCCGTTGCTTCTATGTTGCCATCAAACACCATAGACATCAAATCGTCATCGAATAAACTCATACCGTCAACAATCTGCTCTACGGTTCTGGTATCCTGCCGTATTTCTTCTCCAGCCATTTAAATACTCCATTCTTGCTCAGTCCGCGAATTTGGGCGTAAGCACAAATTTGCCTGTGAAAAATTTATTTTTCACAGTATCACCGCCTTCTTGACTGTCTTTTCTTTTGCCATCTCATCATGAAGTTACTATTATTATATCCCATCGTGCAAGGACTCACAATCTGATTTTTCTGAACTGTTACTGAAATCCCAACATGAAAAGCATAAATCAGAATCGAAACGCAGCCTGCCTTTTTCAGAAAGCACTGCGACATCAATGGTAAGGCAGCCCTGTGTGTTCTCACCCGTACTGCTGTCCTGTATTAAGTTTTCACCAAAAAGTTGCGGAAACGTCTTATACACTTTACAACGCAGGATTACTACTGCCCTTTTTTCAGAATAAACCTCTCCCCTTCATAAGTCCGCACCGGGTTTCCCCTGACAATGCGAGTATGCTCCCGCCATGCGGCGTTCGTCTGTTCTGCCTTCTTCTCTTTCTGCATATCCGCAAGTTTCTCCCGTAGCTTCTCCATGGCGCGCTGCTTATTCAAAAATTGGCTCCGTTCCTCGGTGGACTGCGCAGCAATCCCTGTCGGTATATGGATAATCCGCACGCCGGTCTCTACTTTGTTCACGTTCTGGCCTCCTTTTCCGCCGCAATGGAACTTCTCGATACGGTATTCTTTCCCGGATGCAATCTCCCCCTGCTCCGGGATAATGCTCACATCCACATACCAGTTCTTCCTCTTATGGTTCGGGCGGAAGGGACTTTTACATATCCACAACACCGTCCCCTCAAGGCCGCTCAAGTCCTGCTCGGTCTGAAACCGGATAGAATCATAGCAGCCTTTTTCATATCCCCTGTTTTTGGAAATCTCCACCAAATCACCGTATTCTTTCTGTAATGCATCAAACAGCTTCGCCACCGCAAGCTGGCACTCGGACGGCCCCTGTCCTGCACTAATCTGTACTATCATATTTACTCCTTTTCCGCGCCGCTTTTGTCTCAGCTTTGTTGAGACAGCGCATGAATCGGGTTTGTGACAAGCAACGCGCAAACACAAATCTCGCGATTGAAAATTTTAATTTTTAATCTTTTCTCTTTTACTTCCTGCTCCCTGCCTTGAAATTATAGACAGGCTTCAATATCTCTGTTACCTCAACAGTATCTCTAATCTGCTCCGCAATCTCCGTTATAGAGCGGTAAGCAAAAGGCGCTTCATCTAGCGTATCTGCACTGACACAGCTGCTGTAAATACCCTTCATCTCCTTTTTAAACTCCGATACCGTATATTTGTTCTTCACATCGTCCCGCTTCAACTTTCTGCCGGAGCCATGCGGCGCAGAGTAATTCCACGCTGTATTGCCTTTTCCCATTCCTAAGATAATCCCGTCCCGCATATTTGCCGGAATGACTACCGGCTCTCCCTTTTTCGCGGAGATAGCGCCTTTGCGGAGGATACAGGAACCATCCAGATAGTTATGCGGCACACAAAACTGCTCTACCGCTTTCCACTTCATCCCTTTCAGAATTTCCCTAACAATAATCTGCCTGTTCCACTCTGCATAACGCTGGATAATCTGCACATCCTTAAGATAAGCGGTCTTATTTTCGCCTTCCAGATAGCTCATGTAATAGGGAACTTCCTTTCCCTGCTCTTTCAGGCTGGTATTGGCAAGTTTCGTGTAGTATTCCGCCACTTCCTCCCCTAAATGCCTGCTCCCGGTATGCACCACAAGATACAGGCTGCCGTCATCACTCTTATCCAGTTCGATGAAATGGTTGCCGCCGCCAAGCGTGCCAAGGCTCCTGTCCGCTTTCTGCCTGTTGATATGGCGGATGCAGTGGAGTCCTTCATAGGAAAACTCCTGCGCCATGTAGTGAGTGGCCTTGCGAATGGTAAAGCCAGACGGTACATTCTCCCCAATCACCCTGTCTAACTTCTGGAACTCCACATTACTCTTATTCAGTTTTACACAGGTCATGCCACACCCGATATCAACACCTAAAAGCTGCGGCATCACCTTATCCGTGGCCGTCATGGAAAGCCCAATCGGTGCTATCTTTCCCGGGTGAATATCCGGCATCATACAGATTGTGCTGCCCTCTGCGGTTTCGTTGTCGCATATCATTTTTACCTGTGCCAGAGCATAGTCCTCCACATCATCTGTAAAAATCTGCGCCTTGGCGTAAATGCCTTTTACTGTTTTCATAATTCTGCTTTTCCTTTTTCCTGTAAAAATGGGCGCAAAAAAAGCACCCCAAAGGTGCTGTGTCATACCTCCACTATCTATACAGTCGATAGCCCATAGATAATTTCTAAAACTTTTATCGAAACTTTCCATTGGCACACTAAAACAAAACTACCTGTAAAGCGTAAGGAGTGACATACCTTTGATTGTCAGTTTCATTATTCTGTTCTGGATTGTTGTATTTTTCTGCATGGTAAGCCCTCCTTTTCCTTCTGAATCAAATGGTTTATTCGTTCAACGGTTACATGCTAACACAAGTAACTGAAATAATCAAGTCTTTCATTCACTGATTTTTATATACTGTGCTTGTTGTTGATTTTTTATATATTCTCCTTACATAACCAACGTTATCATAGGTAACATGCAAGACTAAGCAAAGAGTATTCCATTCCCTCAGAATACTCCTTGCCAACTAACTAACCATATCTAATATTTTATAACCTTTTCTGCAAAATCTCTCTATCCTGTTCTTTAATCCCAAGCACATTCCTTGCCTGTTCTGCCCCCAGCTTCATATTCCTGATAAAACCAACAGAAATGCGCCTGCTGGCGAAAAGTAAACGTGATACCCTGTTCTTTATAATAATCCGCCACATGATCTGATATTGGTAACTTAACCATACAGCTTACCCACCCCTTTCCTTTCTACTGATTTTTCCATTTCTTAGTCCGGTAACTGTTCCAGCCATAATCTATCTGCCCTTTCTCATCTGTAGACGCGGGTGCTTATGTTCTTATCCTTTAATGACCCCGACCGTACGCAGTTTTCTGACAGGCTCCACCATATCTGCCTGCTGCTCCATCACCTCATCGATATCCTTATAAGCAAATCTGCACTCTTCCGCCACGTCATTCTTTTTCTGCTTTCCGAGAACGATTCCCTGCTGTTTCATATCCACTATAACCTGTTCCACAGTAAACCGCTCCTTAGACTCTGTCCTGGAATAGCTTCTTCCGGCGCCGTGGGAAGATGTGTCAAAGGATTCCGGATTCCCCTTTCCCACAACCACATAGCTGTAAGAACCCATTGCTCCGGGAATGACCGCCTTTTCTCCGGCCCTGACTCTGGTAGCTCCTTTCCTGTGCACCCACACTTCCTCGCCATAATGGTTTTCAAGCGAAGCATAGTTATGATGGCAGTTGATATCATCCGCATACTCCACCCTGTAATCCGTGAACTTTTCAATTGCAGCCTTTACAGTCTCCTTTGCCGCTTCGAGCATTCTGGCCCTGTTTTCATAGGCATAGTCCATGGCAAGCTGCATCCAATTCAGGTACTGTCGTCCTTCGTCCGTGTCCGTGGGAAGATAATCCAGCCTATATTCTTCAGGCACCACGCTCCCCCACTTTTTGGCGTTTTCCCTTGCTACGGCATTAAAATATTCGCAAATGCCCGCCCCCAGATGCCTGCTTCCGGAATGAATCATAATACAAAGATATCCCGCTTCATCTTCCTGCAGCTCTATAAAATGGTTCCCGCCGCCTAAGGTTCCTATCTGTAAATAGCCGTCTTCAAAAAGCCCTTCCAGTTCCGGATTTTTTTCATACAGCTCCCGGTTTTCTTTTGCCGTATCAAGCGTTCTGCAAAACTGCGGCGTTCTGTGCTTCGCCCTTCCGACAGGAATCTCCCGCATCAGGCTCCCGACCAGCGACTGGAACATGGTTCCGTTCCCGGTCTGCACTTCTTTCACATCAGCCACTTTTACATTCGTAGCTGTATAGACCATCCCGCAGCCAATATCCACCCCTACCGCATTAGGGACAACCGTATCTTTCGCCGCGAAAACACCGCCTATGGGCATCCCCTTCCCTGTGTGGGTATCTGGCATAAGGCATACCCACTTATATACAAACGGAAGCTGCGACAAATGGTATGCCTGTTCCAGACATGTATCTTCAAGGCAGTCTTTACTTTTCAGCCACACTTTTATGGGATGTCCGGTATCCCCGTTCCTAATCTCAAACATAAAGATTATTCTCCTTTAACACTCCTAAATCTTTTGGCAATTTCACGAACTGCTGAATAGAATATATTCGGACAATATGCCCACTCCATTGCATCACTACGTCTCTTTCCCCTGGCTCTGCATTTTCAGGAACCATTCATAAGAGCTGTAGCCGTTGTGCTTACACGCCGGGCAGGGATTGGCCACCGTTTTTACCAGTCCCAGTGTATAAGGGCATTTGGCACATGGTTTTCTTCTTAGTTTCTCTTTTTTCACTGCATCCTCCTGTTATATTCTTTTGATTGTTTTTGACTGTAATAGTGTTTGCTTTCAAATATATTGAGGCTAGAAGCTATTTCCCATTTGCTTTTCACTCCGAAATACTTTTCCACGACATAAGAAAATAGCGCTCCCCATTTTGGGAAGCACCTTCGCTCACATGAAATGTGGACAAAATCCTCAATCGTCATCCGCATCGATAGGTACCTTGACGACAGGGCATGCCACCATAGCCACAGCGGTGAACGCTACTACCCAATCCGGCTTTTTATGATAAAATAATTCTACCCTTCATATCCTTTCGGATATTTAATATCAAGAATAGGGCGGTCATTGGGATTCTTAATCTTTACGCTCATAATCTGTCTATGGCACTCCATAAGCTGGTCCCTGACTGTTTCCAGATATGCCCTGCCCTGGGGAACAATGTACTTTTCGGAACCAACCTCCAGTAAATCAAGATACCAGTTGACCATTTCCAGCTTACTAAGGCAGTAACTGGATATCATCTGTTTATCGTTGAAATCTTTGATTGCTTCTGTCTCAATCTGGATGTATGACACCAAATCAGCGGGTATTTTTTTCAGTTTCTTGGGTTTCTTTTTTATCATTGTATGCTCTTCTCCTGCCTGCTTAAAATGAGTTTATCTTCGTCCGAGTTCCTTCATCATCTTCCCCAAAGTACACCCAACTTCTTCTGCGCCTTCACATCACCTTGTTCCGCGGCACTATCATACCAAGAGAATGCTTCTATATAATCTGCTTCAATTCCATCCCCATTCATATAGCAATCGCCAAGTTTCCTCTGCGCCTGCGCATTACCCTGTTCCGCAGCTTTTTGATACCATTTTACCGCTTCCTGTTTGTTCTTTTCAACTCCCTTTCCCTTATAATAACAAACGCCAAGATTATACTGTGCCCACGCATTACCTTGCTCCGCAGCTTTTTGATACCACTTTACGGCTTCCTCAATATTTTGTGTAATTCCTTTGCCGTCTCTGTAACAATCCCCCATATTTCGTTGGGCAGTCCCATTCCCCTGCTGCGCTGCTTTTCTAAACCACCTGTATGCCTCTGCATAATCTTGCATTACCCCCTCCCCATTCATATAACAAACTCCCAAACCATTCTGTGACCGCGCATCACCTTGTTCCGCTGCCATTCGATACCACTTGACTGCCTCCTGCTTATTTTCTGCGACTACATCCCCATAATCATACCACTCGCCCAGAGTATTCTGCGACCACACATCGCCTTGTTCCGCAGCTTTTCGATACCACTTGACAGTCTCCTGCATATTTTGTTTGACTCCTCTGCCGTCTCTGTAACAATCCCCCATCTTACGTTGAGCGGTCATATCCCCCTGTTCCGCTGCTTTTTGAAACCACTTGAATGCTTCTTCATAATCTTGTTCGACTCCATCCCCGTCATAATAGCAACTGCCAAGGTTACTCTGCGCCCGCGCATCTCCTTGTTCGGCCGCTTTTCGATACCACCTTATTGCTTCCTGTTTATTCTTTCCAACTCCATCCCCATTATAATAGTAACAGCCAAGGTTATTCTGCGACCACGCATCTCCTTGCTCCGCCGCTTTTCGATACCACCTTATTGCTTCCTGTTTGTCCTTTCTGACTCCAATCCCATTATCATAACAATCGCCCAGATTACTCTGCGCAACTGCATTGCCTTGCTCCGCCGCTTTTTGATACCACCTTACTGCCTCCCGTTTATCTTCTCCGACTCCTTCCCCATAATAATAACAATCACCGAGCTTCTTCTGCGCCCCCGCAAAGCCTTGCGCCGTTGCCTTTCGATACCACTTGACTGCCTCCTCGAGATTTTGTTCGACTCCTTGGCCTCTCCTGTAACAATCCCCCACATTTGTTTGGGCAATCATGCGTCCCTGCTCCGCTGCTTTTCGGTACAGCCTGAAAGCTTCTCCATAATCTTGCTTAACCCCCTGCCCCCTCGCATAGCAGCCACCCAAATTATTCTGTGCCCTCGCATCACCTTGTTCCGCTGCTTTTCGATACCACTTTACGGCTTCTTCATCGTTTTGCTCTATACCAAAACCTTCGGCATAGCAACGGCCTAAAACAAATTGAACGGATGAAGACCCTTGTTCCGCCACATCCAAAAGCATCTTGACCCCCAGTTTCGGATTGTTGTCAAAAAACTTATAGAATTGCTTAAAATCATCATTTACATACTTCTCTATATCAAATTCCAAACCTTGAAAATCGATATCCGCTCTCATGGTCTCACCATCGAAGGAGACAGCCGGTCTGTTCACTCCTCTGTATGTGACGTCTCCTATGTTCCCCGGTATGGTGAACCGTTCACCAAACAGGTAGATTACCCTATTTCCCTCGCCATCCTTTTCCAATAAGCCGGGATGTTTCAATAAATCTTTTATTTCCTCCTGTGTGAAAGCAATCCTATCAACTAACGTGAGTATCCTGTCATCCGTCGTATATTTTTTCAGCAGTTCACGGCGTTCCCTTTTCTTTGTAATCTCATCTAAGTCCGGTCCGTCATCTTCATTCTCCAGATACTCTACTCCCAGTATGCTGCATAGATTTTTCCTGAAATCATCCGAAGAAGGCTCCAAAGCTTTCACTTTTTCAGCCTCTTTATTATAATATCTGATTTCCAGCCAGTCAGTCAGCTTACCGCTGCTGTAAAAATCAAGTACCGCTGTAAGGTCAAAATGCTCCCTCAATTCTTCAATCGTTCTTACTGCCGTCCCATCCGGCATCTTCAATGGAAATTTCACCGCCATCCGACTATCCTCCCGCTATCATGAAATAAGCCACAGCCTACCTAATAAAATATCTTTTTCATTGTATTTCTCGCCTTATCCACCATACGACCGACAGATTTTACAACACGTGATTTCTTAATCCCTTCCCATGTAGCCGTAGCGGTGTTACGTACCACAGTATAGACATCCTCAGTAAATTTAGGGCCTTTCATATGGTCAAGCAAGCCTCCGAGTAAGTCTACAAGCACTGGGCCAATAAAGGGAACCCTTACTAGACAGCCTTTCAGGGCGTCGCTGGCATAACAGCCGCCTGCTGCAACGGCTGCCATGCCAATCCTGTCCATGGCCTCCACTGCAGTGCTCTCACCTACTGCCACATCATATAACGCTTCTGCGCTCTCGACAGCCATTCCTGCTATATTGCCTATCACATCTATGGAGGCGTCCGCCGGGATTATATCTCCGGCCCCGTTTTCAACTGCCGCCTTGACTGCTCCGGCAACAACCGCCTTAGCCTCCTCCGGGTCTTTTATCAATCCATCCTGTAACGTCTTCCCAACAATCTCCCCTATATCGGCGCTGTCATTCTTCTCCATTCTTTCCTTCATGACATTTGCAGCAACGGCCAGGCCGGATAAGACGGCTTGCTGCCCGATACCATAAGCCCTGTCCTTAACACTGTACGCATTCCATTCTACAGAATCGACATCCACGACATCGTCATCTTCTGTCAGCGCACCGCCGATTCCCTGCATAAGCTGCAGGTTAGAACTGGTAAGGTTTTCCTCAATCTGCCTTATCTTCTCGCCTGCATCATTCATGGGCATATCTGCATAAGCCTCAGCCAGGTGTCCGGCCAGCCATTCTTCTTTCGATGTTCCACCGTCAGCAGCCGCTCTCACCGCTTCCAGCGTCCTGTCATAAACCCGGATGGCCGCAATAATCTCATCCGCCAGCTTTCTGCTGTCTTCTCTGGAAAGAGCCGGTAACTCTCTCTGCAAATGGTTTCCAAGCCAGTCTGAAAATCCCACACTGCCGTCACGTTCCATGTAAGAATCAATAAAGCTTCCCAAAATATCTTTCAATGTTTTTTCTTCTATAGACCCATGTTCGCCCATGATATATCACCTCGATGCTTTCTTGAATTTCCTGTCTTCATACAGCTTTGCCATTTCCTTCAATGGCTCCTTCATAATCTCAGACAGCGAATGTGTGTTACGTATGCAGTCCAGTATATCCTCCGTCGAAAGCCTCTGGCTTCCTTTGACAAATGCGCTCTCAATGCTTTCACTGACCACGCCCTCGATATCCGCGCCGCTGTATCCTTCCGTTTCGGCGACCAGTCTTTCCATATCAATCCCTGATATATCCTCTTTTCGCCGTTTTCCCAGGTGAATCTCAAAAATCTTCCTGCGTTCCTCCTTATTCGGCAGGGGGACATAAAATATCTCGTCAAAACGCTCTTTGCGCAGCAATTCCGGCGGTAGTTTTGTGATGTCATTGGCAGTAGCCACGACAAATGCAGCGCTCGTCTTTTCCTGCATCCATGTCAAAAATGTACCGAATAGGCGGGTAGTCACTTCGCCGCCACTGCCCCCGCTCCCTATCCCGGCAAAGGCTTTTTCCAGTTCATCCACCCAGAGCACACAGGGGGAAATAGCTTCTGCCAGGCGTATGGCCTTTCTCATATTTTCCTCTGACTCACCTAAATATTTTCCCATCAGGCGTCCCATGTCCAGCCGCAGCAGCGGCATATCAAACAGTTTTCCTGCCGCTTTCGCGCTTAAACTTTTACCGCATCCCGGAACGCCCGCTATCAGGACGCCCTTTGGCATAGCGACACCGAAATCCATCGCCTTTTTGATGTCCTTGAATACCTTCGCCTTTTTCTTCAGCCATTCTTTTAAGTTTTCCAGGCCACCGATATCTGCAATGCCCTCTTTTAACGGAATCATTTCAAGAATCCCGGCTTTCAGAATCATCTGCTGTTTCTGGTCAAAAATGAGTTTGAGGGTTTTCCCGGTCAGTTCTCCCTCCTGGGCTACAGCCAAATTGAGCAAGTCGCCAATCTCTGATTCTGATAACCCTTTAAAGGCTATTACCATCTCTTCCAAAAATCTTTCAGGGACAGTAGAGATGCCATTGTCCTGTATAAACCTGTCTATCATCTCCTTGATTTCTGTCTCATCCGGAAGTTCCAGTTCCAATACAGTGACCAGTTTTTCCAAAGGCTGCGGAATATGTAAAACTGATGAGACAATGATTACCGTCGCATCAATACCCCCATTTCCTTTACGAATTCTCCGGGCAATCTCTTTCAATAAGGCTGTTACTTTATCAGATTCAGGCCGTCCGGCATCGTCCCTGGCCGCCAACAGACTGTCTGCATCTTTGATGACAAGCAGAGTACGGTCTAATTCCTTACCTATTTTCAGGAAATCCAACACTGCCTCAAGTGACTGGTCCGGTAAAAGCGGCGCTTTCGTTTTGAAATTAACAAGTCCATCAGACCCATTCCACTCGAGAACCTTTTTTCTTCCGGCTACAGAAGATATATACCTGTCAGCCTTTTCTTCCTCATAGGTACAAATATAAAGAATCGGAAAACCGGCATCGATATATCCTCCCAGATTATCTTTTACAGTCGGTAAATGTAACATTGTCTTCCCCTCCATATCTTCAAAGCAATTTCCTTGCATCCATACTTGGCTCATAATTGGGACATGAATAACTTGCGCCTGTGCCGGCTCCATTCCTTCTTGTACATTTTCCTTTTGCGCTTGCTTCATACTCGTATCCCACAATAGCATTTTTAAACTGCATCTGGGCGTCCCCTATCCAGTTATTGCAAAACACACAGTTCTTCGCTCTTTTGGCAGCATCGACGCTTTCTCTGATTAACAAAATTATACTTTAATATCCTATTTTTCAAAATACCAAACATATGTTTTGTAAGAATAGTTCGTTAAAAAAATAACAATTATATATTATAGATTCTTTCGGCATCCTGCACAAAAAATGCGGCTAGTTTGACTTTCTTTCTGTCCCTGTTTGTCAATTTCATTAACTGCTGAACAGAATATATTCAGACGATAAGCCTCCGTTCCACTCCGATCCGCGCCAATGGACGTCCACCAAATATCTAGCGCCCTCCTTCCTCCTTAAAATACCGCACCCCTTTAGCCAATTTCGGATAATACATATCTTCCGCTTCCTTACAGCCAAAGTCATGCATCAATCTTCCAATTGTGTCCTCTCTCTTATAGTTTCCATTCACATAGACGATATGGGAAGCATCGTCAAATAACTCATTCGTTTTCCCAAAATAACGACTTTTGATAAACCATAATAAATAATAAAATATGCCGCAAGCCCCACAAAACAGGCACTTACGGCACACCTTTCTTTTACAGATGTCCTTCCACCTCTTCGTCAGAAATATCATATTTTCTCATATTTCCAGTGATTTCGTATTTAGATTATATTCTTTTTCAAATATTGAGCAAGTTCCAGATTCATGGCTGCTACAAACTCCGGATGTCCCTATGTGTGAATCCTTTTTCAATATGGTTTCTATTGATGTATCTTCCTATGCAAAGAAATATTTCAAAAAGTCCGTTAAAAAAATCTCACATTTAACACCTCTATGTACTAAAATAAATAGTCGCAGGAATCCAATTTGATACAATCCAGTTTTGCCAAGACATGGTTAACTCGATCATCGCGGTACTGAGGTCGAACAGTGCCCGTCCATTCGCCTATCAATTCAGTATGTTGCAATAAAAGCATATCTACATACTTATATTTTAGCCGACTAAAACGAATATTACCCAAAATGTTTTCAAGTTCCCTACGTTGCATACAACTGCCCACTGCAGGATTCTTTCTAATCCACATACAATCTTTTAGATAGTGAAATCCATAATACACCACCAAACAAATCAAACCGACAAAAAATACAAAAAGCACTATCAATACTATAATAGTTAACTTTCGAGGAGAAATTACCATTATAACTATAAAGCCAAAATAAAGTGCTCTCGGCAAAATAGTTTTTCTATATATTCTAATTGCATTTAGCAACATATATTTTGCGAAGTTTCTATTCTCCAAATAAAATTTTAAATCATGAACATATATAAAAGTTATACTTGATAGAATAACTATTGTACAAATTGCCAATTCTACTTTACCTATAACTCCCACTTTCATATTATTAAGTAAAGCGAAACCTAAACTTAATTCTATCAAAATAATGCCCCACTGAAAGAGAAAAAATCTTTGCATAGGAAGTATTAACAAACTAAATAACATAGAAAACAGCATAAAAATAATAAACACAAAAACTATTGTTACAGGCTGATTCATCACAATATGATTCTTTCCATTTAAGCTAACATACTGAATGAGATTCTGTACAATATTTATTTGAAATACCTTGCCATTTAAATAGTAATCAAACATATTTAAAGTCAGAAAAAAAATGATAGAGAACGTCACTAATATGCATGTCATATTTAGAACCATTATCATAGCATGCATTTTTCTGACATACTTAAACTTTTTCGACATGGATAAAGAAAACCGCATATCCAGAAACCTTTTCATGAACACTGTAATATTCATCTTGGCGAAATAACGAACAAACTCATTTTCAATATGATAATCAAGTACATCAATTATCCGACAGTTCTGCATAATAATATCATTCAGCCAACGGTTTTTCATTTCAAACACCATCAACACCAAGCTTTTCAACTGTGCGCTTGAAAATAAAACCATGGAATTAATAAGCGCCAACATTATAACATAATCAACACAAACATTATTTTCCTCTTTATTCGTTTTATCAAATACCTTTTTTACCAGTTGATAAAAATCTTCATTAAAATTGGATAACACTTGCTTCCTGTTTCGGAATGCTTCTCTCATAAAATATAAAACACGAACCAGTTCCTGCCCCTCTTTTGTATGTATATTATCTGCAAACTTTATATTTGTTTGTATTGTTTTCCAACAAAACTCTGCTATTTCCATCGCTTTTTCTTCGTCAGCCACTTCACAGTAAAGCACCAATGCATCCCTCATGCCTGCATCACTAAGAATGTCACGATAATGCTCATATTCAATCTCCTGTTTTTGTTCGATAATATTTTCTACCAAAAAGAATTCTTGAAATCTACGATGAACAAATGAAATTGTTTCATCCTGACCACCCAATCGACATATTTTTGCGTACTTGAGTATAGAAAACACTTTTCGCCAATACGCTTCATTCTCTCTCTGATAAAAAAAGCCAGTTGGACATTCCAATCCGCATTCATCCTTTTCCTGCATAAACGAAGCCAATTGTTTGGCTGCCCGATAAACCTCGTTTTCGCTCAAATTCTCCTTCTCAAGTTTCCCTTTACATTTTTTTAATCTTCCGTCGACAAAACTATGATATAATTCCATCTGATTTTTCGGTAATATATTGCCTCTATCTGAAATATAGTTAGTCAACAAAGCCAAATAAAACGGATTCCGGCAAAGAGCCACTAAATCCTCTCTTCCATCAAATAAAAGCTTTGTCACTTCTTCATAATGTACAAGATATTTTTTAAGCATAGTTTTAATCTTTATATCGCTAAATTCCTGTATCTTCAAAGTAACAGATGCCCCCACCGCCGAAGAAGGTGCCTTATACAAGCGCGATGCAACAACACCTCCGCTCTGATTGGGTCCTGTCATAAACTGATAGAGCAGGGCAGATATCTCATCAATCAACTCCTGACAATTTTTCTTTCCCATAAGACATGGCATTTCATCAAACGAGTCAAATATGAAGTACCATCGTCCGTCTTCAAGCATCCGTTGAAAATATTCATCTAAAAAGCTTTCTGTCGAAAAATCAGCTTTCGCTTCAAACGTTTTTCGTATAAATATTTCTAAATCCCTTTTCTCTGGCAAGTGATCCAAATTCCAATCTTCATTCCACTCTTTCAAATTAATATAGACTGGAATCTTTTTTGTCTTTTTTGACTCTTTTAGTAAATCTAAGCATAATTTCCTCATGGATACGCTTTTCCCAGACCCAGGTGATCCCAACACCAAATAAACTGTTCCACGACGACGGTTACTTTTTAAGCACTTTAACAAATCTTCATATTTTTTCTTCCGTTTTCCACCATTGTCCATTTCTACTTCTGCTTCCAGTGAAGTGAATTGATTCTCATTCCAATTTGCCTCCCGATTCAAATCATACAACCACTGATGGAGAGTTTTACAGAACATTTCACTCTTTTCTGTAAAATTCTTTTCTTTCAGTTCTTCATCTTTACTTCCATGTAAAATCTTCATACCAGTACGGTCTTTAGTACAATTCCATACCTCAAAACATACAAAAATTATGATAATTGTTATTGTAAATCCCATTTCTCCGCTAATATTTACAACAATATCTTTTCCTATCATCTGGCAAAAATATTGAGCAGCTCTCGTATATAGACCAGTTACTTTACGTATAAATGTAATATCCGAAAAAAAGTGACTAACAACCGGAGCTACATCCAATAATATAACAGCAAAAATATCAGACATGCCGTTAATCTCCAAACCTTTAGCAAACATTATTACCAAAGCAATTACTACTCCAAAACCAATAAAAAATTTTGTTATAAATTCCTGCATAAAAATATTTAATAACATCAAGCTCATAACTAACAAAATAATTTCCAAAATTATTTTGTTATTCATCCCTTTTTCTCTCATACGTGCTCCAATCTTGTTTCTTTATGAGTCTGCGCCTTTTACATTATTTCATTTTTATATTCAATCTCACAATTCGACTACGAAAATAAGTTCTCCTTGTATTATATTGATATTACAACACTGTGTCAATTAATGTCAAAAATAGCGAAATATTTACAAATGAACTTATTTCCCGCAAGGCACATCAAACAAAATTAGGAGCATTCCATCTATACGGAATACTCCTTATCAAACATACTCATGCCAAATATCTCTATAACCTTTTTAACAAAATCTCCCTGTCATGCTTATTGACCTCAAGCACATTCAATGCCTGCTTTGTCCCCAACTTCATATTTGCCATAAGATTTCTTATGGACTCCAACAAACTGTTCAGCCTTACAATTTCTGCCTTTTGTTCAGTTTATTTTTCCGTATAATTTTGCACCGCCTCACACATCCTCACTCGGTCCCCGTTCCACTCCAATCCGCGCTAACGGATGTCCACTTGACATCTGGCCCCCTTCTTCCTTAAAGTAATACACCTCTTTGGTCAGTTCCGGATAATACATATCCTTCACTTCCCTACAGCCAAAGTCATGCATCAATCTTCCAACCGTATCGTCTCCCTTATAGTTTCCATTCACATACACAATATGAAAACCATCGTCAAATAACTCTTTCGTTTCCTAAAAATAACGGCTTATGATGAGCCAGGACATTGCAACCCCATTACTTATACCGAAATCCCGCGCATATTAATATGAACCAATTTCTATAATGACAACACCAAAAATCTATGCTATCATTTTAGCGGCAAACAAACTAATCATAATACAAAAGAGGGGCTTGGAATGAAAAAGATATTAGGAGAATTTAAAACGTTCGCACTGAAAGGAAATATGCTTGACCTGGCTGTAGGTATGATAATAGGAAGCGCTTTTACCGGAATTGTCGGCTCTCTGGTAAATGACATTTTTATGCCGTTGCTCAGCATATTTACCGGAAAAATTAACTTTGACAATTTACTAATCGTCCTTGGAAGCGGCGATAACGCCGCCACAATCAATTATGGTACGTTTTTAACGCAGGTTGTCAATTTCCTCGTGGTCAGCTTCGTACTGTTCCTGCTTATCCGCCAGATGAATAAGCTTCAGCGTCTGCATGCAAAAGAAGAGGTGAAGGAGGAAACGGAAAAAGAGTGTCCTTTCTGCAAAACCAAAATTTCTATCCATGCCACCCGTTGTCCCCATTGTACATCTGTTCTGGAGGATACCACAATTGCTTCGGTAAATGCAGAAAAATAAAATTTCTTTCCATACGCATGCCTGCGCATAAAAACCTGCCGCCACACATTCTCCATACTGTATAGCGGCAGGTGTATTAAATTAGGGCAATAATATTAGAAAAGTTATCTATTCCATCTTCTTATCCCCATTGGCAGGATTGTCAAGCAGTTTCCCGCCTATAGCAAACCGCGAACCGTGGCACGGGCAGTCCCAGGAATGCTCTGCACGATTCCATTTCAAGGCACAGCCAAGATGCGGGCAGCGTGGCGCCGTAGGGGTAAGCATATTCCAGACCGCCTCCGTGCTATTAAATAACAATTGTTTTGTTAAGATATTTCTGTTAGGGGAAAATACCGCTTCATACGGATTCTCAATTCCCTGTAACAAATCCGACAGCACCATTGCCGAAACCATAGCAGTCGTCATTCCCCATTTTCTAAACCCCGTGGCCACGTAACATCCTGGCATTGTCGGGGAATACTGCCCGATATACGGCGCTTCATCCAGAGGCATGCAGTCCTGCGCCGCCCAATGATATTTCTCCACTGCATCCGGGTAATGCACTCTGGCAAAATCACGCAGTTCCTGCCAATTCCCACCCTTTTTGCCTGTCCGGTGTCCGCCGCCTCCTACAAGAAGCAGATTACCATAATTGCGGAAAGACATACCTTTTTTCTTTTCATCCACATACATGCCTTCCACCTGCTCCGCATGTTCTAAGGCAATCACATAGGAACGATGCTGATACAGTTTCATAAAATAACATCCGTGTTTGTTATCAATAGGATAATGACATGCAAAAATCAGCCGCTTATATGCGATGTTCCCCTGCCCGGTAACCGCTCTGCCTGGCATAAGCTGTGTGACAAACGTATGCTCATAGATTTTTAAACCTTTGGCAATTTCAGCCAAAAATTTTAACGGATGAAACTGCGCCTGTTTCTCCATCCTTACCGCGCCTGCCACCGGAAAAGGAAGACTGGCGCATTCTACAATTGCATCATTTAGCCCAAGCTTCCGGTATGCCTCGGCCTCTTTCTCCAGTTTTCGCCGATTGTCTACTGAATAGACATAAGCAGTTTTCTCTATAAAATCGCAAGAAATATCCCTGGCAAGCTCAGCATATTTCTGTATGGCTTTCTGGTTTGCCTCCAAATACAGTTTTGTCTTTTCCAGGCCTGCACGTCCAAGCATCTTTGCATAAACCAAGCCATGCTGCGCCGTAATCTTAGCAGTTGTGTTGCCGGTCACTCCATGGCAGATTTCTTCGCCTTCCACAAGCAGATAGTCAATCCCCCTCTGCTTGAGGAAATACGCGCACAGAATACCTGTAATTCCGCCTCCAATAATCAAAACATCCGTTATTGAATCTCCCTGCAAGCTTTCAAACTGTGGAAGCTCCACTGTCCCTTTCCATACAGACTCCATCGTTTTCCTTCCCTCTCAAAATAATATGTATTTAGAGTAGCCGGATAACAGAAATTTATACCTACGTGAAATCTTATACATTATCCCCTTTTTCCCGTTATGCACAACTGTGTCAAACTTCTTTTTGATTCTTGAATTTTTCTTACAATAGGAGTAAAATTAACGAAGGATTTATCATTCCTCACAGGCTTTTCAGCACATATTAACAACCAAAGAAAGGATACTTTGCACAATGAAAAAGAATCAAAACAAATGGGTATGTGCCGCTATCCCGGCGCTCCTGCTCCATTGCAGCATCGGTACTGTTTACTGTTGGTCCATCTTCAGCCAGGAAATCGCAGACTACATAGGCTTCTCCAAGGGTGCGACCGAATGGGCGTTCAGCTTCGCCATTTTCTTCTTAGGAATGTCTGCTGCATTCTTAGGAAACGTGGTAGAGAAGGACATACATAAGTCATCGCTGATTGCTGCAATCTGTTTCGCTGCCGGCATGGCGGGAACAGGATTTTTCATTTACTATGGCGGACAGCACCAGCATAGCGTCCTGGCTCTTGTCGGCATTTATATCTGTTACGGTTTCATAATGGGTATCGGTCTCGGAACCGGTTACCTGTCCCCTGTCAAGACATTGATGCTCTGGTTCGAAGACAGGAAAGGTCTTGCAACCGGTCTTGCCGTTGCAGGATTCGGCGCAGCCAAGGCAATCGCAAGCCCGATTATGCAGGCGATGCTGGAGAACCTTGGGGAAGGCGGCATCTACAAGATGTTTATGATACTTGCCTGCGTATACTTCGTGATGATGTTCCTGGGACATATACTTCTCAAGAAACCTGAAGGATGGCATGAGCCAAAGACAAAAGAAAAGGGCCAGGGTATCATGGACGTCATCAAGACAAGGCCCGTTGCCAATTATATCGGTATCTGGCTGATGTTCTACATCAACATCACCTGTGGCCTGGCACTGATTTCCCAGGAGAAAATGATTGTGAAATGTATCGGCCTCGCAGGCGCCGTAGGCGTAATCTCCACAGTATCCGCAGTCTTCAATGCCGGCGGGCGTCTTGGTTTCTCCGCATGGGCGGACACGATGAAGGACAGGAATACAATCTATAAACTGATTTTCATCTTATCCATCATCTTTACGGGATTGGTAATGGTGACTGGCGGCATCAAGAACGGACAAGGCAATATGCTTTTGACCGTCCTCGTGCTCGGATTAATCTTCGTTGTCAACGCAGGTTACGGCGGCGGTTTCTCCAATGTACCCACGCTTCTCTCCGACCATTACGGCATGGGAAGCATCAGCGCACTGCACGGCATCACCTTATCCGCATGGGCTTTCGCAGGTCTTACGGGTAACCAGGTGGCAAACCTGATTGTAAACAACAGCGGTGAATTTACGGTGGACTCCCATGGTAACAGTATTAACCCTGTAGGATACCAGAACGTACTGTATCTCACCATCGTACTCTATATCGTCGCATTGCTGATGAGTATCTTCTTGGTACGTCCTATGAATAAGGATGCAAAAACAAAATAGAAAAACGGGCATAGCCCATTCTCTTGTAATGATGCACCGGCACAGACATTGTCTGGCCGGTGTTTTTCATTTCTTTCCATAAAACTCAAATCATTTTCCGCCGATGCATCGTTATAATATAAAGAACCGGAAAAGCTAATGCAGAATTGTAACAGAGCGATTTTACACGCGGAATATTGCATAATGCATGGCTGAACCGTTACGCAAAATCCGTCGTACAAAGGAGCCTGCCTTGACACACGAAGACGATTTAATCAAACAATTTAAAAAAGGCAGACAGGAATGTCTGGACGAGCTGATTCGGCTGTACTATCCCGTCATCCTGCGATACTGTCTCTGGCACATGCCGGACAAGGACTCCGCACAGGATGCCGTCCAGGAAACTTTCCTCAAACTTGTGCGTTTCATAGGTCGCTATGAACCCCGCGGACAATTCCGCGCCTTCCTGTACCGGATTGCCGCAAACACATGCACGGACATGAAACGCAGTCTCTCTTCCACGGAATTTCTGACAGAACAGATTATAGAAAACACCCGTTATGAAGAAAATGGCTTCCAGGCAGCTAACGACAGGCAGCAGCTTGCCACAGCTTACTGTGCCCTGGACAATGAAACGCGCGAACTGGTACTTCTGCGATATGGGCAGGAACTGACTCTGCGTGAAATTGCCACGGTCACAGGCCTTCCCCTACGGACAGTACAGACCAGGCTGCGCAAGGCAGTCAAGACAATGCGCAATATACTGGACGGATAACCTATGATTTTCACACCGCTGTTTGTGCCGGGAGCGTCACAAACAAGCCTCTTCCTTTTTCATAAACGCTCCAGAATGGAGGCTCTATGAATCATAAGAATCAATGGAACAGCTTTTTTGCAATTGAACAGCAAATTCATTACAGCCGGCATATGCAGGAAACAATAAAACTGGCCCATAGCGCCAATGCCATGCATACAGCCAGATGTCATATTCCTTTACGGACCATGGTGGCAAAACAGGTAAAGTTTTTTGCGTTGAAAATATGGCTCTTCCAAGGGCTTGTCCTGGCTGCGCTGTGCGCCCTCCTTTTCCAACTGTACAGTATCAATGCCGCATATGGCATAGACGCTTTCACATGGGCAAAGCATAGTCTCCCCAAATCATTATGTCTTTGCTCAGTCACCGTCGTAATATGCGCCATTCCTCTTCTGTCCCGTCCTACACGTTACAAGATGGCCGAATTGGAGCAGTCCACTTATTTCTCGGTTCGTGGCAATCTGTTGGCTCAGCTGTTATTTATCGGAACAGGAGACATAGGAATGCTCTCTGTCTTGGTATTGTTGGCCATAAGATTACAGATTGCAGGCGACACAATATTCCTTTCTCTGATTATCCCTTTCTTAACAGCTGCCGCGTCCGGCCTCATGCTGTGGATACGAACGTCGCCGTCTTTTTTCCACAAGGCAGGCGCCATACTCTGCGGCTTATCCGCCCTGTTCGTCTACAAGATTACGGACAACAGCATGCTCTTCTTGCCGGATACCGCATTCTATGTCTGGATACTGTATGCCCTTATCTGTATAGCCGTATTGTACCGTGAATGCAAGAAACTGTATTGTCGCGGCATATTCGACATGCTGCTTACAGAATAAAAATGCAAAGCCCTTTTTTATAAGGAGAAATGATACAGTAAATAACATAACAGGAGGTATTTATGGAAATCACACTAGAACACGTATCTAAGTACTTCAAGGACAAGGCCCGCAAGGGCAGCCCGGTCAAAAAGGCTGTGGACGACGTAAATCTGCATCTTACGCCCGGTGTCTGGGGGCTTCTTGGCGCCAACGGTTCCGGCAAAACCACCCTCATGCGTATGGTCTGCGGCATTATGAAACCGACAGCGGGACGTATCTGCTACGACGGCGTAGACATCAGCCAGTTAGGCGACTTCTACCGTGAAGTCATCGGCTATCTTCCACAGGAATTTGGTTTCTATCCGGAATTCACGGTACAACAATACCTGGAATATATCGCTGCACTGAAAGGTATCCCCGACACGCAGGCGAAGCACAAAATCGATGAACTTCTTACGAGACTTTCTCTGGAAGACGTCCGCAAGAAGAAAATCATAAAACTGTCCGGCGGTATGAAACGCCGCGTCGGCATCGGACAGGCATTGCTAAATGACCCTGAACTGCTTGTGCTTGACGAGCCGACCAGTGGGCTTGACCCAGGAGAACGTGTCCGTTTCCGCAATCTTCTCTCTGAATTTGCCCAGGACAGAATTGTGCTGATTTCCACCCACATCGTCCCCGATGTGGAGTACATCGCGGCGCGTAACGCCATTATGAAGAATGGAACGATACTACAGACAGGCACGACACAGGAATTGGTGTCCCAGATACACGGCAAAGTATTCCAGGCCATAATCCCCTCCCAGGAGCTTGGCATGTGGGAGTCTGAGGTCCAAATCATCAATCTGCGCAACGAAGAGGATGGTTCCGTCTGCCTGCGGTATTTAGGCCGTCCGTCGGACATTCCAAACGCCGCGCCCCAGCCCCCATGTCTGGAAGATTTGTATTTGTACCTGTTTCCCAAAAGCTAATTTGTTTCGCAAATTAACTTTACGAGCTTTGCTCAGCAAACCCAAAAATACTTGAGAGTTTTCCTATAAGGATTAAGGCGTCAAAAGGCGCTATCATAAAACATCATTGGTAAATTGCATAAAGTATTAAGAAAGGAATCACCTACGACATGAAAAGATTATACATAGAAGAACTGAAACGCGTCATGAGGACTAAAAGCATACTTCTTTTTCTGGCCGCCGCTTTGGTGTTATCCGTTTTTATGGCATACGTCCCGGTCACCTACGAACGGTTTACGTATGAAGAAAACGGCCGTGAAATCACCATCAAAGGCAGAGAGGCTCTCGCCATCAAAAAAGAACTGCAAAGCCCCAATGCCGGGGAAATTACGCCGGAGAAGATAGCTGCCGGGCTGAAATCCTATCAGCACAATCTGGAAATCTACGGAGATTTTTACGGCGACTTTCCCATCAATGTACACAACAGCGAAATATTTCCCTGGTCGGCAATTGTCCGCAGGCTGCAAGAGATTATGGCGGACTCTGAAAACGGTCTCGCACCCGATTATACGGAAATTACCGAGGAAAACGCCCTGCATTTTTATGAGCGCTGTCCGGCCCATCTTGATGACTTAATGAACATGGAGCAAAAAGACAATCCGGCTGCCAGGGAGATTGCTGCCGAGATGTACAGCAAGGTCAAAATGCCTTTCTACTACTACCCCGGCTATAATTCAAATATGGCGGAATATGAAGGAATGTATCTATTTCTTCTCATGTTCCTGTGCACCATGGTGACATCCCCTGTCTTCTGCTGTGAGTACCAAACCGGGGCCGACGATATTCTGCGCAGCACGAAACACGGCAGGAAAAAGCTTGCCTTTGTCAAAATCCTCTGCACCATGACCATTAGCCTCATAACCTTTGCACTGTGTATGGCAATCTTTACATTCGTTTCCAACAGTCTTTTCGGCTGGGAATGCAGACGCACTTCCTTGCAGATTATTTACTCCGCGGTAAGCCTGCTGAATGTAGACCTTGGCGGGCTGCAGAACCTTGTCATGTGGGCGGGGCTTGTCTCACTGCTTTCCAGCATAAGCTTCGTGCTCTTCCTCTCCTCCGCCTGTAAGAATACCACCCTCTCCACAGGACTGACCATCGCGTTCTGCATGGCTCCCTCCGCTCTCTATATGATGGCAGGCGGAGATTTCACATCCTATCTCAGGGTGCTGTTACCCTCCGGCGGCCTGGGCGGAACCAACTCGTTCTTCTATGCGGTAACCAGCTATTTCGAATTTCTGAAAATCGGCCCCGCAACCTTCTGGACTCCCTGGCTGCTGCTCGCGGTCCCCGCACTGGAAATTCCCGTCTTCTTGTGGCTTACGGTGCGGACTTATTGTCGCAGAAGCATGTAGAAAAAGTTCCTATAAAGTAAAAAACGGCCGTTGCAAACTCTGGCGTATTGCAACGGCCGTTAATAATTATTTTACAATCCCCTACTCCATCGACTCCATCAGCCGGTCAACGGTCGTGAACGCAAGCCCGGTCACGGTATCCGCACATCCGTAATAGACTGCAATCCTGCCCGTCGCCGCATCCGTAAGCGCTGCACAAGGGAATACTACATTAGGCACGTCGCCCATGCACTCATACAGCTCATGCGGTCCTAAGATATAGTTTCTCGTTCTCTTCTTAACCTTCCACGGCTGCTCTAAATCAAGCAGAGCGCATCCCATCCGGTATACGAAGCCGTTACAGGTATTGATAACGCCATGGTAAAGCAGAATCCATCCTTCTTCCGTCTCAATCGGCACACATCCGGCGCCTATCTTTGTGGACTGCCATGCGGAATAATCTCCTTTGATTGCTCCCATCACTAACCTGTGACGTCCCCAGTATTTCAAGTCAGGGCTTTCACTTATGAAAATATCGCCAAAAGGCGTATGCCCGTTATCGCTCGGACGGCTCAGCATATAGTAATTGCCATTAATCTTGCGCGGGAAAAGCACCCCGTTACGGTTGAACGGCAAGAACGCATTCTCCAACTGGTAGAAGGTCTTGAAATCAAAGGTATAGCCCACGCCAATCGTAGGATAGCCCTCGTATCCGTTACACCATGTCACATAGTATCTGTCCTCGATAAAGCATACACGCGGGTCATAGCGGTAATACCTCTTCGCTACTTCCGGGTCCGCCCCCTGGAACTGTACCGGTTCGTCGGAGATATCCCAATGAATGCCGTCCTTGCTGAATCCAGGGAAAATATCCATACTGATTGATTTGCTGTCGCAGCGGAACACTCCCGCATAGCCGTCGCCATAAGGAACTACCGCACTGTTAAAAATACTGTTGGAATTTTTCGTAGCAAACCTGTCGATGATAGGGTTTGCATTGTAACGCCACACCGGAAATCCGTGCTCGTTCTCCGGCTCCTGCCAAGGCATATTCGGCAGGTCATTACCAATTATTTTCGTCATATTCGCCCTCCATTCTTTTGCGATGTACTCGCGGAATCTCTCTTGCAGCTGCCTCTGTGGCTGATTTTCCGTCATATGCACATCAATTTTATCCGAACTTGCTTTGTCCATTATACCATACCCTATAGCGTCGTGTCTTCATAAACCAACAAAACAGGTACCACAAATTTCCATAAATGTTACCGTCGACTCCATAGCCAACAACATTCTTCGCAATATACGCAAATCTCCAAAAGGCGTTAAGTCGCAATCGCATTCCCCGTGTACAACTGATAATATCTGCCCTTTTCCTCGATAAGCTGCTCGTGGGTGCCCCGCTCGATAATCCGTCCCTGCTCCAACACCATGATACAGTCTGCATTCTTGACGGTGGAAAGCCTGTGGGCAATCACGAAAGTAGTCCTGCCCTTCATAAGCTTATCCATACCGTCCTGCACAATCCGTTCTGTCCTGGTATCGATAGAACTGGTGGCCTCATCAAGAATCAGCACCGGAGGGTCCGCAATAGCGGCGCGGGCAATGGCAAGAAGCTGTCTCTGCCCCTGGCTTAAATTAGCGCCGTCCCCGGTCAGCACAGTGTCATACCCCTCCGGGAGATGTCTGATAAATCCATCCGCATTGGCAAGCTTTGCCGCAGCAATTACTTCCTCATCCGTAGCGTCCAGCTTCCCATAACGTATGTTATCCATAACGGTCCCTGTAAAAAGATGGGTATCCTGCAATACGATGCCCAGGGAACGCCTCAAATCTGCCTTCTTAATCTTGTTCACATTGATTCCGTCATACCGAATCTTGCCATCCTGGATATCATAGAAACGGTTAATCAGATTGGTAATCGTTGTCTTGCCCGCACCTGTGGAACCGACGAAGGCAATCTTCTGTCCCGGCTCGGCATAAAGCTTCACGTCATGCAGGACAATCTTTTCATCATTATATCCGAAATCCACGCCGTCAAACACCACATCGCCCTTTAATTCCACATAATCCACGCTGTGGGTCGCCTGGTGCTCATGCCGCCACGCCCAACGCCCCGTGCGCTTCTTGCTCTCCACAAGCCTGCCGCCTTCCTCCTTGACATGGACAAGCGTTACATATCCGTTATCCGCCTCCGGCGTCTCGTCCATCAACTTGAAGATACGCTCCGCGCCTGCCAATGCCATGACAATCGAATTGAATTGTTGGCTCACCTGGTTAATAGGCCCGTTAAAACTCTTGTTGAAAGTCAAAAAACTGGCCAGCGCCCCAAGCGACAGGCCGGAAAACCCGGAAAGCGCCATGGCGCCGCCCAAAATCGCGCAGACCACATAGCTCACATTGCCAAGCTGCATATTGACCGGCCCCACAATGTTGACTAAGTAGTTGGCCCTGTCCGCACTGTGGTACAGATTATCATTCAGCTCCCGGAATGTGGTGATGTTCTCCTCCTCATGACAGAACACTTTCACCACTTTCTGTCCTTCCATCATCTCTTCGATAAATCCGTTGACTTTGCCCAGGTCTTTTTGCTGCTGCAGGAAATAACTTCCGCTCAATCCCGCGGTCTTCTTTGTAATGACAAGCATCAAGGCAACCATAACAAGTGTTACTAATGTCAGCGGCACACTTAGGATGCACATGCTGACAAGCACGCTGACTATCGTGATAGCGCTGTTAAACACCTGCGGCATACTCTGGCTCACCATCTGTCTGATGGTGTCCGTGTCGTTGGTATAGACAGACATAATATCCCCGTGGGGATGTGTGTCAAAATATTTAATAGGAAGCGTCTCCATATGGGCAAATAAATCATTCCTGAAATTCCGCAGCACCCCCTGCGTCACATTAACCATGATGCGGTTATAGATATAAGCCGCCGCCACACCGATGGCGTAGAATCCTGCCACCCGCAGGATTGCCATGGCAAGCGGATGATAATCAGGCGCATCCGACACTAACATAGGCGCAATATAGTTGTCAATCAGGCTCTGGATAAACATCGTCCCTTGCACATTGGCCAACACACTGACGAAAATCAGAACCGCCACAATCACCAAATGCGGTCCGTAGCTCTTGGCAACATACCCCATCAATCTCCTGAAAATCTTACCCGGATTCTCTATTCTCTTCCCTTTGGGCATTCCGCCCCTCATCGGTCCCGGCATCAGTCATCACCTGCCTTTTCATCAAAGTCTCCGCCGCCGCTTGTCTGGGACTCAAACACCTCGCGGTAGATTTCATTGTTCTGCAGCAATTCTTCATGGGTTCCGTATCCGTCCACACGTCCGTCCTCCATGACGATAATGTGGTCTGCGTGCTGCACGCTTGACACACGCTGAGCAATAATCAGCTTCGTTGTATCCGGTATCTCCTTTGCAAAAGCTTTGCGGATTTTCGCATCCGTAGCCGTGTCCACCGCGCTCGTGCTGTCGTCTAATATGAGCACCTTGGGTTTTTTTAGAAGTGCCCTGGCGATACACAGACGCTGTTTCTGCCCGCCGGACACATTGGTGCCTCCCTGCTCTATGTACGTATTGTAGCCCTCCGGCATTTTCTCGATAAACTCATCCGCACACGCCAGTCTGCATACGCGCCTGCATTCTTCCTCGCTGGCATCGGCGTCGCCCCACCGCAGATTCTCCAGGATAGTCCCGGAGAAAAGGACGTTTTTCTGCAAGACGACCGCCACCTGGCTGCGCAGAGTGTCCATATCATACTCACGCACATCATGTCCTCCAACCAGCACCGCGCCGGAAGTCACATCGTACAGACGGCTAATCAGATTGACCAGACTGGTCTTAGAACTTCCCGTTCCGCCTAATATTCCCACTGTCTCCCCGGGCCGAATCTTCAGATTAATATCCCGAAGGACAGCCTTTTCTTTATCTTTATAGTAAGAAAAATCCACATGTCGGAATTCAATCCCGCCGTCCGGCACATCATAAACCGGATTCTGCGGGTTAGACAGGTCGCTTTTTTCGTTCAACACTTCGCTGATACGCTCCGCACTGGCAATACTCATGCTCATCATGACGAAAATCATGGCAACCATCATCAGGCTCATCAATATATTCATGCAGTAGGTCATCAGACTCATCAGCTCGCCTGTGGTGAGCGTATTCTGCACAATCATCCTGGCTCCCATCCAACTGATTAACAGGATACACGTATAGATTGTAAACTGCATAACCGGCATGTTCAGCACCACATTTTTCTCCGCTTTCAAAAAAATATCATAGATGCCCTGGCTCGCTTTCTTTAGCTTGGACGTCTCATGGTCTTCCCTGACATAGGCTTTGACCACACGGATTGCGCTGACATTCTCCTGTACGGAAGCATTCAGCTCATCGTATTTGGGGAACGCCATCTGGAAATATTTCATCGCCCTTTTTATAAGGAAGAAAAGAACAAATGCAAGCAGGATAAGCGCCACCAGATACACCGTGGCAAGCCTGGCATTGATAAAGTACGCCATGGACATCGCGCATATCATGCTGATAGGCGCACGGAAACAGATACGCAGAATCATCTGGTACGCCATCTGTATATTCGTCACATCCGTGGTCAGCCTGGTCACCAGCCCCGCCGTACTGAACTTATCCAGGTTAGAGAACGAAAAAGTCTGTATATTCTCAAACATCGCCTGACGTATATTCCTGGCAAACCCGGTAGAAGCCCTGGCTCCGTATTTACCTCCCATAATACCGCAGAACAATCCGCACAACGCCGCACCAACCATAAAAATACCCACCACATAAATGTGCCGCATATTCCCCGCTTCCACTCCCTGGTCGATGATGGAAGCCATCAGGAGAGGAATCAACGTCTCAAAAACAACCTCCAAAACCATAAAAATCGGCGTCAGGATGGATTCTTTCTTAAATTCCTTAATCTGCGCCGCCAGTGTTTTTATCATATTTTTACCATCCCCTTTCCATAGCATAAGTTACTTTTATATCATTATTCAAATAAATTTTAATGTCAAGAAAGAACACAAAAAATTCATAAGAGTTTTATATTTGTATGGCCACTGTTATTTTTGGCTGAAAAATACTATGTAATCTGTCATACTTTTATGAAAAATAGAAGTTGCTTTTATGTATTGTCAATGCTAATATTAAAAAATATGAAGAGATGTTCTTCATTGGACATTTTCCATGTTCAATAGAGGACATGCACCCCACATAAGAGAGGAGAATATTCATTATGAAAAAGAAAGCATTAGCACTTATTCTTTCTTCTGTTATGGCGCTTTCCTTATTTGGCTGTGGCAATACCAATAGCCAGCCTGCCACGGATGAGACTGCCACAGAAGAGAACGCAGCAGACACAGAGGAAAACGCCCCTGAGGCTGAGACGGACAGCGCTGACGACGCAGCGCAGACAGAAGCTTCCGACGATACGGCAGCTGAAGCTGAGGGCACAGATGGCGCTGCGCTCAAGATTGCCATTGTCAGCAGCCCCTCCGGCGTTGACGACGGTTCCTTTAACGAGGATAACTACAATGGTATCCTGACATTTATCGAAAGCCACCCCGACTGTACCGTAAAACCCGTGCAGGAGACAACAGGCGATGTGACGGCAGCCGTACAGGCGGTCGCTGATATCGTAGCCGATTACGATGTTATCGTATGCTGCGGTTTCCAATTCGCTGGTATTTCCACCATCGCACAGGAAAATCCTGACGTGAAATTCGTCCTGGTAGATTCCTTCCCTTCCGATGCGGAAGGCAATGAAGTAGAAGTAGACAATATCTACGCTATGTGCTTCGCCGAGCAGGAATCCGGCTTCTTCGCAGGCATGGCAGCCGCTCTTGAGACTACCACAGGCAAGGTAGCCGTTGTAAACGGTATCGCATATCCTTCCAACGTAAACTACCAGTACGGTTTTGAATGCGGTGTAAAATATGTCAACGAGACGGAAGGCACCAACGTTGAGTTGGTAGAGCTTGCTTCCTACGCAGGCACGGACGTAACAGGCGCCAATGTAGGCGGCAACTATATCGGTTCCTTCGCAGACGAGGCAACCGGTAAGGTCGTAGGTAACGCACTTATCGCTGAAGGCGTAGACACCATCTTCGTAGCGGCGGGCGCATCCGGCAACGGCGTCCTGACAGCTGTAAAAGAAGCTGAAGGCGTAAAATTCATCGGTTGTGACGTAGACCAGTATGACGACGGTGCAAACGGTGACTCCAACGTAGTGCTGACATCCGCGCTGAAAGTAATGCACCTGAATGTTGAGCGTGCTCTGAATGCCATTGTGGACGGTTCCTTCAAGGGCGGTAACGTAACACTGCAGGCAGACACCGACTCCACGGGCTATGTAAACGCTGAGGGCAGATGCCAGTTATCCGCCGACACAATCTCCAAGATTGACGCGGCTTACGAATTGGTAAAATCCGGTTCTATCGTTCCTGCTTCTAACTTCGGCACAACACCGGAAGATTTCACCTGGTAGGGGAGAAGATATCGCATAGCGATATCTTCGCAAGAATGTCGCTTACGCGTACATTCTTGCCGTACACCTCTACATTGTGATATAACTAACGGCAAGAACTTCGCAGGCATGTCGCTTACGCGTACATTCTTGTCGTACACCTCTACATTGTAATATAACTAACAGCAAGAACTTCGTAGGCATGTCGCTTACGTGTACATTCTTGCTGTACACCTCTATAACTCCAAGGCTGTAAGGGAAAAATCCCTTGCAGCCTTTTTTGTTTTGCTTTATTCTATAGATAGAAGCATTTTTCAACTTATCATATTACAAAGAAAGGCCAACGCATGTCAGATTACATTATTGAGATGAATCACATCACGAAGCGGTTTCCCGGTATTGTAGCCAATGACGACGTGTCTATCCAGGTGAAAAAGGGCGAAATCTACGCTCTTCTGGGAGAAAACGGCGCAGGCAAATCTACTTTGATGAGTATGCTCTTCGGAATGTATGAACCGGACGAGGGCGAAATCATCATCCGCGGCGAGAAAGTGAAAATTCAATCCCCCAACCACGCAACGAAACTGAATATCGGTATGGTACACCAGCATTTTAAACTGGTGAGCAACTATACTATCGCTGAAAATATCATTATGGGCATGGAACCTGTGAAAAAAACGCTCGGTATCTTCAAATCGGTGGACCTTAAGAAAGCCAATGAAGATATCCTCGCCCTCTCCCGCAAATTTGGTTTGGAAGTAGACCCCACAAAGGTAATCGAGCAAGTCAACGTATCCATGCAGCAGCGTGTGGAAATCTTAAAAATGCTTTACAGAGAGGCGGAAATCCTGATTTTTGACGAGCCTACCGCCGTGCTGACGCCCCAGGAAATCGAATTTCTCTTAGAGATTATCCGCAGCCTCCGGGACGATGGCAAGACCATCATCCTCATTACGCACAAACTGGAAGAAATCAAGAAAATTGCCGACCGCTGCGCTATCCTCTGCCGGGGCAGACTGATTGACGTGCTCAATGTGGCGCAGACGGATACCAAGACGATGGCCAATCTGATGGTAGGGCGTGAAGTGAGCTTCACCGTGGACAAGCCGGAACCGAAATACGGCAAAGAAGTCTTACGCGTGGAACACCTGACCGTCCGCAATGAAGACAAGTATGAAGTGGTCAAGGACGTCTCCTTCTCCGTCAGGGAAGGCGAAATCTTCGTGGTCGCAGGCGTATCCGGCAACGGGCAGATTGAGCTTGCAGACGCCATTGCAGGGCTGATGAAACCAAGTTCCGGAACTGTCACATTAAACGGCGCCGACATCACCGCCTACTCTATCAGGAAACGGAACCTGGCGGGCATCTCTTACATACCGGAAGACCGCCACAACGTAGGGCTTGTGATGGACTTCACACTCTCCGACAACCTGGCCTTAAAGAGCTATTTCGAAGAGCCCTTTTCCCACAAAGGCGTTATAGACAGTGAGAAATTTACTTCCTACGGCGAAGAGCTTATCGGCAAATACGATATCAGAAGCAGCCAGGGCAATGACACGATTGTCCGTTCCATGAGCGGCGGGAACCAACAGAAAGCCATTATCGCCAGAGAAATTGAACTAGGCTCTTCCCTCACCATCTTCGTGCAGCCCACCCGCGGGCTTGATATCGGCGCCATAGAGAATATCCACAAGCAGATTATCGGGGAGCGCAGCAAGGGCAAGGCCATTCTGCTAATCTCCCTGGAACTGGACGAAGTCATGAACCTGGCGGATACAATCGGCGTCATCTACAATGGGGAAATCCAGAAAATAGCCGATGCCAGGACACTCACGCCATCCGAAGTCGGTGAATTTATGATGGGAGTAGGAGGACGACATGAAAAAAAGTAAAAACAATCTGCTACATAAACTAATCCTTCAGACCATCGGGCATGAGAAAAGACAATCTTATATGATTCCTGTCTTCACCATCATCTTGAGTCTGATTTTCGGTATCATCGTCATTGCGCTTCTTGGCAGCAACCCTCTCGGGGCATATTGTAACCTGCTCCAAGGCTCCGGCCTTGCGCCCAAAGCTTCCTATGCGGGACATAAAGGCATGATTACCGATTTTACCAGTTTCCTAAACGCGCTGACGCCTATGCTTTTTGCGGCTCTTGCAGTGCTCATCGCACTGCGGGCGGGCCTGTTCAACATCGGCGTCTCAGGGCAGATGCTTGCGGCAGGGTTCACCGCCACCATTTTAATCGGCTACTCTGACCTCTCGGCGGTCATTGCCAAGCCGTTAACTGTCATCATCGGCTTTGTCATCGGTGCGTTGGCAGGCGCATTGGTGGGCTACTTGAAACACCGTTTCAACATCAATGAAGTCGTGTCCACTATTATGTTTAACTATATTTTCCAGAATGTCATAAGCTTCCTCATCAATACATTCTATGTGGACCCCGTCTCCAGACAGTCTAAGAATGTGGGTGCGGCGGGCAGGCTGACCCTGGTGGACGTAGTCATCGGGGACTACAAGATGGATATCCCCCTGGGCATCTTGTTAGCCGCAGTGGGAATTGCCGTCACCGCTTTTATCCTGGGTAAGACGACGCTCGGTTTTGAAATCAAGGCTGTGGGAAGCAGTGTCCGCGCCGCAGAATACGCCGGCATCCAGGTGGGACGCACCCGCGTGCTTGCCATGATGCTTTCCGGCGGGTTTGCAGGTCTCGCAGGCGTCACCTACTATATGGGATATTTCGCTTCCATCCAGCCGAAGGTACTTGTCAGCACCGGCTATGACGCCATCGCGGTTGCGCTGCTTGGTAACAGCTCTCCTGTCGGTATTGTCTTCTCTTCCTTCCTGATTACCGTGATATCGAAAGGAAGCACCTACATGAGCTCCACTTCCGGCGTACAGGCTGAGATTGCCTCCGCCATAACCGGCATCATACTGCTGTTTTCCGCCTGCGGCGCATTTGTCAAATATAAAGTGAATCGATGGAAGGAGGATACCAAATGAACACAATTATCATAGACGGCTTATCTTTTGCCCTTCCATTGTTTATCATGGCAATCGGGGGAATTTACTGCGAGAGAAGCGGCATCACAAACCTTGCCATCGAAGGGCTGCAGGGATTTGGCGCATTCTGCGGCGCGCTGTTTGCGGTCAGTATCGCGCAGTATTTCGCAGGCAACTCACCGGTGCCTTTCTATCTGGCGATGCTGTTTGCCTTCCTGGGTGGAATGCTTTTTTCCCTGCTGCACGCCATGCTGTGTATCAAATTCAAGGCGAACCAAGTCATCAGCGGCGTTGTTATCAACATCCTGGCCATGGCGCTGACGGAATTTATGACCAAGCAAATCAATGCCAGTATCTTCGGCGCGGCTTCCAACAAGTTTGTGCTTGGCGTATCCGCCCGTATCACGGTGCCGGTTCTGTCCCGGATTCCCGTGCTTGGCGCGGTGTTTACGAACCTGTATCCTTTTGAAATCGTGATTGCTCTGATTGCGGTGGCTGCATGGTATATCCTGTATAAGACCCGTTTCGGCCTGCATCTGCGCGCCTGCGGCGACAATCCCCACGCAGTGGATGCGGCAGGTATCGAAGTAAGCAAAGTACGCCTTATCGCGGTTATGGCATCGGGCGCGCTGTCAGGTTTGGGCGGTATCTGCTTTGCCTATTCGATTTCGGCAAACTTTTCGTCCAATATTTATTCCGGTTATGGCTACCTTGCCATCGCCGCATTAATCTTTGGTAACTGGAAGATTCTGCCAACCCTGGGCGCCTGCATGTTATTTGGCTTCGCCCGTTCCGGCGGCTATGAACTGGTGAAAGTATTAGAAATGCCCAGCAGCTACCAGGATTTGGTCATGGTACTGCCTTATGTGCTCACACTGCTTATGCTCGTCTTCTTCAGCAAGAAGAACCATGCTCCTAAGGCTTTGGGCGAGATTTATGATAAAGGGTCACGTTAAAAAAACGAGCATAGCTCGTCAGTTCCTCATTCAGCCCCCAGAGTTAAGCAGAGATTTGCCACACTTTAGAGAGCCTTAGTGACATTTGAATTTTCTTGTGGTATAGTGGACTTCCACTTTTCGGAAAAGGAGTTGATGATATATGCCACAGATGAACAAAGGCGGTAAATTTATATTTGGAAAATCACTGATACGGGATGATTTGACAATCCATCTCCCAACACAGGCTCTTACAGAGTACAACGCCACAATAGAGGGAAAAGTCTACCTTTTTACCGGAAGCAAGGTCACTGGCGGCTTTTGTGTGACAAGAAAAGGATTGTTAGAAACGTCAAAGTTAGGACACATCCTTACTGACAATCCAGCTTTACAGAATTATCAGACCACAGAGGGTGAATTTGTCAAATACAAAGGGCGGTCATACTGTTGGGTAAATATTTCGGAGCATGGTGTCATTCAGCTTAATCCGCAAATATTGGACTTTCTCAATCTGAAAATTGGACTAGCGCTTTTATCTATCCGAAGCAGTGATATCGCTTTTACAATGGGTGCAACCGGTCCTCTGTTGGAAAGAGCTGACAATTATGAGGGCGAAATCAAAATTTACTAAACGCCTAAACAATTATTAGGTCAAAGATTGTCCTTACGGACACCGCCTATCCTGTTGGCAGACAGGATAGGCATTTTTATTTTCGCTTGTTTCTCTTATCGAGAAAATAGAGCCATTTTAGAGCCATCGAGCATAACGCAATCCCGGAAACGCACAGCTAAATATGGAACACCTTCTGTATCTGCTTCATAGTCCCAAGCACAAGCATCGTTTTCTTTTCGGTGATGCTCGTCTCCGGCGAGATTGCCAGGTCTAAGATGCCGTCCTCCTTAACCGCCATGATATTGATATTATACCGCTTACGGACGTCCAGTTCCCCTACCGTCTTTCCTGCCCATTCCGCAGGCACCTTCACCTCGAAAATCGCATGCTCGTGGTCAAGTTCTATATAGTCGAAAATATGGTCGGCGCTGTACCGGATAGCTGTCCAGGTAGCAAGCTGCCTCTCCGGATAGACAATATCGTCCGCCCCGTTTTTCAATAAAAACTTGGCGTGCACATCGCTGGCGGCCCTGGACACTACTTCTTTTGCTCCTAATTCTTTCAATAGCGAAGTGGTCTCCAAAGAGCTTTGGAAATTGTCTCCAATAGCGACAATACAAAGGTCAAAATTACGGATGCCAAGGGATACCAGGAAATCCGGGTTGGTGCTGTCGCCTATCTGTGCGTTGGTGACGAAAGGAAGTATCGAATCCACCCGCTCTTCCTTCTGGTCCACCGCCATGACCTGATGGTTCAAGTCAAACAATTTCTCCGCAATATGGCGTCCGAAACGCCCTAATCCTATCAATAATATAGATTTCATGTTCTCCCTCATTTCTGTGCTCTTTGTTTCACAATTCTTTTATTCTCGCAAGGACGCTTTGCGCCACTGAAACACGCCCCTATCTATTGCCAATACCTTGAAGCCTATGTACCGTATCGTACATAATCTCCAGACATTTTTCAAATTCCGCTTTCGTAACGGTGAAAAAGTCGTCCCCCGGATATCTGGCGTCAAAATAAAAATCTGTCAGGTATGCCAGCCCAATCGTATCCAACTCCAGTCCCGGTTCTTCCTCATTTAAGACAGACGCCATTTTTTTTAAGTTATGTTTCCGCAATATATCAGATATATCCCTCCCGGCCAGATTCGCATCCAAATAGCCTTTCAGAAATTTCTCTGCAACCTGCTGACACTGTACCGCAAGCTGATTATAAAATGTGCTTCCTGTCTTTAAAACAGATTCCAGGTATTCCAAATCATTTTCTGCAATTGCAAAATATGTGTTATTTATCACATCATCCCTCCACACTGGCGACACAAACTCACGATTAAAAAGATGGCTTTCAGACTTATTTCTCAATCTCCCACTTCCAAAATCACCTTCTTGCTCTCATTGATAGCGTCCTTAAATGCTGATTTATCCTTGATAGAATCTTTATTCATATAGACAACGTCCGTCCGTATCCCTTCTATAGGCTCATCCAGAGTCCACCTTATGTCCGCCGCCAACATCCTGTCTTGTATCTGTTCCCTCGTCAATATGAGCAAATCCACATCGCTTGTGCTGCGCACTGTTCCTTTCGCACAGCTGCCAAACAGAAAAATCTTCTCCAAGCCCGGAATCCCTGCGTCTAAAATATACTGCAAGTCATGCTCAATTTTGCTGACAAACCGTCTCGGTAAAGCCTCATAATTTTCCCGGTATATCCTGACATTCTCCCGCCCCATACTGCTCCCCATCCTCCGGCATTCTCCTTACCCAACCATAATCTTCTCCTGCGGGAATTCCGAGACATAAGGGTGCTTTGCGGAAAGCGCCGCGTACACAATCGTCATGCCGCCCACCCGTCCGAAAAACATCAGGATAATCAAGATAACTTTAGACGCCGCGCAAAGCTCCGGCGTGATACCCAGGGTGACTCCCACCGTCGCAATGGCGGACGCCGCCTCAAACAGCGCAGGCATAATCGGCATATTCTCTGCGCATCCAATAAAAACGCCGCCCACAAAGAACATACTCAAGTACAGCGTGAGGACTGTAGCGGCATAGTGGGCTGTGTCATTGGGAATCCTTCTCCCGAATATATGCGCGTTGGGCCTTCGCCGGAATACCGCAATCGCCGTCGCAAAGAGCACCGCAAAAGTAGTCACCTTCATACCGCCCGCCGTAGAACCGGGCGCGCCGCCGATAAGCATAAGCAGTATCATAATCATCTGCCCGGATTCCGTAAGCCGTGTCAAATCCACCGTATTATAACCCGCCGTGCGAGTCGTGATTGACTGGAAAAAGGACGCCAGAACCCGCTCTCCCGTCGTCATGCCCTCCCAGGCTGGCATACTAAATTCCCTGAAATAGAAATAGACTGCCGGCAGCACAATCAGCCCGCAGGTCACCGCCACAACGACCTTACTCTGCATACGGTAACGGCGGAAATGCAAACCGTTCCGCTTCACGTCGTCCCAGGTCACAAAACCGATGCCGCCCACCACAATCAGCGTCATCGCCACAATGTTTATCAGCGCATTCCCTGTGTAATAAGTCAGCGAAGAATACTTCTCTTTGACGCCCATCAAGTCAAATCCTGCGTTACAGAAAGAAGAAATGGAATGAAAGACAGAATACCATATCCCTTTCAACAAACCAAATTCCGGAACCATGGCAGGCAAAAATGCCACCGCGCCTATGATTTCTATGACGGCTACCGTCTTCAGGATAAACCCTGTCATACGCACGATGCCGCCCATCTGCGGGGCGGCAATGGACTCCTGCATGATGCTTCTCTGCATCAGGCCAATCTTGCGCCCGGACAGCTTGGTAATAAAAATCGCTATCGTAATCACACCCAGCCCGCCAATCTGTATAAGGCACAGAATAACCATCTGCCCAAACATTGACCAGTAAGTCGCCGTGTCATTGGTAATCAGCCCTGTCACGCAAGTGGCCGAAGTCGCCGTGAACAATGCATCCAGAAAGGGTGCGCCGCCCGCTCCCGCCCTGGAACATGGCAGCATCAAGAGAAGCGTCCCCAGGACAATGACGCCGAAAAACCCTAACAAAATGACGCGCGAGGAAGAAAGGCGCCTGTTCTTATATATAATACTCATATTTTTCCTCATTTCTGCACTACACAAAACACTATATAAACTATACTCCCGAAAACAGAATCGTGCAACGATTTATAAGTGAATCTCTTCGCCCAATTTGAAGGAGTAAAGAATCCGCTCGGTATCCCTGTAGCCGGAAGACTGCTCCAGAGCCTGCGCATAATAGTCAAGCTGCACATGGTAGCGTTTCACAAGCTCCTGCGCCGTCTCTACGGCGTCGGTCTTATAATCTAACAGCACATACCTGCCCTCCTCCTCGAAAAAGACATCGATAATACCCTGAATGAGCACGGTTTCCTCCTTCGGGAACTCACTGTTTAAGCGGTCCGCCGAAAGCCCCATCACAAAGGGCTGCTCTTTGAATAACTTCCCTGCCCGCGCGGCTTTCCCCATCCTTGCCGCCACGCTGCTTTTTAAGAACGCCTCAATCTTAGGCACCGAAATAACCTCATAGTATTCTTCCGCCAGTCTGCCCTCCCGGCGCATCTGCGCAAGCTGCTCTTTTAGCAAATCCTCCAATGTCTTTTTATTGCTAATGACTTCTTCGGTCAATCTCGAAAAATCAAACAGTTCCATCACCTTATGGAACGCGCTGCCCCTCATGGAACCGCTGACGCGCTCTTCCTTCTCTAAAAATCCGGGCAGATAAGGCACAACAATCTCATCCTTATATAACTGAAAAGAAAAGTCAGTCTCTTCCTTCATCCCCGCCATTTTCAGCTCAGACACAGTGGTCTTCGTGTAAAGGCTGCCCAGATTCCCGTACGGATATCTATAGCCAAAACGGGCTGACATATGTGCCATCAGGGCCAAATCCACATCTTTTATGTCGTCAGATAAAAGAAGCCTGCGTTTCGCCTCTTCCATGCGCACCGCTTCTTCTATCTTTTCCTCTACTCTGTTTACCCATCCGGTCAATGAAACCCGGATACTCATATCCTGCCCGTAAAGCGGATTGGCAGTCTCCGGCTCCATGCCGTATTCCCGGAAAAACCCATCCATGCACTGATTACGTGCAAGGGCGGCGAGCAAAAGCCCCAGGAAACTACTCTGTCCGGTCAGCACATCATAAGGCAGCAGAGCCTCCTTTTTTTTCAAAAGAGGCAATAGGGACGCCGCCGTCTTCTCCGGCGCTTTCACCGTTCCCGTAAGAATCAATTTCTCCTTGGCCCGCGTCATAGCCACATAGAGGATACGCATCTCTTCCGCCAGATTATCCGCTTTAAGCTTCTCGGCAATCACATTCCGGCGCAGATTCCTTCCCCGCACTCTTGCCACGGGATTCACGTAATCCACGCCAATCCCTGCATCGATGTCCAACACAAGATGGCTGTTTACATCCCGTGTCTGGAATCCCTTCGCCAGACCAGATACGAAACAGACCGGAAATTCCAGCCCTTTGCTTTTATGGATGCTCATGATACGCACCACATCCGCATTTTCATCCTGCAATCCCGCCTCACCGTAATCCACCTCGTATTTCTCAAGCTGCTCCATATAGCGCAGGAAATGGTACAGGCCAAAATAACTTGTCTTCTCATACTCCGCCGCTTTCACGAGGAGCATTTCCACATTGGCACGGCGTTTGTTTCCCTCCGGTTTTACTGCCACATAATTCAGGTAATCCGTTTCTCTCAGAATTGTCTGTAAAAGCTCCTGCACGGAAAGGTAAGCCGACAGACCGCGGTAATAGGCTATTCTTTCCAGGAATTCCCGAATCTTGCCCGCAAGCTCTTGTGTCACTATCTCTTCCAGGACTGCCTTTTCCTGCCCTTCCGTCTCCGAATGGCCTTCTTCCTCCCCGTCGCCTGCATATGCCCCACACGCTTTGACCGCGTCATACAGATACTTTTTCTTCGGATACGCGGCCCTGATTCGCGCGATTTCCTCCTCCTCGAATCCCCCCAGATAAGAATGCATCACGCCGTAAAACGGGATATCCTGCAACGGATTGTCTAACACACGAAGAAAATGCAACAGCTCCTGTATCTCACTTGCCGCAAAATATCCGGTTCGGGAAGTCATGTGCACGGGAATGCCCTCTTCCTCCAATACCCTTTTGAACACCTCGTCCCAACCGGAAACGGTACGCAGCAGAATGACAATATCCCGGTAGGAAAGGCGGCGAAAACCGCCATGTAACTGGTCTGTCACCTGGAACATGCGCATCATCTCTTTTATCTTGGCCGCCACGCCGTAAGCTTCCTGCTCTTTGGCAGTGAGTTCTTCCGGGTTATCCTCCATATGGAACAGCATAAGCTCCGTATCATTAATTCCTCCTGCCTGCTGCCCGCCCATTGCCCGCTCTGGCTCCCATTCCTGTCGCGGCTGTTCAGGATACGCCGCGCCCGGGTGCAACGCCGCCAAGTCGTCATAGACGATGCCGCCCACATGTTTTCCCATTATCTGCGAGAAAACCATATTCGTGCTGTTTAACACTTCCCTGCGGCTGCGGAAGTTCTGGTGCAAGTCAATCCTCTCGGCATGTATTTCCTTTCCGCCTTGTCCGCTCCCCTCTTTTCCTCCATCCCTTCCGTCCGCATTACTCGCATTATCCGCGCTGTCCATATTACCCGCATTGCCCGCTTCACTGTCGCGGACAGATTCTTCCACGCTGCCTGTCTGTCCGTAAGCTTCATACTTCTCCAGAAACAGTTCCGGTCTTGCCAGGCGGAATTTATAGATGCTCTGCTTCACGTCGCCCACCATGAAGCGGTTATACCTGCCCTCATCCTCACCGGAAATACAGGACAAGATATATTCCTGCACAAGATTGCTGTCCTGGTATTCATCTATGAGTATCTCATGGAAATAACTGCGGTATTCCAAAGCCGTCTCCGTCGGCAGGCAATTTCCGGCCTCGTCTTTTTTTACGAGGATAGATAAGGCAAAATGTTCTATATCATCGAAATCCAGGACATTCTTATCCCGCTTCTTTGCATCGAAAGCTTCCTTGAAGGCAAGGGTTAAATCCACCAAGGCCTCCACTGCCTCCCCGCAGGATTCCATCTGCCTGAGCACCTGCTCCTTGTTCTGGAAGAAAAATTTCTTCTGTATCTCCCCGAGCTGCTCTTTCACGCCTGTGCGGATTGTCTTGACGACCTCCCTCTTGACGGCGGAAACCGTCTCGTCTTTCTTGGAAGGAAGCCTGTCGAACTTAAGGCCGCTAAAAGCGGCGTACACAGAATCAAAATCTCCTCTTTCCGCATCCCTCTCTTCCACACGCCTGCACTTGTCAAGAAGTCCCTGCGCCATCTCCATCTCGCGTTCCAGCACAGTCCCATACATATAAGGCCCGTCCGGTTCCTCACACATATGGAGCGCCTCCCTAAGCCGCGCCACACAGCCTTCTAAAAGCAGGCGCGCCTGCCGCATAAGTTCTGTCACCCATGGAATATCCTCAAACACCGTGTCCGGCCGCACAAGATAATCATTCTTCCGTTTGGTAAGCCATTCCTCCGGAAAAGGCATGCTCATGGCGAAATCATAGAGCTTTAGCACAATTTCTTCCACCGCCGTGTCCCTGCTGCCCACACTGAAATATTCCATGCAGTCTAAAAATGCCTTTTTGCCTTCCGCGTAACAATTCTCCAGCACCTCCGCCAACACTTCCTGCCTGAGAAGCCTGTCCTCCCCCTCCTCCGCAATACGGAATCCTGGGTCCAAGCCGATGGTATGGAACTGGTTGCGCAACACGAAAAGGCAAAAGCTGTCGATAGTCGTAATCTTGGCGTTATGGAGAAGCGTCGTCTGCTTCTGTAGGTGCTCATTCTCCGGGTCCGCCGCCAGCCTGTCGTTGACCGCCCTGCTTATTCTCTCCCGCATCTCCGCCGCCGCCGCATTCGTAAACGTCACCACAAGCAGCCTGTCAATATCCGCCGGACATGCGCCGTCGCTGACCATCTTCACAATACGCTCCACAAGCACCGCCGTCTTGCCGGAACCCGCCGCCGCCGACACAAGCACATTACGCCCCCTGGCGTCAATCACTCTTTGCTGCCTCTCTGTAAATGAAATCCCCATCTTAATCTCCACTCTCTTGCCGCATGCACATCAATGCCTCATCCGCTCCCAGTTTTGGCAGCTTGCGCATCTGATACCCCTCGATTCTGCCGTCATATCCGCATACATTCCGGTAAACGCAGTAAGTGCACGCCTGGTTTCCGTTGTGTTCATATGGATTGACCGAAATAGTACCTTCCAGAATCCCCGTGCCAATCTGCCGTATTTTTCGGTTTACATAATTCGAAACCACCTGCATGTCTTCCTCCTTTATGACACTGGAGCGGGCGGAGAAAGAACCGTCCTTTTTCCGCTCTAACGGAAGGATTTCGGACTTATCCGTGAACTCACTGTCAAGCAGACTGACGGCCTCGTCACTTTCATTGACTATTCCGGTCATCTTTAGTTCCTGCAACAGCATAGCGTTGACCTGCTCCGGCGTCATCCCTTCGGCGTCCTCCACAACAGGGTCGTCTATGTGGTAATACAGCATCGCCGCAGGGACTATCTTTTTGCCGGGATGTTTCTTCTGCTCCATCTCCACCGCCGCATTCATATAGACCACAAGCTGCAATTGCAGCCCATAGTAAAGCGCCGCCAGGTCAAATTTCCGCGTGCCGGACTTATAGTCGATGACTTTCACGTAAACCTTGTCTTCCACCTGACACGCATCCACCCGGTCGATGCGCCCCCGAAGGCGCATCTTCTCCTCGCCGTCCAGCGCAATGTTCAGCGCATCCAAGTCTTCAATTATGGAAAAGGACATTTCAAACTTCTCCGGTACAAATGCGCCTTTTTTTAACTGTGCCTGCAAAGTCAGCACGGTGCGCCTTAAGATTCGTTTTATCCGCCTCAAAAGATTCTGGTTACGGGCGCTGCTGTACAGGATTGTCTCGCCGTAAGCCACCGCATAGGCCTCCGCCGCCTCATCCACCATCCGCGCCGCCTCGCCTTCCGGGAAGTCAAACCATGTATAACCATATTCCGTAAGTTTTGCGGCAAATAATTCCAGGACGCCATGGAACACATTACCCATATCCACATCCTCAAAACTATAGCCGTCCCGCTCCCGCAGCGCCAACCCATATTGCAGGAAATGTCCGTAAGCACATGCCGCATAGCGTTCCAATCTGCTGACACTGTTTTGCAGCAAAGCCCCGTAGAGCGCACGGGTCACCATCTTGGACAACGGCGCGTCCTGGTAACGGAAGAAAGCCGTGTCCGTCAACCGTTCCACCGTATTCTCATAGCCCGGGCTATGGCGATAACTGTGGTAAAAGGTGTACACCCTTTTTTTCTCCTCCCCGTCCAGCCTGCCGCCCGCATACTCCCGCAGCATATCCGCCATCAGCCCGACGCCGTCCGCACCGCACACGAGCTGCTCTTCCACAGGCTCGCTCTCGGGCATCCCGACAGTAAGCGACGGGTAAAGTTTGCACAGCAAATCGACCAGATATGCAGGGCGCAGGCTCTTGCCGTCGTTGCCCACTTTGGCATAGGACAGATACAGCTTCTCCGAAGGTTTCGTCATATTCAGGTAAAGATACAGCCTCTGTATGTACATCTGCTGTCTGGGAGAGGGCGCCAGTTCCAGCTCCGACTCCCGCAAAAATTCCCGGTCAATGTCCGAGATAATTCCGCCTGTCCCCGTGCCCTTCGGGATATTTCCGTCGTTCACCCCCAGGAAAAAGAGTACCTTGACCTGTTTTAGGCGGGTACGCTCGATATCCCCCACAAGCACACGGTCAACATTCTGTGGTATCGTTCCCACGCTGATTTCCGCCAAACCGGAATCCAGAATGTCCGCAAATTCCCTGGGCTCCATCTCCTCCTGTGCAAGCAGCCCATAAATCTGGTCCAGCAAATCCACCACCAAAGCATAAATCTGTCCATATTCCTTAGCCCGCGCCATGTCGCCCTGCTCGGTAAACTGCCGCTCGTAACAGGCCAGTTTCTGCTGCAAACCGTTCTGTACCAGGAAATCATAGAGGGCACGAACCATCTCTCCCGCCCTGTGAGCCGGGATAAGTAACGGTTCCAACTGTCCAAGCAATTTCTCCCGCAGGGCGTTATACTGTGCGAGCCTGGCAACAGCCGCCTCTTCCCCTTCCTTGTCGTCCTCCTTGTAGACAAAAAGGCTGCCCCACCTTTTCCGGCCGCGGATACCGAACCTGCGGATATAGTTTTCCAGTCTGTCCACGTCCTCGATGTCAAAACCCGTCAATCCTGTGCGCAGGTAATGGAATACCGACTCAAAACTGAAATCCTGGAGCACAATCTGCAATGCGCTCCTAATATATTCCGCGAAGGGATTGCGCAGGATTCCTCTGGTATGGTCTAAATAAATAGGAATCCCAAACTTGGCAAACTCCTCCTCGGCCAGACTGCCGTAAACCCCCATATCCCCTGTCACCACCGCAATATCGCGATAGTACAGGCCCGTCCCGAAAAGAAGCTTGCGGATAGCGATACAAGCCTGCCGGATTTCCTCCTTGGGGCTTGACGCCTCATACAGATACAGGTTTTCCAACTTGTCTTCATACGCCTGGGACGGATACCGGAACAGATTACGCTCCAAATGGGACAGTTCTGCATTCCCTGTAAACCGTGGCAGCCTGCCCTCTACCCTGTCAACACACCATATGGGCTTGTCCTCTGCTGCGCCCGTCTCGCCTGCCATCCTGCGAAGGTCAGACACGGTCTTCTTGCTCAGATGGAAAAGCTTATGCTCACCGTCCATCTGATAGGGATTCTCCCTTTCATCTATGGTGACAGTGATAATGACTTTCTTCGACAGCCGAATCAGTTCCTGGATGGCCCTGTTCTGGATGGGCGTAAATCCGGTGAACCCGTCGAAGGCAATCACACTCTTCCCGATAATCTCCGATTTCGGCAACGCCGCCCTGAGCCTGTCAAGCGTCTCCTCCGTGGTGATAAATTTCTCATGTATGTAATCCAGGAAAGCGCGATAAAGCACGCTCAAATCCTGCAATTTATAATACAACGCTCCCCGCGGACGGGCATATTCCGTCAGTAAGCCCATCTCCTGTATACCGATGCCGTACTGCATAAACTCCGAGATGGCGGACTTCACTTCATGGATATACCCGATTTTATGCAGATGGGAACCCATAACCTGCAGCTGCCCCTGGCACTGCTGCGCCACTTTGCGAAGCACCAGGCTCTTGCCCGTGTCGTCCAAGACCGAAACATCCTCGTACCCCACTTCCTCCAGGATACGGTGCGTCAGCCTGCCGAAACTGAGCACGTCTATATTCATAATAATATGGGCGGGATGCTCCACCACCAAGTCCATCTGCGTCTGCATCGTAAACTGGTCGGGCACGATGAGCAGATACTGCGTCTGCGGATTCTCCTGCGACGCCCGTATGATATCCTCATGAAGTTTCTTGCTCTTGCCGGAACCGGAAGCCCCGAAATAAAATTGAAGCGACATATCTTAATCCCCTACAAAACCATAACAAGCGTCCCCGCGCCAATCAATACGCATCCGATTAGGGACTTCACGGTAAACTGTTCATGCAAAAATACAAACGCCAGTACTAACGTAATCACGACGCTCAGCTTATCGACAGGCACCACCTTAGAAGCATCCCCAAGCTGCAATGCCCGGTAATAGCAAAGCCAGGACGCCCCGGTGGCCAAACCTGAAAGAATCAGGAAAATCCAACTTTTCCTGCTGATATCGGACAAACCGTTCTGCGTATGGGTCAGGAAAACCATACCCCATGCCATGATAACTACCACCACCGTCCTGACCGCAGTGGCCAGGTTAGAGTTCACCCCGTCGATGCCGATTTTCGCAAGAATAGACGTCAATGCCGCAAACACGGCGGATAACAGCGCATATACGAACCACATATATTTTCCTCCTATCGTCAACTGTAAATATTATACGTTTATTTATAAATGCTTGTAAAGCCTGTTGTATTTTTCGGGAACTGTATGTACAATAAAAAAAAGTAAATTTGCTGCGCAAATTAACTTTACGAGATTCGCTTCGCGAACTCGGATAAGCGGGGTACTTTCCTTAAATAAAGCAAATAAATTTGTGAAACCAATTAACTTTACGAGATTCGCTTCGCGAACTCGGATAAGCGGGGTACTTTCCTTAAATAAAGCAAGAAAATCTGCGAAACCAATTAACTTTGTATACAACAATTTGAAAGGCGAGAACGAATCATGTTTACATTAGACAGCACTTATGAAGAAATCTTGAACACAGAGCCGTTAGGCAGAGCGCTCTGCAATCTTTTCCCATCCTGTTGGCGCGACCGTGTCCCTACAGAACATGCGGGCTATACAATGCGCCGTATTATGGAGGAAGATACGATGGACTGAGGCGTTCCCTTTCTATCGGAAGCTTTCCTGGAATGCGCCAACCTGCTGATGGACACTGCCCAAAACAACAGGTTCCTCTTCATTCCACTCTGGGGAGCCCGGGAAACATCTTCCTCTTCCTGCTCCGGTACAGCCGAAGGCGGCTTCTCTTCCTGCCCTCACTGGAAAAACGGGATTCCCCATGCAGATGTCAACGATGAAGGATGCGTATGGCTTTTTACAGGGAACCCTGCCGTAGATAATGCCGCCTTTGCGCATACTGCCGGCCCCGGTTCCGTGCCGCCATATGAATCCCTCGCTGTCCCTCCTGAAAAGCGCACCCAGACAGAAAAGCGCCCTGCGGCAATCATTTGTCCCGGAGGCGGTTACGAGATGCTCTCCACTTATTCCGAGGGTGTGCAGCTGGCGCAGCGCATGGAAAGGGACGGCGGCTACAAGGCTTTTATCTTAAATTACCGTATCGCCCCTAACGCATACCCGCTTCCTCAGATGGACCTGGCCCCTGCCATCATGCATGTGCGCGCCCATGCCGTGGAATACGGGATTGACCCTGACCGGATTCTTATCATAGGTTCCTCTGCGGGCGGCCATCTGTGTGCCAGTGAAGCTCTCCTGCACCAAGAATTGAAAAAGTATGTGGTGGACAGGCTTACAGAAAACCAAATTACCCCTTCCGTCCTGGAAACTTACCGGAATATATCCGCCCGCCCGGATGGTATCGGGCTTCTGTATCCTGTGATTAGTTTCCTGTCCGACTATCATGAGGGAAGCTACCTGAACCTGACCAACAATAAAGACGGTCTGCGAGAATTATTATCTGTAGAACAGCATATTGCCTCTGATTATCCGCCTACCTATGCTTTTACCAATGCCGACGACGGCTGCGTGCCGCCAAACAACACGGAAAGGCTAGAACAGGCGTTAGAAAAAGCAGGTGTTATGCATCTGTGTTCCACTTATCCCACCGGAGACCATGGCGTGGGCTTAGGATATGATTTGTCATGCAGCGGATGGAGCGAAGAGATGCTTGCATTCTTCGGGTCTCTGTGGTAAAAAACGAGCACAGTTCGTTTGCGAGTTCATAAGTATTCCTTCGGAAAACTTGTCGCGGACTCGAATAAGCTGAGAATTTTCACTTACCTATTTAAGCTAAAAGTTGGCCTGACGGCCAACTTTGCATCTTGCTGCGTTATGACGTACTTTCCTTTTACATTTGTTATTGGTCTGCTTATTTCAGCTCTTTGCACTCATATACTTTTCAATGAGACAGCAATGTCTTTTCTTTTTCTTGTCATAACTAATCCCCACTAACAATACTTCCCCGTATTCTTCTGCTTTTTGTATATAATTTTTCTCCTTTATCTGATTGATTGCGTTCTGTGCCGTATCATCGACTTTCAATTCAAGGATAATTGCTGCTTTTCCCCTTTTTTTGGGAAGGAACAAGAAATCACAATATCCTTTCCCACTTTTTGCTTCTCTCTCCACCCGATAGTCTTTCCGCGCATACAGATAGCAAAGGGTAATGACACATGCCAAGGCATTTTCATCATGATACTGCAAGAAAGGAATTTCCCGGTCGTGGACTGTCTCCAACATCATTGCAACTTTCTGTCCGTCAGCCGCCAAAGTTGCCTCCACTATTTCCCTGGACCTATCTACAATCTGCTTAATCTCCCCCATACTGTCTCTGGACAGCACTCTCTGATACTTTTCCATCAGTTCATGATTTGGTATGCTCAGATATCCGTCATGGTACAACAAGAACCCGTATACCGTCATAGCAGACAATATCTCATCCCTTGTATTCATCTCCTGCTCAATGGCGCTGTAGCCATCCAAATCAGCCTCCACCGGGATTCCTGCCACCATTCTGACAATGTCTTCCCGCACTTCGTCCACATTGTGCTCTATACAGTCCGCCACCTCATTCATAGGCCCTGTCTCAGTCCAATAGTTCCGGCATACTCCGTCAAGCAATGCCCTGTTCACCGAACGGGGATTAAACAGATGCCTGCCGTCGCTCATAAGATAACCGTCATACCACCATTGCAGTTCCTCATAACTGACCTTGGTATATATGCTGCACAATTTCTTTACTTCATCCTCCGTCAGACCAAACTGCGCCTCAAATGTCCGTTCATTCATAAAATGATACTCCCAGAACATATTTAGTTCGGACCCACTGGAATATTTTGCAATTGGAAGCACCCCTGTCATATATGCCAAGTCAACATACGGTTTATCTTTTAACAACGCCTTCAAGAACTTCAAAAAATGAATTTTATCATCACCAGTGATATATTTTTCATTAAATATAGAATCCCACTCATCCAAAATGAAAATGAAAGAGTCTCCCGTAGCATAAAACATTTCACTAATCCCTGCATATTCATGCCCGGTTAATTCCGGATAGGTTTCCAACAAATCCTCCTTTAACTTCCTGATAATATTTTTTATATAAACACGATAGTCCTCACAGAAATCAGGTAATACACTGAAATCAATATGTATCACGTTATATTGATTGATATGGTCTTCATATCCCCGTGTCTTTGCAATCTCCAATCCCTCAAATAACCCATGGGTATCATGTCCCTTCGTATAATACGCTCCCAACATGTTTGCATTCACCGTCTTGCCAAACCGGCGCGGTCTGGTAATAGCAATATATTTCCCGTTTGTCCGAATCATAGGATTTATCTTCTCAATCAACAGACTCTTATCCACATATATTTCACTATTCAATGTTTCCTTAAAAAGCATGACCTGCGTATTTGTATTTAAATAGTGCATACTAATCCCTGCCTTCCTGCCGTTTCCATCTAAATATTGCAAAACCCATATGCCCGTTGCCTGATGAGAAGATATTGTCTATACACGGGACGCTATGCGTTTTTATAAGTATACACAAAAAAAGCCCGGACTACAATAAGATACAAAAAAGCCCTCAGCTTCCATGCCGAGGGCTTTCTATATTTCATAACATTTGTTACTATATTATTTAAAAGGAATCACGCCGCCATCATAAGTGTTATTGATATAGTCTGTGATTTCATCGGATTTGAGCACATCGACCAGTGCCGTAACCGCTTCGCTGCTCTCATTGCCTTCTTTGACGGCAATCACGTTCACATAAGTCTTAGCCGCCTCGGAATCGGATTTCTCATAGGCAACCGAATCCTTACTTACGGAGAAACCTGCCTCCAACGCATAGTTGCCATTCAAGACTACGAAGGCAACTTCATCCTTCACCCTGGGAACCTGAGCCGCTTCTAACTCCTGAATCTCAATCTCCTTCGGATTGTCCACGATATCTCTTGTCGTTGCCTCAAGGCCTACGCCGTCTTTCAAGGTAATAATGCCGTTGTCCTGTAATAACAGGAGCGCTCTCGCCTCATTGGTGGTATCGTTGGGCACTGCCACCACATCGCCTTTTTCCAAAGTGGACAAATCGCTCTTCGTGCCGGGATAGATACCGAAAGGCTCATAGTGGATGCCGCCTGCATTCACAAGATGCGTGCCCTGCTCCTCATTAAAAGAGTCCAGATAGGGAATGTGCTGGAAATAGTTGGCGTCAAACTCGCCGCTCTCCACCACCATATTCGGCTGTACATAATCATTGAACACGGTTACTTCTAACTCCCAGCCCTGGGCTGCCAGAAGGGGCTTCGCCTGCTCTAAAATCTCTGCATGGGGCGTAGCCGATGCCGCAACGGTGATTTTCCCTTTAGACTCCGCCGGAGCCTCGGCTGCATCCGCGGTATCATCCGCCGCCTCGCTCTCTGCAGGCGCCTGTGCATCATCTGCCGCCGGAGCCTGTTCGTCTGAAGCTTCCGCCCCGTCAGCCGCCGGTGTGTCCGCTGCATTGTCCGCGCCGCCGCAAGCTGTCAAAACGCCAATCGCAAGCGCCGCTGTCAAAATACCTGTGATAAATTTTTTCTTCATTGAAAATCCTCCTCTCTGCCGCTTCCTGCGGCAAAACAGAACAGGAATCTTATTCCCGCCTGCATTTTTCGGACGGCATATTTGCTTTTTCCGCCGTCCCTCCTTTATCTCATAAGCATCATCGTTCTGCTTCCAAGACCTGTTATTCCCGCGAGCAATGAGCCAAGTACCGTGCTTGCACGAGTATTTGGCGAATGCCGCGAGGGTCAAATACCCCGCCCCTTGGGGCGCTTCAAGCTTGATGCCCCGTTGCTTGCAGCGGGGTATTTGACTGAATCTGTCGCTACAATAATGAATATCTCTTTTCCGATATTGCTTCTTTATCTCTTCCTCCGATCCAGTTTCACCGACATTTTCATGCCCAGGGTCTGGAAAATCTGCACAAGCACCACCAAAAGAACAACCGCCACAAACATAATTTCTTTCTCATAACGGTAATAACCATAGCGCATAGCAATATCGCCAAGGCCGCCGCCGCCCACAATACCCGCCATAGCGGAATAACCTAAGATTGTGCCGAGGGCGATAGTCACCCCGACAAGAATAGAGGTCCTGGCCTCCACAAGAAGCACCCTGGTGATAATCGTCATCGTACTTGCGCCCATACTCTGCGCCGCCTCAATGACACCCCTGTCCACCTCATTGATGGAAGATTCAATCATACGCCCGATAAAAGGCGCCGCCGCAATCGTCAGCGGAACTACCGTGGCCGCCGTACCGTAGCTTCTGCCCACAATCATCTTCGTCAGCGGCATCAGCAGAATCAGAAGAATCAAAAAAGGAATACTCCTGACCACATTGGCAATCACGTCCAATATCTTATAGACCACCGCGTTGGGACGGATACCTCCCTGGTCTGTCACGGCAAGCGCTATCCCCATGGGCACACCCAGAAGATAGCCGAACAGCGTGGATAGCAAAGTCATGAAAAGCGTCTCCTTCACGCCGTCCAACATCATTACCGTCATCTCATTAGACCACATAGCCATCCACCTCCTCTACGTCAAGCCCTCGCTGCGTCAAATATTGCTTCATATCTTCCTGCATCTGTCTATCGTCCGGAAGACTCAGTATCATCTCGCCTCTGGCAATCCCTTCCACGTTCTTCGTGTCGGCACGCAATATATTAATAGGCTGCCCGAACCGCAGCACCATGTTAGCGATAACCGGCTCGAAAGATGAGTTGACGGAAAAAACAATACGGATGCAGCATTTACCTTTCATCAAATCGCGCTGATGGTTCTCCAATGTCCGCCTCTCTTCTCCACGTCCCTTGACAATCAGCTCCTTGGCCTCCTTCGTCTTAGGATGGGAAAAGATATCCGCAACCCTGCCCTGCTCTACCAGATGCCCGCCGCCGATAATAGCAACGTGGGAGCAGATTTCCCTGACTACCGACATCTCGTGGGTAATAATAACAATTGTAATTCCATATTCCTTATTAATCTGCTTTAACAGCTGTAAAATCGACTGTGTCGTCTGTGGGTCCAGCGCGCTCGTCGCCTCATCGCACAAGAGTATCTTCGGGTTCACCGCAAGCGCCCTGGCAATCGCCACACGCTGTTTCTGTCCGCCCGATAACTGGGATGGGTATGCCGTTGCCTTGTCCGTCATGCCGACAATCTCTAACAGCTCCTGCGCGCGCTTCCTGGCGTCTTTCTTGCTCATGGTCCCCTTCTTGCCGCCGTCTTTCTTACCGACGCCGCCATACAGCAAAGGGAAACATATGTTATCTATGACATTTTTCTGCATCAACAGATTAAAATGCTGGAAAATCATCGCAATCTCCGCCCGTTTGGCGCGAAGTTCCTTCCCGGACATCCTTCCTAAATCACGTCCCTCAATCTCCACCGTGCCCGCAGTCGGACGCTCCAAGAAATTCAGGCAACGCACAAGCGTACTCTTACCTGCTCCCGACATACCGATAATACCGTAAATATCGCCTGCCTGAATCGATAAATTAATATCCTGTAACGCCTCCACATCAGCGTCTTTCGTCACGAATGTCTTACTCAAGCCGCGAACTTCTATGATTCCCGCCATCTCTTCTATCCTTTCCCGGCGACTTTCCCTCTTTCTGCTTTCTTCCTGTTATGTACTTTTCCGTCTCGACCTCATTTTTGACTTATATGGTCAATTCTTCTCTGCATATTTAGAAAACCGCCAACCGAAACACTCCACCTTGACTACTTTAGTATGAATAGCGGAATTTGTCAAGTTTACGCGTACTTTTTGCTATGGAAACACATATTTTTCCGGTGCATTCTGCCTATTCAGCCGAAAACAACGGCGTGGACAGGTAACGGTCCCCTGAATCCGGCAGGAGGGCAACAATCACCTTGCCCTTATTCTCCGGACGTCTTGCTAATTCCGCCGCCGCATGGAGCGCCGCACCGGATGAAATACCGACCAGGATACCTTCCTCCAATGCCATAGCCCTGCCTGCCGCAAATGCGTCTTCACTGGATACCTGGATTATCTCGTCATATACGTCCGTATGAAGCACTTCAGGCACGAATCCGGCCCCGATTCCCTGAATCTTATGAGGCCCCGATGCTCCTCCGGACAGTACCGGGCTGTCCGCCGGTTCCACTGCCACCACATGTACAGCCGGGTTTTGTTCTTTGAGATATTCGCCTACACCCGTGATTGTGCCGCCCGTACCGACGCCTGCCACAAAAATGTCAACTTTTCCATCCGTGTCCTCCCATATCTCGGGGCCCGTCGTCTTCTTATGTATCGCCGCGTTGGCAGGATTCACAAACTGTCCTAAAATAACAGAACCCGGAATAGAATCATGCAATTCCTCCGCCTTTGCGATTGCACCCGACATGCCCTTGGCGCCCTCCGTCAATACCAGTTTCGCTCCATATGCCTGTAATAGCTTCCTGCGCTCCACGCTCATAGTCTCCGGAAGTGTCAGGACCGTCTTATATCCTTTGGCCGCCCCCACTGCCGCAAGGCCGATACCCGTATTGCCCGAAGTCGGCTCGATGATAGTCGCCCCCGGTTTCAGCTTGCCGCTCTTCTCCGCCTCTTCAATCATATTCAGGGCGGTGCGGTCTTTCACTGACCCTGCCGGATTTAAATATTCCAGTTTCGTCAATAAAGTAACATCTGTAATGTTATGATTCTTCTCGTAGTTGGTAACTTCCAACAACGGTGTTCTACCAATCAGTTCCGCCGCACTCTTCTTAATATTTGACATGATTTGCTCCATTCCGGGATATTTTCCCTGCCTGATTTACGTAATTCTATTTCCTACTTATTTGCTAGGTTTAGTATGAATTGATAATACACCCGGCTTATGAATCTGTCAATCATTTTTTCAGAAAAAACTTCCACATGTTTTTATTTCAGCGCCCTATTCCTAATAGATAAGCACAAACGCTAATCCAGACCAATTGTCCTTACCGAATCACGCACCACCAGTTTGGTGGAAAGGACAGTGCTCCGGCAACGTTTATCTCCCGGTTTTTCCATCATATCGCACAAGCATTCCACCGCTGTCTTTCCTTTCTGCCCCATGTCCTGGCGGACCGTCGTAAGGGCGGGACGCACAAACCTCGCTAAATAATTATCATCAAACCCGGTAACCGAAATATCCTCCGGCACCCTCCGCCCTCTGTCTTTTAGCCCGTTTAACACAAGGGCGGCATAGTAATCAGACACACACATCATCGCCGTATATCCAAAGGACTTGTGGTATATTTCATCCATATTTGCAATTTCGTAATACCCGGCGGGAACAATCCGTATAAAATCTTCCGGCTCCGTCTCAAGCCCCGCCTCTTCCATAGCCTGCCGGAACCCAATCCTGCGCTCATGGTCCAGGTTCGTGTCATTATCCGCCAGAAAAGCAATTTTTCTATGCCCGCAGGAAATAACATACTGTGTCAGACTGTACATGCCGTTCCGGTCTTCCAGCCCGATGCTGACGCAGTTCTCCTCTCCGCAAGAGCCATACACGTCAATCAATGCCATAGGCCGCGCGCATACTTCCTGAACGGAACGGATTTCCTCCGCCACAAACCCTACCATCACCATACCGTCGATGTTCCAGGAAATAATATAATTTTTGATTTCCTGGATGTTCCGGGAAGTATATACCATCACATAATAGCCCATCCGGCTCGCGCATACCTCAATGTCCCCCAGTAATTCACTGATAAATGGGTCGATAAAGCGGTTCGTCTCGTGCTCATGGTGGGATTTCATAATAACGCCTATTATTTTTGATTTATTGCTCGCCAGGTTTCTTGCGCTGATATTAGGCGTATACTGATACTCTTCTAACGCCTTCTGAATCTTCTCCACCGTAGCCGGGGATACTTCCTTCGCCTTTCCATGGATGACATTCGACACCGTAGTCGCACTCACACCCACGATATCCGCTATCTCTTTGATTGTCACTGCTGTTCTTCCCCTCTGCTGCGCCTATTTTAGATTAAAGCGCCCAAACTTGCGCGACTGATTAAAATAAGCTGCTGCAAAACAGCAATTCCCGACAACATACCGTTCCAATATGCGTTTATCAAAACGATATCTTGCAGAAACACTGTACTTTGCAACAGCTTACCCTACCTATCATTACAGCATTACAGCATTTCAACTTCCAACTTCACGGGTTTCCCTTCGCATGTGCAGGAGCCGTCGGCTGATACCGTAATCTTCCTTATGTTCTCCGGGTTATCGTAATCTTTGCTCATTCCGTCGTCTTCATACCACTCATATACGGCTTTGTCTTCCACGAATGCAAGAGCTTTCACACAGTCCGTATTCACATCTTCTGTATACTCTCCGCCCTTAGACAGAATCAACATTTTATTCTTACGGACAAAAAGAAGAGTCTCGCCAAGTCCTGCCTCTATATAGTGATGCCCTGCGCCGTATCTTTGCGTATCATAATCGTCCAGGCTGCGCATTCTTACCATTGCCATCTCCTCAGGCAGATATACATATCTTCCCTTGGCATTCTGTACAAATACAGGCGTTGTCATCACGCTGTCGCCTGCCAGGAGCTGGTCCTCCACCTGGGACGCATAGGAATCCTGCGTGTACTCGAAAGATAAAGGTTTGTAATACATCTCATCACGCAACGCCGCTTTCATAAACTCGCTGTACAGATACGGGAGAAGCCCATAACGGATACCCAGAATGTTGCGCAGAATATCCTGGTTGTCAAATCTGTAAACTTCCTGTACCCTCGTGCCCAAAGCGCTGTGGTTACGCATAAGGGGAGCAAAAAGCGTCATCTGCGTCCAGCGGATTACCAAATCTTCCGTAGTGTCCGCCCCGAAGCCGCCTATATCGCCTCCGGTATACAGGATGCCCATCATATTCAAAGACGGCTGCATCTTGAAATTTAAGAGCATATGCTGCCACCAGGATTTATTGTCGCCCATCCATATGCCGCCATAGCGGTGCATTCCCACATAGGAAGACCTGGAAAACATCAGAATTCTCTTGTCCGGGCATATCCGTTCGAAAGCTTCCCCTGCCGCCCTCGTCATATTGTAACCGAAAAGATTATGTACCTTGTCATGGCTCATCCTGCCGCTTTCCGTCTCATGATAGAATTTCTTATAATCCTCCGTATTGTTTGACAGACCCATCACCGTTCCCATAAACTTATGGTAAACACTCAAATCCAGGTTCTTGCCTTTCAGCTCAGCAATCTCGTCTATGGTGCTGTCCAGACGGTCCTGGGCATAGAATATGGCAGGCTCATTCATATCATTCCAGAAACCTTCCACACCCTTGTCAATCAGGAATTTATAATGGTTGCCGAACCATTCTCTCGCTTCCTTATTGAGCACGTCGGGGAAATGCACCTGTCCCGGCCAGACGCCGACCACAAACTCTTTTCCGTCCTTATCCTTACAGAAATACCCTTTCTCTACGCCTTCTTCATAGACAGGATATCCCTCTTCCACTTTCACGCCCGCATCGATAATCGGAACGATACGGATATGGTCTTTCTTCAAGTTCTCTACCATCTCCTCGAAATGAGGCATTCTCTCCCTGTCAATGGTAAAGTCCTTATACCGCTCCATATAATCGATATCCAGATAGATGCTGTCCAGAGGGAAATGGTTGTCCCTGTGCTTCTTTGCAACTTCATAAACTTCATCTTCCGTCATATAACTCCAACGACTCTGCTGGTATCCGAAAGCCCACTTCGGCGGAATATAGCTCCGACCCACAAGTACTCGAAATTCTTTCACAATCTCCAGGACGCTGTCCCCCACCCCCCCCCCCCCCGAACACGTATACCATAGCGTCCGGCTCTTCCAGCGTGACAGTCATCTCATCCAGATGCGTATAGCCGATGTCAAAGGTCACGATGCCGGGCGCATCCAGGAATACGCCGAAGCACTTCTTTCCCCTGACAACAAAGAAGTTGTGGGAAGCATACAGCGAACGTTTGTCCTCAAAATGATTAGGCTCATCCATACAGCAGCTCCTGTACTGCCATCCCCGTTTATTGATGCCCCTTACGTTTTCGCCTAAACCGTACACCTCATCTTCCTCTGCCAAATGATAAGAAAAGCTGAGTTTCTCCCCTTCTTCCTTCTTCATGTATGGCATTTGCCCCTCAGAAAGCGCTACCTCACGCACCACCGCATCCGTCTGAAACGGGCTGCCAAATTTATATTTCTGTACCATGATTCTCCTCCTTCTGCTTTTTGTGAAATTATAACATAAATCCATTTGTTGCTCAACACCTTTTGCGCATAAGTTACTACTAATATTTATCATCGAAAAAAATCTACGTAATTTTTTATCATATAACTGTAAGACATTGCCACATGTATCATTATATTGTATAATAACAATTCAAACAAGCAACGATACAGGAGGTACGGCTATGACAAAAAAATGGTGGCATGACAAAGTAGTATATCAAATTTACCCGAAGAGTTTCTACGATTCCAACGGTGACGGCATCGGAGATATTCCGGGTATCATCGATAAATTAGATTATATTAAAGATTTAGGCGTGGACGTTATCTGGCTGTCCCCCTGCTATAAATCCCCTTTGGCGGACCAGGGATATGACATTTCGGATTATTATAGTATCGACCCCCGTTTCGGCACCATGGAAGATATGGAGCGCCTTATCGCCGAGGCGAAGAATCGCGACATATACGTACTCTTGGACTTAGTAGTAAACCACTGTTCCGATGAACATGAATGGTTCCGGAAAGCCTGCGAAGACCCGGACGGAAAATACGGCAATTTCTTCTATTTAAAAGATAAAGAAGAAGGGAAAGCGCCTACTAACTGGCGTTCCTGTTTCGGCGGTTCCGCATGGGATGACTTACCGGGCACCAACAAGCAATATCTGCACTTATTCCACAAGAAGCAGCCCGACTTAAACTGGGAGAACCCGGAAGTCCGTGAAGAAGTATACAAGAATATCAATTGGTGGCTTGATAAAGGGTTAGGCGGCTTCCGTATCGATGCCATTACGAATATCAAAAAAGCTTTACCCATGCATGATTATGCTCCGGACCGCGAAGACGGTATGTGCAGCATCGGCGCCATGCTCCAGGAGGCCGAAGGCCTTGGAGAATTTTTAACCGAAATGCGCGACCGTACTTTCAATCAATACGATGCGTTTTCCGTAGGCGAAGTATTCGATGCAAAGCCAGATGCAGTTGCCAAATTTATCGGAGAAGACGGTTACTTCTCCAGTATGTTTGACTTTAATGAAGCCTTTTTCGGCATGAGTGAAAAAGGTTGGTATGATGCCACGCCTATCACGCCGGACGATTATAAACGCTGCTGTTTCGAATCCCAGGCGCGGGCAGACGGTATCGGTTTCCTGTCCAATATCATCGAGAACCATGACGAGCCCCGTGGCGCCAGCCGTTATATCCCGGAGGGCGACCGCTGTGCCGAGAGCAAGAAGATGTTGGGAACCTTAAATTTCATGCTGCGCGGCCTTCCGTTTATCTTTCAAGGCCAGGAGCTTGGCATGGAAAACATGGCTTTTGCATCCATAGATGAAGTGGACGACGTCTCGACCCTTGACGAATACAAAGTGGCTCTGAACGCCGGACTTACCCCTGAGGAGGCTCTAAAAGCCGTATCCGAATTCAGCCGGGACAATGGCCGTACCCCTATGCAGTGGTCCGATGGGACAAATGCCGGGTTCACTACCGGAACGCCGTGGCTGAAAGTCAACCCGAATTATACTAACATCAATGCGGCGGCGCAGATGGATGACCCGGATTCCGTACTTAGCTTCTATAAGGAACTGATTGCCCTGCGCAAAAATCCTGCCTACAAGGAGACTATCGTATACGGCGCACTGAAACCGGTGTGGGAGGACCGCCACAATCTGATGGCATATTACCGTGAAGGCGAGAAAACTTTGTTGGTAATCGGAAATTACCAGAAAGAAGAACAGGAAGTGACGCTTCCTTCCGCATACAAAAATGTCCTTATAAATAATTACCATGATATCGCGGCAGATAATGAAACCATCAAATTACATGGGTACCAGGTACTGGTTCTGGAGATGTAGGTTAATCCCCTGCTGCCAAATTCGTTAATTAAGCAAGAAAAAGAATCGGCATACAGAATAGAGAAATTGATAACATGTGTTACATAAACATAACAAACATCAAGAAAGGAAGAAATTACTATGAACAAAACATGGTGGAAAGAAGCGGTGGTCTACCAGATTTATCCGCGCAGCTTTATGGACAGCAACGGAGACGGCATCGGGGATTTACAGGGAATCATCAGCCGTCTGGATTACCTAAAATATCTGGGGATTGACGTTATCTGGCTGTCGCCTGTGTACAAATCCCCCAATGATGACAACGGTTATGATATCAGCGATTACCAGGATATCATGGATGAGTTCGGTACTATGGAAGACTTTGACGAGCTGCTTGCGGCTGCCCACGAAAGAGGTCTTAAAATTGTCATGGACCTTGTTGTCAACCATACTTCCGACGAGCACAAGTGGTTTGTGGAGAGCCGGAAGTCAACGAACAACGAATACCGCGACTACTATATCTGGCGCGAAGGTAAAGACGGGCAAAATCCGCCTAACAACTGGGGTTCCTGCTTTGGCGGCTCCGCATGGCAGTATGACGAGGCAACCTCCATGTACTACCTGCACCTTTTCTCCAAAAAGCAACCTGACTTAAACTGGGATAACCCGACAGTGCGTAAAGAAGTGTTCGACATGATGACATGGTGGTGCGAGAAAGGCATCGACGGTTTCCGTATGGATGTTATCAGCATGATTTCCAAGACAAAAGAAATGCCTGACGGCGAGGTACACGGCCTGCTTGGCGATTTCTCTCCTTACTGTATACATGGCCCTAACGTACATAAATATCTGAAAGAAATGAACGAAAAGGTATTGTCCAAATACGATATCATGACTGTCGGCGAGACGGCTGGCGTCACCGTTGAACAGGCGAAACTGTACGCCGGAGACGACTCCCACGAGCTGAACATGGTATTCCAGTTCGAGCATGTAGAGAGCGACGGAAAATACGGAAACTGGACAGATGAGAAAATGCCTCTCACCACTTTAAAGAAAATTATGTCCCACTGGCAGACTGAACTGTACGGCGTTGCATGGAACAGCTTATTCTGGGATAACCATGACCAGCCACGTGCAGTCTCCCGCTTCGGCGATGACCGCCCGCAGTATCGCGAAGCATCCGCCAAGATGCTTGCTACTTGCCTGCACATGCAACAGGGTACTCCCTATATCTACCAGGGCGAAGAGCTTGGCATGACCAACTACCCTTTCCAAAGCCTTAAAGACTTCCGGGATATCGACAGCCTCAACGGATATAAGTTCTGGTGTGCGGACGGTTCCCTGTCGCATGAGGAATTTTGGCCCTGTATGCTCTTAAAGAGCCGTGACAATGCAAGGACTCCCGTGCAATGGGATGATTCCGAACAGGCCGGGTTTACTACCGGCACCCCTTGGATTGCCGTAAATCCTAATTATAAAGAGGTGAATGCCAAAGCCGAAACGGCAGACCCAAACTCGGTGTTCCATTATTACAAGAAGCTGATTGAACTGAGAAAACAGAATCCCATCATGGTTTACGGAAAATATGAGCTTCTTCTGGCGGACAGCGAAGAACTCTTCGTCTACACCAGGACTATGGACAGCGAAAAATTACTGGTGGTATGTAATTTCTGCGACCATGAAGCTGCTTTTACCATCCCCGGTGAATTTGTAGGCGCATCCTGCCTGATTTCTAATATGGAAAATACATATGATAAGGCAGATGTCACCCTGAAGCCTTATGAAGCATTTGTTTTACATGTAAAAAAATGAGCAGAGTTTATTAACGAGTTCATAAGTATTCCTATGGAAAACTTGTCCCGGACTCGGATAATCCGGGAACTTTCCATAAGTGAAAATTAGGTAAATCAAGTAGACACAAAAGTGCAGTCCCCATTCCACTATGATAATGGAATGGGGACTGTTGTTTGCTATACTATCACTTCAATATCTTCCCCAACGCAATCAAATAATGGCCATTCTCCGCCATCATGACCAGGCAGTGCCCCCTTCACTATCGATTCAACTATGTAATACTTCGTACCGCATCTATATGATACATCGACTATTACCCCTGCAACATTTTTCTCCTTAATCCACACGGTATCATTTAACTTCATCTGAACCTCTCTATATTTTATCATTATAAGTAATCAATTTTTCAACTTTTGCTGCAACTTAACAGTTCTATAAACCGGAATCTGAGGTCTAAAATTCATATTTGGTTCCATGTGAATATAACAATCCGTCTGTCAATTCCACGCATACAATGATAGTGTTTTCATCATCGAAATTATTATGTCCGTTATCAATCCATTCAGCAAAAACATTTTTCAATTTCTCTGCAATCAAACGGTTTTCTTCTCTCCCAAAATAACCTAAATTAATACCCTTTCCATGCGCTGTGAACCAGTCTCCTGCTATTGCAATAGTGGGATTATTTTCAATATGTTTCATTTTATTCGAAAGAGCATATGTAATGAAATAGAACGCACCATTCTCATAATAAGCATTTACATATCGCACATAGGGCACTTCCTTTTCTACGGTTGCCAATGCAATAACGGTGTCTTTTCCAAAACGTTCAATCATTATTTTTTCAGCTTCTGGGCTTATTTTTTTCATAAAGTTATCTCCTTGGCAAATTCCGATTGTGATTTAATGCTTTTTAATGGAAACATAATCGCATACATCAATTATTAACAAAAAATTATGTTATTAACTCAGCAATGGCTTTTTCCCAATATTTTGGAGAAATATTATACCAACTGCATTTCCCGATTTCTTTCTCACATAACTTCATTGCCTTTGTCAAAACTGTTCCATGCGATACCTCTCCCGTAAATATCAAATGCTTTGTTATTTGTGTCCAATAAGGCGCCTCCTTTTCTAATCCTGATTCTTGCATTTCCTTTACGATTTCCTCTTTATCATAATCTATACTGATAAATTTGTGTGTCCATTCCTGTGCTTCTTGCTGAAGAATCATAAACTGTGCTTTTCCGCCACTGTGCAAAGACATACCTACAGCACCAGGATTTAGCGCTATTTTATTGCCATGATTTATAGCTTCCTGTATGTGCGTATGGCCAAAAAGAATGTACTTGCATGCACATTCATCAATGGTTTGATTTGTTTTATCATTAGCAGGAAGCATTTTTTCGTTGTTCCTATTTGGCGAACCGTGACAAGCCATTATTGTAGAAATATTTTCAAATTTTATCTCTTGAGAAATCGGAAGGCTTTGAAAAAAATTAATATCTTTTTCAGCCAGATTTTCATAGCAATACTTCATAGCTCCAACAGTTTGATTTCCGTTTTTCCATTCACAATTATTATTATTTCTTCGATTTATCCAATAGTCTTCCTTATTTCCTCTGATAAAATAACAAGTGTACTTTTCCTTTAAGCCGTATATCATTTCCATTGTCTTTTGTGGATATGGCAATTCTCCTAAATAATCACCCAGAAAAATAAACCTGTTAATATTGTTTGTTAGCGCATACTTAACACATTGTTCAAATGCTGCGTGATTGCCATGTATATCAGAAAAAACTGCAATTTGCATAATTACCTTCAACTCCTTTCAGTATCCTTTTCATCTCCTCAAAAAAATTTTTGTCTTATACATAACGATTGGCGTATTTCATTTCATTCCCTGCTCTATTCAATCCTTATATACCGCCTGTTTTTAGTGGCTGCTGTGCAGGTTAATCTACCCATAGCCACCAGCTCATTCAGCAGCTGCCTTGTCCTTGGTCCTTTTAACCCTATTTTTTCAGCAATCTCTTCTGTCTTATACAATACTTCCAACTCCATACACGCAAGTATCTGTTTCTGCCTTTCAGATAACAATGTCACTTGCTCTTCTGCTGATTTTTCTGCTGATTCTGCTGATTTTTCTGCTATTTTTTTTGCTGATTGTTCTCCGGTTTCCGGAATCATTTTAAGATAAAGCGTTACCTGATTAAGGGATGTATCTTCTATCAACTCCGGTTTTGTCCAGCCTTCTTCTTTCCAAGTTGCCAATATGGAAGGAAACCCGGAACCCGCATTGTCCCCAAATCCAACCATTCTAAGCATGGTCTGCATATGCGGGTTTCTTGATTTTGAGTTTCCTCCCCGGTAAATATCCTCCAGCGGAAGCTTCAGAATACCCGGATTCGTAAATTCAAATCCATTTGACTTTTTTATCACTTTCAAAACACCTGCATCCATCAAATAATCGGAATGTATAATCAGGTTTACAAATGCTTCCCTCACTGCTTTGTGTACCGGAGTCTCATCTATCCGCTGTATTCCTTTAAGTTTAAACGGCTTTTTCAAGTCTTCTGTTAATTTAGGTGTAACTTTGGTAAAAAAATTAAACAGATTATTCTCCCATGTTCCATCGTAGGTAATCCTGTCATTCCAGCGAATATCTATTGTAATTTCACTTTCGTCGCGGTAATCCATAAAAATATTGTCAAACTCGTCCCGTATGGCAAGTCCATCTCCAAACATCATCAGACCTGCAAGTGTCAGTCCCTCCTTGCCCTCTCTTCTGTCTTTTCTGTATCCTCCAAGTTTTTCCAGAAATGATTTGTCGTCAAGGGCATTCCAGACATGCCCGTCATTCCTGATTTCAAAAATTTGCCGGTATTTCCGCAATGTCTCCTTGTCGATATCATCCATTGTATAATATTCTAAAATCATTCCATCATTACCATCCGGATTTTGGTCACGAATCATTCCTCTTATTTCATGTTCCGTTGCGTGATAATCTCCCTCGTTATTTCGTTTAAATGTCCCTTTGTATGGATTCTCGCCAACATAAATCGGGCGCATTTTATAATCAGCTCTTGGAACCTTAATCACAATCAGGCTAATGCCGGACTCTTCCACAATAAATACGTCTTCATCTTTCAGAATATTGCGATTGACCTTACTGCTGTTAATGGTGTTCCAAAAATCTTCTACCTGCTTCTTTGAATTTTGGGTTCCCTGTATAATAAATCTTTCTTCTGGAAGTGCTTTCTTTTTATCTTCCTTCACACCAAGAATGATATAGCCTCCTTTTGTATTAGCAAAAGCAGAATATGACTCATAGACAGAGCGCGACACATTGCCCTCTGCTTCCTTGCATTCTATGTCTATTTTCTCACCTTTATAAATTAACTGTTTTAATTCCTGCATATTCATAATACTCATTACCTGCCTTCATTCATGCTTTCCACAATTTGTATCAGCTGGGCTACAATACCATCCACCTCTTCTTTTGTATTTTCCGCTCCAAGGCTTGATTTTACTGGGCTTCTCTTAATTTAGTCCTATTATAACACCTCCATGCCTTGATATATCTAATTTTTTTGCTAAATCCTCCTGTGTGCAATTATGTTTTTCCGTAAAAACTGTAAATATCTTGCTATTATAATCGTATTCATAAAAACTTCCACGTTATTATTATAAAACATACAGCAAAAAATAAAGAATCTGATAAGGGCAAAAAAGCAAATATCTGTTGCGGATAACGTAAAAAATGAAACAGATACATCCCCGCGGCCATCCTGCCTCTTTTTTATTTTTCGGCATTTTTATTCGCTTAAGCCATGATTTACCTTGATTTTTCGATATAAATATAATATTGTATGCTTTACAAGGAGGATATATCTGTGGAACCAACGGCATAGATAATTCGGATTATAACTCAAAACCAATGGGCTTATTAGCGGAAGTATCATTGATTAGCTTACCTTGATAAGGCATATACACAGCCATCAAAAATTACGTTAACACCCTCCTTGGGTGTGTTTGAATTAGCATAAAGAATCTACAGAAAGCGAGGACGCTACCATGCCAATGCCGCAAGAACAAAATCACACAATCGAGGATATATATGCCCTGCCGGATGGCAGGAGGGCAGAGCTGATTGACGGGCAGATTTATGATATGGCGCCGCCTAATACAACCCATCAGCGGATTTTATATGCCATTGCCAGAAGAATTTCAGACTACATCGATAAAGCAGAGGGCAATTGTGAAGTATTCCTTGCCCCGTTTGCGATCTTCCTGAACGAAGACGACAGGAACTATGTGGAGCCGGATATCTCAGTCATATGTGACGGCAATAAACTGGATGACAAGGGCTGCCATGGCGCGCCTGACTGGATAAGCGAGGTCACTTCCCCCAGTACCGCCCGGATAGACTATGGCATCAAGCTCTTCAAATACCATTCCACCGGGGTCCGTGAATATTGGATTGTAAACCCCTTAAGCCATACCACAACCGTCTATGACTTTAAAAATGAACAAGGGACTAACCAGTACAATTTTGATGACGATATCTCCGTCTGCATCTATAAAGACCTGAGTATTAACATCGCAAGTTTACTCTAAATACCTTTCACACAGAATCTTCGCAGAAATCCGCAGCCAACATCTTTGAGAAGGCCATGGGCGGATGACGCAAAAGAAGGAGCCGAACATTCCATGAAACGTTCAGCCCTTCACTATTTTTATTCCTTTATTTCACCGCATTCTTATTTCAGCTTCCAGATATCCCTGTTGTACTCGGCAATCGTCCTGTCAGAGGAGAAGAATCCTGCCTTGGCGATATTGACAAGCATCATCTTACGCCATTTCTTCTGGTCTTCATAGTCTGCCATCATCTGGTCTTTCGTCTTGATGTAATCTTCTAAATCAAGCAGCGTCATGAACCAGTCTTTGTTCAACAGCTCCTTATACAATCTCTCCAGATTCTTCTTGTGTCCAACCTTAAGCGCCTGTTTGCTGACAATAAAGTCCACCGCTTCCTTGATAACAGGACTCTTCTTGTAATAATCCTTGGATACATAGTCTGCTTTCGCATAGTGCTCGATAACCGCCTCGGATTTCTCACCAAAAATATAAATATTATCGTCGCCCACAAGCTCATGTATCTCCACATTTGCTCCGTCGGATGTACCCAGAGTAACCGCGCCGTTGAGCATATACTTCATATTGCCTGTTCCCGACGCTTCCTTGGATGCAAGGGAAATCTGCTCGGAAATATCGCAGGCGGGAATCATCTTCTCCGCATAAGCCACATTGTAGTTTTCCACCATAAGCACAGTCATGTACGGGCTTACATCAGGGTCATTGTTGACAATCTCCTGCAATACAAGCAACAGATGGATAATATCCTGTGCAATGATATAGGCAGGCGCCGCTTTTGCTCCAAAGATAAAGGTCATCGGCCTTGCAGGTTTCTTGCCCGCTTTAATCTCCAGATATTTATGGATAATATAGAGTGCATTCATCTGCTGGCGTTTATATTCATGCAGTCTCTTACTCTGCAAATCAAAAATTGAATCAGGATTTAAGGTAACCCCTTCCACTTCCTTCACATAAGCAGCCAAATCTTTCTTGCGGTTCATCTTAATCTCGGCAATACGGTCAAGCACTGCATCGTCATCGATGAACTCAAGCAGCTTCTCCAACTTATCCGCGTCCTTCTTATAACCGTCGCCAATAGTCTCTGACAGGAAAGTTGCCAGTTCACGGTTACAGGACAACAGCCATCTCCTGAAGGTAATGCCATTGGTCTTATTGTTGAACTTCTCCGGATAAATCTTATAGAATGCATTCAGCTCGGTATCTTTAAGAATCTCGGTATGGATTGCCGCCACGCCGTTTACCGAGAAGCCATAATGGATGTCGATATGCGCCATATGCACCCTGTCATTCTCGTCGATAATCTGTACCTTGGGGTCGTCATATTTCGCAGCTACCCTCTTGTCTAATTCTTTAATAATCGGCACTAACTGCGGCACTACTTTCTCCAGGTATTCAAGAGGCCATTTCTCCAACGCCTCCGCAAGGATTGTATGGTTCGTGTAAGCGCATGTCTTGCTGACAACCTCAATCGCCTCATCCATGGTAAACGCCTTCTCATCCACGAGAATCCTAATTAACTCAGGAATCACCATAGTCGGATGGGTATCATTGATTTGGATGACCGCATGCTCATACATCGTGCGCAGGTCATACTTCTTCTCTTTCATCTCTTTTAGAATAAGCTGCGCCGCATTGCTTACCATAAAATACTGCTGATAGATACGCAGCAGGTTACCCGCCTCGTCAGAATCATCCGGATACAGGAACAATGTAAGGTTTTTCTCGATATCCTCTTTATCAAAGTCAATGCCTTTCTTGACAATGCTCTCATCCAATGTCTCGATATCAAAAAGGCGCAATTTATTGACGCCATTGTCATATCCCACAATGTCAATGTCATAGAGCCTGGAAGTCACTTTCCTGTCCCCGAAGGCAACTTCAAAAGAAGTGTCTGTCTTTGTCAGCCATGACTGGTCCTCAATCCAATCATTCTTCTCCGCTGTCTGCAATCTGTCTTTAAATACCTGCTTAAACAAACCAAAATGATAATTCAATCCAATTCCTTCGCCCGGAAGTCCAAGCGTCGCAATGGAATCAAGGAAACATGCCGCCAGACGTCCAAGCCCGCCGTTACCAAGGGACGGTTCCGGCTCTACTTCCTCAATCGCACTAAGCTGTTTGCCGTTCTTTGCAAGAATCTCATCTAATTTGTCGTAGATTCCCAAATTAATCAAATTGTTGGACAACAGCTTGCCAATCAGAAATTCCGCAGAAATATAATAAATCTTCTTCTCTCCCTCAATCGGCTCGGAAACCTCCATCAGCTTCTTAGACAGCTGCAGCAAACAGTAATACAGCTCCTCGTTGCTGCACGCCGCCACGCTCTTGCCATAGCTGTTCTGTGTCTGCTCCTCCAGTTCTTTCTCCAGGTTCAACACTAATACATCTCTTTTCAAGTTGCTTGCCTGTGCCATAATCATTCCTCCTAAATGATAAAATGTTTATTGTGTTCGTTTTTATGTTTTATATATCTTACTGCTCATCCTGTTCTGTCTGCCAAAATGCCAAGAAGCATCAGGATAAACATAGACTATCATATATATCATGGTCAGCATATAATATCCATATACTTCATTCTTATCAATTCATAATCCAATGTGACCTGTTGTCCTTCACCGCCATCGAGAAGTCGTTTCAATTCCGCCATAGCTTCCGATGCAATCCGTTTAAAATCCTGCCTGACAGTATTCATCTGTTTTCCCGCATATCCCATCAGTGTGATACCGTCAAAGCCACATACCGGACGAAAAATGTCCATTTCAATCAAAGCCTTCATCGCCCCAATCGCCATCAAATCGGAAGCGCACACCACTACATCTTTCTTTTTTGCATATTTAAAAGTATAATTCCTTGCTTTCAGCTCCGAAAATTCTCCGTTTCGCACCAGAAGCGGCAACCCCATCTCCTCTGCCAGTCGTTTCACCCCTCTCAGGCGTTCCTCCGTCACGTAGCCGTTTTTCTTGCCTGCAAGATAGAGTATACTTTTGCTTTTGTTCTCAGCCACAGTCTTCTTCGCCACATCATACTGTGCCTGCTCCTGGTCTATCCAGACTGAGGATGTATTGGTATTCACAATCGGCGCATCCACAGCCACAATTTTAAAAATCTGTGTCTCAATCAGCTTGTGCAGCACTTTATCTTCTTTTGATATTCCAAAAATAATCAGTCCGGTTATGCTCTGGGATTGCAGATACCGTATCACCTCGTCAACGCTGCGGTTCCTTAGCATCGAATAGAACACTGTAATCGCATCAAGGCCAAGTTCCATAGCCTGGTTAATCGAGCCGACCATATACTGCATATTAATTTCGTCCACCGCTTGCGATACATTATTGAAGTTCAGCACAAGCGCTACCCTGCCCGATTGCTTTGATGACAGCGCAGCCGCAACACTGTTTGGAACGAAATTCAGTTCCGACACTGCCTGATTCACTTTTCTCTTCGTCTCTTCGCTGACATTGGGATAGTCATTCAGCACTTTGGATACAGTGGAAATCGCCACGCCCGCATGTTTCGCCACATCTTTGATTGATACCATCTTTTCCCATCCCGAAAACAGTCTTTCCTCTGGAAAACATATATTTTATCTGCCCTACTATTCTATGCAGTATGTGGAAAATGTTTTCCGGAAATCGTTTTCCATAAACATCATATAATAAAAGAGCGGATTTGTAAACCACTCTTTTGAAAAAGATTTTTTCTTGAAAAAAAATAAGAGGCGTGGTATAGTAAGTATACAAAAGGAGCAACCGCCCACAAGGTGGGTTGACCTCATAAAGTGAAAAAGAAAACCACCCCGTACTCGGTCAAAGTTTAGGGGTGGTTTTTCTATGTATGGTTACTTACAAAACGTAAAAACAAATGTAAGCAATGCCAAAAGGAACAGACCAAAGGTCATTAAATCCTTAAAACAAACAACCGCACCCCTTCCGGGATGCGGCCATTTTAAATTGTGTCTGCACAACACATAAGCTCTCATGAAAATCTGCTGTAATGATAACCCTATGATTAGCCAAGCAGAGACAGCGCCAACTGGTTGGACTGATTTGCCTGGGACAGCATAGATGTACCTGCCTGCTGCAAGATGTTGTTGTTAGCGTACCTAACCATCTCTGTTGCGATGTCCGTATCACGGATTTCTGCCTCAGCCGCTGTCGTGTTCTCTACGATGTTATCCAGGTTGCTGATGGTGTGCTCAAGTCTGTTCTGAACCGCACCAAGGTCTGAACGCTGTTTGGATACGTCCTTGATTGCATTCTTAGCAAATGCGTTCAGCGCTGCAAAGTCTGCTGCTGTCGGCTCTTTTGTTAAATCGCCGTCTGTAGCAGCTGTCTGTGTCCAGGAAGCTGTAGCAGCGTCAATCTCTTTACGAACTGCTGTATCTACAATCTGCTTGGTGTCTGTCTTTACAGTATAAAACTTAGCCAACATACCTGCCGTAAGAGTTGCCTTCCCATCCTTTATGTTTGCAGCGGCATAATGATTCTTGTCTGTGCTTGCTGTATCGGTAGCCTCTGTGTTAGCCACACCAAATGTTACCTTACTAGCAACTGCGTTAGCAATCAATTCATTGGTATTCATGTTCTTGATTGTAACACCGATATGCTGTCC
>CAMWBY010000008.1 GCA_947172645.1 uncultured Lachnospiraceae bacterium | reverse complement strand
GAGGTAAATTCCATTGAATTGTCTAAAGGTGGAATTTAAAATTTCAATTTTCGGGCGGCTGATAAGGATATAAAAGATATTGAGGCTATTATTAGGGATAAAGTATAATTATAAATGGTCAAAATCAAGCCTAAGTCAATCAAAGGTTTACCTTGGGCAAAAATTGGAGCTAAAATTGACCAGTTTTTGCCCTTTTTTTGTTTGCACGCCATGGGCGCGCTCTAACGGATGAAAGTCTCGAATTCCGTATTGCAGAAATGACAACATCTGCCGTAACCAATGGGGAAAAGGGTGGTCAAACAGATGACTTTTTATATGCTCATGAATAATTCTTATGAAGGTTTGCTATAAGATACTCCTTGTAAAGAGTAAATCTATCATATATGATAAATATAAAGATTATGTTCAACAACATATTGGAGATTAAAACAAAAGTCCGGTTTTTATCTTCGCAATATTAGATATATGAGAAAGTTTCCTTAATGTTGGCATGATTATGAAATTGTATAACAGGCCGTTGCACAAATACTGTGGCGGATGGATATGACGTTGACGGATAAATTAACAACACGGGAAAGATATATATGGTATACGGAGAAACAGTTATATCTATTAAAGAGAAGGAGACAAAAATGGTGAATTCTTTAGAGGTACCTGCTTATAACGATATGATGTGCGAACTACTTCAGGCTATGAAGGATTTAGGAGGTTCCGGGACAATCAGAGAAATAGACGATAGAACAATTGAGATATTGGAGCTGCCATCAGAAGTACAAGAAATTATGCACGGTAACAGCAGTAAGACAGAGGTTGAATATCGATTAGCCTGGACAAGGTCATATATGAAGAAAGTAGGAATTTTAGAGAATTCTTCGCGTGGCGTATGGGCTTTAACAACAAAAGGGCGAGAGTTGGAAAAAATTAACCCTGAAAAAATCGTGCAAAAAGTTCGTGAAATGACTTCTTTAAAAGCGCAGGACGCCCATGAGGTCAATACCGAAGATGAGAATCTGGAAAATGATGGTGTGGATGCCCCGGAAGAAATACAATCTTGGCGTGAAAAATTAAAAAATGTTCTGCTGAATTTGAAACCGGACGCTTTCGAACGATTAACGCAGAGGCTGCTTAGAGAGTCGGGGTTCACACAAGTTAAGGTTACTGGGAAAACAGGAGACGGCGGGATTGACGGAATGGGAATTGTAAAATTGAATGGCATAATCAGTTTTCATATGTTGTTTCAATGCAAGAGATATGCAGGGGCGGTAGGCACCGGAGAAATTCGGGATTTCAGAGGCGCTATGCAGGGGAGGGATGACAAAGGGCTTTTTATAACAACCGGAAAATTTTCGGGACCTGCCATTGAAGAGGCAAACAGACCGGGTGCTACTCCGATTGACTTAGTTGACGGAGAGGAATTAGTAGATAAATTAAAAGAATTGCAATTAGGAGTTGCCCCGGTGAATGATTACATAATAGATGAGGCATGGTTCTTATCTATTTAAAAGTGATAGTGTGAAAGATATAGCAGAATAATCTGCCGGAAAGGAAGGGGTTAGATGAAGAAATTGTTTGATTATGCAGATAGGTATATAAAGAAAAGTGACTGGAAGGATTTGGCGATGCTAAAATTCTGCCTTTTTTCTATGGGGATTTTGGCGGGTATGAGAATACCGGAAAAGAACAGGAAGCAGGCAGCGGGGATTGCAGCCGCCGTTTTTGTTGCGACCTATATTCCGCTGATGGCGAAGTTTTTTTCTGTTGTTGTGTCAGAAGAGGATTGAGAACTGCATTGTAAGCGGAAGAGACCGTTTTAAATGTTGAATTTATCTCTTATGTTTGAGACGGATGATGATTGCAAGTGTTACGTGAAAATATACCCCAGGCGTTATCCCTGGGGTATATATTTTAGGACATCATCATATTAAAGAAAAACATGTAAGACACTTCTTTGGCAACTCATTGGATGCGAAGTTCAAAGGGTTCCCCAACTTGCGTGTAATCATTGCTCATTTGGCCGCTTTCTTCGGGCAGGCTTGTGGCATACAGGGTCATTGCCACGGTCTTGGCCGTGGGGTCAATCCGTCCGTCAAGCAGGATTTCCGCGTTTTGCATATATCCGTCTCCGGTGGCGCCATCGAAAACCTTTGTCTCAAATTGTACCTGCTTTCCGGTGCTGTCTGTGGCGTCGATACGAAGAAGCTGGCAGGCATTTTTGTCGGTACTGTTGCTGACACGGTATGAGACTCTCTGTTCCAGTTCATTTAGCGTCAGCTCCTCCAGGGTGATGGTTATGCCTTCTTCCGGGGTAAATTCTTTCTTGATGGGAATGCGTACCGTGTCTGCGATTAGTTCTGAGCCGTCTGCGCAGAAGGAGAAATCCCAACTGCCCTTGACGGCGTCTTTTGTATCTTCCTGCAGGGCGTTCACATGAAGACGGTAAGTATTTTCCTTTGCCATGTCCATATTTTCGATATCAAAGGCCCAGCTGATACCTACTGCCGTGTGGGCGTCGTCCAGAAATCCGCTGCTGCCGGAAGCGCCCCCGAACTGCCTGATGCCGTTGATGTAGAGCCGGTCGTAAGTGACGGCGGGAATTTCGCCCATGGACTGCCCGTCCTCCCGTTGGATTGTGTAGTTGACGACCAGTTTTTCGTCTGCGGCCACGACTTCCTGCAGTGTGATGACATATCCCTTATCTATAGCGGAAGTGTTGATGACTTCACGGTAGTTTGCCAGGTCGTCGGGCAGGCTAAGAGCAGAACTTATGCTCCAGCTGATATGTTCTATGGCGGCGTGCGCGTCTTCACTGAATACGGTTGCGCATAGGAGGAGTGCGGTGCAGGCGGCGGCAGCCGTATATTTCAGCATGCGGTGTGCGCGTCCTTTCGTTTTACAATGTTTCTGTCGGTCTGCTATCGTGTTTTGTTTCTCACTGGCGTGTATTCTTGCAAGGACCGTATCGCTGTAGCGACTGATTTCCTTACCGCTCAGGCGTTTGGATGGGGCGGCGCTGTCTGATTGGGAGTCGGCCGTCAGTTGATTTGCCAGTTGATAAAATTCTGCGTTCATATGTTTATCCTCCTTCCTTCCTGGAACATTCTGCGAATTTTCTTTTTGCCGCGGAAAATCCTCACGTAGACATTGTCTTTGCTCATGCCCATAGCCTGTCCGGCGGTTTCATGATCCTGGTCTTCCAGATAAATCCTTTGGAAAAGCTCTCTGTCTTTCTCGGAAAGACAGTTTAAGACTGCTTCCGTCTCTTCCGACAGTTCCCGCTCGATGGTTTGAAGCAGAGAGGGGTCCTCCTGTGGGATTTCCATATCTTCCAGAGTGACAGTCGTTTTTTCGCGCTGTAGCCTGCGCAGGGTATCGATAGCCTCCAACCTTGCGGCGCCGCATGCCCAGGCGGTGAAGGAGCCTTTCGTCTCGTCGAAGCGGTCAATATTCTGCCAGATGCCGAAGAAAATGTCGTTCATGCATTCCTCCGCTTTATCCGGGAATGCAGAGAGTCGCTTGTTTACGACGGATTTGAGCAGCCCGCCATAGGTCTCAATGACATATAGAATGCCTTCTTCCCGGCCAGCTTTTATCAGGGAAATAAAATTTTGTTCGTTTGCTTTCATAATCGTTGTGCTGCCTCCTTTCGTGAAATAATCCGTTCCGGGAAGCATGAAATCTTACAGTTTTCCAGAAAATAAAAATTTTTTTTGGAAAAATGAAAAGTGATGTGTTCTGTTGTTGCTTTTTCTGCTATTGTTATCATATCGGGGAGAAAAGCAGAGCGGAAGGAGGAAAATCATGTCGGAAATCGATGATGTAATCAGGATGTTGGATAGTATGGCGCAGGGCGGCGTCAGCCGCATTAAGGTGGAGGCATCCGAAGATGTGGCCAAGGGGGAAGTGAAGAAAGCCTATCATCACGGGCGGTGCGACGTAGGCAGCCCCTTTGCCACAGGGAAATTATTTGACTTGGAGGAAAGCTGAGGTATTTATGGGCGAAACAGCCTGATTAGGCAAAACGCCTGTTCCGCAGCGTCACGCATATTTGCCGCCGCATTTTCGGGTTCCATGGCTTCCTGTAAAGTCTGGACGCTTCGAAGGATGGGGAAGAAAGCGTCTATGCCGTGTGCATTGCAGAGGGAAGCGTCTTTGGATACAGAGCCGGACAAAGCTATGACAGGAATGTCATATTTTTTAGCCAGAGCGGCTACGCCGATGGGGGCTTTGCCCATCATGGTCTGTCCGTCAAGACGTCCTTCTCCTGTCACGACGATATCTGCGGTTTTTATTTCGTCTTCCAGTCCCGTCTCTTCCAGGATGATGTCAATACCTGGTTCCAGTACGGCGTCTAAATAAGAAAGGAAAGCAAATCCGAGCCCGCCGGCCGCCCCGGTTCCGGGTTTATTGGCATAAGAAATCCCATATTTTTCCGCGGTCAGCGCGGCGTAGCTTTCCAGCCAGCCGTCCATCCGGCCAATCATCTCAGGGGTGGCTCCTTTCTGGGGGCCGAATACGGCGCTGCATCCCTTTTCGCCGCACAGAACGTTGGTCACGTCGCATGCCACCCGGAAATCGCATTCTTTCAATGCGGGGATAACACAGTCATCCGCGATGGCTGTCAGCCCATGCAGCCCGTTTGCGCCGAAACACACCTGCTTTCCGTCTTCACCGAGCATCCCAAAACCCAGGGCCTGCAGCATCCCGATACCGCCGTCGTTGGTTGCGCTGCCGCCGATGCCGATGATAAAATGTCTGCATCCCTTTGATATGGCGTCCTTTATCGTCTCGCCAACGCCGTAGGTGGTGGTATGGAGAGGATTCCGCTCTGCTTCCGGCACAAGGGTGATGCCCGCAGCGCCGGACATCTCGATGACGGCGGTTTGCCGCTTCGGGAGGATTCCGTAGGTACAGCTTACAGGACGGCCTAACGGCCCCGTCACGGTGACGCATTCCAGGTTTCCGCCCATACCGCGGGTTAAGGCTTCCACCGTGCCTTCCCCGCCGTCCGCCAGAGGGCGGACACATATCTCTGCATCCGGCATTGCCCGGCGGATGCCCTGTTCGGCTGCGCGCCCTGCTTCCAAAGAAGACAGGCTTCCTTTCAGTGAATCGATTGCTATTACAATTTTCATGTTAATCCCCTTGTCTGCCTGGTAAAAATAATCCTCTATTCCTATAGAACTCTAAGTTTGATTATGCTAATATTATAAAAATAAATAAAAAATGTAAAGGGGTTGCGGACAAATGAAATTAAAACCGGATGCAGTGGCCAAGTGGGAGGCGACGCTTAGGGAGAAAGAGTTTATAGAAGAGGGAGACCATATTGTCGAGCACACAAAGGGAGATTTGTGGCAGTTTACATCCCAGATAAGCGGGAATTACTTTTTTACCGACGAGAAGTTTATTTTTGTGGCCAGTTTCCTGGGGACAGGTAGTTTCTCCGTCAAGTACGGCGATATTAAGGCGTTGAAGCTTGTCAATGTAGGCGGGGTGATTCCGATAATCCCGACGGGTATTTTGGTGACCGTCAAGGACGTAGAGAGCGGCAAAGATAAGAAGTTGAAATGCTCTGTCATGAAGAGAAAGGAATGGGTAGAATATCTTCGAGGAAAGGCAGGTTTGTAAGATATATGGTTTCGTTTGAAAATGATTATATTGCGGGGGCGCATCCGAAAATTCTGCAGCGGCTTGTGGAGACGAACTTCGAGTATCTGTCGGGGTATGGCAGCGACCCGTACTGTGAGAGCGCACGCAGGAAAATCAAAGATGCATGCGGCTGTCCGGAAGCGGAAGTTTTTTTCCTGGCGGGAGGCACACAGACGAACGCGGTAGTTATCTCGGCCTTATTACGGGAAGATGAGGGCGTGGTTGCCGCGAAGACCGGACATGTGAGTACCCATGAGGCGGGGGCAATCGAGGGCACGGGACATAAGGTGTTGGGGATTGACCAGAAGAACGGTAAGATTGAGCCGGCCGGGCTGGAGCGTTACCTGAAAGAATTTTATCAGGATGTAAACTATGAACATATGGTATTTCCGGGGATGGTTTATCTGTCCTATCCGACAGAGTATGGAACGCTTTACTCTAAGGAAGAGCTACAGGAGATTTACGATATTTGCAAAGAGTATGAGATGCCGCTCTATATTGACGGCGCCAGGCTGGGATACGGGCTGATGAGCAGGGAAGCGGACTTGACTCTGGAAGATATAGCCAGGCTGTGCGATGTGTTCTACATAGGCGGAACCAAGGTAGGGGCACTGTGCGGGGAAGCGGTGGTGTTCACGAAACGGAATACGCCGAAACATTTTCTGACTATTATGAAGCGCCATGGCGCCTTGCTTGCCAAGGGGAGGCTTCTGGGCATCCAGTTTGACACACTTTTTTCCGACAATCTTTATTTTGATATCAGCAGGCGCGCGGTGGAGATGGCGGAGCAGATGAAAGAGATTGTGCGTGAGGCGGGAATCGCTTTTTATCTGGAATCCCCTACCAATCAGCAGTTTATTATTCTCGAAGATGAGCAGGTGGAGAAACTAAGGGAAAAACTGGCCTTTAGCTTCTGGGAGAAGCCTGATGAAAACCACACGGTGGTGCGTCTTGCCACGAGTTGGTCTACGACGGAGGAAGACTTGGCGCAGCTTAAGGTGGAGCTGCGGTAGAGTGCCGGCTAAGCGGATGGAAGCCTGGCGGCAGGTGGCATCTTGCGGACAGGAAGTTAATATGGTAGTATGAAAAGTGCTTCGGATATTTGGGACCGGAGGGTATATACATATTGCAGGCGGATTTTGTCCGTTTTACTTTTGACAGTCGAGAATGGAGGACAACTATGGGTGGTTTTTTTGGAGTGGCATCGAAGCAGGACTGTGTATTCGATTTGTTTTTCGGGACGGATTATCATTCCCATCTGGGGACGCGGCGTGCCGGGATGGCGGTTTACAGCAAAGAGAATGGGTTTGACAGGGCCATCCATAATATTGAGAACGCTCCTTTCCGCACGAAATTCGACAAGGACGCGAATACCATGCACGGGACTTTTGGTATCGGATGTATCTCTGATTATGAGCCACAGCCGTTGATTGTGCGTTCCCATCACGGCACTTATGCGATTACGACGGTAGGAAAGATTAACAATAAAGATGAAATCGTGAAGAATTTCTTCGAGAGAGGACATGGCCATTTCCTGGAGATGAGCGGCGGCGACATCAATGTGACGGAGCTTGTGGCGGCGGTGATTAACCAGAGGGATAATCTGATTGAGGGGATTCGGTACGCGCAGGAGCTGATTGACGGTTCCATGACGTTTCTTCTTATGACGCCAAAAGGGATTTATGCGGCCAGGGACAGATACGGACGCACGCCGGTGACGGTGGGACGCAAGGAAGATGCGTTCTGCGTTTCTTTTGAAAGTTTCGCTTATCTGAATCTGGGGTATGCGCCTGAGCGGGAGCTTGGCCCCGGTGAGATTGTTGCCGTTACGCCGGAAGGGGTAACGACGCTTGCGGCGCCGGGAAACGAAATGAAAATCTGTACGTTCCTGTGGGTTTATTATGGCTATCCGTCCTCTTCTTACGAGGGAATCAGCGTGGAAGAGATGCGTTATAACTGTGGCGCCATGCTGGCCAAGCGGGATGATGTGCGGCCTGATATTGTGGCGGGGGTGCCGGATTCCGGCACGGCGCATGCGATTGGCTACGCCAATGAGTCGGGGATTCCTTTTTCCAGGCCCTTTATTAAATACACGCCCACATGGCCCCGGTCGTTCATGCCTACCATACAGAGCCAGAGGAACCTGATTGCGAAGATGAAACTCATTCCGGTACATGATTTGATTAAAGGCAGAAGCCTTCTTCTCATTGACGATTCCATCGTGCGTGGCACGCAGCTTCGGGAGACGACGGAATTTCTCTATCAGAGTGGGGCGGGGGAAGTACATATCCGTCCGGCATGTCCGCCGCTTCTGTTTGGCTGTAAATATCTGAATTTCTCCCGTTCCACTTCCGAGATGGAGCTGATTGCCCGCCGGGTAATCCAGGAGATTGAAGGGGAGAATAAATATCCGAATCTGTCTGTCTATGCGAATCCTGACAGTACGGAATATCGTGATATGTTGGAAAAAATAAGAGAGAAGCTGAATTTCACTTCTCTCCGGTATCATAGGCTGGATGATATGACTGCCTCCGTGGGAATCGATAAGTGCAAGCTGTGCACTTACTGTTGGGATGGCAGGGAATAAGGGTTTATATGCTGCTGCCGCAGCCACAGCTCCATCATGAGCTTCTGCGGCAGCAGTTTTGCGCCTATATGGCAGAAGTTGACGTAGAAACTGTAGATGGAGATGTCCTTGCCCTTTTCGGCGTCCTCTACGGCTTTTCGCGCTACTTTGTCCGGCGTATTCATACCATAGAAACGTTTCGTGGCTTTGGCGGCGCCAATATCCGCTCTTTCATACAGGTTGGTCTTCAGCCATCCCGGGCATACTGCGGTGGCAGTGATGCCACGGTCTTTCAGTTCCACGTTCAGCGCCCTTGTATAGTTGCGGACGAAAGCTTTCGTGGAGCTGTACAGATTCTGGTATGGCAGCGGTTGGAAGGCGGCCTGGGAAGAAACGTTGATGATATGGCTCCCACGGGGCATGAAGGGGATGCAGATAAGCCCCATCGCCACGACGCCGCTGATATTTAAGTCAATCATGTTGATGGAGTCTCTCACGCTTAAATCGCCGTAAGAACAAAACTTTGCATAACCTGCGTTATTGATAAGGTACAGCACTGTGGCTTGCTCTGCGGAGAGCATATCGCCAAGCTTTTCGATTTTATCCGATTTGGATAAGTCCATGGGAACCGGGCGGATTTTCTTTCCCAATTGTTTTCTTAACCGGTTTAGTTTGTCTTGGTGTCTGGCGATTGCCCAGATTTCGTCGATTTCTTCTTTCTTTCGGATGACTTTGGCAAATTCCCTGCCAAGCCCTGTGCTTGCTCCGGTGATGATTGCGATTTTTTTCACGTTTTCCCTCGTTTCTGCCAAATAAAATACAGTTTGTACGGCTTTTCGCTTACTATATGTTAGTCTGGTACATTATGCTGCCAGATATACAATATTTGGCTTAGTATAACAGAGAATACGCCGAAATGGAAGCATTTAAAATGTTTTTAAAATATTGTCATTTTAATTGACTCTTTAACATAATCTGGATATAATATAGCTTATAAGAAGTTTGCTTGCTTGCAAGGGCGAACTTCGTAAGCTAACGAGCAACTGTGTTGCGAGTGATAATATAACAAATATGAGGGAGTAACCGGCATTGGCGGATGTAGAGCCAGTGCGGTATGTCAACATGCTGATGGCGGTTTTGCCGGGGAACGAAGGTTCCTGACTGGCAGCAGAACCGGTATCTGGTATATCTTAATTGGTGAGACTCATGTGTGGCGGGAGTGCCGTGCATGTGTCTTAAGATGGAATTTCAGGGATAGATACTGCATGGTATCTGTTCCTTTTTTATCTTATTAGGAAAGTTCTCGGTTTATTCGAGTCCGCGAAGCGGAGCTCGTAAACGAGCTATGCTCGTTTTTTTATGCGCAACACCTAATATTTTTTACTAGATAATTGCGAAACTGATTTCAACGTTAATATGATTGTGCAAATAGCATAACCATAAGCAGACCCTTGGAAAACGTTGGTACTTGGCGAGGTAAAAAGTTGCATAGCAACTTTCGAGCCTAGTACCACTACGTTTGGAACGGAGCGCAAGCGTGTCTGTGTTGGTTTGCTGTTTGTGCAATTTCAATAACATTAAAGAAGTTTCGCAATTGTCTAAATATTTTTTACGAAAGAAAGGAGAAAAACGATGGTTATTTTTTTGACGGTTCTGTTCACGATTTTCATTGCAGAGATGGGAGACAAGACGCAGCTTCTACTGGTGGCCATGGCGGGCAAGTATAAGATACCCCATATCCTGACCGGCACATGGCTTGCCACGGTGGTGTTAAACCTGATGGCGGTGGGCGTGGGCGCAGCGCTGAGCAGCTATCTTGACATGCGGGTCATCAAACTGGTGGCGGGGGCCGCTTTCTTCTGGTTTGCCTTTTCCGCCCTGAAAGGCGACGAGGAAGAGGAGGAGCAGCAGAAAGAGATGAAGCATAGCCTGGGGCCCATCCTTGCTATTTTTGGTTCTTTTTTTATCGGGGAATTGGGGGATAAGACGCAGCTTTCCGCCATCACGCTGGCTGCAAATTATACGAACCACAGTCTGGCAAATGCAGCCGCTGTTTTCTTCGGCTGTACGCTCGGCCTGATTCTGGCGGATTTGCTTGGCCTGATAGCCGGGGTCGCGCTCAAAAGCAAGATACCTGCGCGGGCGTTGAACCTGCTGTCCTTCTTTATCTTCGCGGCATTTGGCGTGTTAAGTATCATAGAGGCGGTGCGCCTGATGATTGGTTGATAATCGCATATGATAGGGCAGACACAGAAAAAAGTATGTTTTTTTGACATCTTTTCTGTTAAAATGTATAAGAAGATAAAAAGAGACCTGAGAAGTGCCTGGATGGCCGAACCGCGTGACGGGCACAGGGGGGGACGAAGATATGTTATTTAAATGTAAGAATTGCGGCGGCAATGTGGTGTACGAGCCGGGCAGAGGGAGAATGTACTGCCCCCACTGCGAGAGCGAGGACAGTGAGGATATCATACAGAGTGGGACGATGACGCAGTGCGTCAATTGCGGCGCCCCGGTCATGGTGCAGGAGTATGCTTCGGCAGGGCGGTGCGAGCATTGCGGAAGCTACATCGTATTCAACGAGCGGGTGGAGGGAGTCTACGAACCCCATATGATTCTCCCTTTCCGGGTCAATAAGGACGGTGCGGTGCAGGCTATGGACAGAGAATTTAAGAAGCGCCTGTTTACGCCGTCGGGTTTTATGTCGGCGAAAAGCCTGGAGACAATGGTGGGCATCTATGTTCCCTTTTGGATGTATGACTACCGGGCATGTTATGATTTCGCGGGGGAAGGAACGAAGACGAGGCGGTGGACGAATGGGGACACGGAATACATAGAGACGTCCTATTATGCGGTGCTGCGCAAGATGGACTTGGATTTTGACAGGATTCCCGTGGACGCTTCCTACAGGATGGATGACGGCACGATGGACTTGATGGAGCCTTACGATTACCGGATGCTGCAGGGATTTGACCCCAAATATATGTCCGGTTTCTACGGGGAGGTTTACAATCAGGGGGCGGCACAGCTAGAAGGGCGCGCGCAGACAAAAGCGCGCAATGCCTCTGAGGAATTGATGCGGGAGTCTTTGAATGGATACGATACAATCATACCCCACCGAAAAGATTTGAATCTGCAGCGGGCGGGCGTAAATTATGCGCTGATGCCGGTGTGGCAGTATCTTTACCGTTACCAGGGCAAAACATACGAGTTTCATGTGAACGGACAGACCGGCAAGGTGATAGGCGCCACGCCTGTCTCTGCCGTGAAAGTGATAAGTTACGGCCTTTCCGTGTTTGCGGCAGTCACTGCAATTTGTGCCCTTGGGATAAGGATACTGGAAATCTTATAGGAGGGAGTAGGAAAGGATATGAGGGAATATTTTCATTATTTTAAATGGCTATATATCGTAGTGGGTGTTATGTTATTAGTTTATGCAGTGGTAAGCGGAGGGCACCTTGCAATTTCCAGGGCGGCGGGGTATGAGAGAACCAATACACAGTGCAAGAGCAAGGAGCGCGTATTCGATTATGGAGATGTGCTGACCGACAAGGAGGAGGCTAAACTAAGGGAACTGATTGCCAGACGGGAGAAACAGACGGGATGCGATATTATCCTGGTGACCTTGCAGGAATCGCTGGAAGATTATGCGCGGGAAATAGAACCCTATGCAGATTACAGTGAGTTTGTGCGGATTTATGCGGAGAATTTCTATGAGGACAACAACTTCGGATATGACAGACCAAACGGTGACGGCGTCCTGCTGGTTGACAATTGGTACAGGGAAGCGGACGGCAGCATCTATACTTGGTTGTGTACTACAGGCAAGGTGAAAGACGCCTATTCGGACGCCTCAGTCAACCATATTTTAGATAACGTATATCGTTATATAGAGCACAATCCCTATCGGGCTTACAAGACTTATATCAATGATTTCTACTATGATATGACGGGAATGCGCTTATTTAACATCTATGTGCCGGGCAGCGTCCCGTGGATTGCCGGAATCATAGCAGGTGTTATATTTATATCTTATAACATCAGGCCGAAACGCGGGGGAAGGACCACAACGGCAGTTACATATGTGGCGGGCCGGAAACCTCAGTTCCGGGCGAGGGAGGACGCTTTCCTGCGCAAGTCCGTGGTGAAGCACCGGATTCAGAGAAGCAGCGGTGGGCACAGTGGTGGCGGCGGACACAGCGGCGGTGGTGGCGGAAGCCATGGAGGAGGAGGCCACAGCCGTTAATCCGGGCGCAAGAGGATTTTTTACGCCTTTTTGCACATTCATCGGAAATATAAAAAAAGTTGGCCCGGCGGCCAACTTTGCAAGAATTTGCTTCACAAATTCTTGTTGGCATCTTACCACATTACGGCGTACTTTCCTAATAAGCTAAAAAAACACTTCCCGTGGCGGTGGGAAGTGTTTTTTATATAGAAAGTCTCTTCATTTTATTATGCCATTTTGTTGACAGCGACTGTCAGGCGGGATATTTTCCTTGCAGAAGTATTCTTGTGGAATACGCCCTTCTTAGCGGCCTTGTCCAGTGCAGACGTAGCGGCGATAAGAGCCGTCTTAGCAGCATCCTTATCGTTGGAATCAATCGCTGCGTATACTTTCTTGATAGCAGTCTTCACGCTGGACTTCACTGCCTTATTTCTGTCAGCTTTGGTCTTGTTTACTAAGATTCTTTTCTTTGCAGATTTGATATTAGCCATGGTCACACCTCCGATTACGATTGTCTATGTTTGGACGTGTCTCATTAAAGCCGGACACGGACGTCTTAATGGAAACACACGCATATTATTGTAGTTTATGAGAATCATGATGTCAATACATATTTTGTTTATTTTTGCAAAAAATAGAAGGCAGCATCAATATTATTCAGCCGGTGTACTGATACGGCAATATACAAACAGGAACAAACCTATAAATATACGCATATAGTAAGATAAAAATGCGGGAAATGAGGAGAATGACATGGATAGCTGGTCGACAGTCAGGACGGACTTGGCGTTGGAAGCCAGAGAGAGTATCGAGGACAAAGCGGACGGGCTGCATGGCGTCACGGTGGAGGAACATTATGATGAGACGAGCGACGTGCATATCACTAAGGTCGTAGTGGAGACGAAGAACGGCGCAAAGATGCTTGGAAAACCGATGGGAGTCTATATCACGTTGGAGGCTCCTGCCATGACCGAGCCGGAGGAGGATTACCACCAGGAGATTTCGGAGATTCTGGCGCGGGAGATTCAGGGCATATTGCCTGAACCGGACAGGGAACAGTCGATTCTGGTAGTGGGATTGGGAAATAGAGAGGTGACGGCGGATTCCCTGGGGCCCAATGTGGCGGATAACCTTTTTGTCAACAGGCATATTGTGCGGGAGTACGGTAAAGTGGCATATAACCGTTCCAAGATGCATCAGGTCAGCAGCCTGGTGCCCGGCGTCATGGCCAAGACCGGTATGGAGTCGGCGGAGATTATCAAGGGTGTCATCAGCGAGACGAAACCAGACCTGGTTATCGTCATCGACGCGCTTGCGGCGCGCTCCACCAAGAGGCTGAACCGTACCATACAGATTACCAATACGGGAATCCATCCGGGGTCGGGTGTGGGGAACCACCGCAACGCCATCACCCAGGAGAGCCTTCATGTGCCGGTACTGGCCCTTGGCGTGCCCACTGTGGTGGATGCGGCAACGATTGTGGGGGACGCTATGGGAGAACGTCCGGTTACTCTGAAAGAACTCAATAACATGTACGTCACAACCAAGGATGTGGACCAGCAGATTCAGCAGATTAGCCATATTCTTTGCGACGGCATCAACAAGGCGCTAAACGGTATCGAGGAGTCATGAAGCTATGTCCATACCGCATATATATAGATTAGGCCAGGGCTGGTCCTGGCATGTGGGATTTGTATGGACATGAAAAAAAAGATAATAAAAATAATGATAATAACACTTGTTATCGCATCTGTTTTCTTTGTTTTGTCGGAATTTATGGGGACAAAAGAGGAGGAGGCGGATGGTGGCGGGTTATTTACAGGATGGGTACAAAATAAGATGATGGAACCTTATTTGCCTGTCCTTTGCATGATGGGCCAGGGAAACGGGGAACGGACGGCGGGCGGCGTATATGACCGGTGGCTGCTTGTACAATACCCTGTTTTTCTCTATGGCATGGAGACGGCGGGGGCGCAGGACACGGCGGCGGAGAGCGACTATGCCCGGCTGTTGATGTTAGAGGGCAGCGACGAGGACCACAAGTCCGTATCCGAGGGGGAACTGGAGTATGGCGAGGACGCTATGCATCTGGAGCAGGGCCTTGCGGACGCTTTGCTTGCGGAGAACGGCATGTACCAGGAGAACCGGGCGGCGCAGGACAAGGAGCCGGAGGAAGAGCAGGAGAATGTAAAAGAGGAGCAGCCGGCGGAGTTTACGCCTGTGGAAAATAAAAGCTACAGTTACCGATGGGAGGAACTGGAAAGCTATGAAGAGCTTGTGAAAGCGTTCTATGCCGTGGACAGCACCACGAAAGCAGGCGAGGAACTTTTGCAGGCAGACAAACTTCTTTCCAAGGACATGCGTATGCAGGGCGGCCCGGACAGTCCCCAGATTCTGATTTACCACACCCATTCCCAGGAGAGGTTTGCAGATTCTCCGGAAGGCGACGAATCTGCAAGCATCGTGGGCGTGGGAGAATATTTGGCCACGGTGCTGCGGGAACGCTACGGGTACAATGTGATACACCACACGGAGAGCTATGACAAGGAGTCCCGGGACTATGCGTACAGCAATTCCCTTCCGGCAATCGAGAAGCTGCTTGCGGAAAATCCTTCGGTGGAGGTGGTGATTGACTTACATAGAGACGCCATGCCCGAGGACAAGAGGCTGGTGATGAACCTACAGGGCAGGCCCACGGCGCAGTTTATGTTTTTTAACGGATTAAGCCGGACGGCCAAGGGGGAAATTGAATACCTGGAGAATCAGAACCTGGCGGATAACCTTGCCTTTTCTTTCCAGATGCAGGCGGCGTGCAACGAGTACTATCCGGGGTTAGCCAGAAGGGTTTATCTGAAAGCCTACCGCTACAATATGCATCTGTGCCCTAAGACGTTACTCATAGAACTTGGCGCCCAGAACAATACGCTTGAGGAGGCGAAGAACGCCTGCGACCCTCTTGCCCACGTGCTTCATCTGGTGCTGAGCGGGGCGGAGCCGGTGAGGGAGTGATATCCGAAGGCCGAACTGTTGCAGGGAGTGATATCCGAGGGCTATGGGCAGTGGACATCTTTTCAGGGATTTGGTATACTAATACATCGAATATGAATGAATTGATTATACAGGGCAGTACGATAAGAGGAGGAAGTTTATGGCGGCCATAGACCAGAGCAAAATAAGGAACTTTTGTATAGTAGCCCACATCGACCATGGTAAGTCGACGTTGGCTGACAGGATTATAGAGAAGACGGGACTTCTGACAAGCAGGGAGATGCAGGCGCAGGTGCTTGACAACATGGAGCTTGAGCGGGAACGGGGCATCACCATCAAGGCACAGACGGTCCGCATCGTCTACAATGCCAAGGACGGGAACGAGTATATCTTAAATCTCATCGATACGCCCGGCCATGTGGACTTCAACTATGAGGTGAGCCGTTCCCTGGCGGCCTGCGACGGGGCAATCCTGGTGGTGGACGCAGCCCAGGGGATAGAGGCCCAGACGCTTGCCAATGTCTATCTGGCCCTGGACCATGACCTGGATGTGTTCCCGGTCATCAACAAGATTGACTTGCCAAGCGCCGAGCCGGAGCGTGTGAAGAATGAAATCGAGGACGTGATTGGCATAGAGGCGCAGGATGCGCCGTTAATTTCCGCCAAGAACGGCATTGGAATCGAGGAAGTCTTAGAGGCGGTTGTGGAGAAAATCCCCGCGCCGGGAGGCAGCCCGGACAACCCTCTCCAGGCGTTGATTTTTGATTCCGTATATGATTCCTACAAGGGCGTCATCGTATTTTGCCGTATTATGGAAGGACGGGTTAAGAAAGGCACTGCGATTAAGATGATGGCTACCGGCGCAACCGCGGAGGTGGTAGAGGTAGGGTATTTCGGCGCGGGACAGTTTATTCCCTGTGACGAGCTGTCCGCAGGCATGGTAGGCTATCTGACCGCTTCTATTAAGAATGTGAAGGATACGGCGGTGGGCGATACGGTTACGGATGTGGCCCGTCCTTGCGCGGAGCCGCTTCCGGGCTATAAGAAAGTGAACTCCATGGTGTACTGCGGCATGTATCCTGCCGACGGGGCGAAGTATCCTGACCTGCGGGATGCCCTGGAGAAATTGAAGCTAAACGACGCTTCCCTGAACTATGAGCCGGAGACTTCCATCGCTCTGGGTTTTGGATTCAGGTGCGGATTTCTTGGGCTTTTGCATCTGGAAATCATACAGGAGCGTCTGGAGAGGGAGTACAACCTGGATTTGGTGACCACTGCGCCGGGCGTTATCTACAGGGTGCACAAGACGGACGGGGAGATGATTGAACTGACCAACCCTTCCAACCTGCCTGACCCGTCCCAGATTGCCTATATGGAAGAGCCGGTGGTCAGCGCGGAGATTATGGTGACGACGGAGTTTATCGGCCCCATCATGCAGTTGTGCCAGGAACGCAGGGGACGCTATATCAGCACGGAGTATATCGAGGCGACCAGGGCATTGTTGAAATACGACCTGCCTCTGAACGAGATTATCTATGATTTCTTTGACGCCCTGAAATCCCGCTCCAGAGGCTATGCTTCGTTCGATTATGAGTTGAAAGGCTACGAAGAGTCCAGGCTCGTGAAACTGGACATTCTCATTAACCATGACGAGGTGGATGCGCTGTCGTTTATTGTCCACGCGGACAGCGCCTATGAGCGGGGCAGGAAGATGTGTGAGAAGCTGAAGGAAGAGATTCCAAGGCATCTTTTTGAGATTCCGATTCAGGCGGCGGTAGGCGGCAAGATAATCGCCAGGGAGACGGTGAAGGCAATGCGCAAGGATGTGCTCGCCAAGTGCTATGGCGGTGATATCACCCGTAAGAAGAAGCTGCTTGAGAAGCAGAAAGAAGGCAAGAAACGTATGCGCCAGGTGGGCAATGTGGAGATTCCCCAGAGCGCCTTTATGAGCGTTTTGAAACTGGACGACAATTAGGAAGAAGCGTCTGAGCGGACATAAAGAACCATGATGGAAAAATCAGACTGCCCAAGACAGGAGCTGCAGATGAGAGATTTAAGCATTTATATACACGTCCCTTTTTGTGTCAGGAAATGCCTCTACTGTGATTTCCTGTCTTTTCCTGTGTCCGGGGAGGACGGACAGGGGATAAGGAATTATGTAAACCTTTTAAAACAGGAGATTAAGAGTTCGGCAGCGGACTACCGGAATCACCGGGCGGTGTCTGTGTTCTGGGGAGGCGGTACGCCGTCTCTTCTTTCCGGCGAAGCGGCGTGGGACGTTATGGAGACCGTCAGGGCGCACTTTCATATGGTGGAGGATGCGGAGATTACGATGGAGATGAATCCCGGAACTGTGGATGAAGGGAAATTGCGGATGTACAGGGAGGCGGGGGTCAACCGGATAAGCATCGGGCTGCAGTCTGCGGATGACGAGGAACTTCGCCGGATTGGCAGAATCCATGATTATGCCGCATTCTTAAAGACATATGAGTCGGCGCGCCGGGCAGGTTTGTCGAACATCAATATTGACCTGATGGCGGCGCTGCCCGGCCAGAGCGTGGCGTCTTACAGGAAGAGCCTGGCGTGTGTGGCGGCCCTTGTCCCGGAGCATATCTCTGCCTACAGCCTGATTCTGGAGGAAGGGACGCCGCTGTATGAGCGGCAGGGCCAATATCTTTTTCCAACGGAGGAGGAAGACCGGCTGATGTATGCGCTTACGAAAGAATATCTGGCGTCCTGCGGCTATCGACGGTACGAGATTTCCAATTATGCAAAAGAAGGACGGGAGTGTAGGCACAATAAAGTCTACTGGCAGAGGGGGGACTATGCAGGGTTCGGACTTGGGGCATCTTCCATGGTGGGCAACGTCCGGTGGAGCAATCCCGCCGGGATGGCCGGCTATGAGGTTTATGTGGAGGGCCTGGCGCGGCTAGGCACAGACGGGCCGGCGGCTGGGCCGGACAGGCACGTCCTGACTGTGGAAGAGCAGATGGAGGAATATATGTTCCTGGGGCTTCGGATGATGCGCGGTGTGGGCAGACAGGAATTTGCGCGCCAGTTCGGACGGCGGATGGAGGAAGTGTACGGCGGCGTGCTGGACAAGTTGTGCAGGCAGGGGCTGCTTGTGGCCGGGGAAGATTATGTCAGGCTGACTGACCGGGGGATTGACGTGAGCAACTGTGTCCTGGCTGAGTTTCTGCTTTAGCAAGTGAGGATACCCTTTGTTCACTGAGGGTATTGACTGAATATTTTCAAAATTTTCGGTTTTTTCAGACATTTTATGGAATTTGTATTGTGTTTTCGGACTGGTTTTTGTATAATAAATCTATCATTCTGCTTTTATAGGCTGTCAGCGCTGTACATATTTTAGATGGAAAGGCACTTAAGATGCCGCCAGGTCATAGAATAGAGTAAATGGACTTTGGGGGCTTCTTTTGAAAACATTTAAGCAACCATTAGCTGCGAAGGAAGAGGCCGTGTACTTAAAGCTGTTGAAAACGGGTGACGGCGGAGAACGGATGCAGGCTAAGGAAATCTTAGTGGAACATAACCTGCGCCTGGTTGCCCATATCGCTAAGAAGTATCAGAATGTGGACGAAGAGATGGAGGATATGATTTCCATCGGAACGATAGGCCTCATCAAGGCGATAGATTCATTTGATGCAGGGAAGGGGAAGCTGAGTACTTATGCTTCCAGGTGTATCGACAATGAAATGCTGATGTTTCTGCGCGCTAAGAAGAAAACTTCCAGAGAAGTGTCCCTTTATGAGCCGATTGGCACGGACAGGGAGGGCAATGAAATCAACCTGCTCGACATCATAGAGCAGGACCAGGTTGACGTGATTGACAGGATGGAGGCTGAGGATAAGCTGAGCAGGCTTTCCGGGCTCATACACGAGAGGTTAAGTGACAGGGAGAGGGAAATCATCACGCTTCGCTACGGGCTGACGGATGAATACGAAGTGACGCAGAGGGAAATCGGGCGCAAGCTTGGGATTTCCAGAAGCTACGTATCGCGGATAGAGAAGAGGGCGCTGGAGAAGCTGCGGGAGGCCTATGAGATGCTGTGAGAGGGAAGGGAAAGCTGTCCGGGCGGCGGGGCGCCTGGGATAGCTTGGAGTTTATACAAAAGGGGGAGTGGGAGTATGCTTTTTGTAAAGAGGGATGAACTTAAGACAGGGATGAGACTGGCGCGCCCGATTTACAACAGGGACGGTGTCCTGCTGTATGAGAGAAATTCTAAATTGACTGCGCAGGGCATCGTGAGTATCAAGAATTTTGGGCTTATCGGGCTTTTTATTCTGGAACCGGCAGAACCTGTTCCGCCCATGACCCAGGCAGATATTGATTTCGAAAGATTCCAGACGATGAGCGTCTTCTCTATCCAGGATGAGCTGGACCGGATTTCGAAGACGAAGCGGTTAAATAAGATGCCGATGATTGCGGCGAATATCATCAAGAATTACGGGAATTTGGGCGAGAAAATTAACTTCGTACAGAATCTGCGCAGCAGGGAAGATTATATCTATAAGCACTCCCTCAATGTGGCGATTCTGTGCGCGCTGATATCCCGTGTGCTGCGAATGCGTGCTGACGAGCAGCTTGAGACGGTGCAGGCGGCGATTGTGCATGATATCGGGAAGCTGACGCTGCCCAGGAATCTTCTGGATGAGGCGACGCTGTCCGGGGAAGAGCGCGCCCGTGCCCAGGAGGCCGAAGTGAAGGGGCATAGCCTTATCGAACACGTTTTTTCGAGCGCGAATGTGAAGCGTATTTGTTCCCAGGCGTACAGGGTCAGGGAAAGCCTTACGACGGGGGAAGAAGTTGCATCCATGAAAATGTTGAACGGGGCGAAGGTGCTTGCGGTCGCCGAGGCCTTCGATACCATGACTGCCGTACAGGTGGAGAAAGCGCCGGAGTCTGAGGTGGCGGCTATCAAATATTTGATGGACAGGCCGGAAACCTTTGACAGTATGGTGGTGACCGGGTTGGTCCGCGCCATCAATATCCTTGTGCCCGGCGTCAGCGTGGAGCTTAATACGGGCGAGAAGGCGCTTGTCATTACCGCCAACGAACAGAATATCCTGGAGCCGATGATACTGATGTTCGGAGATAACAGTATCCGCGATTTGAGCGACAGGAAGAGCTATGCCGATATGGAAATCAAGGACATCATGAAGACGATGGACAACCGGTATATCATGGATGTCGACATGCTAAAGCGCAACGGTTTCCAGGTGAAGGAGCCTGAGTACGTGCAGGTGCCATAGAGAAGAAGACAGGGATAAGGGCTTGACAAGCATGACAAGCCCTTTTATTATGTTTATAGAAAGTACGCATAACCGCCTTGGCGGGGTATCTGTCATTCTGATTTCATTCTAGTATTATTCCGGCGTTTCGCCATGAATTTCGAAGAACAGATGTTATTTATTGAACCATATGTAGAATAGAGAAGGAGGAAGCGAATTGTTTAGTACAATTACATCAGGGGCCGTCTACGGGATAAAGAGCTGTCCGATTCAGGTGGAAGTGGACGTTTCACAGGGTCTGCCGTGTTTCCAAATCGTGGGGCTGCCCGGCTCGGAAGTGCGGGAGGCGAGGGAACGTGTGAAGGTGGCCCTTAAGAACGTGGGGGTCGGTCTGCCGCCTGCCTGCATCAATGTGAACCTGTCGCCTGCGGATATCCCCAAGAGCGGCACCATGTTTGACTTGCCTGTGGCGGTGGGGATTATGGCGGCTCTGTCCAAGCTGCCGCCGGAACCACTTAAGAATACGCTTTTCATCGGAGAACTGGGCCTGTCGGGGGAATTGAAACCGGTGAAGGGGGTTCTGCCGATTGTGCGGGAGGCCGCAAGGGGAGGCGTAAAGCGCTGTATTGTGCCGAGGGGAAACCTCTGGGAAAGCGCGTTGGTGGAGGACGTGGAGAGCATCGGCGTGTCGGATATGAGGGAGGCTATAGAAATATTGAAAGGGACAGGAGAACGCCGGAAAGAATCAGGGGCAGGCATATGTAAGGTTTCTGTAGGAGAAACCGCTTGTGGGGAAGCTTCTTCCGGACAAGGCAATGAAGAATACAGGCATGGCAGAGAGGGTATGGAATGGAGTGGAGGAGAGCCTGGGCGAAGCCGGGAGGACTTTGCGGACATAAGCGGACAGGATGGTTTGAAACGTGCGGCGGAAGTGTGCGCCGCCGGGTTCCATCACCTGTTGGTGGTAGGCGCGCCGGGCTCCGGCAAGACCATGTTGGCACGGCGTATTCCTTCGGTCCTGCCGCCGTTAACGTTGGAGGAAAGCATGGAGGTGTCATCCGTCTACAGCGTCTCCGGTTTGTTGCAGTCCACGGGCAGGCTGAAGACAGAGCGGCCTTTTTTGAATCCCCACCACACGATTACAGGCCAGGCCCTGGTGGGAGGCGGCAGGATTCCCAAGCCCGGTATTGTCAGCCTGGCGCACAGAGGAATCCTCTTTTTGGACGAGCTGCCGGAATTTAAGCGGGAGACATTGGATATTCTCAGGCAGCCTCTGGAGGACAGGGAGGTGCAGATTGCCAGAAGCAGCGGCGCTTATGTGTATCCTGCGGATTTCATGCTGGTGGGGGCCATGAACCCTTGTCCCTGCGGGTATTATCCGGATATGTCCAGGTGCCGGTGCACGCCGGGGGAAGTGCGGCGTTACCTGCGGCGCGTCTCCGGGCCCATCCTGGACAGGATAGATGTGTGCGTGGAGGCGCGCCCGGTAGGATTTGGGGATATCGCGGGAAGACCTGGCGGGGAAAGCAGCAGCCAGGTGAGGGCGCGCGTCATGGCGGCGAGAAAGATACAGACGGAGAGGTATGCGGGGACGGATATCCGGTTCAATGCGGATTTGAAGGCGGCGCAGGTGGAGCGTTTCTGTAGTCTGGGAGCGGAGGAGAGACGGTTTATGGAGCGGATGTTTACGTCCATGAAGCTGACTGCCAGAGGCTACCACAGAATCCTCAAGGTGGCGCGCACGGCGGCGGACCTGGCGGGTGCGGAGAAGATTGGGGAGGAACATTTGGCGGAGGCAATCTGCTACAGGCGGACGGAGGTGTTTGGGTAATGCGCCGGGAGGAGGAGAAAGCATATATTCACTGGATGTACCAGGCGGCGGGCATGGGCGGCGGGAAATTTCTGGGAATATTGCGAAAGACGTGGACGCCGGAAGAAATCTACAAGATGGCGGCGGAAGGGAAACTGGAGGAGAAACTTGCCGGAAAGTATCAGAAGAAGGCTGCCCGGATGGAGGCGGCGGCATCTTCCGGCGGCGTATGTGACATACAGGAAGCATATCGGGAGATGACCGACAGGGGGATAGCTTTTGTCACGGCAGAGGAGCCGGAATATCCGCAGAAACTTGCGGCGGTCCCGGATGCGCCTTACGGGCTTTATTATGTGGGGCGGCTGCCCGAGAAGGGGAAGAAGTCCATTGCCGTCATCGGAGCCAGGAGTTGTTCCGAGTATGGAAGGGCCATGGCAAGACAATTCGCTGCGGCACTTGCCGCCGCAGGCGTGCAGGTAGTCAGCGGCATGGCCCGGGGGATTGACGGAATCGGGCAGCAGGCGGCGCTGGATGCAGGAGGCTACTCTCTCGGCGTGTTGGGGTGCGGGGTGGACGTCTGTTATCCGCCTGAGAACAACAGGCTTTACGGGCAGTTGATTGAGAAAGGCGGAATCTGTTCCGAGTATCCTCCGGGGACAGCCCCTCGGGCGATGCTTTTTCCGCCCAGGAACCGTGTCATCAGCGGCTTGTGCGACGGCGTTCTGGTAATTGAGGCGAAAGAAAGAAGCGGCACGCTGATTACTGTGGATATGGCGCTTGAACAGGGAAGAGAAGTATACGCCCTGCCGGGCAGGGTCACCGACCCTCTGAGCAGGGGATGTAACGGCCTGATAAAACAGGGGGCGGCACTGGTGGAAACGCCCGGGGAACTTTTGCGCAGCCTGCATATGGAATGTGAAGAGCGGACAACATGCAGGCAGACGGAACTGCCCGTTCTTGACGGCGTGCAGGAGCGGCTTTTGCGGTTGTTGGATTTTCAGCCCGCATCGGCGGAAACACTGCGCCAGGCATACATGGACAGCTACGGTGCGTATATGGCTGTGCCGGAAATATATCATGTGTTATTACAGTTGTGCGCCATGGACTATGCAGGGCAGGCCGGCGGAAATTATTATTTCAGGAAAGGAAAATACTAAAACGTAATAACGTTTATTTAATTTGTGGTGAAAAATTGACACCGTAAAGGCGTTCTGGTATGTTTTTAATAGTGGTTTTGGTCGGATTTTGTCGAAATGCTTAGGGACAGGAACGGAGGAGTGGGATGGATAGCGGCAGGAAGAAACTGCGTCTGGGAGACGTGCTTGTAAACAGCGGTATTTTATCCTTGCAGGATTTGGAGAAGGGGCTTGCGAGACAGACGGGGACAGGCCGTAAACTGGGGGAAGTATTGGTGGACGAAGGATTTGTCACGGAAGAGAACATCGCCCGCGCATTGAGCGACCAACTGTGCTACGACATGGTTGAGCTGCAGAATGTGGAGATTGGGGAGGACATACTGTCTCTTGTGCCTGTTTCCGTGCTTAAGAAATACAAGGCGCTGCCTTTAGGATACTCTAAGGATAACATGATGCTGCGGGTAGCCATGGCCGACCCTATGGATATCGCCGCGCTGGATGATATCAATATTATCACGAATATGCAGGTGGAGCCTGTGGTGGCGACTATGGGCGGCATCATGCTTGCCATCGACAGGTATTACGGCCAGGCGGAAGTTAATTCGGCGTTGGAAGAATATACGAGGAAGAAAGAAAGCCAGGCGGTGGAGCAGGAAGACCTCTACAGCGAGGATGTCAACAATTCCCCCATCGTACAGCTTATAAGGGGCATGATTGAACAGGCGGTCAGGCAGCGCGCCTCGGACATACACATTGAGCCGATGGAGCATCAGGTGCGTATCCGTTACCGGATTGACGGCGCGCTGTACGAGAGGGCGTCCTATAATATACGCCTTCTCCCGGCTATGGTGGCGCGGGTCAAGATTATCGGCGGGATGGATATTTCAGAGAAAAGAAAACCCCAGGATGGGCGCATCACCCAGACGGTGGACAGGCGCGAGTATGATATCCGCGCGTCGGCGCTGCCCACCATATTCGGCGAGAAAATTGTGCTTCGTATTGCTTCGAAGAATGCGCTGACGAGGGAAAAGGGACAGTTAGGGCTGCGTCCGGCCGAACTGGTAAAATTTGACCGGATATTGAGGAATCCCCATGGGCTTTTATTGGTCACGGGGCCCACAGGAAGCGGCAAGTCCACCACTTTGTACACTGCACTGAGCGGGCTGAACCGGGAGGACGTGAACATTATCACGGTGGAAGACCCTGTGGAGGCGAATATCGACGGCGTCAACCAAGTGCAGGTCAATCCGAAGGCGGAGCTGACATTTGCCTCCGCTCTGCGCTCCATTCTCCGCCAGGACCCGGATATTATTATGATTGGAGAAATCCGTGACAGGGAGACGGCCTCCATCGCGGTACAGGCGTCCATCACAGGCCATTTGGTGCTGTCCACTTTGCATACAAATTCTGCGGCGGGGACGATTACGAGACTGACGGATATGGGAATCGAGCCTTATCTGATTGCGGACGCGGCTGTGGGGGTGATTGCGCAGCGGCTTGTGAGGCGTCTTTGCCCTGCATGTAAGAAGGCAAGGAAAGCGGAGGCACAGGAGTTAGAACTTCTGATGCAGGCGCCGGGGGAGGAAGTCACCGTGTATGAGCCATGCGGCTGCCCGGGATGCGAAGGAACCGGGTTTAGGGGGAGAATTGGCGTCTATGAGATTATGGAAGTGACACAGCCTGTCAAGACAATCATCAGCAAAGGCGGTTCGGCTGAGGAGATTAAGCAAAAAGCGTTGGAAGAAGGGATGGATACGCTGCACATGAGCGCGGCAAAGTATGTGTTAGATGGGATTACATCTATTTCCGAGATGATGCGGGTATCGTTTGAAATGTGACGGCTTCAGGACATTTTTGGGCATAGCGTGGCGGAGAAACAGGAGCGGTACTCTATAATGTGGTATGCCTTAAAAGAAAACGTCAAAACGAACTTTTTAGGTGAATTGCGGTGCCGGTATTGGAATGCAAATGTGGTTTGAAAGTAGACTTTTTTTATATTTTATGGCTACTTTTTATACATAATAGCTAAAAAATATAAAAAAATATGTGCAAAATCTGATAATATTTGCGTTTGAGGCACGTAAGTAGTAAAATAATAGGAAACAAATGCCGTGGAAAAAACTGGAAGAAATATAGTACGTAATACCGTTTAAAACGGATGACGTATGTAAGCCGGTATGCAGGATTGAACCGGGCGGCATGGAGAAAAGACAGGCGGAGGTATACCATGGCATCCTGGGGCTATGTCGCAGTGGACAAGAGCGGTAAGGAAATAAAAGGCAGCAGGGAAGCCGACAGCAAAGAGCAGGCAGTCAGGGAATTGAAAGGCCAGGGCCTTATCGTCCTGGAAGTGACGCAGAAGAATGTTTTTACGAGGGATATTGCGTTTGATTTTGGCGGCAGGCCGACGCCAAGGGATTTGGCAGTGTTTTGCAGGCAGTTTGCCAGTATTACCCGGGCGGGCGTTACGATGATACATACGTTGAATATGCTGACGGAGCAGACAGAGAATGCCAGGATGCGGAAAGCGGTACAGGCGGTCAGGGCCGATGTGGAGAAGGGCGAGAGCTTCTCGGATTCTCTGGCCAGACATCCGAAGGTTTTTCCGGAATTGTTAGTGCAGATGGTCCGGGCGGGCGAGGCTTCCGGCAGCCTGGAGGCGGCAATGGAGCGCATGGCGGTCCAGTTTGAGCGGTCGGCTAAGACGCAGGCGTTAATCAAGAAGGCCATGATTTATCCGGTTATGGTTGCCCTGGTTGCGGTTGCGGTTATTATTGCCATGCTGGCGTTTGTCATTCCCCGGTATATGGACATGTTTGAAGAGCTGAATGCGGAACTTCCGGGGATTACGCTTCTGGTGGTAAACATGAGCAAATTTATTACAGGCGGATGGTATATTATCGTTCCGGTTATCGTTGTAGCGGCAGTCTGCCTCAAGGCTTGGGCGAGGACCGGCCGCGGCAGGCATGTGACAGGGCGGATTGCGTTAAAAATCCCGGCGGTGAAGAACCTGTCCGTCAAATCCGCATCTTCCCAGATGGCAAGGACGCTTGGCACTTTGCTTACGGCGGGCGTATCCCTTGTGGAGGCGGTGGACATCGTGGCCGACACGATGGGGAATATCTGGTTCAAGGAAGCCCTGAAGGAGACGAAGGAGCAGATTATGATGGGCGTGCCTATGTCGCAGCCGCTGCAGGAATGCGGGCTGTTTCCGCCTATGGTATATCATATGGTGCGGGTTGGCGAAGAGTCCGGCTCCACTGAGGAGATGCTTTATAAACTGGCGGATTACTATGAGGAAGAAGTGGAGATAGCGGTACAATCCCTGATGGCCGCTTTAGAGCCTATCATTATCATTGTCCTGGCAGGCATTGTGGGTTTCTTAATCGGCGCGGTTATGGCGCCGATGGTAAACATGTACGAGGCCTTGGACAATCTGTAAAACATGGCGGGGATTGTAGAGTAAATAAAGCGAGGAGAAGCACGTGAGAAAGAAGAAAATGGATGACGAAGGGTTTTCCCTTGTGGAACTAATCATTGTTGTTGCGATTATGGCAATTCTGGCGGTGGTGCTTACGCCGCAGTATTTAAGATACGTGGAGAGGGCGCGCAATTCCGCGGATGTACAGAATGCGGCGGAGATTGTGGCGGCATTGCAGATACTGGCTTCCGACCCGGAGAATACGGCCACGCTTGCCGACGGTGAGATTCATATAACAAGGGACAATCCGGCGGACTTGAATGGCTCTGCATTCGCACAGGAAGCTTTGCAGAATGCAGGACTGATGACGGAAAACGGCGCCGGGAATTTAGAGCTGCCTATCAGATGCCAGAGTATGACAAGATGGGATGAGTTTACAATCGGCTGGGAGATTGAGCAGGATGGGAACATCGTATTTGAGTACACAAGTGCGGCGGATGGCAGTGCAAATACCGAATTTAGGGATGCTATGGGCGGACAGTAGGAGTCTTTATATTGTTCTGTTTCTTTTCGGAACGGTGATTGGCAGTTTTCTCAATGTTTGCATTCTGCGCATTCCGAGACGGGAAGACATCGTGAAGATGAGGTCTCGCTGCCTGTCCTGCGGCGGGCAGCTTAGATGGTACGATATGGTTCCCATAGGCAGCTATTTTTTTCTGCATGGCAGATGCCGTTTTTGTAAGGCGAAGCTTTCCGTCCAGTATCCGCTTGTCGAGGCGGCCAATGGAATCTTATATGTGACGGTTGTATTGGCTTGCGGGGTGAACGCATACGCACTGCTTTGCTGTCTTCTGGCTTCGGCGCTTCTTGTGCTGAGTGTCATTGATTTCAGGACATACGAGATTCCCATTGGAGTGAATATATTTATACTGGTGTTGGGGCTGTTTCGCGCAGTGTCAGACTATGCGCATTTCTTTCATTATCTGGCAGGATTCCTGGTGGTCAGCGGAGGTTTATCCATACTCTATTATGCGTCCGGCGGCAAGGCCATCGGCGGCGGAGACGTCAAGATGACGGCAGCCTGCGGATTGTTCCTTGGCTGGAAACTGATAATTCTGGCCTTTGTGCTGGGCTGTATCCTGGGTGCGTTTATACATGTAATCCGCATGAAAGTAAGCGGCGCAGGCCATGTGCTTGCGATGGGGCCTTATCTTTCCGGCGGTGTTTTGATTGCGGCATTGTGGGGTGACCGGATACTGTCCTGGTATCTGGGGCAGTTCTGACACGTTGGGATTATGCTGAAAATCGTTTTTTAAACATGAAAGAGGTTTACATAAATTATACAAAAGAGGCGTCTGAAAGGAGAATATGGTTCATGGCTGCCAAAGTAATCAGCATAGAGATTGGCCGTTTGCTGACCAGAGTATGCGAGGTTGATTATAAAGCGAAGACCCATAGGGTACACAAATATTTTACAATACCTACTCCCGAAGGAGTCGTGAGCGACGGCGTACTCTCGGTCACACCGGAATATACCGAGGCTCTCAAGACGGCGATTGCGGAAAATAACATGAAAGCCAGGCAGGTGGTGTTCACTCTCACATCAGGAAGGATTGCAAGCCGTGAAGTGGTAATTCCTCTTGTCAGGGAGAACCGCATCGCGGATGTGGTGAAAGCCAACGCGGCGGATTATTTTCCTGTTGATTTGGGCCAGTACAGATTAGCGTACAGTATTCTTGGGACAGTGGAAGATACGAAAGGCACCCAACAGTATAAATTGTTGGTGTTGGCGGCGCCGTCATCGCTTTTGGATGGCTATTACAGTCTGGCGAAAGCGTTGAAGCTTGAGACGGCGGCGATTGACTATGCGGGAAACAGTGTTTTCCAGGCGGTGAAGGATAAGACTGGAGAAGGCACGGACCTTGTTATTAAGGCGGACGAGGGCTCCACGCTTATTATGGCCGTCCGGGGAAGGACCCTTGTTTTTACGAGAAACGTAGCCTATGGCGTGGAGGAAGCGATTGAGGCGGTGATAGAATCCGGGAGATGGAGAGAGGCGGACACGGTCGGCAAAGCAATGGAAATCATGTCGGCGAATGATTGCACCGCCTTGGCGGAGGTGACGGAAGCGCTTCACGCTCTGACCGGCGGCGTATCCAGGGTTGTGGATTATTACATGTCCCACAATTCCGGGACGGCTATCGGACATGTGTACATGACAGGACTTGGAGCGAACATCAAAGGCCTGTCCGATTTGTTTTCCAGGGAACTAAACCTTCCGGTGGAAGTATTGCGGGAAGTGCCGGGATGGAATTTCGAGAAAAGCTTTCAGACACCGTTTTACGGTGAGTATGTGGCGTGCGCAGGCGCCGGGGCGTCTCCTCTTGGGTTTCGGAAGGAAGAAAAATCCGACAAGCCGGGAAGAAACGGTAAAGGCGGCGTCAATGGGGCGGCGGTGGCTTACATCCTGCTTGTGATGGGCTTAGCCATATCGGTTGCCCTGGCCGGATTTTCGGCATGGCGGTACATGGACGTATCTAAGCTGAACATGGAGCTTAAGACACAGAGCGACGGCCTTGCGTCAATCGTTCCGGTGTATGACGAGTACGCCGATACGCTTGTATCTTATCATCTGGCGATGGCGGTCTATGCCGTCACAGAGAACCGGAATGAGGAATTGGTGGAATTTTTGGAGGAACTGGAGAGTAAAATGCCTGCCGATGTGCGCGTGGTTTCTTTGACAAGCACGGCGGAGGGCGTGGCAATCAACATGAGCGTCGGCACAAAAAGCGAAGTGGCCCTGGCCATCGAACAGTTGAGGACGTTTGCAAGCCTGTACCCTTCCAGTGTGACAGTCAATTCCGTGGTGGAGGAGACGGATGAGGAAGCGGGGACGCTGTCGGTCAATTTCTCGGTGTCCGCGGCTTACAGGGATATCCATGACGCGGGCGGGACGGCGGACATGGATGGGATGACTGGTATAGATGGAAAAGGCATGGACGGTTTGACGGATGGGGCAATGGACGAGGATGAGGCGGCGGACATAGACGGCCTCATGGATAGTGCGGATGACGCAGGACAGGCACAGGAGGTATGGCAGTGAAAGCTTCGGGAAGAGACAGATTGCTTTTGGTGGGCTTACTTGGGATTTTGTCTGTGGTCTGCTCCTATTTCATGGTGTTTTGGCCGACTATGGAGAAAGCGGACGCTTTGGAGACGGAGAATGAGAGATTACAGGCGCAAATCACGGATTTGACGATTAAGACGGACAGTAAAGATTCCTATGTGGCGGATACGGAACAGATGAGACAGGAGATTGACGCAGTCTACCAGAGGTTTCCGGTGGATGTCAGGGAGGAGGACGGCATTCTGCTTGCGGTCAACCAGGAACAGATTGCGCCTATGATGATTGACAGTATCAATATGACCGCTTGCGAACCTGTGGTTTTGCCGGAAAGCGCCGGAGAAAACGGGGCTTCTTCGCTGTTGATGAGACGCAACGTGACGATTCATTATCTGGTGTCTTATGACGGGTTGAAAAGAAGCGTTAAAAACATCGGCGCGCAAGACAATCGGATGAGTATCCAGAATCTGGCGGTGGCATACGATGAATCCACAGGTCTGCTGAGAGGGACGACCAGTGTGGATATGTACTGTGTGCCGGGACAGCCGGGTAAAGAATATGTGCAGCCTGGTTTCTCTTCCGTGTTGGTCGGTACGGATAATATTTTCGGTTCTTTAGAGTCTTATGGAGAGACGGAAGCAGATACGGATGATGAAGAAGAGAAGGAAGAGGAAGGGACTGATGGAACAGAAGAGCCATGAGCGTCCGAAGGAGGGAAGTGCCAACGCGGGATTTTCACTGGCGGAGTTGCTGATTGCGGTGACGATTCTTGCCATTATCGCCATTCCGTTGCTCCATATGTTTGCCACTTCGGCTAAGATTAATGTGAAATCCAGGCAGACTCTCCGGGCAACTACGGTTGCGCAGAATATTATGGAGGGGCTTAAGGCATATACACTTGAGGAAGTACAGACACAATTTGAGCCGCCGGAGGGATATACCGGGGGTTCTTATTACTATCCGGGGAATGGATTCTATATCATTAACAGAGATTTGATTCAAGGCGGCGTAAGGGACTTGACGAAAGAGATGCCCGGATATACGCAAGACGGTGAGGTCTATTATTTCGGCATAGAGAATGTGGAGATACAAGGCGCGGAATATGACGCCTTAATCAGGTTGGACGCCTCCACTTATGGGGCGGGTTCCAGAGAGAGTACGGGAGATTCCAACGCGCTGCATGACAAGGAGTTTAACGGCAGGTTCTATGCGCAGGTCGGGAGCGTGGCCGAAGTAAACGGCGCGGACAGCGAGGCGGACAGGGCGATGGACAGCAGTTACCATCAGGACAAAGAATTGGACCAGGACGTCCTCAGGGATATTAAGAGACAGATAGAAGATTACAGTCTGGCGGGCGGCGGAACGGTCCCGGAGGACTTGGACGGGCTTACGCTTTATGACGTCATAAAAAAGAGGCTGATTAAGGTAGTCATCGAGGACGCCCGGACCGAGGACGCATCGGGCAACGGGCAGTGCAAGGCCACTGTCACGTTCGCCTATGAATTTGAATACGGCGGGCTGCAAAATGAGTGTACGAAACCGGAGTGCCCTTATAAGAAAGGCACGCCGGGACATACGCTTCCGCACAGCCACGGTTATGCCGGGTCTATGAGCGGTGAAGTGTGCGCTGTCAGCCGCACTTTTTCCAGCGGCAACTTCTATCTGTTCTATTATCCCTTGTATGATACGTCCAGGCGGATAGATTACATTGAGTTTGAAGTGAAGGATAAAGACAAACTGTTCGGGGAAGAACAACCGTTGTTAAGAAGCATCGTACTGGCCAAGCAGATTCGGTCCGATGTGGACACGGTGTTAAATGTGATTGTGCCGGAATTGCCCTTGGCCGAATTGTGGGCGAAGGAGAGCAGCTATAAGGCGGAGGTGGAGATTGACACCTGCGGGGAGATTGGGAATAATATGGTTTACAGAACAAATTTAGGTACGAATATGGCGGACGGCAGCGAGGTCAGCATGGGAAATGTGAACCAGTTTTTTGACGACATGATGCACGTAATGCCATGCAGTTTCGCAGGGGATACTGTGGGCGATAAAGTGACGAATGTTATTTATGATATAGAGATTGCGGTTTACCGGACGGGAGCGGCAAAACATTTCACAGAAGATAATTTTGAAGACAATGGCGAGGTGCACAGGCTTGCGACGATTACAAATCTGGGAGCGGCAAAATAGAAGAGACGACAGAGGGTCGGCGATTGTGGTGGTGATTATCGCCATGGCGTTGATTGGTATCCTGGCGACGGCTATCCTGTGGGCTTCTTATCTAAATTACCGCATTAAAGTCAATGATTTAAAGGCAAAGAACAGTTTTTACTCTGCGGAGACAGTGGTGGAACAGATTGTGGCGGGCGTCAAACGGGACGTAGTGTCCGTGTCGGTGGGCAATGCCTATCAGGATGTGATAAGCAACTGGGACGCGCTCGCAACGGATGCGAACCGCGAGAGCTATTTTGCTATGGCATATATGAAATCTGTCGAAAAACTGTTGGGCGTGGACGCGGCGGGGGCGGAGAAACACTACGACAAGGATAAGCTGCGGGATTATGTGGATAAAGTCTTCTGGAAGGAGGATAATCCGTCGGGGCATATCCGGGAATCCGCCTGGAACGACGCGGAGCCTGTCTTCCGGTCTGGGGATGCGACGGGCGGTTATGGCAGTATGGCGATAAAAAATATCCGTGTTGAATTTTATGACGGCAATGGCTATCTGTCCGTCATCAACACGGATATTGCAATTGACGTGCCGAGGCTGCGCTTTACCCAGGCGGGCAATGTAGACAGGCTGTATCCCTATGCGCTAATCGGCGGTACGGGTATCGAGTCCGCCGATGCGGTTACCGTCAATATTGAAGGAAGCATCTATGGCGGGACGGACAAGGAAGGCGAGGGAGGCATCTTAATCGGAGAAAACAGCAAAGTGACGGTGGAGGATGCCTTGTATGTTATTTCGGGCGGCGACATTGAGGTCGGAAACACGGCGGGCTTTGCAGGATTGGTTCATCAGGGCGCGTCTTTTGTGGTAAGAGACGTCTGGCAGGATGGCAGGGGATTTTGCACGGATGTTTATGCCGGAGGGATTGCGCTGAACGGAAGTCATCTGGACGTGTCCGGCAGGATGTATATAGCCGATGATTTGGTTCTGTCAGGCCGGGGCAGCAGCGTGTCTCTGGCGGGACAGTATTATGGGTATGGAGATACGGACACCGCGGTAAAAACTGTGTGGACGGACAAAAAAGACGATAACGGCAATATTGTGCAGGGCGATGACGGCAGCGCCTTGCAGGAGGAGGTGGCCGTCAATCCGGCGGATACGAGCAGTTCCATAGTGGTCAACGGAAAAGATTGTACGATTGACCTGACCGGGCTTACCGCATTGCAGCTTGCGGGACGGGCTTATGTGAGCCTGCCCCAGGAGGGAGGCGCGGACAATGGACTGCCCCATGTGCTGATGGGGGAATCTATTTCCGTCAAAAGCAACCAGATTGCGTATCTTGTCCCGCCGGAATGTATCGGCACATTGGCGGGCAGGACATTGGTTGGGCAGAATCCGATGTCTTTTGACGCCTGGTTGGAGATGATGGGCAGTTTGCCGGCGTATGTGGAGCGGGGAGAGGATTTTAAGATTGTCGATGCAGGCAGGGCCGCGGCGAAACTGGGAGGTGTGAAATTGTCCGACTATGGCATTGCGGATATCACGGCAGAGGATTTGGACGGGACAGACCCTGCCGATGTGGTGCAGACGGTTGCCAGGCTAAACCAGACGGCGTCCTTAAAAGGCGTCAGATTCCTTTATATGCCGGGAAAAGAACAGGTGTATTTATATCTGGTGATGGATGCCGGGCGGGCGGCGGAATATTTCAGGCAGTATTATAACGTGGACGGCAATAAGGCAAGTCTGGACAAATATTTCAATCAGTATGTGTCCGGGGGTATCAAGGTCAAAGAGGACGTACAGGGATATACCGTGGCGGGCAACGCCATGGTGTCCGTCACCGATGCGTCTTCGGGCAGTGTTTTGACAGACGGAGAGGGGAGGAATCTGGTCAATCTCCTGCCCGGAAGCGACGGGGCGCTGGAAGAATTGCGAGAGACGATGGCCAATTGCAGTAAATATTATACGAATCTGGACAGAAATCTCCTGGAAGAGGAAGAGGGCCCGGAGGATACGGTGTTTGCCAATCTGGTTCGGCTTGAAACGCCGCCCGGCGCGCCTGAGGGGACGGCAGGATTGCAGGATTATCTGGATGAGAAAGGCGGTAAGGCCGAGTTTACCGTGGGAGAGGGGACTGGTATGCGCAAGGCGGTGCTTGTGGACAGTAAAACACAGCCGGGCGGCGTCTATGAGGTGGTGGATTCCAGGCTCCGGCTGGTGGTCGCCATAGGCGATGTGGAAGTGACCGCCAATTTTCAGGGATTGATTATCGCCAGCGGCAGGATTGTGTTAGCCGACTCTGTCGCCGTCAGGAAAGACGGCGAAGGGGTATACGTCGTGTTGCAGGCAAAATCAGAGTATGCGGACGACCCCAATGTGCCCGCCAATGTCTTTTACAATGGTTCCGGAATGATTCTGGGCGGCTATGAGGCGGCGGATGTGGATGAGTACGGCAACCTGGATATCGATTATTCTGCGATAGTCAGATATGAGAACTGGATGAAAAAGTGACGTTATGGTTTATGGGAAGATAAGGATTTGGGATAAAAGATGGGCACAATGCGGACATGTGGGGATGACGGAGGGTATTCCCTTATGGAATTGATAATTGTTATAGCGGTTGCCGCGGCGCTTACCGTCACGTTTACGCTGTCGGCAGGTCTTGTCTCCGGCGCCGACGCCAGGACATGTGCGGATGGCATTACGAACGCTATAGCGGCGTGTAAGGTTGCCGCCATGAGCGAAGGACAGGGGAATGTGAAACTGGTCATATACAGGGGAAGCGACGGGAATGTTTACAGCGAGTTGCAGACAAGGGAAGAAGAAGGGGCGCCATGGATAACGGAGAGTGAGGGGGCCCGGAAAATCGGCGCGCGAAGATGCAGTGTCGGTTCCTCAAACGGCAGCGACGATATCCCCGTTAAGGCGGCAGATGCGGCGGCTTTGGAAATCGGGATGTGGGAGATTCATTTCGACAGAAGTTCCGGTTCTTTCAGAGAAGAGACAAATATCTCGGACATTTACATACAAGGTGGGAGTAAGAACTACCATATTCACCTGGAAGAACTGACGGGCAGAACTACGAAAGAACTTATCGCCGTTCCGTAACGATTGTAATTTAATTTTTTGGAAGACGCTGCGGGAGGTAGCGTTAGGTTGGACGGAAAGGAGCACAGACCATGAAGAGTGACGAAAACGGTTTCACGCTTGTGGAGCTTATCATAGCGGTAGCGATTCTGGCAATCGTGATGATAGCGGTCTCCGGTTTTATCATTGTCAGCTCCAGGAATTATACTTCCGCCAATATAGATATCATGCTGCAACAGGAGGCACAGCTTGCACTGAATCAAATTTCAGATGTTATCATTGATACGACGGACAGCATCAATTACGGTGACGGGACGCAGATGGTTCTCAAAGATTCTGAGTTCGCCGGTGAGCCGGAGGCAAAAATCCTTGTTGTCATCAACAGGAAAGGTGGCAGCAATGACAACCCGAGTTATCGCTTTGACTGGAACAAGGAAGAGGAAGCGATTTATTTTTGCACAAGCGATACCGTGATAGACGCCGACTGCCCGGAGCCGGTTTTCGACGATGATGACAGGGCGCTTCTGGCACAGCACGTGAAAGAAGTGCATTTTGATATTTCACGGTTTGAAGAGAACAGGGTTGTCATGATTTCCATGACTTTTGAGAACGGTGGCAGGAAGTATACGACTTCTAACAATGTGACGGTGCGTAACCGGGTTGCGCTCAACCGGATTCAAGTGGAGCCTATGAAGAAAGCGGATACGTTTACGATTACGCCGCCGGCTGACGTTATACTCGAACCGGGGGACCATTATACATTTCCTGCGCCCGTGGTGAATGGCCCAGACAAGGATAGGCCGGTCAGATGGGAGATGGGCGGGAAGGAAGAAAACGGTTCCTCCATCACGGAGGACGGCAACCTGGTAGTCGGAAGAGAGGAGACGAGGCAAAGCTTTACCGTGAAGGTTACTTGCGGGGCATACAAGGACGAGAATATCACGAAGGAAGTACATGTGAATATCAAGCGCGTTACGGGGGTAAACTTAAGCCGCGCCGCAGGAAGCATGAAACCCGGCAGTACGGTTACGGTGGAAGGATGCGCGGCGGGCAGCCTGTTAGGCAGCCGTTGCGCCGCCCAGGGATGCATGGCGGATGACCTGGATAAAGATTGGGAACTGTGCGGTTGGAAAATTGTAGGGCACAGCCCGGCGGAGATTGTGTCGTCGGACGGCAAAAGGGCGGAAATCAGGATTGCCTCGAACGCCAACGCCGGGGATGAGATTGTGATTGAGGCTTCTTCTGCACTGGCTGTCTCCAAGAGCGGAAGATACGGGACAAAAGCAAGAGGAGCGTCCGGCGGGACGCCGGTAAACGGCAGGCTGACGCTTAGGGTTACGGAAGGCGTTACAGGCGACTATCCCATGCAGACCGGATTGAAATTCGGTACGGACAACGATGGGTCGACCGGGATGACTTATGATTATATGTATGATGGGTTGCGGGACTGGGACAGGTATGTTATCTGTGTGCGGATAAGGGAATTAGACAGTAATATGGCGGCGGGCGACCGGGTGGCAATGTACTATACGGAAGGAAAAAATATCCGTTTTTCCCCGGATATGTTTGGGTTGGAGATGAACCGCCCCTATCAGATATTTTTTCAGCTTTTGGTGCCGGTATCCAATGAGGCGGTGGGAAACCGTAACGGGGAGATTGACGGGTGTAAAGAAGATGGCGGAAATGTGATTGTGGATGAATATATGGCGCACACCGACGTCGCGTCAGGCAAATATATAGGAGAACGTTATCAGGCAAGCGCGTTGTTTTACGGAAGGTTAGACCCTCCCTCCATTTCGCTCAGGTGCAACGGCGTAGATTATCCGAATGATAACGCAGGTTATTACGAACGCTTTTCCTTCACAAGCGAAAGCGACAGGGTTTTAGAGAAGGTGTGGATTGGCAATGTGCGCAATATAAGAGAGGAGGACATCCTTCGTAATATCAGGTTCACGGTTTATAAAGGCGAGGGGGAGGATAGGGGTAAGTGGGCGCGGGTCTGCGGGTACAATCCTGAGACAATGTCGTATGAGACGGACCAGTTTCCGGGAGGCTGTATTTCGATTCACCCGGACGGCGACCTGACAGAAGACCCGTTTATCCGGAAGAATCATGATAATAACATGGCGCAGGCATGTGGAACCTATCATATTGTGGCAGGGTATGAGTACCAGAACAGTTTCGATAGCAGAGCCTATAACTATTTGCTTAAGCATAACTTCGGGACGGATTTTGCGAAGCATTATTATGAGCAGCCTCAATGTACGATAACTTTGAAGATTGATACGGGGCTAAACCTCCGTCTGCCGGACGAGGACGGACAGGAGCGTTGGGCTTCTTTTCCCGTGCCGTCAGACAGGGATTTTCCCTTTGGGCTGAAGAACCCGGAGGAACAGAGCAGGGAGTATTCCATCGGGAAATATACGAAGGATGGGGATAAGCTTGGGAGTCTTGGCAACGGGAGCGTGACGGTGACATGCAAATACCTGCCGGGCGTCAACGGTTCTGCGGACAGTTATACGGTCAGCTTGTCATCCAGGGAAACGAAGGGGAAAATGGAATTTTTGTACAATCACGGCGTTTACAAATGTGAGGCGGGAAAAGATAAGTGGTCGGCCGTACAATATGGAACCACGGTCTGTGTCTCCCATTGGAAGGAATGCATTGAATTTTCCATAGACGGGCGGCTGTGGAAGATGGAATTTCCACTCCCGTCGGAGGATGGTTTTCCGTCGTGGCAGGGGAGCCGTTTTGAGAAAGAGATACGGGGGTATCTGCTCTACGATGCGTCCGATTCCATTGGCGAGAAGGCCGAGTGGGCGGATATGACGGCGGAATATGATTACGATGACAGCACGGATGTGTACACGGTTACATTGAAGCAGAGAGGGACGCCGTTCGCGGTCTATGGGAAGTGGCAGTGCGCATCCGGCGGAACCAGGTGGATTAAGACAGACTGAACGGAAGAGGCGCTCAAATGAAGAAGCACAAAAGAGGCGGCATACAACTGAATAAGATAAAAGGAACCGGCTATGTCTTTGGGATATTTGTCGCTGTCCTGGCGGTGTGCGTACTGTCCGCGGCGGTTTGGGCCAGTTATCAGGTGGCCTGTTGCCTGAGACCGGTTCCCGTTATGGCGAAGGAATCTTTTGCAGGAATCGGCGAGACTGTGGAGGGGCATGACGAGGATAACCCTTATAAAATTCTCGATATCGTCCCATCGTCGGTATTTTATGACGTGCAGATAACAGACGATACGGGAAACACGACGGGAGTGGAGAGACGCTGTTTTTCTACAGGGACGCTGGGTTATCTGGCAGATGGACAGACGCCTCTCACACAAGATTTTGCAGTGGCATTCCAAAATCTGGCATTTCGTTGCAGGGTGAACAGAGAGACGCTATTTCACAAGATAGTTTCCCGGGATGCAGTAGACAATTTCCCCTGGATTCAGTACGAGGAAGCCTATGGCGGTATTCATGATGTCTCCGGCGAAGCAGAAGGATGGGAAATGGTGTTTGACAGCCAGTATATAGAGGATGCGGAGAACATCGATGCGACTGCCATGGCAGGAATGCCGGAGGGAATGTTCCAGGGGACATATGAAAAGATTCGTCCGGGTGAAGACGCCGGGGGATATGATTATGTTGCGCTGGAGGGCCTGTCGTCAGGCGGCACGGGCGCGGAAGTATATGAACATAATGCGGACGGAGCCTGGCATCTGGTATTCTCTGCCGTGGAGCAGCCGGAGGAAGGTATGGAATTGTATGAGGCGCAGAGCGTACATGCATATGATATAGGAAGTTATTCCTATGCCACGGGGCTGTACTGCCTCGACGGGGAGGGCAAATACGAATATGCGGGGACCGTGGCGCAGGTTATATATGGGAAGGACGCAGACTATTTTGGTACGCCGGATAACAATGACAATGAGGGCGGTGATAAAGACCCGGAGGATGGAAGCGCAGAGGGCGGCAGCGAAGATGGCAGCACGGATACAGGCGACAGCAGCGGGACACTGGACGGCGATACAGGCGGGGACGGGGACGCGACGCAGGATGGCAATGACGACACGGATAGGGACGGAGACGCAGGAACGGGTGATGGTGGGGACGACGCGCAGGGCGGCGATACAGACGCGGACAAAGATGAGACACAGGATGACAATACAGGCGGGGACGGCGACGGTGTCCAGGATGGCAGTGACGGCGCACAGGATGACGACACGGATGGGGACGGAGACGCAGGCACGGGTGATGGCGAGGACGGCGCACAGGACGGCGATACAGATACGGATGATGACGGCTCAGGAGATACCGGGATAGGGGACGGCGGTTCGGGTGCAGACGGCGACGGCAGCACGGATACAGGTCACAGGGGCGACAACGCGGGCGCGGATGGCGACAGTGGCGCAGGTACAGATAGAGACAACGGCGCAGGCGCAGACGGATGGCGCGAATTGGTGGCGCAAGATGTCTCCGGGAATGCAGATGCACCGGAGAACGATGGTACGGACGCAGCGATGCCGGATACGCCTGACAGTGATGAGGCGGTGGATGGCGACAACGAAGAAGAATGGGTTCCGGTCGGCAATTTGGACAGGGAGTATTATGTGGTAGTGTTTGGGCGGGCGGAAGATGTGTCCGCCGCCAGTGGGATTTTGTACCAAATAGAACGCAGGGAGCCGGTTAAGGGCCAAATGCGCCCTTTTGACGCCTATGACATGGCGTCACGGGAGACGACGGAAGAACCGGAGGGAATCGACCGGTTAAGTTTTATGGATTGTGCAGATAATATCCCAACCTTTCTTTATGTCGGCGACGGGCGGGGAGACTATAAGCTGACTCCCCTGGCGGCGGACGCGGGGAGCGCCATAGAGGTGATAAACGCGCCGGTGTATATCAGATGCCGCAGCGCCAATGACTGGCTGAAAGAATATGTATTTCATTCCCTTTCGGGCGGAGATAACGAGCGGGATTCCTTCATGTTAGAGGTGGAGACAGTGAGGGCGGATGAAGTGACCGTGGAGATGGCTGCCGAGGCGGATTTGGTCTATCTTGAGAACGGGTTGAACGGGAATCCGTTTTTTAGCCTGACAGGCGGGACGGAGGGTTCCGGTAGCCTTCTGTCCGGTATGGACTATATTGGCAAGGTGGACGGCGGCATAGGGGATATGGACGAAGATGCGGCCGGCGAAATCTTAAGGCGTGCGGCGGAAGGGATGATGCCCGTTATCGTAGACTATGACGCCACAGTCCAGGATGATTATAAGGACACTAATTACCAATATCTTGCCCGGACATTTATGAAAGAGGATTTGTCGGCCTTCTACGGGATGATGAATCAAAACGGAAATCTGATGGATAACCTGAAAATGAATATAGATAAGACGGAGGAGTTTCCGGACAGAGAAGATAACGGGTGTCATTATGTAAATAAGAATATCTATATGGTAAAAGGCAGTGTGCCGCTAATCTATGAGGACTTTCATGAGGAATTTGACAAGGATGAGACGGCGGCAGGCTTTGGAGAGGTAACCGCGGCGATAAAGGCGGAGAATATGACGCTGCCGGAAGAAGACAAGATATCTGTTTCTGTCAGCAAGGCGCGGGCCATTCAGTATATTATCAACTATTCTGTCGGCACTGCCGGGGAGTTTGACGATTTATGCATCCTTGAGATACAGCCCAGCGCCAATCTGTCTTCTGATTTGCACCGGACAGTGGATGACGGGGGCAATACCAAACTGTACTGGAAGACGGACAGGATGCAGGCAGGGAAGCAGATACTGTACAGCAGAAAGACTTTTAACGTTGATACCCATGTGAAGTCCGCGGCGCAGTTCAACGGCGAGCGGGAGGACATAAACAGCGTCTATGATATGGTGTTTATCGGCCTTGACGGCCAGAGGCTGAATCTGGGCGGCGATATGTTTAGAAGTCCGGTATATAATAATGAAGAGTTAAAAGGGAAAGCGTATCATACCGGCGACGAATCCGGAGTAGGCATTTATGACGGCAATGACATCACGGCGCAGAAAATGGCGGATTTGCTGGAATATATGGAGGCGGGATATCCTGTTCTGGTGGAGGATAACTGCTTCAGAAAGGGGACGGCCCAGAGGGCGGAAGCGGATGATATCAATGACAGGTATATTGACAAGGGGACTGTGATGTACCGTTTCCTGAGCCGGGCGGTTTCGGACGACAGGCTCAGGGAGCGCATTTACACGGTATCGGACGCCGTGTCTAACCCGGTGTTTGTGGCTCAGATGAAGGCTGACAGGCCGAGGCTTAGGCTGCCTGCGCCGGATGGCAAAGAGACGCCTAAAGTGCAGTGTCTTAAACCCGACGGAGACGGCGCATACCAGGGGCGGATTGCCTATGAGGTCAGGAATAAGAGAGGCGGAGAATATCCGGGGGATGTGTCTGTGCATCTGTATGCCGACACAAATTACGACGGCATGTTCGATTCGGAAGAGGAATTGTGGGGATATACTGACAACGGTAATGAGATTGTTGTCGCTTTTGACGGAATGGGGCCGGGCATACTGCCTTGGAAACTGGAAATCAGGGATGCGGGGAACCGGTTCAGGCGCGACAGCGTACAGGGATATTTTGAGTTGGACAATGCCGCATACGGGAAAGAGGTGAAGGTATTGCAGGTTGCGGGAGCGTCTGAAGACCCCGAAATCAGTTTACAGGAAATTTATGCGCATAAAGAAAATTCCGTATTGGCATATTATTTACAGGGCATAGAGGGGATTTGCAATATGTCCTTGCAGTTTGAGACGGTTACGCCGGGAGAATTGGCGAAAAGACTGGAAGAGAACAGCGGTTATCTCGGAGAGTGGGATGTGGTGGTGCTGACTATGGATAATATCCTTACCGTTGATTCGGTGACCGCCGCCGTTGCAAATTATGCAGAGGAAGGAAGAAGCCTGCTTGTGTGCAGCCAGAACAGCGATGGCGACAGGATGGGGCTTGGTGCGGGACTGTTAGGACAGGAAGAAGAAAACAGGACGTATGTAAGCCTCGGAGCGGGCGGCGCGTCAGGTTATTACCGCTATGGCGGGCTTCGGCCCGATATGTTTGCACCGCAGGCGTCTTTGCAGTGCGAGCAGGCGAATGAGGGAAGTATTGCTTATTATCCATACCGCATGGAATGCGAGGCCTTTGGTTTCGGCGCCAGGAGCGCGTTGCGGGCCGCGGATTATCTGCTTGATTGCGATGTTTTGGAAGATGGCGGCGCCCCTTATGTGACGGCATGGTATACCCTGGGAGGCAGCAATGCGGATTCGGCCTATGGCGTTTCGCCAAGGGACGCCCGCAACAATTACTATTGTTACAGCAAGGGGAATGTGGTCTGGCTCGGACAAAGCCGGTATCCATATACCTATGACGGAAAAAATCATAAGACGCCCGAGGGCGTGGAAGGAAGCGCAGAGTGTAAACTTTTTGCCAATGTCCTGACGGCGGCTTACGCCGCGGGGATACACGGGCCGGATGTGGACGTGGTATCGGGGTTTGCGCCGGATTCCGCGCGCCTGCAGAGCATATCGGTGCCCTTCGACCAGGAATGGACAGATGCGGCGGACAGTGTTTCGGGAATGCTGGACAGCACGGTGGACGTCTATTTCCGGTTTGCGGACGGCAATATCGCCATGGATAAAAGTACGCAAATCCACTTCTACTATGAGGACCCGGAGGGGGAAGAAATTGACTTAGGCGGCGGGACCGCCAGGGCCGTACCGTTTGAGTCCGGCCTGTGGACGGTACAGGACAATCAACTGGTACAGGCGGACGAAAGCGGCCTGCAGGCGGGAAAGACTTATCGGATACAGGCCCCGGTGACGGCTCTTAGGGCAAACGCCGGTAAGGACAAGGGGGATATTTATGTCGTCGTGACGTCGGATTTTAAGAGAGGCGGCAGAACTTACCGGGCGACCGGCTGCGGCGCGGTATCTCTGAACAGGGCGCAGCTTTTCCTTCTGGAATAGTGCGCGTTGTTTCACATTTTTATAACTTTTTCCCTCTTGTCAGCATAAAAAATTTAGTGTATAGTGGTTCACGTTGATAGAGCAAAACAAAAACAGGGGAATATGCTATGGCAAAGTATTTGGTAATAGTGGAATCACCTGCCAAGGTGAAGACCATCAAGAAATTCCTGGGCGCGAATTATGAGGTCGCTGCCAGCAACGGGCATGTGCGGGATTTGCCGCGCAGCGTTCTTGGCATCGACGTGGAACATGACTTCGAGCCTAAGTATATCACGATTAGAGGTAAGGGCGACATCCTGGCGAACCTGCGCAAGGAAGTGAAGAAAGCCGAGAAAGTGTATCTTGCGACGGACCCCGACCGCGAGGGGGAGGCCATTTCATGGCACCTGCTTGCGGCCCTGAAACTGGAGAACAAGAAAGTATACCGTATTACTTTCAATGAAATTACCAAAACCGCGGTGAAGGAATCGCTGAAACATGCCAGAGAGATTAATATGGACCTGGTGGACGCGCAGCAGGCGCGCCGCTGCCTGGACCGCATGGTGGGTTATAAGATTTCTCCGGTGCTTTGGGCGAAGGTCAAGAGAGGCTTAAGCGCGGGGCGCGTGCAGTCCGTGGCGCTGCGCATTATCTGTGACAGGGAAGACGAAATCAATGCTTTTATTCCGGAGGAGTATTGGACGTTGGACGCTTCTTTTTCCGTTGAGGGGGAGAAGAAGCCGATGCTGGCCAAGTATTACGGGACGGCGGATGAGAAGAAAACCATCGGCTCAAAGGAAGAACTGGAACAAATCAAGAAACTGCTGGACCATGCGGAGTATCATGTGTCCTCGGTGAAGAACAGCGAGCGGGTGAAGAAGGCGCCGCTGCCTTTTACCACCTCCACTTTACAGCAGGAGGCAAGCAAAGTACTGAATTTCTCTACCCAGAAGACGATGCGTCTGGCGCAGCAGCTATACGAAGGCATAGATATTAAGGGCAATGGCACGGCGGGTATCATCACATACCTGCGTACGGACTCCACCAGGGTGTCCGAGGAGGCGGAGACGGCGGCCAGGGCTTTTATTACGGAGAAGTTTGGCTCCGAATACGCTGCGGGCGCGGAACAGGAGAGGAAGAGCGGACAGAAGATACAGGATGCCCACGAGGCAATCCGCCCCACCGATATCGGCAGGATGCCGATTGAGATAAAGGAATCTTTGTCCAGGGACCAGTTCAGGCTTTATCAGCTGATTTGGAAAAGATTTGTGGCAAGCCGTATGGCGCCCGCCGTGTACGAGACGACGTCGGTGAAAATTGACGCGGCCGGCCAGCGTTTTACGGTGGCGGCGTCCAAGGTGAAGTTTGACGGATTTATGAGCGTTTATACCGAGGACGATGAGAAAGAAGAGAATAATACCCTGATGCGTGGGATAACAAGCGATACGAAATTATCCCTGATTGGGTTGGAAGAAAAGCAGCATTTCACGCAGCCTGCGCCCCACTATACGGAGGCGTCCCTTGTGCGCGCCATGGAAGAACTTGGGATTGGGCGTCCCAGCACCTATGCGCCTACCATCACCACAATCCTCGCCAGACGCTATATTGTCAAGGAGAACAAGAATCTCTATGTGACGGAACTTGGGGAAGTGGTGAACAATATGATGAAGGAGGCGTTCCCTTCCATTGTGGACGTGAATTTCACCGCCACTATGGAGGCGCTCCTGGACGGCGTGGAGGAAGGCAACGTCAAGTGGAAGACCGTGGTGGAGAATTTCTATCCGGATTTGGCCCAGGCGGTGGATAAGGCGGAAAAGGAACTGGACGAAGTGGAAATCGCGGATGAGCTGTCAGACGAGTTCTGCGATGTGTGCGGCAGGCAGATGGTGATTAAATACGGCCCCCACGGCAGGTTCCTGGCATGTCCGGGATTCCCGGAGTGCCGCAACACGAAGCCCTACTTTGAAAAAATCGGGGTGGAATGCCCGAAATGCGGCAAAGATATCGTGCTGAAAAAGACAAAGAAGGGCAGGAAGTACTACGGCTGTATCGATAATCCGGAATGCGATTTCATGGTATGGCAGAGGCCGGTGGCGGATAAATGCGACAGGTGCGGTTCTATTTTATTGCAGAAAGGCAATAAACTGGTATGCTCTGACGAAAACTGCGGATTTATCAAAGATGCGCCAAAGGCGGCGGTGCAATAAAACTTCCGGCAGCGCATATATTGTTATAGACAGGCGGCGTCTGATGAAGTATAGCAGGCGGCGTCATCTGATGTGCAATTGAATTTTGGCGGACGGTCTGGCAAGGAATGTCAGAAAATTTTGGATGAACCATGGAAATTGCAGACAAACTGAACAAAATGTTCCGAAAATACATTGAAATTGTCTGAATGTTGTGATAAAATCATTTTATGCGGGATTATGTAGCTTTTTGCGGCAAAAGTCATTACATGATACGGGACAGCGAATAGAGTGTCCTGGGAATGTATTGTAACGCTTACACATTAATAACAGACGATATTTCACAGTATATTAAGGAGCACAATTCATGGGCAGCGTTCAATTGTTGGATAAGACAAGAAAAATCGGCAAACTGTTACACAATAATAATTCGGGGAAAGTGGTTTTCAATGACATCTGCGACGTACTGAAAGACATACTCAATTCCAATGTTCTGGTTATCAGCCGGAAAGGCAAAGTGCTTGGCGTCGGGGAACTTGACAGCGTGGAATCTATTACGGAACTGATTGTGGGCCATGTGGGCGGCTTTATAGACCCTATGTTAAACGAGAGGCTTCTGGGTGTGTTGTCCACGAAGGAGAATGTGAATCTTGAGACGCTCGGCTTCGAGAGCATTGACACGAAGAAGTTTCAGGCCGTGATTGCCCCCATCGAGATATCCGGGGAGAGGCTGGGGACGTTATTTCTATATAAATGCAGTTCACAGTACGATATCGACGACATTATTCTGTGCGAGTACGGCACCACGGTGGTAGGGCTTGAGATGTTACGTGCGGTGAGTGAAGAGAGCGCGGAAGAGAACCGCAAGATTGCGGTGGTGAAATCGGCAATCAGTACCCTATCCTTCTCCGAGATGGAAGCGATTACCCATATTTTCGATGAATTGGGAGGCATGGAGGGCATACTGGTGGCGAGCAAGATTGCGGATAAAGTGGGGATTACCCGTTCCGTAATCGTCAATGCGCTACGCAAGTTTGAGAGTGCGGGCGTGATTGAATCCCGTTCTTCCGGCATGAAAGGCACTTATATCAAGGTGCTCAACGATGTGGTTTTCGATGAAGTGGAGAAGCTGAAAGAACAGGGAAGGTACTGACAGACATAGAGGACAGCAGGATAAGGATGCCAGCGGCATGGAAGCCGAACCGGGCAGACCGGATAAGACTGGCAGGCAGGTAAAAGGATTTACACACTGGAAGGTAATGCAGTTGGTAAATCCTTTTTCGGTGTTATTTATGTCATGAAATTGGGAATTTGTGAAAATGAATCGAAAAACCTTGTTTTTTTTTATAAATTATTTATAATGGAATATGGATTCTATTACTGTAGGAGGGGTATGGTTTTATGAGCATGTTGGCGAACACGAATGCGTATGATTATATCAATGTACTGGACAAGGCGGCGGATGCGGCCTATATCCGGAACGAGGTTCTTTCGAACAACCTTTCAAATGCCAATACACCGGGATACAAGAGGCAGGAAGTGAATTTTGAGACACAGCTTGCCAAGGCGCTTCGCTGTTCCAGGTACAGGAGCATGGACGCGAAGGTGGCGGATTTGAAAGTCAGCCGTCTGAAACCTATTACATACACAGATTATTCCGGTTTTTCTTACCGTATTGACGGCAATAACGTGGACCCTGATACGGAAGGGGCGTATCTGGCCAAGAACCAGATAGTGTACAGGGGCCTGGAGTTGTCCATCAATCAGGAGTTTAAGAATTTGCAGGCGGTTATGAAGTAAGCTTATTGATAAGGAGATAAGATTATGGGAATGTTTACGGCTTTTGATATCAATGCCAGCGGTATGACGGCGGAGCGTTTCCGCATGGATATTATATCCCAGAACATGGCGAACGAGAATACGACCCGTACAGAGGACGGCACGCCGTACCGCAGGAAGGTCGTCGTGTTTGAGGAGAAGAATTCACAGACGCCTTTCCATCAGGTGCTCAACCGGGCTACGGACAGGTATTCCGGCACGGGCGTCAAGGTGTCGGGCGTTTATGAAGATACTTGGACGGAGGGGAATATGGTTTACGACCCTTCCCATCCGGATGCGGACGAGAACGGGTATGTGCATTATCCGAATGTCAGCACGATTACGGAGATGACGAATCTGATTGACGCCAGCCGTGGATATCAGGCGAACGCCACGGCGTTTGAGGCAAGCAAGAATATTGCGTCTACGGGGCTTAGTCTGTTGAACGGGTAATCGCAGTCTAAGATTTGGGTGAGTATAAGATAATATAAATATAGGTGTTCTCATATGATGGAGGGAGAAAGATGGCTTTAGATATTACGGAGCTTTATAATGTGTCTTCAGGGGCGGTCAGGGAAGCGGCCAAGACGGCGCCTACTAACCGTGTCAATACTTATGAAGATTTAGGGTTTGACAATTTATTACATACTGCTATAGAGAATCTTGCCACGACTAACAATTATCTGTCCGATGCGGAGAACGAGGAGATTAAGTGGGCTCTCGGCGAAACCGAGAACACGCATGATTTGGGTGTTGCTCTGCAGAAAGCATCTACAGCGCTGCAATATACGGTTGCAATCAGGGATAAGCTTTTGGACGCATATAAAGAACTCATCCAGATGCAGGTATAGCCATGGCGTCTGGGCGAGTGTGGGCATTTGTGTGTATGATGGACCGAAGGAGAATAAGTTGCTGTGGATAAATTGTTAGAGAAGTTAAGGGAATTTGGAAATCGAATATTAGAATGGTGGAATCGGTTCACGGCGAAGCAGAAGACGCTGATTATCGGTGGGGTGGCGGTGCTTATCCTGGGAATCGTCATTATCGTATCCTGGCTGACGCAGCCCCAATATGTGCTGTTGCGGGAGTGCGAGACCACGGCGGAGGCGGCGGAGGTGCGTGACCTGCTCGAAGGGGAGAGCATGACCTTTACCGTATCGGACGACGGATTGGTAATTAAGGTACTCAAAGATCAGCTTTCCGATGCGAACCTGCTTCTTGGCGCCAATAATATCAAGGCTGCCAGTTACGGAATCGAGAATGTTACGGACGGAAGCTTTTCCACCACGGAATCGGATAAGCAGAAGAAGTATGTTGAATATTTGGAGAAATCATTGGAACATGATTTCCTGAGTAAGTTTACGGCGGTTAAGAGCGCTTACGTGAAGCTGAACATTCCGGAAAACGACGGCACGCTTATCTCCACGGAGGAGGAGTCCTCCGCGTGGGTCCTCCTGGAACTTAAGGATGAGTTCAGCCAGGACAGCGCGGCTTATCTTGCGCGTGCTATAGCGACCTCTATGGGCAACGAGACTACGAATAATATCGTCATTACGGACACGGAGGGCAATATGCTCTTCACAGGGGACGATAATTATACAGTATCCGGCACTGCCAACGCACAGCTTTCCGTGAAGGCGGAAGCGGAGAAGAAGATGATTAACGAGGTGCGCAAGGTTCTGCTTGGAACGAAGGAATTTGACAATGTGGAAGTGGCGACCAATCTGGTAGTGGATTTCTCCACCACGGACACGACGAGGCATAATTACACGCCGGCGGATGGACAGAACCAGGGCGTGTTAAGCCATGAAGATATTTTTAACTCGGAGAATACGAGCAATGTGGGCGGTATACCCGGTACGGATTCCAATGACGACGACACTACATATGTATTGGATGACAACGGGGCGTCTACTTCCACTCAATCTGAGGAATCCAGGGATTATCTTCCTAATGAGGAGATTACGACCATCACGACGCCGGGCGGAGTGATTAATTACGGGGAATCTTCCCTGGCGGCTTCCCTGATTAAATACAATATCATACGCGAGGAAGATGTGAGGACCCGGGGCGAGTTGGAGGGCGTCACCTGGGAAGAGTATAAACTGGCCAACACGGAACGTACAAAAATAGATGTTGAAGAAGATATTTATACGGCTGTCGCCAATGCCACCGGTATTTCGTCGGGGAGCATCACTTTGGTGGCGTACAGCGAGAACCTCTTCTTCGATGCGGAAGGCTCGAATATTACGGCAACGGATATTTTACAGATTGTGCTAATCATCGTGATTCTGGCGCTTCTGGCTTTTGTTGTGCTCAGAAGTATGCGCGGCGAGAAACACGAAGAGGAAGAGGAAGAGTTGGCAGTGGAGAATCTGCTGCAATCTACGCCTGAGGGACAGCTGGAGGATATCATGCTTGAGAACGAGAGCGAAGAGAGGAAGCTCATTAACAAGTTTGTGGAAGAGAATCCGGAAGCGGCAGCCAATTTGCTGCGTAACTGGCTGAATGAGGATTGGGGGTAAGACCAGTGGCTAAGTCGGTAGAAGAGAAGGTTAGCGGCGGACTCCAGAAGGCGGCAGTCCTGCTGATTGCGTTAGGGCCGGAGAAATCCGCGTCGATTTTTAAGCATTTGAAAGAAGAAGAAATAGAAGAGCTGACTCTGGAGATTGCGAATACCAGGAATATCACACCGAATATGAAGGACGAGGTGATTAACGAGTTTTATCAGATATGCCTGGCGCAGCAGTATATCGCGGAGGGCGGTATCAATTATGCCAAGGAACTTCTGGAGAAGTCCTTTGGTTCGGAGAAAGCTATGGATGTTATAGGCAAGCTGACGGCATCCTTGCAGGTGAAGCCTTTCGAGTTTGTCAGGAAGACAGATGCGACACAGCTTTTGAACTTTATCCAGGATGAGCATCCGCAGACGATTGCCCTGATTCTTTCCTATCTGTCGGCGGCACAGTCGGCGCTTATTCTGTCGGCGCTTCCGCCGGATAGGCAGGCTGATGTGGCAAGACGTATTGCGGTTATGGACAGAACCAGTCCTGACGTGATTAAGGAAGTGGAGAAAGTGTTGGAGTCAAAACTTGCATCTTTGGTAAATCAGGATTACACGATTATCGGCGGCGTGGACGCAGTCGTGGAGATTTTGAATACGGTAGACCGTGGTACAGAGAAACATATCATGGAGACATTGGAAATCGAAGAGCCGGAATTGGCGGACGAAATCAGGAAGAAGATGTTCGTCTTCGAAGACATCCTTCTCCTGGACGACAGGGCCATCCAACGTGTGCTGCGTGACGTCGATAACGGCGATTTGGCGATTGCCATGAAGGGTTCCAATGAAGAAGTACAGAATGCGATTTTCAATAACATGTCCAAGCGTCTGAGCGCAATGATTAAGGAAGATATGGAATTTATGGGCCCGGTGCGTATGAAGGACGTAGAAGAAGCGCAGCAGAAGATTGTAAATATTATCAGAAAACTGGAAGACTCTGCAGAAATTGTTATCTCCAGAGGCGGAGGTGACGAAATCATTGTCTAGGAATTTGTATAAAGCAAGTTGGGTTGTGGTAACCGATGATGATAAATGTGTGATTGACAGCAATTCCCTTTTAGAGCGGCGGATTGAGGAGCTTGAGATACTCAGACAGACGCGGCTGAATGCTCCGGTGGGATACGGGGATTCCGAGGAAGAAGGGGAAGGCGAATTTGTCAGCGGACTTGGCGGGGAGGAGATTGACGCTCTTCTTGCCGATTCCGGAGAGGGCGGGCCAGGCAGGATTATTAAGGGTACGCCGCCCCAGGAGCCGGTTCCCGACCTGGAAGAAGTGAAAGCGCAGGCGCAGCAGATGATTGACGACGCGCAGGCGAGAGTCAGTGAGATTATGGAGTCGGCGAGTAAGGAAATTGACATAAAACGCAGGAAAGCGCTGGAGGATGCGGACAGACAGGGCTACGATGAGGGTTATAAACGCGGCTATGCGGAAGCGGACGGAATGAAGCGTGCATTGGCGGACGAGAAGCGGAGGCTGGAAGAACAGTACGACCGGCTGATTGAGGAATTGGAGCCAAGATTTATCGATACGATTACTGAGATTTACAGCCATATTTTCGGCACGGCGCTGGCGGACAATAGGGATATCCTGGTGCATTTGATTGATTCCACGTTAAGGCGGGTGGAGAGCAGCAGGACTTTTATTGTTCATGTTTCCAAGGAAGACTATCCTTATGTCAATATCCGCAAACAGGCGCTTTCCGAGGGCGCGACGGCAGGTAAGGGTACAGTCGAGATTATAGAGGATGTTGCCCTGGGCCAGGGCGCATGCCTGATAGAGACGGACGGCGGCATTTTTGACTGTGGAGTAGATACGCAGTTACAGGAGCTAACTAATAAATTACGGGTGTTGTCTTTTGAAAAATCCAATCATTGATTTTAATAAATACAGTAAAATATCGGACGACGTATTCTTCAGGAAGAAGGGAAGAGTGGAGAATGTCGTCGGGCTGACAATCGAGTCGGCAGGGCCGGAGGCCAAACTCGGCGACCTGTGCAGGATATATCCGGCGGAGGAAGAGTATGAGCCGATTATGGCGGAAGTGGTCGGGTTCAAGGAGCGGAAGACGCTGCTTATGCCATGCGGCAAGACGGACGGCATAGGGTTGGGGTGCATCGTGGAGAACACGGGAGAACCTCTGACCGTCCCGGTCAGCAATGATTTGCTCGGCAAGGTCCTGGACGGCCTCGGCAGGCTGAACGGCGAATATATGCCCGGTACGCCATACAGTGTGGAGGCGCCGCCGCCGGATGCCATGAGCCGTAAGATTATCGATGAAGTGCTTCCCCTTGGCGTGAAGGCGATTGACGGCATGATGACGGTGGGCAAAGGACAGCGTATCGGTATTTTTGCCGGTTCCGGTGTGGGAAAGTCCACGCTGATGGGTATGTTTGCACGCAACACGAAGGCGGATATCAATGTGATTGCGCTTATCGGCGAGCGTGGAAGAGAAGTACGCGAATTTATAGAAAGAGACTTGGGAGAGGAAGGCATGAGGCGTTCGGTGGTGGTGGTCGCCACTTCCGACAAGGCGGCTCTTGAGAGGAATAAGGCGGCTAAGACTGCCACTGCCATCGCGGAATATTTCAGGGACCAGGGCAAAGATGTGTTGCTTATGATGGATTCTTTGACGCGTTTCTCCATGGCGCAGAGGGAGATAGGGCTTGCCAGCGGGGAACCTCCGGTGTCCAGAGGGTATCCGCCCAGTGTGTATTCGGAGATGCCGAAACTCTTAGAGAGGGCCGGCTGCGCCAGCAGAGGCTCTATCACGGGGCTTTACACGGTGTTGGTGGATGGAGACGACATGAACGAGCCAATCACGGATACGGCGCGAAGTATTCTGGACGGCCATATCATGTTGAACCGTAAACTGGCGCATCAGAACCATTACCCGGCGATAGACGTGCTGCAGAGCATCTCCCGTTGTATGTCGCAGATTGTAGATAAAGAACATAAGACGCTTGCCGGACAGCTTAAGAATGTCCTGGCAACTTATAACGAGGCGGAAGATTTGATTAATATCGGAGCTTATAAGAGCGGCAGCAATCCGAAGATTGACTATGCGATAGCCAAGATAGATGCGGTGAACGAGTTTCTGCTTCAGGATGTGAATGACAAGTTCGACTATGAACAGGCGGTCGATATGCTGCGGGAGCTTTTTGCAGAATAAGGGGTAACCTGACATGGCGAAGTTTACATACAGAATGCAGAGTATCCTGAATATCCAGTATCAGTTGGAGACACAGGCCAAGATGGAACTTGGCAGGGCACAGATGAGGCTGATGGAAGAAGAGGAGAAGCTGCAGCGGCTGATTGACAGGAAGGAAGCTTATCTGGAAGAGGGCAGGAGGATGCGCAGCGACAAGCTGCATGTCAATGACCTGAAAGACAACAGAAATGCCATGTTAATCATGGATGAGATGATAGAAGCGCAGAGAGGCCAGGTCGCGCTGGCGCAGGAGGCGGTGGAGGCGGCAAGGCTGAAACTGCAGGAAGTCATGCAGGAACGTAAGATGCACGAGAAGCTCAAGGAGAAAGCCTTTGAGCAGTTCATGCGTGAGGAGAACGCCGCGGAAGGGAAAGCGGTGGACGAACTTACCAGTTATACTTACGGACAGCGTGGAAAAGGGGAGTAAGAATGGCAGATGAACTTTTGAATGCCGGGGTGGACGCCAAGGCGGAAAAAAAGAGACTGAAAGAAGAACGCAAAAAGATAAAGAACGAGCAGAAAGCGCAGAAGAAAGAGGCCAAGCAGCGGGCGAAGGAAATTTCGGCCCAGGAAGCGCAGCTTTCGGAGGATGAGGAGGCAGGCGGCATTTCCGTCGCTTTGGTAACGATTGTTATTGTAATTATCTGGCTTGCCATTTTATGTCTGTTGATTAAACTGGACGTAGGCGGGTTTGGTTCGGGCGTGCTTGCGCCCGTGCTGAAGGACGTGCCGGTAATCAATAAGATTCTTCCCGCCGAATCGGTGGTAACCACGGACGATGAGGAAGCCTACGGGGGTTACACCAGCCTGCGTGAGGCTGTGGATTATATCAAAGAGTTGGAACTGGAACTTGAGCGGGCGCAGTCGGCGAACAATTCGGATTCCGAGGAGATGGAACAGCTCTACGCGGAGATTGACCGTCTTAAGACCTTCGAGGACGCCCAGGTTGAGTTCGAGCGGATTAAGACCGAGTTCTATGAGGAAGTGGTATATGCCGATAAAGGACCCGGCGCGGAAGCATACCAGAAATATTACGAGACGATGGACCCGGCCACCGCGGAATATCTTTATAAGCAGGTAGTGGAGCAGATTGAGGCGGATAAGGAGATACAGGATTATGCCCAGGCATACTCCGAGATGAAGCCTAAGGAGGCGGCTGCGATTTTCGAGAGCATGACCGACGATTTGGACCTTGCCGCGAAGATTCTTTATCAGATGAGCGCGGAGGCGCGCGGTAAGATATTGGGTGTTATGGATTCTGAAGTGGCGGCCCGGCTGACACGTATCATGGACCCGGATTCGTAAATATACCAGATATGGTATATGCTGGACTGCCCGATAGCAGTTTGTAGGGAGGCGGTTCGGAAATTTTATCGTGAAGGCTTTAGGAAGCCTGCCGGAAGGACGATATATATTGCAGCGGGGAATGCGTCAGGATAATGGCATTCACCCTGCTCATTATATATGTACATTGATAATTAAAGAAAGGAGGAGAGAGTATGACTGTAAAGAATGTGAACGCCCTGTTTGCTGCCGGAGCAGTTCAGGCGGCAAACCAGACAGGACAGGCGGCGAGACAGGATGAATCTGCAAACGCCAGTTTCGGCCAGGTTATGAGTAAGGTAAACGGCAGCATTACGAACCTGAAATCAGAATTGGCCGGAGCGGCAGCCGCAGTCAGCCAGGCAGGCACAGCAGTGAATACGGTTCAGACAGAACAGGCAGGCCAGACGGTGCAAGGCGCTGAGAAACAGCCGGCGTCGGATGCGGGTAAGACCGAGGATACGATGCAGCAGGATAACAGCGGCAAGGTTGTCCAGGATGCAGAAACGCAGGAAGCCGTGGAAACGACGGAAGAATCGGCCGAGCAGCTTGTACAGGATATCGCCGAAGAGATGGGCGTGACGCCGGAAGAAGTGGAAGAAGCCATGGCGATTTTAGGATTGACTGCAGTGGGATTGTTCGATGTGGATAACCTGAAACAGCTTTTGCTGCAGATATCAGGCAGTACCGATGAACTGGCTCTGGTGACCGATGCAGGATTGTATAACCATCTCCAGAATCTTGTCGCTTTGGCGGATGAGAGCCTTGGAAACCTGCAGGAAGAGTTGGGGATGTCCGAAGAAGAGATGGACGCCTTGCTGAAACAGATTGTCGCTAAGGGCAGCGAGACGGATGTACAGGACGTCGGGGTTGTACAGGACAATTTGGAAATGCCGGAGGCGCCGGAAGAGAGTTTGGAGGGCATGAAAGATTATACGGTTTCCGTCCAGAAGAACGGCGAGACGGTTCAGGTAAAAGTGACCGTGGATGACCAAAGCGGTAGCAAGAGCGTGACGGAAGAAGTGACGGACGCTCCGAAAGAGGAAGTACAGGTGAGCGGCAAAGCCCAGGAGAAGAATTCTTCCGCGGATACCGGAAAAGGAGAAGGCCATGCCACAGGCAATGCTTTCTTACAGATGCCTGATAAACCGGCGGAAGTGAGCGAGGCGCCTGCGCCCGTGAACGAAAGTTATCAGTCGGCGCAGACACAGGAAATCATGGACCAGATTATGGAGTACATGAAAATCAACCTGAAAGCCGAGTCACAGCATATGGAGATGCAGCTTCATCCCGCAAGCCTTGGGACGGTCAATGTGCAGATTGCAGCCAAAGACGGTGCGATAACGGCACAGTTTACGACTCAGAACGAGACGGTGCGCGCGGTTATCGAGACACAGCTCATCCAGCTTAAGAACCAGTTCGAGGAACAGGGAATCAAGGTTGACGCGGTGGAGGTTACGGTTGCCAACCATGAGTACGGGCAGCAGCAGTTCTCCCAGGAGCAGGCGGATGCGAAGCGTCAGCAGGGTAAAGCGTCCAAGGGCATGAGGAGAATCAACCTGGATGAACTTGAGGGCGAGGAAGACCTTGCGCCGATGGAAGAATCCGAACGGATTGCAGTGGAGATGATGCAGGCAAATGGAAATACCGTAGATTACACGGCGTAACGGAAATCGCAGCAAAGAAAGGAGAGACTATATGGGCGTAGTACAAGAAGTAAAAGACGGCAAGTTCGTCGAGCAGCAGACAGCCGCTTCCATGGCCAAAAAGAATGAGAAGAAAACAGGCTCGAACCTGGACAAAGATGCGTTCCTGCAGCTATTGGTGGCGCAGATGAAATACCAGGACCCCTTGGAGCCAACATCCAATACCGAATATATTTCGCAGTTTGCGACTTTCTCCGAATTGGAGCAGATGCAGAACATGAGCGCCACACTGGAATTATCCAGGGCATCCACTTTGGTGGGCCAGACAGTGCTGATGAAAGTTACGGACAGCGCGGGCAGGACGACCCAGGTACAGGGCAATGTGGACTATGTGGTATACGAGAATAACAAGGCTTATTTATCCATCGGCGGAGAGTTGTACTCCTTGGATGATTTGGATAAAGTGGCGGATGAGAAATATCTGGATGCATACGCGCTTGCGGCGGAGTTTGTGGATATTTACAGAAAGCTTCCTGAAATCGGCCTTCTGACAGACGCCGACAGGGAGAAGGTGGAGAGGCTGAAAGAGATTTACGACAGCATGGACGATTATCAGAAGAGCTTCCTCACAGACGATTATATTGACGGTATGAAGGAATATGTAAAGAGAATGGAGGAAATCACTCCGAATCCGGGCGGCGATGACGACGGAGGCGACGGAGACGGTGACAACGACGATGGCACGAAGCCGCCGAAGGGTGATTCCGACACAGAGTAGCCGCCGGAGGCGGCAGTAGCCATCTCAAGGAGGAGAGAATATGAAGATTCAAGGCAACCAATTCCTTTCCATAGAACGGCTGCAGCACCAATACCTCGGTACAGGCAGACAGCAGGCCCAAGTGGCGGGACAGGATGCGCCGAGTTTCCAGGATATCTTATCGGGCAAGACGGACGGTATCAGGCAGGACGGCGAGGTGAAGTTCTCCAAACATGCGGCCAACCGGCTTATCGACAGGAATATCGAGCTGACAAAAGAGCAGGTGGAGCGCCTCAATATGGGAGCGGCCAAGGCGGAAGCAAAAGGAATCAACGAATCGTTGGTTATCGTGGATTCGTTGGCATTTATCGTGAATGTGCCGAATCAGACGGTCATCACAGCCATGGATCAGACAGAAACCAATGAGAATATATTTACCAATATTGACGGAGCCGTAATTATTTAGCCGGACCTTTATGGAGGCTGATGCCCCGGAATGACAGACGCGGGCAGAGAAGCAATTGCCTTCAGGCGGTTTCATGAGATAGCGCTTAAAGCGATTGCTTCACGGTTCCTATTCTAAGACAGATTAAGGAGGTCATATCACTATGATGAGATCATTGTTCTCTGGTGTTGCAGGTCTTAAGACGCACCAGACCAGAATGGATGTTATCGGTAATAACATTGCAAACGTTAACACGACGGCATATAAATCACAGAACATGGTATTCAGCGACTTGCTGTACCAGACAACCCAGGCGGCGTCCGGCGCAAGCGATTCCACGGGGCGCGGCGGTATCAACCCCAGGCAGATTGGTCTGGGCGCGAAGACAGGCGCCATCTCCACGGCGATTACTTCGCAGGGTTCCGCACAGTCCACCAATAACCCTTGGGATATCATGATTGAGGGCGAGTCCTTCTTCGTGGTGAACGACGGTTCCCAGAATTTCTTCACAAGGGACGGTTCCTTCACCGTGGACGGCGCGGGAAATCTTGTTATGGCCAACACCGGCTATATGGTTATGGGTTGGCAGGTTGACCCGGAGACAGGGGATATCAAGAAGGACGTGGTATCCGCCCTGACGGTTATGCATAAGAGCAATTTAGAGTCCCCGCCGGAGGCGACTACCCTGGCATACGTGACGGGTATCTTGGATAAGCAGGACCCTTCGATTAACAGCACGGCAGGCGCGGTGCGTACCTTGATTTTCTTCGATGCGCAGGGTTATAAGTATACGGCGAAGTTCAGCTTCCACGGCACGGGCGACGACGACGAGTTCCGTGTGCAGCTTGACGATATTCTGGACGGCGACGGGGTATCGCTTGTTAAGAAGTATGGCCTGGAGAATATTGAGCAGATTGCAACCTTTGGCGAAACGGCGAACAAAGTTACAACACAGAGATACGATATGGTGTCCGGCGTGACCTACACGCCGGACGGGAAGTTCTCCGTGAACAAGACGCTTGAGAATATCCTGAAAGATTTCAAAGATAATCCCATGATGATAGCTGCCGGCGATTCCATTAAGGTCATTGACCCGAATGCGGCAGGAGATGTCGCGGCAGGCGCGTCGGTTAAAGTAGAAGGCTCGGTAAAGCTGACGAAAGACCAGTTGGAGAAGGCACCTTACAATCTGCTGTATGATTCCACGACAAACAAGTACAGCATGAAGGGGGATGACGGAAAAGCCAAAGAGATGGACGATGCCGCTTGGACGAAGCTGTTTGAAGGATTGAAAGGCGTAGATGCGGGCAGTATAAAAGTTGTGGTCAACAATGATGAGGTGGATGTTTCTTTCACCGGTACCTTCGAGACACTGGAGGCTTCCTATTTTGACGGCACGAAGAACTTCGGCGTAATACTGGACCCGGCTGATACAAGCACGGAGAACCAGGAGAAAATCTTATCCCAGGTCTATGGCCTGGAGGCGGTGAACGGCAAGAGTTACGCCATCGACTGGATTGGTCAGGACGGCGCCGCGCAGATTCAGATAACGGAGAACAATAAGGGCAACAGGCTTGTGTTCGACCATGATTTGGGTACCTTCTCCTATATCGGGACGCAGGGAAGCAAGACGGCGACGCTTAACTTTAACCCTTCCGCATCGACCATGACAGGGAATATCATCGACTTGGGCCAGTTTAACGATATCGAAATCGACTTCTCATCCGTCAACAATTTCGGTAACGGCAAGAAGTGTACGTTGGAGTATACGGCCGGCTCCATCGAGAGCAGTTCCATCGGCGCGGGCCGCAAGCCGGGCGAGCTGATTGGCATCGAGGTAGGGCAGGACGGCAGGATTACCGCATCTTATGACAACGGGCTTACGAAACTGTTAGGCCAGATTGCGGTGGCGGAGTTTGCCAATGCCTCCGGTCTTTCCAAGGCCGGCAACAACCTGTATACCGCGACCATGAACTCCGGCGAGTTCGACGGCGTGGGCAAGGATATCACGGAGAGCGGCGGCTCCATGACTTCCGGCGTACTGGAGATGAGTAACGTGGACTTGTCCTCCGAGTTTACCACGATGATTACCACACAGCGTGGTTTCCAGGCGAACAGCCGTATCATCACCACTTCCGACACGCTTCTGGAGGAGCTTGTCAATCTGAAGAGATAATATTATAAAAGAATGTATCGTGGGAGGAACTTCCTGTTTAGGGAGTTCCTCTTTTACGGATTACTTTTTTTCGTGTACTAATTTTGGATTTGGATGTTTTTATCAGTATCGGCTTCTTTTCCATGGCAATTTTTGTCAGACTTTTTTGGGTCTTTTTTTTGCAGTTTTCTGAGAAGTGTGGTAAAATATAAAAGTTCTATGGTTTAAATATTTTTTTACATACTTACAACGTATATGTTAGTTAGATGCAGGGGTGGTGTCATGATAGAAGTCACGAAGATTAATGGCGTGAAAGTTCTTGTAAATCCAGACTTGCTGGAGCTTGTCGAGGAGACGCCGGATACCGTTTTGTCCTTTACGACCGGACGGAAAATAATTGTAAAAGAAAGTAGACAAGAAGTGAAAAATTTAGTAAAATCGTATAGAAAGGATATTTTTGCAGATTAGTGTAAATGGGTGATTACAGATGGATATAGCTTCAGTTATCGGTTTGGTAGTATGTTTTATCTTAATGATCTTTGGTATGGTGTTCGGCAAGGGGTTTGAGGTATTGACAGGCTTCGCGGATGCGCCGTCGGCACTGATTACTTTTGGTGGTTCTTTCATGTGTATACTTGCGAGTTATACACTGCCTGATTTCCTGGGCGGCCTTAAGAGTATTAAATTGATTTTTAAGATGTCGGCCCTGAATGTTCCCGAGATTATTCAGAAGATAATAGACCTCTCCAATGTTGCCCGTAAAGAGGGATTGCTTTCCCTGGAAGAAGCGGCGGGGGAGATTGAGGACGATTTCCTTAAGAAAGGAATCCTGCTTGTGGTGGACGGTACTGACCCGGAGCTTGTGCGCGCCATTATGGAGACGGAGCTCGCCAGTGTGGAGAGCAGGCATAAAGACAAAATCGGTTTCTGGGAGAATGTCGGCGCGATGGGCCCTGCGTGGGGTATGATTGGTACGCTGATTGGTCTGATTAACATGCTGAGGGACTTATCGGATTTTGCTTCCATCGGACCGAATATGGCGGTCGCGCTTGTAACTACCTTGTATGGCGCTGTCCTTGCCAACTGGATATGCGCGCCGGTGGCTGCGAAGCTGAAAGGCAAGAACGCAGAAGAGATGATGGTGAAAGAGATAGAGATTGAGGGCCTTCTGTCTATCCAGGCAGGCGAGAACCCACGTGTCATAGAAGAGAAATTGAAGTCCTTCCTGGCGCCGGGCGACAGGACGTCTTCGGAGGATGAGCTCGGAGGTGAAGCGAATGGCTAACAGGAAGCCAGATGAGCCGCCGAAAGGCGCGCCTGCGTGGCAAACCACGTTTGGCGACTTGATGAACCTGCTACTTTGTTTCTTCGTCCTTCTGTTTGCGATGTCTACGATTGATGAAGATAAGCAGGAACAGATAGCCGCATCTTTTAATCAGATGTTTTCCGTGTTTGACGCGGGAGCTTCCGCAATCGGTGACGGCATGCTGATTAGCAATGGCGTAAGCCAGCTCAATGAACTGGATGATTTCATTAACAGTACGGGTAAGATGGAATCTGGGGAAGTCGTCGATGAAGATGTGGCGAAGGTGAAGGAACAGATGGAAGAGGCGCAGATGGAAGAATCTGAGGAGCTTTCCGAGAAGATACAGGAAGCAATAGACGAGAAGGACATGGGGCGTGAGATTGATATCGAGATTACATCCCAGTACGTGCAGCTTACCTTGAAGGGGGCGTTGCTTTTTGATTCGGGGAGCACACTGCTTAAGGACGAGGCGAAACCTGTGTTAGACCAGGTTGGCGCGATTTTGGAGCGGTACGCTGAAGGGACGATTGAGATTGAAGGACATACGGACAATGTACCGATGTCCGGCGCTAAGTATTCCAATAATAATGAATTGAGTTCCGGGCGTGCGTTGTCGGTGTTTGATTATCTTCTGTCGGTTACGAATTTAGACCCGGCGAAAGTCAAACATTCAGGCAGGGGGGAATATGTACCTGTCGCCGATAATTCCACGGCTGAGGGGAGAACCCGGAACAGAAGAGTTGAGATTAAGATATACAACTCGCTGAGCGCATATTAATTACAGGATTAACAAACGTCTTATAAGGGTCTGTTGACGGTAGTTTATCAAAACAATTTAGAAAGTGTATAAAGGAGAAGCTTACAGTCATGAAGAAGAATCTGATTTCTATTATCGTACTGGCATTATTAATCGTTAACATCGTATTGACGGCTATTATGATGTTTAGCGTGGTGGGTACTTCCAGGAAGACGGCGGCGTTGGTGGACAATATTGCCACTGCACTCAATCTGGAACTTGCGGCGGACGGCAATGGGGAAGATATGTCTGTGCCGGATATACCGATGTCCGAGATTGCGACATATGACATTTCCGAGAAGATGACAATGCCCTTGAAACTGGATGAAGAAGGGGAACCGCATTTCTTTATTGCGACCATCACTTTATCTATGAATACGAAAGATAAGGGATACAAGACATACGGGGAAGGCCTGGCGGACCGTGAGAGCCTGATTAAGAGTGAGATTAATGATGTGTACAGCCAGTATACTTTGGAAGAAGCAAGAAATAACCAGGATCAGATTAAAGAAGAGATATTGAAAAGAATTCAGGATATGTTCGATTCCGAGTTTATCTTTAATGTGGCGTTTAGTGATATTATGTACCAGTAATTTCTTTAATAAGTGCCACAGGAGGTGAACTTTCGTGGGAGAGGTACTATCTCAAAATGAGATTGACAATCTGCTTGCCGCGCTGAGCAGCGGTGAAATTGATGCAGATGATATGAGTGACAGCAGTGATAAGCAGGTGAAGAACTACGACTTCAAACGTCCGACCAAGTTCTCGAAAGAGCATCTGCGTACATTGGAAATAATATATGAGCATTATGGGCGGCTGCTATCGACCAGCCTTCCGATTTATCTTAGGAAGAATATACAGATTTCCGTGGCAAGTTCTGAAACGGTTATTTTCTCAGAGTTTACCAATGCCCTATCGAATCCGGTTATTCTGGGTATTGTCAATTTCCAACCGCTTGGCGGTACGATTATCATAGAGTTGGCGACGCAGCTTGGATATGCGATGATTGACAGGATGCTTGGCGGGGCGGGAGAACCGCTTGACAAGAACCGCGATTTTACGGAAATAGAAATGACTATCATCGAGAAAATGATGGTGGTGTGTATGCAGCTTATGCGTGAACCGTGGAAGAATGTCGTCGACCTGAACCCGATGATGGAGAGGATTGAGACAAACTCCCAGTTCGCCCAGGTAATTGCACCGAATGACATGATTGCGATTGTTACATTAAATATGAAGATAGGCGATGTGGAAGGATTTATGAATATATGCCTTCCGTTCTTCACGCTTGAATCAGTCATGGATAAATTGAATACCAAGTATTGGTATGCGAATATGCAGGAGCAGAGAGAGGAGGACTTCGAGGAATATATCGAGGCTCTGATTAGAAGGGTAGACGTTCCTGTGAAAGCGGTACTTGGCAGGACAAAAGTTGCGGTGAACGATTTTGTCAATATTCAAGTCGGGGATATTATACGTTTAGATACCGACGTGGAGAATGATTTGAATGTATATGTCGGCAATATCAGGAAGTTTACCGCTTTACCGGGCTCCAGCAAGGATAAATATGCTGTGAGGGTCACATCGGTAGTCAGAGAGGGGGAATAAAGGCATGGACGGAATGTTATCACAAGACGAAATAAATGCACTCTTAAGTGGTATGGATGCACCAAGCAGTGCGGCACCGGCAGCACCGAAGGAACCTGAGGCTCCGGCGCCGGCCGCGCCACCGACACCGCCTGCAGCGTCATCGGGGGGAGATATAGATGATTCTCTTATGACAGACATGGAGAAGGATGCAATCGGCGAGGTGGCCAACATCAGCATGGGTTCTTCGGCGACCACGCTGTTTTCGTTGGTTAACCGCAAGGTTAATATCACGACGCCGGTGGTTACTTTGGCTAAGTGGGAGAACGTGCTGTCTGAATACGAGAAGCCGTGTGTGTTTATTCAAATAAAATATACGGTAGGTCTTGACGGCTCTAATATTCTGGTTCTGAAAGAACATGATGTAAAAGTTATCACCGACCTTATGATGGGTGGTGACGGAAGCAACACAGACGGAGAGCTGGGGGAACTGCATCTGAGTGCGATTTCCGAGGCGATGAATCAGATGATGGGCTCTTCGGCGACGTCCTTGTCAACGATGTTAGACAAGATGATTGATATCAGTCCTCCGGAAGCCAGCCTGGTTGACTTGACGGCCTTTAAATCCGGCGGTGATATTGCACCGTTCCTGGCAGGCACTTTCGTCAAGATTGCGTTCCGTATGCAGATAGAAGATTTGGTTGATTCCACAATTATGCAGTTATATCCTATGGACTTTGCGAAAGAATTGTGCGATACTTTCTTAAAGAACCAATTAGGCGAGGATGCGTCGGTATCGGCTGCAGCGCCTCAGCCGGCCCCGCAAGCGGCGGCGCCACAGGCCGCACCTCAGATGGCGGCGCCACAGATGGATATGAGCCAGATGCAGATGGGCATGGGAATGCCGCAGATGCAGATGGGGATGCCGCAAATGCAGATGGGCATGGGAATGCCACAGATGCAGATGATGCCGCAGATGCAGATGATGCCACAGATGGGTATGCAGCCTAATATGAATATACAGCCTGCACAGTTCCAGAATTTTTCCAACAACTTTAACCCGGCACAGACACAGGAGAATATCGGCTTGATTAAAGATGTGCCTCTTGAAGTTACGGTAGAACTTGGCAGGACATCCAAGTCTATAGCAGACATTCTGGATTTCTCGCCCGGAACGATTATAGAGTTGGATAAGATTGCCGGTGAGCCGATTGACGTACTGGTAAACGGCAAGTTTGTTGCGAAAGGTGAAGTAGTAGTAATCGAAGAGAGCTTTGGTGTTCGGGTAACCGAAATTATCAAATAAAGAGTGATAGGAGAAGAGAAATGGCAAAGAATATTTTGATATGTGATGATGCTGCGTTCATGCGTATGATGATTAAAGATATCCTGACCAAGAATGGGTATAATGTGGCGGGTGAAGCAGAGAATGGCGCGAAGGCTGTTGAAAAGTATAATGAATTGAAGCCTGATTTGGTATTGATGGATATCACAATGCCTGAGATGGATGGTATCCAGGCGCTCAAGAAGATTAAGGAGGCGGACCCGGGCGCGATGATTATTATGTGTTCCGCTATGGGCCAACAGGCGATGGTTATTGAATCCATCCAGTCCGGCGCGAAGGACTTTATTGTGAAACCGTTCCAGGCGGACCGTGTATTAGAGGCTGTTAAGAAGGTTGTAGGCTGATGGTATCCGTCTTATCGGAGAGTGCTGATTCCTATATACAATTTATGACAGTGTTGATTCTTTTCCTGTTTGTATTACTAGTTACTTATTGGGTTACGAAATGGATGGCGGGATATCAGAAGGGTCAGACTGTTAAAGCCAACATGGAGATTTTGGAGACGTTACGGCTCTCCAATAATAAGTATGTCCAAATTGTCAGGGTCGGAAAGAAATATTTGGCAGTGGCAGTTTGTAAGGATACTGTTACAATGTTAACAGAGATTCCTGAACAGGATTTGATTTTCTCGGGTACAGATAACTCCAAAGCTCTTGGATTTAAGGATATTTTGGAGAAAATCCAAAAAAAGAATTTTCTGGAAAAAGAAGATGGGCGAGACGAATGAAGAAATACTTTTCCGGATTTTATTTGGCAAAATTAGTATGCCTGCTGTTATTGGCAGGCATATTGTGTCTTAGCCAAAAAGCGACAGCGTTGGCGGCTGCGGATACTCCTTACAGAGAGTCCAATCTTACGGGAACGACGGATGAGAGGACGAACGAACGGGCGCCGGGCGCGTCAGAGAATGCCGACGACCTCGCAGAACTGAATATAGCCAATACGGTGACAATCACGTATGGCGATGGCAATGGCAACGTGAACGGAGCGTTGCGCATCTTGGTGATTCTTACGTTGATTGCCGTTGCACCGACACTGATTATCATGATGACCTCGTTTACCAGAATTATTATAGTTCTGCATTTTACGAGGCAGGCACTCAACACACAGACAGCGCCGCCTAACACAGTGTTGATAGGTATTGCGCTCTTTTTGACGTTTTTTATCATGCAGCCGACGTTCACCGAAATCTATACGGAGGCGGTGGTGCCTTACGAGGCGGGAGAGTTGAGCAATGAGGAGGCGCTTGAGAAGGCGGTCATTCCGATTAGGAATTTTATGAACAGGCAGACGCTTAAGAAAGACGTCAGCATGTTTATGGATATCAGCCGGCAGGAGTGGAGCGGTGATATCAACGAGATTCCCATGAGCGTACTGGTGCCCAGTTATATTATCAGTGAGCTTCGCTACGCGTTTATCATCGGATTCTTGATTTATATACCGTTTATTGTAATCGACATGGTTGTGGCGTCGACTCTGATGAGTATGGGTATGATGATGCTGCCGCCTACGACGATTTCTATGCCCTTCAAAATTTTGCTGTTTGTTCTGGCGGATGGGTGGTATCTGATTATTAAGGGATTGGTGGACAGTTTCTTACTGAAGTAGTGTAGAGAACGGAGGAAGCTATGACGATAGATGACGTCACTGCCGTCGCATCGACAGCTATATTTACGATTATTAAATGCTCGGCGCCGCTTTTAATTGTGTCTCTGTGCGTTGGTCTGATTGTCAGTATTTTCCAGACAGTCACTTCCATCCAGGAGCAGACGTTGACTTTTGTTCCGAAAGTCCTGGCTATTTTTATGGCGCTGATTCTTTTTGGACATTGGATTATGAATCAGATGGTGGACTTTATGATTAATCTGTGGTCTAACTTTACCGCGTACTTACAGTAAGGGCGAGTGGCGGCATGATTGATATTACTTTTACTTACGCGGATTTAGAATATTATTTACTGATTCTTGTACGGATTACCAGTTTCGTGTATGTGGCGCCTTTTTTCTCCATGAGCAATGTGCCCAGGAGAGTGAAAGTGGCTTTCAGCATATTCCTGGCCTATCTGATTTACAGTGGGATAGACCGCAATGAAATTGTGTACAACACACTGCTGGGGTACGCTGTCGTGATTATGAAGGAAGCCTTGACGGGGTTTCTGATTGGGTGGGGCGCCCAGATTTGCACGACTGTGACTGCCTTTGCAGGAAGCATAGCGGATATGGAAATCGGCATTTCCATGGTTTCCCTGATGGACCCGGCGACCAAACAGCAAGCGACTTTTACAGGTGTATTTTACCAGTATATGTTCACTTTGTTTATGATTATTACGGGTATGTACCAATATCTGCTTAAGGCGCTTGCGGACAGCTTTACGCTGATTCCCGTTAACGGGGCCATATTTAAGTCCGAATCGCTGCTTGCGTCGGTGATTATGTTTATGGGAGATTATATTGCGATTGGTTTCCGGATTATTCTGCCGATTTTTTGTACGATGATTTTGCTCAATGCAGTTTTGGGCGTTTTGGCGAAAGTGTCTCCGCAGCTTAATATGTTTGCGGTAGGTATACAGTTTAAAGTGCTGCTCGGGCTGGCCATTCTGCTTTTGACTACGAGAATGCTCCCGGTTGCAGCCGATTATGTATTTACGGAGATGAAGAGGGTGATTGTATCTTTTGTGGAGGGAATGATGTAATACTGGAATATAATCTCCAATTCTTTGCCAAAGACGGTCCGGGTGGGGAGAAGACGGAGGAGCCTACTTCCAAGAAACTGTCGGACGCCCGTAAGGAGGGCCAGGTTGCCAAGAGCAAGGAGATAACCAACGCGTTTGAATTGTTGGCTTTTTTTGCGCTTGTCTATATATGGGTAGAGTACATGGGAATTTATTTTACAGGGAACATGTACGATATCTATTCCCAGATACCGGAATACATTAAGATGTACGACGGTTATATACAGGAGCAGACGATTAACGCCCTTTTTATCAAATCTCTTACCAGAATTTTAATGATTATGGCCCCTTTCCTGTTTGTCGGCGTTGTGGTATCATTTGTGACAAACGTTGTGCAGGTGAAATGGAAGCCGACGACGAAACCATTACAGCCGAAATTTAATAAGCTAAGCCCGGTCAGCGGCTTTAAGCGTTTCTTTTCGATAAACTCCGTGGTGGAATTGATTAAAGCCATTCTGAAAATCGGCCTGGTCGGGTATGTGGTCTACTCTTACCTGAAAAAGAATATGCCGCCGCTTTACCAGTTCTATGATTTGTCATTGAACCAGGGTATTGTGCAGGTTGGCATGCTGGTAGTGCAGCTTGGCATACGTATATCGCTTTTCTATATGATTATTGCACTGCTTGACTATGTCTATCAGAAGATAAAATTCAAGAAAGACATGAAGATGACGAAGCAGGAAGTCAAGGATGAGTTTAAGAACCAGGAAGGTGACCCGCAGATTAAGAGCAAACAGCGTCAGAGGATGATGGAAGCATCCAGGCGGCGTATGATGCAGCAGCTTCCGGAGGCGGATGTGGTTATCACGAACCCGACGCACTTCGCGGTGGCGATTAAATACGACCCGGAGCTTTATGACGCGCCCTATGTGGTTGCCAAGGGTGCGGATTACCTTGCCCAGAAGATTAAAGATACGGCGAAAGAGTACCATATTGAGATTGTGGAGAATAAGCCTCTTGCCCGTATGCTGTATGCCAATGTGGATGTGGGCAGCGTTGTTCCGCCGGAGTTATACCAGGCGGTGGCGGAAGTGCTTGCCTTTGTATATCATTTGCAAGGTAAAGTATGATAAAAAAGTAAGAAAGGAGGAACGGTCATGGGAAATCTGAAGAAGGCGGATATTGGCGTGACAGCGTATGTGCTTTCGGCGTTTATCATGCTGATTGTGCCTATCACATCAGGGCTGTTGGATGTCCTGCTTGCGTGTAATATTGCAGTGGCATTTACCGTTATGTTTGGCTGTATGTTTGCCAATGAAGTCCTGAACATGTCCTATTTCCCGACAATCCTGTTGTTTACCACAGTATTCAGGATTGCCCTGAACGTTTCTTCCACCCGTCTGATACTTACAACCGGCGACCCCGGTAACGTAGTAAAGACTTTTGGGCAGTATGTGGGTGGCGGTGATATCGTAATAGGTGTTATTGTATTTATTATTTTGATTATTGTCCAGTTTATGATTATCAACAAAGGTTCCGAGCGTGTGGCTGAGGTTACCGCCAGATTCACGTTGGATGCCATGCCGGGTAAGCAGATGGCAATTGACGCTGACTTGAATACCGGCGCAATCACGGATGACGAGGCGAAGAAACGCCGTGAGAAGATACAGGAAGAGGCAAGCTTCTTCGGTTCCATGGACGGTGCCGTGAAGTATGTCAAGGGAGATGCGACGGCGGGCCTGATTATCACTGCTGTCAATATTGTGGGCGGTATCGCCATGGGTATGTTCCGTCAGGGCCTGGAACTGAACGACGCTATGACGAAATATACGATACTGACAATCGGTGACGGCCTGGTGAGCCAGATTCCTTCTCTGTTAATCTCACTCTCCACAGGTATCCTTGTGACCAAAGGTTCCAAAGACGCAGATTTCGGTACGGTGTTAATCAGACAGCTGTTTGGTGTGCCCAAGGTCTTGTATCTTGTCGGTGCGGTCATTGCCGGATTAGGTATTGTGACGCCTTTGAATAGGATTGTGTTCGTGGGGCTTGGGATGATTTTCATTGTGGTCGGCAGGATTATGGCAGGCACCATTGAGACGGCGGAGATTGAGCATGAAGCGGATGTGGAGGAAGCGGCGGCGGAAGAAATCAGGCAGCCGGAGAATGTCACGTCGCTTTTGCAGGTCGACCCTATCGAGCTTGAATTTGGTTATGGTATTATCCCGCTTGCGGATGTCAACCAGGGCGGCGACTTGTTAGACCGTGTTGTTATGATTAGGCGCCAGATTGCATTGGAACTTGGTACGGTTGTGCCGATTATCCGTCTGCGTGACAATATCCAGTTAAACCCGAACCAATATATCATTAAGATTAAAGGTGTCCAGGTCAGTGAGGGTGAGATTCTGTTTGACCATTATATGGCCATGAATCCCGGCTATGTGGAGGAGGAAATCACGGGTATTCCGACCTTTGAGCCTTCTTTCCATCTGCCTGCCATCTGGATTACCGAGGGGCAGAGGGAACGTGCGGAGAGCATGGGCTATACGGTAGTAGACCCGCCGTCAATCATAGCGACGCATCTGACGGAGATTATCAGGCAGTACATAGCGGAACTGCTGACGAGACAGGATGTCCAGAACCTTGTCAACAACCTCAGGGAATCCAACCCTTCTTTGGTGGAAGAGCTTGTACCCAAGCTGCTTGGTCTTGGTGAAATACAGAAAGTATTGCAGAATCTTTTGCGTGAAGGTATTTCTATCAGAGATTTGCTCACCATATTCGAGACCCTGGCGGACTATGCGACGACCACAAGAGATACCGACATCTTGACGGAATATGCAAGACAGAGCTTGAAGCGGGCGATATCCAATAAGTTCTTCCCTGCCAATGAGACAACCAGCGTGGTGACGCTTGACCCGAAACTGGAACAGGAGATTATGGCCAGCGTGAAACAGACGGAGCAGGGCGCTTATTTGACGCTTGACCCGATGAAGACGAAGGCGATTATGGAATCAGTGGGGACGGAGACGAAGAAACTGGAAGATTTAGGTAAGATGCCGCTTGTAATTACTTCCCCGATTGTCAGGGTATACTTTAAGAAGCTGACGGAAGATTACTATAAGGATTTGGTTGTGGTATCTTATAACGAAGTAGAATCCAACATTGAATTACAGTCTGTTGGGATGGTGACAGCATAATGATAATCAAAAAATTTGTTGCAAAAACAGAAAAAGAAGCCATAGAGAATGCCAGGAAGGAGCTTGGCGAGGGCGTCGTCGTCATGAATGTCAAGGATGTAAAAAGCAAAGGTTTTTTGGCATTCCTGAAACCGCATATGACGGAGGTGACGGTTGCGCTCGAGGAAGAGAGCGAGAAATATACGGCTGCGGTATCCGCCATTAACAACGTCATCGCGTCCAGCCAGGCGAAGGAGGCGCAGCCTGCACAGGATACCCCGGCGCCGGCTGTGAGACAAGAAGCGTCAAGAAAAGAAAACAGCGCCATTGAGGAAAAACTGGACAGTTTACAGTCGTTGTTGGAACAGCAGCTCCAGAAACCGGAGGAGGCTAAGGAGAAGAAGGAAGTCAAGGGAGAGAAAGAAGGCAAAGGCGAGAAGGAAGAGAAAAAAGAGACGGGGCGGCAGGAAGAGACGGAAATCGATAAATTTATGAAGCTTCTCCACAATACGATGTTGGAGAATGAAGTGGACGAGAAGTATGCGAAAGAGATTATCGATGAAATCGCTCAGATTAATAAGCCAAATATGCCCTTTGATTACGCGCTCGCGAATATATACCAGAAGATGATTCTTAAGTTTGGGAAGCCGAACAGCATCACCCCTGCGTCAAGCGGCATTAAGATGGTGTTCTTTATTGGACCTACAGGAGTAGGTAAGACGACGACGATTGCGAAAATCGCCTCGATTTTCAAGGTGGACCAGAAGAAGAATGTGGCTTTGCTTACGGCGGACACATACCGGATTGCAGCGGCGGAGCAGCTTCGGACTTATGCCAATATCCTGGAAGTGCCTTTCCGCATAATCTATACGGTAGAAGAAGTAGAGAAAGCGATGGAAGATTTCCGAGGATACGATTATATTCTGATTGATACGGCAGGGCACTCCCACCAGAATACGGCGCAGAAAGATAGCATGCGTAATTTAATTCATTCCATGGATGGTAAGGCGGAGAAGGAAGTCTATCTTGTATTAAGCGCGACTACAAAGTACCGTGATTTAATCAGTATTGCGGACTCGTACAAGGAGATGACGGACTATAAACTGATTTTCACGAAACTGGACGAGACGACGACATTGGGCAACCTGCTCAATTTAAGATTGTATACAGACGCAGAACTTTCCTATGTGACTTACGGGCAGAATGTGCCGGATGACATTGAAGAGTTTAACCCGCAGAGTACGGTGAAACAACTGTTAGGAGGAAAAAACTAAGGAGGAAGGCTAATGGACCAGGCTGAACAATTAAGAAATATTATCAAAGCGACCAGTCAGCCCAGGCGCCCCTTAGCGAGAGTTATTACGGTTACAAGCGGTAAAGGCGGTGTCGGTAAATCCAACATGGCAATTAACTTGGCGATACAATTCCGTAAAATGGGACAGAGAGTGATAATACTGGATGCAGATTTTGGATTGGCAAACATAGAGATTATGTTTGGCACAGTACCAAAACATAACTTGTGTGATTTAATATACCAGGGGAAAAGCATCCAGGATATCATTACCTGGGGGCCGATGGAGGTAGGTTTTATTTCCGGAGGTTCAGGTATTGCCGGCATGTCTAATCTCAGCAAAGACTATCTGAATTACATTATCCGTAATTTGGTAGAATTGGATGAGATGGCGGATATTATAATTGTAGATACAGGAGCAGGTATTTCGGACGCGGTATTGGAATTTCTGGTGGCGAGCAGCGAGATTCTCCTTGTGACGACGCCGGAGCCGACTTCCATTACAGACTCTTATTCATTGCTTAAGGCCCTGAACAGGCATCCGCGTTATTCTGCCGAGGCGACCCAGGTTAAGGTGATTGCCAATAAAGTTTTCGGTGAGAGCGAGGCGGAATCGTTGTATTCGAAGCTTGAGACGGTGGTGGGGAGATATCTGAAGATGCCTATTACTTATCTTGGGATGATACCGCAGGATAATCAGCTTGCCAAATCGGTGATGCAGCAGACGCCGGTATCAATCGACAATCCGCGCGCAAGGTCTTCGGCTGCATTTGAGACGGTAGCGGCGAAGCTAATGAATAAGGAGTTAAATAAGAATCTGACAAAACGTGGTATGGCGGCTTTCTTTTCCCATATCATCTCTAAGAAATAGAAACGCCTGTGTGCTACAGGAGGAAGGAATCGTACAGGATATGTCAAATTTATTGTCTAAATTCGTGTCCCCGGGCTGCCGTGTTGATTTGCAGTCGGTGAGACATACCAAGACCGGCCCGGGAAAAGGGGAACGTAAGTCTTATCAGAGCCAGGTAATAGAGGTTATTTCGGAAGACAGAGTGGAGGTTACCATGCCGATGGAAAAGTCGAAACTGGTCCTTCTTCCGATTGACAAGGATTTCGATTTGTTTTTCTATGCTGACAGCGGCGTATACCAGTGCCGCGCGAGGGTTGCGGACCGCTATAAGAATAACAATCTGTACGTGGTGGTATTTGACCTGCTCTCGGATTTGCGCAAGAACCAGCGCAGGGAATATTACCGTTTTAGCTGCGCTTTGGAGATGAAATCCAGGAAAGTGGATGAGGCGGAACTCGCCCTGTCGGATAAACGCGAAGACATCATCAACCGCGAATGGCCCATGAGAAACAGCATTATCGTGGATATCAGCGGCGGCGGGCTTAGGTTTGTGGCGAAATTTACCTATGACGTGCAGAGCGTAATCCTGTGCAGGTATAACCTTAACATCGGCGGTGAAAGTAAAGAGTACAATGTAATCGGAAAAGTGCTTAGCGTCAAGGAGGTGGAAACACATGAGGGCTTATTTGAGCACAGAGTACAGTATACTGACGTAGACCCTACGGAGAGGGAGGAAATCATTAAGTATATTTTTGATGAAGAGCGCAAGACACTCAGAAAGCAAAAGGGTATTTCACAACATAAATGAGGGGGAATGACATAATGAAAAAAATATTAGTTGTTGACGACTCTGCACTCATGAGAAGGGTATTGTGTGATATAATTAACAGCGATAAAAGATTCCAAGTACAGGATCGTGCTGTTAATGGCAAGGAGGCTTTGGAGCTTCTTAGCCGGAAATCCTATGATGCGGTTGTGCTGGACGTCAATATGCCACAGATGAATGGCCTTGAATTGTTGGAAGAATTGCGTAAACGTAAGATTTCTGCGAAGGTCATGATGGCGAGTACTGATACAAGGGAAGGCGCCAAGACGACTTTGGATGCATTGGAACTGGGCGCGCTTGATTTCGTTCATAAACCCAACAATGCAATGGACTGCCGTGCCGAGAGCTTTAAAGACAGGATGCTGGAAGTTTTGGCAGTGGTTGCGGATTCCAATCCTCCTGTCTTTACGAAAGCGATAACCAGGGAAGAAGTAAAGACATCCAAGAAGATGATTGAGTTGGTAGGCCGTCATGCCTCGGCGGTGCCGGGCAATAAGATTGTGGCGTTGGCCAGCTCTACAGGCGGGCCTAAAGCATTACAGTCGGTAGTGCCAAGACTGCCGAAGAACCTCAAAGCGCCGGTGGTGATTGTACAGCATATGCCGGCAGGGTTTACCGCGTCGCTTGCGGAGCGGCTTGACACATTGAGTGAAGTGCGCGTGAAGGAAGCGGCGGAAGGGGATATGCTGGAAGCGGGGACGGTATACATAGCAAAGGGCGGAAAGCATCTGAATATCCGGCCTTCGGGCGGAAAGTATACTATCCGTTATTCAGACCAGCCGACCAGAGAGGGTGTCCGCCCATGTGCCAATTACATGTATGAGTCTTTGATGGACAGTAAATTCGACCAGGTGGTATGTGTTGTCATGACAGGTATGGGAGCCGATGGTACGGAAGGAATCAAGAATCTGAAAACAAGAAAGAAAATTCATGTGATTGCCCAGGAGGCAAGCACATGTGCGGTATATGGAATGCCCAAAAGCATCGTGACTGCGGGGCTGTCAAACCAAATCGTACCGCTTGACCAGATTGCACAGGAAATTATAATGAACGTGGGGGTAAAATAGTATGGACGTAAGTCAGTATCTTGAGATTTTCCTTGATGAATCAAATGAACATTTGCAGAACCTGAATACACAGATTCTCTCATTGGAGCAGGAGCCGGATAACATGGATACCATCAATGAGATTTTCCGTGCGGCGCACTCTCTCAAAGGTATGGCAGGGACGATGGGTTATAAGAGGATGCAGAATCTGACCCATGATATGGAAAATGTCTTTTCTGAGGTTCGTAATGGCAATATCACTGTGAAGGCCTACATGATTGACGTACTTTTCCAGTGTCTGGATGCGCTTGAAGAATATACGGCCAATATCAGGGAGAACGCTGACGAGGGTACGAATGACAATGAGCCTTTGATTAAACAGTTGAATGAAATATTGGAAGGCGCGGGCGACGAAGACGGCGCAGATGCTGCGGCGGCTCCGGCAGCCGAGGAGGAAGCGCCTGCGGCGGCTCCGGCAGCTGACGTAGGAGACAGGAAGTGGCTGGAAATTAAGCTTGGCGACAGCGAGAGGACAGTTCTCAAGGAAGCGCTTAAACAGAGTAAGGGCGTATACGGGCTGACCGTCAAAGTACAGGAGTCCTGTATTCTGAAGGCGGCGAGGGCTTTTCTGGTATTTAAGGCAATCGAGGAGACAAGCGAGATTATCATGTCCAACCCTTCGGCACAGGATATTGAAGACGAGAAATTTGATTTGGATTTCAGCCTGATTGTCGTATCGGACGCTTCTCTGGAACAGGTGCTTAGCGCAGCGAGGGGCGTGTCCGAGATTGAAGATGTTATCGGTGATGAGGTGGACCCGAATCAATCGGAAGCGCCTGCCCAGGAGCAGCATAAAGCGGAGCCGTCGAAGGAAGAACAGGCACAGAAACCGGAGGAACATCCTGCGGAGCAGCCTGCGCCTGTAGCCGTTGCGACAGCGCCGGCTGTGGCATCATCGGCGAAAGCGCCGACGAAGGGGAAGAAGAAAGGCGACGAGAAGAAGCCGGCCACAGGCAAGCCTGTAGTAAACAGAACCGTCCGTGTAGATATCGAGAAACTGGATACGCTTATGAATCTCGTGAGCGAGTTGATTATCGCCAAGAACTCCCTTGTATCGGCGTCCGCTGTGTCAGGGACATCAAGCACGGCGGTAAATGAACAGATTGAATATCTGGAGAGCGTCACCACTTCCTTGCATGAGTCAGTTATGAAAGTCAGGATGGTGCCTATCGAGAGCACAGTGAGCAAATTCCCGCGTATGGTGCGTGACTTGCAGAAATCCCTCGGCAAGAAGATGGAACTGTATATGTCCGGTGAAGAGACAGAACTTGACCGTACTGTTGTGGATGAGATTGGCGACCCTCTGATGCACCTTTTGCGTAACTCTGCAGACCACGGATTGGAGTCCGCAGAAGTCCGTAAGGAGAGAGGTAAACCGGAAGTAGGCTCTATTTTCTTAGAGGCGTACCAGGATGGCAATAACGTTGTCATTGAGGTTAGGGATGACGGTAACGGTATCGATACGGAAGCTGTCAGGAACAAAGCCATTGAGAAAGGTATTATTACGCCTGAACAGGCAGAGAATATGAGTGAGAAGGACAGCGTCGATTTGTTGTTCCACGCAGGGTTCTCTACGGCGAAGGTGGTATCCGACGTATCCGGCAGGGGCGTAGGGCTGGATGTGGTGAAGTCCAAGATTGAAGCTTTGAGCGGTGAAGTGGAAGTGAAGACGAAGCTCGGAGAAGGAAGTTCCTGGATTATCAGACTGCCCCTTACACTTGCGATTATCCAGGCTCTTATGGTGGATATCGGCAATGAGAAATATGCGATTTCCCTCGGCTCTATCCAGACGATTGAAGATATCTCACCGCAGGATGTGAAGTTAGTGCAGGCAAAAGAAGTCATCCAGCTTCGAGACCTTGTTATTCCGCTGATTAGACTGAATGAGATATTGGATATTGAGAGCAAGAAAGACTCCAGTGAGAATCTTGTCGTTGTAGTTGTCAAGAAGGGCGATAAGCTTGCGGGACTGGTTGTAGACGAATTAATCGGACAGCAGGAGATTGTAATTAAGTCACTTGGCAGATACATCAGCAAGTGCAAGATTATCAGCGGCGCGACTGTCCTTGGTGACGGTGAAGTGGCCCTGATTCTGGATGCCAATACATTGATTTAAGCAGAGGGAGGAGCGGTGACATGGAGGAATTAAAAGTAGTTGGAGAAACCACACAGTTCATTGTGATAAAACTTGGTGATGAACAGTACGGAATCGATATCAAATATATAGATAATATTGTCAGGATGCAGCATATCACCAGAGTGCCGAAGGTTGATGCTTATCTGAAAGGCGTAATCAATCTGCGCGGCGAGGTTATTCCGGTCATGAGCATCCGTATCAAGATGGGGTTGGAGCCGGATGTGGAGACGAAGTCCACGAGGATTATCATCCTGAAGCTAGAACAGCATGGCACAATCGGCGTGATTGTGGACGAGGTAAAAGAAGTCGTTACTCTGGAAAACGACCAGATCGAAAAAATCGCATATGATTCCAAGGATGAGAAAGACAGTTTCTTGTGCGGAATCGGCAAATGTGATGGTGGCCTGATTTCCCTGCTGGACCTGAATTCCGTCGTACTTGAGAATATGTAGGAGGTTTCATTGTGGGTGAGATTACCTTAGAAAAAATGTCTGACCAATATTTCGATGTCTTAAAAGAACTGGGAAATATCGGGGCTGGCAATGCGACAACTGCACTGGCGCAGATGATGCAGTGCAAGGTGGATATGTCAGTTCCACAGGTCAGATTGTTAGAGTTTAAAGAGATGGGTGAGATGATAGGCGGTGAAGAAATCATTATGGCGGGCATCTACCTTGCTATAGAGGGTGATGTTACCGGCAGTATCATGTTTTTGTTGGAGAAGCAGGCAGCCAGACATCTCGTAAATAAATTGATGGGTATGCAGATTGAGGGAGAAGAGTTCTCTGAGATGGAATTTTCAGCGCTTAAGGAAGTGGGTAATATTATTACGGGAGCTTACCTGAATTCCCTGTCCAGTCTGACAAACTTAGTGATTTATCCTTCTGTTCCGGATCTTACGGTGGACATGGCGGGAGCAATTTTGAGTGTTCCTGCCATCCAGTTTGGTAAGTTGGGCGATAAGATGCTGTTAATTCAGACACAGTTCTTTGACGATATGGTCTTGGACGGGTATTTTATTTTAGTTCCGAATTTGGATTCTTATGGCAGGATATTGTCGGCATTGGGGATTGGTTAGGGCACTGTGCATTACCGCAGGCATGCTTGCGGTATGCATAGTATAGATTGATAAGTGTAAACAGGAGATGTCATATTATGGGCAAAGTGATAAAAGTCGGTATGGCCGATTTGAACGTATGCGTCAGTCCCGATAGCATTACCACATTGGGACTCGGCTCATGTGTTGGAATAGCTATCCGTGATCCGGTGACTAAGATTGGCGGTTTGGCGCATGTTATGCTCCCGGATAGTACTACCATTCGTAATAATACGAATATCCCTAAGTTTGCGGACACGGGAATAGAGGAATTGGTGAAGCAAGTAGTGGCTAGAGGGGCTAACAGGAGCAGGTTGGTTGCCAAGATTGCAGGAGGCGCCCAGATGTTCGCATTTCAGAGTACAAATGAAATGGTCCGTGTGGGTGAGCGTAACGTTGCGGCGAGTAAGAAGAAGCTGGCAGAACTTAAGATACCTGTCGTAGCGCAGGATACAGGTAAGAATTATGGAAGAACCGTTATTTTCTATCCGGAGACAGGAGATTTTGTCATCCGTGCGGTCGGCAAGCCTGAAAGTGTAATCTAGTGCACTGTATTGATGATATCTGGCGGACGGATAAGGATGCCTGAATATAATTAATACAGTACATTAGTACAATAAATCATTTATTCTGTTATATTGGCGCAGGATGATTCATATTTGTTGTACTAGCAGGCTGACGGATGTGGTGAAAGGATTGTAAATTGGATAATGAAGCAGTAAACAGCAGCGAAGAGAATATTAGTGAAGCAGAGATAACCGACACAGACAGCCAGCCGGATGTGGAGACTCCCAAAGAGCGTGCGGCCAGAGAAGAGCGCGAGGCGAAAGAGCGTGCGTTTCGGGCGAAGAAACGCAGGCTGATACCGCCGCTTGTCATGTTGTCTGCGGGGGCCGTCACCAGTATCACCATGCGTATGCTGCATTATGAAACGCAGACTATGCTGATTATCTTATTGTGTGTCCTGATTGTTTTCTATGTGGCGGGAAGCGTGATTAAATATATGTTAGATAAGTTTGAAGAACAGATAGAGGAAGCCAATAAGGAGAAAGGCGAAGTTATCGAGAAGGAACTCGCGGAAGAAGACAGGCGTTAAGTATTTCAGTACGGTTACAGTAAAAAGCAAGGGTGAGTTGGGACGCATATGGATGATGCAGGTAAAAAGAAACTTTGGGCGGACTATGCGAAGTCAAAGTCTCCTGAAGTCAGGGAAAAAATTATATTGGAGTATGCGCCGCTTGTAAAAATCGTGGCAGGACGGCTAAGCATGTACCTGGGGTATAACGTGGAGTATGAAGACCTGGTCAGCTATGGCATTTTTGGGCTTATTGACGCAATTGATAAATTTGACTTTCTCAAAGATGTAAAATTTGAGACCTATGCCAGCTTGCGTATCAGGGGTGCAATTTTAGACCAAATCCGCAAGATGGACTGGATTCCGCGCACGATTAGGCAGAAGCAGAAGAAAATCGATGCGGTAATCAGGGAGATTGAGGTTTCTTGCGGCAGGACGGCTACGGACGAAGAAATTGCGCAGAGGCTTGGCATTACGGCGGATGAATACCTGGATTGGCAGTCGCAGATGAAGATTACCAATGTAGTTTCCCTGAATGAATTTTTAGAGCAGGGCAGCGAGGTGTCCAACGAGTCTAGCCATACGAAGAGCACGCAGTTTGACACACCGGAAGAGGTCCTGGAGAGAGACGAGTTAAAGAAAATATTAGCGGAAGCTTTGGAGCTTTTGACAGAGAAGGAACGCAAGGTTATTGTTCTGTATTATTATGAAGAACTTACTTTAAAAGAAATTAGCAGCATTTTGGAAGTATCGGAATCAAGGATTTCGCAGCTGCATACGAGGGCGCTCCAGAAGATGAAAGTGCGGTTGGGGAATTATATCGGTATTTTGACGGAAAATGGCAGGAAATAGCAGCCGGCCATATTGTGGAATCGTGGGAGGCGGGGTAGGATGGCAATAGGTTTTGTTGAATTGCAAGGACAGATTACGAGGGCGCAGGATTTCACCTCGATTAAGCATAATGAAGATGCTAAGGGAATGGTCGAGCAGGCTAATTTCGGACAGCAGATGACAAAACAAGTCGAGAAACAGGTGAAAAGAGTCAATAAGGGCGATCAGCCTGAATACCATGAACGCAAATTTGATGCGAAAGATAAGGGGAGTAATGAGTACCATGGCGACGGCGGGAAAGCAAGAAAGAAGAAGCCGGGCCAGAATCCCGATGGGAAGGTGCTTATGAAGAAAGCCGAACATATTGATTTCTCTGTGTAGATGTCATAAGCCATAGAAGGGAACAGATGAAGGATGAGCGCAACAGAAATTATTCTGATTGTAATCGGAGTGGCGATATTCCTGTTGGGATATCTGATGCCCGCAAGAAAGAAAGATTTGGATGAAGAGGTACAGTTGATTAGCGAGGACGAGGTGAGACGGCTAGTCGCTGGGGAAGTTGACCATGTTAAGGATAGAATCGCGGATATTGTAGACGAGACCATCAATTATTCTATGGAGAAAGCCGAACGCGCCATGGAGCGGGTGGCAAATGAGAAGATTATGGCGGTCAATGAATATTCGGATACAGTGTTGGAAGAGATTAACAAGAACCATAAAGAAGTCGTATTTCTGTATGATATGCTGAATGATAAGCATGACAATCTGATGTCTACCATCAATGAGGCGACCATGGCGGCGGACGGGATTAAGCAGACGGTCAAAGATGCGGAAGTCACGGCAAAAGAAATGACGGATAAGATTGACAATGTGATGCAGGCAGCCGACGAGGCGGTGGAGACGATTAAGGACGCGGAGGATTCTGCCATGCAGGCGCAGAAGGCAGCGCAAGATGCCATGCATTCTGTTGTGGATGCCGTTGAGAAGACAAAGAGCGATTTGGCGGCATTCCAGGAAACCAAATTGCGCAAGGCGGAAGTCCAGGAAGCGCCCCTTCGTTTTGCGGAATCTGAGAAACAGCCGGAAAATGCGGATGGAGAATGGATGGATGTGTCTGCCCTGCCGGATTTGGAGCTAGGGGACACGGAAGATAATCCGGATGATATTGTGAAAGAAATATGGCGTGGAATGCAGAAGGAGCCTGTAGTTACCGTGGAGGAAGAAGAACAGGAGAATCAGGTGGAGCCGGAAAATGATTTCCAGCCCATTGCGCCTAAGAGGGTGGAGATTATCCACGAGCCTGACGGTGATTATGTGGCGGCGCAGGAGGATGATGTTTCCACAACCGCAGCCTTTGCAAGCATGGGATTTTTTGCGCCGAAGCAGGAAGCGGATGAGGAACCTAAGAAGAGACTGCGCGGAAGAAAAGGCGCTGCACGAAACCGTGCACAGGAAAATACCCCCTCCGTGGATATACAATTTGCACAGGGCAGGGATAATGGCGGCAACAGCAATGAGAGAATTCTGGCGTTGCATAAAGCCGGTAAGTCTAATATGGCAATCGCCAAAGAACTTGGACTGGGGCTTGGCGAGGTAAAGTTGGTAATCGACCTTTTTGAGGGTATGTAGGAATAAGAATAATCGGCAAAGGTGGCATACATGGAACGGAAATATTATTTGCGCGGCCTGGGCATTGGGATTGTTGTGACGGCGATTATTATGGGTTTTGCCCTGTCGGGGAAGAAATCCATGACGGATGCGGAGATTATAGCCAGAGCGAAGAAGCTTGGCATGGTTGAGAATACAGTTCTCTCAGACCTGAATCATGAGGATGCCGGGAAAGAAGACGAGAAATCGGCCGGTGATGATGAAGCCGGACAGGAGAGCCAGGATAAATCCCAGGGAGAAGCACCGGAAAATCAGGATGCATCGATGCAGACGGAGGATACTGAGTCGGAAGAACCCGGGGAGACGGCGAAAGAGGATGAAACGGCACGGGCTTCTGAGGAAGAGGACAAGGATATTTCTGATACTGAGGAAGCAGATTCCGGTATCGCAGATACGGCGGATAATCCGGAGGACGGGGCAGAGACGGCCAAGGCGGACAGTGGAGCGGGCGGCGCCCGGAACGAAACATCTCCTGGCAGGACGGGCGGCGTGACGGCTGCGGAAGCTGCGGCGGAGCCGGAGGATGCGAAAGGAATCATTACTTCGGCGGCAGTCAAGACCATTACCGTCAGCAGCGGTGACGGTTCTTATACAGTGGCGAGGAAGCTGGCTGATGTCGGCGTGGTGACTTCGGCGGAATCGTTTGATACTTTTTTATGCCAGAATGGTTATGATAAGAAACTGAGAACAGGTACCTTTTCCATTCCTGCGGATGCCAGCGACGAGCAGATAGCAAGGATTGTGACGGGTGCGGAATAGATATTACGAAAACCTCTTGCAATAGAGGTTTTTTTATGTTATTTTATAATAGTGTGCGTAGGCATACATGTAACAAGTAATCACATATGCCTAGTGGCTGCGGGTGCTTGCCGGACAAAAGACCGGAGAGTGGCAGTAAATGTAAGGTATATGGAAGAAAAACCAATGGAGGTAGAATCATGAGCGTTATTTCAATGAAACAGTTATTAGAAGCGGGTGTTCATTTCGGACATCAGACAAGAAGATGGAACCCTAAGATGGCTCCTTATATCTTCACGGAGAGAAACGGCATTCACATTATCGATTTGCAGAAATCGGTAGGCAAAGTTGACGAGGCTTATAAGGCTGTATTCGATGTTGCATCCCAGGGAGGGACAATCCTTTTCGTAGGTACGAAAAAGCAGGCGCAGGACGCTGTCAGGACAGAGGCGGAGCGTTGCGGTATGTATTATGTCAATGAGAGATGGCTTGGCGGTATGCTGACCAACTTTAAGACAATCCAGTCCAGAATCGACAGGCTCAAAGCGATTGAGGTGATGTCTGAGGACGGCACATTTGATGTGCTTCCGAAGAAAGAAGTTATCCAGATTAAGAAAGAGTGGGAGAAACTGGAGAGAAACTTGGGCGGAATTAAGAATATGACAAGGATTCCGGACTGTATCTTCGTAGTGGACCCTAAGAAGGAGAGAATCTGCGTTCAGGAAGCGCATACACTGGGTATCACTTTGATTGGCATCGGCGATACGAACTGTGACCCTGAAGAACTGGATTATATCATTCCTGGTAATGACGATGCAATCAGGGCGGTTAAGCTGATTGTTTCCAAGATGGCGGACGCTGTTATCGAGGCAAACCAGGGTGCAGAAGAATATGTTGCGGAAGCTGAGGCGGAGAAGATTGAAGAAGCCGACGGCGACAACGAATAGGCGGGATGTGTTTCGGGCGTCATAGAAGGCGACGGATTTGAAAATGTGGAAGATATAGGAGGACAGATAGATGGCTATTACAGCAGCAATGGTAAAAGAGTTAAGAGAAATGACTGGTGCAGGCATGATGGACTGCAAGAAGGCCCTTGGCGAGACGAATGGCGACATGGATGCAGCAGTTGAGTATTTGAGGAAAAACGGACAGGCGAAAGCGGAGAAGAAAGCGGGCAGAATTGCTGCGGAAGGACTTTGCCGCGTGTCTGTGAAGGATGACAAGACAGTAGCTGTAGTCGAGGTAAATTCCGAGACAGACTTCGTAGCTAAGAATGCTGATTTCCAGGCATATGTGGAGGCGGTAGCGAAACAGGCTGTGGAGTCCGATGCGACAGACATGGACGCATTCCTTGCAGAGAGCTGGCATTTAGATACTTCCAAGACGGTGAAGGATGCTTTGGTTGATAAGGTAGCCGTGATTGGCGAGAATCTGACTATCAGAAGATTTGAGAAGGTTGTTGCTAATGATGGATGTGCAGTGTCTTATGTACATGGCGGCGGCAGAATCGGCGTCATTGTCGAGGCAGCTACGGATGTAGTGAACGATGCGGTAAAAGAGGCGCTTACAAATATCGCTATGCAGGTGGCGGCGCTTTATCCGAAGTATGTATCTACGGATGAAGTATCCGAGGAATACAAGGCTCATGAGAAGGAGATTATTGCAGAGCAGATTAAGAATGATCCGAAGATGGCAGGCAAACCGGAGAAGGTCATCGAGGGAGCAGTTAACGGACGTCTGAACAAAGAGCTGAAGGAAGTATGTCTGCTTGAGCAGGTATATGTGAAGGCTGAAGACGGAAAACAGCCTGTAGCAAAATACATTGAGCAGGTTGCGAAGGAGAATAACGCGAACCTTTCCATCAAGAGATTTGTCCGCTTCGAGACAGGCGAAGGTCTTGAGAAGAAGGAAGAGAACTTTGCCGAGGAAGTTGCGAAGCAGATGGGAATGTAAGAAAACGTATCAAGCAACTTCCTCGAGGGAAGCCTGCAAAGCAGATGAATCAGTAAACTTCTGAATGAAATTGATTCACGAACCCCTGAAAATCCCATAGAATGGGCATTTTCAGGGGTTTTTTGCGTTCTAAGGAGAGGTTCATAAATTATCGTAAATTACCGTATTTTGAGTGCCAATTTGAGGGATTTTTGGGGGAAGAGCTGGGGGAAAGGGGAGAAGTTTGCTTGACGTTTTTGGACGTAGATTTACATGGAGTTTCTCTAAATGGTGTTAGAGTGTGTAGGCTGTTATATCTTATCAGATAGGGATTATGGGATACTGGCAATTGTTAGTTGATAGAAAGTGTGAAATAGGATTATAACGCTACTGTAAGAAGTAAGACGTTAAGATAAAATTATCATTAGTGTGGAGGGTATTATATTGAAGATATTTAAAGATACAGGTCTTATGGAACAATCTGCTCACTTCGGATGGCAGGATAAAGATCAGGCATTATATGGGCTGAGAGAAGGATATAAAAATAGCGCTGATGAATTAGTTGAAATAGCATTGGATAACGGTAATAATCCTAAAATACTTGACACGTTTATATTTCCGATATTGTTTTCTTATCGGCATTCTTTGGAAATTTCATTAAAGCATATTTATATGCGGACTAGAGGAACTATGCCTAAAGTCGGACATAGCTTATTAGATTTATGGGATTGTGTGAAAAAAGAGATTATTGATGATATGATATGTTCAGAAGATTTTATAAATCAAGTAAAAATGTATAAGGAGAATTTCTTTAAATATTCTCTTGACGGGATAAACTTGCAAGAGATAAGGAGGATGTTGCAGGAACTGCAAGAGGCCAATCAAAAGAGAGATGAAATTAAGAATAATGTACGACAAGTGGATCAAAATGCAGAAGTTTGGCGTTATTTGATTAGGATGGATGATAGCCTATATTTTACTTGTGGGCATTCTATTGATTATACGGTTTTAAAAGATGGAATCAATCACATATATGAGGTATTAGATTTTGTTTACCATATTGTTGATGAATATTTATCATCATAAAAAGGTTAATACTTTTGAATAGGATTAAAGGAGAAATTAAATGAAAGATATATTTAGCTATAATGCAGATGCTAATAAGACTGCATATATGAACTGGAGGACGAGCCATCATGACCATATTTACAATATGATTGTATTGCGGATGGCTTCATGAATTCTGCAATAATGCTTGCCGAAGCAGCATTGATTGATAATTGGGATAAAAAAGCAGATAGCCTTATTTATCCAATTATATTTAATGCTAATCATGCCATTGAGTTGTATCTTAAAGCCACTGCTTGGACATTGAATATATTGTTAGACAATCAGCAAAAAATAGAAGGGCAGCACGATATTCAACAAATATTACAGACAGTGATAAAAAGAGTACAGGAGTTTGAAACAGATAAAGAGAAAAGAAAAAAAATTAAGGATATGATAAATGGAACAAAATTGTATGTAGATGAATTGTTTGAGAAAATAGCGACACAGAATGGAAAAAGAAAAAAGGATAACATGGATTTTTCAAGGTATCCATTCGACCAGAAATATATGCCGCATTTTTATATAACTGAATTTGATAATGTGGTGGTAGATTTAGAGAATTTTGTCCATAGATTTAAAGAAATAGGGGAGAATTTAAGGTTAATATCCACTTACTATTTATTTGATATATTAGAAGCAGGGGAATAACTGGTAAGTTTTAGATATTTTTCAAAGAGATAATACATAGCCGATTGGTTTTCAAAACGAGAATCAGTCGGCTTTTTTTATTTCCCCAAAATCCATACATAGCCATTCTGTCGCGGGCGAGGGGATTTTACACCATGACGAGGGCGTAGACCTGATTCCGGCGAATATCGAGTTGTCCGGCATGGAAATCACGCTTGTAAACGCCATGAGCCGGGAGTTCACCATGAAATCCTATCTAAGCGAGCTGAAAAAGGATTATGACTATATCCTGATTGATTGTGTGCCGAGTTTGGGTATGCTCACCATCAATGCGCTTGCGGCGGCGGACAGCGTGATTGTCCCGGTGCAGGCGCACTATCTCCCCTTAAAGGGAATGACGCAGCTTATGAAAACCATAGGCAAGGTACAGCGGCAGATTAACCCCGGTTTAAAGGTGGACGGCGTTTGAGGAATGGTTTACAAAATACAAAGTTCCTATGATAAAATCAACCAGTGTGTTTGCCATGAAGAGCAAATATTATAATACATTTGGTAATCTTATCGGAACAAAGAAGGTTGTGGATATTCGCAATATTGATATTCAAGAGGCAATTAATACGATGCAAAAAGAAGGTAGAGTATCGTCAAGTATGCGTGATGCGTTAGGTCGTGTTAGAGATTGTTTGGAATCTGCAAAGCATAATCGTATTGTTTCAGAGAATCCATGTTTTGAGATTAGTGTACCTTGGGAAAATAAGCAGGTACTAAGACGCTTTTTATCGGTACAAGAGCAGAATTTATTTTTACAGACAGTTGAGAATAATTGGTATAAGGAAATGTTTTATATTATGTTTCTTACTGGTATGTGTATCGGTGAAGTTGGTGGATTGAAATGGAGCGATGTGGACTTTGAAAATGAGTGTATACATATTAATCAATCTTTATCATGCAATTATGAAAAAGGTGTAAAAAAGATGTGTTTAACGACAGCAAAAACACATAATTCATATCGTAAGATACCATTTATGGATGAAGCAAAGGAAATGTTCTTAGCACAGAAAAAGAAGCAAGATAAGATTAGAAGGGAATTGGGTAAAAGATATAGATGTGAAGGTGAATTTGCAGATTTGGTATTTGTTACGTCAATGGGTTCACCTGTTCTTAGATACCATGCAGAGAAAGAGTGTAAGAAGGTCGTAAAGGCTATTAATGAGGCAGAGGCTTTTGATTCTGTAAGGGAACAAAGAAAACCAAATATCTTTGAAGATGTATACCCACACGCATTGCGTCATACATTTTGTAGTCGCTGTTTTGAAAAAGGCATGAATCCTAAAGTTGTGCAAATATTGATGGGACACCAGCATTACAGTACAACGATTGAAATTTATACTCATGTTACAGAGCAGAAGTTTGATGATGAGATTGCTAAGTTTGGGAATGCGATTAACTGAAAATTTATCAAAGAAATCTTGCGATGCAAGCAGAGATAAGGTATTATAAAATTAATTATAGTTGCGAAAATATTTTGAGCATTATTGCGTATACTGTATATTAGAAAGGACTGATTTTATGGAAGTTGCAGTAAAAAAGGATTATCAGATAGCCTTAGAAGAACAAAAGGTTGAAGTGCGTAATCTTGTGCTTGCAGGACTAGATCAGATAAAAGAAGGAAAAACAAAAGATTTTAACTCTGTATGTGACAGACTGGAGAAAAAGTACAAGAATGAAGCAATATAGAATAGAAATTACCGATTTGGCAGAAGAAGATTTAGAAAATGCAGGTGACTATATTGCTTTTGAATTGGGAAATCCCAGTGCTGCCGAAAATACGGTAAAAGGTATCAGAAATCAAATCAATTCTTTGATAAATTTCCCTGAGCGGAATGAATTGGATGAAGATGAAATACTTGCTGAATTAGGTGTCCGGAAAGATTATTATAAGAATTATAAAATTTATTATGTAATTTCAGAGGACACCATATACATAGTAAGGATACTTCATATGTTAGTAGACAGCCGGGCTTGGTTATATCGTACATTTGGGTTATAGGTGTAGATAAACTGTGTAGTACCCAATTTCAGAAATTTGTACCCAAATCAGAGAATGCATAAGTGAAAGGATAGTTGATAAGAAAAGTTCTATTTTACCCTTTTATAATATGGGTATGATATTATGAATAAATGGCAGCAGATTTAGTAAACAAGCCAACTTTAATAAAATTGTTTGCAAAGCAGATGAATCAGTAGAAATTTGTCGAAATAAAGCGAATAGAGATAAGAATGAGAACCCTTGTAAATGTTGATATTTAGTCATTTGCAAGGGTTTTTGATGTTAGAAACCGTTTTCTATAACTTTAGATGGATTTGTGTAATGTTATTAGAGATGATTTGGGAAAAACAAATTACCAAACAGAGGGTACAAAATATGGTTTCTTTCTTAAAGTATCAAGACAAGATGTTGAAAATGATATAAAACGCTTATTGGCGACAATTAAGTTTCCAAGATTTTTATATAGGTATCGTTCCGTAAATAATAAGTCGCTTTCTGCATTGATAGAAAACAAGATGTATTTTTCTACATCTGATTATTATGATGATCCTTTTGATACATATATAAGGATAGACCGTAATCTGGTATTAGAGGGGATTAAACAAGAAGTAGAGGATTTAAGAAGTAATGAGAAGCGGCTTTCTGGTTTTTCTGATTATTTGGGTATTTCAAATGAGGAATGTCAAAGCTTTTTGACAGATAAAACTGCTGAATTTATAGGAAATGTTTCTTATGATTTTTTTAAAGGGATTCGCAGGGAATTACGCAAAGAAATTTATTCAGTGTGTTTTTCTGATACATGGCAAAATGAAAGTTTATGGCTGAAATATGCGGATCAGCATAAGGGCTTTGCTGTGGTTTATGATAGAAGTGATGATTCGTCCTGGTTATGTGGGACTGAAAAAGAGTGTTTAAATTGTATGAACAAAGATTTGAATGCATATATTTATCCAATGTGCTATTCTGATGAAAAATATGATGCCACAATCTATGCCAGAGATTATGCGGTACACAAGTTATTGGTGAATTTGAATAATTCGTATACGAATCCCTTGTTGCAGTTTGTCCCTGATCATCCTTGGGAAAAAAGATTACTCTTATTAAGAAAAAATGTCATGAGTATGATGTAGAATGGCGTGCAATCCTTAGTACGCCTTATTATTTAAATACTTCGGTATATAAAAAATGGAAGCCATACGGGGTAATACTTGGATTGAATATGGAAGCGGATTCTTGTGATATATATTATGTATTTACATATGAAGAATATGATAGTCTGCTTACTGTTCGTGAAATTGACAGGGAAAAGTTATTAATGTTGCAGGCTTTAGGAAAATTATATGGTATATTGCCTGGAATGGATTTTTTTGATGGGATGGGATGCCCATTTACAGATGTGCATGTTGGATATTTTAATGTGGAATACGATTTTGAAAATATCAAACAGATTCTGGGGGCTTTTGAATCGGCGCTTGCGTCGTATGGAAATGCAGAAATAGATGAAGAGTATTTAGTGAGAAATTTTAAATCAGAATATTGTGCATTTTTAGAGTATGGAGATGAGATAAAGTATGCTTATAGAATGTTGATGGAGTCCGATTATTCAGATATATCAGAACGGTATCCCTCAAAATTTGGTAATATAGATAATGTGTTTGTGGATCGACAGGGGGCTTTCATTACAGGCTATGGCGATGATTCTTTTAAAAAGATTAAGGATTCAATGAAGTTCCAGACTTGTATGGCTGATAAAATTTATTCCGGTGAAAAATACTGTTTGGCGCAATCTGGGGAATGAAAGGTCTCTATAAACAGCGAGTATCTTAAACGTATCAATGCATTTTTAGATATCATGGAGGTAGAGGAAAAAGATTGTCAGGAGTATGAAATAAGTCAAAATATATTGATAGTTAAAACTTTGCACAGTGGTTCCTGGGCGATTATAATGGCTTTGAATGGTGAGCAGGATGTATTTGCCGCTAAGGAGTATAAGGACATTCAGGAAATGTATAATAAGTTGCTTCCATTTATATTTCCGGAGTTATTACATGAAGAGTATGATTTTTCTAAATTAGATGATAGAGCGTTTGAAAAAATGTGTAGAGACTTACTTGAAGATTTTAAAGCCAGTGGTTACGGATTGTTTTATAGTGGTATGCTAAGCCCACAAACGCTAGATAGAATAAAGAAAAAGGAATCTATAATATATTGGGCAAAGGGCGAACTGGAAATTTTGCTAAGAAAATACAAAAATACGGCAATTAGATATTTTGGAATATATTTTTTTATGGTCTGTGGCAGAAGCGTATTGAGAGGAAGAATTGAAAAGTTGAAAAGTGATTAAAGAAAATGTAATTGATGGACTGGTTTATTTAATGATATACTGTTAACATAGAATAATCTAAGAGGAACTGTTAAAAATGAAATTTGAATGGGACGAAGATAAGAATATTATAAACAAGGAAAAACATAAAATTTCTTTTGAAACAGCAGCTTATGTGTTTGATGATCCTTATTATATAGAAATGTATGATTTCGAGCATAGTGTCAATGAGGATAGATATATTGCGATAGGGAAAGTCGGAGATGTGTTGTTTGTAGTATTTATAGAACGAAAGGAAGCAATTAGATTTATTTCGGCTAGGCTTGCAACTAATGCAGAAAAGGAGCTTTATTATGACCAGAACATTAATTATTGAGAGTGGGCAAAAACCTACGGAGGAGCAATTGAAAGAGGTAGAAGAGGCGAAGAAAAGTCCTATTAACTTCGATGAGGATTGTGGAGAATTGTCGCCAGCCATGATGAAGGCGTTTAAGAGTGCGGTGGTGCAAAGAAATCGCAAGAAGAAAGCTTAGAAATTTTTTTGGGGGGGGGGGATACGGTTGAAAAGCCGCGGTCTTAGAACAGTCAAAAATCACTGCAAAGCCAGTAAAATACATAGTTCCGGGGGTGTGAGACCGGGACACAGAATAGGAAAACTTCGCAATGCAGATGGGAATGTAAGAGAACGTATAAAGCAACTTCCTCGAGGGAAGCTTGCGAAGCAGATGAATACATAAGGCGAAGTTAGCCTGGTTATTTTGAATGAAGAACCTCTTGTGAATGGTGTGAGAATACTGTTCACGGGGGTTTTTTGATATTATGTATTAGATTTTCATTTCTTGACACTATCACGATATACCGTTATAATTAATAGAAAAAGAACCAATGAAATGGAGAACGAGAAATGGAATTGATGAGTTTGTTAAAGGAAAGGCAGCTTTCTGTTTATCAGTGTGCTAAGGAAAGCCATGTACCATATACTACATTGTCAGATATTGTGAAAGGAAAAACCAGGATTGAAAAATGTACGGCAGAAACAATATATAAATTAGCGAGGACGCTCCATGTGACAATGGAAGAACTTTTGACAGAATGTTTTAAGGAAGATGAAAATGCCCCAAATTTAAGAGATTTTGAAATATATAAAAGTAATATCTGTCATTTAGTGAAAGATAAAGGGGATATAGACTTTATTATTGATATTTTAAAAGAAAATCAAATAAGGACTTATTGGGAACGGCAATGGTATCGGGAAAGCTTTTATCTTCTGGCTATGGTAGATTACTTAAGCAGAGAAAATGAACTTCCATTGTGCAATGATTATGAAGATATAAGGAACTGTAAGCTGTCAGAGCCGTTATATCCAAAGGATATCATTCTTGCTGCAAAACTGGATGATTCCCTTGATAAGAAAGAACAATGTCTGAAAGAAGCGATTCCTGAATTTTTGAGGTTTAATATTATAGAAAGTGAGATAAGGAATGTCTGTTGAGAAAGGTTTTACCAAAGAAAATCTGGACTATTATTTGAAGGAACTGGCAAAAGAGTTTCGGAAGAGAAATGGGAAAAATATGCCTGCGGAGATTGTGTTAGTTGGAGGTGCGGCAATTCTTGCCAATTATGGGTTTCGTGAAATGACCTATGATATAGATGCGGTCATAACAGCATCGTCGGCCATGAAGGAGGCAGTTAATACAGTAGGAGACCGTCTCGGCCTGCCAAATGGTTGGTTGAATGCAGACTTTAAGAATACAAGTTCTTATAGTCCTAAATTATCGCAATACTCTAAGTATTACCGTACCTATTCTAATGTATTGAATATCAGGACAATTAGCGCGGAATATCTTGTTGCCATGAAATTAATGTCCGGGAGACGTTATAAGAAGGATTTGTCTGATATTATTGGTATTTTGAGTGAACAAAAAAGAATGGGAGAGCCTTTAAGTTATCAACAGATTGATTGCGCGGTAAAAAATCTGTATGGCGGGTGGGAGAATATTTCCGAATATGCAATACAGGTTTTGAAGGCGGCTTTAGATTCAGAAAACCTAGAGGAATTATTTATGGAACAGGAACGTGAAGAGACATTACCAAAACAGGCAGTGCTTCAAGTTCAAAAATATGAAGGGGAAAAAGTAAAGGGAAGTAACGTGGATGAGATAATTCAAAAAGCTTTAAGGAAGAAAAGAGCTGATAGGGATGGGAAATAAAAAGAGGTGCGATAATGATAACTGATAGGGAAGAAATCGAGAGAGTGCTTCAGATTGGTGAGAACATCTTATTAGAACATCCAGAATTGTACAATATGAGTCTGGATGATGTGCTAGTTAAATTGGATGATGGAACAGAACAGATGCTGCACGATAGATGGGGAGTGACGGCATGGATGGTGGTAAAATCATTGGAGTGCTTTGATGTGAAAAATTTGGTTATACAGTTGTCGGAGATAGATAGTGGGATTCTGACTTATAAGTATGCAGGGTATCTTCTTCAAGTAAAATATCAAATAAATTTAGAAGAACAAATATTGGAAGCAGATAAATGTGAGAAGTTTGATAAAATCATATTATATGTCAATGAAAATATTGTTTTTCAATCAGAACTAAATGAACAATATATTGGCAGAATTATAAATATGATTGGAAATCATACAGATAATAATTTTCATCGGGTTTTTTTAGTAAATTATGCAAAGCACATTATAAATATGGATGCACAATGAATATCTGAAAAAGATTCCGGAAGGAACATTACAGGAAAAAAGCTGTTTTATTGAGGCTTTACAGTGGAATAAGGAAATTCCAAAAGAGTTAATGTCAATTTTTCAAACTCTAATATCAAAATCGCTTGGAAAAAATCAAAATATATTAGACATGCTGGAAAATTACTTATATGTACAATTGGAGAATGATATTGCAAGATATACGGCAGATATTTATTGCTAATAAGTTTGACACTAATTATGAAGAAATTTTTAACGAAATGTCAACAATTATTCATGCGCTTTCTAAGTATCCAGAGGAAGAGGTTGAAAAGCCGTAGCTTAGAACAGTCAAAATTTAGCGTTTCTATTGACACTAACGGAAAACAAATCTATAATAATAAACGAAAATTGAATAGAATGAATGTCTTCAAGGCAGGGTGAAATTCCCGATCGGCGGTAAAGTCCGCGAGCGTATTAATGCTGATTTGGTGAAAATCCAAAACCGACAGTATAGTCTGGATTAAAGAAGGTGTATTGGATATGTAAGAATTATTCTGATAATATACACTTTTTGTCTATCTGTCGAATGCTTTGTTGACATTTTCAATACACCTTAAAATCGTAGCACTTAAAGGCATTTCATTGCTTTTAGGTGTTAATTTTTTAAGGAGGTATTTTCAATGAACAATCAAACAAAGAAACTCACAACAGTAGGTATGTTTTGCGCCCTTGCCTATGCAACTACCGTAGTTGGACGTGTACCGCTTGTACTCTTCTTGAAGTACGACCCAAAGGACATTATCATTGCAATTAGCGGATTGATTTTCGGTCCGTTCACCTCATTTTCCGTCGCCCTAATTGTTTCTTTAGTCGAGATGTTTACGATTAGTGAAAATGGCATTTTGGGTTTCTTGATGAATGTTATTTCAAGTTGTTCCTTTGCGTGTACGGCTGCGTTTATTTACAAGAAAAACCCCAAACCATCAGGCGCTATTGGCGGGCTGCTTTGTGGATGGGGGTGCATGGTCTTAGTAATGCTGCTTTGGAATTATTTAATCGCGCCTCTTTATATGGGCTGTCCAAGAGAAGCGGTTGCAGAGTTGTTAATTCCGGCTTTTCTGCCTTTTAATTTGATTAAGGGCGGATTCAATGCGGCGATTACCATGATTTTATATAAACCCATTGTTATGGCGTTAAGACGCGCTCATTTTTTATAACCAGTTGGGATATCCGTAGTATTAAGTATGATATGAAGAGCGTGGGCTGCCTGCTACGCCAAAAGAGAAACCGGATGGTCGATGAAACTTTTTTGAGTCTTGGTTCGTATTATTTACAAATAGCAGGAATCTAAGAATCATTTCCTGATAAGCTGAGGAAATTTTCGGATAAGGAGGCATTGAATGATGGGCATCAACGGAATCGGAGCAGCAGGCCATACAGCCGCAGAGTATGGAACAAGAAAGACGGAAAAAAATACGGCGGACGGCGGTTTTGCAAAACAGGTGGAGGAGGCGGCACAGGCAGCAGGGCAGGCGACAGCCGTTTTGCATGGCGCTGACAAAGGAACGGGAGATACCGCAATATTCTCGTGTGCGGAACCTGTGAGCGGTTCATCCGTCACCGTATATAAGACGCAGGATTTTAATTCGGAAAATCCCGTGTACAAAGTGAAAATATGGGATAAGTCGGGAAATGTGACGGAACGGATGGTGGATGTGTCGAAGGTTGACACGAAGAATTGTGATACGGCTGAAATGTACGCGTTCACTGCGCATCTGAAGGAAAGCGGGAAGGGCAGTTTTGAGGACACTGTGCTGAAAGCTGTGGTGGCAAAATCTGTGAAAGATGCTGAGAGCAGTTCTGGCGCATGGAGCTTTTCACAAAAATTTGATTGGTTAAAAATTGTGAAGGATATTATGCAGTCAGAGTATTGTTATGGAGATTTAAAAGGTTACATGGAGTGGAAGAAATTTTTAGGATTTTTGGAGAAGTAACCAGTCCGGACTGCTGCTTCTTTGACAACATAGATTTTTGTGATAGAATACCTGTATACCAAATACAGGGAGGTTAGTATGAAAAGAATCTATAAGTACATGGTAAACCTAATACTGGCAGTTTCCATCTTAGCAGGGACATTGTCGCTTACGCCGCCGGCCGCGCTGGCAGCGCCAAAAAATGCGGATGAAATGAAGGTTCATTTCATGGATGTGGGGCAGGGAGATTCCACGTTGATAACATGCGGCGGCCATTCCATGTTGATTGACGCCGGGGACGACACCAAAGGGACGGCTGTTCAGAATTATCTCAAGAAGCAAAAAGTAGACAAGTTGGACTATTTGGTCCTGACGCATCCGGATGCGGACCATATCGGCGGCGCGCCGGTTGTCATTAATAAACTTGACATCAATAAAGTATTTGTATCCAACTTTGAGAAAGACAATAAAACATATCAAAAACTAATCCAATCATTAGATAACAAAAATTTAAAATATACGACGCCCAAGGTTGGCTCCCAGTATTCTCTTGGGACAGCCAAAATTACGATACTGGCCCCGAATGGCGCGTATGACAACCCGAACGATTCTTCCATTGCCCTGATGATTCAGAATGGAGACAATAAATTCCTTTTTACGGGGGATGCGTCGGAGGATGCGGAGAGCGACATACTGGGCAATGACATGGATATTTCCGCCGATGTATATAAGGTGGGACATCATGGCAGCAAGTATTCCACTTCAGATGAGTTTTTCAGAGCAGTCAGTCCTGTATATGCGGTCATCAGCTGTGGCGAGGGCAATTCATACGGGCATCCCCATGCGGCGACGCTCAACACACTTAGGATGAACGGCGTTGACGTGTACAGGACGGATGAGGACGGTACGATTATAGCCACATGCGACGGCAAAGAAATCACGTTCAACGTTCCTGCTTCAGAGACATGGAAGGCAGGAGAGCCGACGAAATCAGGCGAAGAGAAGGCGGAAAGCAGTTTCAAGACAGGGGCAAGTTCTGATAATGCATCTTCGGCAAAGTCAAGGACACAGGATGAAGAAGTGTCAACGGCCCAAGAAGAGCCCCCGAAAGAGGAAAACAGCGCCGAGACAACGGAGCTTACATACATCCTGAATGTGAAGACGATGAAGTTCCATAAACCGTCATGCGGTTCTTTGCCGACGACAAACAGGAAGGATTCCTCGGAAAGCAGAGACAGTATTATTGCGCAGGGGTATGTGCCCTGTAAAAGATGCAATCCGTAGGGAAAGGAACTCCCACAGGAATTATTCCAAGATTTCCCTTGCAAATATTTGTAAAGAGTGCTAAAATAAGTAATGTAGTAAGAATAGAGACTGTGATAAAGAGTGGACTTGCGAGTCCACTCTTTTATGTGATAAGGAAATTTATTATTTTTACACAAATTACAGGAGGCAGGCATGTCAAAGAGAGAAACTTACGAATCGAGAACGGAACAGTTGCTTACGCCGATTGTCAAGGAATATGGCGTAGAGATTTACGACGTGGAATACGTAAAAGAGGGCGGCGACTATTATCTGCGCGCCTATATCGATAAGGAGGGCGGGGTAAATATTACGGACTGCGAGAACGTCAGCCGTGCATTGTCGGACGCTTTGGATGCGGAGGATTATATTCCCGATGCCTATATCCTGGAGGTCAGCAGCCCGGGGCTTGGCAGGACGCTTAAGAAAGATAAGCATCTGGAGAGGAGCCTGGGGGAAGCGGTTGAGATTAAGACATATAAACCGATTGACGGGAGCAAGGAGTTTGCGGGTATCCTGAAGGCTTATGACAAGGAGACGTTTACTATAACAGAGGAAGAAGACGGGCAGGAAGAAGCCGCAGAGCGGGTTTTTAAGAGGGCGGATATCGCTGTCGTCAGGCTTGCGTTGGATATTTAGGATATATCAAGTCAAATCGAAATATAGAATCAGGAAACATAGGAGGATAACGGAAAATGAATAAGGAGTTAATGGAAGCCCTGGATTTGCTGGAGAAGGAGAAAGAAATCAGCAAGGAAACCCTTTTTGAGGCGATTGAGAACTCTCTTATCACGGCATGCAAGAACCATTTCGGCAAGGCCGACAATGTGAAAGTGGAAATCGACAGAGAGACGTGCGATTTCCTTTGCTATGCAGAGAAAGAAGTTGTGGAAGAAGTTGAGGACGATGTGCTGCAGATTTCGCTGGAAGATGCGCAGGAGATTTCCAAGAAGGCGCAGCTTGGCGATATGCTCCATGTGGAAATTAAATCCAAGGAATTTGGACGTATTGCGACACAGAATGCGAAGAATGTAATTTTGCAGAAAATCAGGGAAGAAGAGAGAAGCGTTATCTATAATCAATATTACGAGAAAGAAAAAGATGTCGTGACCGGAATTGTCCAGCGCTATATTGGCAGGAACATCTCCATCAATCTGGGGAAGGCGGACGCAATCTTAAACGAGAGCGAACAGGTAAAGGGAGAGAATTTCAGGCCGACGGAGAGAATTAAGGTATATATCCTGGAAGTGAAGAATACACCTAAAGGACCGAGGATTCTGGTAAGCCGTACACACCCGGAACTGGTGAAGAGACTGTTTGAGTCTGAGGTGACGGAGATTAAAGACGGCACCGTGGAAATCATGAGCATCGCCAGGGAGGCGGGAAGCAGGACGAAACTGGCTGTGCGTTCCAACAACCCGAACGTGGATGCGGTGGGCGCGTGTGTCGGCATTAACGGCGCCAGAGTCAACTCCATTGTGGATGAGCTCTGCGGCGAGAAGATTGATATTGTGAATTGGGATGAAAACCCGGGCAACCTGATTCAGAACGCATTGTCTCCCGCCAAGATTGTCGCTGTGTTCGCCGACCCTGACGAGAAGACGGCGAAAGTGGTAGTGCCGGATTACCAGTTGTCCCTTGCTATCGGTAAGGAGGGGCAGAACGCCAGGCTGGCAGCCAGACTCACAGGATACAAGATTGATATCAAGAGTGAGACGCAGGCCAAGGATGCGCCGGGCTTCCGTTACGAAGACTATGTGTATGACGATGAAGAGTACGATGAGGAAGCGTATGGCGAGGACGGCTATGAAGAGGGAGACTATGACGCTGCAGATTCGGAAGGGTATGAGGAATCAGAATACGGCGTAGGAGATGTGAACCCTGACGAAGACGGTTATGAAGCGGAGACAGAAGAGGACGCCGAGGAGACCGTGGACGAGGAGGAATTACAGGGACAGGACCTGGAAGAAGCGGAAGTTTAAGCGCAGGCGAAGGAATATGCCTTGTGAGGGGAAATGAGCGGGAATAGACAGCCTGTGGGGACATGATGGCAGAAAGGATGGACAATGGCAAAAAAGATACCTATGCGGCAGTGTGTGGGATGCGGCGAAATGAAGAACAAGAAGGAAATGATGCGTGTCTTGAGAGACGAGGAAGGCGCTATTGTCCTTGACCTGACCGGAAGAAAAAACGGCAGGGGAGCTTATCTGTGCATGGACAGGGCGTGTCTTGGCAAGGCGAGAAAGAACAAAGGTTTGGAACGTTCTTTTAAGATGAGTATTCCCGAACAAATATATGAGAATCTGGAAAAGGAGTTTGAGGAGGGCGAACATGTTAAACAAACCTAATCGGGACCGTGTGTTATCCATGTTGGGATTGGCCACCCGCTCCAGAAATGTTGTCAGTGGCGGATTTGCGACGGAGGAAGCAGTCAAGAAGGGGAAAGCATATCTTGTTATCATAGCTGAGGATGCTTCGGATAACACCAGAAAAAAATACAGTAATATGTGTGAGTTCTATAAAGTGCCATATCAGTACTACGCTTCAAAGGACGTACTGGGGCACGCCATCGGTAAGGAGGAGCGTTCCTGCCTTGCTGTGACTGATGAGGGATTTGCAAATTCGGTACAGAAGCATTTATTAGATTCGAAATAGTTGGAGGTAGTGAGCATGGCGAAAATGAAAGTACATGAGCTGGCGAAAGAGTTAGACAGGCAGAGTAAAGAGCTGATTGCTTTTTTGCAGGATAAAGGATATGAAGTAAAAGTAGCACAAAGTTCCATTGAGGATGAGGCGATTGCGCTTGTACGGAAACAGTTCGGCGCGGCCGCTAAAGCGCAGAGTGAAGAGAAGAAGGCGGAAGCCAAGACAGGGAAGGCGGCGGAGATGAAACCGGAAAAAGCTGCAGAGAAGGCGGCGGAGGTGAAAGCGGAGACGAAAACAGAGGGCAGGGAAGTACCGAAACAGACGACCAAGCCGGATGCAAAACAGGAGAACAGGCCCGGAAGAGAGCCTGCCAAGTCGGGAAACGGCAAGAATGAGCCGCCCAAGAAGAAAAAGATTATTTTCGTGAGCAATCCGCACAATTCTAAGATGCAGGGACAGCGTCCGGCACAGGGAGGAAACGGCGGTAATAGCGGAAACGGCGGCGGTTCAAACCGTAACAACGACAGAAGGCAATCTGGCAACGGAGGCCGTCCGGTACAGGCGCAGAATATACCGCATAAGATTATCCGGCCCACCCAGAAGCCTATTCCGGTGACGGCGGAGCCTTATGAGGTTCGTCAGCGCCAGCAGCAGGAGCGCAGAATGGAGCAGCGCCAGCAGGAGAAACGGGAGCGCGAGCGTGAGCAGGAAAGACGCGAACAGGAGAAGCGTGAGCAGGAGAGGCGCGAACGTGAGAAGGCGGCCGCAGCAAGCGCGGCACAGTCCGGCAACAGCAGACAGCAGCAGGGACAGGAGAGGACAGGAAATGCAGGGGAAAATCGCAGGCCTGAAAGCCAGAATCGTCAGGGTTATCGCAATAATCAAGGCGACCGCAGGGGCGGTGGCGCTAATGCGGGCGCTAACCGCGGCGGTGGAAATTTTGACCGCTCTCAGAGAGGCAATGGCGGGCAGGACAATCGATTTAAGAAGAATAACGGTCAGAAGGACTTTATGCCCGAGTCGCCGATTAAGGACGTGGAGAAGCACAGGGATGACGAGAAGCGCAGGGCAAACCAGGATAGGGACAAACGCTCGAAAAAAGATTTGATTTATGAAGAGGACGATGCAGCGGTAAAGAACCGCAACAAAGCGGGACGCTTCATCAAGCCTGAGAAGAAAGTGGAAGAAACTGCAGAAGAGCAGATTAAAGTTATCACAATTCCGGAATCATTGACAATCAAGGAACTGGCGGATAAGATGAAAATCCAGCCTTCTGTGATTATCAAGAAACTGTTCCTGCAAGGACAGATTGTGACGTTAAATTCCGAGATTAGCTTTGAAGATGCAGAGAATATTGCGATTGAGTATGAGATTATCTGCGAGAAAGAGGTAAAAGTAGACGTCATCGAGGAACTGCTTAAGGAGGATGAGGAAGACGAGGAATCCATGGTTGGAAGGCCGCCTGTCATCTGTGTTATGGGGCATGTTGACCATGGTAAGACGTCCCTTCTCGACGCTATCCGTAAGACCAATGTGACGGATAAGGAGGCAGGCGGAATTACGCAGGCAATCGGCGCTTACACGGTTACCGCCAACGGGCAGAGCATTACGTTCTTAGATACGCCAGGGCATGAAGCGTTTACGGCAATGCGTATGCGTGGGGCTAACTCCACCGATATTGCGGTGCTTGTGGTGGCTGCGGACGACGGCGTGATGCCTCAGACTGTGGAGGCTATTAACCATGCCAAGGCTGCGGGCATAGAGATTATCGTAGCGGTAAACAAGATTGATAAACCGAGCGCGAACATCGACCGCGTGAAGCAGGAGATGACGGAATATGAACTGATTCCGGTAGATTGGGGCGGGTCGACAGAGTTCGTACCGGTATCCGCCAAGTCAGGGGAAGGCATCGAGAACCTCTTAGAGACGATTCTTCTGACTGCGGAAATTATGGAACTGAAAGCCAACCCGAACAGGAATGCGAGAGGGCTTGTCATCGAGGCGGAACTTGATAAAGGTCGCGGCCCGGTGGCTACGGTACTGGTGCAGAAAGGCACGCTGCATGTAGGCGATTTCATCTCGGCAGGCGCAAGCCATGGCAAGGTGCGCGCCATGATAGACGATAAGGGCAGGAGAGTAAAGGAGGCCATACCTTCCACACCGGTGGAAATCCTGGGACTGTCCGATGTGCCAAGCGCAGGCGAAGTGTTTATTGTACACGAGAACGACAAGAGCGCGAAATCTTATGCGGAAACTTATATGGCGCAGCATAAAGAGGAGATGCTTGCAGATACTAAGACGAGAATGTCACTGGATGACTTGTTCAACCAGATTCAGGAAGGCAATCTGAAAGAACTGAACCTGATTGTCAAAGCGGACGTACAGGGCAGCGTGGAAGCTGTGAAGCAGAGTCTGATGAAGCTGTCTAATGAAGAGGTTGTAGTAAAATGCATCCATGGTGGCGTAGGCGCAATTAACGAGTCCGACGTATCTCTTGCCTCGGCGTCCTCCGCAATCATTATCGGTTTCAATGTCAGGCCGGATTCCACGGCGAAGGCTGTGGCGGAGCGTGAAGGCGTGGACGTGAGGTTGTATAAGGTTATTTATCAGGCTATCGAAGATATCGAGGCGGCGATGAAGGGTATGTTAGACCCGGTATTCGAGGAGAAAGTCATCGGCCATGCGGAGGTACGCCAGATATTCAAGGCTTCCGCCATCGGCAATATTGCCGGTTCCTATGTATTGGACGGCGAGTTCCAGAGAGGATGCAAGATACGTATCACCAGGGAAGGCGAGCAGATTTACGAAGGTGAGCTGGCGTCCCTGAAGCGTTTCAAAGACGACGTGAAGGAAGTCAAGGCCGGATTTGAGTGCGGTCTGGTATTCGAAGGATTTGACAAGATGCAGGAATTGGATATCGTGGAAGCGTATGTCATGGTTGAAGTGCCCCGCTAGTGCACTGTTCTGCCGGACAGTCCATGCGCGGCAGCTTGTAATATGCGAAGCAGAAAGGACTTGTAAAATGCGTAAAAACAGTGTGAAAAATACCCGTATCAACGGAGAAGTGCAGCGCGCGTTGGCGGAAATCATCAGGGGCGGTATAAAAGACCCGAGAATCGCCCCGATGACTTCTGTAGTGGCGGTGGAAGTGGCGCCGGATTTAAAGACATGCAAGGCGTGGATTAGCGTGTTGGGCGACGAGAAAGCGCAGGCCGGCACGCTGGAAGGGCTAAGGAGCGCAGAAGGGTATATCAGGAACCAGCTTGCAAAGACGGTCAACCTGCGCAACACGCCGCAGCTTACTTTCATAATGGATCAGTCGATTGCATACGGCGTAAATATGTCGAAGCTGATTGACGAAGTAGTTGAGAAAGACGAAAAAAATATCTGAAACTGTGTAGGAATATATAAGGGTTATTGTGCTCAGGCTTGCAGGCTGAGCAAGAATGGAAGATTAATATGAGAATAATCGATGAATTAAAAGATGCAAAGACAATAGCGCTCGGTGGCCATATCAGGCCGGACGGGGACTGTGTAGGCTCTGTGATGGGGCTATACCTCTATTTGAAGAAAGAGATGCCGGCGGCGGAAATTGATGTTTACCTGAGCAAACCGGCGGAGATTTTCAATTGTATTGCTCATATAGAGGATGTTAAATCAGAGTTTAACACTGATAAGATATACGATGCGTTTATCGTGCTGGACTGTTCGGAGGAACGCCTGGGGGAGGCGACGCCGATTTACCGGAAGGCGCGTAAGAAAATTAACATCGACCATCATGTCAGCAATCCCGGGAGCGGGGATGTGAGCGTGGTGGAACCGAAGAGAAGTTCTACGGCGGAACTGCTTTATGAAATGATGAATCCTGATTTAATTGATGAGGAGATTGCCACGGCGCTCTATATTGGCATTGTCCACGATACCGGCGTGATGAGGTATTCCAATACGTCTCCGCGGACGCTGCAGATTGTTGCGGAATTAATTAAATTTGGCTTTGATTTCTCGAAAATTGTTGAGGAAACCTTTTTTGAGAAGACGTATCTGCAGACGCAGATTATGGGCAGGGCGGTGTTAGAGAGCGTGCGTTTTTTGGGGGACCGGTGTATTGTCAGCATGGTTTCACGCCGTATGATGGATTTTTACCGGGTGACGCCGAAGGACCTGGACGGGATTGTAAACCATCTGCAATCGGTCAAGGGCGTAGACTGTGCAATTTTCATGTATGAGACAGGTACGTTAGAGTATAAGGTGAGCATGCGCTCGAATGGAAAAGTGGACGTGGCGTCCATCGCGATGAAGTTTGGCGGCGGCGGGCATGTACGTGCGGCGGGATGCACGATGAACGGTACATACCATGATAACATCAACAATCTTTCTATAGAGATTGCGGAACAGCTTTCACATACTGATTAAGATATCCGGGTAGATTTGGGAAGTTTTCTGCCTGGCCCGGGCTGTCTGCCGAGGAGAGACAGGTAGCCCGGCCGGGATGTGAATGGCCGGAAGGAAGGCGACGGCGGCTGTGGAGAGAGAAGAATGGATAACACATATAATGGAATTATGAATGTTTACAAGGAGCGGGGGTTCACATCCCATGACGTGGTGGCCAAGCTCCGGGGAATTTGCAGGATGAAAAAAATCGGACATACAGGAACACTCGACCCGGAGGCGGTCGGCGTGCTTCCTGTATGTTTGGGTTCGGGAACAAAACTGTGCGGTATGCTGACTGATTGGGACAAGGAGTATTTTGCCACACTCCGGCTTGGCATAACAACCGATACGCAGGATATGACAGGACGGGTGTTATCGACATGTGGGGAGGAAGGGCTTAACCGGCTTACAGAAGATAAGGTCAGGGAGGCCATTATGGGTTTCCTGGGAACTTATAGCCAGGTTCCGCCGATGTACTCTGCGCTGAAAGTCGATGGCAGGAAGCTGTATGAGCTGGCGCGGGCAGGCAAAGAGGTGGAGCGTAAGCCCAGAGAGGTGCAGATTAAGGAGATTGAAGTCTGCGCGGTGGAACTTCCGGCGGTGAAGATGCGGGTGGTGTGTTCCAAAGGCACCTATATCAGAACGTTGTGCCATGACATTGGTATGCGGCTTGGCTGCGGTGGCGTTATGGAGTCTCTTGTGAGAAGCAGGGTGGGCATGTTCGGAATCGACAGCGCCTTAAAGCTTGAAGAATTGCAGAGATTGAAAGATGAGAATAGAATATCTGATGTTATTATAACGCCCGATGCCGTGTTTGGGCGCAACAGGGCAGTTACAGTGTCGGAGAAATGGCGGAGGCTGGCCGAGAACGGCAACTGCCTGTATACGGCACAGTTGGAAGAACCGATGCGGTTTGGGGACGGAGAGCAGGTAAGAGTCTACGGCGGAAAAAGGTTTTACGGAATTTATGAATACCGTGGGGATGAAGATGCGCTTAAGCCTGTCAGGATGTTTCTGTCATAGCCTGTCTGTTGGTTCTGTGCCGCGTAAACGTTTCGGGATGAAGATTGAAAAAGAGAATGGAAAGAATATGCAGATTATAGAACGGACTACTGAATTTGAGCTGCCGGGGAGAAGCGCCGTGGCTATGGGGAAGTTTGACGGCGTACACTTAGGGCACCGGGAATTAATCCGTAAGATTACGGAACAGAAGAGGGAGAACTGCCTTGCCACGGTATTTACTTTTGATACCTCGGCGGCAGCTTTTTTCGGCAAAGAGGAGAAGGAGCTGACTACGCTGGCCGAAAAAAGGCGGATTTTTGATGGGATGGGGGTCGATGTGCTTATTGAATTCCCGTTGAATACCGAGACGGCCGCCACGGAACCGGATGAATTTGTGCACAAATATATTGCCAGGCAGATGCGGACGGCGTATATATGCGCCGGGACGGACTTGTCTTTTGGAAAAAGGGGCGCGGGTGATTACAGGCTCTTAGAGCGGTATGCCCCACGGTACGGTTACAGGACCGAATGGATAGAGAAGGTAAAGGTTGACGGGGAGGAAGTCAGCTCCACCAGGGTGCGGGAGGCCGTGCGGAAAGGGCAGATGGAGGAGGCGGCCCGTATGCTTGGGACGCCGTACAGCGTGAGCGGGCATGTGGAACATGGGAGGAAGCTGGGGCGGACTATCGGGATGCCCACGGCCAACCTTCTGCCGGAGCCGGACAAACTGCTGCCGCCCAATGGCGTCTATTATTCCAGGGCATTCGTGGATGGCGTTATGTATAAGTCCGTCTCCAATGTGGGATGCAAACCGACGGTGAGCAATAACCGGGTGATGGGGGTGGAGACTTATCTGTATGGTTTTGAGGGAGACATCTATGGCAAGGACATGATGGTGGAACTGCTTGCGTTTCGCAGGCCGGAGAGAAAGTTTGGCTCGGTGGAGGAGCTGAAAGCGCAGATGGAGAAAGATATTGCGGCGGGGCGGGCCTATTAGCGGGTTTGGCGTTGTTTGCGATTCTTTTTATGAATGGGGCTTGCCAGTGTACTTTATTTCCGATAGAATAGAAATATGTAGGTTTGTGTTGGAATAAGTACATACGAAGGGAATCTTGACAAGATGGAGCTATCGATTATTCTTTCCATGGCAGGCGGGCTTGGGCTGTTCCTGTACGGTATGCGCATTATGAGCGACAGTATTGAGAAGGTTGCAGGCGCGAAATTAAGGGGGATACTGGAACGGCTGACTACGAACCAGTTCATGGGTATCCTTGTAGGCGTTTTCTTTACGGCAGTGATACAGTCGTCTTCCGCATGTACGGTTATGGTTGTCAGTTTTGTCAATTCCGGGCTGATGAACCTGACGCAGGCGGCGGGGGTTATCTTCGGCGCGAATATCGGTACGACGGTGACGGCGCTCCTTGTATCTTTTAAACTGGAGAAAGCGGCGCCGGTGATATTGCTTTTGGGTGTACTTACGATTATGTTCTGCAAGAGGCAGAAGGTGTCGCGATGGGGAGAAGTCATTATCGGTTTCGGCGTCCTTTTTATGGGGCTTGGAACCATGTCGGGGGCGATGGCCGGCATGAAAGATTCCCCCATGGTATTACATATGTTTGCGTCCCTGCAGTCTCCGCTGTTGGCGGTGCTTTTGGGCGCGGTGCTTACGGCAGTTATCCAGAGTTCCTCCGTGACTGTCAGTATCATGGTCCTGCTTGCCAACCAGGGGTTGATGAGCATGGACATAGGAATGTTCATTATCTTAGGCTGCAATATCGGCGCATGTACGTCGGCGGTGCTTGCGTCCCTCAATGGTAAGAAGGACGCCAAGCGGGCGGCGGCCATCCATTTAATCTTTAATGTGATTGGCACGGTGATTGTCTTTATTATTTTCCTCTTCTGTGTGGAACAGATTGTAGGCGTCCTGATTGCGGTGACGGGAAATAATCTGGGGCGGGTCGTTGCCTATGCGCATATTCTTATTAAAGTGTTCCAGGTAATCATCATGATGCCTTTTATCCAGGGAATCGTCAAGTTAACTTATGTGTTCGTGCCGGGTGACGACCAGAAAGTCGGCTACAGGGACAGCTACCAGTTGAAGTATATCGGCGAGAAGGTGGTGCTGAATCCTGCCACGGCGGTAGTGGAAGTCATCAAGGAGTTAGACCGTATGGCCTCTCTTGCGGATGAGAATCTTAACCGTGCCATGAATGTGCTGATTACGTTGGAGCCGGAAGAGATAGAGGAGGTTCGGGAGGTCGAGAAGAACATAGATTTCCTGAGCCATGCGATTACGAACTATCTTGTGAAAATCAACCAGACGACACTGCCAATCGAGGACTTGAAGAATATCGGCGCGCTGTTCCATGTGGTGAACGATATCGAGAGAATCGGAGACCATGCGGAGAACATTGCGGACGCGGCGGAACATAGAATCAAGACCGGGGTGGGCTTTACGAAGCAGGCGCAGCGCGAGTTGGGCGAGATGATGAATATGGTTAACACAATCCTCCGGTTTTCCATAGAGATGTTTGTCAAGAGCACGGAAGAGCACATGGAAGACATCAGGAACTTGGAAGAAGCCATTGACGAGAAAGAGAAGGAATTGCAGCAGAAGCACATCGAACGTCTGTCAAGCAACGAGTGTTCCCCGGAAGCCGGCGCACTGTTCTCGGATATTGTGTCCGGGTTGGAGCGTGTTGCCGACCATGCCGTCAACATTGCATTTTCCAACAGTTACGGTGAACAATAGAAAGAAATCAATACAATACATATCATTCAGGAATGACGGGAACCGCCGTGGCGGCTGTGAGGACAGCAGACACGGCGGTTTTTGTGCGCGGACGCAGGCCTGTGCGTGGAAGAATGCTGCCGATGGCAAAAATATGTATTTGACAGATTCTTTACAAATTGTTATAATAGCCTCGTAAATGTTACGGAAGTATTACGAAATAAGACGGAATATGTAACAAAGCGTAATAACTCGTTAAACATAAGAGTTGCGCTGAGAGGATTGTAATCATATGAAAAGAAGAGAACTGATTTGTCTGCTGGTAGGATGTATGCTGTTATTGGCGCCCATGAGGGCACAGGCCACTCCTATGCCTGATTTGCTGAATGTCGGCACGATTAATGTTACGAATACGGAGAAGGACAATTTGCAGGCGGATGTGGGAAGCGTGGGGATAGGCCAGCCGGGAGCATTCGATATACAGGACGATTATGCAGGAGATGACGGTGAGGGAGGCCGGGAGGCGAGCGACAGAAGCATCAGCGGAAACGGCGTAGGGGACGGCGGGACGCAGGATATGACAGACGACGCGGAGGATATGTCCCAGAGCGGTTCCGGGCAGGAGGATGAGTCTGAGGAGGAGACTTCTTCTGATACGGACAGAGAGGAAGAAGGGCATTCCATTCAGGATATTTTAGGAGACTCTATCGGTTCCAGCGCAATTTTGGAATGTACGAAGACAGAACAGGAATATGCGGAGGCTTATGAGAAGGCGAAGAATGCCAACTGGGGCTATACCAACTTAGGAATCGCCAATGTGGACAATAATCTCAATATCCGCGCGGTTGCCGCCGATGACGGTAAACTGGTCGGTAAACTGCCAAAGGACGCGGCCTGCGAGGTGCTTGACAGCGATGGGACGTGGGCCCATATCAGGTCAGGCAAGGTGGACGGCTATGTGAGTTTAGAGTATCTTCTGACAGGCATTCCGGCGAAGCGCAGGGCCGAGGAGCTGGCTGTGACTATGGCGAAGGTTACGACCGACAGCCTGAAAGTCCGGGCGGAGGCGAACACCGATTCGGAAGTCGTTACGCTTGTGCCAAGCGGAGAAGAATTGGAAGTTGCGTCGGTGGACGGCGACTGGGTGAAGGTATATTTGGACGACGAGGAAGTCTTCGTGTCTGCGGAATATGTGAAGGTCAGCTCGGAACTGGGAACGGCAGTGACGATGACGGAGCTTCTCTATGGGCAGGGCGTGTCCAATGTGCGTGTGGATTTGTGCCAGTATGCGAAGGAGTTTCTCGGCAACCCTTACGTGTGGGGCGGAACCAGCCTGACCAAAGGCGCAGACTGTTCCGGTTACGTACTTAGCATCTTCAAGAAATACGGCGTGAGCCTGCCCCACTCCTCGGTGGCACAGGCAAACAGCGGCACGGCGATTAAAGTATCCGAGGCAAGGCCGGGCGATTTGATTTTCTATGGCAATGGCAAGTCCATCAACCATGTGGCAATCTATATTGGCGGCGGGCAGGTCATCCATGCGAGCAACCCCAAGACAGGAATCCGTATTTCCAACGTGTCTTACAGGTCTCCCGTCAAGGCGGTGCGGGTGCTGCATGATTAAATATGCATATGTAATATATTAAGAAAAGACTTTACAACATAAATTTCATATGCTATGATACTTGCGTATGAAATTCAGCCGACACTCGGAAGTGGGACACTCCGGCCCAGTCTTAGTGCCAGGCGGTCAGAGGGGCGGTTTTGCAGGACGCCCTGACAGGAAAGGAGAAAATATGATTTCGAAGGAAAAGAAAACGGCAATTATCAACGAGTATGCAAGAACGCCCGGTGACACAGGTTCGCCGGAAGTGCAGATTGCAGTTCTTACAGCGAGGATTCAGGAGCTGACAGAGCATTTGAAAGTAAACCCAAAAGACCATCATTCCAGAAGAGGACTTCTGAAAATGGTTGGACAGAGACGTGGCCTGCTTTCATATCTGAAAAGTAAGGATATCGAGAGATACCGTGCTCTGATTGAGAGACTTGGCTTGAGAAAATAGAACGATGCAGAAGGCGGATGTAAGGCTGGGTTATGTCCAAGCTTACATTCGCCTATTGCTATTTTATTTTGCAGGAAAGTTCTTAGCTTATTCGAGTCCGCGAAGCGGAACTCGCAAAGTTATTTTGCGAAGCAAATTTACTTTTTTTATCGTCTCGTAACAGGGATATGTTATTTTTTGTTATATAGGCGGAAGAGGCATCCGAGACCACAAATATAGGCATAAAGGATATTACAGACTGTCTTTTGACTTTGACAGCATAGGAAATGTCCTGACATATTACGGGGCTGTATAAGTTTTTGTGCGGATATTTGTAGTTTCGGCGTCTTCTGCCTAAATATATATTATGTTCCCTTGGCTTATATTGCCGGGAGCAGACGAAAAGGAGAGAAGACTATGTACAAGAGTTACACAATGGAACTTGCCGGACGTACCCTTCGCGTGGACATCGGCAGAGTAGGCAAACAGGCGAACGGCTGCGCCTTCATGCAGTATGGGGAGACGACCGTGCTTTCCACGGCGACGGCGTCTGAGAAACCGAGGGATGGGATTGATTTTTTCCCTTGCAGCGTAGAATATGAAGAGAAGATGTATTCGGTGGGTAAAATTCCCGGCGGGTTTAATAAGAGAGAAGGGAAGGCCAGCGAGAATGCGGTTCTTACAAGCCGCGTTATTGACAGGCCGATGCGCCCTCTGTTCCCGAAGGACTACCGTAACGACGTGACCTTAAACAATATGGTGATGAGTGTGGACCCGGAGTGCCGTCCGGAGCTTGTCGCGATGCTTGGGACAGCCATCGCCACATGTATTTCCGATATACCTTTTGACGGCCCTTGCGCCATGACACAGGTGGGGCTGTATGAAGGCGAGCTGATTGTCAATCCTTCCCAGGAGAAGTGGGACAAGGGCGACTTGAAAATGACCGTGGCGTCCACGGCGCAGAAAGTAATGATGATTGAGGCGGGCGCCAACGAAGTGCCGGAAGACAAGGTGCTTGAGGCGATTTATAAGGCCCATGAAGTAAACCAGACGATTATTGCATTTATTAACCAGATAGTGGCCGAGGTCGGCAAGCCGAAGCATGCTTATGAGAGCTGTGCGGTTCCGGCTGAACTGTTTGAGGAGATGAAGAAGATTGTGACCCCCGAGGAGATGGAGGAGGCGGTCTTCACCGACGAGAAACAGGTACGCGAGGAAAATATCAGGAAGATTACAGAGAAGCTGGAAGAGGCTTTTGCGGAGAACGAAGATTATCTTGCCGTGTTGGGCGAGGCTGTGTACCAGTACCAGAAGAAGACCGTTCGTAAGATGATTTTAAAAGACCATAAGCGTCCGGATGGACGTGCTCTCGACCAGATTCGGCCTCTTGCGGCGGAAGTGGACATTATTCCCAGGGTGCATGGTTCTGCGATGTTCACCCGCGGACAGACACAGATATGCAACGTATGTACGTTGGCGCCCTTATCCGAAGTGCAGAGGGTGGACGGCCTGGATGAGAATATCACAAGCAAGAGATATATGCACCACTACAACTTCCCGTCTTACTCCGTAGGCGAGACGAAGGTAAGCCGTGGCCCGGGACGCAGGGAGATTGGGCACGGCGCATTGGCGGAGCGCGCATTGCTTCCGGTGCTTCCTTCTGAGGAAGAGTTCCCTTACGCAATCCGTACCGTGTCGGAGACGTTTGAGTCAAACGGTTCCACGTCCATGGCGTCCACCTGTGCTTCCTGTATGTCCCTTATGGCGGCGGGCGTGCCGATTAAGAAGATGGTGGCAGGTATCTCCTGCGGTCTTGTGACGGGCGACACGGATGACGATTTTGTATTGTTGACAGATATCCAGGGACTGGAAGATTTCTTCGGCGATATGGATTTCAAGGTGACAGGTACGCATGACGGCATCACCGCTATCCAGATGGATATCAAAATCCACGGCCTGACGAAGCCTATTGTGGAAGGCGCAATCGCAAGATGCCGTGAAGCGAGAGAATTTATTATGGCCAACTGTATGGCGCCTGCCATCGCCGCACCGCGCAAGGAAGTAGGGCCTTATGCGCCGAAGATTATCTCTATCCAGATAGACCCTGAGAAAATCGGGGATGTGGTTGGACAACGCGGTAAGACCATCAATGAGATTATTGCGCGTACAGGCGTGAAGATTGATATTACGGACGACGGGCAGGTGTCAGTGTGCGGCACGGATAAGACCATGATGGATAAAGCCGTGGACATGGTGAAAACAATTGTCATGGACTTCGAGGAAGGACAGATTTTTAAGGGCACGGTAGTCAGCATCAAGGAATTTGGCGCATTTATCGAGTTTGCCCCTGGCAAGGAGGGTATGGTGCACATTTCCAAGATTGCCAAGGAGAGAATCAACCGTGTAGAAGATGTGCTGACTTTAGGGGACAAGGTAACGGTAGTCTGCCTTGGCAAGGACAAGATGGGAAGAATCAGTTTCTCCATGAAGGATGTTGCCCAGGTTTAAGAGTAACAGGTTTGCAGTCTGATGCAAGGCGTTGTCGGCGTCTTGCATCGGCAGGAATTTGGCAGAGCATAGGGGATAAGTTTTAAACATGAAAAAACAAACCATTTTGATTGTCGACGATGTAGATATTAACAGGGAAATCCTGTGTGAAATGTTTCACGAATACCATACAATGCAGGCGGAGAACGGACGGGAGGCAATAGACATGATTGCCGCCGACCCGGACGCTGTATCCGTTGTACTTCTGGATGTTGTCATGCCTGTTATGAACGGCGTTGAGGTACTGGAAGAGATGAACAGGCGGGGATGGATGGAGAGCATTCCGGTGCTTTTGATTACCGGGGAGGCGACGACGCAGATTGAGCGTGAAGCCTATTGCCTGGGCACAAGCGATATTATTAAGAAGCCTTTCGACGCAGCGATTGTCAAACAGCGTACCAAGAACGTGATTGAGCTGTATTACAACAAACGCCATCTGGAGGAGATGGTGGCGTTACAGACGAAAGTGCTGCGCAAGCAAAAAGAAGAACTGCTGAACATGAACGACCGCATCATAGACGTTATGAGTAATGTGGTGGAGTTCCGTAACCTGGAATCCGGGGACCATGTAAAGCGTGTGAAGACTTTTACGAATATATTGGCGAAGTATGTGGCGAAGGAATACCCGGAATATAACCTGGATGCCTATGCCATCAAAGTGATTACCTCTGCGGCCGCCCTCCATGACGTGGGCAAGATTGTCATACCGGACGCTATTTTGTTAAAGCCGGGCAGGCTGACGCAGGAAGAGTTTGAGACGATGAAAACCCATACGACCAGAGGATGCGATGTGATTGATATGCTTGCCGACATCCAACAGGGCCAGTATGGGAAAATAAGCTACGACATATGCAGATACCACCATGAGCGTTATGACGGCAGAGGATATCCGGACGGACTCAAAGGAGAGGAAATCCCGATTTCTGCGCAGATTGTATCTGTGGCTGATGTGTACGACGCGTTGGTCAATGAGAGATGTTACAAGGCGGCCTTCACTACCGAGGAGGCATTCCGGATGATTACAAACGGCGAATGCGGTACATTCTCTCCGAAACTTATGAAATGCCTCACTCTGGCAAAAGAAAAGTTTGAGTCGGTAGTAAACGGTACATATGAGGAGAGCGAGTAGGCTTTTGCAGCCGACGTCACCATTTGGCAGAATCGGACGCTTTCTCTTCACAATATTTGCAACGGTAAACTTCCTTCTCTTCGTCCGCAAGAACGAAGATGTGAGGAAGTTCTTGTTCTATGGAAGTAATGCAGCGCGGATTTTTGCATTTGATGATATTTTTGATTTCTTTGGGCAATACCAGTTCCTTTTTATCTACGATTTCCCCGTCTTTGATGACATTGACCGTGATATTGTGGTCGATAAACGCCAATACGTCAAGGTCCAGAGTGTCGATATCGCATTCCACTTTCAGGATATCTTTTTTGCCCATAATCTTGCTGCGGGCGTTTTTGATGATTGCGACTGTACAGTCAAGCTTATCCAGTTGAAGATGATGATAGATAGAAAGGCTTTTTCCTGCTTCGATATGGTCCAGGACGAAGCCTTCCTCGATTTTTCCTACGTTTAACATTGATGTCTTCCTTTCTGTTGATAGGTACTCCCGGAGTCTCTTTGTGCCTCACAATGTGGGATGATTCTGCGTTGGATGTGTATATGGCGCAAAATCAGCCACAGGAGAGATTCCGAGAGTGCATTTATGATACTGTGATTTCAAGCAGCGTGAGAATAAGCGCCATCCTGACATAGACGCCGTACTGCGCCTGCTTAAAATATACGGCGCGGGGGTCGTCGTCCACTTCTACGGAGATTTCGTTGACCCGGGGCAGAGGATGGAGCACAAGCATGTCGTCCTTGGCGAGCGACATTTTTTCTTTGTTCAGAATATAAAAGTCTTTCAGACGGACATAGTCTTCTTCATTGAAGAACCGTTCTCTCTGTACGCGGGTCATGTACAGCAGGTCCAACTGTCCGATGCAGTCTTCCAGGCGGATGACTTCCTCATATTCGATTCCTTTCTCGGACAGCATGTCGATGATGTAATCCGGCACTTTCAGTTCCGGCGGGGAGATAAAGAGAAAACGGATGCCGGGATAGCGGATGAGCGCGTTAATCAGGGAATGGACAGTCCTTCCGAACTTCAAATCGCCGCATAAGCCGATTGTAAAATCGCCCAGACGGCCCTTGAGCGCGCGGATTGTCAACAGGTCGGTCAGCGTCTGTGTAGGATGCTGATGTCCACCGTCGCCTGCGTTGATGACCGGGATGCCGGAGCGGCTTGCAGCCACCATGGGCGCGCCTTCCTTCGGATGCCGCATGGCGCAGATATCGGCATAGCAGGAGATGATACGGATGGTGTCGGATACGCTTTCCCCCTTGGAAGCGGAGGAAGAACCGGCATCGGAGAAGCCTAGCACCTGCCCGCCCAGGTTCAGCATGGCGGCTTCGAAGCTAAGTCTCGTGCGTGTGCTCGGCTCATAGAAACAGGTGGCAAGCTTCCGGCCGTCGCACGCGTGGGCGTACTTGGCGGGATTGGCAGCGATATCGTCTGCCAGGTCGAACAGAGTGTCCAACTCTTCTGTGGTAAAATCTAGTGGGTTCATTAAATGTCTCATTGGCTTGACTCCTTCTCAAAAAAATAGAAGAGAAATGTTCTCTTCTATTTCAGTAATACGTTATGATTGGAACGACAATAAATCCTCAACAGGTTTTCTCCTGGGGGCAGCGGGCGCTTCATCGGGATATCCAACGGGAATCAGGGCTACAAGTTCCCTGTCTTCGGGAAGCTGTAACATGGATTCAACCGTCGCCTGGTCGAACAGTCCGAGAATAACGGTGCCAAGGCCCTGCTCATAGGCTGCCAGACAAAATGTCTGGGATGCAACGCCGGCATCGTACATCTGCCAGCCGTCGCCGCGGGGAGTGCTGTAAGAGCCGTCACGCTCGAAGCCGCTGCGGTTTTTCAGGACGGTTACCGCGATTAAGACCGGCGCGTTTGAAATAATCTTACCGTTGCCCGGATAGATAGTTGTCCCTTCCGCTGCAATCTTCTCCTTCAGCTCACCCTCGATTGCAATGTAACGGGTAATCTGTGTATGTTTCCAACTGGGTGCATAAGAAGCCGTCTCGACAACCTGGGCCAACAGTTCATGGGAAACCGGGTCAGCCTTGAATTTACGGATACTTCTACGTCCTAAGATACATTCCTTTGCGGTCATGCAATAACCCTCCTTGCTTTCTATATTTTGTTTATCATACCATAAAGAAAAAAGGGTTTCAACAATTTTCCCGCCAAACTGTTACATTCTAATCCTATTGTGGAATGGGCGGCGGTATGTTATAGTGGTAAGTGGATTTATATGGAACCTAATGATATCGGGAAACATGGTGATGCGGCTGCGCTTCAATGGCGGGCGGCAGGAAAGGCATGGTTATTCAATATGGAAGATTTGAAGAAAGAGGCGACAGGGATGGAGAATACGGCGGAGGAAAGCGGGAAGGATAACGGCAGAGTGCAGTATGTAGAGCGGAAACGCTGGGTTTTCTTCGGCCTTCCCTTTACATTTACAAAATATACGGTCAACGATGAGATTATTACGATTAACGACGGACTCTTAAACACAAAAGAAAACGATTGTTATTTATATAAAGTGCAGGATGTGGAATTGCAGGCCAGCCTGGGCGAGCGGATTTTTGGGCTGGGCACGGTGGCATGTTACACAGGGGACAACACGCATCCCCAGTTGTTCCTGACACATATCAGGAACGCCAAGGAAATCAAAGATTTTATCCTGAAAGCGTCCGAGGAGGCGCGCAGAAGGCGCCGCACTTTAAATACGTTGAATATTAATGCGGAGGACCTGGACGATATAGACGCGTAGGGGATGGCATTTTCCCAGGCAAGCCAGCTTGTCTTTGGATTTGAGATTCCGCAGGGCGGAATCATGGAGGCAGGGCGGAGAGCGGCGCAGTGTCGTCAGGAACCGGGCGTCTCATTTTCCGTCAGGAGCCGTTCGAAGAGAAGTCCGGTGACGAACCAACAGGGAGCATAGTCCAGACGGATGACTTTGCCCAGGTTCCATCTGGAGCGGCTGTAGTCCCATGGGCACAGGTCACGGCGGCGCAGCCACAGGCCGGTTGCATATTCTCCGGTAAAAATCATGCCGGTGTAGACCAGTCCGCGGAATATGAAATTACGGCGGCGCATCAGGCGCGCCAAGGGAGCTAATAGGGCGGCAAGCCCATAGATGGGAAACATCCAGATGGAAGTCGTGCACGGCAGTTTCATGTCTCTTTTTCGCAGAGCGTGGAAAGCGGTGAATATTATTTCCAGAAACCATCCCAGAAGCCCGCAGTGAATATAGTTGTGGATAAATTTTTTCATAGGAATAGTGTGCCCGCATACGGCTATGTTATACATGGATTTTGCAGTATTGGCAGCGTAGTCTTGGCACAGGGCGGTGTTTTGGATGTGGGTAAATCATTTTGACACAGAGACAGGCGGAATACATCACATCAGTTACGGAAGGAAGGTGTGCGGATGAATTACAGGAGGGCGATGGAATATATAGAGGAACTGCAGCAGTACGGCAGCGTTATGGGGCTTACAACTATGCAGGAGTTGTGCGCGCGCCTGGGCAATCCGCAGGACCGGTTAAAATATGTGCATATCGCGGGAACCAACGGTAAGGGTTCTGTGCTTGCCTATGTGTCTACGGTGTTGCAGCAGGCGGGATACAGGGTAGGGAGATATATCTCCCCCACCGTGAAGGAGTACCGGGAACGGTTCCAGGTAGACGGGAAGATGATTACCCAGTCGGGACTGTGCAAGTATTTGGAGCAGGTCAGGGAGGCGGCGGAGGCTATGGCGGCGCAGGGATTGCCGCATCCCACGTCCTTTGAAGTGGAGACGGCGGCCGCTTTTCTTTTTTTTCTGGACAAAAAGTGTGATATCGTGGTGTTGGAGACTGGTTTGGGCGGTGCGCTTGACGCGACGAATATCGTCACCACAACCCTGGTTGCCGCGTTTACATCCGTCAGCATGGACCATATGGGGATTTTGGGAGACAGTCTGACACAGATTGCGGCGGCCAAGTCGGGCATTATTAAAAACAAGTGTTATGTGATATCCGCCAGGCAGGACGCGGAGGTGATGAAAGTTCTGCGACAGGCGGCGCTTTTGCGCAAGGCCAAGTTTTTTACGGCGGATGTGTCCAGGGCGAAAAATGTCAGGTACGGTTTGACAAAGCAGACATTTTCCTATGACAAATATAAGAATCTGGAGATTACGGTGCCGGGGCAGTTCCAGATAGAGAATGCGGTGGTCGCGCTTGAAGTGCTGATGGCGCTTGGCAAGTTGGGATATCCTGTGGCGGAACAACAGATGCGGCAGGGCTTTGCGCTGACAAGGTGGCGGGGCAGGTTCGATATCATCGGGAAGAATCCTCTTTTTATTGCGGACGGGGCGCACAACGAGGACGCTTCGGAGAAATTGGCGGATAGCATCAGGTTTTATTTTACAAATAAGAGAATCATCTATATAATGGGTATGTTGAAAGATAAGGAGTACGATAAGGTTATCCGCAATACTTATGAGTTGGCGGAGCATGTTATCGCCGTGACGCCGCCGCTTCCAGGACGGGCGCTGCCTGCCTATGATTTGGCCCAGGCTGTAAGGGAATACCATGACAGCGTGACGGTGGCTGACAGTGTACAGGAGGCGGTGGAGATGGCTTATCTGCTTGCCGGACAGGATAAGGATTGCGTGATTATCGCATTTGGTTCTCTCTCGTATTTGGGGGAACTGATTGACGTAGTGGAACATAGAGATACAATCAGGAGAGATTCCCATGGTAGACCGGAATAAAATTGAAGAAGCGGTGCGGCTTCTGTTGGAAGGCATAGGGGAGGATGTAACCAGGGAAGGGCTTGTGGACACGCCTGGCAGAATTGCCCGTATGTATGAAGAGATTTACAGAGGGATGGAGGAAGATGCGTCCAAGCATCTGTCGAAGACGTTTGCGGTGGACAGCAATGAAATCGTGTTGGAGAAAGATATCACATTTTATTCCACATGCGAACACCACCTGCTTCCTTTCTTCGGTAAGGTGCATATTGCTTATCTGCCTGACGGCAGGGTGGCAGGCTTAAGCAAACTGGCTCGCACGGTGGAGGTATTTGCCCGCAGATTGCAGATACAGGAACAGATGACCATTCAGATTGCGGAGGCGGTTATGGAGCATCTAAAGCCGCAGGGCGTGATGGTGATGGCGGAGGCGGAACATATGTGCATGACGATGCGCGGCGTTGCCAAGCCCGGCAGCCGGACAGTGACCATGGCGGCCAGGGGCTGTTTCAAAGATAATCCGCAGATGCAGCAGTATTTCTTCGAGATGCTCAGGCGGTAGAAGAACAGGCAGGGGGAAGTATATATGAAGATAGGGAACAGAGAATTCAAGACGTCAGGACATACGTATGTGATGGGCATATTAAACATAACACCCGATTCTTTTTCCGACGGGGGGAGCTATGACACATTGGATAAGGCACTTTACCGTGTGGAGGAGATGATTGGCGAAGGGATGGACGTCTTGGATGTGGGCGGAGAGTCCACCAGGCCGGGATATACCCCGGTGCCGGCCGAAGAAGAGATTGCGCGGGTGGTTCCTGTGATAGAAGGGATTAAATCAAGATTTGATATACCCGTCTCGATTGATACATGCAAAGCCAGGGTGGCCAGGGAGTCCATCGCCGCAGGGGCGGACCTGGTGAATGATATCTGGGGGCTGAAGTACGACCCGGAGCTGGCAAGGGTGATTGCAGGGGCGAGTCTGCCGTGTTGTCTTATGCATAACAGGAAGGAAGCCGTCTACGATAATTTCGTGGAAGACGTCCTGTGGGATTTGGAGGGGTCTTTAGATATTGCGCACAAGGCGGGGATTAGAGATGACAGGATTATTCTCGACCCGGGCGTGGGATTCGGCAAGACCTACGAGAACAATTTGGAGATAATCGGACGGTTGGAGATGATGCATTCTCTTGGATATCCGTTTTTGCTCGGCGCAAGCAGGAAGTCGGTGGTCGGGATAACCTTGGATTTGCCTGTGGGAGAGCGGGTGGAAGGAACGTTGGTGACGAGCGTGTATGCGGTGTTAAAAGGGGCGATGTTCGTGCGCGTACATGATGTGAAAGAGAATGTGCGGGCTATCAGGATGGCGGAAGCCATCAGGGATGGCTCGAAGGGAGCTATATATGGACGAAATTAGGATAGAGAATCTTCGGGTTTATGCCCATCATGGCGTATACCGCGAGGAGAACGAGAAGGGACAGAATTTCTACATCAACGCCACATTGGAAACGGATACGAGAAAAGCGGGCATATTGGATGATTTGGGCCTCTCCACAAATTATGGAGAGGTCTGTAAGTTCCTGCACCGGTTCTTAAAGGAGCATACTTATAAACTGATAGAGACGGTGGCGGAGACGGCGGCGGAGGCGCTTCTCCTGCATTTTCCGTTAGTGAAGAATGTTACGCTTGAGGTGCGTAAACCGGAGGCGCCTATACCGTTATCTTTCGAGTCGGTTTCCGTGAAAATTTCGAGAGGATGGCGGAAGGCATATCTGGCCTGCGGTTCCAATATGGGGGATAAGAAAGGGTATCTGGACGGCGCAGTCAGGGCATTCCGCAGCGACATAAAATGCCGGGTGTTACGTGTGTCGGACTGGATTGTGACCGCGCCTTATGGGGGCGTTGAGCAGGACGACTTTCTCAACGGCGCTATGGAAATAGAAACTTTGTACACACCCAGGATGTTACTGGAGAAGATTCATGAGATAGAGTCCGCCTATGGCAGGGAGCGGAAGGTGCATTGGGGGCCCAGGACCTTGGACCTCGATATTCTGTTGTATGAGGACCGGATGATAGACGAGGAAGACTTAATGATTCCTCATGTGGATATGCACAACCGGGATTTTGTGCTTGGGCCGCTTGCGCAGATTGCCCCCTATAAAATACATCCGTTATTTGGGAAGAGCATCCTGCAGATGTATGAAGAGCATAGGAAGCATGTTGGCGACGGCGGACTGGCTCGAGCGGCCGAAGGGCGAGAGGCGCAGAATATGTGGGCACGGAAGCTGACGCTGGAAGAAGCCGGGGAAATCTATACGGATTATTTAAAAGGCGATTTTCCTCCGGCAGAAATCAAACCCTTTTCCATCATCGAGAAAATGTGGAAAAAGGGGTGCTACCAGGCTTATGGTTTCTATGAGGAGGAGAAGGCGGATAAGAGGACAGGAGAAAAAGAGGAGACAGACGGCGCGCAGCCGCTGTGCGCCTACGCATTTCTTTTGGCAAATAAGGAAGAACATGTGTTATTGCTTGACTATTTTGCGGTGTGCAGACAGAAGAGAGGAAAGGGATACGGTTCTCTTGCACTGTCCCTTCTGCAGAAAGAATGCGCCGGTTTTGACGCGTTGGTAATCGAGGTGGAGGACGACGAGCTTGACGACATAGACGAGGAGGTACGCCTTGTAAGAAAACGCCGGATTTCCTTCTATACCCATGCGGGGTGCGTCATGACGAGCACGAGAAGCAGGGTGTGGGGCGTGGATTACAGGATTATGGCGCTCCCTCTTCTGGACACGGAGATGCGACCGGATATGGCGGATAAGGTGACCGCCCTTTACGGAGGCATGTACAATAAGGAAGCAATGAAAAAGCACTTTGCAATCACCGCACTATGATGGCGGTGGTGCAAAGCGCTTTTTTGTTTTTCTAATCCATCTCTTTTAGTGCCGCCTGCATCCCGGCGTCGAAGGTGACCACATTGACCGGGCCGAAGGTACTTGTCTTGTAAACGGGGGTCGGCTCCTTGAATGTATTGAAGTATACATACTGGGAGGTGATGTTGATATTCTGGTAAACGCCCTCGCTGACAATCTCCGGGGAAGTGCCGTCTATATACATCCGTTTCAGCGCGGGTTCGGTCTTGGAACTTGTCTGGTAATAGATATAGCTGCCATACACGTTGAATAAGTCGACGCGGTCTTTTGTCAGGATTTCCACTACGCCGTCGGACATATGGTAGCGGCAGAGCTTGTAATTATCCGACACATCCATATAGTATACGTATCCGTCCTGGAAAATCGGATTCCAGATATCGCCTTCCCATGCCACGCGGGATGTATCGGTGGCTGTGTCCAGGGTGCGGAGATAATGGTCGTTTTCGGTCCCGTTATAGTAGATTGTGCCATTCACATAACAGCTTGGATTGATTGCGGTATCGGAGACCGTCGCTTTATCTTTCTTGTCGATTTTGACTTTCTCCAAGCTGACGGAGCTTCTCGGGTCCAGTTTCTGGTAATAGAGATAATTGCCGCACAGCTGCATGGAGACGACATGGCAGCGGTCTAAGCCGGTGGAACCGTTCCCGTTGCGCTTGGTGCGGTAGATGCCGTAGGAGCCGCGCACGGAACCGAGGTCGGAACCGCCTGACGCGTTGGCCATGGAATAATAGACGTAATCCCCGGCGGCGCATACGAAAGCGGAAGAACCGCCGTGCAGCTTCTTGATGTCGGTCTCGTCCGGATTCATGGAATAAAGCGAGTAGCCGTCGTAGGCGTTGGCGAAATAGACGCGGCCGTCGTACTCGCAGAAATAACCGTTGTTATTTAGATTGCCGGCCGTGTTGCCGACAGTGTAATCGTCATTCAATGTGACGTGGTTTGACAGGATGACAAGTATGAGCAGTACAAGGACTATAACGCCTATGACTGAAATAACCAAAATGTTTTTTTGTTTCGTTGACATAGTTCCTCCCCCTAAACGAGCAAAGCTCGTTTCATAATAAAAAATGTGTGGCATCACTCATAAACGAGCTGTGCTCGTTCCTTCACTTAAATGAGCTATGCTCATTTTATTATTATAGCTTTAAACCGTCTTGCTATCAAGGGGGATTTGGGTTAAGATTATGTATAAGTCGCATAAATTTGGCTGCGGGAGACGTTCCGGCGGCCATAAATAAATGACGCGAATCAAGGAATATGAAGGGATAAAACAGCATGGATTTATTGGAATTACGGGAGAAACTGGACCGGATTGACGAGCAGATTGTGAAGCTTTACGAGGAGCGGATGGAGATTTGTTCTCAGGTTGCCGATTATAAGATTGGGGCAGGCAAGAAGGTGCTTGACAAGTCCAGGGAAGAGGAGAAGCTGCGCAAGGTGCGCGCCCTTACGCACAATGATTTCAATGCCTGCGGGGTGCAGGAATTATTTGAGCAGATTATGTCCATGAGCCGCAAATTGCAGTATAATAAACTCGGCGAGAAGGGTGCTGTAGGGAAGCTGCCTTTTATCGGTGTGGACGGAATTGATAAACAAAACGCGCGGGTGGTGTTCCAGGGCGCAGAAGGCGCCTATTCCCAGATGGCGATGATAAAATATTTCGGGGAGGATGTGAACTGCTTCCATGTGGATACATTCCGCGACGCCATGGGCGCCATTGAGGAAGGGAGCGCGGATTATGCGGTGCTTCCCATCGAGAACTCTACGGCGGGCATTGTGAACGAAATATATGATATGTTGGCGGAGTATGAGAATTATATTATCGGGGAACAGATTATCAGGATAGAGCACTGCCTGCTTGGGGTTCCGGGAACAAACCTGGAACAGATAAAGACGGTATATTCCCATCCTCAGTCGCTTATGCAGAGCGCGAGATATTTGAATCTCCATGGGGACTGGCGGCAGATTAGTATGCAGAACAATGCCTTTGCGGCCCGCAAGGTCAGCGAGGACAAGGATGCGAGCCAGGCGGCAATCGCCAGTGAATATGCGGCGAAGATTTACGGCCTTGATATCTTAGAGCGGGGCGTGAACCAGTCGGAGACGAATTCCACCAGGTTTATCATTGTCACGAACCAGAAAATTTTCTTAAAAGATGCGGGAAAAGTGAGCATCTGTCTGGAAGTGCCTCATGAGAGCGGTTCTCTTTACCATATGTTGTCCCATTTTATCTATAACGGCCTGAACATGACGAAAATCGAGAGCAGGCCCATCGAGGAACGGAATTGGGAATATCGTTTCTTCATTGATTTCGAGGGCAACCTGGCGGACGGCGCGGTGAAGAACGCGCTGCGGGGGCTTAGGGAAGAGGCGCGTAATATGCGGATACTCGGGAATTATTGAGGACAAATTAGAAAGGCGTGGGGATTCATATGAAGGAAGAACTGATTATCTATAAAGGTACGCAGGACAGAAAGATTTTAGACGACATGACTTGGCTGATGGACCGCTACCGCTCCGGGGACGGGAGGGCGCGCCCGCTGTTCTATGAATGTATGAACGGCCTTCTCGAGATGGCGTCGGCTTACGGATTTTCCGGGAATCTATGGCATTGTTACCTGACAAACCTGTTGGTGAACGACGAGAACTGCTACAGCGTGGCATGTGAAATCAGAGGGGATGTGGAGGGCAGCATCAACCAGTTTGCGCTCCATGACATTACGGTTTTCAAGGAATTTTTCGATTTTAATTTTACGGAGATGACGGAAGTGCTTAAGGCGCCGGAGTTTCATCTTGTGATTGATTACGAGGGCCCGTCGCAGGGCAGCAGAATCTACAGCACGAAAATTCGGGACAGGATATGCCGCTTGGCGGAACAGTTTGCGGCATGTGAGAGCGCGCTGGAGATGAAGGCGGTTCTGACAGGGTTTTACCGGGAATATGGCGTGGGGAAATTTGGTTTACATAAAGCATTTCGCGTGGCACACACGGAGGATGGGGCACGGATAGAGCCAATCCGCAATATATCCCACGTCCAGTTAGACGATTTGATAGGGTATGAGATACCGAAGAGGAAGCTGACCGACAATACGGAGGCTTTCGTGTCGGGCAGGAAGGCAAATAACTGCCTGCTTTTCGGCGATGCAGGCACGGGGAAATCCACCAGCATTAAGGCCATCGCCAACGAATATTATGATAAGGGGCTGCGCATTATTGAAATTTACAAGCATCAGCTTGAGGATTTAAACGATGTGATTGCGCAGATTAAGAACAGGAATTATAAGTTTATTATTTACATGGATGATTTGAGTTTTGAGGAGTTCGAGACGGAATATAAATATCTGAAGGCGGTGATTGAGGGCGGATTGGAGAAGAAGCCGAACAATGTGCTCATCTATGCGACCTCCAACAGACGGCATCTGATTCGGGAGAATTACGGTGACAAAGAGGGAAGGCGGGAGGACATGCATGCCAGCGATACCGTGCAGGAGAAGCTGTCTCTCGTATACCGTTTCGGCGTGACGATTTTCTTCCGCGGGCCGGACAAGAAGCAGTTTCAGGAAATCGTCAAAGGGCTGGCGGCGCGGTACGGCGTCACGGTGGATGAGGAAGAGCTGCTTTTGGAAGCAGGACAGTGGGAGCTTGCCCACGGCGGGCTGTCGGGCAGGACGGCACAGCAATATATTGATTATCTGCGAGGGCGCCAGGCCTGAAATAATATAGAGACGTAAAGGAAGTAGACGGTTATGAAGACATTTGCGGCGATTGATGTGGGTTCTTATGAACTGGCAATGAAGATTTTTGAGATTTCGGCCAAGTACGGCATCAAGGAAATCGACCATATCAGGCATCGTATTGACTTGGGCTCCGACACTTTTGCAAACGGTAAAATAAGCAACGAGAGGGTAGACGAGCTTTGCAGGGTGTTGCGCGATTATGGCGAGATTATGAAAGGCTACCGTGTGGACAGTTATAAGGCATACGGCACGAGCGCCATCAGGGAGACGGACAACACGATGATTGTGCTTGACCAGATTACCCAGAGGACGGGAATCACCATAGAGGTGTTAAACAACTCGGAACAGCGTTTCCTGGATTATAAGTCCATTGCGTCCTGCGGGGATGCGTTTAACAAGATTATAGAGAAAGGGACTGCCATCGTGGACATCGGCGGCGGCAGCATACAGATATCCCTTTTTGACAAGGACACGTTGGTGACTACTCAGAATATGCGTATGGGTGTGCTCAGGTTACAGGACCAGCTTGGGCGGCTGAATATCCGCCCGGAACAAAATGAGAGTATGCTTGACGAGATGATTAGCTCTCAGCTTGCGGTCTTTAAGAAATTGTATCTGAAGGACAGGGCGATAGAGAATATTATCGTGGTGGATGATTACATTTCTTCCGTGGTGGGCAAGAATGTGGCAGGGCTTGAACAGACCAGCGTGGAGGCCTCCGCCATGGACAGGTTTTTGGAGCGCATCCGGGCCAAGTCTGTACAGGAAGTGGCGCGCATCCTGGGGATGCCGGAGGAAAATGTACCGTTGCTTTTCATATCGGGCATGTTAATCAACCGGATTGCCAAGGTGATGGACGCAAAGTTGATTTGGGCGCCCGGGGTAAGCCTGTGCGACGGCATGGCGTATGAGTATGGCGAAAAGAATAAGCTGATTGAGGAGAGCCACAATTTTGAACAGGATATCATCGCCTGCGCACAGAATATCAGTAAAAGGTATATGGGCAGCAAGCGCAGAGGGGAGACGCTTGAGAAGATTGCGCTGACGATTTTCGACAGCATGAAGAAAGTGCATGGCCTCGGCAAACGAGAAAAGCTTCTTCTGCGCATCGCCACCCTTTTGCATGACTGCGGCAAGTATATCAGCCTGGTAAATTTGGGAGAATGTTCCTATAATATTATCATGTCCACGGAGATTATCGGGCTGTCGCTCGCGGAGCGGGAGATTGTGGCGAATGTGGTGAAATACAATCATATGGATTTCGATTATTATGAGGTGATGGGCACGAATGTCGCAATTGGCAGGAAAGATTACCTGACGATTGCCAAGCTGACGGCGATTCTTAAGGTTGCCAACGGGTTGGATAGGAGCCATAAACAGAAGTTTAAGAATGTCAGGACGACGCTCCGGGACGAGCAGCTTATTATTACGGTGGATGCGTCCATCGATATCACGGTGGAAAAAGGGCTGTTCGGCAAGCGGGCGGAGTTCTTTGAGGAAGTGTTCAGTGTGCGTCCGGTCATCCGGCAGAAAAGTTGAGAAAGGGGCGGAAGAGACAGATGGACTTTTCGAATGTTGCATATTATACAAACAGGGAGTTGAGCTGGCTTCTCTTTGACAAAAGGGTTCTGGGCGAAGCGAAGGATAAGAAAAACCCGCTTTTTGAGCGGCTGAAATTCTTGAGCATCACGGCTTCTAATCTGGATGAATTTTTTATGGTCAGGGTCGCGTCCTTGAAGGACATGGTTAACGCCGGGTATAAGAAAAAAGATATCGCCGGGCTGACTGCCTCGGAGCAGCTCGCCCAGGTGAATGAGGAGACACACAAATTAGTAGAGCAGCAGTATGCGGTCTATAACCGTTCCCTGACGCCGCAGCTTATGGATAACGGGCTTCACATTATCAGACATCATGAGGATTTATGCAAGGAGGACGCCCTCTATGTGGACAGGTATTTCTCTGACAATGTGTACCCTGTCCTGACGCCTATGGCGGTGGATTCATCGAGGCCGTTTCCGTTAATCAGGAATAAATCTTTAAATCTTGGGGCATTGATGAAGAAGAAGAACGGTAAGGGAGAGATGGAATTTGCCACCGTGCAGGTGCCAAGCGTCCTGTCCCGTATCGTGCCGATTCCGGGGAGCGAAGGGAAGAAAGTGATTCTGCTTGAAGAAGTAATCGAGAGGAATATCCACAAACTTTTCCTCAATTATGATATCGTATGCAGTTACCCGTTCCGTATTATGAGAAATGCCGACTTGAGTATTGAGGAGGACGAGGCGGAAGATTTACTGGAGGAAATCGAGAAACAGCTTAAGAAGAGGCAGTGGGGACAGGTTATCCGCCTGGAAGTGGAGGCGGGGATTGACAAGAAGCTTCTGAAACTTATCCAGGAGGAACTTTCTATAGAGCAGGAGGACATCTACGCGATTAACGGCCCCCTTGACTTGACATTCCTTATGAAGATGTACGGGATGGATGGGTTCGACAGCCTGAAAGAGCATAACTATCTGAAACCTCAACAGGTGCCGGAATTTGCCGAGGAGACGGATGTGTTTGCGAGAATCAGGGAGGGGGATATCCTGATGCATCATCCCTACCAGACCTTCGAGCCTGTGGTGGAATTTGTCAGGCAGGCGGCTAAGGACCCGGATGTGCTTGCCATCAAGCAGACACTGTACCGTGTCAGCGGGCATTCCCCTATCGTGGCGGCGCTTGAGCAGGCTGCCGAGAACGGGAAACAGGTTTCGGTTCTTGTGGAATTGAAAGCGCGTTTCGATGAAGAGAACAATATCGTCTGGGCGAAGAAACTGGAGAAGGCGGGCTGCCATGTCATCTACGGCCTGGTAGGACTTAAGACACACAGCAAGATTACCTTGGTGGTCAGGCGGGAAGAACACGGAATCCGCAGATATGTGCATCTTGGTACGGGAAATTACAATGATTCCACGGCGAAGCTTTACACCGATGTGGGGCTTTTTACCTGCTCCGAGTCCATCGGGGAGGACGCCACGGCAGTGTTCAATATGCTGTCCGGTTACTCTGAGCCCCGGAACTGGAATAAGCTGTCCCTCGCGCCGCTTTGGCTCAAAGACAGGTTCCGGTATTTGATTGACAGGGAAAAGGAGTATGCGCTGCAGGGAAGGCCCGCGCATATTATCGCCAAGATGAACTCCCTGTGCGACAAGGACATTATAGAGTCGCTCTATGCTGCCAGTGCGGCGGGCGTGAAGATTGAGCTGATTATCCGTGGAATCTGCTGCCTGAAGGTGGGGATTGAGGGCGTCAGCGAGAATATCACGGTGCGTTCCATCGTGGGCAACTATCTGGAACATGCCAGGATATTTTATTTCGAGAACGACGGGAAACCGGAGTATTATTGCGCCAGCGCGGACTGGATGCCACGGAATTTAGAGCGGCGTGTGGAGATTCTTTTCCCGGTGGAGAAACCGCAGCTGCAGGAAAAACTGAGGCATATATTGGATAGCCAGCTTAAGGACACAGTGAAGGCCTCCGTCCTGCTGCCTGACGGAAGTTATGAGAAGGCGGGGAAGCGGGCAAGGGAGGAATACAATGCGCAGCTTATCTTCTGTCTGGAGGCCAGGGAAGCGGCCAGGGCGAAGAAGGACTTGGGCAACAAGAGGGTCTTTATACCGGAAATGCACCATGAGGGTGTGTAAATGGAGGTTGGAATGAAAATATATCTGGCGTCGGCGTCGCCCAGGAGGAAAGAACTGCTTAAGCAGGTGGGGCTTTCTTTTAAGACAATGCCGAGTATGGTGGAGGAGAAGATTACGAAGACAGAGCCGGCGGAGGTGGTGGAAGAACTGTCTTACCAGAAAGCGGTGGATGTCTGCGGGAAACTGGCGGCGGAGGGCAAGGCGGATTTCGTCGTCATAGGCGCCGACACGGTGGTGGCGTGCTGGGGCGAGATATTAGGCAAGCCGAAGGATAAGGAGGATGCCGCCAGGATGCTTGGGAAATTGCAGGGCGGCAGCCATCAGGTGTACACGGGTGTGACACTGGCGTGGAAATACAAGGATATGTCCCCGATGTATGCCACTTTCAGCGAATATACGGATGTGACCATGTACGCTATGTCGCAGGAGGATATCGGACGGTATGTGGACAGCGGGGAGCCTATGGACAAGGCAGGCGCCTATGCCATCCAGGGGCTTTGCGCGGCATACATCCAGGGCATATGCGGCGACTACAACAATGTGGTCGGGCTGCCCGTGGGCAGGGTGTGCCAGGAACTGAAGAAGAGGGGATTGGTTTGAGGCATTCATAAAAAAGAATATAGGAGATTACCATGATTAAATTAATAGCAACGGATATAGACGGCACGATTGTAAAGGAATCTTCACCGAAGATTTATCCGGAATTTCCGGAGGCGGTCCGGAAGTGGACGGGCAGGGGCGGCGTTTTCTGCGTGGCCAGCGGCAGGCAGTATCACAGCATACGCCATATGTTCGACCCGGTTTCCGACAGGATATATTATCTGGCGGAGAACGGCGCCCATGTGCGTTATGGGGAAGAGGATATTTTTGTGCAGAAGATGCGCAGGGATTACGTGGAGCAGATTATGGCGCAGCTGCGGACATATTATGATACGTGCGACGTGGTGGTTTCCTCTGTGCGGGGCTCTCTTTTGGAGAGTAAGAACGAGAAATTCCTGGACTTTTTCAAGCGCAGTTACCATAACCGATACCGTATTGTGGACGATGTGCTGGCGGAGGACGAAGACATCATTAAGATTGCCGTCTATCAGCCGGGCAGTATCCGGGAGATAGGTGAGAAGGTTCTGATTCCGGCGTGGCAGGACAAGGTTAAGACGTGTATGGCAGGCGAAGAGTGGGTGGATTTCATGGACGCTTCGGTGGATAAGGGCAACGCGCTGAAAATGATACAGAAGCGTCTGGGCATCACGCCGGCGGAGACTGTGGCTTTTGGGGATAATGACAATGACTTGGGGATGCTTGCCGCAGCGCAGGAGAGCTATGCGGTGGAGAGCGCCAGGGACAGCGTGAAGAAATATGCGAAGTATGTCTGCCCGGCATATCCTGAGAGAGGCGTCTATGGGGTGATTATGGATTTGTTAGCGAGGCAGCAGGGCTAAGAAGGGCTAAGATGCCGTATGTCGGCATGGTGCAATAGAATATAAGATTTTGGAATGGGGGAAAATTCATATGTTCGATGAAAAAGTATTACAGTGCTTTTTGGACAAGCAGCTACAGCTCTACCCGGAGCCGGTGGCGGAGACGTTGGAAGAGGCGGAGAGCTTCTTGGAAGAATGCATGGCCGTCGTGGTGGATTCCGTGAAGGAAGTATGGGATTTTTTCGAGGAAGAGGGCATTGACCTTGATGGCGCCGACGAAGAGAGCATCCTCGACGCCGAAGAGGTGTTTGAGATTGGGGACGGCCGGTATCTGATTGTGGAAGGGTAGGATTTTCTGTCTGGCAAGATGCCAACAAAAATCTGCTTCGCTTATTCGGGTTCACGAAGCGGAACCCGCAGACGGGCTATGCCCTTTTTTTACATCTTTCACATACATGAATATACAGATGGCTGTTAAAACCGTCTCCACAACGGGTTGTGCCGCAATCACGCCGTTCAGTTGCCAAAAGTAGTTTAGGATGACGACTCCCGGAATAAAAAGCGCCGCATTTCTTAGGATTGTGATGGTCAGAGACTGGAGCGCCTTTCCTAACGCCTGAAAATAACTTGTCATCATATTGATAACGCCGAGCATGGGGGCCGACAGGCAAAGGATTTTTAAAAAATATGCCGTTTGCTCAATCAAGACGATGTCTTGCAGGAATATGGATGCAAGGGGTTTTCCTAAAAGAATAAAGATGGCAGTAAATACCGCGCCCATGAGGACGCCGTATAGCGCCGTATATTTCACCATATCAGCCATTCTTTTCTTCTCATTTGCGCCATAGCAATATCCCACTAAAGGGGCGACGCCCTGGGATAATCCCACCGACAGCAAAATGGGAATCATATCAAGCTTGTATGCAATTCCATAGGAAGCTACCGCGTCGGAGCCGTAAATGCTGATATAGTTGTTCAGCACAATATTGGAAACGCTCATAAGCACTGTGATAAGAGCGCCCGGAATCCCGATGCTTACGACTTTGCGAATCATCGGTGCATCCGGTGAGAAACGTTTAGGCGTTAGCGGCACCAGTTGGTTTCCCTTGTGCTCTTCGCGAATCATGCAGACAATATAATATACCGTCGCGCACACAAATCCTAAAGAGGTAGCCAGTGCGGCGCCTGCTGTTCCCCACCCCAGGATAGCTATAAAAACATAGTCCAACGCCATATTGATTACGTTTCCGAGTATCAGTCCGACCGTGCCTTCTTTTATCAGGCCCACAGACCGGAACAAATGGACAAATCCATTGGCCAGCATAATAAACGGGGCGCCTGCAAAAATCCATTTCAGGTAATCACAGGTGTAGGCGATATTATCGGCATCTGCACCGGATATTTTTGCCAGTGGATGCAAAAACGCCAGGCCTAAAATAAGCGTAATTATGCCAGAAAAGGCCATCGCATATACACAAAAATTCATTGTTGAGCCTGCTTCTTTCTTCTTCTCTTCGCCCAGAAGCCTGGCGATGACGCTGCTGCCTCCCATTCCAAAAATACAGGCGATGGACATGATAATAAGCAGTATCGGCGCGCACAGCGTAACTGCGGCAATCGTTGCGGGTTCTTTTGTCAAAGAGACAAAAAATGTGTCGGCGATATTATAAATAAGTGTCGTAAGCTGGCCCAACATAGCAGGCAATCCGACGCGCATAATTGCCTTGGATAGGTTCTTTTCTTCATAAACGGATGTCATCTTTCTTTTCCTCCCTTGAAATTTATTTTATTTTAATCTAAAATAAACTCAAAAAACAGGTCATATGTCCTGTTAAAAGGAAGCCTTATGGAAAAAATTTATGATAAAGAGAAAGTCTCAGCCTGCATTGCAGGCAGTAAACATCATGTGGTGCTTGGTTTGTTGGATGTCGGTTTTTATCTCATAAAATATGAAAAAGGCGAGTTGGTGAGTTCGCCTTTTCAAAAAGAAATATTATTTCAGATTGTGGAAGAGGGCTCTATCAATATCTATTTCATCCGCGATGACGGCACACGGTATTCTCTGTCAAACGGGGCGGCGGGTTATTTTCTTGGAGAAATGGATATTTTTTATCCCAAAAGCAACAATATTTACGTGGAGGCGGCGGAAAACCTGACCTGCATAGCATTTTCCGTTGAAAAACACAGGGAGACGCTGCTTGCCAATAACAAGTTTTTAGAGCTTATCTGTTACAGCCTTTCAGCCAAGATGGGAGCCATGACGACCATTGAGGCGGCTCCCGCTTCTCTTACAGAACGAGTTATGTCTTATATGAAGTATAAATGCCAGGATGGGACTTTAAAGGGAATAGAACAGGCTGCCTTTCATCTTCACTGCAGCGCGAGGCATCTTCAAAGGATTTTGAATCAATGTGAAGCCGACGGGTTGGTGAGAAAACTGGGAAAGGGGACGTACAGGCTTGAGAAATTTTGATTTTTCAGCCTAATAACTTCTCCATCATATGCGCAAGCCCGTCCTGGTCGTTGTCCAGTTCGGTGACGACGTCGGCTGCCTGCTTCACATAATCGGCGGCGTTTCGCATGGCGATGCCTGTCCCCGCGGCCTTTATCATGGAAATGTCATTGTCCGCATCCCCTGCGGCATAGGAATCGGAGAGCGGCGCGCCGAAGTAATCGCAGACGAAACGGAGTGCGTTTTCTTTGCCCGCAGTATGGGGGAAAAGTTCTAAGTATATTTGATTGGAATAGATGGTCTGGATTTTATTCTGTGCCCACTGTGAGATGCCAAGGCGGAAGGCTTCCAATTTGTCCGCATCGCGGAGGCTGATGGCAAGCATCTTGTACGGCCCTACAGTCAGCGCGTCGGACAAAGCCGGCGAGACGATAAGGGGCAGATGAATCCGCTTACGGTAGAAAATGATTTCTTCGTCTTCAGCGGGGGAGACGACGGCGTCGTCACGATAAGTATGGATATGTACGCCGTATTTTGCTGCCTGCTCCTGCAAGTAGGATACATAGGGGAGGGGAAGTCTTGTTTCCATAATGGTGCGCCCGGTGTCGCAGTCATAGACTTGGGCGCCGTTGCTGCAGATGAGAAGAATGCCGGGCTGTGTGAGTCCGGCGTTGTTTTTGACTTCCAGGATGCTGTCTTTGGGACGGCCGGAGGAGAAGATGAGTTTGTTCCCCGCCGCAAGGAATTTGTCAAGAAAAGCCTTGGTGGCTGCGGATACCTGGCTGTCGTTATTTAAGAGTGTCCCGTCTAAATCGGTGAACAAAAGTTTCATGTCTGCTCCATTTCTGCGCTGTTTTTTGCGCATAACAGGTTTGCGGATTCTCTTCCATTTCACTTCATTTTTGAAGTGCGGCCATCCTGATATTGTAAAGAAACTCTTCCGGCACAAACAGCTTGCCATAGCCGCACCCTAAGTCGAGGCCGGGCTTGTTGACTCCGTGGAAATCGGAACCGCCGCTCGGGAGCAGGCTGTATTTCTCCGCCAGTCTGAACATGTCCCTCTCATCCTGGTTTGTGTAGGTGCTGTAAAGCACTTCGATGCCCATTAACCCGGCTTCTTTCAGTGTGGAGACGAGATTTTCCAGGGCTGAATTTCCCATGTGGTACAGGGGCGGGTGGGCCAGAATCGGCACGCCGCCGGCCTCTAAGATTAATTCCACCGCCTGGGCGGGGGTCACCTTTTCCCTGGGGACGAAATATTTCGTGTGGTCGCCAAGATATTGCGCAAAGGCGTCCTGGCGGCTTTTGACATAGCCATGCCCCAACAGGTAGGCGGCGTAATGCGCCCTTGTGATTACCGCGTCGGGATGCATGGCCTGTAATTTTTCATAAGTGATGTCTATGCCTGCTTCCTGTAGGTTACGGCACATCTTGATGTTGCGGTTTGTGCGGGAGTCCACGAACTCTTGTAACTTTGTACGAAACTGCGGCGCTTCGTGGGAGATATACAGTCCGACGACGTGGACGTCCCGCTCTCCATGCTTGGTGGAAAATTCGATTCCCGGAACCACTTCAACGGAAGGTTTACCTGCCTGCGTAAGCGTCTTGGCATAGGAGACTGCTTCCGTCAGTCCGTCTATGGTGTCGTGGTCGGTGAGCGCGACGGCGCTTAACCCTTTGGCGATGGCATAGTCTACCAGTTCGGTGGGGGTATAGCTTCCGTCGGATTTATTGGAATGGGTGTGTAAGTCTACAGGTTTCATTGTTCACTCCATTTCTGCGCTGTTTTATGCGCATAACGAGTTTGTGGCAAGCAATAGCGCAGGCACAAATCTCGCGATTGAAAATTTTAATTTTCAATCTTTTCCTTATCCAGTCTGTGAAACAGAAAATCAGTTGTCGTCTTCGTCGTTCGCCGTGCTTGTGTAAACGGTACGCTTCCTTGCCATCTCATCGCTCTCCAGATATTCGTCGTAAGTAGTAATCTTATCGATTAATGTGCCGTCCGGAAGAATCTCCATAATACGGTTTGCGGTGGTCTGCACAACCTGGTGGTCATGGCAGGAGAAAAGCTCCACGCCTTTGAATTTCTTCATGCCTTCGTTCAGCGCGGTGATGGATTCCATATCCAGATGGTTTGTGGGTTCGTCGAAAATCAGACAGTTGGCGCCGCTAATCATCATCTTGGACAGAAGACAGCGAACCTTCTCCCCGCCGGAGAGGACTTTCACTTTCTTGACGCCGTCCTCGCCTGCGAAAAGCATACGGCCCAGGAAACCGCGGACATAGGTTACATCCTTGACGGGGGAGTAGCCTGTGAGCCATTCCGTGATGGTATAGTTATTGTCAAATTCCGTGGTGCTGTCCTTCGGAAAATAAGCCTGGGAAGTGGTGACGCCCCACTTGTAGGTGCCTTCGTCGGGTTCCAGTTCACCCATAAGGATTCTGAATAAGGTCGTCTTGGCAAGTTCGTTGCCGCCAACAAATGCAATTTTGTCGTCATGACCTACGATGAAGGAAATGTTGTCCAACACTTTTTCACCGTTTACGGTCTTACTGATTCCTTCTACGGTCAGGACTTCGTTGCCGATTTCGCGTTCGGGCCTGAAATCAATGTAAGGGTATTTCCGGCTTGACGGGCGGATGTCGTCCAACTCAATTTTTTCCAGGGCGCGCTTCCTGGACGTAGCCTGCTTGGATTTGGAGGCGTTGGCGGAGAAACGGGAGATAAATTCTTGCAGCTCCTTGATTTGTTCCTCTTTCTTCTTGTTGGCTTCCTTGCGCTGCTTGATAATCAACTGGCTGGACTCATACCAGAAGTCGTAGTTGCCCGCATAGAGCTGAATCTTGCCGTAGTCGATGTCGGCTGTATGGGTGCAGACCTTGTTTAAGAAGTAGCGGTCGTGGGAAACCACGATGACGGTATTTTCAAAATTAATCAAAAATTCTTCCAGCCATGCGATGGCATCTAAATCCAGGTGGTTGGTGGGCTCGTCGAGCAACAGAATATCCGGGTTGCCAAAAAGGGCTTTGGCAAGCAGGACTTTCACTTTCTCATTGCCGTTTAAGTCGGACATCATGCTGTAATGCAGTTCCGTGCCGACGCCCAGGCCGTTTAGGAGCATGGCGGCGCCTGATTCCGCGTCCCAGCCGTCCATCTCTGCAAATTCCGCCTCCAGTTCACTGGCGCGGATGCCGTCCTCGTCGGTAAAGTCTTCCTTGGCATAGATAGCTTCTTTTTCTTTCATAATCTGGTAAAGACGCTCGTTGCCCATGATTACGGTATCCATGACAGGATAACCGTCGTATTTAAAATGGTCCTGTTCCAGGACGGAGAGGCGCTGTCCGGGGGTGATGGATACGTCTCCGTTGGTGGTTTCAAGGGCGCCGGAAAGAATCTTAAGGAAGGTAGATTTGCCTGCGCCGTTGGCGCCGATTAACCCGTAACAGTTTCCTTCCGTGAATTTGATGTTGACGTCCTCGAAGAGCGCCTTTTTCCCTACGCGTAGTGTAACGTTATTTGCCTGAATCATATAAATCTCCTATTCTTGCTCAGCCTACGAATTTGGGCGCAAGCACAAATTTGCGTCCGAACTTTGTTCGGACAGTGAAACAATCTTCCGTGTATGGATTTTTCACACTAAAACCTTCTGTTTCTTTTATAATTATATATTTTAGGATATTATCCGGTACATATCCGGTCTGTAAAGTGAGCCTGCACAACAAGCCGTTTTTGCAGTAACTTTTACTATTATACATGAAAGATGCCTTTTTTCAAGGGAAAATGGAAGGAAAATGATATCGCGCCAAATTATCGTAAAGGAATGTGAAATAGAATGCGAAATCCGGCGTGGGTGGGGATTGTGGCGGGACGGCACCTGCGGGTGTAAAAATTGTACGGAAAGCCTTTGCAGATTGGCGGGAGTAAGTTATAATTTATATAAAAATACAAAGGAAGCGGGCACGCCGGGACGGCCCGGCGTATGCCTGGAATGGTGTGAGAAATGGTGAAGAAAAAAGTAAAAACGATGGCAGGGCTTGCTGTGGCGCCGTGCGTTCTGTACTTACTGGCGCTTATGCCGCGGATGGCCCACCGCCCAGATACCAGTTTTTTCCGCAAAAAGTATTTCGCCCACAGAGGGCTGTATGACAATGCGCACGATGCGCCGGAAAATTCTATGGAGGCTTTCAGACGGGCAGTGGAAGCAGGATACGGAATGGAACTGGACGTGCATGTGACAAGGGACAAGGTTCCTGTGATTTTCCATGATTTTAATTTAAAGCGCATGTGCGGCGTGGACGGCGTAATCGAGGACTATACTTATGATGAGCTCCAGGAGTTTACGTTAGCCGATTCAAACGAGCGGATACCGAAACTGGAAGACTTGCTCCATATGGTGGACGGACGGGTGCCTTTGATTATAGAAATCAAAGACGAGAGGGTGAGAGTGCCTTCCTGCGTGGTGATTGACGGCCTTTTGCGGGCTTACTGCGGGGAGTACTGTATCGAGTCGTTTAATCCGGCGGTATTGTGGTGGTTCCGCCTGCACCATAACGAGGCGGTCAGAGGGCAGCTTGCCTCGAATTTCCTGATTGACGGCGGATACAGGGGCGTTATTCATTTTTGCATGACGCATCTGCTCCTTAATTTCTTCACGAAACCGGACTTCATCGCTTATAACCATCGGTTTAAGGAGGAGCCGGGCAGAAGGATATGTAGGCATCTGTATGGGAATCCGGCGGTGGCGTGGACAATCCACAGCAGACAGGAACTGGAAAAGGCGCAGGATGCTTTTGATGTGTTCATATTTGAAAGATTTACGCCCTAACTACAAAAAACGGGTGGTAAATTTCCAATTATATGGTAAAATAAGAAAGGAATACAGTAATGTATACCGCAAAACGCTGTCGGAAGGCGACGGCATTTTGCAGCCAGTGCTGATGACGCGGCATCGGGCATATAGCTTATAAAGAAAAAGAGAGGGCAAAAACTATGGCGAAATGGGTGTACTTATTTGAGGAAGGCAATGCCGACATGCGTAATCTTTTAGGAGGCAAGGGGGCCAACCTTGCCGAGATGACGAATCTGGGCTTGCCTATCCCGCAGGGGTTTACGGTTACGACAGAGGCATGTACAGACTACTATAACAGCGGCAGGCAGATTACCGATGAGATTAAAGAGCAGATTTTCGAGGCGCTTGCAGGTCTGGAAGAGAAGCAGGGGAAGAAATTCGGCGATACACAGAATCCGCTTCTTGTGTCGGTGCGTTCCGGCGCCAGGGCTTCCATGCCGGGTATGATGGACACAATCTTGAATCTCGGGCTGAATGATGTTGCCGTGGAAGGGTTTGCAAAGAAGACAGGCAACCCGAGATTTGCGTATGACTCTTATAGAAGGTTTATCCAGATGTTCTCCGACGTCGTGATGGAGATACCGAAATCTTATTTCGAAAGAATCCTGGACGAGATAAAAGAGGCTAAGGGCATTAAGTTCGATACGGAACTGACTGCTGAGGACCTGAAAGATATCATCGTCAAATTCAAAAATATTTACAAAGAGAATAAGGGTGAAGATTTCCCGCAGGAGCCGAAGGTGCAGCTTATGGAAGCTGTAAAGGCCGTATTCCGTTCCTGGGATAACGACAGGGCGATTGTGTACAGGAGAATGAACGACATCCCGGGCGATTGGGGCACTGCAGTCAATGTACAGGCTATGGTATTCGGCAATATGGGTGATACGTCGGGCACTGGCGTTGCATTCACGAGGAATCCTTCTACAGGCGCGAAGGGAATTTACGGTGAATACTTGATTAACGCACAGGGTGAGGACGTGGTGGCAGGTATCCGTACACCGCAGCCCATAACCAAACTGGAAGAAGACCTTCCGGAATGCTTCAAGCAGTTTATGGAGATTGCCAATAAACTGGAGAACCATTACCGCGATATGCAGGATATGGAGTTCACCATCGAGGACGGTAAGCTGTTCTTCTTACAGACGCGTAACGGAAAGAGGACGGCGCCGGCTGCCATCCAGATTGCATGTGATTTGGTGGATGAAGGGATGATTACACCCGAGGAAGCGGTTCTGCGTATCGAGGCGAAATCTTTAGACCAGTTGCTGCATCCTACTTTTGACACGGATGCCCTGAAGGCAGGCCATGTGGTTGGACAGGCTCTCCCGGCATCGCCTGGAGCGGCGGCAGGTAAGGTATATTTCACGGCGGATGAGGCGAAGGCTGCCCATGAAAAAGGCGAGAGGGTTATTCTCGTTCGTCTGGAGACATCCCCGGAAGATATCGAAGGTATGCATGCGGCGGAAGGTATCCTGACTGTGCGCGGCGGTATGACGTCCCACGCAGCGGTTGTGGCGCGTGGCATGGGTACGGCCTGCGTATCGGGATGCGGCGAGATTGCAATCAATGAGCAGGATAAAGTATTTGCCTTAGGCGGAGAAGAATTCCACGAGGGAGATTATATTTCCCTGGACGGCTCTACAGGTAAGATATATAAAGGCGACATCAAGACGGTGGAGGCTTCTGTGAGCGGTAATTTCGGACGTATCATGGAGTGGGCGGATAAGTACCGTAAGTTACAGGTGCGCACCAATGCGGACACGCCGGCCGATGCGGCAAACGCAGTGAAATACGGCGCGGAAGGTATCGGACTGTGCCGTACAGAGCATATGTTCTTCGAACCTGACAGGATTCCGAAAATCCGTCAGATGATTCTGGCAAGAACGGTGGAGCAGAGAGAGAAGGCACTGAATGCGCTTATTCCTTTCCAGAAAGGCGATTTCAAGGCACTGTATGAAGTGATGGAGGGCAGACCGGTTACCATCCGTTTCCTTGACCCGCCGCTCCATGAGTTCGTTCCTACGGACCAGGGCGATATCGATGATTTGGCAGTGAAGATGATGATGACGGCGGAAGAAGTCCAGGAAATTTGCGATTCCCTGCACGAGTTTAACCCGATGATGGGACACCGTGGATGCCGTCTGGCAGTTACGTATCCTGAGATTGCCAAGATGCAGACGAGGGCCGTTATGGAAGCGGCTATCGAAGTGAAAGAGGAGAAAGGCTTCGATATCGTACCGGAGATTATGATTCCGCTCGTAGGCGAGAAGAAAGAGCTTAAGTTTGTCAAGGATGTTGTAGTGGAAGTGGCCGAGCAGGTGAAGAAAGAGAAAAATTCCGATATCAAGTACCATGTTGGAACGATGATTGAGATTCCGAGAGCGGCGCTTCTTGCAAATGAGATTGCTGAGGAGGCAGAGTTCTTCTCGTTCGGTACGAATGACTTGACGCAGATGACGTTCGGCTTTTCGCGCGACGATGCAGGCAAGTTCCTTGGTGATTATTATAAGAATAAGATTTACGAGTCTGACCCGTTCGCAAGGCTTGACCAGAGCGGCGTAGGACAGTTGGTACAGATGGCGGCGGAAAAAGGGCGTGCGGTAAGGCCGGATATTAAGCTTGGTATCTGTGGCGAGCATGGCGGCGACCCGTCTTCCGTGGAGTTCTGCCATAAGGTTGGGCTGACGTATGTGTCATGTTCACCGTTCAGGGTGCCGATTGCGAGGTTGGCGGCGGCACAGGCGGCTATATGCAGTAGGGAGGGGAAGTAATCTATACTTCGATTTCACGATAGATTACGCTCAGGCACTGGCTTTTCGCAGGGCGAATGGTGATTATCTGCGAGAAGGGCAGTGGAAAGACCTTACTGTTGAAGTGTATATAATTTAATGAGAATCCCGTCTTTTATAAGGCGGGATTTTCTGGTATAGTTAATATGAAATATATTTGTAAGCTCGTATAAAAAATGTTTGATATGTATAGAAGAATATTTCAGTGTTATTAGCATCGAATGGAGGGATTAAATGAAGAATGATGATATACTCCAATTCAAGCTTAATGACATTTATTACTATTTGAATGAACAGATATTGATTTTATGTATTTTTGAAGAAATTCATGTGGCAAAGGTACAATTTGTTGATTCGGGAAAAGAGAGAATTATTGATATAAGTGGAATTACAAAAGTACTTGTTTCTGATGTTTTGATTCCTATTAATCTACTGGGTGGTGAAGAAAGATGATTTTAGATTTTTTTGAGGGAAAACTTGATGGTGATACATGGGAAGATTTATGTCAGTCTTGTTATCGAATTAAATATCAAGAGCAACATTATACGGAAATTCCAGCGGTTCATGGTGGTGATGCTGGAATAGAAGGATTTACTAGAAATGGGATTGTTAATCAGTGCTATTGTCCGGAACGAGAATATTCAGATGATAAATTGTATGAACATTTAAGGAATAAAATGACTACTGATATAGGCAAGTTGCTTGATAAGGGTTATAAAGTCAGATTGAATAAGTTGGGGGTGCCGATAATACACCAATGGCATTTTGTTATACCTGAGTTTAGAGATTCGAGAATTATAGAACATGCGGAAACGAAGCGAAAAGAAGTTTTGAAAGCTAAAATGGATAATCCTACACAGTACGACTATATTGCTGATGACTTTGATATTGTAGTTAAAGTAGCTGAAGATTTTAAATTTGAAATAACTCGAACGATACGTGAGTCATTAACGGATGCCAAATTAAATCTTGCAGTTCGGGAAGTAAAAGATATTGATTGGAATCAATGCGATTCAGAAAAGAGTAACAATATTAAAAGAAAAGTAAAAGCAGTTATGAATGACATTGGGGATGAAGATGATGCCTTCAACCAGATTGTAAATATGTATATTGAATCATATATAAAAGGCATGGAGATTATGAGGATGTTACGGGTATCATACGCAGCTATTTATGAGGATGTATACAGTTTGGAACAGGCATATAAAAAGCAGGTTACCATAAAAACGGGAATGAATACTAATAAAAGTATGAATTCAAAAATTTTTAATGATATACTTGACGATTTTGAGAAACATCTTAAAGATTCATGTGGTTATTTTAATTCGGCATCTATTATTGAATTAAAAATTGATATTATCAGTATGTGGCTGGCAGACTGTTCAATGATGTTTAGAAAGTAGGGGTATCATGAGTGAGTACTTATTGACAAATGAAATTATTTTTGATTCTAAACCTGATGCGGTGCCATATAATTATCGAATTAGCTATAAGATGGCTCAATTATGTTTAATTATTTTTAAAAGTTGTAGTAGTAAAGCAGGATGTTCACTGGTTAAATTACATATTATTTCAAATGCGTTAAACACAAAAAGATATATGAAAGCATTAGAAGATTATGTAAATGAAAAGATGGGATTTATGCTTGTGCGTTTTGACCCGGCAGTAAATCGAGCTTTAAAATATGCAATTGCAGATAATTTGATTATACAATTAAAAAATGGAACTTTTAAACTTTCCGGAAATGGAAAAGATTTTGTAAAAAAAATTGAAAGTGAAGATTTATTGGTTGAAGAAAAACTCTTTCTGAATCGGTTGGGGTTGAGATTAACTAATGAAAAGGTCGAGCGACTGATGTCCTTATGGAGGTATAATAATGCTGAAAATTGATAGAGTAAGGATTGAAATACAGACAGAAGACGGATTATATGGTGTTGATGAAAAATTTGAAACAGGTTTGAATTTTCTTGCAAGTGAAGATAATACTTGCGGAAAGAGTTCGATACTTGAGGCAATATATTATGGATTAGGATTTGAGGAAATAATTGGGGGTAAGGGAGAGAAAGTCTTAACCTCTGTTTATAAAACATACATTGAGAGTGGAGATAAAAAGTTAGCAGTTTTAGAAGCAAAGATTTATTTACAGATATCAAATGGAAAAGAGACTGTTACATTGTATCGCACTGCTAAAATGGAAAACAGGGATACAAAACTTATTACAATATATTATACAGAATTGAATAAGATTGGTGAAGCTACCCTTATTGAAGATACTTATGTACATATGCCAAATTCGGCAGTGAATAGTCAAGGATTCCATAAGTTTTTAGAAAAGTTTTTGCACCTTACCCTTCCGAATGTTCCAGCAACAGATGGAGTGCAGAGAAAGTTATATTTGCAGTTGATTTTCTCATGTATGTTTATAGAACAAAAGCATGGATGGGGAGATTTATTTTCAGGGATGCCGATCTTAGGGATTAAAGATGCAAAAAAAAGAGTGTTAGAATTTGTTATGAATTTAGATACATTAAATAATGAAAAGAGGACAGAAGAATTAAAAGTTGAAGAATCGAGGATTAGAAGTGAATGGGGATTGCTTGTTAAGGATATTATTAACTCGTGTATGAGGGAAACATGTGATATTGTTGGATTGCCAACAAAACCGTGTGTTTTGAGTAAAATTGATTTGACTGGAATACATGTTTTAAAAAACAAACAAAACTTACAAGATTATATAAAAGAACTTAAAAAGGAATATAGTGAAATTGAGCGTATAAAGCCTAAAGTAGTAGATAACTTTGATGGACTTCAAGAAGAGTTAAATGAAACCGAGGAAACTATAGCTTCATATGAAGAAGATATAAAGTGGCTTAGAGAGCATATCATGCAAGAAAAAGCGGCGATTCAGGTTTTGAATGATAATTTGGAAATAATTAATACTGACTTGAGAAATAATAAAGATGCTGCAAGGCTTAGGAAATTAGGATCAGAATTAAATTGCCTAACATCTAAAGATATTTGTCCAGTATGTCACCAACATATTTCAGATTCATTGCTTCCTAAAGTTGAAGAAGTTAAAATTATGAGTATTGATGAAAATATACGGCATTTAGGGGCGCAAAAGGAAATGTTAGAGTATGCCAAAGAAAGCCACCGGCAGAATAGAGATGATATGGATCAGAAACTCCAATCGCTTCAGGGGAAAGTATTTACATTAAGGCGATTGGCAAAAGCTTTAAGAAGCGATTTATACGCTGTTGATGATAATTTATCGGAAGCCCTTGTATATAAAAAGATAGAATTACAAACAAGGATTGACCATTTAGAAGGTTTAATTAAATATATAGAAGAAAGGAAAGCAGTATTTGAAAAGCTTTCTGATGATTGGAAATTATATTTGCAAGGCAAGAGAGAACTTCCAGAAGATAAGTTTTCAAATAATGATTTAAAAAAGTTAAAATCATTACGGAAAAAATTTGTAACTAATTTAGAAGCTTATGGTTACAAAAGTGTCATAGATAAAAGGGAAATAGGTATTTCAGAAGATAATTATCTGCCTGTAATTGAAAATTTCGATATGAAATTTGATTCTTCTGCAAGTGATAATATCAGAGGTATTTGGGCATATACAGTAGCTTTGCTACAAGTTTCTATGGATATGGCGGGAAATCATCCAACAGTATTGATTTTTGATGAACCAGTACAACATAGTATTGTTCCAAATGACATGGAGAAATTTTTAGATAGTATTGTCCAATTAGGTGAAAATTGTCAGACGATTATTGGAATTACAGTAAAGGATAGTGATACTCAAAAAATTATAGATAAACTGGATGAAAGTGCATATCATTTTATAAAAGTGCAGAATAAAGCATTTCAAAAGTTATAGATAAAATTATTTACATAGCCGATTGGTTTTCAAAACGAGAATCAGTCGGCTTTTTTTATTGCCCAAAATCCAATACATAGCCATTCTGCCTTATGCGGAGTGGCTATTAAATTACTAAGGAAAGGAGGTAAACCGTGATGTCTAAATGCAAAGTAATCGCTCTTGCAAACCAGAAAGGCGGGACGGGTAAGACAACAACTACCGTCAACTTAGGTATAGGGCTTGCAAATGAGGGAAAGCGGGTGCTGCTTGTGGACGCTGATCCGCAGGGGGATTTGACAACTTCTTTAGGTTGGGCAGACCAAGACAGTCTTGCCGTTACCCTGTCAACGCAGATGGAAAAGATTATCCGAGATGAGCCGATTGAAGCAGACGAGGGAATTTTGCACCATGATGAGGGTGTAGACCTGATTCCGGCGAATATTGAGTTGTCAGGAATGGAAATGACGCTTGTAAATGCCATGAGCCGGGAATTCACCATGAAATCTTACCTGAGTGAACTGAAAAAGGACTATGATTATATCCTGATTGACTGTATGCCGAGTTTGGGTATGCTTACCATCAATGCACTTGCGGCGGCAGACAGCGTGATTGTCCCGGTGCAGGCGCATTATCTGCCCTTAAAGGGAATGACGCAGCTTATGAAAACTATAGGAAAAGTGCAGCGGCAGATTAACCCCGGACTAAAGGTGGACGGGGTATTGTTGACACTGGCAGATATGCGTACCAACCTTGCCCGTGCCACAGCCGACAATCTAAAGCAGAATTATGGGAGGGTAATCAAAGTATACCAGACGGTCATTCCTATTGCAGTAAAGGCGGCAGAAACCAGCGCAGCCGGACAGAGCATTTACAGCTATGACAAAAACGGTGCGGCAGCAAAGGCGTATGGAGCATTTACGAGGGAGGTGATACGCAGTGGCGAAAGAAATAAAAATGCCGCTTCCCTCAGCCGCTGACCTGTTCAGTACACAGGAGGAACGGGATAACGCAAGCCGGGAATCCGTCAGGGATATTCCTCTTGAAGAAATCAGCGATTTTCCCAACCACCCATTTAAGGTGAAAATGGATGAAAGTATGGCGGATATGGCGGAGAGCGTAAAACAGTATGGCGTTCTTGTTCCTGCGCTTGTCAGGGAAAAGCCGGAGGGCGGTTATGAAATGATAGCCGGACACAGGCGAAAAATGGCAAGCGAGCTTGCAGAGAAAAAGGAGATACCTTGTATTGTCCGTAGCTTGACCGATGATGAAGCCATAATAATTATGGTTGACTCTAACTTGCAGAGGGAGCAGATATTACCGTCAGAAAAAGCGTTTGCCTATAAGCTGAAACTGGACGCAATGAAAAGACAGGGGCAGCGTACAGATTTAACCTCTGTGCCAGTGGCACAGAAGTTACAAGGAAAGACATCAAGACAGTTGCTAGGGGAGCAAGTAGGCGAAAGTCAAGACCAAATTCGCCGCTATATCCGCCTAACTGAATTGGTTACACCAATTCTGGACATGGTTGACAGCGGTAAAATTGCCATACGTCCGGCGGTAGAGTTGTCTTACCTGCCGAAAGAGCAACAAACCATGCTGCTTGACACCATGCAGTTGGAGGACTGCACACCGAGCCATGCACAGGCGATTAAAATGCGTAAGTTTTCAGAAGAAGGGAGATTAAATGGAGATGTAATGCTTTCTATCTTATCAGAGGAGAAGGGGAACCAGAAGGAACAGTTTCGTATGCCGAAAGAGCGTATCAGCAAATATTTTTCACCGGGGACGCCTGCGAAACAGATGGAAGATACGATAGTAAAGGCACTGGAACTGTACCGGAAACGGGAGCGGAGCAAAGACAGGGAACGATAGGAAAATAAGGCTTTCCAACCTGGGGCAACTATGCCCTTTTGAGGATAGCCTTTTTTTACTGTTTTCCCCTTCCCACACCCTACCCCTTTAAGTTACCAGCCGATTACCAGCCGAAAAAGCAATAAGGGAATGGTGGCTATCCACTTTCGGCTGGGACAATAGAACCACCAATTTACCAACCCTGCATACCGCAGGGATTTTTTTATGCAAAAACAAAAATGGAGGTAAGCAGATTGAAGAAGTTGAAAGAAAAACTGAAAAGAGGATTTGCCATGATGATGGCGTTGGCAGCTATTGTTTCCTCAATTCCGTCCATGTCAGTGATGGCGGCATCGGAAACAGCAAAGATTACTTTCCAGCATTGCCATGATGCGGCAGGCAATACGATCCGTTATCAGCAGACAGTTACCCATGATGGCAGAACCTGCTCCGAGGCAGGAGAAGTAAGAAGCCGCATTTATGCAGACGGGGAGCCTGCCTTCTGTATCCAGCCGGGTGTGCCATTGCATACAGGAAACACATTACAGGCTAATGCTTCCGACACATGGAATGCGTTGAGCGGCAGCCAGAAAAGTGCAATCAACCTTGCGCTTTTGTACGGTTCACAGGGCAGCATGGGAAGCCTGTCCGGTTCAGAGGATGAAAAGGTGGTTGCCACACAGATTGTTATATGGGAAATCGTAAGCGGTTGCAGGAACGCAAACGCACCATACAGCAGGACAGACAGCAAATTTTATGACTGCCTTTGTGCAAATGGGGCAAACAGCGGCGTTTCTACCGCATATAGACAGATCGTGGCAGGAATGCAGGAGCATGGAACTATCCCCAGTTTTGCATCCACAGATAGGAATGCTGTTGTAAAGGAGCTTGCGTGGGACGGAGAAAAATATGTTCTGAGCCTGACGGATACAAATGGTGTTTTATCCAAGTATCATTTCACATCTTCAGACAGCAGTGTATCAGTGAATGAGTCCGGGAATACCCTGACAATCACTTCTGAAAAAGCGGTGACAGGCGATGTGCTTTTATCAGCAACGAAAGAAAGCCCGTCTGTCAGCAGCAGGCTGATAGCTTATGGCGATGCTTCTTTGCAGGATATTGTAGTAGGTGTGGAAAGTGCCGCTGATATTACGGTTTATCTGAATGTGAAAAGTTCATACAGCCATATGCGGATCGTAAAGACTTCTGAGGATGGAGTCGTGGAAGGCATCAAGTTCCAAATTACGGGCAATGGCATTGATAAGACGGTAGTAACGGGTAAGGATGGCACGGTAAAGGTGGAGAATCTGAATCCGGGAACTTATACCGTAACTGAGCTGGCAGAAGAACGGTATGAAGCACAGAAGGCACAGACAGTTACCATTACAAGCGGTCAAAGTGCAAACGTTGAATTTTCCAATATCTTAAAGCGTGGCGATCTGAAAGTAGTCAAAAGTTCTGAGGATAATCTGGTAGAGGGTGTAAAGTTTCATTTATACGGGACTTCCTTTTCCGGTGCAGCCGTGGATAAGTATGCAGTAACCGACAAGGATGGTGTTGCAACGTTTTCCGGAATCCTGATTTCCGGTTCCACACCTTACACCCTTGAGGAAGTGGACACTGCTGTACGCTACGTCGTCCCTGAAAAGCAGAGTGTCACAATCAGGTGGGGAGAAGTCACCAGAGCGACCGTAACCAATATTTTAAAGAAATTCCGTGTAAACGTTACAAAGACAGACAGGGAAAATGGAGTGGCACAGGGTGACGCAACGCTGGCAGGGGCGGTATATGGCATTTATAACGGAGACACTTTGGTTGACACTTACACCACAGACAGTGAAGGTAAATTTACCACGGCTTATTATATCTGCGGCGGGGATTGGAATCTTCGTGAAATCACACCGTCCGAGGGCTATCTTCTGGATGAGTCCGTTTACCATATTGTGGCAGAGGCAGAGAATTATACCGTGGAACTGAATGCTGCGTCTAATGACGTGACAGAGCAGGTAATGAAAGGAAGTATCTCCATTATCAAGCATACTGACAATGGCAGCACACAGATTGAGACACCGGAGGAAGGCGCAGAATTTCAGGTGTATTTAAAGAGTTCCGGAAGCTACGACAAAGCAAAGGAGAGCGAGAGGGAAACATTGGTGTGTGACCAGTACGGCTATGCGGAAACAAAAGCCCTGCCGTATGGCGTTTACACTGTCCACCAGACCAAAGGCTGGGAAGGCAGTGAGCTTATGAAGGACTTTGATGTATATATCAGCAGGAACGGGGAGATATACCGTTACCTGATCAACAACAGACCGTTTGAATCTTATATCAAGATTGAGAAGAAAGACGCTGAAACCGGGAAGAATATTCTGCTTGCAGGGGCAGGCTACCAGATTTATGACGAGGCGGGGGAGCTTGTCACCATGAAATACACGTATCCGGAGGTGACAGCACTGGATACGTTTTATACAGGAACAGGGGGCTATCTGATTACGCCGGAAAAACTGCCCGGTGGTAATTATACGCTGGTTGAGGTGCAGGCTCCGTATGGCTATGTGCTGGATTCCACCCCGGTTTCATTTACCGTATCACAGGAGGATTCAACAGAGGAAAGCGATGTAACCGTGGTTGCGGTGGAACAGAAGAATATGCCGCAGAAAGGAAAAATCCTTGTGACAAAAACCGCTGAGGAATTTGCAGGCGTGCAGGTATCCGGTGACGGTGTGCTGGATAAAGCAGGGAATCTGGCAGATGGTGAAAATATTTATATTCCGGTATATGGCATAACTGGAAAAGCGGATGCTGTTTATGAGATTACCGCAGCAGAAGATATTGTAACGCAGGATGGAACGGTAAGGGCAACCGCAGGGGAAATAGTGGATACTGTTACTACCGATGAAGATGGGAACGCAGAATCAATGGAGCTGTATCTTGGAAAGTATAAGATTGTGGAAGTGACCGCACCGTATGGATGCGTGCTGGACACAGAGGAACATGAGATTGAGATTTTCTATGCGGGACAGGAGGTTTCTGTAACTGAAACAGATACCGCTTTTCACAATGAGCGTCAGAAAGCGTCAGTTGATTTGGTGAAGACACTGGAACAGGATGAAACCTTTGGCATCGGCAATAAGGGCGAAATCCAGAATGTTGCGTTTGGGCTGTATGCGTCAGAGGATGTAATTGCTGCTAACGGTGATTTTATCCCGGCAGACGGCTTGATTGAGATTATCTTCTGCAATGTGGACAGCAAGGCAGCGTTTAAGAGTGACCTGCCTTTTGGCAGTTATTATGTGAAAGAAGTATGCACTGACCAGCACTATATGCTTTCAGGTGAGAAATATCCGGTAGAGTTTTCTTATCAGGGACAGGATGAGGCACTTGTAAGCATCCATGCAGGCAACGGTGAAGCCATTAAAAATGAATTGCTCCGTGGAAAGATCGCAGGGATCAAAGTGGACACGAATGACAAGGCACTGGAAAATGCAAAAATTGGTTTGTTTTCGGCAGGCACAAAGGAGTTTACCGAAGAAAGTTCCCTGCTTGTATCTGTTTCCGATAAAGAAGGGAGATTTGCTTTTGGGGATGTACCCTTTGGAAATTATATCGTGAGGGAGATTGAAGCACCGACCGGATATATGCTGAATGAATCACTTTACTATGTGTCTGTAACTGTAAACGGAGAAGTGGTTGAAATCAAAATCACGGATAAGCAGATTATTGGCAGTGTGCGTTTGACAAAGGTGGACGCAGATTATCCGGAGAACAAGCTGACAGGCGCAGTTTTTGAGCTGTATCAGGATACGGATGGGAATAAGGAGTTTAATGCAAAGAGCGACACTCTGATAACGGAAATCCCGGAAATCTCCGAAGGCATCTATCAGGCAGACGGGCTTTTGTATGGCGGATATTTTGTGAAAGAAAAGACCGCGCCGGAGGGATATGTGCTGGATGAGAACGCTTATTTCTTTGAGGTAAACGAGGATGGAAAGATAATGGACGTGGAGAATAAGGCAGGCGTAGGTTTTGTAAACCAGCCGATCACCGGAAAACTGGAGCTGACAAAAAAAGATGTATCTGATGGAAAGCTGCTTCCCAATGCAAAATTCCGTATCAAGGATAAAGACGGAAATGTGGTGGTAACAGGCGTGACAGATAAAAACGGGCTTGCAACCTTTACACTCCGCTATGGCAAGTACACCTATCAGGAATATGACGCACCGGAAGGATATTTGATTGATGAAAGGGAATTCCCGTTTGAAATCAAAGAGGACGGTCAGGTTATAAAGGCATCTATGACTAATGAGAAAAAGCCGGTAGAAATCATTACCACGCCAAAGACGGGTGATGAGAGCAACGTTGGATTATGGATAGCCTTATCTGCTTTATCCGTGGCGGGAATCGGCGTGTTTGGTGTTCTGGCAGGTATCAGCAGGAAAAGAGAGGAGGACTAAGGGCATGAAAGTAAAAGCAGGGATCAGTATTGCGCTTGTGGCGTTTATTATGGGTGCGGCTGTATGGCTGGGAATCCGTAGGAAGAAATCATAAAGCGCAATCCTTGTGTGAATGTTATGGGGCGGCGGTGAGCCGCCCTTTTACATATCGGGCAGAAAGGAGGATTTAAGAATGTCAGAAAAACGTATGGCAGAAAGTTATGAGATTACACATGGAATCCCTATTGGGGATAAAGAGGTTGTTTTGGGGGTGAATGAAAAAGAAGAAATGCCCTATCTTTGCGCTTTTTATACAAGCAATGATATTTTCGGCTCTTACACGGACTGTATGATGGCAGATGACTATGTGGAAATCGTGGAGCTGTTTGCGGAACGTGTAAAAGCACAGTGCGTGAAGATACGGGAGGAGCAGGCGAAAGTAACCGTGCCGAGGGAAGTAATCACAGCCGATATGTGCCTGCCGCTCAGGGGTGATGATTCTCTGGAGGGGAAGATTGCGGCGGTCAGGACGGACAGCATCAGACCAGAGTACCGTTCTGCAGAACACCAGTTAATCTTAGTGACTGGTGGGAACGGGGCGAGGGGAGGCGCACGGGGGAGTGCCTGTTTTTGCACGAACCTCTACACCGGGGAAAGGAGCAGATGGGAGCGGTACGATATTCAGGGAGAGGTAAAGCCGGAATGTCTGCCGGAGTGGGCAAAGGAACGCTTTGCAGAAATACAGAGGCAGGAAGCGGCGAGATCTACTCCGAACCAGAATAAGAATAAGGACAGGGAGGTGCGTTAAGTGGATAATTTCAGAACCAATGCCGGATTTGTCATCACGCTGTCTATCCCGGTAGGAAATGCGGAGTTTGTTTTGGGCGTGAACATGAAAAACCCTAAATCATTCGTCACATGGGAGTGTAAGAACAAGACAGATTATTTTTGGGGGCATTACACGGACAGCCTGTTGAAAGCAACAAAAGACCTGTGCCAGCGGGCAATAGACGAGGTGCTGTATCTGGAGCAGAGGGAGGCAAAAGCCGCCAGCAGGAATCCGGACAGCGGATATATGATAGCGGCAATTGTAAAATATGGTGGCAACAGTGCAGTAATCCAGTTCCCAACACCGGAATTACCGGAGGTATTGGGGAGCATTGGAATCACACAGACGCCGGAACGGGTGTATATCAAAGGCTATTCAGATATAGAGGTGCATTTGCAGCATAACGGGAATAAAGTGGCTGACGCACTGGTGAGCCTGTTTCGGGATGACAATTCACTACGCATGGTGAATGAGGTTGCAAAGGCAGTTTTTCATTCCGATTGCCGTGTGTATGAACGGGTAGAAAAGAACCTGCGGGATGGCAGTTATAAATCCGTGGAGGACGTTCTGCGTGACGCAGTGGATTATGGGAAGTATCTGAAAGATATTTCAAAAAGCCGGAAGAAGGCAGACGGAAGGGAGGGACGCTGATATGGAAATCAGGGCAATGGCGCAGGAAGAACAGAAATACACTTACAGACAGAGTATGCAGATTCAGGGGCAGACAGGCAGCATCGGTTATCTCCGGGGAGATTTTGGGAGCCGGGGGAATGAATTCTACACCACATGGAATGACCACAGGGAACAGTTGAAAACTGAGGGATTTCAGGCGGAGTTTGATGGAGTTATCAATGCTTTGTGTTCTGAAGAATACGGGCTTTTAGCAAGCCGCAGCAAGATGAGCAGTTTTGCAGGCAATTATCCAGACAGCGCATTTTTAGGGAATTGCGGCACAGAATACGGTTTTCGTGTGGATACAGGGGAGCATGCTTATCTGATACGGTGCAATCCCGTAAAGGGGGACTATAATTTTTACTGCTTCTGTTATGTGGCTAAGTGGCTGGATAGCCATATGGAAAAGGCAAGGCAGGGTATCCGGTTCATTGATCCGCATTACAATGAATTGTTCCGTATTCCGGATGGAGGGAAGATTCTTGTCACGTCTGGATGGGGCGAGAAAAACGAGAGGGTTTGCAGGTTTATTGACGAGTACCACAGTGAGATAGGCAGCAACTTATACCATATCTGTGAATTTGCCGAGCGCATGAAGCAGAGTGGGGCAACTTATGAGCCAGTGCAGGCGGAGCCGCAGAAATCAAAAAATAAGGAAAGGTAGGTATTTTTTATGGCGCAGATAAACAATAAATATGTCCGTTCTCTCTCAAAGCTGATGGAGGCGGGATTTAATGATGAAAAGGCAATCCTTGCCATGACGGTGGATGATATTCTGGCACTGCCGAATATTTCCGTGGCGGAGATTGTGATGATAAACGGGATACAAAAGGCGGTGAAGGCAAACAAAGTTATAACGTTTTTGGGCGGCGGCGAAGTATAGCGGGAAAGGCAGGTGCAGTTATGGCGAGATATAACGCAATGGAAGAAAGGTTTGAAGAAATCACAGTGCTTGATAAGCCAGCATTGTTCACTGACATCCGCATTGAGCGGGACACAGTGCCGAAAGGTTTATATCTGTATGAAGTGCGGAGTGATGATGATGGGTGCGGTGATCCGGTGCAGATTGCGAAGGGGATTATGGTAAACCATTTCGGGAGCATTATCACCCGTGAGCCGATAAAGCTGCCGCAGGACGGATATTTAGATATTGATCCGGAAAAGGACTGGAACTTTGCGGGCGGTGACTGCCGGACTATAAAGGAATTTCAGGAGAAGTACCCACCAACGAAGAAAAAGGAAAAAGAGCAGGAAAGATAGGAGGCAGGCACATTGGCAAAAAAGAGATTTGATATTATTACGGAGCTGTATGCGGAAGCCATAAAGGAAGTGACTGCAACGCCGGAAAACTGGATGGCTTTCCTTAACTCTGCCTGCCGCAATTACCGCCTGCCATTTGATGAACAGTTGTTAGTCCATGTGCAGCGTCCTGATGCTACCGCAGTATTGCAGATGGAGGACTGGAACAAGAAGTTCGGACGTTGGGTAAAGCGGGATTCCAAAGGGATTGCGGTCATTGACAAGGGTGCGAAAACTATGCGCCTGAAACATTATTTTGATATTTCAGATACACAGGAAGGGCGTTACCGCCGACTGGTGCGTCCCGTGCCTTTATGGGAGGTGGGGGAGCAGTACAGGCAGGATGTGCAGGAAACTCTTGCAAATGCCTTTGGCGTGTCCGGGGAAACCACAGGTTTTGCGGAAACCATATTGGAGGCAGCAGGGAACGCAGCCGATGATAATTTCACGGATTATTTAAAAGATATTTTAGATTACCGAAAGGACAGTTTTCTGGAGGAGCTGGACGAGTACAGTGTGGAGGTGCAGGCAAAGAGCCTTTTGTCAAACAGCATTGCTTATATGGTGATGGTGCGGTGCGGTGTAGATACAAAAATTTATCTGGATATAGATGATTTTCGTAACATTACGGAATTTAATACACCGGAGCTTGTCAACTTGTTTGGAACAGTTACCAGTGATGTGGCAGAAATGGCGTTGGGAGAAATCTCTGATACCATCCAGAAGCTGCAAAAAGAGGAAAAAAGAAGGAATCGCACATTTGCCGGAGAGAATACAGACAAATATAATGAAGGTGCGAAAGCAAAAAACGCTACTTCGGAAAGGAGTTTTGATTATGAACGAGATAACATACAGCAAGCAGGGAGATTACCTTCTGCCGAATCTCACCGTACCGGACGAACAGGAAGTACACCTTGGGAAGTACGGCTCACTGCGCCGGAATTACCTGAAGGAGCAGCATTACGGGATATTCATAAGCCTGCTGACGCAAGGGAAGCTGAACCAGCACCTGAAGGAAACGCAGGAAGAAGCGCAGGGCAGGATGGAGCAGATCGTATCGGAGATGGCGAAATCACAGGAGGTGACAGAGGAGCTGAAAGCAAAAGACCAGATGTTGTGGCTCCAGATGATGAACAACATCCGGCAGGCGGCGGAGGAAACAGTGATGAGAGAACTGATTTACGCTTAGAGTGGTACGACAGAAGCAGCGAGGACAGCACTTTTCCTTTTTTCGGGAAGGATGAGGACATCAAATCGCTACTTTTGTCTACCCCGCATTTGAAAGCGGGTAAAGAGGAAATCCGGGCATTTTTTGAAAGTCATGAGGATAAAAAAGAACGGACGGAATATATCAAAGGGATATTTAATAATGAACAGACGGAAATCACGCTGGAGGATGGCAGGCGTGTAGGCTACAAGACTTACCAGAACGTGCTTCATATGTGGGAGGGGAACTATCTTTCACGCACATCGCAGTCTTATTTTGACTGGGGCGTAATCGCAGGGTATTTTGAGGGTATGCGCCTTTTGGGGGAGCTGAAAGATACCATGAATCCGCTTCCGACCGTGGAAGGACAGCTTGCCTTTATGGAAGGTTTGGCAGAGGAAAAAACCTCTGCTTTTTCATTTTCACAGGAAATCATTGATGCCGTCATTAAGAATAGCAGTTACACGAAGCCGGGGAAATACGGCATTTATGTTTACTTCCTGAAAAACCATACGAATCAGGAGAAGGCAGACTATCTCAGAGATGCGTATGGTTTTGTCGGTGCCTACCCGGTAATTACAGGAACTGGGATTGATATGCTTGCCAGCAGCGAAGGGATGCGGATTACAAAAGGTGAAACGGAAAACCTGCTGAAATGGGGAAAGGTTGCGAAACGCATTGACGAGCTGATTGCCGCAGGGCGGTATATGACAGAGAAAGAAATGGAGTATCTGCCGGAGTATGAAAAGAGCGTTCTTGTGGCTGAAATCTACCATTTTTATACGAACCAGCCGGAAGAAGTGGTGCGACCATATCCATATGGTTCGGAGTACCATGCAGGCGTGAAAGCAATCCGACCGCAGATTGACAGCCCGGAGCGTGTGGAAGAAATCTTAAGCATGATGGAGGAAGTGCTGAATAATACCGCAGATTTTGACCGCCGTTACAAATTTATGCAAAAGGTGTATCGTGACCTCACGGATTACCGGGACGGGAAATTCAGTTTGATTTCTCCCATACCAGCCGAAACAGAAACACCATCCCTGCCGGAACCGGAGCCGCTCATGGTTCCGGAGGAAGAAAAGTCAGAGCCGGAAAGCCTTGCCGCAAGGCTCAATGAACTGTATAAGGAAACTGACCTGCGGGGATATGAGGCGAACATGGAGCAGGGGGAGTCCGAGAAGGAAACGGTTGCACAGATTGAGAAGCAGTTGTCAAATCCGGACGAGGCAGCGGCGGTTTTGGACTACCTTATCAGCGTCCAGCAGGCAACAGAGCCGGACATGGCTGCATATCAGGAACTTGCGAATCTGATTCAGGAAGTGCAAAAGCTGCCAGCCATGAATCCCTCTTATGACCTTCAGGCAGAAACCGTGGTGTATATCGGCATGGAGAAATATGAAATCCTCTCCATTACCGATAACATGGTTGTATTGCATGACCTTACCTATCCGCTTTTCACAAAGGATATGCCCCGTGAGGAATTTGACCGTAAGCTGCGTGAAAATCCGGCAAATGACCATTTAAAAATCAAACGGTCACTGCCGGAGCCACCAGCCGAAAACAAAAACATGGAACTCCCGTCTATAACGGAAACGCCGGGAGATGATGCGGCCAATACAGAAATAGAAGAAATTCCCGAAGAAAACCTTACCGTAGCTCAGCGGAATTACCGTGCGGTCATGGAGCTTGCGCCGGAGGTGCTGCATGGGGAAATGGATTCAAAATCTTTTGAAGCGGGACAGTCTTTTATGCCGCTTACAGTTGAAAATATTGGCGGGAACCGCATTGCCATTTCCCATTATTATATGCAGAACGGCGATTCCTTTGCTGATCCGGATATGGAGTTTGTTTTCGACCATGAAGCGGGGACGCTTAATGCAAGGACATTCCAGCAGGATAATTTGAACCGCTTTGAGCAGGTAGTGGTGGATGGCATTGTAGACGAAGCACTGGAGGATGAATTAAACCAGTTTGCAAACCAGTGGTTTGAAAATATCCGGGAACAGGGATATTTGCCGACCAGAGAAGAAAAACAGCTATCCGAAAGCGGCACCTCAATCGGCACAGAGCTTATGCACGATCTGGTTCAGGGGCAGGAAGATACGCCGGAAAAAGAAAGTAATGGGCAGACAGAATTTGCGCCAGCGTGGGAAAAGAAAAAGCCAGCGGGCAGGATAAGGAGTTTTGACCTGCACCCGGAAATCCCGCAGGAACAGCGGAGCCAGTATCAAATTACCAATGATGAGTTGGGATACGGGACGCAGAAAGAGAAGTTCCGGGCAAACATTGCCGCCATCCAGTTATTGAAGAAGTGTGAGGATGAGGACAGGTACGCAACGCCGGAGGAGCAGGAAATCCTATCAAAGTATGTCGGTTGGGGCGGCTTGTCGGACGCATTTGATGAAACCAAATCCGCATGGGGATATGAATACCTTGAGCTGAAAACCGTATTGACACAGGAAGAATACGCCGCCGCAAGGCAGTCAACTTTAACCGCATTTTACACGCCGCCCATTGTCATCCGTGCCATGTATCAAGCATTGGAGAACATGGGGCTTAAATCGGGGAACATTTTAGAGCCGTCTTGTGCGGTAGGTAATTTCATAGGCATGAAGCCGGAGAGCTTATCAGACTGTAAGGTGTATGGAGTGGAGATTGACAGCATATCGGGCAGGATTGCGGGACAGCTTTACCAGAAATCTACGGTTGCCGTGCAGGGATACGAAGAAGCAGAGCTGCCGGACAGCTTTTTTGATGTAGCAATCGGCAATGTCCCGTTTGGACAGTTTAAGTTATCCGACAAGCGGTATGACAAGAATAATTTCCTTGTGCATGATTACTTTTTTGCGAAAACGTTGGATAAAGTCAGACCGGGCGGCGTGATTGCATTTATCACATCTTCCGGGACAATGGACAAGAAAAACCCGGCGATACGGAAATATATTGCACAGCGGGCGGAACTTTTGGGAGCAATCCGTCTGCCGAATGACACATTCAAGAAAAATGCGGGGACGGAAGTGACTTCTGATATTTTGTTTCTGCAAAAGCGTGACCGCATGGTGGAAGCAGAGCCGGACTGGTTATATCTTGACGTTGATGAAAACGGCATTACGCAGAACCGCTATTTTGTGGAACACCCGGAGATGGTATTGGGCGAGATGGTGATGGAGAGTACGCAGTACGGCATGGACAGCGCCTGCCGCCCATATGAGAACGCCAGCCTTGAAACCCTGCTTGCGGGGGCGGTGGAAAACATTCAGGCAGAGGTTGCGGAATATGAAGCGGACGAACTGGTGGAGGAAGAAGATCATTCAATCCCCGCAGATCCATCCGTTGCTAACTTCTCCTTTACTGTTTTTAACGGAAAAATCTACTATCGGGAAAACAGCCGCATGAAGCCGGTGGAACTGTCAGTGACCGCCGCAAACCGTGTAAAAGGCATGGTTGCCATCCGTGATTGTGTGCGTGAACTGATTGCTTTTCAGACCGAAGGGTATGCCGATACGGTCATTGAGGAACAGCAGAGGAAACTAAATTATTTGTATGACACGTTTCAAAAGAAGTATGGGATACTGAATGCCAGGGCAAACAGCATGGTCTTTTCGGACGATAACAGCTACCCTCTGCTCTGTTCTCTGGAGATTGTGGCAGAGGACGGTATACACGCACGGAAAGCAGATATGTTCCATAAACGCACCATAAAACCGCATCAGGCGGTCACAAAGGTAGACACAGCCAGCGAAGCATTGTCGTTATCTTTATCTGAGAAAGCCAGAGTAGATATGGATTATATGTGTTCCCTAACGGGGAAAAGTGCGGAGGAAATCGAGCAGGAATTATCAGGCGTGATTTTCCGCCTGCCGGATGTGGCGGGAGAGGAGCCGCAGTTTGTCTCGGAAGATGAATATTTATCCGGAAATGTGAGGGAAAAACTGAAAGAGGCGAAGCTGGCGGCAATGACGTCTGAGGTGTATAACAGCAATGTGGAAGCACTGGAAAAGGTACAGCCAAAAGACTTGACCGCATCGGAAATCAGTGTTCGTTTGGGAGCCACATGGATTCCGGTCAGTGATGTGTCGGAATTTATGTTCCAACTGCTGGACACGCCGAACTATAACCGATGGAATATCAAAGTCCATTTTTCCAAGTTCACGGGGGAATGGAACATTGAGGGAAAGAGCAATGACAAAGGGAATCCAAAGGTAAATAACGCATATGGCACACACCGTGTTAATGCTTATAAGATTATTGAAGATACGCTGAATCTGCGTGATACCCGTGTTTATGATTATATCGTGACGGAGGACGATAAGAAAAAGGCAGTCTTGAATAAAGAGGAAACTGCCATAGCGCAGGGCAAGCAGGACTTGATCAAGCAGGCATTTCAGGACTGGATATGGCAGAACCCGGAGCGCAGGCAGAGATTGACAGCGTATTATAATGAGAAATTTAACGCTATCCGACCGAGGGAATATGACGGGAGCCATTTGAATTTTTATGGTATGAACCCGGAAATTAAGTTAAGGCAGCACCAGAAAAATGGTGCTGCCCGTATCATTTATGGAGGAAATAGCCTGCTTGCTTATGTGGTAGGAGCCGGAAAGACCTATACGATGGTTGCGGCGGCGATGGAGTGCAAACGGTTGGGACTCTGCAACAAATCCATGATTGTAGTGCCGAACCATATCATAGAGCAGTTTGCCGCCGAATGGCTCCAGCTTTATCCCGCTGCCAATCTGCTTGTGGCTACCAAAAAGGATTTTGAAACCAAGAACCGGAAGAAATTTTGTGCGAGGATTGCGACCAGTGACATTGATGCGGTTATTATCGGGCACAGTCAATTTGAGAAAGTGCCGTTAAGTACAGAAAGACAGCAGCGTATGTTAGAGGCAGAGATTGATGAGATCATAGACGGAATTGCGGAGGCAAAGCGGAACGGAGGGAGCAGGTTCACCATCAAGCAGATGGAGAAAACAAAGAAATCACTGCAAACGAAACTGTCAAAACTCAATGACCAGAGCCGGAAAGATGATGTTGTTTTCTTTGAGGAATTGGGTATTGACCGCCTGTTTGTGGACGAGGCGGATGGGTACAAGAACCTTTACCTTTATACTAAAATGAGGAACGTGGGCGGCATTGCACAGACAGAGGCGCAGAAATCATCCGATATGTTTATGAAATGCCGCTATCTGGATGATGTGATATGTTGTGAACTGTAGATGTAAACATTTCCGGAAAACGCAGTATTTTAGCGGAAATGTGCGTCTGCTAAAATACAACATATGCGGCTGGCTCATTTGTGGTGAATGGAAACTTGCAGATGTTGTGGTAAAGAAAGTGGGTGATAGCTCTTTTTATTCGTATCTGTAAACAGTTTAGCACAAAGAAAGGCGGTTGTATATGGAGATTACTTACCATTGGGAAGGAGATTATCTGATTCCAGACCTCAAACTTTCGGATACAACGGAGTATCAGATCGGGAAGTATGGACGCATGAGGAAGCGTTTTTTGGAAGAAAACCATAGGGGCATTTATTCGTATATGATCTTGTCGGAAACCTTATGGAAGCATCTTGCGGAGATTGATGAAGAATGTAATGAGATGATGGACAGGCTTGTAAGGCAGATGGCAAAAAAAGAGGGAGTAACCGAACAGCTTAAATCTGATGACTGGCTCTGCTGGCTTCAGAAGATGAACAGCATTAGGAGCAGAGCGGAGGAAGTAGTGCTGCATGATCTGATATATTCCCTTTAGTTTTATTCTGGCTTTAAGTTTTGTAGCATGAGGCGCAGAAGATGTCAAGACACCGGCTCCGCCTCGCCTGCGGCGGTCTTGACATCTTCTGCGCCTCATGCTATGGAGTGGTCAAGGGGAAACAAAGTTCCCCCATTGCATTAAAAATGCCAATGGCGGGATTTTGTGAAAAATTAAAATAGGGGATTGACAGGACGGAAAAAATGGCTTATTATTGACAATAAGAAATGGGTTTTCACCGTACATCTTGTTACGGCTTGCTCGTTTCTTTTTTTACTGCCAAAATATCATACAGATATTTTTTGCCATTTTCAGCATGGTTAATTAAAAGACGAGCATGGAATATATTGTATCTGACAAGCACATTCTCATCATAAACCGGGAGGGCAAAACGGACATCATACCTGTACCAGCCGTATCTGGCGTTTTTGTTGTGTTTTTCCTTGCGGTTTTCTTCATAAGCCGGGTTTGATGCTATCTGTATCAGTTCAGGTATCGCAGTAGCGGCGTTTGCCTTCGCTTTTGCATTTGCACCCATAAGGCTTTTCCGGCTCTCTGATTCCGTGTATTCTTCGGGAAGTTCATTTCCAATATAAATACGCTCGGCATTTTCTTCAATCTCGTAATAGTCTCCGACATATCCTTCGAGATACCGCTTTACATTATCCCAGTCAATTTGGCGTTTCCCTTTGAAACGGATATCGTTAATCAAGACCAGCTTTTTACCGTCCGCATCGGTTATGATATTTACGTTCCTGTTTTCAATCATCTCTTTTGTTCCCTTTCTTCTTTTCTCTTGATTTGTAGACATTAAACTGGTTCTTGCACCTCTGACTGCAAAATTCATTCCCCTTCCGGCTTGCGACAAAGGCTTTTTTACAGTGCTTGCACATACGCATATCACTGTCCTTGTCCGTGAGCATGAAGGAAAAGCACATCTGCACCATGACAAGCAGCGAATGGAAATCCCATACGATAACGGGCGAATCCTTTTCCAGTGCAATCCGGTAAGTGGGGGATATGCCGCCGAAAGCGGAAATGCCCTGACGGTACAGGCTGCGTGTCTGCTCGTCAATCGTATCATAATCGAGGTAATAAAGGAAACTTGTCATAAAGGTAAATGCTAAGTCAGTAAATTCTTTCAAAATCCAGTCGTACCTTTCCGCATATTCCTTCTGTAATTCCATCGCCACAGCCTGCGGCGCATTCCCCATAGCCATTGTGATCGCAATGCCTTCACGGTCAGTCACAGACCATCCCGATTCCACACTTTTCTTTCTGAAATCCAGTTTATCAAAAGGGTAGAAATAGGAAAGATACTTCTCTGTAGGAAGGGATTCTTCCTTTATAAAGTGGTTTTTTGGAAGATACACGGATTCATAGGTTATAAAATCTGCTGTTGTCGGCAGGGCGGTCATAAAGCCGAGGAAACCATATTTTTTTACAAAGTCAAGCACGGACTCTTTTAGTTCTTCTTCCGAGGCTTTGTGCATGGCGGCAAGCCCGACATTTACCGCATCAGTGATAAGCTGCTCCGCTTCCTGCATGGGGCGGTACATTTCCGGTTCTGCGCCTTCTGAAACCGTTATGTAGAGAGTGCCATCATCAGCGGTCTTATATTCATAGCCGCTGTACCGAATCCACGGTGCGCTGGTATGCGCAAATAAATTCTTCATAGAAAATCTGCTCCAATCCATCAATCATATCGAATTATCTGATGTAATATTTCCTATATTATAAACAGTTACTTGTTATCGGTCAAGCCGTTTACTTTCCTTTTTCTTCCGCACTCCGTTTTCTAAAAAATGTTTCTCATCAAGCGTCAGCGGCAGACTGTTTTCCTTCCGGTATGCAAGCACAGCACCATAGAGTTTTCGTATCTTTTTCAATGCTGTTTCACGGATGCCCCGGATGTTCCGGTCTGTCTGCCCGATGCTCTCTGCATACTCTGTAGCGGAATCATCACGCAGGAACAGGTAATAGAGCATATTTTTGAGGTGCGGCTTTAGTTCCTTTAATATTTCCGATAAATCCGCATCTGTGACAAGTTCATGTATCGTTTCCGGGCTGTCAAATATGAAATCAAGAAAATCACCTGCAAGCAGGAGCCTTCTTAAAACCATATCATAAGACGGTCTATCGAATAAATGCAGTTCATCTGCGCCCCATGCCAGAGGAACAGTGGAGCGTCCTATCTCATGGTCTCTTTCTCTCCGTTCCCTGTTTTCGTCCAGTTTATCCCACCAGTACAGTACGTTTTCAAAGTCCTCCACTGTCCTTGCGCTTTCCTCAATGCGCCGGATTGCAAGGGCACGGGCTTCACGGTGGAGCATATCCCCGTCCGCTTCTGTTATAAAACTTTGCTCCCTGAATGTTGGGAGTTCGGTGTATTTTGGCATTTATAATCAGTCCTTTTCAAAAATATAAAAAAGTGTAGCAGTTTTTTCAAAAACACTTCCGTTTTTATAGCTGTTTTTCTCCTATTAGTGAAAGAGTAATCTTTTTCAAAATAAAATCAGTTACAAATAGAAGGGAGGGCGGCTTGTGGAGTACGGATAAAATAAAAATTCGGTTACTAAGTACGGAAGTCAGGGAGCTTAACAGTTCCCCGAACAATTATAAGGGATATGCGCTCGGTGCGCAAGAAAGGATTGTATGGCAGAAACATTAAAAGTGAATAATGATGTAGCAGAATCCAGCCCTGTTCCGGCTGGATTTTTTTACAGAAGAATCGGCGGGACACTTTTCAGGGTCAGGGTATATACGGGTTCGGGATATGCCGACACGCTGGATGAAAAAATTCCCCGGTTAATTTTGAATGAAATGGTGACAGGCGCAGAAAGTTATGTTAAGATGGATTCACCACAGATGAGCCAGCCGCCGGAAAGGA
>CAMWBY010000007.1 GCA_947172645.1 uncultured Lachnospiraceae bacterium | reverse complement strand
TTGCTTGCTTGCTTGCTTGCTTGCTTGCTTGCTTGCTTGCTTGCTTGCTTGCTTGACAAATTATACGCTTTTCCCACCTTTTTGCAACCCCTTTTTCGTAAATTTACTATGAATGCTCCGGACAGCGTCTGTGTAGATGGGCGTGCTTGCACGCACAGCCATACAGACATTGGACGGGCTTTCCTGTTGAGGCAGATACGCTTCGCATCCACAGATATGCCTTATTTTAAGCCATTTCTGCCGCTGTGTCCACTCTCCAAACGGATAGTCTGGGGTACTTTTTCGGTTTTTTTTAAGATTTATATGCTTTTTCTGACTGGCAGACTGAATGGTTTTTCGATACGTACATTCCTCTATTCGCTTTTCTCTCGAAGTCTATACCTTCTTGTTCTATTTGTTCCCAACGTTTCAACATCTTCCATTTCAGAAAGTATTGCTCTCGTTCTTGCCATGCTCAAACCAAGCAACTCTGCAATATCGCTTGTTTTTGCTGTTTCATGCCCTTGTAAATACAATCTGATTTTTTCCTGATTATTTCTTGTTTTTATCGCTTGTTTTTTATCGCTTGTTTTTATCGCTTGTTTTTTATCGCTTGTTTTTATCGCTTGTTTTTTTAGAAATTTTAAAGTCAGCGATGTCCTGTCCGGTTCAAAATCTTCCTTTATCTCAGGCTCCTCCCACCCTTCGTCTTCCCATACGTTAAAAATATTAGGCACTCCGCTTCCCGCATGTTCACCGATATCTATCAGATTAAACATTTTCATCATACTCTTATTCCTCGGGTCGGATTTTCCTCCTCTGCGCATCTGCGCCTTCCCGAGTCTGATATAACCAGGATTCTCAAATACAATTTTATTTTCCTCTTTGATTATAAGAACGCCATATTTTCCATAAAAATCCGTATTGATGATGCAATTCGCCAACGCTTCCCTCAACGCTCTGTGAACCGGCGTATCATCAACCCGAAAACCGCCCTCCATCCGAAATGGCACTTTGATATCTTTCGTAATCTTATTATATACACGAAAATAAAAGTCAAATACATTTCCCGACCATTCGCCGGATGATGATTGAATCCTGTCCGTCCATCTGATTACCGTATCCGGATTTTCTCTGTAATCTAAAAAATATTCCGGGAAAAATCTCACAATATCATACTCATTTCCAAACATAAGTATACCGGCAGCCGTAGGATGGAGCTTTTTATCGTCTTTTGAAAAACCTGCTGCCCCAATCACCCTGAGATATTCACTGTCATCCAACCGCTCAAAAGGATGCCCTGGCTTAAAAGATTTATGGCTGTTGCGATAACCACGAATGGAATCCTGATTCAAATCTTCAATTTCTGCATCCTCAAGCACCTCCATATCCATGGTTTCCTCCGCCTGATCCCTCAGCATTGTTTTTACTTGCAATCTGGTACAGTGGTAATCTCCCTCCCAATTTCTGCGAAATGTCCCTCCGAACAAATCACCATTAATGTATACCGGCTTTTGCTCCCGCTTTGCGCCCGGCACCCAGATTACCATAATCACATCATCTGTGCCAACCACTGAGAAAGTTTCTACATCATCATCCTTTAGAAGATTTATACTCACCTTCTTACGGTTATTAATCGTATTCCAGAAATCCTTCTTCAGTTTTGCCGCATTTTTCAATCCGGTTGTATGCCAATTGCCTGATTTATCCTCTTTTATCCCAAGAATAATGACACCGCCATAGCAGTTGGCAAAAGCAGAATATGTATCCCACAAGCTATTAGGCAGACCGCCTTCTGCTTTTTTAACTTCTCTACGGTTATCTTCTTTGTAGGAATCAAATTTTGACAGCTCGAATAATTCTTCCATATTTACTCCTCAAAAAGTCAATTCAATATAATAAATTCTCCATTCATTTACCCTAATAACAACAAATCTACTGTTGACATCATATCAGATTTTAAAAAAATTTCCCATGATTAACTTCAATATTTCCTTAATCTAACGGAATAGCCCCAAGGACACCTGCAAAGCAAATACCCTCGGGGCAATCATACGCGCACCGTCAAAAAAAATCCCGCTCCAGCCCTTCCACAATCTGTCGCATTTCCGATTTGGTGGCCACATTCCTCGCCGCCTCTACCACTTGGCGTTTTTCCTCATCACTCAATTTGCCATACGCATCCATCGCCTTTGGGTTCATCCCAAGTTGGAAGCTTAAACCCATAGGCATATCAACTTTATTTTCCGTTTGCCCAGTCATTTCAGTCCCTCCCTTTTTGCAATCAATCAAACAAAATTTCATTTTCCTGTTTTATAAAACCCCAAACATTTTAAGCGCCCAATAAATTAGCCCCAGGCCCCAACTAGTGACAATGCCGAATAAGATTACCGGGCCTGCTATCGTAAAAATCTTGCAGCCAATTCCGAACACCTGTCCCTCTTTCTGGTACTCTATCGCGGCGGACGCAATGGAATTTGCAAATCCTGTAATCGGAACCAACGCGCCGCCGCCGCCCCATTCCACCAGTTTCGGATACAAATTGAACCCTGTGAGAAGCACGCTTGCCAGGACAAGCAGCATGGAACACCATGAGCCTGCGGTCTCCTTGTCCAGTCCCATCTTATTGGTTGCATAATTTAAGATACATTGTCCTATCACGCAGATAATGCCCCCTACCACAAACGCCTTAACCATTTGATATGGGAGATTATATTTCGGCGTCACCTGCTCCACATGTTCTCTGTAATCCTGTTCCCTCTTCTGCTGTATCGTCTGCGGTTTTTGATTATTTTGAGCCATATTCCCATCCCTCTCTTCTACATTTTTGTTTTGCTGACAAGCCTAAATCCCATGCACTGTGCAAGCATGCATGACTGCTTCCTGCAATATTGCTTATATTAACTTATATTAAATTAAAAAATCTCCGTTCATTTCCTCTAACCGCCATATAAAAACACCTGTTGTGTAAAATAAATAAGGCTTCCTGCCAATTTGCCTAACGCCACTGCCAGAATCGCAATGCCCAGTCCATGGCGAAAACCGATTCTTCTGGCAAATATTGGAATCGTGTTGAGCATTTCCGCTATCGCCAGCGCCAGGCACCCTACGAAAATACCTGCAAACAAGCCGAAAACCATCAAAAACACGGTTCCCGCCAGATTCCAAATGCCATCTGTCGCACCGCCGAATACCTTATGCTCCCGCACAAATTCCCCAATCATGCCCCATTCGCTAAATACGCTGAAAAACCCGCCCGCAAGCGTGCCAAGCACCACCATCTCTTCCAGTACAAATATTTTACGCGCCACATGCATCTTGCCCGCAAACCGTGGAATCAACCCCACAGAAATCAATACCGTAAACACGCCCGCCGATACAATCAGCCCGCTGCTTACACCGATGATTCCAAGAAGTATTTGTTTAAAAAACATATGTTATCTTTCCTCCAATATCCGGCACGCCATTTACCAATTCGCATACGCTAGTTCACATCTATCATTTTTCCTTCTCTGTCAGCTGTCTCAATCAACGCCTTGTTGACGTCCTCCTCATACACGCGCATCTCCACCTCGATAGGCGTGGGGTCCTTGGTGATTCGCCTGCCGCCGATGTGATTGAAAAAGACAATGATGCCAACGGCCAGACCGACCGAATAAGCCAGTTCCAGAATCCCATATCCGTCTCCCTGCTGTCCCATGACCATTTCATAAACTTTGGTAAAGACATCGTTTATGCCTATGTCATTGTGAAAAGCCATGATAGTAAAGGCTGTTCCGAAAAAACTGACCATTGCTACAAAAGCGAGCTTTATCCATTGAATCGGGCCTTTATGCCTGTCTACGTTGATATGCTCAAGCAGAGTATCCGTTTCACCCACATTTTCAACGGTCACATTCGGATAAATTTTATTGATTTCTTCTATTACTTTTAAAATACTGATAACCTGTCTCTGGGGCTCCCCCTTTTTAAAGTGGTGCAGTTTGATAGTTTTGACTTTGGCAAGAATATTCTCATCGGTGCATGTCAGTTTACCGATATCTTTAAGGTAAACGTCTTCCGATTGCAATTCTATGTTTTGTTCGGCTTTTAAATAAAGGGTTACACTACTGGTTGACATAATATTTCTACCTTTTCTTTTTATTGACTTATTATGAATTTATTGAAAGAATTTTATTCATGGCAATTTCCATGCACGGGGCTGCGCATAAAAAAGCGAACAAGTTCGCTTGCGAGATTTGCTTCGCAAACTCGAAAACATCCGAGAACTTTCCTATAGAATAAAAAAACAGCAGAGATTTCTCTCCGCCGTCCTTATATTTATGAAAATACCGTCAAAAAACCGACAATATCTCCTTACAGTACCACGCTTCATCCGTCTGCCTGATATCGTCGTCCTGCTCAATAATCGGATGGTCTGCGTCATTTAAGGGAATATACAATATCCTTCCACGCCTGCCGTCCGACATCACCACCTGTTTGTCCGTATATTTTTCCCTCATATTTTTTAAAAACTGGATGACAAGGCTTCTGTCCAACCCGTCAAACTCCTCCGCATAAAACATGTCGAACACATTTAACGGCAGCTTCGCCTCTTTATAACTTCTGGATGACACCATGGCATCATAGATATCGGAAATTGCGGTAATCCTGGCGCACAAACCAATCTCGTCACCCGCGATTCCATCCGGATAACCCGTCCCAGAAAGTTTTTCATGGTGGTGCCTTGCCGCCTGCCTGACACTGTCATCAAACTTATCTTTCAGCAATTCATCAGAATAAACCGGATGCATCCGCATAATCTCAAGTTCTTCCTCTGTCAGTCTCCTGGGCGCATTCAATATTTCCTCCGGTATCATCGTCTTCCCGATATCATGGAGAAGGCCCGCAAGCACCAATGTGTGCACTTCCTCCTTGGGCAGATGAAGCCATTCCGCCTGCATGCCATTCAGGAACGCTACATTGAGTGAATGACGCTGTAAACCCTCGTCCATAGGACGCGGGAAATTGATACACGACAATATTGTCACCGGGTCGAAATGGTCCAGCTTACCCGCAACTTCTTTGATGAGCGGCTTCATCTTCTCATTACTAAGCCACCCCTCATAATCCGTCCTCTGGAAAAGATTTCCCAGATTTTGATGAAGACGCGTGTAACCGGCGCTCTGCTCCGTCGCTTTCTGACGCACTTCCTGCGGGGTATGCTCATCCATCATGATTTCCAGATAGGTATCCTCATACACCATGACGTTTTTATTTTCCCCGTAAAAACCCATCAGTTTATTCAGTTTCGCCTTGGTGACTGTCTCCCCCTTGGGAAGCAGCATCACTTTCCCTGTATAGTTAAAAAGGTCATCGCTCAGCACAAGCCCGTCCCAGAGATATTCAACCGGAAGCATCTTCAACTTTCTTGAGCTCATCACCTGTCCTCCGTCCTAAATCCTCTTCAATCCGAATCCCGCTGATTCGGCATCCGTATTCCTCGGTCAGCATATTGCTGTTCTGTATCCTGACAATCTCGCAGTTTACCTCTATCCTGTTCTCATCCGTCACAAGAGACAGCGCAAAACAATCCCCTATATGGAAACATCCTTCGTCTGCCTGCATCAAGACGCCGTTTGCGCTCATATTGATTGTCTGGATATGTATGGGTTTGCGCAGCCGTATCTGTCTGCCTCCGATAAATATTCCATTGATTTCTCCGGACAACGCCACCGGATATCTTGTCCTGGCCCGGTCTTCTTTCTCTCTGCTTCTGCCCAGAAATACTTCGATTTCATTCTCCACCACAGAGCCGCGTATCGTGCCGGAAAACTCATAGAGGCATTCTTTTGCAAAGATAAAAGCCATAATCTTATAATATTTCTTAACATGCAGACTGTCAGCCCCGATAATGACAGAATTCCTCACACTGTCGAACCGGATAATCCTGGTATCGGCAATGATGTTGCCGTCCTCTGTATTTTTGATAAGTATCCTTCGGTTTTTCATTGTGCTGTCATTCATCTGTCATGTGTCCTTAAATTTTATAATCTAAGCTTACATTATAATCTCATACTGCATCATCTCATACTGCAGTTTCGTCCCTTCCATAATCTCAGGGGGAAGAAGCGCCCTCGCCACCAGTTTCGTCTCGTCGCTCTCCACATCTGTCCTTTTTAAGTTAGCATAATCCCCGTCTATGCTGACCACCACATACTGAAACGTATTCATCCGTGCCATCCCTTTCTAAACAGACCGTATTTTATAAATCTAATGAATTATTTTTTATCTTACCATACTTCCTCTCTCAGTTGCAACAAAATACGCTTTTCCATACGGCTTACTTGTACCTGGCTGATGCCCATGGACTTTGCCACTTCCACCTGGGTCTTATCCTGGAAATACCGCATACGTATCAGTTCCCTCGCCTGCTCGTCCAACTTACCCAAAAGCTGTTCGAGGAGCATATGGTTTAATACTTTTTCCTTCTCCGTATCCTCCCCTGCGCTGCCGCTGCCCGACATTGTCTGTCCCACACTGGAATAGTTCGCACCCCCGCTTGCGCCTATAATCTGGTCAACCAGATAAATCTCATTTCCGTCGGATTGATAGACGGACTTATATATGGATTCCACTTCCACATTTGCGTCCATCGCCATCACGATATCTTCCACCGAAAGCCCCGTAGCCTCCGACAGCTCCTGCAAAGTCGCTTCCCTGCCATACTCCTGTGATAGACGTCCCGCCGCCTGCTTCACTTTCCAGCCGTTCTCCTTCAGTGTACGGCTGACCTTTACCATGCCGTCATCCCGCAGAAAACGTTTGATTTCACCCTGTATCATGGGCACCGCATAGGTCGAGAAGCGCACGTCATAGCGCAAATCAAACTTGTCTATCGCCTTCATCAAACCGATGCATCCTATCTGGAATAAATCTTCCATATCATATCCCCGTCCGGCAAAGCGTTTCACAATATGGCGCACCAGACCAAGATTTTCCTCTATCAGTCTCTCTCTTGCCGCTTTATCTCCTGCCTGTGATTGTTCAATTAATACGGCAGTCTCTTCCATGGGCTATTCCTCGCTGTCTATCCATGCGCTCAGCCCGATTTTCTTATGCATCGTGATAAGCGTGCCCCTGTCGGGCTCGGAACGCACCTCCAGGTTGTCCATAAACGCTTCCATAAAAGCAAACCCCATACCGGAACGTTCAAGCTCCGGCCTGGATGTATAGAGAGGTTCCATAGCCAGCCTGATATCTTCAATGCCGACCCCCTGGTCGGCGATTTCCACTTTCAGCACATCGCCGATTAATGTACAGTGCATCGTCACTTTGTCATCCAGGCTGTTGCGGTTCTCATATCCATGGATAACCGCATTCGTCACCGCCTCAGATATGGCGGTTTTCACATCCGCCAATTCTTCAAGAGTGGGATTTAACGGTGTGATAAACGCTGCAACCGCCATCCTTGCAAACGCTTCGTTGTCCGACACCGCCGCAAACTCAATTCGCATCTCATTTGTAATCCTTGACGTATCTCTCTTTTCAATGATTTCTATCATGATATCCTCCTTCATTACCCCGCATCCTTAATCCATTGCTTTACCCGAATGTAAAGCCATACCATGAAAACGAATACCTTTGCAGTTTCCATACATGGTTTTTATGCCTTGTCCATAATTTCCACGATATTCTGTAGCCCCGACAATAATAATATCCTTCGGATTCTATGGTCCGTATTGATGGCATACACCTTGCCGCCAAAACAGGAAATCTTCTTGTACCGCCCTAAGATGACCCCGATACCGGAACTGTCCATAAAGGTTGTCCTCTCAAAATCAAAGACCACGTTTCCCACTCCTTTCGACAGGATGTATCTGTCCGCCTTAGAACTTATGTCAACCGATTTATGATGGTCTATCTCATCCGGCATCCTTATCATTAGATAATTGTCAATCACTTTAAAGTCATCCATGTTATGTTAACTCCTTTCTTTGAATCGCCCCACACATTGCCCTATACGCGGAGAAAGGACATGGCGTCTGCCATGTCCTTTCTCTTCCGTATCTCTATATTTTATCTCATATGTCCGTTTCTTTTCTTCGAATGGGCTTTCACGTACTATTGCCCACCCTCCATCTCTTCCAGGAATGTTTCTGATTTACGCGCTTTCTCCGTACCCGGGAACAGCTCGATTACCTGTCGGTAAGCCTCTCTTGCCTTCGCCGTTTCCCCTGTGCGGTTATAGGAATTGGCAAGATTATAAAGCGCATCGCCATTGGTGGCGTCATACTTATACGCCTTCTCCAGGTTCGGAATCGCATCCGCATAATTTTCCTGCCTGTAAGCCTCGTATCCGTCGTCATAATATGATTTCGCTATATCCGGCCCAAGAAGAGCCAGCAACGTATTATAAAGATTCTCGAAAGCTTCCGAGTTATTCGTCTCGCCTTCCGCATTCTGCGTCTCGATTTCTTCCAGATAATCCGCCACCACAGTGACTTCCTCCGGATTGGTCAGGTATGCGTCCGCCGCTTTCATCAGGCTGTCCACTGACCGCAGCGTACCGTCGGTACCAAGATATGCCTCCAAATCCTGCTGCAGATTATTGTTGCTCTCCGTAAGCTGCTCTACCTGAAGCCGTAACTCGTCTATCGTCGCCGTCTTGGCATCGGACTGCTCGCTGACCTTGCGCAAATTTTCATCCACGCTGGCCTTCGCCGTCTGTATTCTGGCAGGCAAAATCAAAAATACGGCAATCGCAACGCCTATCAACATACCAAGACCCAGATTAAGCAGAGATGTGACCCCTTTGCCTTCCTTCATATTCACAGGCTGTATGATTGTCTCGTTACCGCTCTGATACTTGACAACGTCGTCCGACTTACGCTTCTTCTTCGATGGGTTTTTGATACCCTCCTCGGGCGTCAGCATCTCGTCTACTTCTTTCAGATACCGCAGTGTAGCTATATTATTGGTGTCTATCTCGGTACACTTGGTCAGCTCCCTCTTGGCTTTCTCCCACTCTTCATTATTGATATAAAGAAGCGCCAGAAGCTGATGCGCCCTGATAAACCTGGGATTTAGGGACAACACCTTCTTGAGCTGTATCACTGCCAAATCCAGGCTGTCCTGATTACAATAGGTGAGCGCCTGGTTATATTTCTTAATTGTCTGATTGATATCCTCCAGACGGTTCTGGTTCGTCTGAATCATATCAATATAATCGTCCGCTATATTTTTCTTCGGGCGAAGGTTCTTACTGATAACCCACTCGCTGAGCGCCGCCACTACCTCGCCGGTCTCAAAATATACAAGCCCCAGTAAGTTTCTCGCCTCCACATTATTCTTATTAAACTTCAGACTCTGCCGTAAACTGGTAATCGCACCTGTCAAATCCCTGACATTCGCCCGCTCCAATCCTTCATTATAGAAGCGGTTGGAGATATACATAATCTTCTTATATAGGGCTACATCGGCACCGCAGCTCGTGCAATAATCATGTTCGGACAGACTGCATCCACACTGATAACAATTCATCTATGCCAAACCCCTATTCTTCGTCCGTTTTCTTCGATTCCTTGACAATCTTGACCATCAAATCGGCCATATCCGTCAAATCCTGGTTATAAATTGCTTCCTCCGCATCCTCAACCTCTAAGCTGGGATGGAACTTTTTCAACTCTTCTTCAAAATTAATCATGCCGAGGCCTCCTCAAAAGGGCTTTTATCTCGCCCACCAAATATAATGAACCGGCAATATACACTCTATCCTCGTCATTTCTCCCAAGTACAAACTCATAAAAAGCCGCCTCCAGGCTTCCATAAGCTTTACATACAAATCCTGTATACTGCCTGTAAGAATCTTCCAATACGTCAAGTGGCAGGGCGCGCGAACACGAAAGCGCAACCACTCCAATTTCATCAAACAGCCCCGACAAAGCCAGTTCCCTTATGACATCCTGGTACTGTTTATCCTGCACCATAGAAAAAAGCAGCTTGCGATTTCCCATACAGGGCTGCGATTTTACCGTCTCCAAAAAAGCCTGTACACCGTCCGCATTATGTGCGCCGTCCAAATACACCGACGGTAGAATTTCTTCCATTCTGCCCGCCCACGCCATCCTGCGGATTCCCTCCTGCATGGCAAAAACCGTAATTCTTTCATCGCCAAGCTGCTCAAGCGCCCTGACTGCCAGCGCAGCGTTCTCAACCTGATAGACTGCTGAAGTGGACACAGTAAAACCAATATAATCATAATAGTGTAAATGGAGAGAAAAATCAATCGTTTTATTCTGAATCTTTATTTCTTTTATCGCACTCCGAGCCACAGGCGCCGTCTTGGCTCCAACCGCCCTGGCGCATTCCTCAATCCGGTCTGCCACCTCTTTCTGCCTGACAGGATAGATTGTGAGCACACCAGGACGCATAATGCCTGCTTTCTCCGCCGCAATCTGGGGCAATGTACTCCCCAAATATTCCATATGGTCATATCCGATAGATGTGATAACGCACAATTCTTTCTTGTCCACAGCGTTGGTGGCGTCCAACCTCCCCCCAAGCCCTGTCTCCAAAACAACATACTCCACTCCCGCCCTCTCGAAAAAGACCATGGCCATAAAAAAAAGAAATTCAAAAAAACTAGGGTGATAAGACGCCTCTTTAAGCTCTGGCGGCAGCTTGGCGAGTTTATCCATTACCAGATAGAAAGCCTCCATAAACTCCTCTTCCGTCGCCTCTTTTCCCGCAGCCACAAGTCTCTCCCGCATCGTCACCAGATGAGGGGAAATAAACATCCCCGCAGAAATATGCGCTTCATTAAATACCGAACACAAATAAGCACAAACGGAGCCTTTTCCGTTTGTGCCTGCTATGTGTATCATCTTACAATTCTGTGCAGGATTGCCCAGATGCCTTAAAAACATTCTGGTATTCTCCATGCTGTTCTTACCGGTATGCTTCGGGATATCATTGATATACGCCTCCGCTTCCCTGTAAGTACTAATATTCTCCGTCATACCTTATTTCCGCTTTCCTGCCGTCAATGGCTAACAATCACTGAACCTTCTATCAAACCTCTGTCGGCAGTATATTTCATAAAGCAGGTATTCCGGTCCATCACCATCTGTTCCGCATTGATGCAAATAATCACATTGCGGTACAGATTACCGTCAATCCTGATATAAGCGCCCTTGCTCTTCTCCATGGTCTCCTCTAATGTCTCCCGCTCCCGTCCGATTTTATCCAGTTCTTCGAAATACAAATCCTTTAACTTATTCCATTCGGACAGCTTCGCCTCCGTCGCGGCGGACGTGCTGGACCCACGCATACGCTTCTCTCTGAGCGCGTCGGTCATGGTCTCCACCAGTTCCGATATCTTGTCTTTCGTCTCCCGCTCCCTGCGCCGCACATCAATCAGGCGCTCATATGCCTCCGCCTCGTAACCGCAGTGCAGGATGGTCTTAACTTCCACGTCGCTGCCCGCCGCCATAGCCTCGATGCCTTTCAGCCCATGGACATAGCCTCCGATAATGACGCCTCTCTTGCCTGTGGCAACCACCTTCTCCTTCGCCGTTATCTGCGCATTCAGCATCGTGTTGGAATGCACGGAACCGCCCGCATCCACCACGGTATTCTCGATGAAATCCGCAAAAACGCTTCCCCTTGCAGAAATCTTACCTCCGCCCTGGATGCCGCGGCTGAGTATCACATCGCCGCCTGCAAAAAGCGTGGCGCTTCCGGTTGTGCCGTGGATTTCTATGTTACGTCCCGCCCTGATAGTGACGCCGCTCTCCACATTGCCGTTGATAATCACATCGCCGAAAAACTCGATTTTGCCGATAATCATATTCACATCGCCCATGATTTCATGGACATTCTGGATATCGACCTTGCCGTTCTTAACCTCTATCTTACCGTCAGACTGCGCATAATATTCGTTGTTCTCACGCAAGATGCCCTTGCCCCGCATAGGCGGCAAATCCCTGGCCGGCTTCACCTTCATCTCCGTGCCGCGCACTGTATAGCCGTCCGTGCCCTGCACCGCATAATGGTAAACCGCAACCTTGTCGCCCTTCTTCACATTCTGCAGCGCGCTCACATTCGTATAGTCTACGGTGCCGTCTTCCCTAATCTTAGGGACGCCATACTCCTCAGGGGAGAACAGATATTCGAAATAGCCGTCCTTCCCTTCCACAATCTGGGCGCCCTTCGCCACCAGAACCTCTCTGTCATAAACCTGTTTCTTCACCATGGCGGACAAATTAGAACTATGGTATCCTCTGACTACGCCGCTCCGTTCCAGATAGGTAATCAGTTCATTCTTCGAATAAATCTGCCCGCGGTCAGGCGGCGCCAGATAAAGCCACGCCGCCATCTCATCTTCATCTATACGTAAATATGTGCCCTTTGCCAGATTCGTCCCATGGGAGTCCCAACCGTCTTCCTCTTTTGTCTCCGGTTTACCCAGAAATTCCTCCTGTACCACCGTCCTTGGCACCGTACCGGGCTGCGACGCCCTTGACATAGCATTTTTTAATTTATCCATCTGTTCCGGAGAAAACTTTATTCCGCTCACGTGACTCACCTCACTCTCCCGCGGTTTCTAGCCTTATGTACTGTGTAACTTCTAAAACAAAATCTGCACTAACCGGTGCCATGCGGCGCGCTGCAAAAAGCGGGCCGCATAGCCAACCAAATTATCGAAATAGTGAAAATCTCTGATTTTCATAATAACCTATTATTACTTTACACTATATCGCCGGACTTTTCCAGTCCTAAAAAATAAAATCACTATGAATTTTATAAACATTATGGAATGCCGAATGACACCTTGCACCCGCTCCTTCTTTCTACAGGCCAAGCTGCCCCAGGCGCTCCCTCACCTGTGCCAGCATCTGCGTATACTTCTCCAGTTTCGCACGCTCCTCTTCCACCTTGGCTTCCGGCGCCTTCGCCATGAACTTCTCGTTGTTTAACATGCCGTTCACCCGGGCAAGCTCGCCGTGCAGACGTTTTTCTTCTTTTTGCAGACGCTCAATCTCCTGGGCGATGTCAACCAGTTCCGCAAAGGGAATATAGACCGTAGCCTGCGGAATAACAACCGACACCGCGTCGCCGGCTATACCTGCCTTATCCGCCTGCACCGTCACCCCGGACGCTCCCGCCAAGGACGCGAAGAACAGACTGCCTTCCTCGAAGACCTTCCTCACCGCCTCCGTGCCGCTGACAACAAATACGGCCGCTTTCCTACTAGGCGCCACGTTCATCTGTGTACGCACATTCCTGATGCCCCGTACTGCTTCCTTAATGAGTCCGATTGCCTCTTCCTCTTCCCGGTAATCCTTCTCCGGCATAAATACAGGCCACTTGGATATCATAATGGACTCTTCTTCACTCTGCACGGTGCAGAAGATTTCCTCCGTGATAAAAGGCATATAGGGATGCAAAAGTTTTAGTGCGTCAAGCAGAACATTTTTTAACGTCCAGAGTGCGGCGTTATTGCTGTCCTGCCCCTGGGAATCTTTCTGGTACAGGCGGGGTTTTACCATCTCAATATACCAGTCGCAGAACTCATCCCATATAAAGTCATACACTTTCTGTACGGCGATGCCAAGCTCATAGTGGTCAATGTTGTCCGTCACATCCCGGATAAGCGTGTTTAACTTGGACAGAATCCATTTATCCGCCGGCTCCAAATACTGCTTCATCTCATCATATGAAACTTCCCACCCACGGGTGCCAGTCTTTTCCTGCGCCTGCTCCATATTCATCATGATAAAACGGGAAGCATTCCATACCTTATTGGCAAAGTTGCGGCTCGCTTCCACCCTTTCATAGTAGAAACGCATATCATTACCCGGCGCATTGCCTGTAATCAACGTCAGGCGCAGCGCGTCCGCACCGTACTGGTCGATAATCTCAAGCGGGTCGATACCGTTGCCAAGAGATTTGCTCATCTTGCGCCCCTGGGAATCCCTCACAAGGCCGTGGAACAATACGGTGTGGAACGGCTTGTCCCCCATCTGCTCATATCCAGAGAAAATCATGCGGATTACCCAGAAGAAAATAATGTCATAACCTGTCACGAGCACATCCGTAGGATAAAAATACTTCAAATCCTCTGTCATCTCGGGCCATCCTAACGTGGAAAAAGGCCACAGGGCGGAAGAAAACCATGTGTCAAGAGTATCTTCGTCCTGGGTAAAATGGACGCCACCGCACTTAGGGCATGTGCCCGGCGCTTCTTTCGCCACCACAATCTCCCCGCACCCGTCGCAATAATACGCCGGAATCCGGTGTCCCCACCACAACTGCCTGCTGATACACCAGTCACGGATATTGTCCGTCCAGTTGAAGTAAGTCTTATCCATACGCTCCGGAATCAGCTGAATCTCGCCCTTCTTCACGGCTTCCACCGCAGGCTTAATCAGCTCGTCCATCTTCACGAACCACTGTTTCTTAATCATCGGCTCAATGGTCGTCTTACATCGGTCATGTGTCCCTACATTGTGGGAGTAATCCTCGATGCGCACCAGAAGCCCTTCCGCCTTAAGCTCCTCCACAATCTGTTTTCTCGCCTCATAGCGGTCCAGTCCTTCATACTTCCCGCCGTTTGCGTTGATGGTGGCATCGTCGTTGAGGATGTTGACCTCCGGCAGGTTGTGCCTTTTACCTACCTCAAAGTCATTCGGGTCATGGGCGGGTGTAATCTTAACAACACCCGTTCCAAATTCCATGTCTACATATTCGTCCTCAACTACCGGAATCGCCTTGTTGACAATCGGAAGCCATACCTGTCTTCCTTTTAAATAAGTATATCTCTCATCGTTAGGATTTACCGCTACAGCCGTATCTCCCAGCATTGTCTCCGGGCGGGTAGTCGCAAACTCCAGGAACTCTGTCTTGCTGGGCTGCCCGTTCTCGTCCACAAGCGGGTACTTGATATGCCAGAAATGTCCTGACTGCTCTTCGTACTCCACCTCGGCGTCAGAGATGGAAGTATTACATACCGGACACCAGTTGATAATCCTGCTGCCCTTATAAATCCAGCCTTTCTCATGCATCTTACAGAATACTTCCGTGACCGCCTTGTTGCATCCCTCGTCCATGGTGAACCGTTCCCTGTCCCAATCACAGGAAGAACCTAATTTTTTCAGCTGACTAATAATACGCCCGCCGTACTCTTCTTTCCATTCCCAGGCACGCTTTAAAAACCCCTCGCGGCCCAAATCCTCTTTCGAGACACCCTCTTCCTTCAATGCCTCGATAATCCTGACCTCCGTGGCGATGGACGCATGGTCCGTCCCCGGCTGCCAGAGGGCATTGTACCCCTGCATCCTCTTGTAGCGGATTAGGATATCCTGCATCGTATTGTCAAGGGCGTGCCCCATATGGAGCTGTCCCGTAATGTTTGGCGGCGGAATTACGATGGTAAAAGGTTTCTTCGTCTCGTCAACTTCCGCATGAAAATATTTCTTGTCCAGCCATTTCTGGTACAGTCTGTCTTCTATGCCCTTCGGGTCATAGGTCTTAGCCAATTCTTTGCCCATATTCATTCTCTCCTTCTTTATCTCTTCTTTAATCTCTTCTCTCCTCATAAGCAGACTCGCAAGCCTCCGTCTTGCTCGTTCGCGTTGCTCGTCATAAGCCCTTCATACCATGCTCCCATGCAAGCATGGGCATGCAATGCTGGCCTTCTGACTCTACACTCTTTTCTCATAAGCAGACTCGCAAGCCTCCGTCTTGCTCGTTCGCGTTGCTCGTCATAAGCCCTTCATACCATGCTCCCATGCAAGCATGGGCATGCAATGCTGGCCTTCTGACTCTACACTCTTTTCTCATAAGCAGACTCGCAAGCCTCCGTCTTGCTCGTTCGCGTTGCTCGTCATAAGCTCTTCATACCATGCTCCCATGCAAGCATGGGCATGGTATGAAGGGCTTATGACTCTGCTTATTCGCGCAAAAAAGCCCTCTGCCAGTTGCCTGGCAAAGGGCGTATGATACGCGGTACCACCTTCGTTTCTCACTCGGCGATTCACAAGAATCCTATCCGTTAACGGGGATAAGGCGTGGATACTTACTTAGCGTCTGCTGACATTGTCCTGTCTGTTCCTGCCGCTGCGCAGAAAATCCGCACAGGCTGCCGTTGAGCATCCCAGTTCCAAAGCTACCTTCCACGATGCCTCTCCGAAGCTGCCTCTCAGCATATGGCTGCCCTCTCTGGCGGCGGCGCTCATGTACTCCTCTTTGTCATTACCTTTTAATATTGTATTTTTATAAATATAAATGATGGAAACATTACAATTACTATAAATGAGCCGGGGATTTTTTGTCAAGTGAAGTTTTCGTTTCTGCTACCTTGCGTAACCGTCCCGCTTTGTTTTCCTTATTCTGATTAGGGTGTCAAAAGGTGCTATCATAAAATTTTACCGGCAGATTGCACAAAATGTTCACGAAGTTGTCCTTCGTAGGCATATGTGATTTTCTTAATATTCCGTCCTGTATCCAGTAATTTCGGGACATGGGTGTCCCGAAAAGCCCTCTCTGAACCTGGATGGCGAATAGAGGGCGGTTGCGTCCGCTTCCTTGGATTACCCGGAATATTTTAGAAAATCCATATGACAGAGGCAGACACGAGGGAACATTTTGTGCAATCCGCCTGTCAATTTATAAAATACACCTTTTGACACCCTAATCTTATTCTTTAATCTCATCAATATCTGTCAGGTTTACCCCTGCAACATTTAATATCGCCTTTAAAGAAAGATACTCTCTTTTTAACTCCGCATATGTCCTTTCCGCATTTTCTTCCTTTGCAATTGACATATACCGTTGGATTTTTTTGAAATCCTCAATAGCAGTTTTGGCAATTTCAAGACCGTTTGGCATACATAATCACCCACTTTCTATTGTAGCTTATTGATGGCAACTTATATGTATATTGTATCAAAAGAAAGAACATGTGTAAAGACACGCAAATTACTCATAGACAGCAGGAAAGATTGTGATATAATGGGCGTTAGTTGGAAAAGATTGAAAATTAAAATTTTCAAACACAGTACAAAAAACAGCTGGAAAACGGAGGAATACTACCATGGAAAAAAAGAAACGGATTGTAATGGCATTATTTGGCGTAATTGTCACCGGATTCTGTATCGGATTTTTTCAAAAAGCCAATCTCGGCGCGGACCCTTTCACCTGTTTTGTCACAGGTATCGCCAACATATTCCACTCTACATACAGCACTTTTTATCCCATCGTCACAGGCGCGCTCCTGGTGGCAGTCTTCTTCGTAGAACGCCACTATATCGGTATCGCCACCCTGTTTAACCTGTTCGGGACAGGCGCGGCGGCAGGATTGATGTACCGCCTGCTTGACAACATATTCCCGGAGCCGTCCATGCCTCTTAGAATCTTTATGATGCTTTTCGGAATATTGGGCACATGCTTTTCAGCATCCCTTTATTTCACAGCCGACCTGGGCGTATCCGCCTACGACGCGGTATCCTTAATCGCAGCCAATAAATACAAACTGACCGCGTTTAGAATCTGCAGGATTGTCAGCGACTCGCTCTGTGTCACGGTGGGCTTCCTGTGCCATGTGACAATCGGCGTCGGCACAGTTATCACCGCATTATTCATGGGCCCTGTAGTCCAGTGGTTTAACACCCATGTATCGGAACCTTTCTTATACGGACGCGACGGAGCAAAAAAGCAATCATAGGCAACGGTTTTCTACAATATAGAGTATGCCTTCAGCAAACCCTAGGGATGGCAAAACTCTGTATTGCAGAAATATTCTGCCAATGTCATTTAGTTAAGCCAATACACAGCGTCTGACATTCTATAATTTTCCAAAGGACCGTTGGAAAACGCCGGTACTTAATGAGGTATTAAGTTGCGATGCAATTTATTTGCATCACAACTCACGAATTTAGTACCGTTGCGTTTGGAACCGAGCGGGAGCGTGTCCTTAGGGAAACTATAGAATATCAGGCGCGTCCGGCTTAACTAAATGACATCGAATACTCTTCTCCATCTTAATCTTCCGTTCCGGAGTGTTTCAATTCTTCGCCAAGCCTACACAGATATCTCTTCTGGTATTTCAACCGGACATACTTCATCACCTTATTATAATATACCGGATTGCCGCACCCGCCAAGAACGCCGACCACGGGAAGTCCCTGAACAAATTTCAGGACAAGCATATCCGCCGCAAAGGCATCCGATGTACGCCGAATCTGCTCCTCCAGTACTTCCTCCGTCACATCTGCTATGGAATCGGAATACACGCCCTCCTCTGTTATTTCCGCCATCACCCTGTCAATTTCCTCATTGCCTGCTTTCCACGCCTCCCCTTTGCTCATGGCAGTCTCCATAAGCTTTAAGATAAAGTACCTCTCTTCCGGCGTGTCATAGTCGAAGCCATAATGCAGGGCAGCTTCGTAGACGCCTCTCAAAAGCACCCCAATAAAGATTACGATATCGGGCAGGCCAATCCCCAAAACGCCAAGTCCGACTCCTTCCACGGCGGTGGCTGCCATATTCCCCAGGTTCTTGCGGGCTGCGCCGTTCCTCACCTGTTTCAGCGACTTTCTGTCCGCCCTGACCTGGAAAGCGTAGTTCTGTATTTGGAGGTTATCGAGAATCTTCTGGCGGTCATAGCTTTTCTCGATAATACCTGTCCCCTTCCCGAAGACGGTGGCAAACGCCATGCAGAAGGCTTTCTCCAGATTAACGCGGAGTTTATCCGGAACCTTATCTTCCAACGCCTGCCGCCACCGCTGCCTCTCCTCGTCCTTCCCGGCGGCAGCGGACATGCGGGCTTCTCTTTTTTCCAGGGCTTTCCATTCTTTTTGCAGAGCTTTTTGGTAGTTTTTTTCTTTGTTTGACGGCATTTTGGGCTCCTTTTTCTTTATTTGATACACTTATCTAAACATATTCATAACATATTTAACAATTTCATAACATATTTAACAATTTAAATACATTATATCGCTCTGTTTTTCTTGTTTCAAGCTTTAAATAGCTCTCACTTTCTCTTTACAAGTATTTTGTGGCATGTTACAATTTAAATTATAACACATAGGTGGTGATTCCATGGAACCATATGAACGCATAAGGCAATTAAGGAAAAAAAATCTGGGCTTGACCCTGGAAGAATTTTCTAACCAAATCAACATTTCCCGTTCCAATCTCGGCAATATAGAAACAGGGCGAATCGGCCTTACCGAACGCGTTCTCACAGATATCTGCCGGACATTCCAAGTCAGGCGGGAGTGGATTGAACATGGAACCGAACCTATATTTGAATGCAATTCCGACCCCCTGGATGCCGAGATTCTAAAACTGTACTCTTTACTGACGGATGACAATAAAAAATATCTGTACGGATATATGCAGCGCTTATTGGAAGAACAGGGGGAAATCTAATTCCCCATATAGAAAGAGACGCACGTTATGCCCAAGATACTACTATTAGAAGACGACATCAGCCTAATCGACGGACTGGAATATTCCTTACAGAAAAACGGATTCACAGTGGAAACCGTGCGCACCGTAAGCGAAGCCCTGGAATGCATGCGCCTGCCGGGGCGATACGAAGACGCCACCCTGCCCTCACACAATCCCTCCGGGGAATACAGTCCCGGCTCCGGTTCCGGTACTTTTATTGACCCCTCTAATGACTATATCAGTCAATACAATCTCCTTATTCTGGATGTTACACTGCCCGACGGAACAGGTTTTGAAGTCTGCGAGCAGGTACGCCGAAAGGACAGCCAGATACCCATTATTTTCCTGACTGCCTCCGACGAAGAAGTCAACATTATACGAGGTCTTGACAGCGGTGGGGACGACTATATCACGAAGCCCTTCCGTATCGGTGAATTGTGCGCACGCATCCACGCACTGCTGCGAAGAGCCCAAGCCGCAGAACAGCAAGCGAATATACTTTCACATGCTGCACCCGGCACCGCAAGCCACATTTCACCGTTAGTCTCCGGCAACCTTGCCATTGATTCCATGGCAAACCGTGTGACACTTGACGGTAAAACCATAGAGCTAACCCGCGCCGAGTACCGTCTTCTCTGCCTGCTTGTGCGCAACGCGGGCAAGGTCGTCACCCGCGACGCCATCCTGAACGAACTGTGGGACAATGCAGGGGATTTCGTGGATGACAATACGCTATCTGTGTACATCCGCAGGCTCCGGGAAAAGGTTGAGGAGAACCCCTCACAACCGAAACACCTCATTACCGTCCGGGGATTCGGATACCAGTGGATGTCACCCTGAAATGTCAAGGTTATTTAGTTAAACCAGTATACAGCGTCTGACATTCTATAGTTCTCCAGAGGACCATTGCGTTTGGAACCGAGCGAGAGCGTGTCCTTAGGAAAACTATAAAATATCAGGCGCGTCCGGTTTAACTAAATGACAATGTCTGAAACACGCATGGTTTTATGAAAGGAACGGCAATGCATAAAAACACACTCCCTATGAGCTTACTGCAAGACAACCAATACAGACATTATTTCACTTTTCTGACTTTCTTTTCTCTCGCGCTCTTTTTCCTTGGCATGGTATTGTGCACAGCCTTGACATCCTCCGCCAGGACAGTCCTTCTCTCCCATGACGAGGCAGTCGTATCGTCCTTGTTAAGCCAGGGCATACCGGAGCATGTGGTGGCTGCCGCCCTGACCGATACCTCTTCCGGGAACACCCAAGCTGCGACCGCCCTATTATCCCGCATCGGCATTTCGGAAACGCTTAAGACCCGGTTTCTGCCGCCGCTCCATGCTTATGCCACAACTATCCGGATAGTTACGCTGTCTGCACTTTTTCTGCTGTCCTTCCTTCTCCTGGGCGGAACATATCTTTTCCTATCCAAAAGGGAACGGCTCTATACACAGGCGTCTTCCATCCTGAACAATTATCTGTCCGGCGACTATTCCCTCTGCCTTCCCCAAGCGAGAGAAGGAAGCGTCTACCGTATGTTCTCCTGCATTGACCGGCTTGCCACAATGTTGCAGGCGCAAAACGAAAATGAGCAACGTTCTAAAATCTTCCTGCGAAACACCATCTCCGATATTTCCCACCAGTTAAAGACGCCTCTGGCAGCGCTTTCCATGTATCAGGAAATCATGGGAAACGAGCCTGAAAACCCTGATGTGATACAGGAATTTACCTCAAAATCCGAAGCTTCCATAAGACGTATGGAACAGCTTATCCAATCCATGTTAAAAACTACTCGTCTGGATACGGGAAACATCGTATTTGAAAAGCATAGATACCGCTTGGAAGAATTGGTTTTACAATCTTTGAACGACCTGTCAGTCCGTGCCAAAGACGAGGGAAAAGAAATTGTAACAGAGGGTTCTCCCGAAGATACGCTGGTCTGTGATTTTTCCTGGACATGCGAAGCAATTGGCAATCTTGTCAAAAATGCCCTCGACCACACAGAAAAAGGCGGCATCATACGCGTCATATGGGATGTGTCCCCCGTAGCCTGCCGAATCAGCGTTTCAGACGATGGGAACGGCATCGCCCCTGAGGATATCCACCATATCTTCAAACGTTTCTACCGCAGCCGTAAATCCCAAGACACCCAAGGCATCGGCTTAGGGCTGTCCCTTACGAAGTCCATCGTGGAAGGGCAAGGCGGCACGGTAACTGTAAAGAGCATTCCCGGTGAAGGGGCGGAGTTTGTTATACAAATTTAGGAAAAGTTTGAATGCAATCGATATATCGTCATCTTTTTATACTCTAATTTTCAAATACGCTGTATTTCCGATGATATATGTGTTATAATACATAAACAAATAAATAATATGCTTAACCGGGCAGCCGGGGGACGTGCTCTCACCTGTTCCGTGTCTTGCGGAAGGTGGTGATTATTATGAGTACATATGAGGAATTTATGGTTATATTGACCATTGGTCTTTTAATCGTTGCGATTCTGAATCTAAAAAATAAGAAATAGCCGTCCTGCTCTCTGCAAAAGTTTAGGAACGGCTATTCTTATAGTCCAATATTAAATTTCGCCGGGACAGGTGACCGCAACTCACCTTCCGGCTGTCCTGTTAAACACATTATACATCATAAAGCAGTTCTTTTCAATCACTTTTAAGAAACCCGCACTCCCTCTTCCCCATCCTTACAAAAATGTAAGCTTCCCATTCACAAACCTGTAAGACAGACATGCTACAATACTACATAACGATTTGGAGAATTGCAGAACTTCATCAAAGTTATTATCGTTGTGCAATTACCTAATATAACAATATAACAGCTTTCAGAAAGGAACAACCACTATGCAAATCTTACAGGTACAAAACTTATGCAAGACCTACGGCGCAGGCGAAGCCCGGGTAAACGCCCTAAGAAACGTATCCTTTTCCCTGGAAAAAGGCGAATTTGCCGCAGTCATCGGGGAATCCGGTTCCGGCAAGAGCACCCTTTTAAACTGCATCGGCTCCCTGGATTTTCCCACTTCAGGCAGCATGCTGATTGACGGAAACAATCTTTTTACTATGAAGGAGGAAGAACGGACTATATTCAGACGTCGCAATATCGGTTTCATCTTCCAGTCTTTTCAGTTAGTGCCCGAATTAAATGTGGAGCAGAATATTATGTTCCCGCTTCTCCTCGATTACCGCAAACCCGACGCCGCTGCCGTGGAAGAAATCTTAGAGCTTCTTGGGCTAAAAGACAGACGGCATCATCTGCCCAACCAGTTATCCGGCGGTCAACAGCAGCGCGTCGCCATCGGCCGCGCCCTGATTACAAGGCCGAAGCTGATTCTCGCCGACGAGCCCACAGGCAACCTGGACAGCCGGGCCAGCCAGGATGTGCTTGACCTGTTAATCAAAGCTTCCAGGCAATATCAGCAGACCATCCTTATGATTACCCACAACAACAGCCTGGCTGCATGTACGGACAGGGTTCTCCGGGTATCGGACGGGCGACTGTCCGATATGGGCTATTCCGGGAAGAAAGGAGAAGGATACAGAGATGAAAAGTTATCTTGACTTAATCCCGCTCTACGCACAGACCCATAAAAAGCAGAACCGCATGTCCGTCCTGTGTATCATCCTGTCCGTCTTCCTCGTCACATCCATATTTGGCATGGCGGACATGTACATCCGCAGCCAGCTTATCCAGACGAAACGCGACGACGGCAACTGGCATATCTCTATCAAAAATATCAGCGACGAGGAAGCGGCTCTCATTGCAGCCCGCCCGGAAGTCAAGTCCGTGTTCTGCTACGGTGTGTTAAATTACAGGCTCGATGAAGGTTACACACTAGGAGGAAAAGACGCGGTCATCTGCGGAAGCGAAGAAGGATACCTGACGGAAATTTGGTCGGATACCATCTCGGAAGGCGCTTTCCCGCAAAATCCGGATGAAATATTGGTCAGTTCCAATGTGAAAGAAGAGCTTGGCATTGACGTAGGCAGTCAAATCGCCATCCGGGACGCTTCCGGTGCGGAATATCCCTATACCATATCCGGATTCGTGCCCAATCTGTCTATGGTGCTGCGCAAAGATATATACGGCATATTCATGTCCACAGACACATTCCGCGCTTTCTACCCAGGCGTGGAAAACGGGGAACCGGACGACTACAACAGTTGTTTTTTCGTACAATTCCACAATCACCGGAATATGCGCAGGACAATCAACGATATCAAAGAGAAGTTCCATCTGTCCGACAGCCAGGTGGGGGAACAGGCCATGCTCTTGGGGCTGCTTGGGCAAAGTGACCAAGGCAGTCAATTCTTTATGTTCATCTACTCCGCCGCCGCATTTCTGTCCGCCCTCGTGCTCTTAGCGGGCATCCTCATGATTGCGAGCAGCTTAAACAGCAACATTGCGGGGCGGACACAGTTCTTCGGTATGCTGCGCTGCATCGGCGCGACGCCGAAACAGATTATACGGCTTGTCCACAGGGAAGCCCTGTGCCTGTGCCGTTTCGCCATCCCCGTAAGTATCGCCGCGGGGACGGTCGTTATATGGGTGCTATGCGCCCTGCTGCGGTTCTTAAGCCCCAAATATTTCAGCGCCATGCCTGTACTGGCCGTGAGCCTGCCAAGTATCGCCGCAGGTATCGTCATCGGTATCCTTACGGTACTTCTGGCAGCACGCGCCCCGGCAAAAAGAGCCTCCAAAGCATCTCCCCTGGCGGCAGTATCCGGCAACGGAGAACACCTGTCCCTTGCCGACAGGACGCGCCCCCATAAGTCTCTGCACAAGAATAGTTCCATTTCATCTGCAATTATGGCTGTCACATCGGCACACGCCCATACGGCTCCACACAAGAAAGGTTCTCTCACAGCAAGGTGCGCCGCAAAACGGACAGGATACTCTTTCCCGTTCCACAGATTATTGACCCATAAAGTCGATACCGCATTGGGCATCCGCCACGCCCTGGAAAGCCCTAAAAATTTCCTGCTGACGGTGTCCTCTTTTGCCTTAAGCATCATATTATTCTTGTCCTTCTCGACGACCATTGACTTTATGAGACACGCCGTCACCGCGCTCAAACCATGGTCGCCGGACCTGTCCATCGTCGCCCCGGACAATACCTGTGCGCTGGAGCATTCACTGTTAGACGCCTTACAGGATAGCCCTGCCGTCAAACGCGTCTACGGAAGGATGTTTGCCTATGACCTTCCTGTCAACATAAATGGGAAAGACAGCACCGCCATGCTGATATCCTACGATGAAACGCAGTTCAAGTGGGCCCACAAATACTTAATCGAAGGTTCCATCAAAGATGTGGAGAACGAAACCGGGACGGGACTTATCGTGTCCGCCCCACAGTACAACAACCACACCGGAATACAGACCGGAGATACGGTATCCCTCACGGCAGGCGGCATCCCCGGAGAAATACAGATATCCGGTATGGTATCAGAATGCCCTTTTAATACGGAAAAAGGCGACATCATCCTCTGCTCGGAAGACACCTTCCGCAGACTGACAGGAGAAGAAAGATACACCATCATCGATATCCAACTGTCCCGCAAAGCCACGGACAGCGATGTGGACGCCATCCGCGCGCTGACAGGAGAAGACTGCACTTTCTCTGACCTGCGTATGGATAAGGAAAGCATACTTGGGGCCAACTATTCTTTTAAGCTTTTTATCTACGGTTTCCTGTTCCTCATCGCCATGGTAACCATATGCAATATCGTCAACTGCATCGCCATGAGCGTGGAGGCACGCATAAGGCACTATGGCTGCCTGCGGGCCATCGGCTTAAGCGACAGACAGCTTACCCGCATGATAATAGCACAGACGCTGACCTACGCCTTGACAGGCAGTGTCATAGGCTCCGTATTAGGCCTTATCGCCAATCACTTTCTGTTTGAATGGTTGGTGGCCTTCCGGTGGAATGAACCCTGGAGCGTGCCCGCCGCCGAACTGTGCGTTATTCTGTGTATATCCGCCCTATCCGTTGTCCTGTCCGTGTGGGGCCCGGTTAAGAAGCTTCATGAAATGTCCATTGTAGACACAATCAGCGGGTACTAAAGGTTCTGACGCAAATTTCTTCCAGGCACGCCTCCTTGTCAAGGGCCTGGCACTTCATGACTACCCGGCTGTCCTGCAGCCATTCTTTGCAAAGAAACAGGCTGTCGGGAGAGCCGCCCGCTATCTTTGGCATTTTCTTACAGTCAAGAAGCAGCCTGCCCGCCACATGGCCGCCGCACGCAACGGTCACCAGAAGATTTTTCCCTTTCAGACACAGCCGCACATCGCCGCTGCCCTGGTCCGGTATATGGGGCACAATCACAATCTCCTCCTCTGCCGACACAGGAACCGGAAAAGTCGTTTCCTGCTCCGCCCGGGCATCTGTCCCCCTGAAAGTGATATCCCGGTATCTGCATCTGTCAAGCTCTTCTCCCGCAGCCAGAACTATCCTCCCTACCGGGTCGGAATAGTATCTTCTGCTGACCTCTAACTCGATGACGCATTCCCTGTTTCCTTCCACAAAAGCAGTGATGTCCACACAAGGATTACTCTCCTTCACTTCCCCTGCGTCCCCTCCGTTGACCCAAACATGGACTGCACATGCCGCCTTCTGAAAAGAAAGGGTATAGCGGCCGCCGCTTTCCCACAGGCGTACTTTTTTACGGTAAAATCCAACCATCGGCGAACAAGGAATATTGTACTGGTCGATATTTGTATAGAGCCGGTAAGCGTCCCTGCTTTCTCCATACTCCCAGTTATCGCTGATATCTTTCTCATGCATCACCCGCCAGATTCCCCGGATACCCTTCAAAGAGCCCAGACGAAGCGACTCCGAGCGGATATCCTCAAAATTGCAGTGTCCCCATATCTCTGTGCGAAACTGCCATTTCCCCTGGGGAAGCGTCATCGTCCGCTCTCTTGTGTCCCCGTAAAAGCACTGCCAAAAACACCCGTTATGGAAAACCGTGACAATATCCGCCAACCCGGCCATCTGCACCTTCTGCGCCTCTTCCAGTTCAAACTCATAACTGCCCCGGCCGCGTTACTGGCCAAGCCTCTCCATCTCCATAACCGTCGTATCCTGCACCGCTTCCTTATATTTCCAAGGCATCCGCCCTGCACTCTCTATCTTAGTCTGCGTATAGCTGTTTCTCTCTTCCAGACACCAGGGCGCCAGGCCCGGTATGTCTTTTCTCGCAATCGTCTCGGGCTGCCCATACAGGAATGTACACTCTCCAATCTCTAAGCAGCCCACATCCCCTTCCGGAACGTTTTGTTCCACAACCATACTTCTGTCTTCTGACCGGACCCGCATCCACAGCGTTCCTTGCCCATACATAGCCACCTGGCATTTCCCTTGTTCCAGGCGAATCCAGCCTATCTCATAGTTCGCCCACTCCAAGCGAATTGATGGCGACAGGCGAATATCTACAGGAATCAAGGCTGTGTAGAGGGGCGGCACGAATACCTTGCATACTTCCCCGCCTATGCGCAGAAGCTTCTCCTGCCCGGTCAGTCCCAAATTGCTGACAACGCAGAATTTCCCTCTCGCCGTGTGAAGAATCCGGCGAAAAGCCGCATCCTCTTCCTCTGTAATAACGCAAATCCCATCTTCATCTTCCCTCTGGGGTTCCCAGACCCGCGCCATATCTTCCCCAAAGCTTAGAAGCAGCCCGCTCAAAAGACGCGCCTGTATGTATTCCTCTTTCCGCAGCATCCCGTCTGCGCCAATCATGGAGCAGAAATCATAGTCACTGGCAAGCAGCGCAATGGGCGTCTTTCCTTTTCCCCAATTCGTCACGGCATTATAGTAGTCCATGGTAGTCCCCGCCGTCTGGTTATAGGGCGCTATCATCTTCGCCCCGCTTCCTAAGACACGCTTTAACCAGGAATGCTCCCTGTTTGTCTCCATCACCAACAAAGGCTGCCCGCGCCTGTACATTTCTTTGGACAGACGGCTTACCCTCTCTTCCAGTCCTTTCCCATCCGATTCATCGTACACATTGAAAGCAATCCTCACGCCCGGCGCATCCCCGCCGCTTCTTTCAATATCATCCTGTCCACAACATACAATCGTAGGTACCTCTATGTCGTACCCCCTGGCAATCCCGGCTAACCGGCCTACATATTCCGTAGGCCGGCCGCACAAAAAATAGTCCAGTTCATTTTCTATCTGGAGCAGAATCACCGCTCCTCCACTACTCCATTGATGTCTTTGAACCACAGGCAGTACTTTCGCATACCACCGGGACAGCTCAAGAATATACGCATCATCGTCCTGCCTGATTTTAAAATCTTTTAAGCTGTGCCATACAGGTATCGCTCCGCCGTCCCACTCGGAACAAATGTACGGCCCCGGGCGGGCAATCACCCACAGTTCGTTTTCCTCCGCCAGAGACAGAAAACGTTCCACGTCTTTTTCGCCCGTAAAGTCCCATTCCCCCGGGGCAGTCTCATGGTAATTCCATGGAAAATATACGTCAATCGCATTATATCCCGCCGATTTCAGTTCTTTCATCCTCTCGTCCCACCTAAGCGCGGGTATCCGGAAATAAAACAAGGAGGATACCAGTAAAATATGGTATGTGCCATTTATACATATTCCGTCTTTTTCAAGAGAAACTCTGTCCTCCTGTCCTCTTAAAACCTTCCATCCTGTCTGCATATGCCAATCCACCTTAATCCCTATGTTCTTCTTTACCTGCAAACTTTGGGCCGCAGGCATAAATATGTTTCCTCTTACTGAATCGCGGCAAACCCTGCGTCGGCATCCGCGCAGAATCCATCCATGTCAAAGCTGTCCCCCATAGAATAATTGGTCAGAATCTCTAAGAAAACATCCTCATATTCACTGGTCATCGTCCTTGTAATGCCTGCCTCCATAAAAGAAGAATCCGCAGGATATTCCATAATCGTCTTCAATGCCGGAAGCATGTTATAATCTCCTGTTACCGACGGCATTTGATGTGCCTCCTCGGCGTAAGGCGCCATGCACTCTTCAGAATAAATCGTGTTCATAAGGTTGTAGGCTGCCTCCATCTTCGCGGTATCCGCACTGTTGTAAAGCACAAGCTGCTGTCCCGGCTCTTTAATCATAATGCTGTCCTTCGCATCTTCGCTCACGGGCATAGGGAACACGCCAATCCGGCAGTCCGGGTTGTGGGAAAGGAAACCGTCCACCGCCCAGGAGCCGTGAATACACATAGCCGCTTCCCCGTTGGCAATCATAGACTGGGCGTCTTCCCAGGAAGTCCCGAAGGGATCGTCTCCCCAATATTCATGGAATGAAAAATAAGTCTCCACAGCCTCTTGAAACGCATCGTCGTCCGTAAAGCTGCTTGTCCCTTCCATCTTGTCCACATTCCAGTTATTGTCCGGCATCAGGCATGTAATATCCGTCACTGCCCGCAGATAATACCGAAACGCCCACTGCTCCGAGAACGGCGCGGCGAAAGGCTGTATACCGTTGGCGGAAAGCGTCTCGCAGGCTTCCCTAAGCTCTGTCAAAGTGGTCGGAATTTCTAACTGATTTTCCTCAAACACATTTTCGTTATAAAATACGCCGTAACCGGTAATCTCAATGGGGATGCCTTTTTGTATTCCGCCTACCTGCCCTTCCAAAAGCAAATCGGAATCTACCAAGTCCAGGCAAGGCTGTCCGCTCAAATCCGCCAGATGCCCCGCCTCGTCATAGACGGACAAGTCATAATTCGACGCCAGGTCAAAAATGGCAGGCGCGTCGTCCGAAGCCAGTTTCGTCTGCAGAATGGTCGTATAATTGTCGGCTCCCACCGTCTCAATATTCAACGTCACATCGGGATACTTCTCCTCAAACACTTCCTTGCACTTCTGCACCCACGCTTGTTTTCCCGCTTCCTGATAATGGTTCAGCCAGGTAATCGTCAATTTCTCCTCTCCTGCCGCCTGCTCACTGTCAGAAGAAGCATCCTCACTTTCCGGCGCCTGCACCGTCTCTTCCGCCGCCTGTCCACTGCTGTCCGCCGCCTGGTTTTCCTCCCCGGCTGTCTGTCCGCACCCGGTAACCGCCGCCGCACACACCAGTGTGCCAAGCCATAATCCCAGTTTCTTAAGTCTTCGCTTTTCCATAAACATTACCCTCCTGTCTTTCAAATTGTTTGCGTGTAACATGGCCTGCCGGTGTGCCATTTACCAATTGCAAAAAATGTATACAATTGAAAAATGACACACCAGGCCATAACATCTATGGTCAAATATATTGAACCCACCTTTAACTTTTTACCGCTCCCGCGGCAATTCCGTTGACGATATATTTCTGCATAAATGCGAAACAGATTACCACCGGTATCATGGAGACAATGGCCGCCGCAAAAGCCAATCCATACTCCGCCGTATATTGGCCGAAGAAGTAGAACTGCTTGACGGTTATCGTCCGCACCGCCTCTTTTTGCAAAAGGATGATAGAAATATTAAAATCATTCCACAGCCACATCACATGGAGCGCCGCCACGGTAGCCGATACAGGCTTTAACAGCGGAAAGGTAATGAGCCAGAACGTCTTCATTTCGCTGCACCCGTCCATATAAGCCGACTCCTCTATCTCCTTCGGTATGGACTTCACAAACCCCACATAGAGGAAAGACGCGTAGGCGATACTGGTGCCCGTCAGCATAAGCGTCATCCCCGGAAGGGAATTTAAAAGATTTAAGGATTTATAAATCCGGTACACCGGTATCATAAGAATCTGGAACGGTATCATAAGAGACGCCAGATACGTCTTGTCCAGTATCCTTAGTGCCACCGTCTTGTGGGCGTGGCGCGCAATGGCATAACCGCTCATGGACGCGCACAGGACAATCAACGCCACCGACGGAAACGTAACCAACAGGCTGTTTCTCAGCGAATGAAAGAAATCGCTCCGCTTCATGCCTTCCTTGAAATTGTCCAGATACAATCCCTGGGGCAGGCTGAGCACGGATTTCGACATCTCCGGCTTGCTCTTAAAAGCAGTCAGCACCGCCAAATATAATGGGAAAATAAATAGGATTACCGTCACCGTCGTAAGCAATACCTCTATGACGCCGCCAGGCGTAATCTTTCTATGTTTTTTCATAATTCCACTTCCCTCTTCCTAAAAAATGACGAGACGCATAATCCGATGACTATCAGGCAGATAGAGAACAGCAAGGAAACCGCCTGCCCATACCCGGCCTTGTAATACTTGTAAAGATTTTCATACACATAAATCGATACCGTTTTGGACGCGCCGCCCGGCCCACCGCCGGTGGCCGAAAGGGTCGTGGCAAACTCTTTCAACCAGGATGTCAGCGTCAGCGTGACGCACACGGAGAATGCCGGCATCAGCAAAGGCAGGGTAACCTTCACAAATTGCTGTATCACATTTGCACCGTCCGCTTTCGCTGCCTCGTACAGCTCCAAGGGAATATTTTTTAACCCGGAAAGGTATATGAGCATGTTGATGCCCGCCCCATTCCACACACCGATTACCACAATCGCAGGTATCACCCATTTCGGGTCTCCCAACAGATTCCTCACGCCAAACAGCTCCGAGATAAACTCCCGGTACAAAAACTTCCACAAAAAGGCCGTCAACACGGAGCTAAAGCATACCGGGATAAAAAACACGGTTCTGGATACATGGTTTAATTTACTGAATTTACCGTTGATAAGCATGGCAAGATAGAGCGACACCACATTGCTGACCACCGTGCCAATCAGCGCAAACTCCAACGTATTCCAAAAAGGTTTCCTGATTCTGGCGTCCCGGAATATGTCCATGAAATTTTTCAATCCTACATATTGGAACTGTGTCTCAACGCCATTCCAGTCCGTAAACGCTATATTGATACCCATCACAAAAGGAATCAGCATAGCAAATGCAAAAAAGCAAAACCCCGGAAGCACAAACAAATATTTTGTCATCTTCTTTTTCATTTCTTAATCCTCTATTCCCATGGAAAAAATCACAGTTCCACCACCGCATGGACAAGCCCCACGTCATGGTATACCCACAGCCCCATATCCGCCTCGTCGCCGCACCGCACTTTACCGGATATAAACTGCCCTTCTTCATTAAAGCGCCCTTCTTCCACAATCTTGTATTCCTGGTTCCTGGCGTTTAAATATTTAAACCCTCTCAGGGAAGAAGTAATATATTCCATGTTGTCTTTTTTGATGAGAACCAGTTTGAATCCGTCCCCTGCCAGATAGAATTCCCCATTTCCTGTATAGACAATCAGCCCCTTTCCCCTGACCTGCACATGTCCGGCGTCGTCGTGGCAGTTATCCAGATGGATATAAGCCTCATCCGTGATACTGTTCAGGAAATACACCCTGCCCCAGAAATCCCCGAAATCTATAAACATGGAATCCATGCACTCCTGCTGCACCACCGCATGTATGCGCCCGCTGCCCTGGTATTTCTCCAAAAGGGGACGCATGGAAGCAAGAATCTTCACCGCATGCCTAAACTGCTCGCATTCCGGCCGTAAATTTCCCTCATTGTCTATCGTGCTGTCTACTGCAAAACAGTGGATGCCCGTCAGCCCATACCGCTCCACCGCCTCAAACAGATGGAGCGCATTCTGGTCGTCCGCATGGGACTCCGGTATATAGAGGGGATTGTCTTTCCTGCTGTAGCGGGCGCATACCGTCTGGTAAGTGTCCCTGTCGCTGAAATAGATATCCGGGCATATGCAGTCTATATAGGGCGCGAAATATTTCCACAAATCCAACACAAGACTGGTAGGCCCACCTGACGGATAATCGATTCCGGGAATACGGTTCCCGGTCTCCCGCACCCACACATTCACATACATGGGAATGTCATATATCCTCTTTCCCGCCGCCGCAATATCCCCTATATATTTTGCGAAGCAGTAGGCGGAAAAAATCTCTTCCGCACACAGCCCGAAAGCCTCCCGCCAGGATATGTCCACGCCTTTGCCCGCGTCTTTCCACAAGACGAAAATCTCCCCTTCTTCCAGGCTAAAAAGAAACCGTTTCATGTCCTCCGGCAGATGGGCCTGAAATATCGCCTCCGCTTCCGCGCCGTAGTCCCTGGGTGTCCCCAAAAGCCCCGGTTCATTTTCCACCTGAAAGGCAATTACGGTGCCGTCCCCGTTCCGGCTCTCTATGTATGATAGTACTTTCTCTACCGCCTTGATGTCAGCCGCCTTCGTTTCCATCCCAACCGGAGACAAGCTGCGGGTAGGCGCCCCTACCGCATTTTTCGCCCATATAAACCGTTTCTTATCCTCTTTCACCCATCCGGGCACGTAATGGGACGCGCCGTTCTTCCATGTGCCAAACCACAGAAAAACCACCTTAAGTCCGTTCTCCCGCGCCTTCTTAAGCACAAGGTCAATCTGCCCGAAATCAAACACGCCTTCTTCTGGTTCTGTCTGATACCAACATATCGGGGCTGCAATCGTATTCATCTCGAATTTTCTCATTGCCCTGACCGCCCGCTCCAGACACTCCTCAGACTGTGAGCTGCTGTTGTTTACCTGCCCGCCGATTGAAAAAAATCTCTTTCCTTCTCTGTCAAACATTTCCTTCTCCATTCTTTTCCATTATGAAATCGTTTACTACATTAATTCCATTTATTTCGAGTGTATAACTGTGTTTTGTAGGTTAATATGCCTATTTTTTTCATAAAATATAAGTTTTGTTTGTGATATATCTCTTATTTACATTTTAGTTTTGCAATCGTTTACATTTCAAAGTATACTATTTCTTTTTTGAAATGTCAACAGGAATATCTAAATAATTACTTTTTGTTTACATAAATTTTGAAACATTCCCCTAAACCCTGTCTTACCGCCATTCATTTGCCGAAAAAAGCCAACGCTCAGTCAGGTCATTATCAGTAACAGCCGCTACAAACGGTTTGGCAAGGAAATTTTCTATCTTCCTCAGCACAATCCCATACTCCTCTGTCTCTATATCAATTTTCCGGCAGAATGCTCTCCATTTCTTTTGCATTGCTTCATCATTTCCAAACCCTATTACTTGTTCAAACTGTCCAACCGTAAAGATATGTCCACGGTTTTCAAAGGTCTTTTTTAAAGCCATGGTAAGTGTAATGCCATCAAAATCAAATTTATTTGCAAGATAGTAGATATCATAGTAGTCTTTCATTCTACTGGAAAACTCCATTAGACTAAGTATTGCGTCTATCTTTTCTGCAATCGTTGTTTCAAGTGAATAAGTATTCACTGTAGGAGAACGAAAATCATCAAGCTGCGTGGGAATTTTTCGTTTTTCTTGTTTTGGCACAATGACATCGCCAACGCCAAAGTCAATGCTGAATGGTGTTTTGGTATTCTTAATGCGAGACACAAGTGAAACCCCTATACCCGCGTACTTCTTTGCAACGGCGATAGGGGCAATTTCTTTGATTTCAAAGCTAATAAAATCATTTCCAGTAGATGTTCTTATAATTTCTTCCACTATAGGCTTCAACTGGTCTGGGGTGTTTGGTATTTTCTGAAGAAGGAAATCAACATCCACTGTAACACGGCTATCAAAGTTTGTAACTGAATAAATAAACAAACCTCCCTTGAGAACAAGATTATCAGCGTATCTGGATTTCTCCAAGCGGCACAGAAATTCTTCCTGACAAAAAAGCTACAGGCAAAGTTGATAAGTTCTGCCGCTTTCAGCGGCTTTGTTTTTCAATCTTGCAAGCACAGACGCTGCTATATCAGCCATTCAAAAATACCTCCATTACATTCATAACCTTTACATAAAGCTTCATTTCTCTTGCATATTTAGAAAGGTTCGACAGATTTTTGTTATCATCAACAACGTATGCGTTGACAGCTTTATTAAAAATTTCATTATCCAATTTCGTGCGATACTTGAAGCAATCGCAAAGTGTTCGTTCACGGTCGTAAACCGCCAAAGAAATACCATTAAAATTATCGATTGTCCTACCAAGGTTAAAAAAATCCTTTTGGATAAAGTATGGCTTCAACGGTACCGTTTGAAACCGTTTCACTGTTCTTGAAGCTGTCCGTGGTACAGCGACCGACCATTTACGAGGAGAAAAATCGCTATACCCATAATGAAATAAAGCAGATTCTACACAGATGATTCCTTGTGGAAGTCTTTCTTTTATTATTTGTTCATCTGTTACGATGACGCTTTGAGGAAGTTTGTAAAAACCGCGGCAAATTCTTTCTATTACACCTTCTTTACAAAGTGCAGCTACTTCATAATTTTTCATTCCTTCTAAAACAAAGTCAGATGTTTTTGCTATGCCGCCTTTATTCAAAATTACTTTTCTGGCCAATTCTTTTTTGTACAAACAGACACCCGCTTTCTACACACACCATAGTTGTATGCATTTATTATATTGTGCAAAAAAATATATTTCAATAATTTTTAGCAGACATTTCGTAAAATTTGCGTGTCGTTTATAAAGCCATCTTTTCCTAAAAATAAAACAGTTCTTCAAACTTTTTATCTAATGCAATACATAGAACCAATGCTAATTTAGCCGTGGGATTAAACTGCCCCGTTTCGATTGAGCTAATTGTATTGCGGGATACGCCAACCATTTCCGCCAGTTGACTTTGTGATATCTTCCGCTCTGCCCGCGCTTCTTTGAGATGGTTTTTTAATACAAGTTTGTCGTCCAACTTATCACCGCCTTACAAAATTGCAGAAGGCGCAATCAGATTATAGATGTGCCATCCGGATACCGCAAATACAGCCATTGTATAGATAACCGCCATTACAAACTCATGTTTACGGCGAAGCCTGATATATTTTACCCAGAATGTCGTCATGTCGGCACTGAGCAGAACCGCCCATAAGCCCCAATTTGCACCTCCCCCGATAAGCATCTGCATCATAAAAAAGATTGACGCAAGACATGTCATTACTATGGACGCGCTTGTACTTGCCTGTCTCAAAACCTCCTGCTCATAGATATCCTTATTTTTATTCTCCGCCCTGCTTTTTTCCAAAATTTCTTCCTTGTTCACTGAAAAACCTCCAATCTATATTGCCAAGTTTTCTTGTCATACTCCATTATAGTTTTGCCAAGTTTTCTTGTCAATACTTTTTCCTCATGAACAAGACTCCCTTATCTTAAGGCGCACAGGTATTTCCCCGAAGTCCTGACACGTCTTCCCGTCCATCATATCAAAAACCGTGTCAATAATCCTTCTGCCCAGGACGCCGTAATCATTTCCCACCGACGTCAGCTCCGGTTCCATAATCTCCGCAATATATGTATTGTCGAAGCTCGCCACAGAGATATCCTTTCCAATCTCCAATCCCTTTTCCTGAATGGCGCGTATGACGCCTACTGCCACCAGGTCGCTGACCGCTATCACAGCCGTGGGAAGCTTATCTTTCTGTAAAATTTCCCGCATGGCAAGATAACCGCCCTGCTCATTATACGTGCCGCTCCCCGCGGTATAGTAATTTCCATACCGGATTCCGTTCTGCCGCAGCGCCTCCTGATAACATTTTCTCTTTTTCGCGGTAGGCTTGTCATCCTCCCTGCCGCCCACAAGCGCGATACGCTCATGTCCCAATCCCAGAAGATAATCAAGCAACAGCTTCATACCCCGTCCGCTGTCTATCTCCACACACCTGCTGCCGGTCCCCTCTACAAAAGAAGACGTCACCACCGGAACCCTTTCGGAAATCTCTCCGATTTTCTCCACAAAGCCCGGGGAAGCCTCTATCCGTTCCACGCTTCCGCCAATATGGATGACTGCGCACACCCGTCTGGCCATCAGCATGTCATAACAATGTCTTTCCAGGCTCTCGGATTCCAAAAAATTATATAGCAGCAAGGAAAAACCTTTTTCATTGGCATATTTCTCACATTCCACGAAAATATTGGCATAGAAAGGGTTCCTCACATCCGGCACCAGTACGCCTATCACATTGCTGCGCACCGTGCTTAAATTTTTGGCCACGATATTAGGCTGGTAGTCCAGTTCCCTGGCCGCCGCCTCCACTTTCTCCCTCGTCTCTTCACGCACCTTGCCCGTCCGGTTAAGTACCCTCGACACAGTGGCAGTCGATACGCCTGCCCTGTGGGCTATGTCAATGATTGTCGCATCCCGCCCCATTTTATGCCTCCTATATTTATAGGTACTCTCGGTGCAAAGAGACCCCGGGAGTGCCTTTATGCGCCCTTCACTTCGCTTCGATTTATGTTAACCGTGCGCTACAGCGGATTCCCTGATGACAAAGACAGATTCCACGTAAGATTTTTTCTCCGGTTGGCCCACGCCCGCCGCATCCATCGCCGTATAGACAAGCTTCTGCGCAAACTTGCCATAATGGCATCCCACAGCCGTGAGGGCAGGCGTTGTCATTTCAGATATATATGTATTGTCAAAACAGACCATGGAAATATCCGCCGGGATAGACAATCCTCTTTCCCTGACCGCCTTCATCGCCCCCACCGCCGTCATCTCGTTTACCATGATAAGTGCGCTGGGAATGTCCGCGCCGTCTAAAAGTTTCACCGTCCCGTTATAACCGCTTTCTTTATCATAGTCCGTTTCCACAACATAGTCTTCCCGGAATGCGATACCGTGCTTTAACAGTGTCTCCCGGTACTGCCTCCTCTTTTCGATAGTTGAGCGCACATGTCCCTGCCCTCCCACAAACGCAATTTTCCTATGGCCCAGATTAATGAGATACTCCAACAGCGTCTGCATCGCCCTGGCCTCGTCCGTCATGACGCTGTAGCAGTTGTCAAAGAAAGAATATCCGGTGGTGATAATCGGTATGCGTTCGGAGATACTCCGGATGCACCGCAGATATGCCTCGCTGCCCTGCTCCGCGTCAGAACTTCCCCCAAGCTGTATCACCGCGTCTACTTTCTGGTTGGCAAGCCTCGTAAAATGCCCTATCTCCATTTCAACCGACTCAAGCGTATCACAGGAAAAAACCGTATACCCGTTTAAATCGGCTATCTTCTCACACTCAATTAACAAATGAGAAAAAAAGGGATTTCGAAGGTCCGAAGCAATCACCCCCAAGGTTTTTGTGGAAGTCTTGCGCAATCCCATGGCCAACGCGTCCGGCACATAATGGTATTTCTTTAAAAGCGCCTCGATTTCATCCCTTTTCTTTGCGCTCACATTCTTGTGTCCGTTGTAGACCCGGGATACTGTGGAAGCAGACACCCCCGCCTCCTTCGCAATATCATATATTGTCACTTTTCCTTTATCAGCCATAGACTATTTCTTTCCTTTGATATGTTTCCATCTAAGCCGCCGCACATTACCCCGCGCTATACCTTTGCGCATCCTGCAAACTCCGGGCGGCAGGCTCAAATTCACTTCTGGTACATGCCCAAATATTTTATAGCATAGCATAAACATAGTCAAATTTCCACTCTAACCCCTCTCACAGAAAGCAAATGAAACTTTCATAGTTTTTTATATTATACGGCTGAAAATGTATTGTATCAAATGCCGTTTGACGGTATTCTTTTGATAAAGGAAAACACAGGAGGCCGAGGTTACCATATTAGATTTGCATATGCACAGCAGGTACAGTGAAGACGGCGAATATACACCGTCTGAATTGGTAAGGCAATGCGCAGGGAAAGGTGTTCACATGATGTCGGTCACAGACCATAATTGCGCAAAAGCAAACGAGGAAGCGGCTAAGGCAGCTAATGAAAAAGGAATTGCTTATATTCCTGGCATTGAAATTGACTGCGCCTTTCAAAATACGAATTTCCACATGCTTGGATATGGCATTGATTTTTGGAGCAATGATTTTGAAACAATCGAAAAAAATATTGATGACCAGAGTTTTCAGGCTTCCCTTGACAGTCTTGCCGCTACACAGGAATTGGGCTTCTATCGTGTGACAGAAAAGGATATGTGGGCGCTGTCCAAGGACAATTATTGGAAGAGAAGTTGGTCCGGCGAAATGTTTGCGGAAGTTTTACTGGCAATGCCGGAATACGCTGACCACCCACTTTTAAAACCATACCGTCCCGGAGGGGAACGAAGCGATAACCCATATGTAAATTTTTATTGGGATTATTATTCGCAGGGGAAACCTTGCTATGTCAAAATCGACTATCCGGCGATGGAAGAAATCATCGATATTATCCGCCGCAATCACGGTGTCGCAGTCATCGCGCACCCCGGCATAAACCTCAAAGGAAAAGAATTTATGCTTGAGGATATTTTAAATCTTGGGATTGACGGTATAGAAGCGTTCAGCAGTTACCACAATCAAAAGCAGGCGGAATATTATTATAAAATCGCACAAGAAAGAAATATTTTCGTCACATGCGGAAGTGACTTCCACGGGAAGACAAAGCCGTCTATCGGGATAGGGCAGCATGGCTGTCCATGCTTTTCCCCAAATGCAGGCAGTTTTCCGGGCAGGATTCCACGCACTTGCCACAGCGAATGCACTCCGGCGAACAGGAAATCTCCTCCACAGGAAGCGCCACCGGACACGCCTTTTCACATAAACCACAGGAAATACACCGCTCCTTGTCCCAATGAATCTGCACGAGGCTGAACCGGTTAAACCATCCGTAGACAGCGCCCAAGGGGCACAGATACTGGCAAAATGGGCGGTATACTTTGACAGACAGTACCAAAATCACGAGCAGCACGCCAAACTTCCAGTAAAACAACCCGCCAATCTGGCTGCGCAGCCCTTCATCCATGGCAAGAAGCGGCAGCGCGCCGAGAAATGTGCCGGACGGGCACAGGTACTTACAGAATGCCGGAACCTTGGCAAACCCGCCGAACAGAAACATGGAGCCGATTCCTACCAGGGATACTAACACCACATATTTCCCGTATTTCAGTATATGATGGAACGGCAGCCTCTTTCTTTTCCGGAAAAGAGGTATCTTGTGCAGAAGGTCCTGCACCAGTCCAAAAGGGCACAGCCATCCGCAGACAAACCGCCCAAGAACGCTTCCAAACAAGAAAAAGACTCCCAATACGCCAAAGGGAATCCCTGTCTTATGCTGATTTAGCAACGCCTGCAGCGCGCCGATGGGACAGGACGCCACCGCTCCGGGGCAGGAATAGCAGTTTAGTCCCGGAACACAGGCATACTTCAAACTGCCCTTATAAATCTTACCGTCCATAAAACCATACAGATATCCGTTTGTGAAGAACGTAAACAACATCTGCACGGCAAGCCGTAATTTACTCACCTAAATCCTCCATTCTTTCAAGTGTACTACCACAATCTTTCCTGATACCAGGCACATATAGACTCAAAAAATACATCCGATACCGATACATTCCATGCAAATCATCACGGCTTTCTTCCAAATCACCGCAAACTGACCCTGCGCCGCGCCGATTCCTATAAATAAAATGCCAAGCAAGGCGCCAAACATCCATCCATATCGCCTACCGTTCTTCCAGAAGCCCATCGATTTTCTCCTTCCATCCCGCCTTATCCTGGGCGCCGACTACCGTATCCAGGATATTTCCTTCCCCGTCGATAAAAAAGGTGGTGGGCACAGCCGAAACATCCGTAAGAAGCCCATAGTACAACGACTCGTTCAAAAGCAGATGCGGGTAATCCGCACCAGTCTGCTCCACCAAGTACGCCGCCAGTTCCAGGCCCTCGTCTCCTGCCCCTTCCTGCACATCGCTGACAATACCGATTATCTGGAAATCTCCGGAATCATACTCCCCCGCCAATTCCCCAAGCTCCGGCATCTCGCTCAGGCAAGGATTGCAGTAAGTAGCCCACACGTTTACCATAGTAAGTTTCGTATCGGAAAAAATATCCGAAGAAACCGTATTCCCCGCGAGGTCTTGACCTTCGAAAGTCACCCGCGTCCCCGCATCGTCGCCCTCCGCGGCAGAATCATCCCCAGACTCCTTCCCGGAACCTTCCGCGACCTGATTTTCACTTCCCACAGCGTTTCCGTCTCCCGGCTTCCCGCCGTCCCCGGACGCCTCGCCGCCTGCGCATCCGCTTAACGCTATCATAGCCGACATACATAATGCTAAATAAAATTTATGACTCTTTTTCATAATAATCTCCGTACCTTCTTAGAATGCAAAACTCCCTTTTATATACTTCTCTGTCTTTCCAATAAACTCTGCCGCAAATTTAATAAGTTCTTTTGTTTCTATTTTGTCTACAATATAAAAATCATCATAATCAGATGCATTTCTCGATAGCATAAAAAATTCTGTTATTCGCCGATTTGTAACTATCCATTTTCATCAATTCATTTGCTTCAATATATAATTCTTTTGCCCTGTCTAACCGCACGAGAGCCAAAGTTTTAAAGTCCTTTTCATCCATATAGCCTTACCCCTTCCTTATCAATATTTTTAAAATAACCATACCAACTCTTTTTTTCCTCAAATTCATTGTATGTTTCCCACAAAACATACCTCGCCTTTTGTTCATCCAACAAATATTCTTAATCACAGTATATCCATTTCCAACTTTAAAAGCAACGCCTGCCCGGAAAATATCTGCACATGTCCCCTGGCATTTTCGTCACGAATCCACACAAACAAGAAGAAAATCAGAACCTATAACAGATTCCTATACCGCAAATATACAACCGCCTCACAGAAATTAATTCTGCACGGCGGTTGTATATGTTTACTAAATCAAATATTGCTCATCGGAAAGCATTAATCTTCCAACGTAATCCTAAACAGCCTCGCCGTCTTCTCCTGCGGCATATGAACCGATAAAACCCCGTTCTCCACTTTGTATTCGCAGTTTCCTTTCTTCGGATAAATCACCTCTGCCTGCCCGATTTCTTTTCCGAAAGCCAGAGGAATCTCCACATCCTTCGTCCTGGGCGCAAACACGGCCAGATACACCGTATCCCCTTTGCGAAGCCCGTAAGAAAGCGCATCCTGCCTGATATTGCCAAACCCTAAGGGGAAGAACGGTACGGCCTCTTTCACATCGGAGCGGATTTCCTTATACAGCGCGACGCCTTCCTGCATCAGTTTCATGCTGTTCTCACTCAGTTTCCATACCATGCCGCTGACATAAGGACGCAGCAGCAGGCCGTTCACCATATTGTAAATCACATGTTCTTCTTCATCCTCATAAGGGTATACCCACATGCCCGCCTGCTCGGGCGTCACCGCGCTTGCCACGTTGGCTGCAATGTAAGAATTATAAATATAATCCGTCTGGTCACTGGTGGACTGTAAGCTTAAGAGCTTTAACATGCCGTAGTCCATACGCTGCCCACCGGAACCACAGTTCTCAATCACCAGGTCAGGATGCCTTTCAAAAATCTCCTCATACCACTGGTACAAATATTTGTAATGTTCCATAATCGCATCGGAGCAGCTGTCGGAGTGCAAGTCGCTTCCATGCCCCACGGTCACATTGTAGTCTATCTTAAAATACCCCACGCCGTAGTCTTCGATTAAGCGGTCCACCACGTCGCTGCAATACTTGCGCACTTCCGGGTTGCGGAAATCCAGAAGGTATCTCTTATTGTCGATGTGCCTCTTGCCGTGGCGGCAGATAAACCAGTCGTCGGGCAGTTTCGCCGCCAGCTCGCAGGCGACTCCCATCACCTCAATCTCAAGCCACAGGCCCATGACCATATTCTTGCTCTTGGCATACTCGCAGACAGCTTTCAGCCCGTTGGGGAAACGCTCCGGGCATTCTACCCACTCCCCTACTCTGTCCCACCAGTAACCTTTATCATACCAACCGCAGTCTAAGCAGTAATACTCGCAGCCCATCTCGGCGGCCTTGTCAATTATCATGCGCTCCTTCTCATCGGTGGGGTCGCCCATCAGGCAGTTCATGTAATCGTTGAACACCACGTTCAACTTCTCGTCATCGTCATTGGGCCTGCGAATCTTCCTGCGGTACATGGTAAGCGCCCCGGCAGCCGCGCTCACATCCCCCTGCACGACGCCGAAAGCCGCCGGGACGGTGATAAAAGTCTCACCCGGTTTTAAATTCTTCCACCATCCGTTCTCCGCCTCCGTGGGGCCGCTCAGCGCAAGATAAAGCCGCTCTCCCGGTTCTGTGCCGTACTCCGCATGCCACTGGCCGGAATGCTCAATCTGGAAACAGTAAGTCTCGTCCGTCTCCCTGTCATGAGCAAATCCCATAGGGAGATACTCGCAGGATGACCAGGAGCTTCTTCCCCCATAACAGTAACGGTTATTGCCGAATCCCGGCTCGTTAAACCCGTTTACGGTCATGCCCGGAAGGTTTAAGTCACGGATATCCTCCTTCTTCCACTGCGCCTCACAGCTCCATCCGTTTAAGGGCGTATAGATGTCGGTCTTTTCCCCGTAAGGCAGTTTACCGTCCCCACACAGGTTCTGGTAAATAAAAGAAGACACATATTCCAACCCGACTGCCTCTTCACCCTTGTTGACAAGCTGTGTCCATACCTGTACAACCGGAACACCGTCAAAAAATTTCATATGATAGACAGCCTCCAGGCCATATGCTGTTTTCAGGAAAATCTGCAATTCTTTACCCTTCTCCCAGGCCTCCAGGCTGTGCTTCTCATAGTGGAAGTCCACGGAAGCGCTGCTGGAATTATGCTTATACGCATGCATCCCTCTCGTGCCCTTCCCCGTCACCTGCACCTCCACGACAGGACTGACAGTCTCGGCGTCCTCTTTCGCTCTCGGGCTGACATCCATTCCCTCCGGGCAAAAGCCGCAAAGTTCCACAACGCCATCTTCCCGTGCCTGGAACCGTACCGACAGACCGCCCTCCCTAACTACAATATTCTTATCCATCTATGTAATACTCCTTTCTTGCTCTTCTCACACTATTCCAAATACCACGGAAGCTCTTCTTTATCCGCATATTTTTCCCGCTCCGTGGCCAAATATCCCCTCAACACTCTCTCAATCAGAAAAGACGCAATATAAACATATACTCCCGGCAAAACAGCCAGGAAAAAAGGAAACAGGTAAATAAAAAATCCTACCGCAAACAGCATGGCAAGCAGCGCAAATGTGGTCATAAAATGTCCCACCGACATGTGCAGTGCATACTGGAGCAGTCGGCTTACCTTAAACTCAAACCTGGACAATACCGGGAATATATAAGGCAGCGTAAATAGAAACGGCGCCGCCAGGATGATTCCCCCAATGACAGCCACGTAACCGCCGCCCTGTACCATTCCATATTTCACGGCATAGATATAGAAAACAAGAACCGCGCCATATGCCATATAGAGCAGCGTAAGGCCGATGCCCTGCTTTAAATTAAGCCGGAAAGCATGCAGGAACGATTTCGTGACAGTCTCCCTCTTCCTCCTGACCACCTTCACAACCGTATAGTACAGGGCGGCGCTTGCCGGCCCGATGGTAACCACCGGCGCCGAGAACACAAGCCACAAAAATCCCGCCACCAGTAAATCCGTAATCTGGTCTGCAATATGAAAAACAGGGGAATCCATTGAAAATTTCACTATTACCTCCATTTATATGTTAACCTTTTACAGCACCCTCAACCTGGCCCTGGATAAAATACTTCTGCAGGCACAGATACACAATCACAAGCGGCATCATACCGATTACCGCTGTGGCAGCCGCCGCGCCATAATCGTTGGACACAGCGGAGAAGAACGTCTTAATAACAAGCGTAATCGTCCGCATAGACGTCTTTTGCAGGAAATAATAAGAATAAGTATACTCATTCCACACGCCTACCCCTTGCAGGATAATGACCGTCACCGTAACCGTCTTAAGTTGGGGCAGGATAATCTGGAAAAACACCTGGAAGTTGCTTGCCCCGTCGATGGCCGCCGCTTCGTCAAGCGCTACCGGAATCGAAGAAATAAAATTCGTATACAGGAAAATAACAAGCGGCAGGCCGAACGCGCTGAGCACCAATACCATTCCCCAATAAGTGGATGTGGCGTGGATGGTGGACATCGTCGAATAGATACCGACCAATATAGTCAATGGCGTAATCATCATGACCGACATAATCAGGCTTCTCACCACTTCATTCAATTTGGACTGGTTACGCGCCAATGCGTAGGCAGCCATACACCCCACAACAATCTCCAAAAGCAAAACAAGCGCGGTAATAATCAGGCAGTTCTTGATACCTGTGAAAATCTCGCCGCTCTCGATAACCTTATTGAAGTTATCCCAGTAAATAGGGTCCGGGAACCGGATTCTCGACGTCGTGTCACTAAAAGACCGCAGCGACACATTGATAATAATATAGAACGGAAACAGATAGACTATCAGCAAAAATAAGCTGATAAGGTATTTCCACCAGTCCTTGGCCCGAAGCGGCATCTTCTCGTCTTCAAACATAGCAGGCTGTCTGTTTTCTTTCAATTCTTTCGTCTTCGCCATTATATTTCAACCTCCTTTTTCCTGAAATACGCATTGACAATCATGGAAATCACCATAATCATCAGGAAGGAAAATACGCCGATGGCCGCCGCATATCCGGCGCGTTCCGCATCGAAGTAACGGTTGGCAATATAAGTCGCCAGGGAATGCGTCTTCTTGGCAGGCCCGCCGTCCGTCAAAGCGATAATGACATCATAAAGTTTCAACCCGCCGATTAAGTTATAAATCACGGAAGATGAAAGCGCCGGGATTAAAAGAGGCAGGATAATATAGCGGAATCTCTCCCAGGCAGAGGCGCCGTCCACGGTCGCCGCCTCTATATAAGACTGGGACACACCCTGGATGCCTGCCAGATAAATTACCATACTGACGCCCACGAACTGCCATGTATTGATAAACACAATCACGGCGATGGCAGATGCGCCGTTGCCGAGCCAATCATAACCCGCCATGCCAAGGGACGCCATAATATCATTGATGACACCGCCCTTGAACTGGAAGAAGAAGTACATGATGTACCCCATAACCAGGCCCGATATCATGGCCGGCATATAGATGACCGTCCTGACAATGCCCCTGCCCTTAAACTTGGTATTTAAGAACATCGCCATGGCAAGGCCGATTATCTGCTGTAAGAACGTACACACAAAACCATACACAAGCGTGTTGCGAAGAGATGAAATAAACACCTTATCCTTGAACATCGAAATATAATTTGAAATACCGACGAAATCTTTATTCACGGAATATCCGTTCCATTTAAAGAAAGACAGATAAACCGCATAGCACAGCGGATACGCGATAAACGCCAACATAATCACCACCGCCGGTATATAAAACCAGTTTAGTTTCCTTTTTCTTGTACCAGTCATAAACACTCCTATCCGTATAGGCCAAAACACTGCCGTAAGCCGGCATGTTCCGTTATAAGAGAATATAAAAGGAGCTCCGTCCCCGAAAAAGACGCCAAGCGTTCCTGTCCAAGTACGGAGTCCTTTTACATATCTATGCTATACTGTTGCTTTCGCTCCTTAATTGCCCATTAAGTCGCTGTAGTTATCCTGTACCATGCCCATAGCCTCGGCCTTGCTGCCTTCCGGGTCGCCGTCGGCAAGCAGCGTGCCTAAGGAATCACCCATGACGCTCCACATACCGCTGGGAAGGTACTCACGGTCGAAGAAGTTGTCATAAACCAAGTCGCCGTCGAACTGCGCCTGCGCCTCTTTGAAAGCGTTGGTCGTGTAAGCCGCCTGGTCAGTCTCTTCCAATACGGTGTCTGTAAGGCCAGGGATACCGCCGTCAATCTTAACAACCTGCACTGCGATTTCAGGACGTGCCAGATATTCAAGAAGCTGTTTGCACTCGTCTGCATACTCTGTGTCTTTCCAGATACCGAAGCAGCTGAAGTTACCTTCGCCTGTGCCGAAGTAAGACGCCGTGCTGTCATCCTTAGCCGGAACCGGAAGAATACCGATGTTGGCGTCTGCATTGTAAGCAAGGATGGAAGGAATCATCTCTGTAGAGTACAGTGCGAATCCGCCCTCTGCATTTGCAAGCGCGCTGCAGATATCGTCTTTCTTGCCGCTCACATAGTCTTCATTGAAATAGCCTGACGTAAACCAGTCGCTTACCATCTGGAAGCTGTCAGCGCCGTCCGTCGTAAAGTCAAACGAGCCATCCTGCAAAGCTGCCGCCTTGTTGTCGGCGATGTCGCTGTTGGAATAAAGCGTCGGCCAGATAACCTCTAACATATATGCATCAAAAGCATCCCCTAAACACAGTTCAATGGGCGTCGCCTCTGTGTTGTCCGCGATAGCCTGGCATGCAGCGTTGAAATCATCCCATGTACGGATTGCAGTAGGGTCAACGCCTGCCGCTTCCAGGACGTCCTTGTTATACATAATCGCCGCTACCGCCTGTGTAATCGGCAGGATGAAAAGCTCGCCGTTGTCATTGGTGATAACGTTCTTAAGCCCCGCGTCGATATTCGCAACCCAAGGCTGGTCGCTCAAATCCATCATGTACTCGCTGTAACGGATGATACTCCATCCATGTGTCACCCACATATCCGGCAGGTCGCCTGAGGACATACGTGTCTTCATGGCGGACTCATAGTCGTCACCGCCGTTGTAAATCGTTACATCGATTCCTGTCTCCGCCGTAAAGTCTTTAATCAGTCCTTCAAAAACAGCAAAATCCTCTGTTGCCAGGTTGTAAGCAAGCTCCAAACCGCTTCCGTCACCGCTGGGGGCAGCATCACCTCCCGCTTCCTCACTGGGTGCCGCATCGCCGCCTGCTTCCTCAGCCGCCCCATCATCCGATGCCGCCGTATCAGAAGCCGCCGCATCCTGTGAGCTTCCCGTGTCGCTCCCGGAACCGCCGCCACATGCAACAAGCGACAGAGTCATGGCTGCGCATAACAGTCCGCTAATTAATCTCTTTTTCATAGTGTCTCCTTTCACATACCAAACAATTATATTGCCATTGTCGTTCGTAATAGTTGCACATTTACCACTCTTTTCCTGCGCATCAGAAAATGTTTCGTGCAAACTATATAGTTTTAATTAAGTTCCCACCGTGGTTACTTGACATTATAACAGACTGCATTCTATAATAATTCATATTTAACTTTTAATACCACACAATTATTGCTGAGGTTATTGCCTATGTTTTATGAAAATAAACCGGAATTTTTTATTCTGTATAATGAGACCACTCCTCTACAGTATCCCCTCCATATTCATTCTTATATCGAATATGTGCATGTTATCGTCGGTCAAGTGGGGATGCAGATTGGCGGGGAAAATTATGTCCTGGAACCCGGGGACATCGCCCTTATTTTTCCGAATGTCCCCCACAAGTACCAGACCCTTTCAACGATTGGCAATACCCAGTTCTACATTATGAACTCTTCCGTTGAAATCCTTCCCATGCACAAGATGGACTTACTTGGCAAATACCCCCGCATTCCAGTGGTGCACCCATCGCCTCTGCACGAAGATGTCTCGTATGCGGAGAAACGGCTTTTTGAATTGACGGCGAAGCCGGAAAACACGCAGATGATTTCCTCCCTGACCTCTCTCATCCTATGCCATATTTTCCCCATGCTGCTGCTCAATGATTTTGAGAGCACGCCACCCCTGGACCTCACAAGCAAAATCATCGCTTATATCGGAAATAATTTCCAGGAGGACATAACGCTTCCCCTGCTTGCCAGGAAATTCGGCGTCGGAAAATATACCCTCTCCCGCATCTTTTCCAATGTACTGGGAATCAGCCTGCCCGCTTATCTCAATTCGCTCCGGATGGATTATGCCACATATCTGCTTCTGCGCACGGATATGGATATCATCAATGTGGCCATGGAATCAGGCTATCACAATCAACAGACCTTCAACAGAATCTTCAAAAGCTCTAAAAACTGCACGCCAAAGGAGTTCCGGCAGATGCACAGGCAGCCGGGCACACAGCTGCAGCCTGCGCCCATACTCTCTTCCATGCCGCAAAGCTGCGGCCCCTTCGACCCCCAGTTCGTACCGGCCACCGCCATGCAGGTTTCACCCCCCCCCGGTTGATTTTAGCCGCCTCTGACACGTTATATCTGGAACCTGGAATACCCTTCGCTTTTCACATATTTTCGGAACTGGGCAGGAGACATGCCCATATGCTTCTTGAAGACTTTCTGGAAATAATTGGCGGAAGAAAATCCACATTCCTCACTGACCTGCGCAAGCTGCACGGAAGTGCTTCCCAACATATCCACCGCTTTCTTAAGGCGCAGCTTCGTCATGTATTCGCTGGGTTTCACCCCGGTCACCTTATAAAACTCCCGGGAAAGATGGCTCTGGCTGACATGGCATGCCGACGCCACGTCACTGATACCCACGGGCTGCCTGAACACTTCCTCCATACAGGCTTTTGCGCTGACAATCAACGGCGACTGCGCCTTCTCTTTCTCTTTTCCCACACCGCACAGAGCGCACAGGAAGGAAAAAACCATACCTCCCAACAGAAACGGATTCTGGTTAGGACGCTTGGCCTGGGCATGGATTTCAAACATCCATTCTACCGCCCCGCTGTAGACCGGCAAGGTAATCATCCTGCCCAGATGGTTCTCGATATAACGGCAGTATTCTTCTGCCGCGCCGCACTCAAACAGCATATAGATAAATTCCCACGGCGCCTCATTTTTCTCCTCATCAAAATAATAACGCTCCGGCCCGGGCATCTTCAGGAAAAATCCTGTTCCCTTCTCCACAATTTTCGCCTCCCCGTCTATCATCACCGTCCCGCTGCCGCTTAAAGTATACTGAAAAAGATAACATTCCGGGCGGTTTCTGTTGTCCCAGAAGTAAGCGCCGGTGCTGCACCGCTCCTTCCCCACGGCGTTTAAGCGCACCACCGGATGTTCCACATCGTTCAGAAAATGGAACGCATAGTTATCTTTCATGTCTTCTTTTCCCTGCATGTTTTCCTCTTCCTTTCCGCTATCAGCCATGGCAATTTATGAGATGCATCTTTTGCTGTCTTACTCTCATACGTCCAATTATCACATCAAAATTTTACCCTTTTTATCAAATAGTTACCATTGCAAAATACCCGCGCCCTATCTATGATTAGAATCATAAACCTGCTTATGCGGCTCATAGCTATCTGAGCATATCACAAGGCAGGCGAAAGGTAAATAATCAAAATTTTACATAAGGAGGACAATTTTATGTCATTTAAAGTAGCATTTATTGGCGCGGGGAGCATTGGCTTCACCAGGGGCCTTCTGACGGACATCCTGTCCGTGCCGGAATTTCACGACATCGAGGTAGCGTTCACGGACATTAACGAAGACAACCTGCGCATGGTAACGCAGCTTTGCCAGAGAGACATCGACGAGAATGGCCTGAACATCAAAATCCACGCAACCTTAGACAGAAGGGAAGCGTTCAAGGACGCAAAATACGTCATCAACTGTGTCAGAATCGGTATGTTGGAAGCCTTCGCAACGGATGTGGAAATTCCGTTAAAATACGGCGTTGACCAGTGCGTCGGCGACACGCTATGCATCGGCGGCATTATGTACGGACAGCGCGGCATCCCCGCCCTGCTTTCTTTCTGTAAGGACATCAGGGAAGTGGCCGCTCCCGGCTGTATCATGCTCAACTACTCCAATCCCAACGCAATGCTGACCTGGGCATGTAACAAATACGGCAAAGTAAAAACCTACGGCCTGTGCCACGGCGTACAGCACGGACATGAACAGATAGCAAAAGCGCTCGGCAGGGATAAGAAAGACGTGGACATCATCTGCGCAGGCTTAAACCACCAGACATGGTATATCAGCGTCAAGACAGACGGTGTGGAGCGCACGGGCGAGCTTTATGAGCTTATGAAAAAGGCGGACTTTGCCAAGGACGAGAATATCCGTCTGGATGTGATGGAAAACTTCGGCTATTACTCCACCGAATCCAACGGCCATCTCTCCGAATACCTGATGTGGTACAGGAAACGCCCCGAGGATATGGAGAAATGGATTAATTACAGCAACTGGATTCAGGGTGAGACAGCCGGATACCTGCGCGTCTGCAAGGAGAGCCGCAACTGGTTCGAGACAGACTTCCCCAACTGGCTCAAGGAGCCTGCCAAGAAATACTCCCCGGAAACCCGCTCTAGTGAACACGGCAGTTATATCATCGAAGGTCTGGAGACCGGACGGGTATACAGGGGATGCTTTAACATCATGAACGAAGGCGCCATCACCAATCTCCCGGACGAGTGCGTTGTGGAAGTTCCCTGCTATGTGGACTACAACGGCATATCCGTTCCCAAGGTAGGTGACCTGCCTTTAGGATGCGCCGCTATCTGCTCCCAGAGCGTATGGGTTCAGAAGCTTGCCGTGGAAGCCGCCGTCCATGCGGATTTGACCCTGTTACGCCAGGCTGCCATGATGGACCCTCTGACAGGCGCCGTATGTACGCCCGATGAAATCAAGCAGATGGTTGACGAGATGCTTGTGGCAGGCGAGACATGGCTGCCCCAGTATGCGGATGTAATCGAAGGTGCGAAAAAACGTCTGGAAAACAAGACCGTGCCCTACCGTCCGGTAAAAGGCTTCACCTTAAAGACGAAGACCGTGGAAGAGATGGCCGCGGAGAAAGAGAAGTACAGGGCGATGGCTTCCGCCGCTGCGAAAGAGAACGTAAAGTAAAAAAAGTAAATTTGCTTCGCAAATTAACTTTGCGAGTTCCACTTCGCGGACTCGAATAAACCGAGAACTTTCCTATAGAATAATACCCCGCAGCTTTTGGCGGGGTATTCTTTCTTTATTTTATTTCATATTTTACAATATCCATGGTCACACTTCCATCCGCATAGAAGGAAATTCCGTCCGCCGCAAGGTCTGTGTAAAAAGTTGCGGTGAGCACATGTTCCCCGTCGTTGACAAACGCCTCCACGCTGAATTTATCCAAGATTATGCGCATCTTAAGCACGCCGCCCTCACTGTTGACAAGGCACCGCCGCTGATGGATAATCGCCCTTCTGGAACCGGAAAACTTCCGGTCTACCTTGACAATCGACTCATAGGGCCTAAAGCTGATGGATGTATGGCAAGTATCGTCCTGGGCAAACCTGACCGCAAACTTCCGGTAGATATTCTGCGCATCCCCGGGGCGGATGGACAGTTCCATATCCACTTTACGTCCCTCCACGCCCGCAAGTCTGATGACGTCTGTAAAAGTCACATTCTCATGCCGCACTTCCTTGCCATGCATGTCGTCCAGTTCCCGTATCGGTTTCTGGTACAAACGTCCGTTATGTACGGAAAGTTCCCTGGGCAATGTCATCTGCCCGAGCCAGGGTTGGGCCGGCGTATGCAAGTTACAGGTATCCCAGTTCTGCATCCAGCCAATCATAATTCTTCTGCCGTCCGGCGCAAGAACCGTCTGGGGCGCATAGAAATCGATTCCATAATCAATCGCCTGGTTTCCTTCTTCCGTAAAAGTTTCCGTCGCATCATCATAAGCGCCAATCAGGCAGAGCGTGCCGTTCCCATTATGGTACTCAAATCCTTGCGGGAACATGTCCTGGGGACTGGTAATCAGAACGCCTTTACCGTCCAAAACAAAGAAATCAGGGCACTCCCACATCCGTCCAAAACGCATATGATTAGCCGCCAATATCTTCTCATACTTCCAGTTTATACCGTCCGGGCTGCTGTAGAGGAGAATCCTTCCGTCGCCCTCCTCCGTACAGTTACCCGCCACGCACCGGTAGGAACCGTCGGGTTTTTGCCAAATCTTAGGGTCCCTGAAATCAAACCTGCTGCTTCCCTCCGGCAAATCCTTCTCCGTAATCACCGGATTGCCCGCGTATTTCTCATAATCCATTCCGTCGCCTACCGCAACGCACTGGGTCTGCACTTCCCGCATACTTCCGTCCGGCTGGGTTTCTTTGGCCACTCCCGTATACAACAGCATATGCCGTCCATCCGGAAGAACAACCGCGCTGCCCGAGAAACAGCCGTCCCTGTCATACTCCGTATCGGGCGCAAGGGCTGCCGGGAGGTACTTCCAGCGCAGCAAATCTGCGCTCACCGCATGGCCCCAGTGCATCGGCCCCCAATGGGAATCGTAGGGGTGATACTGGTAAAACATGTGATATTCCCCGTTATAATAGGAGAACCCGTTGGGGTCATTCATCCACCCCACCCTGGTGGAAAGATGGAAATCCGGTTTATCATCCCGGCCAATTTTCTTTTCCATCGTCTCTTCATATTTTCTTGCGTCACGCAATGTCTGGCTTATCATAAGACACCTCATTTCTTCTATAATTATTCCGACAACCGATAACGCTTACCGTCAAGGAAACCATTATTCTTTCCACGAAATCACCTTGACCGCCGTTTACCGTCCGTCTATATTACCCATATCATAACGTAAACTTGACATTGATACCACATTTTTCTATTCTGTTTTCATATTTTTTACTTCCTTTCCCGCATAGCGGTTATATGCATTCTGATATACCGTAAGAAGTTTATCCATACCGCACTTATCCCTCAGATGCTTCACATATGCGTCCCATTCTTCATCGGTCGGCCCGCCGTTTTTTAACCACAGTCCTTCCTGCTCGGACACCGCGCTCTCAAAATTCGCCTTGTACCAGTCGATATCATCAAGTTCCCTTCCTGTAAAGACGCAGTCTACCGGATAAGTAGCGGTATCATCCACATAAGGCATCCAAAAATCATAGAGGTCGGTGAGTCGCTCAATGGCACGGTCTTCCATCCTGAAAGTGGTTCTGTAATAATCACTTAAAATAAGTTTCGGGCCTGCCACTTCACATTCGCCTTTCAGCTCCCCGGAGCTCTTCCCGTACTTTGTACGGCTTTCTTCATCGGAGATGCTCAGCCAAACGCCGTCTTCATTCTTCTGTGTAAAGTATGTGCCGACAGGGCCATACTGGAGCTGCATAACATTTTCCGGTTCATACCACATATCGAAGAATTTCAGCAGGTTAGCCGGGCTTTTACACGCCTTCGTGATATTGAGCTGTCCGCTGTTGATTCCGCCACCGGTACGGATTGTCACATTGTGAGTTCCATCCGGCCCGTCAAGGATAGGGAGGAATACATAATCTTTTGCATAGTCGCCCATCAGCTCTTCAATATACCACCATGTAGAGACGCCCACATAACCCTGGGAGCACTTGGATATCAACTGTGTATCAGTCTGGCTGAACATTTCCAAATCCATCAGCCCTTCCGCATACCAGTCATGGAAATAAGTAACGGCATCCCGGTACTGGTCAGTCACACACATAAATTTCACTTGGCCGTCGCCGTCAAGCGCCAGGTCGTTGCAGACGTCGTTGGGCCAGTTGGTGAATCCAAAACCTGCATAGAAAATATTCTGGCCCCAACACCACTGGTCAAACCCCGTGCTCATAGGAATCGTGCTTCCGGGCACATTTCCATAATATTTGGCGCTCATATCATTGTCTTTGAACGCCTTCAACGCCGTATGGAGTTCATCCAGCGTGGAGGGCACTTCCAATCCCAGGTCGTCCAACCACGCCTTATTAATCATGGAAAACTGCGGGATGGAATAGATACTGTAATCCTCCGCCGCGCCGACACCCGCCGTTCCCATCCGTTCCCCTGCCGGAAGTCCGTATATGTATCCGTCATCCATCGTAATGGCGCTTCTGATATCGGGGTTTTCTTCCAGGATTTTACTCAGGTTCGGCATATATTCCTCCGTCAGATATGGGGTCAAATCGATAAAAGTCCCGTCATCCCCGTAGCGGGAGATATCATAATTGCTAAACCCTACCCCCATAAAAGCATCCGGAAGTTCTTCTCCCGCAATACGGATATTAACCTGTTCAGCCAAAGACTCGCTCATGGTCGTCCAGTCGATGCCGATTCCTGCATCCTCCTGAAGCTTATTTAAGACCTCATTGTCATCATATCCTGGACTCAGCGCGCTCTGGGCGCCCATGATGGCAAACTGTGTCTGGGAAGTATCCGGGTTCGCCACACCCTTTTCATGATGCCCGAAATCTTTATTCCCGCAGGCCGCCGCTGACAGCGCAACAGCCGCCACAACCAGGCTAGCCTCTATTTTCTTCCTATTAAAACAACCTCTCCACTCTCTCATCGTATCAAATCCTTTCCGCGGTCAACCCTTCACCGCACCGGCCATAAATCCTTTTTCAAAATACTTCTGTACAAACGGATAAATAATTAGCATCGGTAAAGCCGCTATGATAATAGATGAAAACTTAATCATCTCCGTCATTTTATTCAGTTCTGCAAAGCCGCCCGATATGGTACTTGCCTGGCTGGCGCTGGCCGAGCTCTTAATCAGAATATTCCTCAACACGAGCGGGAGCGGGGCATTCTTCGGCGAAGGCAGATAAATCATCGCCGTAAACCAGTCGTTCCAGTATGCAACCATACTAAACACCACCATAACGGCCATAATGGAACGGCTTAAAGGCACCACAATCTTGATAAACGTCGTCCATTTGGAAGCGCCGTCTATATTGGCCGCTTCTATCATTGCTTTCGGTATGCTGTTCTCGAAGAAATTCCTCACGATAATCATATTCCCGACCGCCACGCCGCCCGGAAGGAAAAGCGCCCACATACTATTAATCAGGCCGGTATTCTTGACCACCAGATAAGTAGGCACCATGCCGCCGCCGAAATACATCGTTATAATAAAGAAAATACTGATAAACTTCCTGCCCGGCAAATCCTTCACGCTCAAAGGATAAGCTGACAGATAAAGCACGACGACAGAAAACACCGTACCGATAATGGTGTACTTAAAACTGTTGATAAGGCCGACTATAATATTTGGGTCCGCAAATACCGACTTATAACCTTCCAATGTAAACTGGCTTGGCAGCAGAAATGTTTTTCCCGCATATACATCATATGGGTCCGACACGGAAGCAATCAGTACATAGTACAATGGATAAGCAACAATAAACAAGATGACAACGCAAAGCGCCACCAGAATGACGTCACTGCTTCTTTCGGAAAACCCTGTCAATTTTCCCGATTTTGTATTCGCTCTCATACAGCACCTCCTATATAAAACTCGTGTCTTCCGATATTTTACCGGCTATCTTATTCACCGCAAACAGCAGAATAATGTTGATTACCGTATTAAACAATCCCACCGCCGTAGAGTAGCTATATTTCGCATGTTCAATACCCTGTTGGTAAACGTAAACAGCAATCACATCGCTCGTCGCCTTGTTCAAATCTGTCTGCAAGAGCCACACTTTCTCGAAGCCTACATTCATAAGCCCTCCCGCGCTCATAATCAGATTCAGCACCATAATCGAAGTCAGCTCCGGTATATCAATATGGATGATTCTCTGGAACAAAGACGCGCCGTCTACTTTCGCCGCTTCATACAGCGAAGTATCTATATTGGACAGCGTAGCCATGTAAACAATGATGCCCCAGCCTGCATCCTGCCAGATTCCAGAGGCAATGTAAATTGTCCTGAATGCGGACGACTCCGTCAGAAAGTCTATGGAAGTTCCTGCAATCAAGTTGATTAAACCGCCTGACGGACTTAAGAAAATACGAATCATACCGCAGATAACCATTGTGGAGATAAAATGCGGCGCATAGAGCACCGTCTGGGTCACTCTTTTAAAACGGCGGAACCGTAACTGGTTCATCATAAGGGCAAGAATGATGGGAATCGGGAACCCCCACAGCAAACTGTAGAAACTGAGAAGCACCGTGTTTTTCATCATACGGCCAAATGTGGGTGCGCTGAAAAACCGTTTAAACCATTCCAGGCCAACCCATTCGCTTCCCATAAATCCTTTGCTGGCTTTGTAATCCCTGAATGCAATCTGGATGCCATACATCGGTATGTACTTATAGATAATTGTCAACACCACCGGAACCAACAGCATCAGATACAGCTGCCAGTTGTCCAGTAACCGCCTCTTTAACGATTTACCCCTCGGCTTAAGCGCCGGGCAGGCAACCGCCGTCTTACTTCTACTCATAATCCTATCTCCCTTCTCTTCTTCACACATTCTGCGCTCTGGTTAGCTACGTGCGTGAAACGTTATTTGTTATTAAAATTATATTATCACCATTTTCTCTTGACGGTCAATATTAATTGTGTTTTTCATTGTCAAAAGCAATAATTTCTGTTATTTCTTATAAAAAATATTGTGTATTTTTGTTATTTATTCACATACTATTTTCATGTAACGTTTCATTCAGTATGTTTTTTGTTCTTTACATCCACTACTTTTTGCATTATAATAGCTGCATAAAATCCGATATGCGGTATTTTAATCTTTCAATATTATTCCAACCGCCTCATAATCGGATATGGGATGTGTCATGTTTTCATTTTGTTTCATATTGTTTCATGATTCATTTCACAATATTTTTTGGCATGAATGGGGGATTACTGTGCTATGAAAAAAGAAATTTCTACACCGACAATGAAAGATGTTGCAAGAGAGGCGGGCGTTGCGCTTGGTACAGTATCCAAAGTAGTCAACGGCCTGCCTGTAGGCGATTCTTACAGAATCCGCGTGGAAAACGCTATACAAAAACTAAACTATCAGGTTAACAGTTACGCGCAGGGACTCAAGGCCAATAAGACATACACGGTAGCCCTCTTGATTCCCAACACGATAGACCCTTTTTTTGCCGCGCTTACTTATTATATCAACACCGCGCTTATGAAAAGGCGCTACAAGATGCTGTTATGCGCCACTGATTTTGACCCCAGGCAGGAACAGGAATATATCCTGATGGCGCAGAACAATAAAGTGGACGGCATTATCGGCCTGACTTATAACCCTTCCCTCGTTGTCGAAGAGAATACGCCTTTCGTCGCTATTGACCGCTCCATGGGTTCTAACATTCCCTGCGTCGCCTGTGACAATTTCGCCGGAGGGCAGCTTGCCGCCGAAAAACTCGCCGACTTAGGCTGCAAACATGTGGCTTTTTTGCGAAGCGGCTCCTCCCTTGCCAATGAGCCCAATAAAAGAAAGGCAGGTTTTGAAAACGGCTGCCTTTCTCGCGGTCTGTCCTATGAGATGAAAATATTGAATGACGGGGATTCCTTCGAAGAATTTGAACAATTTCTGTCAGAACATATGGCCGGCGGCAGATTGACTTTCGACGGCATCTTCTGCGTGACGGACCGTCTTGCCTATCTGACTCAGGACATGCTGCGCCGGCTGCGACAAAGGGTGCCTGAGGATGTACAGCTAATCGGTTTCGACGGCATACGGGCTTTCGGCAACACAGACTACCACTGCTCCACCATCGTACAGCCCGTGCCGGAAATGGCCGAAATGTGCGTCGACCTTCTTCTGCGGGAAAATACCCTTGTAAAACCGCCCCTTATCTGTCTTCCCGTCACTTATGCATATGGCGGAACGACGCGGGAGAAAGCGATTCCGGCAAGCAAAGAGGTATAGTTAAGTTAAAAAAGCGAACAAGTCCGCTTGCGAGGAGAGCGCTGACAAAGAATCAGAGGGACGGCTCCGCCCCCTCTTCCTCCTGCGCATCATCCTTCGTCTGTGCGCACGCTTTTATGCGCTCTCTTTCCTTCTCTTTCGTCACATGCAAATACCTGCGCAGCACGCACAAAAGTCCAACGCTGATGACGGAGATAAAGTCCTCGAAGGATGTCGTATCTCCCACAATCATGTGCCGCGCCACCAGAAAAATCAGAATCTCCATAATGTTATCCGAATTGGGCCTGCAAAGCATCTGCAAAAACTCGATTCCAATCACAATCACGAAGATATCCTCCAGAAACGGCTTGAACTTGGCCGTATCCTCAAGCATCAGGCGAAACACCTCAAAATCGCTGAGAAGGCTGAAAATAGACATCACAATCCCGACGAGCACGATTACCGCCACTGCCATCTCCAATGATTCGCACAGCCTTTGTATATTTTTCTTAAATTTATCTTTGAATTTTTCCATGTAAAACCTGACCCTGCCTTTACCCATAAAATTCCTGTCCCGCCATACAGATTTGCCCTGCAGGCGGCAAGATAAGCCGACGTGCCGCCTGCATATTCGACTTTAAATATATGCAGCGGCCTTTGACATAATGAATGCTGTGTTGTTTGCTTATCTAAAACCAGTATACATGAAATTACCGTTTACGTAAATCTTATTTATAGTGGGTTAGCACTTTGATAAAAATACTGCGCAACGCTATCTGTGCAGCGTTCTTTCCGTATTTTTCTCCGTTATCCTCCAATACCCTTTTCTTCTTCCTCCGATTCTCTCAATAACACCAAACTTTTTTAAGTCCGCCACTGCCCTCTGCACCGTTTTATATGACACTCCTAAACGGTCAGCTATTTCGGACAATGAAATGTCCGTTTGCGCTGTTATAAGCTCTAAAACTTTTATATTCATAGCCTTTTCTTTTCGGACATCATTTGTCCTATTAAAATTCCCAATTGGAACCGCATTCAACTTAACTGTAATGTCGTCTCCAAGAACACTATATTCCGGAGCCTGAGCGCCAATCAAATCACACTCTTCACAAATTTTTTGTATACCTCGTCCCCATGATTCTATATATCCCGCCCTGAAAAATGTATTGGCTAAATCCGGATTATATGGTCTGGAATTATGAGTTTTCATAAGATTTTCCGTTGTCCAGTCGCTTGGAAATACACAGGCATTACTAATATACATAGATTCATCTTCTATTCGGACTTGAATCGGAATACCATCTTCCCATTTGCAATGAATCAACGCATTGTATACCGCCTCACGCACCGCTTCCCGCGCATATGGATATTTTTCCACTCGTACCTCTTTATCATAGGAGATAAATGCTTTTAAATATTTCAAATAAATCAATTCAACTACTCTGTCCGCAATTAAAATCAGCGAGCCCTCTACCACGTCCTGGTATTGAAGGTCAGAACCTATTCCGAACTTTCCAATTTTCACGTAACATCCAGTAAAAAAGCGTTGCGGATTACGATAGAATAATAAAACTGCTGCCCGCTTCAATTTTCCGTCAATAATCAGTCCCAACTTATTGAGCAATTCCTCATTGGTACATTCCAAATCTTTACGTGTCATTCGTTCTGTACGAACAGCCTCCCTGCGAAAAATTTATTACAGGGAAATTATCACCATAAAACATCTAAATATGTTATATTGCAAATTATATCGTTTTTCTAAATTATATCAAGGTATTCCATGAAAAACATAAAGTTCCAAATATTCCAACCCTGATTTTTAGGGAGCTATATTCTGACAAATTATTTGCGCAGATTATTTCAACAGGTTATACTAAATATAAAAAGCATATACTTTCCTAGCCTTGCTCTACCAGATGAATTTATTTTACCAGAACGGAGACATCATGAACGCATCTAAAATTTGTTATATCGCAGGCGGCGGCGCGGACTACGGCCTGCCTTTTGCTCCCGGAGACAATGATTTAGTCATCGCGGCGGACGCCGGGTTTGACTCTCTGGAAAAACACAATATTCATGCCGACTATATCATCGGGGATTTCGACAGCCTTGACTACATCCCTCAATCTCCGAATGTCATAAGACTTAACCCGGAAAAGGACATGACAGATATGTCAGCCGCTATTGACATCGGCATCAGGAAGGGCTATACGCTTTTCTGTCTATATGGCGGAACAGGCGGACGCGTCGACCACACCATCGCCAACTTGCAGCTCCTCGCCGACCTTGCATCACAGGAAAAGCGCGGTTTTCTCTTCGGGCGGGATACCGTCATCACCGCAATCCATAATACAAGCCTCGCCTTCCGGGAAATCCCCTCCGGCTATGTGTCAGTCTTCTCCCACACCGAGCAGTCTTCCGGCGTATACCTGAAGGGATTAAAATACGAACTTACGGACGCTGTGCTTAAAAACACCATTCCCCTCGGCGTCAGCAACGAATTTACAGGCACAAAAAGCAGCATCACCGTAAAAGACGGGACGCTGCTCATTGTTATGCCCTATAAAGCGTTCACGCAAATAGAATCGTCAGTCTGTTGACCGCAGCCTCTCCGTCAGGCTGTCCTTCTCAAGATTCCTGAAACACAGATACGGAACCAGAATGGCAAGCCCGGCGAGAATCGGCGTGCACAGCACAAGGGGCAGTAATGTAAACCGGAAGGTACTAAAACCTCCCTCAACCATGGCGCGAACGCCGACGCCTACCGCCAGGGCGCTGAGCACATATGTGACTGATAAAGTCAATACCGTGTAATCCAATCCCTCGAAAACAAGTAGTTTACATAACTGTGATTTGGTCATACCCACACTCTGCATCATGGCAAACTCTTTCTTCCTGGATACGATGGAAGTGACCATGGAGTTGATAAAATTCAAAACTCCCACCAAAGCGATAACAACGCTGATGGCATTTCCCATCACGGCCCCTGCGCGGGTCTCGCGCTCATACTGCTCCTCCATGGACTTCCTCGATGTGACCGAAAGAGTCAAACCGGTTTCCGCAAAGTAACCATCCAACTTCTCCTGCACCTCATCCATTTTGTCATCACCCACATTAAAATACAGTTTCCGCAGTGTATTGTCAGGCCAACACTCCCTAAACGTCTCGGCAGGCATAATAAAATCCAGGTAAAAGGCATCCTGCGCCCCGTTTTCCTTCGCCCCTTCCGTCACCGGCTGCAAGTTGTTGAGCACTGCCATAACCGTATATTCCCTGCCCTCTATGGACACCGTATCCCCCACCGAAACAGTAGGCATCGCCTGCTTTTGTATGCCGGTCTCCATGCCCGGCCCAATGGCCAGCACATATCCGCCCGCTGCAAAAAGCGCTTCATCAAAACTTCCGTTCTCCCAATACGTCTCTCCGCCGTACACATCCAGTGGAATACCATCGATACCGTAAATGACACTGGAAGCCTTCTTGTTCTCAACTGCACTGCGCATCGCCTCCACACCCGCCGCGTCATAGGCCGCCCATTCATTAAGCCTTTCTCCTGCATAGAATCCTTGGATATTCTCTACCGTCCGGCTATTCAACGCAATCTCCGTCTCATGGCTGTACAGATGCCCCGTTTCCTCCAGTCCATCCATTGACTCAATTAGTCTGACAAGTCTGTCATCCAGCGTGCTTCCCTGCGGGTCATACCCTGCCATATAATCTTCACTGGTTGCCTCGTCAATCTGGTAATCCGCAATGGTCAGCCCGGCAAGATATTTCTCCATATCAAAAGAAACGTTCTTGGCATAGAAGCAACTCATCAGCACCAGCCCTAACGTAAGGGAGCAGACGAGAATAACCGTGCGCTTTCTGTTACGCCCCAGATTTGACCAGGCCAGTGCAGGCACTGACGCGCTTCCCTGCCTTTTCTTCCTTCTGTGACGGTTGCTCTCCTCCGCGTCATTGTACCGCAACGCTTCTATAGGAGACACCTTCCCCGCCAGCTTCGCCGGACGCATACAGGAGACCAATACAGTCAATCCCGCAAACAGCGCAGAGCCGACAAAGATAACCGGATTCGCCGACACGCTTCCTGTCTGAAAACTAATCAGCACAGGCACAAGCACTGCCCCAAGCACATATCCAAGCAGCAGCCCAACCGGGATTCCAACCAGGCATAGCCTTCCCGCCTGCATATAAATCAACTTCTTAAGCTGTCTTTTCGTCATCCCAAGGGTTTTCAATTTTCCGTAAAACTGTATATCCGCAGTCACGGATATCTGGAAAATATTATAAATAATCAGATACCCCGCCAAAAACACGAGAACCATCCCTGCATACATCGGAAGACTTTCCTGTGCCGCCATCCGGTTCATCTCCGGCGAATAGGCCAGATTTACGCTGTACTCTAATCCGTCAATACCCACATCCGACAGGATACGGTCCATCGTTCCCGCAATATCCCTCTCGCTGTACAGGCTGACCTGCGCCATACGTTTCCCTGCTATTGCCTCAGAGTTTGACTCTCCGGCGAACGCCGCCTCCCTGGCGAAATCCTCACCCACCCACGCCATACTGGCATAACTGGATTCATTCCCCTCCCAAAATCCACACAGCGTAAATGTGGAAGTAACCTCCTCTTTGGATACAAAATCAGCTATCCACCCAATGGTCACCTGACTGCCTAATTCGTGAGATACGCCAAGCCTGTCTAACACTATCGTATCCAAAGCAATCTCATCCGGGCTTTCGGGCATCCTGCCGACAGTCGGCAGTGCAAAGGAATGAGCCGCATAGCTTTCATCCGCCCACCTGATTTCCACCTGTCTTCCCGAGATACGCTTATCCTGCGCCAGTCCTGCCACCAGGCTGTTTCCCACCTCTTTCACCTCGGGATGGGATGCAACGGCGTCCGCCTGCTCACCGGTAATCGATTGAAAAGACGCCTGCGCGTCATAGCCCGTCTGCCTGAATGTCATTTCCACAATATTCTTATTCATGCTCTGGCTTAGAACAAAAAGCGTCGTAAACATCAATGTAGTCAGTACAATGGCAATCGCCGCCACCAGGTTACGCCCTTTGTTCTTCTGAAAACTCCTCCTGCTAATCACAGATATTGGCCGAAACATAAGCAATCCTCCCATCTTCTATCTGTATTACCCTGTCCGCTCGGGCTGCAATTTCCGGATTGTGCGTAATCATCACGATTGTCTGATGAAACTGGCTGCCTGACATCTTTAACAGGCTCACCACGTCATCGCTCGTGCCGGAATCAAGATTCCCGGTAGGCTCGTCGGCCAAAATAATAGACGGCTTCGTAGCAAGTGCCCGTGCAATCGCCGCTCTCTGCTGCTGCCCGCCGGAAAGCTGGTTCGGAAAACTGTCCAGTTTGCTCTCCAACCCAAGCAGCTTTACAATGTCCATAATAAATTTCCGGTCAGGTTTACGGCCATCCAGTGAAATAGGAAAAATAATATTTTCCCACACCGTCAGTACCGGGACCAAGTTATAATTCTGGAAAATAAACCCGATTTGTTTGCGCCTGAATATCGTCGCCTGCTCAGCGTTCAGCCTGGAAAGCTCCTGGCTGCCTATCCTGACACTCCCTTCGTCAGGCACGTCCAGCCCGCCAAGCATATTGAGAAGCGTGGATTTCCCGCTTCCGCTTGTACCCACAATAGCGGTAAACTTCCCCCGCTCAATCTCTAAATCCACGCCGTCAAGCGCTTTCACAAGCGCCTCCCCTTCCCCATAATATTTCTTTAGCCCTGTCGCCTTTACGATAATTTCCATACGGTACTCCTCTCCCTTCCACACTCGCAAGCCTGTCCGCTTAACCGAATGGCATTGCCCTGCTAACCTGCTTCTTTTTACCTTATAAAGATTGTATCATCCCAAAGTTACAGACAAGGTACATGAAAGGTACAATTTTGTAACAAAAGACAATCGTAAGATTCGGGTCTGCGCATAAAACAGGACAGATTGCTCTGCCAACCGCAATCTGTCCTGTGATATCTTTTTCTTAAGTTTCCCTACAGCTTATCCCAGCATACTAATCTTCATCCTGATACATAGAACACAGGCTCTCAAACCTTGGCCTGACTTCCGCAAAAGCTTTTAACAGTTTCGGCGAGAAGATACCGCTATGCCCATTGATAATCATCTGGTAAGCTTTGTCCGGTTCATAGGCCGCTTTATAGACGCGCTTGGATGTGAGCGCGTCATATACGTCAACCAACGAGACAATCTGCGCCGCTATACTGATTTCATCCCCTTTCAGCCCATCGGGATAACCTTTGCCGTCATACTTCTCATGGTGGTGCCTTGCAATATCATAGGCATACTCGAAAATCGCCCTGTCGTTTAGGCGGACCCTGTGCTGTATAATCTCCGCGCCTTTGGTGGTATGGGATTTAATCAATTCAAATTCATCCGGCGTCAGCTTCCCGGGTTTCAAAATAATACTGTCCGGAATCGCAATCTTACCGATATCATGGAGCGAAGAAGCCCATCCAATCTGTATCAGCTGTTCGGGCGTCAGCCCATACTCCGGATATAACCTCATGACGCTTTTCCCGAGGCATAAAGAATACTCCCGAATCCTTTTAATATGCAGTTTTGATTCCATATTCCTAAACTCCACGATGTTACTCAGGGAGTCTATCAATATCTCGTTCACATGGTTCAGCTTCTTCGTCTGCTGCCGCAGCACGCTATTCTGCTTTTGGATATTGATATTCTGCTTCTTAACCATCATCTCCAACTGCATTTTGTACTGGAACCACCCAATCGCGTTGTGTACCACCTGCTTTACCACGTCAGGCTGATACGGTTTCTTGATGTAGCTTACGATTCCATACTCGTACCCTTTTCTCTCCAACTCATGGGATGTCTCCCCCGTAACCATAATAAACGGTATTTTATTAAGAATATTCTTGTCTTTCAAATGTTCCAACACCGTGAAACCGTCCAGCACCGGCATCAGGTTGTCAAGCAGAACAATCGCGATAGAGGCAATGTTACTGTTTAATAACTCCAAGCCTTCCCTTCCGTTCTCGGCTTCCAGAATCTTATAATCCGACCTGAATAATTCAGCCAGAATCGCCCTATCGATTGCGTTATCTTCAAAAATTAAAATTGTGTCCCGTTTCATGTTTTCCCCATACTTTCTATCATTATTATTAAGACCCTGATACCTTGTTACTACAAAGCTACCATAACAACCTGCTTGTTGCGCAGCTTGAACACCGCCCGCTTCACTTCCGTTGTCAGCGTATATTTAATGGAATTGATGATAATCATGCTGCCGCCGTACGCCCTTCCTCTGACACAGACCGGCTCTTTCATCGTCTGTTCCGTCAGGTTGGCAAGCTTCGCCGCCTCACCATCCATCTCCGCAATCCTCTGGCTTTTAATCTCAATCGCGGCATGGACTTTACGGCTTATTTCCTCCGGAATATCCTGCCCGGCGGAACACATCATAAACATTTTATTCCATTCTTTCTCCAAATCGGCCAGTTCACCCAAAAGCTTCTCCCGGTTTTCGGCATATTCCGCCTGTTTCCTCTCGTACATCTCATTCCTGCCTATATCAAGAACCGTCTTGATATGCATCCTGTTTCCAAGATTATAAGTGTCCACGCCTTTTACCGCACTGATTTTTCCGCCAAGCAGCACGCCCTTGCTGCCGGACACGATTACCCTGCCCATGGCATTGATATTGCTGTTCATAATATAATTCGCCTTGACATTGCCGCCCGCATTGATGTTGGCGGCTTCAAAGAAACTCCCGGACACTTCGCCGCCCGCATCGATAAAGCAGTCGTTCTTAGAACAGCTACCCTTCTTAATCATCACATTTCCGCCGGCAATCAGCCTGCCCGTCTCCACATTATGCTCAATGATAATGTCTCCGGTTGCCTTGATATATCCGCCTGAATAAATACTTCCAACGACGTACACGGAACCGTCCACTTCCAATTTGCCGGTCACGGAAGTGACGTCCTCGCGAACCACCAGCATATTCGTGATAATGATACGCCCGCCCGTAAATTCAAACTTCCCGTTCAGCTTAGACGTATAAGTGACGCCGTCCGGCTCAATCGTAAACCCTATGCCACGCAAAGGCTTCTTCTCGACGCCATTCTCTGCATGTATCGATTCACCATATATATTCTTTCCGGTTATCCCTTCTTTGGCAGGATGGTAAACCGCAAGTCTCTCCCCTTCCTCCACCATCTCAAACGCCTCTATATTGACATAGTCGACGCCGCCGTCCGGCAAAGGCGCCGGAATACGAGGCAGGTCGAGTCTGACAAACCACTCAAACCATCCGTCTTCTCCCTTGATTGCAGGAATCCCTTCGGCAATGAGGACTTTCTCGTTTAACCTCTTCCTGTCAATCAAATCGTCTATCGCCTCATTTTTGATGCCGAAGACAATCTCCCTTCTTTCCAGGTCATGATAAATGTCTTCCTTCGTGACTACATTTCCAGGAACCCAGGGAATGTATGCATAGGCCTTGTTGCCGTTTTCCTCTATGGAAATTACAAACTCCTTTTTCCTGAAAGCGTCGACTATCGAGCCTTTATTATTGCCAACCTCTTTCCTGTTGTTCTCTGCGCCGCTCTCCTGAACCTCTTCCTCCCGTGCCACTCCGCTTGCCTTCTTACGGTTGATAAACGCCTGCCTCTTCTCCTTCATATCCGTGGCGGAATAAACAAGCCTGCAATAAGAAGAAACGTCCAGCCCGGCCTCTAATCCTAAACGAATCTCTCTCATCTGTGCATGATTGAAAAGATGGTTCGCATAGATAGAAACATCCAGCTTCTTCTCCAATCCCAGGCGTATTTCCTGCATCTGCATCCAGTTATACCTGAAACTGGCGTAAGCGGAAATATCTATATCCTCGCAGAGCCCGATTCTGATTTCATGGATTTGTGGCGCACACATGTTGTCCTGCAGCCATTGGTCAATCGGAAGCCTGTTTAAAAGCGCCAGCCGGATTTCCTCCAAGTCGTCATCCGCAAACCCTCTCTTGAGATAAGGGATAAGGTCTATACCGGAATACAGCGAAAGCCTAATCTGCCTCATCGTCTCATAATTATTGGCAGGGTCCGCATAGACGGATGCATCCACCTTATCCTTGAGCCCCATGCGTATCTGCTCCATTTGCAGCCAGTTAAACTCCGGATTAGAATAAATGGAAACATCCAGCCCTTCTTCTATGCCGAGTTTAATTTCCTGGTTCTGCGCCTTCTGGTATTCGTCGTTTTCCATCATGGGAAAACGCAGTTGCTGCCGCTGTTTCGTATTAGAATCCAAATTCGCCATATTTACTCTCCATATTAATATCTTGAGTGTATATCTTTTTTATTTTATCAAATTTCTTTTTAAAAATCCACTGTTTCGCCGCTTATATCCTGTTTATATATATTGCCGCATTCTATGCGCCGAATAAGCGCCGCGCACCGCAATTACACCGCGCACAATCTTTCCATGACGCTTTCTTTCATAAGTATCCGGAAGCAGCACTGTGGAATGACATATGCCGCCGCAGCCAGAACAGGCAGTGCAACCCACATCGGAAGCAAAGAATACCGCCATGTGGCGCACCAGGCGCTTGCAGAATGGGCAATCCACCATCGTCCCCACAGCCATGTCAGACCAGACGTCACAGGCACAATAATGAATATCTGCACGCCCCCATACAGTATACCTTCCCATACAAGCATCCTGCGGATTTGGGAGCGCGTCATACCCAAGCTCTCATAAACCGCCAACTCTTTTCCGCGTACAAGCATACTGCTCACAAGCGCATTGCCATAATTCAACATGCCAATCAACAGTAACACCCCTCCCACAAACAAGGGAATCATGTAATTATGTAACAATGCATTCCTGAAATTTTTTTGGAAATCGCTGCGCATAGTAACCTGGATGCCGCTGTCCCTGGTAAGCTCACACAGAAATTCTTCAAACTCCTTCTGACTGTTATGGTCAATATTCACCGTAACATTGCGTATACCGCTGTCCGGAAATAGTTGTTCATAGACCCATGCCGGCATATAATAGGACAGGCTAAATTCCGCTTCCCTGCTGTCCGAACCGGTCACCAGACGGCTCTGATGGGAAACGGAAGCCATAATCTCAAAAGAACGCCCGCCAATCTCCACGCGGCTTCCCACCGGCAGCGTGGAGATACCGCTTGTGCTGCTGGCTCCCGCAGCAACCACATATTTTCCGGTGTCAAAACGCTCTGCATCAAAAGCCCCTCCTGCATACCCGCTGTCCTCCAACGCCTTGGACAGCGCAAGGCCGTCCACTCCTACGGCAATGCCAATGTATTCCCCCGTCTCCCGGAATTTCTCATAGCCAGTTCCCCAATCCGGCAGTCCTGACATTGTTTCTTTCCTGACCGTCCCGTCCTGCTCTCTGCCCTCATAGAAGGCCACCGCCTGCGCGCGTTCTTCTTCATCCGCACTCATAGGCACTTCCATGGTACGAATCGTCCCCACATCCGTCACCTCTTCGCGTCTCCTAAGCGCTTCCATAAACTCCGGCGTGATGCTGCAGCTCCAGGGATTATACCGCTGTAATCCGGTGGCGGCGGAAGCATCGGCAATCAGATAATCGCTATAGGAAAATGCCTTCACATATTTCTCCTCGTCGGCGCTGACATACTGTGTCCAGAGGATGCACAGCAATACCAACGCGAGAAGAAGGGAACAGGCAGACAAAACCGTCCGCCCTTTTTCCCTTCTAAATCCGGACAACGCCATGAGGGATATTTCCGTCCGCCTGCGCCTTCCTCTCCTCCCGGCCTGCCTGTTCTTGCAGCGCATCCGGCTATCGTTGCCAAAACGCATCGCCTCCGCCGGGCAAAGCTCCGACACCGGCCTTACCGACATGACACAGGCAGCCCAGGTTACCAACCACGTAAGCAAACCGCTGAACACAAAGGGAAGCGGACTAAAATATAACAGCGCAGGGTTATGTCTTTCCATTCCAAGAAGCACATGCGGGGACACCCAGATGCAAAGCCCAAATCCAAGCAGCCATCCCACAGGAACCGCCGGCAGGCACAGATATGCCGCCTGCTGCGACATGAATCTGGCAATCTGCCTGGGAGACATCCCGAGACTTTTGATTCTGCCATAAAACCGCACATTCCGTCCAGCAGAAATACGCACTATGCTGTATACCATCAGGATACCGCACACCGCAACCACAATATTAATCATATAATAAGGCATCGACTGTGTACCGATACGTCTCAGTCTCGCGTTGTTGTAAGCCAGATTGGTTGTATAGGTTACACCGTCTATTCCCAGGCTGTACAACAGTTCCTTGGCCTGCGCCTCCAAATCTCCCGGCCGGTACAGTGTCACGCCCAACGTCACGCTGTCCGGCGCATCCGGACACAATCTCCTTGCAGTGGCTTGCGTAATCCACGCACAAGTTTCCGTGGCGCCCATACCGCTGTCCCACCAACCGCACAGCCGGAAGGTATCTGTCCGCTCCGCGCCGCCATCCACAGGCGTCCATCTCAGAACCACCTCCTCCCCCTCTTTTGGAGGAATGGCCAGAGACTGCATGGTAAGCTCATCCAGGGCAATCTCATCATCCGCTTGCGGCATACGGCCGTGGACAGGAACCGCCTCTGTCGCCTCCGCCCAATCCGGCGACACTGCGGCAAGCTTCACACTGCGGTATTCCATCACGTCGTCTGACAGGACGCCCACCGCTCTCAGTGAAACCGTATTTTTCACATCCCCATGCCGGGCCAGCGCGGATGCCTGGGAATCGTTCAGTCCATAGTATAAGATATGGCTCAAAGAGCCGTATTGAATCCGGTGGCCGTACATCAAACCGTCACGTATCACAAATCCAAGGGAAAAAGAAAAGGTGCACAGCATACTCACCAATGCAATGGCTCCCATCAAAAGTATGCTGCGCGCCTTATGGAATTGAAACTCCCGCCGTACTAATTTACGGCAGATTTTTAAATTATTATTCTCTAACATACACAATACCGAAATTACTTCCCGATTTTACCATTCTCCATGTATACCACCCGGTCCGCCAATTGCGCCAGTTCCCGGTTATGCGTGACCATCACCAGTGTGCGGTGGTAGTGCTCCGCCGCCATCTTCAAAAGCCCTGCCACATTCTGTCCGCTCCTTGAATCCAGGCTGCCGGTGGGCTCGTCCGCCAATATCACAGGCGGCTTGGCCGCAAGCGCCCTGGCTATCGCCACCCGCTGTTTCTGCCCGCCGGAAAGAGTATGGGGATAAGACTGCATTCGCTCCTCCAATCCCAAAAGGCTGACCACCTCTTCCAAAAATCCCTGTTCAGGCGCAGACCCATCCAAATCAAGAGGAAACAAAATGTTTTCCTCCACTGTCAGCGTAGGAACAAGGTTATATTCCTGAAAGACAAATCCAACTTTCCTGCGGCGGAATACTGCCAGTTCACTTTCCCGCAATCCGGAAAGATTCACGCCATCCACATACACTTCTCCTTCATCCGGCATATCCAGGCCGCCCATCATATTGAGCAGCGTCGTCTTCCCACTGCCGGATGCCCCCATAACAGAGACAAATTCTCCTTTGGAGACAGTCAGCTCCACGCCGTCAAGGGCCCTGACTTGCCGTTCGCCGCTTCCGTAACATTTCTTAAGATTCCGCACCGTAATGATATCCATAGGATTCTTCCCCGTCTTCCTTATCCGCTTTCCTGACAAACATCAGACCGAACACGCCCACGCCGCAGTTACCGGATACCGTTGCGGAAGCCTTCTGGGTAATCACTCTCTCGAAATGGACATGCCGCTCTGCTTCCTCCAGTATTTCCTCCAATTGGCGCGCCGTACACCCGGCATAGGTTAGGAAAAGAATGCTTGTGTCAATCTGCTTGCTGCGGGCCAGAATCTTTTTCACATATCTGCGTCCCGCATTCTTCATGCTGCCCGCCTCTATCTTCCACAGCTTCAGCTCATTCTGAGACATGCGGAGCACAGGATGAAGGTTCAGCCCGGCACAGAGCTTATGCACAACGGCGTTTACTTTCCCGTTATGATACAGCGCTTCCGTATTTGGCACAAGGAAATTCGAACATACCCTGCTTTTACATTTCTCCAAAGTTTCACAGATTTCTTTCACACTCCTGCCGTCCGCCGCCATGTCCGCCGCATACAGGACCATCAGTCCATGGCCGCTGCTAATCTGGGTGGAATCAATCACCGTCACATTATCGAAGCTGCGGCTGGCCTGCAGCGCGTTGGGATAAGCGCCGCTCAAATCGGTAGAGGCAGTGATATGGATTACATGTTCAGCGGTCTCCAGGATATCCGCGAAGAAATATTCATACTCTGAAGGGGCCGCGGTAGAAGAATACGCATAGTTGCCCTCTGTCTGCAAATAATGCAGCAGACTGTCCGAAGACACCTCAAAAAGGTCGCAGAACCGCCCTTCTTTCGTGTGTACATAACAGTGCATCAGCCTGATTTGGTATTTCTCAAGAAGGTCCTTGGGCAGGTCGCAGATGCAATCCGCCGTGACGGCGATTTTCCGTTTCCTCACTCCGGTAATCCTGTTGACCGTGCCTTCCTGCTCCGCCATGCCGCTTTCCTGCTCCGCCGTGTACTCAATCAGCTCCTGGGGCAGATACTTCATTAATGCCGCTTCCAAAAGAGCAGAGCTGACAGGTTTCGCAAGATAGCCGTCAAACCCCATATCTTTGTACTCCTGCTCCGCATTCGTCATCACGTTGGCAGTCAGGGCGATAACCGGCGTCTTCTGACAAAATCCCTTCGCCTGGGCGCGCACTGCTTTCATCGTCTCCTGGCCGTCCATGTCCGGCATCATATGGTCCATCAAAATCACATGGTAAAGCTTCTGCGCCGTCCGCTCCAGACATTCCTTGCCGCTCTGCGCCGTCTCAACCTGTATACCCGTGCCCCGCAGCATCTTCACGGCAACCATAAGGTTCATGTCGTTGTCATCCACCACAAGCACCCTGGCATCCGGGGCGGTGAAGCTCTGTCTGTACTTCCCGCGTCGTTCCAACTTTTTCTGTGCGGCAAACTGAATGACGCCAATCGGTTTCGCATTAACAATACGCTGTCTTATCTCCACCGTAAAGACGGAACCCTTATGATAAACGCTGTCGACGGTAATCCTGCCGCCCATCATCTCTGCAAGCTGCTTGGAAATGTTCAGTCCTAAACCCGTCCCCTCCACATTCCTGATATCCCACTGGTCAACCCGCTTAAAAGAGCTGAACAAGTCATCCAGATTTTCTTTCCGTATTCCCATGCCCGTGTCCGCCACGGAAATACGCAGCATGATTTCATTAGGAGAAACCCGCTCTCCTTTGGCGGACAATGTCACCGAACCAGCTTGCGTATATTTAACCGCATTGGTCAACATATTGGTAACTATCTGTTTGATGCGCACTTCGTCACCGTAAAGCATGGACGGAATTTCATGGTCGATGTCCACTTTAAATTCCAGTTCCTTCTGATGCGCGCGAATCCAAATCAGGTTGACCAAATCGCTGAACATAGAACTGACTTCGTACTGTGCCGGGACAATCTCCATCTTGCCCGATTCCAACTTAGACAAATCCAGGATATCATTGATAATGGCCAAAAGCATCTTGCTGGCATTCTGGATATTGATGGCATTCTCGGCAATCTCGTCGGAGATGTCTTCCCGCAGTATCATCTCATTTAATCCGATGATGGTATTAATCGGCGTCCTGATTTCATGGCTCATGTTCGCAAAAAAAGCGTCCTTGGAACGGGCAATTTGCGTCGCCTTCTCCCTCTGCTGCATCGCCTGTTCCCTTTCCTTATTATATGTCATAAACTGAATCTTCATCAGGAATCCTATGAAGCAGCTCACAACCGCCATCATGCCGTAAGAATCCACAAAACTGTACAGCCGCCTCGACACCGGGACAAACTCCGGATACCGGTAAGCCACAAAATAGGTAACCATATATGCCGCCAGGGACAGCACAAGCGCAAGCACAAGCTCCCTTCCGCTAAAAAGGAGAAACACATATACAATCCCCAGCACAAACCAGACCGGCGTGCCGCTGTCTATCCCGCCACCCAGGATAAATACCATGGGAAGAAGCACCGCATTCGACGCGATGACAAGAAGCCATGATGCCTCCCTCAACTTACGCCGTTCCACTGTCATATAGAGAGCGCCGCCAGATACCAGGCACAGAGGCAAAAGGGCATACAGCACATCCGATTTCACCCCGAATATGACGCGGCCCATACCGAAAATCGATGCGGCAAAAGCCATCAGCATGGCAAGACGGCTGAGCCTTTCCTGAAAATCCAGCCTTTCACTAAAAAGAGAGCGCCAAAATATACGTATTCTCCTTTTCATATCTCCCTACCTACCTTCTCTTCCCATTCTTCCAGGATTTCGGAGGCGCCGAGGAAATCAAATTCCCTTACGTGCTTCTTTATTCCTTCCGTCATTTCCCTTAACGTCCGGCCTTGGTATGCGCCGTCCTGAATCTGCCCAAGAATTTCTTCCAAACCTTCGCTCTCGAAATTCTCTATCTTATCCCTCACAAGCGCAAGCTGTCCGGCCAGGAACTGCCTGTCAATCTCCTCCGACGCCTTCCGGCTCTTCGCATCCGGCATTTCCGCCCCTGTGCCGTCCGCCGCCCGGCACGCCTGTGTGACTTGTTCCATGCCCGTATCCGCCTCCTGCTTCGTCTCGTTGTCAACGGAAGTCAAGGTGCTGCGTGCAATCGCTTCGAGCAGGCGCGTATGCTGCCTGATAAGCTCCTCATGGTGTTCCAGAATATATTCCACACGGTTTTCTTTGCCCGCCGTCTCCAATTCCAAAGCCATCCCGGCTAACTCATCCGCACCGATTCCCTTGGAATTGCTCTTGAGGGCATGCACTGCAATGGTATAATTTTTCCAGTCCTTGTCCTTGAATAGCTGCTCTAACTTAGCATTCCTCCCGGCGCCCTGGTCATAGTACATGGCTATAATCTCCCGAAGCCCGTCCCAATCCCCACAGTATGTAAGCCCATGTTCCACATGGATGCCCGCCTGTTGTAAGGCTTTTATCCCTTCTTCCCCGGATGCGCCTAAGCTGCCTCCGCGTCCTTTACGCTCGTCTTCTTCCCGCTTTGCCCTGGCAGCCGGAACATTCTCATGCGTCTCTGCCTCCACCTGTTTCTGTACCGGTATGTAACGGCGCAGCATCCTCTCCAGTACGCTCAGCTCAATGGGTTTGGCAATAAAATCGTCGAATCCTTCCGCCATAAACATCTCCCGTGCGCCCCCTATGGCGTTGGCCGTAAAAGCAATCACCGGAACCGACTGGAAATATGCCCCCGGTTTATTCCGTATCCTGTGCAACGTCTCCACACCGTCCATCTCCGGCATCATATGGTCTAAATATATGCAATCATACTCCATGGAATTTATTTTCTCCAATGCCTCCCGTCCGCTCTCCGCCGTCGCCACCTGAATCCGGTAAGGCTTTAAAAGCCGCAGCATAACTTTTAAATTCATGGCATTGTCGTCCACCACCAGGATTTTCGCATCCGGCGCCGTAAAGCGGTAACGTGTGTCGCTGTGCAGGTTCTCCCGCTGCACCACTCTCTGCCCGTTGAACACTGCTGCGATGGACAATACCGTAAAAGGCTTATAAATACGCATCATATTGCTTTCCACCTGGACTTCCCGTCCATAGTCCAAAATCAGTACCACAGTCAGTTCTTGTGAAAGCTTCTCAAAAAAGCCCTTGTCCTCACAGTATTCTTCCCATCCGATAAAGACATGGGTGTAATTCTCATGTTCCATGCGCCTCTGCAGCTCAGGGAAATTCCTGCATATCCGGAACATAATCCCGAACTGTTCCGCCATATGCCGTATACACCTCTCATAGCCGTCCCGCACTACGGAATATTCGTATTTATCCATATTGATATAGCAGGCCGCAAACAGGCTTCCCTTGTTCTTAATAGAAACAATCGGCGTATCGTCCAACACCTTCTGGGGTATTGTAACCTGAAATTCCGTCCCGCTGCCAAGTGTGCTCTCCACATTGATAAAGCCGCCCATCTTGCGCACCAGCGCCTGGGTGATGGCAAGTCCCAGTCCGATACCGCCTTCCTCCCTGTTACGCCCGGCGTTGACTTGCCCGAAACTGCCAAGCACCTTCTCTGCATCCTCCCTGCTCATGCCAATGCCGGAATCTCTCACATGAATCACCAGATTAATGCCGTAAGCCTCTTTCCTGCTTTTCACCCGCAGGACAATACCGCCTTCTTTCGTAAATTTAATCGCATTTTCCAATATATTCATAATAATGCGGCGGATTTTCTGCTCGTCGCCCACCAGGTTCCGGGGCAGTCCGGCATCGCAGTCCACAATCAGTTCCAACTGTCTGCCATTCTCCAAAGTCAGCGCCATATTGATGGTATCCGTGATAGTGGAGGTGATGTTATAGCTCTCCTCCGCCAGTTCCATCCTGCCGCTTTCCAGTTCCGAGAAATCCAGGATATTACTGACCGTGGCAAGCAGATGACGCCCCGCAGACTGGATATCAATAACATCCCTTCTCACGCCGTCAGGAAGTTCTTCCTGCAGAACCGCCTCGCTCATGCCGCAGACCGCATTGATAGGCGTCCGGATTTCATGGGAAATATTTACCATAAAATCATCCTTGCTCTGTTCCACGATTTCCAGTTCGTGTATAATCTCCATCAACTGTTCGTTCGTCTCCGCCCTTGTACGGATGATAATCCAAGTGACCAGTGAAATCACATATGCAGAAGCCACATGCAAAATAAGGCGGAGCAGCTCGTTGGCGTCCGCAGTCTTCACTGTATGTACGACAAACACATGGTACAGGAATATCAATGTGGTGGAAAACGCGCCCAGCCATACAATATCGGTGATACAGAATACTCCAAGAAGTACAATCAAGACAAGCATAGAAGACAGCATGGAAGTGAAACTCTTGGCATAGAACGCATAGACGCCAAAATTTATCCAGCATATGGCCGAGAAAAATTTCGCCCGGTAGTTATAGTCGCGGTAACTCTTCACAAAAACAACCCATCCCGCCACTACCGTCACAATAATCAGCTCCTTGGCAAGCATATTCCATTTCCCAAGCTGCGCCGAGACAAGCATTGCGAGCGAAAAAACGGTAAATATGCTTAATACGGTCAGTTCCAGTTTCCTATTCGTCTTATCCGAGTTAAACTGTTTCCTCTCCAAACCTAGCCCTCCACTCCAACCGGTATCCTTCGTCATTCAATCCCAAGCACTTCTTTCAACATCGGGAGCATCTCCACAAACACATCAATAATCTCCGGGTCAAACTGCGTTCCCTTGCCTTCCTCCATAATCTGCATAATTTTCTCCACAGGACGGATAGGCGGTTTATAACACCGCTCTTCGTACAGTGCGTCGAAAACATCCGCCACAGCCATAATCCGGGCCGACAGAGGGATGCTGTTGCCCTTAAGCCTCGCCGGGTATCCTGTCCCGTCCCACCTTTCATGGTGGAACATGGCAATATCTTCCACAATCTGGACATAATGCTCGTCTTCCACATCGCCGATAATCGTGTGGATAATCTTACGGCTGTATGTCGTATGTTTCTTCATCATGACAAATTCCTCCGGCGTCAGCCTGCCCGGTTTCTGCAGGATGGCATCCGGCACTTTAATCTTGCCCACATCATGGAGAGGGGCCGCCTTACATAAATCTTCTATATACTCCTCTGTCAGTTCTGATGGAAAATGTCCGCGCTTAAATAACTCGTCGGCAATCATCTTCACATACATCTGCGTGTTCTTCACATGCTTGCCTGTGCTGCCGTCCCTGCTCTCAATCAGGTTCGCCATACCGATAATGACGGAATCCTGTATCCTGCTGATTCTGTTCGCATCCTCCAGAATCTTATCCGCCTGTTCCTTCACCATCGTCTCCAGGCTGTGTCTGTATCTGTCCAGCTCTATCGTCTTATCCACACGGCTGCGCAGAATATCCGGCACGAAAGGCTTCCCCACAAAATCCATCGCGCCCATCCGAAAACATTTCACTTCCGTCTCAGCCATATTGTCCGCCGTCAGGAAAATAACGGGAATCGACTTCGTCTCTTTCTTCAGCTGAATCTGCTCCATCACCTCGTATCCGTCCATGCCGGGCATATTGATATCGAGAAGTATCAGGGCGGGGCGGTGCCTTTCCAGATACTTGAGGGCTGCCCTGCCGGAATTGGCGGCGGCAACGCGATAATATGGCAGAAGAATATTCTGGGCAAGAGAAAGATTCGTCTTATCGTCATCTACCACAAGAATCACACTTTTTTCCTTGTCGGTTTCCCCGTTCATGGACGCTGCGTTTTGTTTGTTCACCTTTCATCCCTCCTAACTAAGCAGATATACAGAAAACGTGGAGCCCTGCCCCACCTTGGACTTGACGCTGATATAGCCCCGCTGCTTCGTGACGATGCCCTGGGCCAGATACAGTCCCAGGCCCACGCCTTCCTGCGACGCTACTTCCTCCCCACGGCTAAACCGCTTGAACACATCGTTACAATGCTCCTCGGGTATGCCGATACCGGTATCGGAAATATCCACCCGGGTATAAAACTGCCATGGCCGGACACTGACATGGATACGCCCGCCAGGCTTCGTATATTTGACCCCGTTGTCCAGGATATTGCCCAGGGCCTCCGCAGTCCATTTCGGGTCGTGCCGTACCATAACCGATTCGCCGCAATCTACCGAAAGCTGTATTCCCTTCTCCTCCGCCCGTCTCCAGACGCCGTTTAACGCCTGCGCCACTGTGTCATACAGGTTCGCCCTCTCCATATGCAGTGCAAAAGTCCCTGTCTCTAAGCGGGACATCTTAATCAGCGACTGCATCAGGAAATCCAGTTTATGAATCTGCTCTTCCATCGTCCCAAGGAACTGCGCCCGCCTCTCCTCGTCCAGTTTATGGGTCTGCAAAATACCGATAAACATCTGCAAGTTCGCCGTAGGGGTCTTGACCTGATGGGAAATATCGGACACCAGTTCCTGTATCGTCCGTTTGTCCTGTTCGCTGCGCCTGCTCCCCTCCGTCATCTGGTCATAATATTGAAGAAACTTGCCCTGCACACGCGCTGTCAAGGAGTCCTCGTAAGGGTCATAGTTCTCCGGTTCACGCCCGGCAATCAAATCGTCCAACGTCTGGCAAAGCTCGTCTGCAAAACCACACACCTGCCTCCTCTGCCATACGCACCAAAGAAGCGCCGTAAAACACACGCCCGCGCACAATGCAAGCAGTACGTACCTTATCCCGGCACGAGGCACCCATATCCACAGCACATATACAAAACACAGGAACAAAACGGTTCCTGTCAAAAGAGCCGCCTTCCCTATATCCCTGTCATTCCTGCGCCCTGCACTCTTCTTCGCCATGCCGCACCGCCTTTTTCTTATCGATTACCGCTTCCTGTCCAAATATATCCCATGCCGCGCACTGTCTTAACATACGTGTGGCTTTCATCCTCAATCTTCGCCCGCAGCCTGTTCATCGTCACAGTCAGCGTATGGTCGTCTATATAATTGCCCTCGCAATCCCACAACCGTTCCAATAGAAGCTGCCTTGTCACCACATTGCCCCCATTGGCCGTTAACACCTTGAGAAGCTTATACTCATTGGGCGTAATCGCAAGCTGTTCCCCGCCGCGCTCCGCCGTCAGCGCGCCGAAATCAATCCGCAAAAACCCATCCTGCCAGACTTCCTCCCGCACAGGCGACGCGGCCCTGCCGCCCCGCCTGATTGCCACTTCCACCCTTTTTAACAAAATCTTCATACGGAAAGGTTTCGTGATATAGTCCTCCGCGCCCAGGTCGAAACCGCCAAGCACATCTTCTTCCAAGTCGTTCGCCGTGAGGAAAATAACCGGCATCTGCGGATGCTGCTCCTTGATGCGCCTGCACAAATCAAATCCGTTCCCGTCCGGCAGGTTAACGTCCAGAATCACCAGGTCAAAGGCCTCCTGCGCCACAAGATACTCCGCCTTGCGTACATTATACGCCGCCTGCGTGGCATAACCCGCGGCATCCAGTTCAAAACACAGCCCCGTGCTGAGGGCTAGGTCGTCCTCCACGACTAAAATCCGCTCCATAAGAGTCTCCGATACATCACAAAATATATAATATTATATCATCAAAGTATAGATAAATAGCGTTCAAATTCTTTCTCGGTATATGTATGTACCTTTTTAAAGCAATAGTTCTCAAATATCTTCACGCCAAAGCAAACATACTCCTCTCCCGCCAAGCTGCCCATTCCTTTCGCAAAAGTGTCAAAAGATGCCGACGGCTGTATATGCCTCTTTCTTTCCTTAATAATATCCGGATTTTTCACATTGACAGCCTCGTTGTATACAAGAATATATTCCGTATCCGTACGCAAATCACTGATTCCGGCGGACACAATATCCGATAAAATCAAAACGCTGTCATAAATTTTCTTACGGACGGCAAACTGTTTTGCCCTATCCATATACCCGTTTTTAAATTCTACAAATATCAGCCTGCCTTTTCCGTCTGCAAAAAGCGCGTCATTGGATTTGGGGATTTCACTTAATCTTAAAGATTTAACATATTCGTCTTTTACTCTATCAAAATTAACCACGGGTTTGGCCGATTCCGTCATATACGCCTCTACGCCATCATCCCTTTTATCTTTTGAAGTTTCTTTCAGGGTTGACATATGGCCGCCTAATATCGGATAAGCACAAATGTCAATCATCCTGCCACCTCACATCCTCCAACCGCTGTAACGGACGCGACAATTTGGCATATATTTTCTCTACACCATCGGTGACATCAGAAATATGCGCATAATCCTCCTCCGCCTCAGCCAAATAATACTTACACCTGTCCGCCACTTCATACTTGGCGGAATAGACCTGAATTGCGCGGAGGAAATAAGGGCTGTGCGTATTCAGCAAAATATGCATCCGGAACTCTTTGTGAAGCAGGACAATAAGCTCCGCAAACAATAACTGCCACTCCGGGTGTAAATGAATCTCCGGCTCATCCAGAATAATCGTCCCGTTATAATCAATCGTCCCATTTTGCAGCAATACTTTCAATATCGCAAAGGTTTTCAACCCGGTGGAAAGATTCCTGACATCAAGCGCCTTATCACTGTTTTTTCTTCTGTATTCAAATCTGGAAGGTTTATTCCTGACAAGCTCGCCGCTGCAGACCGTCGCAATTTTGTCATATATTTTTTGGAGTCTGTTATTTATGGCTAATTCTTCAACAACATTTGTGTTTTTGCCGCTGCGTAAAAGTTTGTCTTCTATATCCGTCCTATGGTCTATATAACTGGGCGCATGGCGCATAAAAGGATACCGCGGCTCATCGAGAACAAGAGGGTCATCCAGGTAAACTGTCTCTGTACGAAGACTGACCATGCCTGCAATATGAGTCACATTATTTTCATCAATCGTTATGACCATATCCCTGTCTTTTATCTGTAACCGTATTTCCCCTGATTCTTCAGAATAAATATTGCTGACCTGCCCATTAAACTCCGCCGCCAGTTTCTTTTCCAAAACCGACTTAAAAATATCCTCATCAGGGACATTCAGAAGTTCTTGTATCCGCAAGCCAAGCTCTTCCATATCCGTACTGTCCATATGTTTTTCAAAAGACTCATCATGCCGTATAATTGATTGCACCACTTCGTCCGTAATAAGATTTACGTCATTCTTGAACAAATCAGTCCGTGCAATGATATGCCTGGCAATTTCTTCTGTATCAAATGTTAATATTATCTTATCTGTCACATTCTGGTATGTTAAATCAATGACTCTCTCTATACTTTTCACGCGTTCCAGTTTGATTTGTTCATCTAAGCCGCAAAAACTGTTAAAAACAGAAAACAATGCCCGGCCGACTGTACTTTTGCCGGTGTTATTCTCACCGGCAATTACCGTTATCCCATCAATCTCAACCGATGTTTCATCAATTTTTCCAATATTTTTTAGAAATAATTTCATTTTTACCTCCATTCCGGAGCAATTTTTGTGAAGGTCGTGTATTTTAGTTATTATTTTAACATTTTAATACCCACAGCACAAGGCTGAGTAAGCATACTTATCTTTCTTTTCAGTCCACATCCTCATCCCTAAGCTTTGTGGCAGCAAAACAGATGTTTTGCCGCCACAAAGCTGCAATCTCAAATACCGTCTACATCCCCGGCTCATAGTAGAAACAGGTCTTCTCCGGAATGCTGTAGAATCTCTTACCCCCCGCAGTCTCTTCCGTCCGGTACTCCGTACAGTCTGCGAACACAATCCTGCCGTCCGGCAGCGCACAGGCCCTTACGCCTTCCCAGTCGCATGGCGCTTCATAGGCGGGCAGCACATTTACCGCGCTCTCGTCACCCAAGTTGTAAGTGAATATGCCGTCGTATCCCCAGAACACAAAGTCAGTCTGTGCGCCCTGCGCCACGATATCAATCATGATGGTGTTTTCCGGAAGGATATCATAATAAATGTCCCCAAGCGTCCCCCGCTCCGTATCCACCGAGGCGATACCAAGCATATTCTCCGGGTTGTCAGGGTCGTAATAATTTCCAATCTGGGTATAGACTTTCCCGTCCTTGCCCACCCCCAGGCCGCCTAATATATCCAAAGCATATTCACCACCGGAAATGCTGTTAACGTATGCGCCTTCTTTATCCAATACAAGAATCTCACACTCCGCCTCGTCCTGGATGGATTTCAGCCCGGCAGTCTTGAGATAGAGGTAGCCGTTCCCGTCAACCGCCATCCGCCTGATATATCCCTGTCGCCCCTGCGCGATGTATGGCGCCATGTCAATCTTCCGCAATAGTTTTCCCTCTTTGTCCACCGCCAAAACTGCCAATTCCATCTGCTCCGGCTGCGCCTCTTCATCTGCCCACTGCCAGACCGCCATATATACATTGCCGTCCGTATCCTGGCACATTGCCAGAATCCGTGTGGTCTTGTCAAAGTCATCAAAGAAAAGTTCCGAATCGCTGCTGCCGATTTCCATCTTATGCACAGCATTCCATCCCGCCAGGAATATTTCATTCCGCCCCGCTGCCACCGTCTGGTCCAGTTCCAAGTCACCGGTATAGGGAATCACCAGACGCTGCTCCGGCTCGTATACCGCATCGCTTGCAAGGGTTTCTGCATCCGTCGCCTCAATCTCCTCTTGGTCTGGCTCCGGCATCTGTGCTTCCCCCGCCGCAACCATCTCATTCATCTTCGCAAGGCTGTAATCCCTCTTATGCATGAAATCGATAACCCGCAGCAGTTCCTCGTCGCTCATCTCCTTGTCCGGGAAGAAAAAGGTCGTCGTATCGCCAAGAAACGCCACGCCCCTGCCCTTATAATCCTCCGCCGCGTCAAGCATCGTAAGCTCGCCTTTCGGGAAATTCGCCTCTTTTTCATAGGCGTCGTTTAATGCTTCCAGCCGCTCCTTCTCTGTCCCGGTATAGGGCCTGTTATAATTGTCATGCCCCATCTTCGTCGTATAAATCTGTGCGAAATACGACTCAATCTTCCGCCTGTTCATGGCCTCCATGCGCTCCCTGACTGCCCCCACCGAAGCCATGGCCGTGCCCGAGGCAAGAATCATCAGAGCGGCCGCAAGAAGCAGACTCTTCTTCCATTTTTTCCCGCGTTTTGACATATTTTTCCGGCGCTTCGGTGCGCTCTGCCCGCGTCGTGCATCATCATCCTGCGCCATACCCTCATCCGCCTTAAGTTTACATAATGTATCTTCTATTTTATTAGACAGTGTCAGCGGCATTATCATCTTCTCTTCATCCGCCATGTCAAATACCATATCTTCCCATTTATCTCTCATAGACAGCTCCTTTCTTATTTCACATATTTGGTGGTTGCGAAGCGCATCCCTTAAACGCGCTAACGCTCCAACGCCTCCTTAAGCCGCTTCTTGCCTCTGGCAAGCCGGGATTTCACGGTCCCTTGCGGCACATGAAGCACCTCGCTGATTTCTTTTATTGAAAACTGCTCATAGAAATACAGCACAATCACTTCCCTGTAGGCCGGTTCCAGTCCCATGACCACATCCCACAGCTCGTGCTTATCATCCCGGAATGCCGGCATGTATGCCTCCATATCCTCCACCGGCATGACCCACTTGTTTTTCCCATATATTTTCCTGGCCTCATTTGCCGTAATCTGCATAATCCATGGCCTGAAGCTGTCCTGCCTGCGCAGTGTGTGAAGTTTCTCATATGCCCGCAGCACTGCCTCGCTGACCGCATCCTCCGCATCCTCTCTGTTGTGCAGCATGGCAAGAGCAAGCCTGTACATATTCGGTGCATATTTTCGTATGTATCGCTCAAACATCTTCTCCTCCATCACGTATTTTCTCCACCTCCCTCATATTTTACCTTATTTGTGCGCCACTGTTTATGGCCTTTGTTATTTAGATAGAAAAAGCAGGGAAAAGGTTCCCTGCCATACAAAAAACTCCATATTATACCCGGTACGTAACTCCCGCCCCCACATGGGGCGCCATCGCGCTGTAAGCCGCGTCCGCCGCAAAAACCACAATCACTGCCAACCCCAGGCCAATCTTCACTCTGTCCGGCACCCTCCGGTACAGGGAATAGAATAAGGGACTAATCACCCACACAAGCAACATTCCTCCCAGTCCGAATAACAGGCTGCTCAGGAAACAGATTCTTCCATGAAGGTTCCATCGCATATCGCTGTAATCCCACCATCTGACTCCCCAAGTCAATTCCAAGTACCACCCTGCCACATATTCCAATAAGGTACACAATGCCATAGACGACAGGAATATCATAACCGGCCTGTCCCGCCATTTCCGGAACAATATTTCCAGCATAATGCCGCCCATTCCGTAGATTGGCAGCCATGGCCCGGTTAAAAATCCCCGGTTGACATATGTGTCGTCTTTAAAAAGATACAGAAATCCCTCCCAGAGCCATCCGAAAATTGCAAGCATAAAAAACAGCCATACATAATAGATGAAATCTGTTTTGACGATGTTATATCCGATATATCCCGCAAATTTTCTTTGATACTTACTATTATCCATATCAGTCAATCCCTTTTCATCAGAACAACATTCCTCTATTAGTATTGTATCATTTATGTTTTCTATGCAATGCTATGATACTGGCATGGTTATAAAATTTTAAATTGGCACTTTCCAAGATGCCATTTTAGTATATATTGGATGTAAAATAAAAAGTTGTATTTTTGCGAGGTAACCTATTATGATGAAAAACGAAAAACTTTTGAAACTTGTACTGACAGGTGTTTTCGCCGCGTTATCCTACGTGGTCTTTACCTTCCTGCAGATTAAGATTACGCTGCCGGGAGGAGACGCCACTTCCATCCATCTTGGCAACGCCGTATGTGTGCTGGGCGCGCTTCTGTTGGGCGGCCTGTATGGCGGATTGGGCGGCGCCATCGGCATGACCATCGGCGACCTTTTTGACCCTGTCTATGTCGTCTATGCTCCTAAGACTTTTATCTTAAAACTGTGCATCGGCTTAATCACCGGCATAATCGCCCACAAGCTGGGTCATATCTCCACAGAGAGTGACCACGGCAAGGTGCTGCGATGGACCGTTATTGCCGCTGCCGGCGGGCTTCTCTTCAACGTCGTCTTCGACCCGCTTGTAGGATATTTCTACAAACTGCTTATTCTTGGCAAACCTGCCGCGGAACTGACGCTTGCATGGAATGTGGCATCCACGTCTATCAACGCCGTCACGTCTCTTGTAGTGTCCGTAGCCGTCTATATGGCACTGCGCCCCGCACTCAAGAAATCGGGCATGTTCCTGACAACAGGCGTGAAGAAGAAAATGGCAAACTAAAACGAAGCGGCCTGGAGGAAAATTCCTTCCGGGCCGCTTACTATTTCTCCATTTATCCCATAACGCCGTTGTCCTCCGGCACAATCAGCGCCGCCACGATGTAGACAAGCAGCCCTGTGCCGCAGCTCGCCATGGAACAGAACACCCACAAAAGCCGTATCAGCGTAGGGTCCACATTCATGTATTCCCCGATACCTCCGCACACGCCGCATATTGTCCTGTTTGTCTTGGAACGTACCAGTTTTCTATAATCGTTTCCCATTTTCTCCTCCTTTACTGTGCAAAAGTAACCTTCACATTACCCAGGGAGCACTCAATATCAAAGGTGCTGTCGCTGCCATGATAAATTTCCTTTTCCTCCCCCAGGGACGTATAAGTACTGTTTCCGACTCTTACATTGCCCATGGAACATTCTATTTTGTAATTATGGTCTTCTTCCCTGTCTTCCAGTCTCATAGTGATATTGCCCAAGTCACACTCCAAATCCAGATTGCCACTGACGACGCCGCCAAACTCTACCTCTCCCACGCCGACCATAATATCCGCACTGTCGCCGACTCTTCCGTTCTCTATATAAATCTGCCCCACGCCGGCTTCTACGTCTATCTCATTGACGTCCATTTTGCCCACGCTGACCTGTCCTGCGCCTACGCTGACGTCTACGCTGTCCGTCACTGTCAGCCCATCGAATGCACAGACGCCTGCGCCCACTTCCACATCCGCCTCACGCGCCTTCAGTTCTATGGAGCTTAAATTGCCCGCCCCAAAATTAACCTCTATATAATCCAGGTAAGCATCCTTTGGCAGATAAAGATATACTTTCGTCACCGCATCCACCTGATTCCTCGTCCAGTTCCAGAAAACCCAATCCGGCCTGCGCACTATCCGCAGCGTATCGCCACCCTCTTCATGGTAACGGAAATTGTCGTCTTCACCGTTGATTTCAATCCATACGTGGTCATTCTGTGATTCTTTGACAAACAGCTCGCATGCCCCCGCATTAATATACAGCTTACGCAGCGTATCCGCCGTGAGGTTTAACTGCGTCCCGCCGCCTGTACCGTCAAGCCGGTTCCAGTCCTCATATTTCGCCCATTCCACATCATCCTCCCAGTCGTCATCCCAATCAAAACCATAACAGATTCCGTCAACGCCATTGTGATAGCGGAAAGGAATGCCGGTAATCCCCCTGATATTCAAAGCTTCCAACTGTCTGAATCCCCCCAACAGCGCGCCCACGCTGCATATGACAACGCCGACTATAAAGATAGCAAGCGCCGTAAGAAGACAGCCTTTCGTAAATTTTTTCATGCCTGTGCTCATGCTCTTACACCTCCTCTATGAAATATTCTCTGGCACAGAGAAACAATTCCTCTCACCAGTGCCGGAATTGCCATGCCTGCCATCAACACCATCAGCCATATGAAGACCAAACCGGCTGCAAACGAAATAAGCGCGGTGCCAACTATACAAAGCCCTCCCAAAGGTGTGGAGAACATCGCCGAAATGCCTACAACAAGAAGCACTACCGCAGCGACCAAAAGCGCCGCACCCACAATCAGAAATGCCAGAAAAATGCATAACACTGCCGCCAGAATCCCGCCTGCCAAACCGACAAGACCGCCCAAAAGCCCAATCCAGACCGGACTGGTCAATACCGCCAGAATCACTATCACGGCAATCGTACCGCCCGACATACCTTGTTTCTGTCCCTGTCCTTGATAAGATGTACCCGCTCCGGATGCGCCGCCTGCGCTGTCCTGCCCGTAAGGATTATTATATCTTCTCGTATCTTCCCTGCCTCCGTAGACGCCGTCGCCTCCTGTGCGCCGGTAATAATCGTTTTCATAATAAGCATTGCCGGACTGCGCGCCGCCGCTGTTCCCTGCACCGCCCGAGCTACTCGCCTCTTTGCCAAACTGACTCCCTTGGTCCATGCCTGTCTGGCCTGCGGCTGTCCATCCTCCGCTATTCGGCTGGCCTGCTCCTGTTCCCGCATTACCCTGTGTTCCCGATATATCCGCCGCACGCATTACTTCATCTTTGTGTGCCTGCGTATACCCGCTGAAACCGGATTCTGTAAATTCCCCTCCGTTTCCTCCGTCACTCAACCCGGCTTTTATCGTCCTGGCCAATTCCTCCGGCGTGCCAAGCGAGGCGATAACGCCGCTCTCATTCTCTGCGCCTGCATCGTCGAAGTAGTCACTATAGTATTGGATAGCTTCCTCCCGCTCCGTCGGTGGCACATCGCCAAGAAGCTCTGTCAGACGCCTCATAAATTCTGCTCTATTCATGCTTCAATCCTCCCTCAAAGATACTGTTTAACTTGGCGGAATACCGATACCACTCACTGATATACAGATTAAGCTGGGCTCTTCCCTTCTCCGTCACCTTATAATAGCGCCTGTTCCTGCCCGCGCATTCCATATCGTAGACCTCCAGGCATTCATCCTTCTGCAGCCTCCTGAGCACCGGGTACAGTGTAGACTCCGAGATTTCTATGACCATACGCACTTCCTGAGTAATCTTATAGCCATATGTCCCTTCCGTCTCGCTGGACACCACAGCCAGTACGATTGCATCCAACAATGCCGCACCTGTGTTAAAAACCATGCGATAGACTCCTTTCCTGCTTTTTACATACATCATAAGAATCATCCATTCCTGTTTAAATATCCCCATAATATATCGAAGACTATAATATTAGCTTAACCTATAATATTATATCTCGTATAATATTGTTTCTGTTAATACTATATGTCATATAATATTATTTGTCAACCTATATTTTTATAAAATTTGTATTCACACATTCTCCTTCCAACCTGCCCCGTCCAGTGCTATAATATGTAGCGGCATACCTGCCTAAGCGATTGCTCTTATAATATAGAACGGACTGCACGGAAGATTTTCTTCAACCGTCAGCCTCATCGCACAGGATAATTTCCCTATATGCGACGACTGCCAAAAGATATACTGCATATCCTCCCACATCCGAAAAAGAAAGAAGGTTAACACCATGAATAAAAATCCAAAGCAAAGCGGAAGTCTTCTTATTATATTGGCAGGCGTCTTCTGGGGCAGCATGGGCGTCTTCGTCCGTGGGCTGACCTCTTTGGCCGGATTTAGTTCCATCCAGATTGTCTGCGTCCGCCTGACTGTGGCGGCCATATCCTTTGGGATAATATTGTTTATCAAAAATCCACAAGGTTTCCGGATTGCCCGTAAAGACATCCCTCTTTTTCTGGGGCTCGGGCTGGGCAGTATCTTATTTTTTACGACTTGCTATTTTACGGCAATCCGTATGATGTCGCTGTCGGTTGCGGCAATTTTGCTCTACACCTCCCCCATCTGGGTCATGCTCCTGTCCACACTGTTCTTCCATGAAAAAATGACAGGAACCAAACTTCTCGCCCTCGCCGCTTCTTTCCTGGGCTGTATTCTCGTCTCGGGTATCGGCACAGGAGAGACTTCTATCAATACGGCCGGCATTCTCATCGGACTCGGTTCCGGGCTCGGCTACGGGTTGTACAGCATCCTTGGCACCATCGCCCTACGCAGATATTCGACTTATACGGTCACTGCCTATACTTTTATAACTGCTGCCACAGGTTCTTTCTTTGTATGTTCTCTGCCTGATTTATGGCATAAAATAACGGTTTGCGAGCACAAACCGTTTCTACTTCTCTTTATTTTATTGACCGGATTAGTCACAGCAGTCATTCCCTTTTTACTGTATACACTGGGGTTGGAACAAGTGGAAGCAAGCCGCGCCGCCATCCTGGCAACCGTCGAACCGATGGTCGCCACACTAATCGGTATCGCCCTCTTCCATGAATACATGACATTGATGTCTGTCCTTGGCGTGCTGTGTATCCTGTCAGCCATTGTACTGTTGAATAATAAACGCCACAAAAAACCGAGCCAATAAGCGGTGGGAAATTCCCGCCTGCCCATTGGCCCAGTCCCTGACTAGTACAAAAAATATTAAGTAATGATTCGTTGTACTAAAATACTCAGAATAAATTCACCTTGCCGACAATGCCGTCATTGATTACATAGTATGCGGTAAAGTCCTCCGGCTTAATATAAATCTGCACGCTCTCAATGGACTCTTCCGTATTGCCCTTGGCTATGTAATGAGCCTTGACTCTCTCAGCCACTGTACCAAGGTTCGCCTCATACTCGCGATACTGTAGCATTACTTCCGTCACAACATCCTTCTTTGGCGCTTCCTTTTCAGGAGTTTCCTCCTTCACACTCTCCTGGACTTCCATTCCCGCTTCCTTCTCGAGCGTAACTTCGTTCTTCGTTTCCATTTCTTTCTTTTCCATTGAACTCTCCCTCTTCCTGTCTGCCCGACAGCTTGTCGTACCGTACCCTAGAACTGATTCACATGTAACACAACGTATCTATCTGTTGTTATTGTACCATTTCTCGTCTGGCACGACAAGAGGTTTCGTACTGATGCAACGAGTATTCGTCGTACTATCTCACGCCAAGCTCCGTATCCGACTCGGTCACATGGCTGTGAGTCTTGATATAATCTACGATTTCGTCAAGCTGTGTGAACGCCAGTCCCACATAACTGTCCGCGCACCCATAATAAAGAGCAATCTTACCGCTCTCAGAGTCATGGATGGTGGCGCAGGGGAAGCAGACATTGGGCACAAACCCACGTTCCTCATACCACTCCTCCGGCGTCAGGAGGAAATTCTCACACCTGTAGAGCACCTTGGACGGATTATCGATATCCAGAATCGCCCCGCCAATGGAATACACAAACCCGTTGCATGTTCCGCTCACGCCGTGGTAGAACAGCAGCCAGCCTTCACTCGTCTCGATAGGCGCAGCGCCACCGCCAACCTTGACAGACTCCCACCACTCAGAGCTTTTTCCCATAACATGCCTGTGCCTGCCCCAATATACCATATCCGGGCTTTCACTCAGGAAGATATCGCCAAAAGGCGTATGCCCCGAATCCGAAGGGCGGCTTAAGAGCATAAACTTGCCGTTAATCTTTCGCGGAAACAGCACCGCATTCCTGTTAAAAGGAATAAAGGGGTTCTCAATCCTCGTAAATGTCTTAAAGTCTGTAGTCTTCGCCATGCCGATGGATGCGCCGTAGAAATCCTGGCACCATATAATATAGTAGATGTCCTCCACCTTGACAAGCCGTGGGTCATAAGCGTATACGGGCATGAAATCATTGCCCTCTTCATCCTTAAAAGGAATTTTCTCCGGTTCAAACACCCAATGGATGGCATCTTTGCTGTGCCCCAGGTAAATGTACGGTATGCCGTTTGTCTGTTCACCCCTGAACACGCCGATAAACGCGTCTCCATAGGGCATAACCGCACTGTTAAAAATTCTTGCAACGCCTTCTACCGGGTTTCTGCCAATGATAGGATTCTCACTGTATCTCCAGATTGGCGCACCCTTTAATCCTTCCGGTTTCTCCTGCCACGGCACGTTCTTTACCGCCGGGCTAATCATTTTCACTTTATTCATTTCAATCTCCCATTCTTATGCTTCGATTACTGCTTCGCCAAAAAATCCAAGTTCTTCTTAATCAGTTCGCACCTCTGTGCCACACACTCCACGGAACGCAGCGGATCGGAAGGCGTGTTGAACACATAGTCAGTCAGCTTATCGACAGTGGTGGTTGCCACATGCATCCTCGTGTCACTGGAAGCATAATAAATATACACTTCCCCATTGTCCCTGGCAATCGCGCCGTTTGTGAACACCACGTTGGACACATCGCCGACCCGCTCTCCCTCACGGGGCCCGATAAGCATACCGGAAGGCTCCGCGATTACCTTGGAAGGGTCGTTTAAATCTGTCGCAAAAGCATAAATTACATACCGCAGCCCTGCCGCAGTGTTCCTGACGCCGTGGGCAATGTGTATCCAGCCCTTATCTGTCTTGATAGGCACCGCGCCCGCTCCGTTCTTCGACTCGGTGATGGTGTGGTATTTGCGCAGAGAAGTCATTTTCTCTTCATCCACCACCGCATGGGTAATGTCATCGCACAGCCCGAAACCGATACCGCCGCCGGAGCCTGTCTCGATGAAGTCGTCCATCGGCCTTGTATAGAAAGCATACTTGCCGTTCACAAATTCCGGATGGAGCACCACATTTCTCTGCTGCGGGGAACGCAGCGTCTTCAGATTATCCAACCGCTCCCAGTTCTTTAAATCCTTCGTCCGCACAATACCTGCCGCCGCAACCGCCGCAGATAAATCATTCACCGTCTTATCCTTGCTCTCAGAACAGAAAACGCCGTAAATATAGCCGTCTTCATGTTTTGTCAGCCGCATGTCATACACATTCGTCTCTTCCGGGCAGGTATCCGGCAGAAGAATCGGATAATCCCAGAATCGGAAACCATCGATACCGTTGTCACTCTCCGCTACGCCAAAGAAGGACTTCCGGTCGTTGCCCTCGATGCGCGCAATCAGATAAAACTTGCCGTCAAGCTCGATGGCGCCCGAATTCATCACCGCATTGACGCCCAGCCGCTCCATAAAATAAGGATTGGTCTCCGGGTTTAAATCATATTTCCAGGCAAGCGGGATATGCTCCCTCGTCAGCACCGGATACTCATATCTGTCATAGATTCCGTTGTAAATCCCTGATTTTACATTTTTCCTGCCGATTAGCCTGTTATACTTTTCCAACTCCACATAGTAGTTTGCGTGTAACATATTTTCCCTCCCTATTTTGTAAAAATGTTTACTTCCCGGCTGCCCTCCTGATGACTTCCATGCACATCCTGCCGTTATGATAAGGGCATTTCCATGGTTCCACGATTGGCTTGCGGCTCACCGGTTCCCCATCCTTATCCACATCCCAGAACCATTCGGAACCTCCCCGCCTGTCAATCAAGCGTTCCTTGATATAATTCCATTCTTCCCTGGCTGCCTCCAGATACTCCGTATGTTCCGGCGCAAGTTGGTAAGCGTTCAGAAATCCCACGACCGCCTCCGCCTGTACCCACCAGACTCTGGTTTCATCCACCACGCCCTTCTCGCATTCATTGGCAAAAGAATGTCCGTCAAAAGCCGTCTTATATACTTGACCGGTTAAGTCAAGTATAATCGGAAGCATCTTGTCCTCATATGCCTTCTCTCCCAACACATCGGTTCCCCTGCGTATAAGCCATGCCGTCTCAATATCATGCCCGTAAGAATGCAGGTCAAGAATCGAGCGCATCTTACTGTCAAAAAATACTTCCTGCCTGTGCAGCGCGGGATTATAAATCTTATCCGCAATGGTATCCAGTATCCATTCCAGACGCCTTCTCACTTCCCCGTCGCCGCTTACACGGTATAATTCGGTATACGCCTCGAACACGTGAAGCAATGTATTCATCGTCTTCTGGGCAATCACGCCGTTCTCCGACAGCTTGTCGTTTTCAATTTCACAAAAATCCCTGTCAAAAGCTTCCTTGTAACCAACCTCGTCCATACACCGCTCTTCGATGATATGGAAAAGCTCCTTCGCCGTCCGCAGGGCATCCCCATCCCCGGAAGCATCATAATAGGAAGACAATGCGTAAATAGAAAACGCCTGGTTGTATGTGTGTTTCGTCGTGTCCTCCGGCGTGCCGTCATATGCAACCGACCAGTATACGCCGCCCCTTTCCTGGTCAATACAGTACTTTTTCATGAACTCATAACCATGTTTCGCCTCTTTAAGCAGGGATTCATCCCCCAGGGTCAGATACGCGTTTGCAAAAAACCAGGTAATGCGGCTGTTCAATATGCATCCCTTCACCGCCTTCTTATCCACCTGTAAATCATAATCCATGTAACCGTAGTATCCGCCATTTTCATCATCCCGCAGCTTCTTCCAAAAAGGAATGATGCACTCGCTCAGATGATTCTTCATCTCTTCTGCTATCGTCTTCATGCCAATCCTTTACCCATTCGTGTTAACTATTTTTTACTTTAATTTTTAGTTGTTAGTTAAACTTATTAGCTAATTTTTAACTTTAATTTAAGTATACACTACTTTATTTTTTAATCAACACTTTTTTAGCATGAAATACCCTCTACGGCACCCAAATCCGGTTTTTCTACGATTTACACAATTTAAGCCGTTGTTTTTTATGCATTTAGCTATCTGGCATTTCCGTCCCGTCCGTACTTTCTGTTCGCCTTTTGCTGCTTTAAATCCTTCTCACGCTGTCTTTATAAACGATTCTCCCATTCACAATGGATACGCCCTGTTGGTAATGCCCGCCGGAAATCTTGCGCACAACATTTTTTACGGTCAGCCATGCCATCTCGCGCATATCCACTTCGTATGTGGTGATGCCGATATCGCACATCCCCGGCGGTTGGTAATTATCATATCCCACCACCGAAATATCTTCCGGCACCTTATATCCTTGTTTTCCCAATGCCTGCACCAGCATGGCTGCCGCCATATCGCTGTTGCAGACAAACGCCGTGGGCATCTTCCCTGGCAGCCTTATCTCAAACCCTTCATCCGACTTCCCGGTGACGGCGTCCCTGTCATCGATTACCCACTCTTCCTCCATCTTCACCCCATGCTCATACATGGATTTCAGATAGCCAAAATACCGGTCTGTGATGCTGTCCGTAAAAAGCACATTCCCCACGAAAGCAATATCCCGGTGCCCCATGTCAAAAAGGTAGTTCGTCATGGCATACATACCGAAATAACTATTGGATACGACCGAATCACATTTCCCCTTCTTATCATAAAAATCCAGGAAAAAGACAGGCACGTCCGCATATTCCATCAGCCTGTCCAAATATGCATCCTCAAGCTTCCCGATAACTACCATGCCGTCCGTCTTCTTCTCCACGAGGAGTTTTGGCATGTGCAAACCTGTCTCATCCTCGCCAAGCAGCACCTCAAGCATAGTAAAGCATTCTTTGCGAAGCGCCGCGGTCGCCACCTCCTGGTACAGTTTCCAGTAAAAAGATTCATACTGCCCAAAAAACCTGTCCGCCACAAGAACCCCTATCGTGTAGCCGGTATTCCGGCGCATTTTCTCCGGATGCAATGCGGATACCGTCTGGTATCCCATCTCCTGCGCCTGCTTTATAATCCTTTCCCGCAGTTCCTCGCTGACCCCTTTTTGCCCGGACAGCGCCTTCGACACCGTTACCGTGCTGACTCCTATGATTTTGGCGATATCCGCCATTTTTACCGCTTTAGCCATATTTCCCTCTGTTCTATTATTTTTTGATACTTATTATACAAATACTTTTTCTTTATATTTTAACCAATGGCGCTTAAATTGTAAACTTATTTAACCTCTTGCCATTGGATGGTTCAAATAATTCATTTTTTATAGGTTTTTTAGAGGTTTCTGTGTTATCATTTACATTAACACTGGCCTATGATATCTCTCACAGAAAGAAACCGGAGGTTGAAAGAGACAATGAGTAAATATAATCCTCTATGGGAATATGTACATCAAAACGGAAATAAATCTTTGAAGTTGACGTTTGAAGAAATACAGAATATTGTTGGAATACCGATAGACCACTCTTTTCTAAAATACAAAAAAGAGCTTATGGACTACGGATATCAAGTCGGGAAAATATCTATGAAAGAACAGACTGTTATTTTCAATAAGGCAGACTAATCATTCAGAATACGCCTGGATACTCATATACCCCGCAGCTTTACTGCCGCGTTAGCCAATACCCCGCAGCAAAGCTACGGGGTATGTAACCCTCGCGGGTATCAGGCCGAAAACTGCGCCATATACAATTGATAGTAAGCGCCTTTCTTCTCCATCAGTTCCTTTGCGTTGCCTTCCTCTATAATCCTGCCGTCATCCACCACGAAGATGCGGTCGGCCTTCTGGATTGTGGACAGCCTGTGTGCGATGACGAAGGACGTCCTTCCCGCCAACATATGTTCGATGCCTTCCTGCACAAGAAGCTCCGTCTTCGTATCGATACTGGAAGTCGCCTCGTCCAGAATCAAAATCTTTGGGTCTGAAACCATGGTTCTCGCAAATGCCAGAAGCTGCTTCTGCCCGATAGACAGCCCGCCGCCCCGCTCCGTCAGTTCCGTATCATACCCTTTATCCAATCTCATAATAAAATCATGGGCGTTCACCGCTTTTGCGGCGGCAACAATTTCCTCGTCCATGGCGTCCAGTTTGCCGTAACGGATATTGTCTTTAATCGTACCGGAGAACAGGAAATTATCCTGGGTCATAATGCCCATCTGCCTGCGCAGGCTCTCGATGGATACCTGCTTCACATCCCGGCCGTCAACCTTCACAGTCCCCTCCTGCACGTCATAGAAACGGCTGATTAAGTTCACAACCGTGGATTTTCCTGCACCGGTAGGCCCAACCAAGGCAATCGTCTCCCCAGGCGCAATCCGAAAACTCACGTCATCCAAAACTTTCACCTTGTCGTCATACGAGAAGTTCACATGCTCAAAAGTTACCTCCCCGGCAATCGGCGGCATCTGTATCACTCCGGCGCCGTCTGCAATCCCGGGCGGCGTATCCAGAATCTCAAAAATACGCTCCGCGCCGGCGATATTGGTAACCAACTGGTTATAGAAATTGCTGATATTTTGAATCGGCTGCCAGAACATATTCAGGTAGCTTGCAAAAGCGATAAACGTTCCCACCGATACTTCTTCCACCCCCAGAACCACAATGCCCGTATAATAGAGAAGAATATATCCAACGCCCCAGGACAGGTCGATGACCGAACCGAACGCGTCACTCATCCGCACCGCATCGAAGAAAGATGTCCGATGCTCCGCCAAAAGTCCGTCAAAGGTATGCTCTGTCTCCCCCTCCGCATGGAAACTCTGGATTATCCGCATTCCCGCCATATCCTCATGGATAAAAGCATTCAGGTTCGCAGATTTCTTGCGAAAAACCTGCCAGCGCGGATGTGCCCTGACTTGTATGTACACCATGGCGAAAGCCATAAAAGGGATGGTCATCAGGGATGCCGCCGCCAGGCGTGGATTCTTCCACACCATAATCGCCACCACCGCAACGACAGTCAGCCCGTCCGGTATCAGCGTAGTCACACAGTTGGACAATACATCCTTAAGAGAATTGATATCCCCGATAATACGCGACAGAATCTTCCCCGTGGGCCTGCTGTCGAAGAAATGGAAATCCAGTTTCTGTATATGAGTGTACAATTCCTGCCTGATTGTCAGAAGTATCTCGTTGCACACCTTCGCCATAATATACATCCGCAGCTTGACCGTCACTGCCAAAACCAAGTTGATACCAAGCGCAAACACAAGAAGCCTGTATAACCCTTTCAAGTTTTTTACCGCTATATAATCATCGATGGCGGACTCCATAATCAGCGGATTGACCAGACTGACCAATACCCCGTATCCCATGATGATAAGAACCAATATAATCTGCCACTTATAACGAAGCAGATAACTAAAGAGCCGCAAGAGCGTCTGCACCTTGCTCCGCTCAACGCTCTGCTCGTCGGCTTTGTAAGAATTTACTGACATAAAATATCACCGCCTTTCCTTTACTCAACAGCTATCGCCTGTCCCATAATATGCGTACAATCCTGTATCTGCAGCCCGCCGTACTGCGACTCATAAGTCTCATAGTAAAGGCCGTGCTTTGCAAGCAACTCTTCATGTGTCCCCCGCTCCGCAATCGCTCCATTGTCAAGCACAATAATCTCGTCCGCATGTCTTACGGCGCTGATGCGGTGGGCAATAATAATCTTCGTCGTATTTTCCAACGTCTTAAGCGTCTGCTGAATCATTTTCTCTGTCTCCATGTCCAGGGCGGACGTGGAATCATCCAGCACCAGGACAGGGTCTTTCTTCGCCAGTGCCCGCGCAATGCTGATGCGCTGCTTCTGCCCGCCGGAGAGGCCGACGCCCCGCTCCCCGATGACCGTATCGTATGAGTCTTCCATCCGCTCGATAAAGCTGCTGGCCTGCGCCTGCGTGGACGCCCGGCGCACTGTCTTGAAATCGATATACTTTTTCTTCCCCAGTTTAATGTTTTCGTTAATCGTATCCGAAAAAAGGAAGACATCCTGCATCACATAACTTACGCTTGTGCGCAGCTGCTCCAGGGGAAGTTCCTTGATATTCACGTCATCCAGATAAATCGCACCCTCCGTGGCATCATACATCCGCTGCAAAAGCTGCACAATCGAAGTCTTCCCTGCGCCTGTTGCTCCCATAATACCCAATGTCCGTCCCGCTTCCACCGTAAAAGTGATATCGTGCAGGATTTCATACATATCCGCCTTGTGGAAGGATACATGGTCAAAACATATCTTTCCCGCAACTTTTTCTAATTTGACCGGATTGGTCACCTCGGTTATGCTTGGCTTCTCCTCGTAGATTTTTTTCACTTTCTTATTGGAGGCAACCGCCGCCGAAAAACTGTTCGTCAACCACCCAAGCATCTCCATGGGCCATACGATATTGGTCGAATACGCCACGAAAGCCGTCATCTGTCCCAGGGTCATCTCACCGTCTATCACAAATTTCCCACCGACTAGCACAGTCAATAACGGCACTACTTTTGTCACCACAGTAAAGAACGGATAATACTTTACAAAAACCTTAGACTGCTGCATATTCAAGTCATAGTACCGCTTATTGTGGGACAGGAATTTCTTAATCTCGTGTTTCTCTCTGGCAAATGCCTTCACCGTGCGCACGCCCGCCAGGTTTTCTTCCGCCACCGTATTTAGGGAAGCGTTCTCCTCGCTTATCTTTTCATAGACGTCCCCCAACTTCCGCTCCATGACAACTGCCACACAGCCGCACAGAAACATAGCCGCCGTTGGGATGAGTGCGAGTTTCCAATTCAGCATATACATGCAAGTCAGAATAATACAGGTATGGTAACACACCTCTATCAAAAGCATACTGACATATCCAAGCGCATCCCAAATACGGTCTATATCCTCCTTGACGCGCGCCATCAGCTCGCCTGTATTCGTCCTGTCAAAAAAGTCCGCGCTCAGCCCCTGGATATGCCGGAACAAATCCCTTCGCATATCACCCGAAATCTTGGCGCCATTCTTGTCGAAGGTGTACTCTTTCACGTACTGGAAAATGCACCTTCCAAGCCCAAGCCCCAGAAACCCGAGCAGTAAATATTTCAGTTCCCCTATATTGCCGCCCACGATTACATCATCCACCACACGGGCTGTCAGCCGCGGCGCCATCATATCAAGTGTAACCGCAATCAAAAGCGATGCGACTGCCACCAGATATGGCACTTTATATTCCCATATGTAACTTGATATTTTTCTCATAAATCCTCCCCCTTGCTTCCCCGCAGATTCATATGCTGCTTCGCGGACTCGAATAAACCGAGAACTTTCCTATAAGATAAAAAAGGGCCGTGGTAAATTACCACGGCCCAAGAATAAGCGCTACACATATAATCGGCTAAATCAGCCCTCGGATATATCCCGGCTTAGCCTTCTATCTGCGGAGGTAATTATAAATAAAACAGTATTCACATTGAAGTTTCTATACGCTGCATTTCTTATTTTACTGTTGTTACTCATCATATTTACCTCCTTTTTGATTCGTTCTGCAAACTTTCATAGCCGATACATTCTTCATATATCATACTGTAACCCAATGATATAAGCTCTCTGTATCTTCTGCATTAGAGATAGCTTAATACAAGCCGGGGATATTGTCAATTAGTTTTTGGAAAATGATGTAAGAATATTTGTTCTGTACATAAATAAGAAAACAAGATTATTATCGCACACAACGCGGCATTCAATGTATGTTGAAGAAAAGAGCCTTCCGGAAATCCGGAAAGCTCTTAATCCAATGTTCATAGCTCATCTTACCGCCTATTAGCCAAGCAATGACAATGCCAACTGGTTAGACTGGTTCGCCTGTGACAGCATAGACGTACCCGCCTGCTGTAAGATATTGTTGTTCGCATATTTAACCATCTCTGTAGCGATGTCGGTATCGCGAATCTGCGCTTCTGCGCTTGTGGTATTCTCCACGACATTATCCAGGTTGTTGATGGTGTGCTCAAGCCTGTTCTGGACTGCACCGAGGGAAGAACGCTGTGTGGATACTTTCTGGATAGCCGCCTTGATGGTCTCGATTGCATCCAGCGCATTGGTGTCGTCTTTCCCGTCAATCTTTAACCCGTCAACGCCCAATCCTTCCGCGCTCATTGCCTCAATCTTCATGGAAATCTGGTTATTCTTGGTAGCGTCTGCGCCTACATGGAGGCTCACATCCAAGGTAGCCGTTTTGCTCTGCTCCACTTCTACATATTTATCCATATCCCCATCGGTCAGTTTTGTCTTGCCCTTATCGTCAACGAACAATTCCCTGTTTTCCTTGATTGTTGCGGTTCCGTCCTCCGCGATGTCGAGATAACTATCCAGGCCATTCTCAGAGATTTTATTGCCGTCCGCATCATAGAGGGTCGGCTTCGCGGCGGGAGTATAGGTAAAGTCGGTGCCTGCCTTTGCTTCCGTTCCAGGAGTAACCGTAGGTGCTGTTGTATAAACCTTAGTTGTATTATCTGCATCAAGGGCCGCTGCGAGGGTAGTCGCAGTATACTTCGTGCCATCTGCCGCATAAACATCATTGGTAATTGTTGCCGTTGCAGCTGTTACCGATAATGCCCCCAATGCTCCGCCATACTTAGTTGCGTTTACTTGTCCATTGGTGGCAGAATCGCTGTGCAGTTCCTTACCTGCCTTAATGGCATCGATTAAATCCTGTCCGGTCAGCGCGGTATCTGAACCTAATTCATAAGCCTGTGTAGGCGCTGCTCCGCCACCGGCAATCGCTACAGCTGCCGCTGTAAAAGTATAATCCGTACCTGCCGTTGCCTCTGTACCGCCGCTTGTTGTTGCCCCTGTCTTATAAACCTTCGCATCCGGGTCATTATCCAAATACGCTTTCAACGCATCCGCGTCTGCAATCTCCGTCGTCCCGTCTGCCTCATACAGCTTGGTAACCCCGGTTCCGAATGCCGCAGCCGAATCAAGCTCTGTTGTGGAATAAACCGCCGTATTTTCCTTGTCGGCCTGGCGGTCGCCTTTTAACAGGTATGTCTCATTGAACTTCGTCGTCTCGGCAACACGGTCAATCTCTGTCACCAACTGGTCAATCTCATCCTGGATTGCCTGGCGGTCGGATACGGAGTTGGTTCCGTTCGCTGCCTTTACTGCCAACTCATTCATTCTCTGCAGCATGTCATGCACTTCCGTCAAAGCGCCCTCTGCCGTCTGCACTGCGCTGATGCCGTCCTGTGCGTTTGCGGATGCCTGTGTAAGGCCCCTCACCTGCCTCCTCATCTTCTCGCTGATGGCAAGCCCTGCCGCATCGTCCGCCGCGCGGTTAATCTTGTAGCCGGATGACAGCTTCTCTGTGGACTTCGCCTGTGCGCTTGTGGTAAGGCCCAGTAACCTGTTGGAATTCATGGCTGTAATGTTGTGTTGTACTATCATATTTTTTCCTCCTTGATTTTGCCTGCCGCAAATCCGTTTGCGGCTGTTTTTGTTTGTTGGTTATTTCGTTGTCCGGCGGGCATATGGAGGGGCTAATGCAAATTGCACCTCGCCCCATCGGCACGTCCGCCCGATTTATAATAATCCCGGAGCCCCTAGGATAGCCCCAGGTTATTACCTGGCTGAATTTCCTGCTTTCCTTCCTGCCAGCCTTACCGCGTCGTTCACCACGACTTTTTTCTTACGGTATTTCTCCGGAAGGTCAGGCACCGCATAATAGTGCGGTAATTTCTCCTTTTCCTGCGGGTCGGTGGTATTGTTCTCAATCACCTTGCTCCGAACCACATTTAGCTCCTTCGGCGCATCGACCATAATCCTGAGATGGTTTTTGCTCCCTCCAAGGAAGACAATCTTAATATCCTCCCCAATCTTCAAGTAATCCTCCGCCCCTACTGTCAGTCTTAACATAAGAAACCTCCTTGTTTGCTGTTTTCCCACAGCTTCCTTGCTATACTTTTGAGATAGGATGCAACAGTTTGCTATAAAATGTTACATTTATATTGACCATGGCATTCGCCAAAGTTCACCATATCCTTAACTCTGGTTCCTTGCCTGCGGAAACTAAAACACTATGTATTCTTGGAGGGAAAAATGGGCACAACACAACCGATTAAAGACAAAGACGCACTAGAACAATTTAAGGAATACTATTTCGTGCAAAAGCCGAAACCCAGAAATGCCACAATGATTATACTGGGCCTGAACACTGCGCTTCGTATCTCAGATATTCTTTTATTAAAATGGATTGATATCTACGACGACCAGAAAAAATCATTCAGAAAACATTTAGAAATGCCAGAGCACAAAACCGGAAAAATCCGCGTCATTGCGCTCAACCAGACGGTCCGCACGACACTGAAAAATTATATGGAATATTCTTTTAAGGAACGTCCATACGCCAAAAACGCATATCTCTTCCCTAGCCAGAAAGACAAATCCAAGGCTATTGGGCGTGCACAGGCATACCGGATTGTCCGCACTGCCGCCGAAGCCTCCGGGCTCGGCAAGCATATCAGCTGCCATTCCCTGCGCAAGACTTTCGGGTACCACGCGTGGAAACAGGGGACGCCGCCGGCACTTCTGATGGATATTTACAATCATTCTTCTTATCAGATTACAAAAAGGTATTTGAGTATAGAACAGGATGAGAGAGACGAAGTATATCTGAAAATTTCACTATAGAAAATTTTAAAAAATTTTATTATAGCCCTAAAGTTTTTCACATACACTCCGATATAGAAAGTGTAAGCGAAAAAATGCAACATTTTATAGCAAAATGTTGCATTTTTATTTTATTCGGATTTATATTACCCGGATAGGGAAAATTTATACCGGCACTTTCAATATTATTTTGTTAAAATGCTTAACTTTGCATTTTCACCGAATATTCTTTATAATGTTTCTCCAATAAGCTGAAATCACAACACCGCAATTTAATGGCACGTTCATGCTCCGTAAGCGAACTATCCTCTTTCATGCACATTGCATGTAGTTTATACGCTGTTGCACATATAGCATACCCATCTCGCTGAAGGTGCCTGAGCTGATTCTTCAACAATTCTCTGTATTTCATGTCAGTTTCATTTTCTATTATTTTCAAACATATTTCAGAATCCGTGACTGGTATCATATTATTAAAGTTAATTGCACCATATATGCCACCACCAATTTTTCTAAAATCAACTGCATTTTTCATCTTCCTGTGTTTTGGTTTGGGAGATGTCAACGGCGCATAATACTTTATCTCATCAATTTGCAGGACAATACCCACATAAGGTCTTTTTTCTTTCTTATTCATCGAAACACGCGAATCGAAACCTGAAAGAAATTTTATGTACTCTTCTTTAACCGTATAAATTTTCATTGTTATTGTGTACTTTCTTATAGAATAAAGAAAGCGGCTCCAAAGAACCGCTTCCTAATTTTTTCGCTTCTCGCTTATTGGTGGAGATTCACCGCTTTTTTCGCTTCTCGCTTATTGGTGGAGATTCACCGCTTTTGACAGGCTGCGCCTATCTTTACTATTATCTTACACAATGGATAAAACTATGTCAAATACAAAATATTTCTTTCACCGCTACTCACCCAGATACGCCTTCTTGACCGCCTCATTGTTCATCAGCTCTTTCGCGTCCCCTTCCAGTGAGATGCAGCCCGTCTCAAGCACATATGCCCTGTCCGCAATCGCCAGGGCCTTCTTTGCGTTCTGTTCTACCAAAAGAACCGTCGTCCCGGACTCACTTACCTGCCTGATAATATCGAAAATCTCATTGACGAAAATAGGCGACAGCCCCATAGACGGCTCATCCATCAGGATAATATTAGGCTTGCTCATAAGGGCGCGTCCCATGGCAAGCATCTGCTGCTCGCCGCCGCTCAAAGTTCCTGCCATCTGGTTCTTGCGCTCCTCCAATCTGGGGAAACGCTCATATACCATCTGGAGTGTCTCTTTCATCTCATTCTTATCTTTTCTCGTGTATGCTCCCATCATCAGGTTATCATAAACCGACATCTGGGCGAATACGCGCCTGCCTTCCGGCACATGCGCCATGCCCATAGGCACGATTTTATACCCCGGCGTCTTCGTGATATCCTTGCCTTCAAAGAAGATACTGCCGCTGGTAGGCTTAATCAGCCCTGTGACCGTATGAAGCGTAGTTGTCTTACCCGCGCCGTTGGCGCCTATCAGCGCAATTACCTCGCCCTTTTCCACCTCAAAACTGATTCCTTTGATTGCCTCTATTACACCATAATGCACGTGAAGGTCTTTCACTTCTAACATTGCCATATTCTGCTATCCTCCTGCCTTACAGACGTTTGAATCTATCGCTACTCTCCCAGATACGCCGTAATTACTTCCGGGTTGTTGAGCACATCCTGCGTGTCCCCCTGGGCGAGCACTTCACCGAAGTTCAACACCGTCAGCTTCTCGCAAATGCCGGACACCAGTTTCATATCGTGTTCTATCAACAGAATGGTCATATCAAAATGGTCCCTCACGAACCGGATGGTATCCATCAATTCTTTGGTCTCGTTAGGGTTCATACCCGCTGCCGGCTCGTCCAGCAAGAGAAGTTTCGGTTCTGTCGCCATGGCTCTTGCAATTTCCAACTTCCTCTGCTGTCCATAGGGAAGGTTTTCCGCCTTATAATCCGCATACTCCTCCAACCCAAACACTTTCAGCAGCTCCATAGCCTTCTCATTCATCTCCCGCTCTACCTTATGAAACCGGGGCAGTCTGAGGATGCCTTCCAAAGTAGAATACGGATAATGGTTATGCAGGCCGACCTTCACATTGTCAAGCACAGGCATGTCACCGAAAAGCCTGATATTTTGGAAGGTTCTGGCAATGCCCGCCTTGCAGATGTCTATCGTCTTTTTACCTGTGAGATTTGTTCCGTCCAAGAGAATCGCTCCCTCGTCCGGTTGGTATACGCCGGTCAGCAAATTAAAAATTGTCGTCTTGCCTGCGCCGTTCGGGCCGATTAACCCATATAGCTGCCCTTTTTCCACAGAAATGTCAAATGCGTTGACCGCCCGAAGCCCTCCGAAGGAGATTCCCAAGTTTTTTGTCTCTAATAATGCCATATCCTACGCCTCCTCCTTCTTCCTGCCGCCTATGCCCAGGCGCTGTTTCAAACGTTTCCTGAAGAAAACCGCATTCGGGCTCCAGTTGAAAATCATCATAACAATCAGCACCACCGCATAAATAAGCATACGGTAATCGCTCAGCCCGCGCAGCACCTCGGGAAGCAGCGTCAAAAGCACCGCCGCAATAATGGAACCCCGGATATTCCCAATCCCGCCAAGCACCACGAATACAAGAATAAGGATGGACATGTTATATCCGAAATTCTTGGGCAGCGCATTCAGCGTAGAAAGGTTGTGGGCATAAAGCACGCCCGCCACACCCGCAAGGGATGCTGAGACCGTGAACGCAATCAGTTTATATTTCGTCACATTGATTCCTACGGATTCAGCGGCAATCCGGTTATCCCGGATAGACATCACCGCGCGCCCCGTCCTGGAATGAATGAAATTAAGGACAATAAAGAGCGTCACAAGTATCAGCACCACGCCGATGGTAAAATTAGAATCATTGGGTGTGCCCGTGACACCCTGCGCCCCTTTGATTAACATCAAGCCGTCCTCTTCCATATTGAGGGACAGCGCGTCTTTCATCGTAAAGTGAAGACCCTTTGAATCCACGCCAAGATAAAGCGCATTAATAATATTTTTGATAATCTCACCAAAAGCAAGCGTCACAATCGCCAGATAGTCCCCGCGCAGTCGCAGCACCGGAATGCCTACCAAGAATCCCACCGCAGCAGCCGCAGCCGCGCCAATCAATAAGGCCAGAAAAAACCGCAGCCCGCCCGGCATCGTATTCTTGAATGCCAGTGAGAATACGGCGCTTGCAAAAGCGCCCACGCACATGAACCCTGCATGTCCCAGACTAAGCTCCCCCAGGATGCCTACCGTCAGGTTCAGCGCAATCGCCACAATTACATATGTACAGAAAGGAACGAGCAGTCCCTGTATCAAGCTGGATACATGCCCAGAAGAAACCAGAATCTGTACCACAATATATGTCAGGATTACCATCCCATAGGTAATCAAATCATTCTTCGTCGTCTTACTCAATTTTCCTGCTTTCGCTTTCATCTATATCCCCCATTCCTGCCCGGACAACAGACAGTTGCTCCCAGGCTGTGATATTATCGGCACCGGCACAAACCCATGATTTGTCCCCGGTATACTGATTTGTCTGAAAAAACTAGACTTTCTCCTGAATCTTCCTGCCCAACAGCCCGGTAGGTTTCACCAGAAGCACAATAATCAGGATACTGAACACAATCGCATCAGAAAGCTGGGAAGAAATGTACGCTTTACTCAGGTTCTCAATAACCCCCAGTAAGATGCCGCCGATAAAAGCGCCGGGAATAGAGCCGATTCCGCCGAATACCGCCGCCACGAAAGCTTTAATACCCGGCATGGAGCCTGTATAGGGCGTGAGGGACGGATATGCGGAACATAACAGCACACCCGCTATTGCCGCCAAAGACGAACCGATGGCAAACGTCACGGCAATCGTACCGTTCACATTGATTCCCATAAGCTGCGCGGCTCCTTTATCCTCAGACACCGCCGTCATAGCCCGGCCAATCTTAGTTCTTTTTACAAAAAGGGTAAGCCCCACCATGATAATAATGCTGACGATTACCGTCACGATAGTCACGCTTTTAATAATAAGCTGTCCCTCAAAAAGTTCCAAATTCGGCATCGTCACTACGTTCGTAAAAGCTTTCGTATCCGACCCGAATACAAGCAGGGCAATATTCTGCAGCAGGTAGCTGACGCCAATCGCAGTAATCAACACTGCCAAAGGAGACGCGCCGCGAAGCGGCCTGTATGCCACCCTTTCAATCGTCACACCAAGCACCGTGCACACCGCCATCGAGATAATAATCGCTGCCAGAGGATTCATCCCCATGCCGCTGACTGTCACAAACACAACATACCCGCCAATCATAATGACATCGCCATGGGCGAAATTCAGCATCTTGGCAATCCCGTATACCATTGTATATCCAAGCGCAATCAGCGCGTAAACACTTCCTAAGCTCACTCCGTTTATCAAATGGGCTACAAAACTCATATTCACACCTCGGTTTCCTGTCACACAAGCAGCATATGACGCCGCTGCCCTATCCACACATTATCATTTACATATGATATCTCTATCCTATAAGGAAAAAGGAAGAATCGTCCCGAAACGATTCCCCATTTACTAATCTCCATTCCGGAGCGTTTACGCTACAGCCATCCGGGGAGGGACGTACATAAAATTTCAAGAATATAATATAGATTGCGCCTGGGCGCCATCCCTGGCGCCCAGGCTGTCAGACTGCGTTCTATGCAGCCCGGAATTTTTGAATATTTACTTACATTGCCGTGTAAACGCCGTCCTTGATGACCACTGCCTTAGGGTCTTTGGTCGGCTCGCCGGAAGCATCCCATGTGATACCCGCGCCTGTCAGACCGTCTACCGTAATCTCTGTCATAGCTGTCTGCAGTGCATTGCAAATATCCTCATTAGACATATCCGCCGTAATGTTTGCTTTCTCAGCCGCCGCTTTAATCGTGTAGATTGCATCGTAACCGTCTGCTGCAAACTGGTTCGGCGTCTCGCCAAACTTCTCATTGTATGTTGTCACAAAGCTTACTGTCAGGTCATCTGTAGCGTCTGCCGCGAAAGGTGTCAAGAGCATTACGCCCTCAGCCAGGGTAGCGTCAAAGTTCTCAACGCCAAGGATACCGTCCAGACCGTCACATCCGAAGAACTTCACGTCAAAGCCCATGCTGGAAGCCTGTGTAAGGATAAGAGCCGCCTCATTGTAGTAAATCGGCAGGAATACAAGGTCTGCGCCCGCATCCTTCGCCTGCTGAAGCTGTACGGAGAAATCTGTCTTATTGTCCGCTGTAAACGCGCCTGTAGCTACAATCTCAAAAGACTGGTTAGCCGCTTCGCCCGCAAATTTCTCATAGATACCGGATGAATATACATCAGAACTGTCATAAATTACGGCAACCTTCGTCGCAAGGCTATGCTCGCCGATGTACTGTGCAGATGCCGCGCCCTGGTTCGGGTCGGAGAAACATACACGGAAAGAGTTAGGATTGGCTACGCAATCCACTGCAGAACCCGAAGGCGTCAACTGGAAAATATTGTCCTGCGCCGTCTTGTCTGCAACTGCGATGGAACATGCGCTTGTCACACAGCCGTCGATTACCTGTACGCCCCAATCCTTCAATGTGTTGTAAGCGTTAACCGATTTCTCCGCATCACACTCATCGTCCTGGAAATTCAATTCCACGGTCATACCGTTGATGCCGCCTGCCGCGTTAATCTCGTCAACCGCAATCTGGGAACCGTTCATGGTAGCGATGCCATACACTGCCGCACTGCCTGTCAAAGGTCCGATGCCGCCGATTTTGAGGGTGCCGCCTTCGCCGCCTGCCGCCTGCGCGTCATCTGCAGATTCAGCGTTCTCTGTGTCTGCCGCACCGTCCGCCGCCTCTGTCTCCCCGGCCTCTGTTGTCTCTGTCTCCGTTGCTGCTCCGTCAGCCGTGCTGCCGGAATCTGCGCTGCCGTTGCCTGAACCACAGCCTGTCATCAATACGGCTGTCATGGCGCCTGCAAGCACAAGGCTTAACATTTTTTTCTTCATAACTTCTTCTCCTCCTTTTTGAAAACCATAAGATTCAAAAAGAGGGACTTCTATATAATAATAAGAAGTCCCACCCTTGAAACTTAGGAAAATAATAGTCAAATACTACAATTTTGTCAATAGTTTTTTGGTAATTTTCCTATTTTCCTTTTTTACTTTTCCATCTTCCAGAAATATGCGCTGTAAGGAGGCAGCTCGCTTCCGCCGCCGAAATCATGCATCTTTCCGCTAATTAGGTCAACCGCAGTGCCGCAGCCCGCGTCAAAATGCGCCGTATAACTCTCGCTGTCCGCATTCATCGCTACAAGCACCCTCTCATCCTCACACTTACGCTCAAAAATACATTGTTTATTCGTCAGCACGACAGACCGGAACGCCCCATAGTTCAGCGCCTTAGATTCCTTCTTCGCCTCGGCAAGCCGCCCAATCCAGTCGCACAATTCGTTCCACTCAGGCTCGGCAAAACATGCCCTAAGCGCCGGGTCGCCCTCGCTCTTATGCGCCTTGGCGCCCCATTCACTGCCGTAGTACACACAAGGAATACCCGGCATACCGAAACAAAGCGCATAGATTAACGGCAAATGCTTCTCATTCGTCAAATTACTTGCTATTCTCGTCACATCATGGTTATCCACAAAGGACAGAAGATGTTTTCCCTTATACAATGTCCAGTTCTCCGGGCCGAACTGCCTGAGCAGGGAATGTACGATTTCAAACATATTCATGCTGTTAAAACTGGAAAACAATCCCTTATAGCATTCATAGTTCGTGCAAGAATGTAACATCTGGTCATTGACAAGCTGGTTATAATCTCCATGCAGCATCTCGCCAAGCAGATAAAAATCCGGTTTCAGGCTGTCCGTAAATCCTCTCAGCCTCCTCACGAAATCATGGTCAAGGCAATACGCCACATCCAGACGCAGTCCGTCGATATCGAACTCTTCCACCCAGCCCTTGACGCTGTCAAGAATGTGGTTAACCACATCCCCATGCCTCAGATTCAGTTTTACCAAATCATAGTTTCCTTCCCATCCTTCATACCACAAACCGTCATTATAATTGGAGTTACCCTCCAAGCTGACGTGGAACCAACTAAGGTAAGGAGAGTTTTCTCTGTTCTTCAGCACGTCCTGGAATGCCCAGAAGCCTCTCCCCACATGGTTGAAGACGCCGTCCAGTATTACCTTGATACCGTTTTCATGCAGATTGTCACATACTTCCTTGAAATCTTCATTGGTTCCAAGCCTGCAGTCGATGGTATGGTAATCCCTCGTATTATACCCGTGCGTATCCGACTCGAATACCGGGGAAAAGTATATGGCGTTGATTCCCAATTTCTTCATATGCGGAATCCAATCATTCACTTTTAAAATACGGTGTTCCAACTGACCGTCATTCTCAAAGGGCGCCCCGCAAAAACCCAGGGGGTAAATCTGATAAAAAACACTTTCATAAGCCCACATAGCACTCCTCTTTCTGCGCATGATTACTTCATGGCATTTCTCCTGCGCACAACAGCCAAAACATTCTCACCTGTCTTGACGACCGCCGCAAGGCGTCATATTTTACAGACTACGTTCTCCATTTTACCATTATTTAGGCATAAATGCAAAGCCGTTCTTATCCTGCCTCTATTGACCAGTTAAGTACTGTTTTTGGTGTACTAAAATCCGTTTCTCGACTTTTCCACAGGTTTTTATCCATATTTTTTTATAAATCGATGGAAACCGGCAAAGAAATCCCCAATTTCCACAGAGTTATCCACATTGACATGTGTGTCATTATGTGGTGTCACATGTTTCATTTTTTCTGGAAAAGAATGTCACTTTCGGAATTTCCGATTATCTTTTCCGATTTCCGTGATGAAAATTGTCGGTAAATGTACTATAATGTCTTTGATGCGTTTCGCAGTCTACTAGCCAAATACCTAAACCAACCTTCGGTTGGTTTTATGCACGGTACTTGGCTCATTGCTCGCGGAAATAAATATAGTCTCAGAAAGGACGGAATTGCCATGCAGCCAATTTTAGGTTCCCATGTGGGAATGAGCGGGAAGGAAATGATGCTGGGCTCTGCAAAGGAGGCTGTCTCCTACGCCGCCGACACATTCATGCTCTACACCGGCGCGCCCCAGAATACAAAGAGGAAGGATATATCGGAGCTGAACATCGCACCCGCCTGGGAATACATGGGCGCACACAGAATCAAGGATTTCGTCGTCCACGCCCCCTATATCATCAATTTGGCCAATACGGTCAATCCGGCTACCTATGAAATTGCCGTTGAATTTCTCGCACTGGAAATTCAACGGACTACCGCGATGGGTTCCCATATACTCATTCTGCATCCCGGCTCCCACGTAGGCGCAGGCGTCGAGGCAGGTATTGACCGGATTGCTCAAGGTCTCAATGAAGTGCTCACCAGAGACCAGGACTGCCTCATCGCACTGGAGACCATGGCGGGAAAAGGCTCCGAAGTCGGCCGAAGCTTCGAAGAGCTTGCAGCCATCTTCGACAAAGTAACCTTAAGCGACAAGCTGCGCGTCTGCATGGACACATGCCATCTGAATGACGCCGGATACGATATCGTCAACGGATTTGACGAGGTGATTGACCGATTTAATCAATTAATCGGAAGAGATAAGATTGCCCTTTTCCACATCAATGACAGTAAAAATGAGCGCGGCGCAAGAAAAGACCGTCACGCCAATATCGGTGAAGGCACCATAGGAACCGAGGCGCTGCGCTACATTGTGCACCACCCGGACTTCATGCATCTGCCGAAAATACTGGAGACGCCCTATATCCCCTCATTGACTGATACGGACAAGAAAACCGGGAAACCACGTTTGGTTCCTCCCTACAAAGAAGAGATAGCTCTGTTACGGAAACAATAGCGTTACAACCATTCATCCCAGAAACGTTCTACCCGCTTCCCAATCCGTTCCACCGTCACCGCCTCCATATTATGCCATTCCCGCGGGAACAGCCTCTGATATGCAGGCGTCAGGAAGCGTTCGTCTAAAAGCGCCACGACACCGAAGTCATCCACGGTACGGATAACCCGGCCCGCCGCCTGCAGCACTTTATTCATACCCGGATAACGATAGGCATAGTCGAATCCATTCTCTCCCCAACCGTCAAAATACTGCTTGAGCAGTTCTCTCTCGTTGCACACCTGAGGAAGTCCTGTGCCCACAATGACCGCGCCAATCAGGCTGTCGTTTTTTAAATCAATCCCTTCGCTGAAAATCCCTCCCATCACACAAAAACCAAGCAGGCTTCTGTCCTCGTCATCCTCTGTCTCCTCAATCTCGATTTCCATCCGAATCAAAGCGCTTAAATCGCAGTCCCCATTCCCGGTGAAACGGCTCAAGAATTCCTCTCTCTCCTGCTCGTCCATATGGTCTTCCTGCACAATACACTCCACGGTTCCCTCCCTGTTAAAGTAATGCATGAAAATATCATACACCTGCCTTAAAAATGCATGAGAGGGGAAAAAGAGCATATAGTTTCCGTGCCTTTGGCGGATTACTTCATATATATAGGAAGCAATCCGGTAATATTCTTCATCACTCCTGCGCGTATACTTACTTGTCACATCGCTTCCGATATAAAGCCCCATCTTCTCCGGCCTGAAAACGGATTTGGCATAGACCTCATAATCGCCTTCGTCCGCCCCAAGCAGCATTTTATAATACCGGATAGGCAAAAGTGTGGCCGAGAAAAGAATCGTGCTCCTGCCACGCATCATACACTCTTTCAAATTCTTGGACGGGTTGACGCAGAAAAGTTTCAGAATAAAACTTCCGTCCGCCTCAAGTTCGGAATAAGTCACATAATTCTCATCCGCCAACTCGTACATCTCCAGGAAGTGCGATATCTGAAAATAGAACTCCAGCACCTCCTTGCGCACCGGACTATCCTCATGGTCTTCCAGATAATCGTCTATGGCGGCACTAAGCCTTGTCAGCTCACGCACGAAGGGGTCGATATACTCTTCCACCCGGTATGACTCACACTCTCTTTTCAGTGCAAGAAGCTCTTTGTTGCACCTGTCAAGATTCCTGGCAATCCGTTCATCATAGGCTTTCACCGTCCTCTTTAATGCCAGAAAGTCTTCTTTGCACAACACCGCGCTGTACATATCTCTTCCCCGCTCCACAAGATTGTGCGCCTCGTCAATGAGGAAAATATACTCTCCCCGGATGCCCTCTGAAAAGAATCTGCGCAGGTAAACATGGGGGTCAAAAACATAATTATAGTCACAAATCACCGCATCGGAAAAGAGACTCATATCCAGGCACATCTCAAAGGGGCATACCTGATGCTTTCTGGCATAAGCTTCCACCTTCTCCCTGTTGTATACATCCTCCTGGGTGAGAAGGTCATACATCGCCTCGTTAATCCTGTCATAATGCCCCTTGGCATATGGACAGTATTCCGGATTGCACTCCGTCTCTTCCATAAAACAGGCTTTATCCTTCGCCGTCAGGATAACCGTCTTGTATTTCAGCCCATGCTCCCGCAATAAAGCAAAGGTGTTGTCCGCCACCGTCCGGGTGATGGTCTTCGCCGTCAGATAGAATATTTTCCCGCACATCCCTTCGCCCATCGCTTTGACCGCCGGGAATATGGTTGATATCGTCTTCCCCACTCCTGTAGGAGCCTCGATAAACAATTTGCGCTTATGGTAGACAGTCCGGTAAACATAGGATACCAGTTCCTTCTGCCCCTCCCTGTAGGGAAACGGGAACTGCAATGCCTTGATAGACGCCTGACGCGTCTGTTGCCACGCATAACTGTAATCCGCCCATTTACGGTATTGGCCCATCACGCCCACAAACCAGTCACGTAATTCCTCCTGGGTATAATCATGGAAGAAGTAGCGTATCTCTTCCGTCTCTATATGACAGTATGTCATGCGCACACGGATATTCTTAAGCCCTTTCTGCTCCCCATAGATATAGGCATAGCATTTCGCCTGTGCCAGGTGCACAGGTACGGCTTCTTTCATCTTCTTAAGGTCACGGAATGTGCCCTTAATCTCATCCACCGTAACACCCTCTGTTGTCGTGATAATTCCGTCCGCCCGTCCCTCCACGACAATCTCATACTCTCCCGTATTATAGGAAAACTTAAGTCCGACTTCCGCCTGATATTCCGCGCCCATACGCCTTTGTATCATACGGTGTATCCGGCTCCCTTCCTGCATTGCATTATCGGCCGACGCCGCTCTTCTGTTGTCGATATTGCCGGAACGCAGAATAAATTCCACAAGGCTCCGCACTGAAATACGTATTTCCATCTCTATCCTTTAATCATCTATGTCTCTGGGCGAAAACAAATAGCTTTTGGCAGTCCATTTATCGGCAAAATACAAAAACTCCCTATTAAGATATTACGCGCTCTTAAATAGGGAGTCAATGCAATGTGTTCCATCCGGACTATATCATTTATATATCATTAACATGCTACAGCAAATTTCCTCAGATATTCTTCGAAGTCAGCATCATATCCATTATAGGAAACGGTCAAAACCTGATTAAAGTTAAGCCCTAACACGCCTATAATCGACTTTGCATCTACTATATACCTATTGTAGGAGATGTCTACGTCAAAGATGCATTTTGTTGCAGCGGCTACAAATTCCTTTACCTCGTCCGGCCTTAATTTAATTCTGTGTTGCATAACATTCACCTTCCTTTTCCATTTATGTATGCAAAAGGCACACATAGAAAAATCGTAACAGCCCGCCTTATAGTATTCCGCGAGTAAAATCGCTCTGTATGCGATTTTGCGAGTTGCGAACGCGCCAAAATGTGACTATGGAACATTTTGTGTGCATCAGGCGTGACAGTGAAGCCGAAGGCTGAACTGTTACGACAAATTTGTTAACTTTCTCCTCGTTTGAGATGATTATACTCCTTTAAAGCTATTTGTAAAGAGCTATTTTTGTGCCTGAAAATGAAGAAATATGACACTTTCTAACAACCTTACCAAGATATCCCGACGGCTAAAATAAATTTTGTGTATTCTGTCTATTATGCCCTGTCCCGGGTAATTTACCGCCTCGCAATTTCATATACTCTCCGAGTCCCTTTACGCCTGATTTTGTAAAATTCCGAGAGTGCTCCTTATTCATTTGAGCCAAATTCGACCATATAATCTTGGAAGCGAAGCGGGAGCATCTGCTGTTGCAAGCGGCTGTTATAGCGCTCTTTAATCGCGATTATCTTATGAAAGAAGATAAACAACTCCTGATACTGCCTTTCTTTCCTGGACCATCGCAGCTCCTGGGGATTAAATCCTTCCGCATCGGACACAAGATACCACTCCTCTTTCGCCGGATGAACGCCGAAAATCCCCCTCTTTTCATCGTGTATCATAAAATTCTCTATAGAAAGCCGGTCGGAAAAATGGGGCATCACGAAAGGCATCACATTATTTTCCGGCCCAATCTTCGAATACAACACCCCCTGCTCTAATTCCTGGAATCTTATGAACTCCAGTTCATGATGCACTTCATTGGCTGTGCGTCTGGCCAGTTCAAAAGTCTTCCTCACATAGGGATTCCGCAAATTCTCCATCGTGCGCCTGCCGCTTCCCGCAGTGATGCCGTCCACAACCGTATGGTAGACTGCGTCCCCCTTCTCCCGGTCATAGGATGCCGCCGCGCGGCAGAGCGAGCCGTATACTTCCTCTCCCAGTCTGTCCTTTACTGTCCGCAACACTTTATCAGTCTTGACAGCATCCGGCTGGCTATGCACATACGCCGCAAACAGCCTGTAATTATCCTCTTCGCCAACCTGTATATGGATATGCCCATGCCCCTCCCTTAAGGCGTAGGCATCATAGATTGCCGTAAAAATTCCTTCCAGGGAATCTTCACAGATGATATATTTCTCTTCCATAATTATCCCTCACTGGCACAATACTCCGTTGCTTGCAGCGGAATATTTGATTAGGAGAGCGCATTACACCACTCCCATCTCTTCGTCAAACAAAGAAATCTGCCTGTACGTGGTGCCGTCCATCAGAAACGGAAGCCTCTCCCCCTTACCCATCTGGTTCTGGTATGTCAGGCTGCGCACGATATACTCTTCCTCAATCTTCGTCGGATACATCATCCTGCCGCCACAGGTAATAAAGTAAAGTGCGCGTTTCAGCACCACGCCGATTTTTTTTAAATCCTCAAAGGTCAGACTCCCAAACCGGCGCGCCGCAACAATTCTTCTGGCGCTCTTAACTCCGATTCCCGGAACGCGCAGAAGCAATCTATAATCCGCGCGGTTTATCTCCACCGGAAATACTTCCAAATGCCTGACCGCCCAATCCGCTTTCGGGTCGATTGCCATATTGAAATTCGGCCTGTCTACCGTCAAAAGCTCATCCACCTTGAAGTCGTAGAACCTGAGAAGCCAGTCCGCCTGGTACAGCCTGTGCTCCCTTAAGAGCGGCGGCCCGCCTGAAAGAGCAGGCAGCTCCCTATCCTCATTCACATTCACAAACGCCGAATAATACACACGCTTCAGTGCAAATTTGTCATACAAATTCTCCGCCACTGACATAATCTGAAAATCGCTCTCCGGCAGCGCTCCCACCACCATCTGCGTGGACTGCCCTGCCTCGCAGAAATGGGGCGCATGCCTGTACAGTGTCAGTTCGTTCTTATTCTCTGTGATGCCATTCTGAATCTGCCGCATGGGCCTCAGTATATTCTTGCGATGTTTGTTGGGCGCCATCTCTCTTAGCCCGTCCGCCGTCGCCATCTCCAGATTCACGCTCATGCGGTCCGCCAAATACCCGGTCTGCTGTATCAGGCGCGGGTCCGCGCCCGGTATCGCCTTCACGTGGATATACCCCTGGAAACGATGTACTGTACGGAGTTTATGAACCGTCTCACAGAGCAGTTCCATCGTATAGTCAGGGTTATACAGAATACCGGAACTTAAAAACAATCCTTCTATATAATTACGCCTGTAAAACTCCATCGTCAGCTCGCATACTTCATCCGGTGTAAAAGATGCCCGCGGCACATCATTGGACTTCCTGTTGATGCAATATCTGCAATCATAGATGCACTCATTCGTAAACAATATCTTCAATAAAGAGATACATCTGCCGTCGGCCCCGAAACTATGGCACAGCCCTGCCGCCACTGTATTTCCGATACCTGTGCCGTCATTTCTGCGGGATGAGCCGCTCGAACTGCATGACACATCATACTTGGCGGCATCCGCAAGAATCTTCAGTTTATCCATAACCGACATCTGCGGCAATATTCTGGCTTCCATAACACCGAGCTTCCTTTTTCTGTTTCTTCTATAATAATCTAAGGCATTTCTATATCACCCAAGATTCTTCTATCAATATAAGACCATTCCTATCAAATACAGTATAGAACATTTGTTCTTTCATTAATGTTATCATAGCACAGCACAAGCTATATTGCAAGCACTTTTTAGAACATTTGTTCTATCTTGATTTCTTTGCATAAAAGCGGTTAAATAATAAATGAAAAATATTATAGAAATGCTTTCACAAACGTGAAACAAAAGTGAGGTTTCCCTATGGATAACTTAATGATTCCCAAAGATTATAAGTCTGTGCTGAATCTGCACGACACACAGGTTGGCATCAAGACGGTAAAAGATTTTTTCCAGGTGTTACTGGCAGAAGAGCTTCATCTTCTGCGCGTATCTGCGCCACTGTTCGTTGACCCGGCGTCCGGCTTAAACGACAACTTGAACGGCGTAGAACGCCCGGTCTCCTTTGGCATCAAAGAACAGGATGATGCACAGGCCGAGATTGTGCACTCCCTCGCAAAATGGAAGCGCATGGCTTTACAGAAATACGGTTTCGTCCACGGTGAGGGGCTTTACACCGATATGAGCGCCATCCGAAGAGACGAGACGACCGATAACATCCACTCTATCTACGTGGACCAGTGGGATTGGGAGAAAATCATCTCCCGTGAAGAGCGTACCTTAGACTATCTGAAAGAGACTGTCAAGTCTGTCTACAAGGTGCTTCGCAAAACCGAAAAATACATGGCAATACGCTATGATTATATCCATGAAATCCTACCACATGATATTTTCTTTATCACCACACAGGAATTGGAAAATATGTTCCCTGACTACACCCCAAAAGAGCGGGAATATTATATAACCAAGGCAAAAGGAGCCGTCTGCCTGATGCAGATAGGCGATTTGTTGGAGTCGGGCGTAAAACATGACGGCCGCGCGCCGGATTACGACGACTGGGCACTCAACGCCGATATCCTGGTATATTATCCTGTCCTGGACATTGCCCTGGAGATTTCTTCCATGGGGATACGCGTGGACAGTGCATCTTTGTCCGCCCAGCTGGATAAGGCCGGATGCCCTGAGAGGGCTGACCTGCCATTCCAAAAGGCAATACTGGATGATGCGCTTCCTCTTACCATTGGCGGCGGAATCGGCCAGTCCCGCATCTGTATGTTCTTTTTGCGCAAGGCCCATATCGGGGAAGTACAATCTTCCCTATGGCCGGAAGAAATCGCAAAAGAGGCGTTGGCGAACGGTATACAACTGCTATAGAGTCCAACGCGTCATAAACAAAACAAACATCCGGCCGGAAATCTTTAACTTTCCAACCGGATGTTATGTTTAACTGTACCTTTCGGTATACAGTTTATTTGTCAAACTGATATTTTTCACTCGTTTCTGCATTTCTGTATTCGTGTTTCTCATAGTACCCAATTAACTGCCCGTCCCCGTCGCGCAGCGCCACCATATACACATCTTTGTTCTCTTTCTTATTGTGGGATGTGTACATCATATTATGTTCTATGCTCTCCCCAAACCATGCCACTACCCTTTTGATTGTCTCGCCGGATTCGTCCTTATGGCAGGCTAAAAGGCTGCGCCCTATCAGTTTCGCGCCGCCCCGTCGCGCATACTTTGCCACCGCTGCGGGATTCATATAGATAATCTCATGCTCTAAATTACAGATGACGACTGCGCACCTGTCCTGTTCTATGATACTTTGAAAAAATACAGATAACTCCATTCCTTTTCCATCCTTTCGCTATACAAACACATACTTATGCAGGCGTTCCATGGCTTCTTTTAAAAGCGCCATAGGCAGCGCCAGATTCAGGCGGATTCCATAAGGATGATGGAAGGGCCGTCCGTCCTGCCATATCACGCCCACTTCCACTCCCGCTCTTTGCACTTCATCGATTGTCTTACCATGTTGACTGCACCATTCGCTGCAATCCAGAAACAACATATAAGTTCCCTGGGGCTTGGCCACCGATACCCCCGGAAAATGCTTATCGATATATTCGCAGGCATAATTTACATTGTCTCCAATCACCTGGCGAAGTTCATCGGTCCACTCGGCTCCTTCGTCGCTGTATGCGCCAATCAGTGCATACATGGACAGGACATTCATGGAATTATAGTGGGAAAGCGAGGACTCCTTCAAAACCCTGTCCCTAATCCACGGATTATATATAATATGATAGCTCCCCACCAGGCCTGCCAAGTTAAATGTCTTCGTAGGCGCATAAAAAGCAGCCGTGCGCATCCTGGCATCTTCTGAAATTGTCTGGGTAGGGATGTGCTTATTGTCAGCTAAGATAATATCAGACCAAATTTCGTCCGATACCACCATCACATCATACTTCTTAAACAACTCCATCGCCCGCTCTATCTCCCACCGCTCCCAGACTCTGCCGCACGGATTGTGAGGAGAACAAAATACCGCCGCATGGATAGACTGTTCTTTCAGCTTCTTCTCCATATCCTCAAAATCCATCCGCCACACGCCCTTTTCATCTTTCTGCAACGGGCTGTGCACGATATCATAGCCGTTGTTGCCAAGGCATCCGGTAAACCCGACATAGGTAGGGGAATGAAGCAATACTTTATCACCCTTCGAGCAGAACACATTCAATGCGCTGGTGACTCCGCCAAGAACGCCGTTTTCATATCCGATGCACTCTGCCGTCAATCCCTCCACGCCGTTTCTCTGCTTTTGCCAACGTATAATCGCATCATAATATTCCTGTCTTGGATTAAAATAACCGTATAATGGATGGGCCATCCTCTCCGCAATCTTTTGTGGAATAGACGGAGCCGTAGCGAAATTCATATCTGCAACCCACATGGGAAGCCTGCTGAACCCTTCCTTCACCTGCACATCCTGGTATGGGATTTGTTCCACGGCAATTGAATCCTTCCCGCTGCGCTCAATAATGTCTGTAAAATTATACTTCATAACCGTACCTCACTTTTCACTAAATTTGATAGGGATGACGCTTCAAGAACAATCAGAAAAACCGACCTTTTACATGATGCTATTATAAACCCTTCCGTCCCTTTATTTCAATCATTATCAGTTTATATGAAGTTCCGGTTTTTTTACCGCAGTTGTCTCTTTGTATAATCCATGGTAAACTTAACATGTTGGCCTTCATCCGGTCAAGTGTCAACATTTTCCAAGGGCCGTTTATGGTTTGCTATTTGTATCGGAGCGTTGCAAACAGACCTGACGGCAGACGCAAACTTGAGATTTGCCACTTGCGTAAGCAGAGCAATGCCCCTCGTCACGTAAACGCTCCGGAATGGAGGATTCAGATGGAACAGAAAAACATACTGATTGTAATCCCTATGACGCCGGAACAAAAAAAGCGTCTGGAACAGATTCTGCCAAAAGCAGAACCCGTCTATACAAGCTACGCCGAGGTGACAAAAGCTCAGGTACAACAGGCGGAGATTATTCTGGGCAACGTACCCGCCGATATGATACAGGCATCGGAAAATCTTGCCTGGCTCCATCTAAATTCGGCAGGATATGAGCCTTATATGGAAAAAGGCGTGCTAAACCCACATACCATACTGACCACAAGCAGCGGCGCCTACGGAAAAGCAGTGTCGGAGCACATGTTCGCCATGCTTTTAGCTCTCCAGAAGAAGCTGTATCTATACAGGGATAATCAGAATCAACATTTATGGAAAGAAGAAGGGAACGTGGTATCCGTCACGGATTCCACTATCCTGATACTCGGTGCGGGCAATATCGGAAACCATTTTGCAAAACTGGCACACGCCCTGGGAGCCCGTGTAATCGGCATAAAAAGAAGTCCCGGTGAATGTCCGCCATACATGGATGAACTCCACACGACGGATTCACTCAAAGAACTTCTTCCAAAAGCCGACGCAGTAGTCTCCTTCCTGCCAAGTACAGATGACACGAAAGGTCTCTTTAATCAAGAATTGTTTTCCCTCATGAAGCCGGGAAGCTTCTTCCTCAACGGCGGCAGAGGCGACTTGGTATGCCGGGAAGCTCTGTGCAACGCCCTGGAATCTGGCCGCCTGGCAGGCGCCGCGCTGGATGTGACCGACCCGGAACCGTTACCACAGGGGGACAGGCTATGGAATATTCCCAATCTCTTCATCACCCCTCATGTATCGGGAGGCTATCATCTCCCGGAAACCCTGCGCAACGTAGTCGATATCTGCCTGGATAATGTGCAGAGGTATGCAGATAAAAAGCCCCTGCGCAACATGGTGGAACGGTAAAAGAGAACGCTTAAAATACAGGTATTCTCTGGCATAAAAAATCAAAAAATATTCCACTACTGCACGTACATATTCGTATACCCCATCAGGCTTTCATCCACTTCCCTGGCGCACTCCCTGCCCTGCCTGATTGCCTTGACCACAAGGGACTGCCCCGTATGCATGTCGCCCGCCGTAAAGACTCGGTCCACACTGGTGGCAAATCTGCCGTCGCCTGTCTTCACGTTGGTCCTGCCGTCCAACGCCACCTTGAAAGCGTCCGTCACATACTTCTGGCTTCCTAAAAAGCCTGCCGCGATAAGCACAATCTGCGCGTCAAGCGCTTTCTCGCTTCCTGCCACCTCTTTCATGCTCATCCGCCCTGTCTTTTCGTCCTTTTCCCATGTCAGGGAAACAATCTTCACGGCTTTCAGATTGCCGCCCTTGTCTTTGATAAACTCCTTGACGGTGGACTCATATATCCGTGGGTCATGCCCATACATGGCGATGGCTTCCTCCTGTCCGTAATCGGTCTTGCACACTTTGGGCCATTGGGGCCAGGGGTTATTGCCTGCACGGCTGTCCGGCGCCTTGGGCATCATCTCAATCTGGGTGACGGACTTCGCGCCATGACGCACCGCCGTTCCCACACAGTCATTTCCGGTGTCTCCGCCGCCGATAATGACCACGTCTTTGCCTTTCGTATCCACATACTGTTTATCCTGGAAATCAGAATCTAACAGACTCTTTGTATTCTTGGACAGAAAATCCACCGCAAAGTAAATGCCTTTGGCATCCCTGCCGGGCGCGGTAATATCCCTGGGCTGGGAAGAACCGCAGCACAGCACTACCCTGTCAAACTCTTTCAGCAGTTTCTCAGCCTTTACATCCTTGCCGACGTCTGTACTTGTTACGAATACAACGCCCTCCGCCTCCATCACTTTGATTTTACGCTCGATAACGTGTTTCTCCAGTTTCATATTCGGTATACCGTACATCAGCAATCCGCCAATCCTGTCGGAACGTTCGAATACAGTCACCAAATGTCCTCTCTTATTGAGCTGGTCCGCCACCGCAAGCCCGGAAGGCCCGCTGCCCACCACCGCCACTGTCTTGCCCGTCCTCACCTTGGGCGGTTTGGGCGCGGCGTAGCCTTTCTCATATGCATTCTCAATAATGGCATACTCATTCTCCTTCGTGGAGACGGCTTCTCCGTTCAAACCGCAGGTGCACGCCGCCTCACATAAGGCCGGGCATACTCTGGATGTAAATTCCGGGAAATTGTTTGTCTTATGCAGACGCAGATATGCCTGCTCCCAATTTCCCGTATACACCAAATCATTCCATTCCGGCACCAGGTTATGCAGCGGGCATCCCGAAGTCATCCCGCCAAGCGTCATCCCCGACTGGCAGAAAGGCACCCCGCAGTCCATACACCGCGCCCCCTGTTTCTGTTGCTCCTCCATCGTTAAATGTTCATGAAATTCATTGAAATTTTTGACGCGCTGTTTCGGGCTTACATCCTTAGAAACCCTGCGCTCATACTCTATAAATCCGGTTGGTTTTCCCATGTCAATCCTCCATTCCTGCTTCGTCTGCAAATTTAGGCCACGTTTAAAGCGCTTCTGCACTCAGTATGCAAAATTTTACTTTTTCGCCGCATAGAACGCCTCAATCTGCGCCTGTTCCGCACTGAGCCCCTTCTCTTCCATCTGCACAATCAGCTTTAACATCCTCTCGTAGTCGTGAGGAATAATCTTCTTAAATTTCGGAAGATAGACTCCGAAATTATCCAGAATTTCTTTTCCTTTGACGGAATTGGTATAGGCCACGTGCTCTTTTATCATCTCTTTCAGTTCAAGCACGTCATATTTGGAAGTAATCTCATAGGAAGAAACCATCTCCTTATTCGTCTTCGTATACAGGTCGTTGTTTTCATCTAACACATAGGCGATTCCGCCGCTCATGCCGGCCGCAAAGTTCTTACCCACAGCGCCGATGATTGCCACGCGCCCGCCGGTCATATACTCGCAGCCATGGTCGCCCACGCCCTCCACCACTGCCAGTGCGCCGGAGTTGCGCACACAGAAGCGTTCGCCCGCCACACCGTTAATAAACGCCTTGCCGGAAGTCGCCCCATAAAGAGCCACATTGCCGATAATGATATTCTCATCCTGCTTAAATTTCGAGCCTTTCGGCGGATAGACGATAAGTTTGCCGCCCGACAGCCCTTTTCCAAAATAATCGTTGGAATCTCCCACCAATTCCAGTGTCAGCCCTTTCGGGATGAAAGCGCCAAAGCTCTGTCCGCCGGAGCCATTGCACAGAATCCGGTAGGTATCCTCCGGTAAAGAATCGCCGAACCGTCTCGTAATCTCCGAACCAAGGATTGTTCCGAACGTGCGGTCCGTGTTCTTGACGTCCACCTCAAGGCTTCGCTTCGCCCCTGTCTCCAAAGCTTTGGAAAGCTGCTTAAGAAGCACCTTTTCATCCAGGGTTTTCTCCAATGCGAAATCATATACCTGTTTCGGGTCAAAAATATATTTCCCTCTGGTCCCCTCGTAGGGATTGCTCAAAATTACGCTTAAGTCCACCTTTCTCTGGCGGTCTGTCAGATTCTCTTTTACTTTCAGAAGGTCCGTCCTGCCAACCAGTTCGTCCACCGTGCGGACCCCTAATTTCGCCATATATTCCCGCAGCTCCTGGGCGATAAACCGCATGAAGTTCTCCACATATTCCGGCTTACCCGTAAAACGCTTGCGCAGCTTAGGATTCTGGGTTGCCACACCCACAGGGCAGGTATCCAGGTTGCATACCCGCATCATAACGCATCCCATGGTTACCAGAGGCGCGGTGGCGAAGCCAAACTCTTCCGCTCCCAGGATTGCCGCGATGGCAACGTCGCGTCCGCTCATCAGTTTTCCGTCCGTCTCGATGCGCACCTTATTGCGCAGGCCGTTCTGTATCAATGTCTGGTGAGTTTCCGCCAACCCAAGCTCCCAGGGCAGTCCCGCATTATGGATGGAATTGCGGGGAGCCGCGCCCGTGCCGCCGTCATAGCCGGACACAAGAATTACCTGGGCGCCTGCCTTGGCAACGCCTGCCGCCACCGTCCCCACGCCTGCCTCGGACACCAGTTTTACGGAAATCCTCGCCCGCGTGTTGGCGTTCTTCAAGTCATAAATTAACTGCGCCAAGTCTTCGATGGAATAAATGTCATGATGGGGCGGCGGGGAAATCAATCCCACCCCTGGTGTGGAATGCCTCGTCTTGGCAATCCAAGGGTATACTTTGCCGCCGGGCAGATGCCCGCCTTCACCGGGCTTCGCCCCCTGCGCCATCTTAATCTGTATCTCCTGCGCGCTGTTTAAATATTTGCTCGTCACGCCGAACCGTCCCGACGCCACCTGCTTGATGGCGGAGCAACGGTTTATCCCATCCGTCCCCACCTGCAGCCTCTCGTCATCCTCGCCGCCTTCGCCGGAATTGGATTTACCGTGCAGCCTGTTCATGGCGATTGCCATCGTCTCATGGGCTTCCTTGGAGATAGAGCCGTAGGACATGGCGCCTGTCTTAAATCTTGTGACAATCGTGTCAACCGCTTCCACTTCCTCAATTGGCAGGGGTTTCCTGGCATAATTGAAATCCATCAGCCCTCTTAGGTTCTTAATGCTCTCCTCTCTGTTGACCGCGGCGGTATATTGCTTGAAGATTTCGTAGTCCCCCCGCCTTGTTGACTCTTGCAGTAAATGTATCGTCTCCGGGTTATACAAATGTTCGTCCGCCCCGCTGCGCATCTGGTGATGTCCCGGGTTATCCAGCGTCAAATCAGTAGATAGACCAAGTGGGTCAAAAGCCATGGAGTGAAGCGTATCCGCCTCCTTCTCAATGTCTTTGAGCGTAATGCCGCCCACCCGGCATACCGTATTGGTGAAGTATTTGTTAATCACTTCCTTATCTATGCCGATGGCCTCGAAAATCTTGGAACCCTGGTAAGACTGGATGGTCGAAATCCCCATCTTGGAGGCAATCTTCACAATGCCATGCAGTACCGCATCGTTATAATCGTTCACCGCCGCATAGTAATCCTTGTCAAGCATATGGTTGTCAATCAGTTCCTTAATGCTCTCCTGGGCCAGATAAGGATTCACCGCGGAAGCGCCGAAACCAAGCAGTGTGGCAAAGTGATGCACCTCGCGGGGTTCCGCAGACTCTAAGATAATGTCCACACTGGTTCTCTTCTTCGTGCTGACAAGATGCTGCTGCAAGGCCGAGACAGCAAGCAGAGACGGAATCGCCACCCTGTTCTCATCCACGCCCCGGTCGGACAGAATCAGTATATTGGCTCCCTCTCTGTATGCCCTGTCCACTTCCACAAACAGCCTGTCAATGGCTTTTTCCAGGCTCGTGTTCTTATAGTAAGTGATGGGAACCACTTCTACCTTGAACCCGTCGCATTTCATATTTTTTATTTTCAGAAGGTCCGTGTTTGTCAGAATCGGGTTGTGTACCTTAAGCATGTTGCAGTTCTCGGGTACTTCCTCAAGCAAGTTGCCGTCCTTGCCAAGATAAACCGTTGTGGAAGTCACCACTTCCTCCCGGATGGCGTCAATCGGCGGATTGGTGACCTGTGCAAAGAGCTGCTTAAAGTAGTGGAACAGCGGGTGATGCGCCTTGGACAGCACAGGAATCGGCGTATCCACTCCCATCGCCGCGATGGCCTCCGCCCCGTTCTTCGCCATAGGCAGTATGCTCATTTTCAGCTCTTCATAGGTATAGCCGAAAGCTTTCTGCATACGTTGTCTTTCTTCGTCCGTATACGCAGGCACCCGTACATTCGGAATCTTCAAATCTTTTAACGCCACTAATTTTCTGTCCAGCCACTCACCGTAAGGGCGGGCTGAGGCATAGCGCTCTTTCAGCTCGTCGTCATCAATCACCCTGCCCTGAACCGTATCCACCAGGAGCATCTTGCCGGGATGCAGCCTTTCCTTCTCCACAATCCTGGAGGGCTCTATATCAAGCACCCCTACCTCAGAAGACAGAATCAGTGTGTCGTCATCCGTAATCATATAACGCGAAGGACGTAGACCGTTCCGGTCAAGCACTGCGCCCATCATATCCCCATCGCAGAAAAGAATGGACGCCGGGCCGTCCCAAGGCTCCATCATCGTGGCATAATACTGGTAGAAATCCTTTTTCTTCTGCGACATGGTCTTGTTGTTCTCCCACGGCTCCGGAATTGTAATCATCACCGCGAGAGGCAGAGGCATCCCGCTCATCACAAGAAATTCCAACGTATTGTCAAGCATGGCCGAGTCGGAACCTGCCCCGTTGATAGCAGGCAGAATCTTATGCATCTGTCCCCGCAGGTGCTCGGATTCCATGTTCTCCTCCCTGGCCTGCATCTTGTCCGCGTTGCCCCGGATTGTGTTTATCTCACCGTTATGTACAATAAACCTGTTGGGATGGGCACGCTCCCAGCTCGGGTTCGTGTTGGTCGAAAAGCGGGAATGCACCATGGCAATCGCCGACTCATAATCCTTATCCTGCAAATCGGAAAAAAAAGTGCGCAGCTGTCCCACTAAGAACATTCCCTTATATACAATCGTCCTGCTCGACAGACTGACCACATAAGTCACATCCGTGGACTGCTCGAAAGTCCTTCTCAAAATATATAATTTCCGGTCAAAATCAAGCCCCTTCTCCACGCCTGCCGGTTTCTTGATAAATGCCTGCATAATACAGGGCATACATTCCACTGCCTTATGCCCTAACACCGAAGGGACGGTGGGCACTGTGCGCCATCCCAGGAAGACAAGCCCCTCTTTCTCGGCTATAATCTCAAGCATCTTTTTTGCCTGGTTGCGCTGCAATTCATCCTGCGGGAAAAAGAATGTTCCCACGCCGTACTCACGCTCCCCGCCGATGTCAAAGCCCAGTTCCTTTGTGACTTTAACCATAAACTTATGGGGCATCTGGGTCAGGATACCTACCCCGTCGCCGGTTTTTCCCTCCGCGTCCTTGCCCGCCCTGTGCTCTAAGTTTTCCACAATCTTGAGCGCATTCTCGACGATGGCGCGACTTTTTATCCCCTTGATGTTCACACATGCGCCGATGCCGCAGTTATCATGTTCAAATTCTCTGCGGTAAAGTGGTGAAGCGGGAACCGCTGTTTTTACATCAAACATAACTTACCTCCCTGCTGAAGCTGAAATGCTTCTACAAACTAATCCCTTCTGTCTGTTCATTCTTCTATAAGCAGATTCGCACGCCTTCTGTCTCTGCTTATCCTTCTCATAAGCAGACTCGCAAGGCTTCGCCTTGTTCGTTCGCGTTGCTCGTCATAAGTCCTGCGTCTCAGACACTCATGTCCCATGGTGTCTGCCACGCATGCCTTCTGTCTCTGCTTATTCGCGCAGAAAGGTCGCAAAGGAGACATGTTACGCTCCTTTGCGACCTGCACGTATACTATACAACACTTTACCTGGATTGTAAATAACGACTTTTTGCAGAATTGTCAGATAATCTGTCAATTTAATTATATAAAGCAAAAAGTCAGATTATTTCTCTGATAATATTCAAAAACCTGCTTGTCAGGCGGACTATTCTGTGAGTAGCCTCAAATCAATAAGCTATATGATTTCGCCGTCAGCCTACACTGGCTTATAGTTCTCTATCACATCCGTAATATCCGTCCGGTAGATATTACCGCCCAATACGTCCCCGTTCGGGGATACACAGGCAGCGCGCACATCCTCCGGGTCGTCTTCATAGGGGTCGCTGTAATCTTCCTCTGAATGGAAATACTCTTTTAAATACTTTATGGCATTGCCGCTTGGGAAAATGATGTTTCCATCCGAAACCGGAATCCCCATATCTTCAAACTGCCGCAGGATTTCATGCGTCTGCCGGTTATAAGGGTTATCGTCTTCTGCGCTCACAAGCCATGCCGGATGCGCTTTCAGCAAAATACCTGCCTCCTGCACTGCTGCCGCGAAGACCTTCACCGGCTCTATCGGAATCACTTCCTGGTGGAAAGCATCCACCGACAGCAAGACAGCGTTCACCCCGCTGCCGACAAGTTTTGCCGCCACGTCCCTTATCTTTTCCTCATCTTTAGAAAAATAGCCGTTGGTGATAAGCTGTCGCTTCACAATCCCCATATCCCGCGCCGTGGCATGTATCTTACAGACTTCATCAGGATAAAGAAGCGGTTCCCCGCCGAATGTCATCAGGGAATCTATCTGGTACATACTGCACAGCCCGGACACCATTCTGGCGGCGGCGTCCCCGTCAATATGTTCACCGCCGGACATATGACTGCCCTCGGAGCAATGCTTACACTGCCCCGTACAGGCGTATGTTACCACAAATTCAATGCGGTTTAGGTTTCTCAGGTATGGGTTCATGGTGTAGTCTCCTTTGTTTTTATATATTTATCGTTGTCTCTATTCCGGTTACCTTTTTATGGCTTCACTCCAACCCAAACCTCATCACCACCGGGTCATGGTCTGAATACCGATACCCGCAATCCACATTCCGGTACTCCTTCACCGCCACATTGTCCGATACGATAAAACCGTCCAAAGTGATTGTAAAGGTTTGTCCTTCTTCATAAGGTTCATCGGCATTCCTGCAAGAATCGTGGGCAATATCCTCCGGCTCCCTCGCATCGTCTATTGCCATATGGAATCCTTCCGGGATATCCTCTCTCGGAAAAGGATAGGCCCACTCCGGCGCGTTTTCCGTCTCTCCCGGTTTTACATTGTGGTTATAGTCCCCTCCGCAAATCACATAATTCCCCTTCCGGTAATCCGCCTGCATATCCCCAAACAGCATGGAAAGCTGACCTTCCCTGATTTCATCGTTACTGCCATAGGCGGACAAGTGCACATGGTAGAGGCAGAGATACTTCCCATTCTCCACAGGGACACGGGAAATCGAATAACATCTGTCCAAATCCACGAATTTGCTGAAAGATTCCGAAATCGGGAAGCTTCTGCGCATGGTATCCGTAATTTCTCCCCGGGAATACGTCACAAGCCCCGCCACATTCGCCCCGTGAGGCTGCCAAGGCGGGAAGAAAAGAAAGGGCGAGTCATAATTCTGGGCAAAATCATAGTAATAGCCTAACAGAAACCGGTTCAGGACTTCCAGTTCGTCCACATGATAGCTTCTTGTCCCGTCCCGGTCAACTTCCTGCAAGAAAATAAAATCGGGATTGGCCTCATTGACCACTCCGGCCATCGCAGATACAGAGGCAAGCACACTGTCTTTATCCTTCGCCCAGGACGACTTCCCACCGTCCATAAAGAAGCTGAAATCCTCCGTGTAAGCGCCGAACCCGATATTGTATGTCATAATCAGGTATTCTTCCCCTTGCCTTACCTGAAAATCCCGTACAAAGTCGCTGTCGGAACCACTCTTGTTGACTTCCAAAGTCAATTCATCCGGCAGCCGGTAATACGATGCCGTCACATAACCTACATAAGCGCCTGCTGCCAGAAGCAGGACAAGCAGTACAATGCCCGTTACTTTTAATATCCTCTTCAATTTAACCTCCATGGTTCCCACTTTCCTGTCAGACGTCGCAATACAACATATAGTAATCCGATTCAAGATTTTCCGCCTGCTGTCTGTGCCAACGGTGCACATCGTCCAAAGCCTTGTTATAAATAACCGGCGCCATATGTTCATAGAACAAGTCAAGTATCTGCTGTTCCTTAATCATCCCGATTTCTTCATCAAAAGTATCTAAATAAAACGCTTTAATCTCTTCCCGCACCTGTTTCTCCCGCTCGCTGTCCAGTTTGAACTTCTCTGTAAAAACGCTCTTCCTCATCGCAATTCCCCCTGTCTTGGCCTCATCCCTGTCCAACTTGCGCACTCGCGTCCAAGCAACAAGGAATGTACTCGTTGCACGTGAAAACACGAAACCTGCCACCCACAAAAGGTGTAAAGCCCATGAACCATGCATGTGCCCTACACCTTGTCACTGCTAATCGCTTATAATCATGGCGGCATTTTTCATATTATACCAAACGCCCCGTCAGGTGTAAAGCCCGCTCAATCCAGCCGGATATACCCTTCCAGTCCATTCTGCATTTCTTCCGCCGTCATATACTCACCCTGCCATATACTGCTGTTGGTTCCCGTAACGCTTAACAGGAAATCATCCTTGCGGTCTTTGTCCACCACGAAAAGAAGCGTATAGCCGATAGTCTCTCCTTTTTCAATATCACGGAAGAAAAAGTCCTTGCGGTCTTCGCCCTCCGTGTGGGTCGCCACATTGATATAGACCGCGCTGTTATCCATCTGCAGGAAGTATTCCTCTGACGGGACGGCATCGTAATAGTCTTCCGCCCATGTGTACGCCCCGTCCTCTGTCCTGTCCATATAGGCCAGTTCAAAGCTCAATTCCGCATCGTCCAGTGTAAGCCCTTCCCACTGGTCATCGTAGCAATGCACTTCCAGGTCCACCCGAAGAATCTCCTGCTCCGCCTCGTCTTCCGAAAGCAACTCTCCGTTCCCACTGTAATGCTGCCTTTTATAAGGCCGGAGCGTCTTATCCTCATTCAGCCATCCGTCGAACCGGGCATATTCGAAGAAGCCTTCCTCGTCAAACCCTTCCAGGCTCTCCAAAAATTCATAATCTGTCACCTTATAGCCCAACGCGCCGCCGTATGTGTGTAACTCCTCTCCCACGGCATAGATTTTATCCCCGGGAACCCCCAACTGTCTCAGTGTCTCCCCATTGTCCGCCGCTTTCTGCTGTGCACGCCTGTCGTCCTCTTCTTCCTTTTCCCTCTGTGTCTTATCTTCTTCTGATTCATAGCTGCCGTCGCCAGTCCTCACCACACTTAAGCTGTCGGCAAATTTCATCGCTTCCTCTTTGCTGACCGTATAACCGGCTATGATGTTGAGCACGTAGCCTTCCTTTTCATTGAACAGGAAAAGATAGGTATGGCTGCGGTATTTTTCCGCTTCTTTAAAAGTAATTACATCCGCCTCCATGCCGCTCAGGACAGTATGCTCCACCTGTTCAATGTTGTCCACCACAATCTCCTTATTGGCTTTCTCCAATTCCGCCATTGTGTAAATCGGCATCACGGTAATCCAGTCTTCCCCTTCTCCGTAATACTGCCCTGCCCCCTGGTCACTTAACCCATCGGGCAGATATCCGGGCGTCACCTCGTATTCACCCGGGACAAGTTCATAATTCAAATCAAACGCATAGGTAAGTCTGTCTTCCTCACGCTGCACATTTTTCTGAAAATAGGACACCGCCGCATACACCGCCGACGGCACCGACACGGCTAACGCTAACGCAGCCGCAACTCCCATCCATCTTCTATACCCATTTCCCTGTTTTCCCATCTGTTCTATTTCTCCCCTCCGTATAGACTCATATGCTTCCTGTAACCGTTCTTCCACTATCTGAGGAAGTCTCTCTTCCGCTTTCCTGTTCATAAACGCCCTCCTGTTCCCCGCCTGTCCGTCATCTCGTCCCGCAACGCTTCACGTCCCCGTTTTAACCGGGTTGTCACAGTATTTTCTTTCATCTCCATACATGCCGCAATCTCCTTCACTTTCATGCCATAGACATAATATAAAGTAAAAATGCTGCGGTCTTGCTCCTTAAGCGGCTCAATCAGTTCCTGAAACTCCTGTTCCCCGCTGTTTTGCGCCTCGCCCTCAAACTCAGCCATGGTTTCCACCGGGATGCTTCTTTTGCGCTTTCTCAGAATATTCTTGCAGTGGTTAATCAGAATCCTTATCATCCATGTCTTAAAATAGGCGTCATGTTTCAGTGTGCGCACTTTCTCATAACATGTCAGAACCGTCTCCGACATGGCGTCGGCCACATCCTCCTCATCGTGCAAAAATCCCCTCGCCACTTTATACATGCTTTGCTTGTTGCTCTCAATCAGCTCTATAAAGGCTTCGGCATCACCCCTTTTCGCTCTCTTCACAAGAAGTTCCACCCGTTTCATCTCCTTTCGCAATTGTGCTTGTTTTTGTCTCTTTACACTTATTAGACAAACAAGCGCCCGGAATAATTGCATGTGCAATCGAGTAAGGAAAATAAAAAGACATGCAGCTATGTAGCCTGCATGTCCGCTTCCCCTCTCAGCAACTTTTCATGTAATTCCTTTACTGTTCCCACAATCACATCTGCGCCCGCTTTTTCCAACTCCCCCTCGGACGCATACCCATAGGATACGCCGATTGACGCAATTCCATAAGCCTTAGCGCCCTCCACGTCAAATCGTCTGTCGCCCACCATAACCACGTCAGTCCGCTGCGCCGGTTTCCCCTTTACAGTCTCCGCATCCTTCAAAAGTTGGCGCAAAGCTTCCTCCACCACTTCCTCTTTCTTCACCCTCGTGCCGTCAAGCTCGCTGCCCACCACCACTTCAAAATACGAAAGTATCCCGAAATGTTCCAGAATCTTCTTCACATAGATAGCCGGTTTACTGGAAGCGACCGCCAGATGACGGCCTTCCTCCTGCAGATTGGCAAGCATCTGTGCAATGTCCGGATATATCTCATTCTCAAACAGCCCTGCCATGCTGAAACGTTCCCTGTAATAAGCAACCGCCTGCTTAATTGTTTCCTCATCAAAACCATAAAACTCCCTGAAGCTGTCCGCTAGCGGCGGACCGATAAAAGGCTCCAGTTTATCATTATCAGGCTCTTCTATTCCCAATTGATGAAGCGCATACTGCACACAGCCCGTGATTCCTTCTTTCGGGTCAGTCAATGTGCCATCCAGGTCAAACAGTATATAATTGTACATTTTCTAGCCTTTACCTCCTTGTCAGGGCAGATTGGAAATTGTCACTTCGCATACAAAATCTCCACTATCCAAATGCAGACGCCGGAAACCGCAAGAAACAACACACAGCCGGGCACAGTAAAAACCTTCCCATGCAACGCTCCGTTCTGCGAAATGAAATATACTACCAGATTTGCCGTCCCATGGAACAGACAAGGGACAAAGAAACTATGCATCCTCTCATATAGATAAGCCATCAGTATTCCCATGCACCCGCCGTACACGCCCTGCGCCAGATTGCCGTGGTATGCCCCAAACATCACCCCGGACACAATCACCGCTATGGCATGTGGGCAATAACGCCGCAAACGGTTAAAAATCAACCCGCGGAACACAATTTCCTCCGTAACCGGGGAAATCAGGCCGAACAGAACGATGCCCGCCCCAAGCGCCACGCCATACTGCCGCTGTGCCACATCCTGGTAGGATACGGAAGCCTGGACTAAACCGGTCAATGCAAGCAAGATATTCAATCCCACAGAAAACGACGCGGCAAGCAATACCGTGACAGACACTGACACCTGCTTCCAGTACCTGACAGTCATGCCATTTCTTCCATAGCCACTGCCCACCTTACCGTCTTCCGCTGTCTGACCGCTTTGCCGCCTGCCAGGCATATCGATAATCCCCTTGTGCCCATCCAACTCCCTGCGCAGCATCGGCGTAAGTGGCACGACTGCCACAATCATAGCCAATCCGCTGACCAATCCGGTCACAGTCTCTGCATGCGCCGCCAGATATGCTAATCCGTCGCTTCCAAGTCCCTCCGCCACTGTCCGGCACAGGAAGGTCACGATAAGAAAAACTGCGCTGTATACAAGATAATATATGGCAAAGGGCTGTATGATTTCCCATATACGTCTTCTCACCATCTCTTCATATTCCTTTGGTGTTTCTCCAAATACACGCTTTTCAGCTCTTCCACAGAAATGCCGTAACAGAGCATGACATCGTTAAAATACATCATGACATCCGCCATCTCCTCGATAAAATGTTTCCTCACGCCCTGGTCCTCCATGATTTTACTGTCGCCATCCTTCTTGATGATGTCAGCCACTTCCCCTAGCTCAATAAGCAGCCACAAGAGTTGGTCCCGGCCAAGCCGCGGCGACAGATGTTCCCACTTGTCTTTATACTTTTCCTGAAGCTGTCTCTGTATCTTTTGCATCTCCAAAAAACCAAAATCTTCCATCCTATCCTCCTCGTTGGTCTGATGTGTCACGGAATCTCCAACTCCGTACCCTCCAGAATGACGGAAGGATTATTCCCAATCACCGCCCGGTTATGCTCGTAAATCTTTGTCCAACGCTTTCCATCGCCGTAGTACTCCTGCGCAAACCGCCATAGAGAATCACCCCTGTGTACGCTGCGCTTTACCGGCTGCCTGTCCGCCTCTTCCCCGTTGTCAATACCGTCGCCGCCCACGTCGCACGCCTGTTTCCTGGCAAAGATTTCCTCCTCGTCTATAGGGCACAGCCTTTCCTTTTTCTTATTCCAAGCCCAATATTTCTCATGATGGACTGCTATCCCGTCCTCATCTAAGCCGTGGGAATGATAGACGATTCTCATCTCCAGATATCCGTCGCCGTCCAAATCTTCGAAACTGACGGTATCTGTCCTCTCGATGCAAAGTTTGACTTCGTCTATCTGCACAGCCGAGCCGTCCTCCGCACTGCGCACTTCCATACAATATTTCTCATCCATGCTCTTGCCATAATGCAGATAGGAAGCATATCCATTCTCCAAATCCGCTCCGATAATCTGGAACCGTATTGTCATCTCAGGCAAATCCTGGGCAAGCTTTACCTGATACTCGGCTTCGCTCAGAAGAGGGAAATATCCTAGCAGCTTGTTGGAAGCCGACGAGTCAAAGGCGCGCACTTCCCTGAATCTTCGTTTGGGATTTTCCAACCGGGTAATCCTCTCCGTATGGTCTGCCCAATAAAGCTCCTCTTCGTCCATAATCGAGCCATAACCATAGCCCGACGGTTCAGGAGCAACCCGCCCCTCGAAATCCATCATCTGCAAGCTGACGTCCTCCCTGTTTTCTTCCGACGTATCTTCACAGACAAGCAAATACAGATATCCCTTGCGCATAATCGCCTGACGCTTCGCCAATACGACGCCCTGCTCTTCAAGTACGCTGGCATATTCCTGCTCTATCTCATATGCGTCTCCGCCGTTCAACGACCATACCTGAAACAGATACCCTTCCTCGGCAAAATTCTTCTGCAAATATCTGTAAACGTCTAAACCGTGCACGTCTTCATCCATACGCAGCTTTACGAAATACCAGGACAGGCTGTCCTTTCCTCCCATCTCCTCACGCTGCCTGTTCTTTTCCTCCTGAAACGATGTAAGAAGAGGCTCCCTGTCGTCGCTGAATCCCCAAATAAACTCCGCCCGGCTGTCTGAAACCTCCGCAAAAGCAAAGACATAAGGGGCCTCCTGCGCCGTCTCCGTCAGATAATCCGTCCAGTTCTCCCACTGCCTGTCCTGCCCAAAAAATACGGCGTCCTTTCTTCCCCCAGGTATTGCCTCTATATACTGTAAAGACTGGCGCCTGTGCTCCCATCCCGACAGCAGGCACACCAACAACAGGGCTGCGGCTACGCTGCATCCCCAAAACTGTTTCCTGTTGACTTCGGGAATCTTTTTCTTCTGCACTGTCCTGGCTAACCTCGTTGGGATGAATTTTTCTTCTGTCAATGATACCTTCCGCAGGCCCGCATGTCCTTTTGTTCACTAAGGGTATTGTAACTATTGTAACATTTGGAAAACACAATTACAATAAAACCACACGACAAAGAAATTTCTGGAAATTTCTTGACATTCTTTCCGCATACCCTTATATTATGAACCAACGGGTGTTGCCCGCCGCGGCGAACCGCCGCACAATCGAATAACTTGCTAGGGGAGCTATTGCTGAGACTGAATACGGATTGAGAGCGTAAGACTTTCTATTCTATTCTAACCCTCATAACTTGAACCGGTTAATACTGGCGTAAGGAAGCATATGAAAGACACAGGAACCAGAGGGCGCCTGTGCCATAATCTCCCCTCCTTGTTTATTCCAAAGACAAAGGAGGATTTTTTATGTTGTACGATGTTATCATCAATGAATGGGATGAGGTTACCTATGTCCCCACCACTCTGGGCAAAGCGCTGCTGGCCGGCGTTGTGATTGTCCTGCTGTACGGCGCGGTATGGTGTGCCCGCAGATACGCCGCCACGCAGGCTGCCGCCAAGGAAAATCATACCGAAACAAAAAAAGCCTGCTTACAATCAAGCAGCTCACTTTCTGCGCCATGGCCGTCGCCTTGGGAACCGTGCTTTCCAACATAAAGCTGTTCCATTTCCCCACAGGCGGCTCCGTCACTCTGTTTTCCATGTTGGTCATCTGTCTGCCGGGCTATTTCTTCGGCTTGGGCGCCGGGCTTCTGTCGGGATTTGCCTATGGCGTCCTACAGCTTATCATCGACCCTTACGTACTGTTCCCAATGCAGCTTGTGATGGATTATTTCCTCGCTTTCGGCGCCCTGGGCTTGTCCGGCCTGTTCACCAATGCCAAGGCCGGTTTAGTAAAAGGATATGTCGCCGGTGTTCTTGGCAGATATGTATTCGTTGTCCTCTCCGGCTGGATTTTCTTCGGTTCTTACGCCTGGGAAGGATGGGGCGCGCTTCCCTATTCCATCGTCTACAATGCAATCTATATTTTCGCCGAGACGGCAGCCACCCTTGTCCTTTTGTCCGTCCCTGCCGTGCGGGACGGAATCGGGCGGATTAAAGCGACGACGCTATCCTAGCGCACCGACATGCCTGACATACCCCTGTTCATGCATGACAGATTCCCGCACTCCGCACAGACAGCGCAAGCGCTGTCTCTTCGCTCTAATTTGATTGCCAAAGTATACCCTCGGTGGACAATAATAAAACGAGAAAATATGTAACTTTCTGGAAAATATGGATGATTGAATAAATACCTGAAATGAAGTACAATGTAAAAAGAAAGGTGGATTATATAAATGATAATTTATCTGGATAATTGTTGTTATAACAGACCGTTTGATGACCAGATTCAAGAACGTATCCACTTGGAAAGCGAGGCCATTTTGACGGTACTTAAAATGGGACAGATGAAAAAGGTAGTTATTGCCGGGAGTGAAATACTGGAACTCGAAATAAGCCGCATGCAAGATATAGTTAAGAAACAGAAGGTACTTGATTTGTATTGTGTCGCAGAAATGCATATACCGTATACAGAAAAAATTAGAAAAAGGTCTGCAGATATCATGTCAGTCTCTAAGATACGTGCATTTGACAGCCTACACATTGCATCTGCAGAGGAGGCTAATGCAGACGTACTTTTGACAACCGATGATAAGCTTGAAAAGATGGCAGAAAAATTAAAATTGAAGACAAGGGTACTTAATCCACTGAGGTTTGCATGGGAGGTGATTTGATTGTTGGATATTAATTTAAGCAGTCCAATCGATATAAGAAACGCAGGAATAAGAGCATTGCAGGAAGTACTGGGGCCTGTTGGCATGGTGAAATTTATGCAGCAGTATGATATGGGATATGGAGATTATACTAAAGAAAAACAGGAACAGCCAGATATGAGCTTAGAAGACATAGACATATTGTTAAAAAATGCTGATAACCATTAACTTATTGTGCACTTGGCGGCGTACGCCTGTTCGTGCATGACAGATTCCCGCACTCTGCACAGACAGCGCAGCCCTCATCCCTGCGTTCCGCACATAAATCGGCAAGAAACACCACCGTCTTCTTAGGCGTCAGCATGTATGCCTGATTATAAGCTATCCCCTGGGGATTGAGCCTCCGGAAAATTTCTTCCATGCTCCCCAGGGGTATTTTATCCCCCAGAAAACAGATGCCCGACATCCACATGCCCGTGTGCGCATAGACGCATGATGCCGCCTGCCAATATGCCTTTTCAAGAAGCTCCATCGCCACACATTCTATCATATAGCTTTCCGTCAGCCGCTCCTTCTGCATATACGAATCCTGCAGCTCATCGACCCCGCCGCCCAACGTCACAATCACGGGAATCCTTTTTTCTTCTTCCGCCGCCTCAAAAAATATCTCCGGCGTCGCCGCGGCCTCCGTCATTTCTCCCGCTTCCTTCAGCTTTGCCAGGTCGCTTTCCCGGAAATGACAGCGTTGAATTATGTCCCTGTACTCTTTTTCCTCTAAATGCAGATGTAGTCTCTTGCGCATACCGTTTCCTGGTTTCTATCAATTTGCATCATAATTGAATCGGGGAATCTCCTCCACCATGGCAATCGCCTGCTCGATAAGATTTTGGAATGTTTCAATCAGTACGCCCTTCTTGCTGTCATCAATATCCATCTTGTCAATGATATCACTGTAAACGCCTGCCGTCCCCATAAGAGACTTCTCGACAGTCTTTACATATGCGCGGTTCTTGTCCAGCGCACTTTCAATGGCCTGTCGAACCCCCAACGTCCCGGAGACGCTTTTCTTCACATCTTCGAAATGCCTGCCTGTCTGTTCTATACTCTGGATATTGCGAAGCACCGCTTCATCAGATGCCTGAATATACTTATTCATCTCACTACTTTGCAGCTCCACCTCCATAATGCTCGCATCAATGCCCTCGACCATGCTCCGGCTCCGCTTAGCCAACTTGCCGACCTGCTCCGCGACAACCGCAAATCCTTTCCCCTGCTCCCCGGCTCTTGCAGCCTCAATGCTCGCGTTGAGTGAAAGAAGGTTTGTCTGGTCAGCGACTCCTCTGATGCCTACCAGGCTATTCCTGATTTCGTCCAAAGCATTCTGTAGCATTTCAAAAGTTTTGGACATATTTCTAAAATTTTCCTGCAAAGAATTGGAATCCTGTTTCAGCTTTTCCATCTGCTGCTGCGCCTCTGCGACAGACGCATCAATCTCCGCCTCCACATCAACAAAATGGTCGGCTGCCCTCGTAATATCCTGGAATCCATCCTCAAGTGCGCTTACTTCACCCTGAGGGCCAGTCATTTCCTCCTTAAGCCATGAAAGCCGTTCCGTCGCATACCGCATCTTCTGTGTCGTCAGAAAGACATCCTCTGTCAGTTCATTCATAACATGATATACGCTCGACAACGCATAATCTAAGGGATGTTTATCAAAACCCTTCTGCTCGTTCGCTTCCATGACAGATGCAGAATCCTTTCCCTTGCCCTTTTTTCCATTATTTCTAAACAATTTAGCCACGGCCTTCCACCTCCCTACTCAAACGCCAGACAGCACATTGTCTGATTGACAAACTGTGTATTGTAATGTTCACCCACACCGACCAATCCTGCATGTGAAAAACTGCTGCACATCTCCGCAAGATAACTGTCCCAATAGTGTTCGTTGTTAAACATGATATACCGGAACAGGCAGTTGACAGAAAGCACTGCCGATGCGCTGCCGAGGTCGCTCTTAATCCTCGAAATGGTATCACGCACCACTTCCCGGTAATCGCCCATATCTAATATCGTAAGGAAATCCATCTTGTTCGCAGGGCGGAACGTTATGATGCTTCCATCTGTTTCAACGCCCTTTATGGAGACAATATATGTATCGGAGCCGCAGACATGGCCAAAAGGATTCTTGAATGTCTGCGTCGTAATCTTATCCCGGCTGATTCCCAACTCAGAAGTATATACTTTCTCAGCAGACGTATTCTCCAACGTGCGGATTCTGTACTCCTTGGGTTCCGCCTCCGTCACCATAAACTGCTTTTCATCCCCCTGCGGATGTATGTAGATATTTTCCTTGTACGCTTTGATTCTTCCATGAAGATTTTTAAACATTAAAAAAGCGCATGCATCCTTGTAAACCTTCCCGTTGCAGGCAACCGACTCCGAATTGCTCGTACCTCCTGCCAGGTCATATCCCAAAGGGCCCAAATAATTGGACAACGTTGTGACAGCGCGGACGTCCACGCCTGCCGAACAGATATCGAAGCACGCTGTTCTTCTGCGTTCACCGTCCACCGCGCTTGCGGCATGCTCAAGCCGTCTGATATATTTGATTGGCATGACAGACGCCTCTTCCAGGACGTCCGCAGCAACCTTAATGTTGTCTTTCATCGCAATGACGGTAACACCTACATCAAAAAAATCCTTATTGCCATATGCCTGCCCGACTCCTCCTATCGATGGGACACCGGGAAAAGCCTTCTCAATTTCGCTCGCAGTACGCTCAAGCATATCCTCGTTCGCAACAGAAAAAAGCAGCGCCGAAGGCTGTGCAATCCCTTTTAACGCCTCCGACACATTACCTTTCCTGCTACTGCCATATTCAAATTTCATATTTGTGTCCTCCATTCTTCATAGCATATTTATGATTTACACATATAATCCCTTTTGAAACCTAGACAAGAAATATGATATCATATAAAAAAGATTTTTCCTACTGATTTTTATATAAAACATCCTTACAAAATACACTTTTTGACGCCCTAAATATAAGTCTTACAGGGAGGATAGATGCGGGCCCGCGCACAAAAAATACAGGAGCAAAATCCTCCTGTATTTTAATATCTTCTATTCAAAAACCACAACGCTTACGCCGTCATAAACATCCCGTAAGCATTGAGCGCCTGCTGCATCTGATAGCTGATATTGCCGCTGCCGTCTTCTGCTCCTGCCATAGCCGCCGTATCCATGCTCTCAACCATCCTGTCAGCCTGTGCAGACTCCGTGTCAAACCTTGCCGTCGCTGCCTCTTCTGCCTGTCTTGTCTCTTCTCCCGTCTCCTGGGTTCCTTCTGCCTGTCTCATCACCCTTGCGGCATTGTGCTGCCCACGCTGCATCTGCATCGCAAGCATACTCTGGAAATCAAGCGTCTGTCCCTTCTTCAGCGGATTAATGTTCTTACTCTCGTCCGTAAGCTCGCTGTAATCAATCTTCTTATCTAATACGTCATCGGAAATCTTAGACAATTTGTTTAAACTTGCCGCGCTGACAGTATTGGTATTATACACATAAGGTTGGTATCCATACGCACTGACCGCTCCCGATGCTCCTAACGACCCAATCATCATATCTTACTCCCTCTTTCCGTCTCCATAGTCGGCTTTTTGTCTTACAGCCTTCGTCCGTTCGTTTCGGTACAAAATCCTTCACTCTATTTCTATTCTATTACTTCTTCCGGAAATATACAACCCTAAATATCAATCAATCTCTTCCGCCTCCACGTCAAGCGCTTCCGCCTCCTGCCTCAGCGCCTTGGCGGTCTGGTATACCCGGGATACAATCCAGATATCCGATATGCCGTCATAAATCAGGAAAATACCAATCAGCATGACAACCGTATCAAGCGCCTCAAAAGGGCGGCAAATCAGCAAGATGCCAAAACCCACCGTGAGAAGGCCAAGCACAAGCGCTATCCACCATTTATCATATTTGTCTTTGCACAGCGCAACTGCCTGCTGCAGATTGTTCAAGCCGTGCAGCACAATCACAATGCCTACGATAATGGGGATAATCGCCAAAACCTTGGCAGGTTTTAAGATAATCCAGACGCCCACCACCGCAATCACGATGCCCATAATCAAATTCATCTGTGTGTACAGGCTGCCGTCCCTTGCCACAAAATACTCTACCAGGCGCACGATGCCGCCGACCAATAAGACCACCCCGATTGTGGCGCACGCAACCTGCATGGACATATCCGGCCAGATTACCAGTATCACGCCAAGCACGATGCATAACACCGCGGAAATCACAATATTTGTCTTCAGTTTCTTAAGAATCTTACCCATACGAATTCCCCCTTCCGTATCCATTGTATTCCTTTTTCCCTGAAAAAACAATTATCATTGTCCTATGGACTGTCCATTTTATCCCACTCCCATTGCCCCTGCTTCGCCCCACTCTCCTTGCCGTCATCCTCTCCCTGTCTCTTCCTGCGGCGCAGCGCGCATGCCGCCCGGTAACATCCGTACCCGATGGACGCCCCCAGACAGTTGAGCATAATGTCATCCACGTCAAAAGCGCCGAACGCGCTGAAAAGCTGAAACACTTCGATACCCAGCACAAATGTAAACGAATTGATAAATACCGCCGAAAACTTTTTCATCTCATCGGACACAAGCGGCAGCAAAAAACCAAGAGGTACGAAAACGAGTATATTTCCCGCCAGGTTCTCCACGCTGTTTAACTTATGCGAGTATTCTATATACATTTTAATAGTCTTAAAAGGCACGAAATTAGCTGTCCCAAGCCCTTCCAGTATGACGCTTCTTCGCCATGTGGCGGCGATTGCCTGAAGCTGTTCCATCGGATACTTGAAAATAATGACTTTAATAACTACAATAATGTAGACTGCAAAAAGGAGCTTCCATAAGACTTTTGATGGGGTTCTTCTTTGTACCACGCATCCTCCTTTTAATCATACGATTGTCATTTAATCTCCCACGGGTTCTCCTGCCCTTCCATGTACAGTTTACAGCTCCTTAGCGAATCCTTCACCACGGTTTCCACATAATTTTTCGTATAGAAAGCCATATGGTGGGATACTGTCACATTCGGAAAACTCCTAAGCAGGGCAAGTTCCCTATTCTTTAATATATCCGATTTATGGTCATAATAGTATAGTCCGAACTCATTTTCTACAACATCCAGACCCGCCGCGCCAATTTTACCGTTTTCTATTGCCTCGATAAAAGCGTCGGAATCAATGAGCGCGCCCCTGGCCGTGTTGACAATCACCACACCGTCTTTCATCTGTTCAATGGTATCTGCACAAATCAAGTGATGGTTGTCCTCCGTAAGCGGCGTATGCAGCGTAATCACGTCCGCCTCCCTCCATATCTGTTCCAGGGATACATAACCGGCATACTGCTTCACTTCCTCTTTTTCATAGAGGTCATAGGCCAGAATACGGCATCCGAAACCGGACAGGCTGCGGACCACCGCCTCGCCAATTCTGCCTGTTCCAATGACTCCCACAGTCAAATCCTTCAATTCCCTGCCGTTTAATCCGGACAGCGTATAATCCTGCAATGCAGTCCTGCCCAGGATAGCCCCCATATTGCGGATGGACATGAGAATAAGCATCACCGTGTAATCTGCCACCCCATGCGGGCCGTAGGGCGCATTGCCTACTTTAATCCCATATTCCCTCGCTGCCTCCAGGTCGATATGGTCATACCCGATTGTCCTGGTGGTAATATACTCCACACCGTTTTCATGGAATGCCCTCATCAACCCGGCGTCAATTTTGGACGTAATCACATCCACACACCGGCTGCCCCTGCAAAGGGACACATTGTCCATATCCGGCGCATCCTGGCATAATACCAAATCTATCCCCAGTTCTTTCGCATATTCCGTAAAAAGCTCCTTTTCATCAAAGGGCCTGCAATTATATACTGTAACCTGCATATTCGTTCCTTCTTTCTTCTGTTTTTACTTGCCGTCGCGGTCTATCGTCTTGGAAATAATTTTCTTGATAATGAGCGGCTCCTCTATCCGAATCTGCGCCGCATTTTCTTTCTCGCGTTCCTCTTTCTCCACAGTCTCAAGTTCCCTCTGGTAGCTCTGTTCCACTTCCTCCTCATAGGCTTCCACAATCGCCGTATCTTCCGGACGGATTCTCCGGAATTTATTGAAACCTGCCACCAGAATCTCCACGCTCTGTTTTGTCGTGTCAAAAACGCCTTCCTCATAGAGATTCACCACAATTATGCCGATTGGCACCGCCAGAATCATGCCGAGCACCCCGGCTGCTTTATACCCCACAAAGAGAAGGAATAGAGTCGGAATGGCGTCCACACCTATGGAGTCCCCCACAATCTTCGGCTGTATCATCTGCCGCACAAGCTGTCCCACACACCAAATAATGAGAAGCCCTACCGCCATCTTGTAATCCCTGCTCAGTATTTCGATTACGGCCCAGGGTATCATCACTGTCCCCGTGCCGAATACCGGGAGGAAGTCCAGAAAGGCAATGCCAAGCGCCACCAGAGGCGCATACCGGACTTTCAGCACGAAAAGCCCGATAAGCAGCAAAAGATATATCCAGCACTCAATCTTAAACTGGGCCTTGAAATAACCGCCCACCGCTTTGCGGAAGCTTCTGCGTATTAAGTCAAACCGGTAGCGGACCGCATCCGGCACGTACTTTCTCGCCAAATCCGCCATATAGCTCTTGTCAGCCACAAAGAAATAGGCGGACAGGATACACATCACGACGCCCAGGAAGATGTCCGGAAGCTGCTTCGCCATATTGCCCACCGCCTCAAAAGTAGGCGTGCCGGCTCCTTCCATAACTTCGCTGAAATATTTCCCCATCTCAGCCCCCACGTTGTCAAGCGTGGACTGCACGTCCGCGGGCAGCTTGTTGTAAAGCCCCTCCAGGTTATTGCCCACTTCATTAAATTCCGCCATAATGCTTGCGCCTAACATAGGCAGCTCATTGACAAAATTAATACTTTCCCGGACAAGTTTCGCACCCACAGTATAAACCAACAAAATAACCGCTGCCAATACGGCCACAATCACGATAACCGAAGCTCCCTTACGGCGTATTTTCATTTTTTCCTCAAAAAACCGTACCACAGGCGAGGCAATCATGGAGATAATCCATCCTATGACAAAGGGCATAAAGAAAAAGATACATTTTGGCAGCAGAAAAATGCACAAAAAAAGTACGACCAATGCAGTCAATAAATTCAATATTACCTTAAGATATGTTTTGTGCGATTGTTTCATATATACTCCTCCACTTCTGCTGTCAGCTCTTCATAAGTATTCCATCCAACAACTCATATATCTCTTCCCTTCCCTGCTTTGACAACGCAGAGTAGGGTATGACAACCGTATCCTTATCCGCCTGAAACGTATCCCGTATCGTCTTGACCTGCTTTGCTATCTGGCTTCTCTTGATTTTGTCCAGTTTTGTGGCAATAATAATCGGCTCATACCCCTGCCGCAATATCCAGTCATACATAATCCGGTCATTTTCCGAAGGAGCATGCCTGATGTCAACGAGAAGAAAAACCGCGCGCAGCTGCTTTGACTGATGCAGATAATCCTCAATCATCTTCCCCCACTGGGCCTTCACCTTCTCATTTGCCGTCGCGTAACCGTATCCCGGCAAATCAACGAAATAGATTTCATTGTTGATATTATAATAATTGATGGTCTGGGTCTTACCCGGCTGCGAACTGGTGCGCGCCAGGGATTTACGGTTCATCAGCCCGTTGATAAGCGACGATTTCCCCACATTGCTTTTCCCTGCAAAAGCCACCTCCGGCAGACTGCCCTGGGGAATCTTGCTCGTGACGCCGCACACCATCTCCAGACTCACATTTTTAATAACCATCTCTCACCTCTTATTTCTTTTCTTGATTGTCCCATAAAGGCATCCGCATCACACAGCCCCTAAAGTTTCTTTCTGTTCATCGCGTATCCTGCAACTTCTTTCATATTCTTTACCATATGAATCTCCAGCCCATCCGTGACTTCGTGGTCCAGTTCCGCAATATCCTTCTCGTTCTCCTTCGGGATAAGGACAGTCTTAACCCCCGCCGTCTTAGCGGCCAGAATCTTCTCCTTCAGCCCGCCAATCGGCAATACCCTGCCCCTTAAGGTGACTTCCCCGGTCATCGCCAGGTCGGCACGAACCGGAATGCCTGTCGCCGCCGACAGAATCGCCGTCGCCATAGTGATACCCGCCGAAGGCCCGTCTTTTGGCACCGCTCCCTCCGGGATATGGATGTGGAAATCCTTCTTGGTATAAGTTTCCTCCGGAATCTCATATTCTTCACTGACAGAACGCACATAACTCATGGCAATCCGTGCGGATTCTTTCATCACATCGCCCATCTGACCAGTTAGGTCAATCTCTCCGTCACCCGGCATGATATTGACCTCAATCTGCAAAGTGTCGCCGCCCACGCTTGTCCACGCCAATCCGCGGACAATGCCGACTTCATCCTGTTCGGCAATCTTATCCTGCGTATATTTCGGCTTCCCTAAATACTCCGTAAGGTTTTCCGCGTCTACTATGACCTTGGCAGTCAATTTTGTCTTCTTCTGCCCGTCCTCCAGAATCTTCTTTGCTACCTTGCGGCATACGGCCCCAATCTGGCGTTCCAGTCCGCGCACACCGGCCTCTCTCGTATAAGAACTTATCATGCCCCGCAGCGCTTCGTCCGTGAACTCAAGTTTATCCGCCGCTACGCCGTTTCTCTTAAGCTGCTTCTCCACCAAATGTTCCCTGGCAATATGAAACTTCTCATTCGCCGTATAGCTGTTCACCTCAATCATTTCCATACGATCCAAAAGTGGTTTTGGAATCGTATCGGTGCTGTTGGCCGTAGCGATGAACAATACCTCTGACAGGTCAATGGGAATCTCTACATAATGGTCTCTGAAAGCGCTGTTCTGCTCACCGTCAAGCACTTCCAGCAGAGCGGCGCTCGGGTCCCCCTTATAATCATTACCCACCTTGTCGATTTCATCCAACAAAAGCAATGGATTCTTGACGCCTGCCTGCCGTATGGCATTGGTAATCCTGCCTGGCATGGCGCCCACATAGGTCTTACGGTGCCCTCTGATTTCCGCCTCATCCCGGATGCCGCCAAGGCATATCCTGACATACTTCTTATTCAACGCTTCCGCCACGCTCTTAGCCACCGACGTCTTACCGGTGCCGGGCGGCCCCACCAAACAGATAATCGGCCCCTGGCCTTTACCGGACAGTGTACGCACTGCCAGATATTCTAAAATCCGTTCTTTTACTTTATCTAAACCGTAATGCTGTTCATTCAGAATGCTTTCGGCACGCGCCAGGCTCTTGTTATCCCTGGACGCCTTGTCCCAGGGCATCTCCAACAAAGTTTCAATGTAGGCACGCTCCACCGCTCCCTCAGAATGACTCCCCGCCACATTCTTGTAGCGGTCAATCTCTTTACGGATTTTTTCCTTCACTTCTTTGCCCGCCTTCAATTTCTCCACAGCGGCCAGAAACTGCTCCACATCCGAATCCAGATTGTTCTCTCCCAATTCTTCCTTAATATATTGCATCTGCTCCCGCAATATATAGTCTCTCTGGTTCTTGTCGATGCGCCCGCGGATTTTCTTGACAAGGTCATTCTTGATATGTATGACGTCCACTTCCTGCACGAGGATGCCTGTCAGTATCTCGAAACGTTCCTGCACAGACAACGCCGCCAGAATCTTCTGCTTATCCGCCACTGAAAGAGGCATGTTAATCGTAATGCAGTCCAGCAATTCGCCAAGCGGCATATCCCCTTCAATCTGGTCAGCCACTGCCTTGCCAACTTTCGGAAAACATGTATAGTATGCCGCGAAGGCTTCTTTGACTGTCCTGGTCATTGCCTCTTTTGACGAATCCGTGATACCTGTCATGTCGTCGCTTTCATATGACACTTTCGCCACAAGATAATCATAGGCGTCGTTCAGTCCGTATAGACTTGCCCTGGACTTTCCTTCCACAAGCACCCGCAGCGTATGGCCCGGCAGCTTCGTAACCTGCTTAATGACCGCCACGGTTCCCACGCTGTAAATACCCTCGAAACCTGGGTCTTCTTCCTCCACATCCTTCTGTGTCACTACAAGAAGCCTCTGGTCTCCAAGCATCGCCTGTTCGACTGCCTCGATAGACTTTGCCCTGTTTAAATCAAAATGTATCACCATCCCCGGAAGAATTGTCAAACCGCGCAATGCCACCGCCGGAAGTTCCTCCCTCCCTGCCTCTCCCAGATAGGCGAACGTATTGATATTCTGATAGTCCTGATTGTTGTCTAATTCTCTTTCCATATTTTTACACCCGTTCTGTTCGGTTCCATCTTACTTCATTCCGCGTTTTCCTTTCCCTGGCCGCTTGGCTCGTTGCCCGCGGAAATCACAAACGCCGCCGATGGTTCGGCGACGTTTTACTCAAGCTCGTTTCTCGGCCTGCAATAATCTGTTTCGGTAGAGGATACGAGGCTTCTCTTTGCCGTCCACTGCATCCTTAGTCAGTACACATTCTGCTATATTGTCGTCAGACGGAATCTCGTACATAATATCCATCATAACGTTTTCCATGATAGACCTAAGCCCTCTAGCTCCTGTCTTGCGCTCGAAAGCAAGGCGTGCAATCTCTTCCACCGCCTCTTCTTCCACGCCAAGTTTCACCTCGTCGAACTCAAACAGCTTCTGATACTGTTTAATCAGCGCATTCTTCGGCTCTTTCAGGATGCGCACCAGAGACTCTTTATCCAATCCCTCCAATGTGACGGTAATGGGCACACGTCCGATAAACTCCGGAATCAGCCCAAACTTCATCAAATCCTGGGGCGCCACTTCCTTAAGCACCGCGCCGATGTCCTTACTGCTCTTCTCCTTAATCTGCGCGTTGAAACCGATGGAATTACGGTCAAGCCGCTCTTCCACAATCTTCTCTAATCCGTCAAACGCGCCGCCGCATATAAAGAGAATATTCGAAGTATCTATCTGGAGCAGCTCCTGATGAGGGTGCTTCCTGCCGCCCTGGGGCGGCACACTGGCCACCGTGCCCTCGATAATCTTAAGCAACGCCTGCTGGACGCCCTCACCGGACACGTCTCTGGTGATGGATACATTCTCGCTTTTCTTCGTAATCTTATCAATCTCATCAATATAGATAATACCATACTGCGCCCTGTCGATGTCATAATCCGCCGCCTGAATCAGTTTCAGCAGAATATTCTCCACATCCTCGCCCACATAGCCTGCCTCGGTCAATGTGGTGGCGTCCGCAATGGCAAACGGAACATTGATGATTTTCGCTAACGTCTGTGCAAGATAGGTTTTGCCGGAACCTGTCGGTCCAATCATAATGATATTGCTCTTCTGCAGCTCCACCCCGTCTTCTTCCTGCGGCGCCATAACCCGTTTGTAATGATTGTATACGGAAACAGCCAATACTTTCTTGGCATCCTCCTGCCCGATTACATAATCGTCCAGAAATCTCTTGATTTCCACCGGCTTTAAGAGATTAATCTCCATCTCCTCCACATCCGGGTCCTCCTCGTATTCCTCCTCGATAATGTCCGCACAGATATCCACACATTCATCGCATATATAGACACCTGCAGGACCTGCAATCAGTTTCCTGACCTGGTCCTGGGTTTTGTTGCAAAAAGAACATCTTACCTTGTCGTCAGAATTTCTTCCTGCCATTTTAACGTTCCATGCCTTTCTTCTTAAAAATTGTGCCTGCGCTCCAGAAATGTTTCTTATACGGCGCTGGCATGATTGGTGATAATACGGTCAATCAGACCATACGCAAGCGCTTCCTCGGCCGACTTCCAGTTATCTCTCTCGGTATCCGCCATAATCACCTCGAAATCCTGTCCGGTATTCTCCGCCATAATCCTTGCCATCTTCTCTTTCGTTGCAAGGATATGTTTCGCCGTAATCTCAATCTCTGTGGCCTGTCCCTGTGCCCCGCCCGCAGGCTGGTGAATCATAATCTCCGCATTGGGAAGCGCCATCCTCTTGCCCTTCGCGCCGCCCGCAAGCAGAAATGCACCCATGCTCGCCGCCATGCCGATACACACGGTAGACACATCGCACTTGATAAAATTCATCGTATCATAGATTGCCATACCCGCGGTAATCACACCGCCCGGGCTGTTGATATACAAATGGATATCCTTCTCAGGGTCCTCGGACTCCAAGAACAGCATCTGTGCCACAATCACACTGGCAGAAGCGTCATTGACTTCTTCCCCTAAAAAGATAATCCTCTCCTTCAACAATCTTGAATAAATGTCATAAGAGCGCTCCCCCTTGGAAGTCTGCTCAATGACATAAGGTATTAACGGCATGCTGATTCCTCCATTTCTAATATAACCGTGTTAATGCCAAGCAATTATTCCTTGCTCTCCTCCGCATTCTCCGCTATGAACTCAGCCGCTTTCCTGACAGCCAAATCCTGCATCATATTCTTCTTCTCTTTCTCGCCCATGAGGTCTCTTACCTTGGAAACTTCCATCTGGTATACCTCCGCCATGGTTTCCAGTTCTTTCTCGTACTCTTCCTCGGTAGCTTCGATTTTCTCCGCCGCCGCCACTGCCTCAAGCACTAACCTTGCCTTGATGCGTTCTTCCGCCTGTGGTTTCACCTGTTCTACCATCTTCTGGTAATTCGTACCCGTGAACTGGAAGTACTGCTCCATGGAAAGTCCCTGCATTGTAATCCTCTGCGCAAACTCGTCCACCATCTGTTTCTGCTGTGTCTCCAACATCGCATCGGGAATCTCCATCTCACTGGCTTCCACAGCCGCCTGGACCGCAGCCTCTTCCCTTGCGTTCTTAGCGTCCTTCTCTTTCTTCTCAGCCAGGTTCTTCTTCACGTCTTCCCGGTATTCGGCCATCGTCTCAAACTCGGATACCTCGCTTGCAAATTCATCGTCAAGCTCAGGAAGTTCTTTCTCTTTAATTTCTTTTACGGTACATTTAAATACGGCGTCTTTACCCTTTAAGTTCTCCGCCTGGTAATCCTCGGGGAAGGTAACCTTCACTTCCACTTCCTTGCCAATCTCAGCGCCCACAAGCTGTTCCTCAAATCCCGGAATAAACGCGCCGGAACCGATAGTAAGAGGATAGTTCTCTCCCTTACCGCCCTCGAAAGCCACACCGTCCACAAATCCCTCAAAATCAAGGGTTGTCATATCGCCATCCTTGACCGGCCTGTCTTCCACCGTGATATTCCTGGCATTGTTCTCACGCTCTCTGTTAATCTCAGCGTCCACTTCTTCGTCTGTGACTTCCGAATCAATCTTGTCAATCTTTACGCCTTTGTACTTGCCTAACTTCACTTCCGGCTTCAACGCCACAAGCGCGGTAAATACAAAGGGCTTGCCAGCCTCAATCTGTGTCACCTCAATCTTGGGAGAAGATACGATATCCTCCTCGCACTCTTCCATTGCCTTATCATAAGCATCCGGAATCAGCTCGTTGGCAGCATCCTCATAGAACACTTCCTTGCCGTACATCTTCTCTACCATCTGGCGCGGCACTTTCCCTTTCCGAAAGCCCGGAATGCTAATCTGCTTCTTCTGCTTCTGGTAGGCATTCTCAATCGCCTTCTCCAAATCTTCCGCGCTCGTCTCAATGGTAAGTTTCGCCATGTTCTTTTCTAATTTCTCCACCTGTAAACTCATTGTATGGGTTCCTCCTTCAACTGCCTCTGCACTTTGCTCTTCACTACGATTCTCTGGTAAAAGCCCTGGTCTTGTGTTACGGTTCACCCCTGCCGGACTGACACCGATTTACTCCTAATCACAGTCATTTAAGCATTATAGCACAAACCTTTGGAAAATACTAGTACAACAAATAATTAATTCTTGATGCATTGACGCAGGATGATTGTTGCATATGCAAGGCGGAGGAATGAGGCGTAGCGGTGGCTACGTCGATTGACGACAACACAGCAGATGAACAATCAGACAAGTCAAGGTATCAGTTAATTAATATTTGTTGTACTGGTACATTGTTTATTAAGTTTCCGGCGGTTAAAGCCCGCCTGAATCCTCTTCCCTTCCTACAAAGAAAGCCTCCTGACAATTCCTTTCAGCAACTGCGCATCGTCCTCCCTGTGGGTCGTGGCGAGAAGTGTCCGTCCGTCAAGCCTGTCCAGAAGATATTCTCCGCACCGGATGCGGTTCTCCTCGTCTAAACCCGCGAAAGGTTCATCCAGAATCAGGCAATCAGAGTCAGACAATACCGCCCTGAGAAGCGCCACGCGCCTGCGCATACCGCCGCTCAGTTCTTTAACCGGTTTAGTCAAACACTCTTCCGGCAAAATTATGGAAGCCTCCCTCCTGACATAGTCTGCAATCTGTGCCTTTTTTTTCTTTCTCCCCTGCCAAGGCCCGCCAAACATTCTCTTTCTTCCCATGCCAAGCATGATATTGCAGAGCGCGTCATACTCCTCGCACAGCCTGTCCTCCTGGAAAACCATGCCAATACGTCCCGGAACGTTTATAATCTGTCCCTGGTCCGCACCGTCCAATCCGGTCAATATGCGCAGAAGCGTCGTCTTCCCGGCACCGGAGGGCGCCATCAGAAGATACCTTAATCCCCTCTCCATCTCCATGCTGTAATCCTGCAATACAGGCATTCTTCCATAGGATTTGTACACATGGGATATTTTAATCACAGGAATATCTAATTCCTGCCTATTTATTTCCCCGCCCTTGCCTTTGATGGCAGGGCATGGGATATCCTGTTTCCATATTTTGGCTCTCTCAGACGGATATTCCTGATAAGCTTTTGGGCCTCTGGCTTCCTTGGCAAGGCAGGCCGGATACGGTTTCCACTCCGCCGCCTGTCTGATAAGCCACAGCACTGCCTTCTCAAACCCGTAACTAATGAGAATAATTGTCAACGTCCAGGCGAACAATCCTGCCGTATCCAGATAAATCTTGGACATATAGAGTCTCTCCCCCAGAGACGTATCCGGCAGCCCGATTACCTCCGCCGCAACTCCTGACTTCCATGCCATGCCAAGAGATACCTTAAGACAGCTATCCAAGTACGGCATAAGCGCCGGCCTATATATATAGAAGAATCGGTTCCACTTTCCTATGCCAAACACCTTTGACATCTCCAACAATTTCACGTCCGTGCTTTTTAACCCCGCAATCGTATTCACATATACATTGGGAAATACAATGAGCAGACTGATAAAGAAAGATAATCTTCCGGACCCGAACCAAATAAGCAAAAGCACCACAAAGGATGCCACCGGAACAGATTTGAGCATCTGGACTGCCGGCTCCAGGATTTCTGCAAGAATCGGTATCCGGTATCCTGCCGCGCCCAGAACCAGACCAAGAAAAAGGGCAAGGAAAACTCCCAGCCCTATCCTTATAAAAGAATGAAAAACAATTGTCAAAAAATCCGCTGATACCGCATTCTGCCAAAAAGCATAAAGAACCTGTACAGGGCCCACCAAAAGTATCTGGTTATCTGTCCATGCCGCCGCAAGCTGCCACAGGGCTAACCACAGCAATATAATGATGACTCTTTTCATTCCCATAGACGCCTTGCGTTTCACAGCTTGCCTCGCTTTACTCTTTGTCTACATAGTCAAAAACCCCGCCGCAAACAGCGGGGCATCAAATTCGATACGCCCCAAGGGGGGGCGGGGTATTTGACCCTCGCGGCAGTCGCCAATATGCCAAGCCAATCGCAGATTGGCTTTAAACAAATCACTTGGCTCGTTGCTCGCGGTAATAAAAGTCATCGCCCGGCAGGCCGCCGCCTACGGAAGCCGCATCCTGCCCGAACAGGACTTCCAGGTATCCCGACAACGCAGCCTTCATATCTTCGCCGTCAATATAAGTAATGTTGCACTCCGGCATAGCCTTCACCGCCACAGGAGCCTTCTCAATGATGCCTGCCGCTGCCACCAGTTCCGCCGCCTCTTCCACATGCTCGTTGGCATAAGCCGCACTGGCCTCATGTTCCTCCAGGAAACTATCCACAGCATCCCCGTATTCTTCCAGGAAACTATTACGCACCACGGTCACGCCAGTCACCAGACGGCTGCCGCCCTCGCCCTGCAGCGCAGTCCATTCCTCGGTTAAGTCCATCACTACCGACAATTCTTCATTCTGCGCACACGCCGCCGTTACAAAGGGCTGTGGCAGCACACCGATGGCATCCGGCGTCTTGGCAAGTACAGCCGCCACTTCCGTCGCCTCGGATTTATATTCCAACGTGACATCCTGCGCCGTCAAACCATTTTCTTTCAGAAGATACTGCAAAACATAATCCGGTGTAGTCCCTTTTCCGGTCAGATAGAGCGTTTTGCCCTTAAGGTCGCTCATCTCTTCTATCCCACTGTCGCCAGACACCATATACAACACGCCCAGCGTATTAATGTCTATCACCGATATGCCGCCCTCCGTCTTCATATAAAGAACACTGGCCACATTGGCGGGAATTAAGGCAATATCCAAATCGCCGGAAATCATCGCCGGAAGCAGCTCGTCCGCCGACGCCGTCATCGTAAACTCATACGCATTCGCCGCCTCGCCCTTCTTGGCCTGGTCCATAAGATAGACAAGCCCCATAGAAGTAGGGCCTTTCAGAGAACCGACCCGGATTGTCACCTCATCTGTGCCGGGCTCCTCCGCATCCGCCGCCGTGTTTTCCTCATCCTGGTTCTCTGCTGCTTCTTTATCTGCTACATCTATGTCTCCGGCATTGTCCTGGGTATCCTTCTCATCTCCAGATGCCGTCTTCTCCGACGCTTCTTCTGTTTCCTCATCCGCTGCATCCTGCTGTGCCGTCTGTGACGCTTCCTCCGCAGTGTTTTCCACTGTCTCCGCCGCGTCCTTACCGCACCCTGCAAGCAATGCTAGGGCAAGTGCGGCGCTGAAAATAACCGCTAACACCTTCTTTTTCATGACTTTTCTTTCCTCCTTCCCTCGTGCTCTGCGGTATAGTATACATGATTCCGCCTCAAAAAACAACCCGCCTGAAATCCTCAGGCGGGCCATTCTTTTTCACTGTTTTTAGTTATTTCATCTGTTCTTCCTGGCTCTTAATCATTCTACGAACCATCTCACCGCCGATAGAACCGGCCTCTTTGGATGTCAGGTCACCATTGTAACCCTCTTTCAAGTTTACACCTAACTCAGATGCAACCTCTGTCTTAAAACGGTCCATTGCTGCCTTAGCTTCAGGAACTTCTACTCTATTAGTCTTGTTGCTTGCCATTTCTTTCACCTCCGAAATACATTTGAATCCATCCATGAAAGGATGATATTCTGTTATCTATATTATTGAGATAAGCGCCGTCGTTGTACGCTTATCCCAGATACTGCTGCACTGTCCAAACTTCGTTTTTCCAGTCCAGCGATTCGAAACCGAATCCTGTTGTCTGCGAAAGCGTTCACTGTATCGCTTATCTTGATGTTAGTATGTTCGGATAAAATGAAAATATTATGGTAAGTTTTGCCACATTTTTTTGATGGGAAACCTGTCGCCTTTAGCAGCCTAACCATAATGATATAATAAAGGCGTCTTATCTGCAGGTGTAGATAATCGCCTCCGCCATCTGGCGCGCCGCATCTTCACCTTGCAGCTTCTCTAAAATTTTCAGCCCGAAAGGAATCGCCGCGCCCATGCCGCGCCCGGTAATCACATTGCCATCCATCACTGCCGGCTGCTGCAACACCTGCGCGCCTTCCAAATGGCTTTCAAAAGAAGGGAAAGAACATGCCTTCCTGCCCTTCAAAATTCCCCTGTGTCCTAAAATACTCGGTGCCGCACAGATTGCCGCAACAATTTTATCCTGCGCCACGAACGCATCCACCTGCGCCATCAATGTCTCACACGCTTCCAGATTCTTCGTGCCCGGCATACCGCCCGGAAGCACAATCACATCAAGCTCACCGAAATCTATCTCCTCAATCAACGCGTCCATCTCTACCCGGATATCATGGGAACCAACCACACTCTTCTCGCCCATGACGGAAACCATGGATGTCTCCACGCCTGCCCTGCGCAAAATATCAACCACTGTCAACGCCTCAATCTCTTCATACCCCGTACCGAAAAAAACTGCCGCTTTACTCATTATGGTGTCCTCCATTCGCTGTGCATTTATCGCCTTTATTTGATAAACTTTATTATAGAACAAATTCTGTTCGGAAGCAACTCTTGCGCTATAAACCACCAGTCAATCAGTAATATTATGTTACTTCTCACACCCGCGCCACGCACTTGCTGCATGGTGTCGGAGCCAGCGCCAAAATGTATATTCCAGTGTACCATATAAAATGGGAAAATATAGAATGACAACGAATTTCATGATATAATATTTTTATATCCTGCAAAGTGAAATGATATACTAACTATCAAGCCAAGCTGTAAAATCTTATGCTACGGTCATTATCAAGGAGACATATCATATGGAAATCGAACGCAAATTCACCGTAAAAAAACTGCCTGACAACCTCAGTCAATATACCTGCCATATCATCGAGCAGGCATATCTGAACACTGACCCTGTTGTCAGAATCCGCAGGGAAGATGAGACGTACTATATGACCTACAAGGGCAAAGGCTTATTAGCCAGGGAAGAGTATAATCTCCCTCTAAATGAGCATTCTTATTATCATCTTCGGGATAAGGCAGACGGTAATATCATTTCAAAAAAACGCTATATCATACCAATTGAGCATCCGACATTTATGTCAGATTTTGACGAAATGATTGACCAGAGTAGTCTGTGCGTAGAATTAGACGTATTCGAAGCGCCTTTCGCACCCCTAGTCATCGCTGAGATAGAATTTCCTTCCGTGGAGATGGCGCAGGCATTCCGCCCTCTTGACTGGTTTGACAAGGATGTGACAGACAATCCGGCCTACCACAATTCTAATCTGAGCAGACAGATGTTCTGATTTCAATTGATGTGTTTATGGCGGAAAATCAGCCGCAAAGCAGGTGCAGGAGAGATTCCGGGAATACGTCATAATACATGGGGGATTTATGTATAATTTTACAGTCATGCATGAGGATGACCCAGTAGCAAAAGTAACTATTTCAGATGACCGAAAAAAAGTCCAAATAGAGAAAATAATCCCAGATTCCATTATCCAACCGTTTGGCGGAACGGATTTATCACTAAACCGTGTTTATAGTTTCCTTAAAAGCAGATGCTATGAAGACGGTCGTGCAGATTTACAAGAAATCCTAAACCAAGCCGGATTGAAAGAAAATAATCCATGGAAATGGAACCAACTCACACACGGGGTTACTTGGGAGGACAATCTATGGATTAAATTCGAGGGCGAGGAAATAAATTGGGAGAATGTCAGATGGAAAAGATAGCAGATTATTTATTGTCTCCAGAAGCCATGGTTATTTACCAAACGCTGCAGAAAAAACTTGCCCATGAACCAGATTCCAGAGCGCTTGCAGTATTACAAATGCAGCTATTGAAATATGAAAATATCCTTAAAGATAACTCTCTGAATATCACATAAAAATCATTTACTACAGAAAACGCCGGCATTCCTCAACGGGACCGCCAGCGTTTTTCCATCTCTCTATTCAATAATGCTCTTCATATATCTATGTATCTTACCTTGGCAACCTGCCATACAGTTTCGTCATCTCACAGATGCGCTCCGCCAACTCATCCGTAAACTGCCCCGGCACCATTCTCCACTTCCAGTTCGTCCCCAGGGTGGACGGAACGTTCGTCCTTGCCTCCGAGCCAAGCCCCAGATAATCCTGCATCGGAATAATGCATGTATCCGACACACTGGCCAACGCCGCCCTGATAAACTCCCACTGCACGTCTTTGCTTGAGCGGATATCAAGATATTTCTTCGCAAGCGCTTTGTCCTGGCGGTTTAACTTCTTATACCACCCAACTGTCGTATCATTGTCATGTGTTCCCGTATAGACAATGCTGTTCGCCCCATAATTGTGAGGAAGATAGTCGCTCTCCTCCCTGGAATCAAAAGCAAACTGCAGAATCTTCATTCCCGGATATCCGGTTCTCTTCACAAGGCGGATGACTGATTTAGTCAAATATCCAAGGTCTTCCGCAATCACGGCTATATTGCCAAGCTCTGCTTTCAATGTTTTAAAAAGGTCATACCCCGGCCCCTTCTCCCAATGGCCAAACTCCGCTGTCTCATCGGCATAAGGGATGGAGTAGTATTCATCAAACCCACGGAAATGGTCAATCCTGACAACATCATAAAGTTTATAGCAGTAAGCAATACGCTTTATCCACCATGCATAATCCGTCTCCTTATGATAATCCCAACGGTATAGCGGATTGCCCCACAACTGCCCTGTCGCGGAAAATGCGTCCGGCGGGCATCCCGCCACCGCCACAGGCGTCAGCGTGTCGTCCAACTGGAACAGCTCGGGATTCGCCCATGTGTCCGCACTGTCGAAAGCCACATAAATCGGGATATCGCCGATAATCTCTATCTTCTTTCCATTCGCATACGCTTTCAGCGCTGACCACTGCTTCTCAAACAAATACTGTTGGAACTGATAGAACATGATTTCCTCTGCATACTCTTCCCTGCAACGCTGCATCGATTCCGGCTTGCGCAGCTTCACATCCTCGTCCCACTCAATCCAACTCTTGCCGTCGAATGAATTTTTCACAGCCATGTACAAAGCATAGTCATCCAACCAGTAGCTATTCTCCGCCACATAAGTCTGGAATGCTTCTTCCTTCTCAATATGGCTGTTCAAAAACGCTTTCTTCAGCACCTTAAACCTGGACAGATATATCTTCTCATAATCAATATATACGTCATTGTCACCGAAATCACATTCTTCGCAGTCTTCCTCGGTGAGATATCCGTCCTCAATCAACGTCTCCAAATCAATATAATAGGGGTTCCCCGCAAAAGTGGAAAAAGACTGGTAGGGAGAATCCCCATATCCCGTCGGCCCAAGCGGCAGAATCTGCCAATAAGACTGTCCCGCCTTCTCCAATAAATCAATGAACTCATATGCCTGTTTCGAAAAAGTCCCAATTCCATATTTGGACGGGATGCTGGATACAGGCAACAATATTCCGCTTTTTCTCATGTCTGTCAAAATCCTTTCACACACTTTATTTAAGATTTAGTTATAAGATTTAAGTAATTTTATTCTACACTTTTTAGAGAAGTCAGGCAAGAAAAAAAGAATAGAAAAAGCTTTTGCCAAAAAAACTTTTCACAGCATCTTCGCTACCTCTTTCACCGAATCAAAAATAAGGTGGGGAACCACATCCGAATGCTGTACGTCCTCCATCGACGCCTCTCCGCTTAAGACAAGTATGCTTGTCAGTCCATTGTTCCTTCCTGCGGCAATATCTGTGTAAAGCCGGTCGCCTACCATGGCCATCTGCTCCCGCTTAGTGTCCACCCTGACAGACAGATATTCTATGATATCCCCATTGGGCTTGCCAATTACCCTGTCCGGATACCGGAATGCCGACGCATGGATAAAAGCATGGATGGCCCCCGCATCGGGAATAAACCCAGTCTCCGTCGGGCAGTTGTAGTCCGGATGAGTAGCCAGATAGGGAAGCCCACTCCTGACATGGTCGCAGACTTTGCACATTTTCTTGTAATCCAGGGATGTGTCAAAGGCAGTGACTACCACATCAGGATGCTCGTCCTCCAACAAGATGCCCGCCTTCGTAAACTCTTCCTGCAACAGTGGATTTCCCAGAAGGAATACCTTCGCTCCCGGGAAATGGTTCTGCAAATAGTAAATGGTAGCCTGTCCCGAAGTGACAATTTTCTCCTCATTCACGTCAAGCCCCATCCGATGCAGTTTGTCCACATAGACAGCCGCGTTTTTTGACGAATTATTGGTCACAAACACATAACGTCTGCCCGTCTCTTCAATCCGGCGCAGGAATTCCACCGCACCGTCAATCCATTTCTCACCCAGATAGATGGTGCCGTCCATGTCCAGCGCAAAACATTTTATTCCCGCTAATATATGATTTTCATCCCGATTCACCTGCGGAATCTGAAACGCCATATCATAGCCTCCTTTTCAATCTAATATATTGCCGGCATCAAGTTCCATTCGTAGCCGATAAATAATCCCTGTATTCGCTTTCCCACTTTTCCTTATCATGTTCATTGATTTCCCGGATAACCCTGCATGGATTTCCCGCCGCCACCGTATTATCGGGTATATCCTTCGTGACGACAGAACCGGAACCGATGACCACATTGCTTCCGATGGAAACGCCCGGATTAATAATGACATTTCCCCCTATCCACACATTTGAACCGACCGTAACCGGCTTGGCATATTCCACATCCGTATTTCTTATCTCTGCATCTATCGGATGCGCGGCGGTATAAATACTTACATGGGGCGCCAAGTAGACATTATCCCCGAATATAACGTAATTTTCATCTAAGATGGTCAAATCCATGTTGGCATAGAAATGCTCCCCAAACATAACCCTGTCCCCATGGTCAAAATATACCGGCGGCGTAAGAACCATATCATCAGGAGCCTTCCCAAAACATTTTTTCAATTCTTCCAACGCGCTTGTGTCTCTCCAAAATTCCGAATCGTTAAACCGCTTCTGCGCCACATGGACTTTCTCCCATGAACCGTCCCCAACTTTCGACGGACTGTACAATTTCTGCCCAAGCATTCTGTCCCATTCTATCTGCGACCTCATCTGTTTCCTCCATAATCATTCGCTTTATGCACGAAGCCTCATGCATATCACATGCCTGCTTATATTACTGCCTACACAAAAATTTATCGCATTACATTGGCGTCCCTACCTCAATCAAATTGCCGTCCAAATCGTAAAAGCGAATTACCTTTTGTCCCCAACTATGTGTCATAAGCCGATTGACATATTGAACTTCGGGATACATTGTTTCCAATTTTCCAATAAATGCTTCTATATCTTGTTCTTCAAAATACAGTTCGCAAGAATTACTTTTCGTAATAATATCTTTTCCCAAAAACGTTCTCCAAATTTTTTCATCTTGGAGTACAAGACCTTCCGTTAATATCATATTTCCATCATTGTCAAGCGCCATATCAAGGCCGAATAAATCGTGATAAAACTGTTTCGATTTCTCGATATCCTTCACAACAATCAGAATGTTCTTTAATTTCATTATCCGCGTCTCTCCAAATCCCAGGTTTATATCTCTGATTATAAAATCTTTATCCTTCACTTGCAATGTATATTTATTCAGCCCTGCCCTATTTCTTTTGCTATTTCTTTTGCCTGTGAAATCCTATATAATATATTACAATTCAAAACACACTTTAGAAAGAAGGTCTCCCGATGAAAGAACAGTTATATACGATTCCCCTCAATGACGCCATGAATGCCAATGATGAATGCCCTTTCTGTTTTATCGAGCGCAACGTGGAACAGGATTTACTGGATTTTGTTCTTGGTTCCGGCTCTTCATACATGGAGAGCGATGTCCGTGAGCAGACTGACCAGGCCGGATTCTGCCGCCGCCATTTCAAGAAAATGTTCGACTACGGCAATACCCTGGGCAACGCCTGGATTCTGAAGACACATTACATCCAGATTTGCAAAGAAATGCAACAACAGTTCCACAATTTCAAACCCGGAAAAACTTCTTTAAAAGATAAATTCAGAAAACAGACCCAAAGGCAGAATCCTATCGGTATCTGGGCCGCCGAAAAGGAGCAGTCCTGCTATATCTGTAAGCGCTATGCCGACACCTATGAGCGTTATCTGGACACCTTCTTCATGATGTATAAGAAAGACGCTGAATTTCGGGAAAAAGTAAAAAACAGCAAAGGCTTCTGCCTGCACCATTTTGGCGACTTGTGCGAGGCTGCCGACAACCGCCTGGGCGATAAGGAAAAAGCCGAATTTTATGGCATGGTTTTCCCGCTGATGGAAGAGAATATGGCCCGTCTGTCCGAGGACGTGGCATGGATGGTTGAGAAATTCGACTACCGGAACAAAGACGCCGATTGGAAAAACTCCAAAGACGCCATACAGCGCGGTATGCAGAAGCTGAAGGGCGGTTATCCCGCGGACCCGCCGTACAAGAAAAGTTAATTTGCTTCGCGGACTCGGATAAGTGGAAATTTTCCTAATGAAAGCCCCCTGGCTCGATGCTCACGGAAATAAAAACAGCTGCCCAGAATGCCATAAAAATATGCTCCATTCTGCGCAGCTATTTTTCATTCACATATGTTCGGATACAGCCAACCTTCTACATTGCGTCCATAGACCCGTCGCTGTCATCATCGTCAAAAAACTCTTCTACCTTCACTTCGGTTTTCTCAGCCGCTTTCTTCACTGTGTCGGCTGCGTTCTTAACCGTGTCGACCGTCTTCTCCGCAGCATCCGTAACTGCCTCAGCCGCCTCTTCTTTCACCGCATCGGCCACTTTCTCTACAGTATCTGTAGCTGTCTGCGCCGCGCCGACAACTTTATCAGCCGCCTCCGCCTTCACTGCGTCCAGCCCTTCCTTAAATTCCTCCGCCTTCTCTAAGTCCAGGTCAACATAGTTGCGGTCAGCTTCCTTCGCCGTCTCATCTTCGTCCAGGTCGTCGTCAAAATTATCGAAATCATCATCGTCGTCGAAATTATCATCCACGAAGTCATCTTTCCCTTGCAGATAATAATAAACGCCGGCTGCAACGGCTCCGAGAGCAGCTGTCACCATTAAAACTTTACCGAATTTTTTTGCCATGAGGGTTCTCCTTTCACCGTCTCTTATACCACTATATTAATACTATTTTACCAAAATGAAAAGGGAATATGTACAAAAAAAATATGTTTTTATTACATACAATATCTTGTGGCCGGAAATTTTCTTAAAACTAGTTTCCCGCCAGACATTGAATCCCCTTCTTTTTTATGTTATATTAAAGTTCGACTCATAAAGTCAATAATTATACACAGGCAGCATATTGACTGATAAATTCACGTGCAGAGAAAGGCACCGGTTTTAAGATGAACGAGAAATTTTTTGACCTGAAAAAAGAAAAGCAGGACCGCATGATAAATGCCTCCCTCAAAGTATTCGCCCTCAACGGCTACAAACATGCAAGCACAGACGACATCGTGTCGGAGGCGAGTATCAGCAAGGGCCTTCTATTCCATTATTTTGGCAGCAAATTGGGGCTTTATACTTTCCTGCATGATTATAGCGTCCGCTTTATGAAACTGGAATTGACTACTGGAGTACCGTCTTCCGTGGACGATTATTTTGAAATCAGGAAGCTCATGGAATTTGCGAAGATGCAGGTATTAAAAAATTACCCGTACATGCAGAAGTTTCTTGAGCGCTGCGCCTGTGAAAATGTCAGCGAAGCGCTCATGGCAATCGAAAAGCAGCGCAATATCATCACGGATATCTATGCGGTCTTAAAGAACCAGGCGAACCGCTCCCGTTTCGTCAACGAAATCTCTTTTGAAAAACTGGACGCGATGTTAGACTATACCATCAGCGGCTTGATGAACGCACGTTTCCGCGATGATTCTTTTCATCCTGAAATGCTCTACGAAGAGATTGTGTCCTATCTGACCATGATGAAACAGATTGCCTACAAGAAATAGCGCCGTCATATAAGCGTGGGAACGCCCGCACATCCGGGCGCACCCACGCTATTCTAATTTCCACGCTTTTTTCAGCCGCGCGATTCCTTCCCTAATCTCATCCGGCGTCAACGCACCGTAGCCGAGAATCAACACCGCCTTGTCATCGGCAGTTTTATGTTCCGCGGTATTTTCACCCATCCTGAAATCTTCCATCCGATAGACTTTCACATCCTCTTCTTTCGCTGCCTGCGCCAGCTCCTTTTCCCCACGTCCTTTTTTGTCCGTCAGAAGCATATGCAGCCCTGCGTTTCCCCCCGATATGTCGAACGCTTTCTCAAAAGGCTTCAACTCATTCAAGAGCAAATCATGTTTCTCCCTGTACTGCTTCCGCATTTTATTCAGATACCGCTCAAAATATCCGTCCTGTATAAATTCATTTAGAACAGTCTGGTCAATCCTTGATACGGTGGAAGAATAAAAAGCGCATCCGCTCCGGTAACGCTCTAAAAGCGGATAAGGCAGCACCATATAACTGATACGGATGGCAGGCGCGATGGCCTTTGAAAATGTACCGATATAGACTACCTTGCCCGCACTGTCAGACGCCTGCAAAGAAGGCAGCGGCTTCCCCTTATAGCGAAACTCACTGTCATAGTCGTCCTCAATCAGATAACGGTTCTCTTCTTCCGCCGCCCACTTAAGCAGTTCCATGCGCCTGCCGATGGGCATGGCTATCCCTGTCGGATATTGGTTGGAAGGCATCACATAGGCTATCTGCGCATCCGTCCGCCGCAGACAGTCCACCCGTATTCCATTCTCGTCCATGGGCACCACGGATATCGGATAGGCGCAAGAACGGAATATCTTGTACGCTTTCACGTAAGTTGGGTCCTCCATCGCCACATGGACATGACGCCCCAGGATTTTCTCCAACAAAAGGAGCAGGTAATCATTCCCTGCTCCGATAATAATCTGTTCCGGCGCACAATTCACACCGCGCGAACCATGCAGATAACGGCAGATTGTTGTCCGCAACGCCAAATCGCCCTGCGGCTCCCCCAAGGAAAACAGCCGGCTATTGGCATCCACAAGAATATTCTTCGTAATCTTCTTCCACGTGGCATACGGAAAATACCGCATGTCAATAGCGTTAGGGGAGAAATCATAACGGATGGATATCTGTTCCTTCCGGTTCTTTAACCCGCCTTGCTCCGGCTTCCGTACACCGTCAATAGCATACAATTCTTCGAAAGTGTCGACAAAATATCCCTTACGCGCCCTGGCCTCCAAATATCCTTCCGAGACAAGCTGTCCGTAGGCCATGTCCACTGTCGTCCTCGAAACCTGCAGAGAATCCGCCAGGAACCGCGCAGAAGGAAGCTTCTCATTCTGCAATAGGTTGCCCGCCCTGATTTCATCCCGGATAAACTCGTAAATCTGTTCATACAGCGTCTTATCGCTCTCCGGATGTAATTGAATATGAATCGGTAACTCTTTCATCTATTTCCTTGCTGCATTCTTTTCCTTAATCTTCTTCATCAGCATCTCTTTGATATCCCTCGCCTTATCTTTCATACGGGGATTCGCCGTGGGAGACGTCAAAATGCCTGTAATCAGACGGCTCGATACGTCATACTGCTCGAAGCGCATAGCTGTGACAGCAATCAGGTAATCCACTGTGGGTTCATCCATACCGCACATCGGGAAGCTCTCTGTCTGCCTTGCCGCCAGAAATCCTTCCAGCGCATTGCGCAAAAATTCATTCTCTTCATCCTCGCACTGCTTCTTCTGCGCCTCGTAGTCCGGCAGGTTCTTATCTAAGTGCTCCGCCTTGCCGCGCAGAAGCCAGGCAGTTTTCAGACAGATATACGCTTTCTCGCTTGCTCTCGTCTGCTTAACGATTGCATTGGCAAGCGTCAGTTTATAACGCTCCAACGCCTCGTCATACGTGTAAATCTCTTTCGTCTCTTTCTGCGGCTTGAATGTAGTGGAAATCGTCTTCTTAATATTCTTCGCCTGGGGTGAAGTCACAAACTTAAAGAACCTGCTCAGCGCAGCATAACCGCATGACGGGCACATAATAATATCATATTTTAACAAATCAACCTGCTCGTAACGCGGGCGCAAATCCAAGTCGCTCCCCGACAGCTTCACCTTGCCGATTCTGACAGTCCTCGCTTTAAATTCCTTATCGCAAATCGGGCAGGTAAAAGACTTATCAAACAGATAATCCTGCTCCTGCATCGCAGCGGACGCCGGTTTCCCATCCGGTCCTTTCTCTTCCTTCTTCGGCGCTTCATATAAATCCATGTTCTCCAGATTGCTCAAGCCAAACTGCTCTAATCCTGACAATAATCCTGCCATTGTATATCCTCCCAACCATACCTGTTGTCATCAATTATTTTTATTTTCTCATATTTTTATTTTTTCGGCAATACATAAGAGCTTTTCAGAGAGACAATTCTGTTAAACACAAGTTCTTCCGGTTTGGAATCTTTGCAGTCCACACAGAAAAATCCCTGTCTGACAAACTGAAAACTGTCATACGCCTTAGCTCCTTTTACAGAAGGCTCAATATAGCACTCCTTCATCACTTTCAAGGAATCCGGATTCAGGTTCAGGCTGCCGTCCTCATTGTAGACACCTTTCTCCTCGTCGATGATGTTCTCATAGAGCCTTACTTCCGCCTTAACGGCCTCCGCCGCGGAAACCCAGTGGATAGTCCCTTTCACCTTACGGCCGTCCGGGCTGTTACCGCCTCTCGAAGCCGGGTCGTAAGTGCAATGTACCACCGTCACATTGCCGGCTTCATCTTTCTCGAATCCGGTACACTTCACGAAATACGCTCCCATCAGCCGCACTTCATTGTCCGGGAAGAGCCTGAAATATTTTTTCGGCGGTTCTTCCATGAAATCTTCCCTGTCTATATACAGCTCTTTGGAGAAGGGAACCTTTCTGCTGCCCAGGGCTTCATTCTCCGGATTGTTCACAATCTCCAACCATTCCGTCTGACCCTCCGGATAATTGTCAACCACCAGTTTCACCGGGTCGAGCGCCGCCATCACACGGGGACACTTCATCTTCAAATCTTCCCTGATACAGTATTCAAGCATGGAATACTCCGCAGAAGAATTGGCCTTGGAGACGCCGCACAGGTCGACGAACAACCTGAGTGATTCCGGCGTGAACCCTCTTCTTCTGAGGGCGGCGATAGATACCAGGCGGGGGTCGTCCCAACCGTCAACAATACCGTCCTCCACCAGTTTCTTGATATATCTTTTCCCTGTGACCACATTGGTCAAATACATTTTGGCAAACTCAATCTGCTTCGGCGGATGAGGATATTCCAACTCCTCCACCACCCAGTTATAAAGCGGCCTGTGGTCTTCAAATTCCAATGTACAGATGGAATGGGTGATACCCTCAATCGCATCCTCAATGGGATGGGCATAATCGTACATCGGGTAAATGCACCATTTATCCCCCGTGTTCTGATGGGATAAATGCGCCACACGGTACAGAATCGGGTCGCGCATATTGATGTTGGGCGACGCCATGTCAATCTTGGCACGCAATGTCTTCTCGCCGTCCGCGTACTTGCCTTCCTTCATCTCCTCGAACAGCCGCAGATTCTCTTCCACACTCCTGTCCCGGTTCGGGTCGTCTCTGCCCGGTTCCGTCAATGTGCCGCGGTATTCCCGCATCTGCTCCGCCGTCAAGTCCGACACATAAGCCTTCCCTTTCTTAATCAGCTTAAGCGCCCCCTCGTACATCTGCTCAAAATAATCCGATGCAAAGAAAAGTCTGTCCTCAAACTCCGCCCCAAGCCATCTCACATCTTCTTTGATGGACTCCACAAACTCACTCTTCTCTTTCGTCGGATTGGTGTCGTCAAAACGCAGATTAAACGCGCCGCCATACTGCTTCGCCAACCCTGCATTTAATAGGATGCTCTTGGCATGGCCAATATGCAGATAGCCGTTAGGCTCCGGGGGAAATCTGGTATGGACCGTATCATAGACTCCCTCCGCCAGGTCTTTGTCAATAATCTGCTCAATAAAATTCCTGGATACCACTTCTTTCTCTGAAACTTCTTCTGTTACAATCTTCTCATTCTCACTCATGGATACTCCCTGCGGCGCCGCCCGTCTACCGTCTGTAGCCGGCGCCTATATTGCTTCTTTTTCCTGTGGGCCCGCACATAAAAGTCCTGCGGACACACTGCCTACCGACATTGTAACATAGGAAAATAAAAATAGGAAGGAAAAATTTCTACCTGGCTCTTAACGTGACGGCACGCCGCCGCGCTTGATACCGAATTTCTCCCGCATAGCAAGCAGTCTGTCAATCTGCCCGTCATCAAGAAGGTTCTGCCTGTCTAAAATTTTGTCCGTAATCAAGAGTATATTGGCATAATACTCCATGGACTCTAACCGGTAATATGCCGCGTAAGGGTCTTCCGCCCACGTCACCGCGCCATGGTTGGCAAGGAGCACTCCATTGTGGGTGTGGCAGTACGGGGCAATCACCTCCGGCACACTGCTGCTGCCAAGCTCCGCATAAGGCGCCACAGGCACATCCCCCAGGGTGATGACCGCCTCGGCAAGCACAGGCTTATCGAGAGGAATCCCCGCTATCGCAAAACAAGTACAGATTGGCGGATGCGCATGGCACACGGAACGGATGTCCCGGTTCTCCCGGTAAGCGCGCAGGTGCATCTTAAGCTCGGAAGAAGGTTTGTACGTCCCTTCCAGCACATTGCCGTCCAAATCCACCTTCACAAGCATTTTCTTTTTCATGTATCCTTTGGAGACGCCCGTGGGTGTCGCCCACACCTCGTTATCCCCTGTCTTGACGGAAATATTACCGTCGTTTGCCGCCACAAAATTGCGGACATACATGCGCTGCCCGATATCGATAATGGCTTTTTTGGCCTTTTTTTCTGACATATATCCCATAAGCTGCCTCCTGGAAAATATTGGTGCCTTTAACCTTTTTTCTTAAAAATCTCCTGAAGCGACTCCGTATAAGGCTCCCTGGCAACCCCATACTCCGTCACGATGCCTGCAATCAAATCATGGTCTGTCACATCGAACGCCGGATTGAACACTTTGACCCCCGCAGGCGCCATAGGCTTCTCATACCACATGTCCGTCACCTCATGGGCCGGCCGCTGCTCGATGGTAATATCCGCCCCGGTAGGGGTATCCATGTCAATCGTGGATGTGGGAGCGCAGATATAGACCGGCACATTGTACCGTTTCGCCACCGTCGCAACCACGGACGTCCCTATCTTGTTGGCCGTATCGCCGTTGGCAGCCACGCGGTCGCAGCCTACGAACACAGCGTTGACCCAGCCGTTACGCATGACCGTGGCGGACATGTTATCGCAAATCAGCGTCACGTCCACGCCGGAAGACTGCAATTCATATGCCGTCAGCCTGGCCCCCTGCAAAAGCGGCCTGGTCTCATCCGCAAACACCCGGAAGTTGTATCCCCTCTCCTGTCCCAAATAAATAGGCGCCGTGGCCGTCCCGTATTTGCATGTGGCAAGCTGCCCGGCGTTACAGTGGGTCAAAATGCCGTCTCCCGGTTTCACAAGCTTCAACCCATGCTCCCCTATGGATTTGCATACCCGTATGTCCTCTTCCTTCAAGGCTATGGACTCTTCCCGCAGCTTCTCCTTAATAGCGTCCACAGGAAGCGTCTTGTTGGCGATGCAGACCTGTTCCATCCGATTCAACGCCCATGACAGATTGACCGCCGTAGGCCTGGCGGAGTTCAGATAATTTTTCTGCCTGCAAAATTCCTCGTAGAAGACATCATAGTCCTGTGTCTCAATCTTCTTTGACAGAAGATAGATGCCGAAAGCCGCCGCCACACCGATGGCAGGCGCGCCGCGCACTTTAAGCAGGTAGATGGCGTCCCAGATTTCCTCACCCGTGTGCAGGCTCGCCAGTTCCGCCCTGCCCGGCAGTTTGGTCTGGTCCAGAATCACCAGGGCGTCATTGTCATCATCAAGGGCCACCGTCTCGTACTCCATAATATTTTTCTCTTGTGCTGTGTTATCCATTTTTCACTCCTTTTCACTCCATTTCTACGCCGCTTTTCCGCGGGCAATATTTACCACATTAAATAATAGGTTGGCGGAAACAATTTCTCCAACACTGTAAAAACAGGTATATAAGCCGCCAGTCTGACAAACACCGGCGCGCACACCAGACTTCCCAAAGACAGAACAGGGATTGCCGCCGCAACCGTCTCCTGCCTGCGGAGCATCAGCCTGAGTATGCAGCAGTACACTACAACCACACACTGGTACAATAACAGGCTCCCAATCTGTCTTCCCCATGCGCCCGCACTCCAGACAGTCAGTATACCGCCTAGACTTATCTCCTGTCCACAAGCTCTTATGCCATCAAAAATCCACAAGCAGATAAGCACGGCGGCGGAGAGGAATACCGTAGGCATCCATATATCGACTATACAAGTCAATATATTAGGAGCTATCCGGTAAAACCTTTTTTCCTGTCTGTCCCTGTCATATTCTAACATACCGCACATGCCGCTGATGAAAATTATCACCGCAAACACCCCTTTTACGGGGAAGACAACCGTGTCATTTACTACACTTATGTCGGAACTGTCTTGACTATTCTGGTCATCATATAGATACCGAAACCCAAAAGTGCTGCCGTCCGCCAAATGTCGCTCGTAGGCCTCCAAGGCAAACTCAGCCATGTCGTCGGCCTGATGCGCCCTTTCTCTTTCTTCTGCTGCTTCACCTTCCTGCTGCCCCATGCTGTTTCCCCCTGCCAAGGTTTCCTGCGGGGCTTTATCCTTCCGCATGTCCGCCGCTGTCTCTCTCATGTAATCTTCATAACATTGTTCAGAGTACAGCCGGAACACCACGCTCCCAATCCGCTCTTTCGCCATCCCGGTTATGCTGCTGTTTTCCGTCTCGTAAACCGTGATTGCTTTCCTCCAGTCTTTATCCCGTACCCTCTCCGCTAAATCCGATTTGATAATAAACCCGCAGTCCGCATCGGATTTCATCACGCGCCGCTCCACTTCCATCTCATCCGCACAGAAATCAAAGCGCAATACACTGTCCGTCTCCTGTTCTCGCAGACCGTCCGACAATTCGCCGCTCCATGCGCCTTCTTCTATATAGACCGCCACCGAAACACCGCCCGCCTGGTCCTGCTGCATCCTCCCCAAGACATAACCGAGCACGGGAATCAGTACGAGCAAAAGGATATAAACCGGCTGCTTCCATATTCTCTTGGCAACGAGGCGCAGCCATATACTATACTGTTTGTATCGTAAAGTTTTCTTTTCTCCCGTCATAGCGTGTCCTTAACCTTAATCTACGTGCCGGAACAACTCTCTTCATAAAACCGTCCCTACTCTCTTCTGGTGCGCAGGAAATATGCCGCCGCGCCGCACAGTACCGTATATCCGCACAATACCGCCGCGCACTGCCCAAGCTCACCCACGCCATACTCCACAAACATACATCCAAACGCCCGAATCAGATAGGATGTGGGCAAAATGCTGCCTGCCTGCTGTACAGCCTGGGGCAAAAATACGGAAGGAACAAATCCTCCTGACAGATAGACCATCACGACGGATAGCAGGAAAATAAGAAGAATGCTGCCTGTCCTGCTCCCCGGGATGCTGTACAAAAAGTAGACAAGCGTAACTGAGGAAATGATAACCAGACACAGACTCCCTATCTGCACACCCGCCGGATAACCGCCTACCCCGCTCTTGAACAGCCCGACAAACTCCGCCGCCTGCTCCGGCATAACCATGCTTGCCATCTTAAACACTGCCCAAAAAATCCCTAAAAATACTCCCATACATAATAACCCACACAGCCATTTACAAAAACTCTGCCATAGACTGCCTGTCCCCTGCCTTCGAAGCTGCCCGCAAAATGCCCGCGGTTCTTCCTGCATCACAGGGTACAATGCCATCCCCGTAAGGAGCAGGAAAAAGACAAATCCCGAAGCCGCATAATACTGGAAGACGTTCATCCGCCCCGTAGCGGAAACCTTCTCCGTGTCATAGACTGCAAGCCTGTCAAGTGCAAAAGCAAGATTATAGCTGTCAATCTCTGATTCCATAACTGACAAATTTTCTTCCATTCCATATGCCGCCGCCACATCTCCCGCGCCATAAATCTGCGCCTGTGCCACACCAAGAAGCCCCGCTCCCGATTCCGTCAGCTCCCGCAAAAGCATGGCCTCCAACCCGGCGTTTTTCGGAAAACAGACATCCACGGTAGGATTCCGGCCATCCATAATCCCCTCCACCAATTGCTCAGGCAGTACAATCAACGCTGCCATCCGCCCTTCTTTCAACAGTCGGAAGCCGTCCTCTTCGGACACCTGTATAAAATGGCAGACCTTAGACGCGCTCTCCAGATTTTCCACATAGCCAAGGGCCATCTGGGTCATGATATTGTCTTCATGCACCACAATCCCGATGTCTGCGCTGACAGCCAGCGGTTCCCGCTCCATGCTCTTCGCACCACAAAAAGCAACCGCGCCTATCAATACCATAAGCAGGATTGCCTGTGACGTCATGCGTGGAAGCATGCGTATTGTCTTCTTTATCTCAATATACAGATATTGTGCTCTCTGTCTCATCCGCCTTATACCTTCCGGTCCGGTTCCCCTGCATTCATATCCGTGTACATATCAAGCAGACCGACCGTCTCGGAAGCGGGCCTGCCGTACATATTGCAGCACTTGTGGGAAACAGTCTTGCTCTGCTCCTCCTCTTCGTCAAAGGTTACGCTCATCCGGTATACTCCCTGTGTGGATTCCGCGTCCAGATGCCTCATAATCTCGGCAATCATCGCCTCTTCTCCCATATTACCCATCTTAATCCTCATTTCTGAGCGACTTGTCGCGAAGAGGCGACGCAAATCTCAAATTTGCGTCTGCCATAAAAGCTATTTGCTTTCGCTCAGAAACAAATAGCCGGTTGAAAAATAAGGTCATCAGACTTATTTTTCAACCTAATCCTTCCAGAAAATTCCGTTTTACCATAAACTGTCCAATAAGCTGCCGTACTCGTCATCAATACGGTCGATAATGTCAAACCAATCCTCCCAAGTCATCTCGAAAAACGCCGTCTTAGCCTTCACTTTCCGCTTAACTCCGGTACTCAACGGCTCTATCACGATGTCTCCTGTAATCTTGTAGAGTTCTTCACCGTTCATCTGAAGGGCCAGCTTCTCCAATTCAACCGACAGGTTTCTACCCATCACAATATCGTCAACCTTCCCTTCTATATCCATCCCTATGTCATCCCATTCATCTTTCATAGAGAATGCCATCCCAAATTGGTTCTGCGCCGCATCGCAATCCGCCGTAAGTTTAATCTTGCTAACAGTGCTTTCATCCTCTGACATTTTCACATCCATGTCAAATCCATAAGTATCTTTCAAAACCGTCTGCTGTATCTGCCAGAGCACTTCCCTGGAAGCGCCGTCATCACCAGAGGCCTCCAGTTTCCCCTGCATTTTGTCGATGCTTCTTTTTTCCCCCAGGAAAAAGATTTCAGCTTCCACATCAATATTGCCGTCAAGCATCTTCACCGGATTCTCCAACATAATGCTCTCAATGCGGTTATGCCCGTCAATCTCAAAAAGCAGCCCTACATCCGAACCGATTGTCTCATCATATTCCAAAAACAATTCCATGTCTTCCTGCATACCATACACATCGCTGTAGCTCTTGGCAAAGTTCTTCACAAGCCTGTTTGTCTCTTTCGCAGGAAAAACCACCCTGTATAGCCCTTTCTCCACTTTCTCGATTTTCATCCCTTCCCTGCAGGCATTCAAATCGCTCTCAAAATGCTTATATGTCTCATCCAGGTTTCTCCAGACATCCAGCGCCGTCTTTACATCTTTATCCGGGAAAAGATTGATGGAAAAATCTTCCGTCTCATCGTCAAATATATATGTGCTGTCGCCCCAGATAGAATCATGAAACTGGCTGAGAACATTCTCATTGTCAATATATAAATCTTCCATAAAAAGCTCTGGAACGGAAAAGCAAAATACATCCTTATCCGCATAAATGTTAAGGTGGGCAAAATCATAATTCATCATGCTAAGGCTTGTATCGGCGCTCAGCTCTTTCGCTTCCATGTCCTTATAATAATCCGTGTCAATGCCTAACGTGGTAGTGCCAAGGTAAGGCACATCCATGGAAAAATCCAAGGTAGAGTCTATATGGCTCCCCTCTTCTCCCATCATCTGCACAAGGTCCTCATACCCGATTTTTTCCAAAAGCGGATTCTCTGTCTGACTGATTTCCATGCCCAGGTTCTGAAAGCCCTTTGCAATCTTATATTCCGGACGGCTTCTTAAATACCCCGCCACGCCCATACTAATAACAAGAGCCACCGCAAAGGCACACACGACGCCGATAATTATCTTTGCCCCCGGCCCCTTCCTGGCCCCCTGCGGCGGATATGGCGGCGGCACCGGTATATTCGGTATATTCATGTTACCGGGGTCATATGCCTGCTCAGTCGTCTCCCCTGTATTTCCACTGTCCTGATACGGATTGTGGCAGTATGGGTCGTTAGAATAGCCATGCAAATCCCTCTGCCCGTCCGCCCCAGGAATCGGAATTTCCTGCGGTACATAACTATTTACATTGTCGAAATCTTTTCCGTCCATTTCTCCCCCTCATTCTTTCTGATGCACTCTCGTAATCTCTTGGTTCCGGCAATACGCTAGTACAGCGAATATATCAAAGGCTTCATTTTCGCTGTACTAAAACAGTTTCACTAACTCCCCTCCGCGCAGCCTGTTGTCCGCCTGAGCGAGCCGCCCTTCTTTCATCACATACAGCTTATGACACAAATCAAGCTCGCTCTCCTCATGGGTCGTAATGACCACCGTGCCTTTCCGTGACAGATATACCTGTAAATATCTGCGGATATCTTCTTTACATACAAGGTCAAGCGCCGCGCTCGGCTCATCCAACAACAGTACCGGCGGCATCCCTGCCATGGCAATCCCGATGCTCACCCGCTTCTTCATCCCCCCAGACAGTTTATTCACCTGCTTTGTACAAAATTCTCCAATCCCCAACAGGCTTAGGAAGCCCTTCTCCAACTCCTCTCTGAGCTGCTTCTTGTCCGGATACCATAAACGCAGATTATCGTACACACTTAATTCCGGAATCAGCGGATTCTCCTGGGGTACATAACCTGTCATACTGCGGATAACTTCCCGGTCGCCATGCATCCTGCCGCCGCCATGGCTCCAGGCCGTCCTGCCATAATAAAGCACTTCGCCTAATTGTGGTTTCAATGTCCCGGCCAAAACTGACAACAATGTCGATTTCCCACAGCCATTGGCTCCGACAATACCGATACACTGGCCCCTCTCCGCCGTGAAGGAAGCCCCTTTCAGAATCCGTCTGCGCCCATATGAACTTGTAATATCCGTCACTGTAATCATGTTCTCCATGATTCTTCTGCCAGACCTCCATCCTGTCCTCATTCCGGGGTATTCATGCAATAACAGGACATGCCCCTCCTGTTCACTGAAGATATCTCCGGCGCATCACTTTCCAATCACATGCACATCCTGCACTTACTAAAATTGCCTGATACAAAGCGTTTGAAAAAAAAGCTAGGCAAGCAAAAAGTATAGCTAATTGGTAAATCATACACTAGCATTATCATAACATAAATCGAGACAAAAAGAAACGCCCAAGCGAAAAAGCCGGGCGTTTCCTTATATTTACAATATCTATACTTTTAATTTATAGAAATTTCTCCGCTTATTTTGCCGCTGCAATCTCAGCCTTAAGAGCTGCTGTCAGCTTCGGAACAATCTTATTCAGGTCGCCTACCACACCGTAATCCGCTACATCGAAAATCGGCGCGTCTGCATCCTTATTGATTGCAATGATAATATCAGACTCTTCCATACCAGCCACGTGCTGGATAGCGCCGGAAATACCGATTGCAAAATATACGTTAGGACGTACAGTCTTACCTGTCTGGCCTACCTGCAGGTCTTTCGGCTTCCAACCGGAATCCACAACCGCACGTGAGCAGCTTACCGTACCGCCAAGCACTTCTGCAAGCTCTTCCAGAATCTTGAAGTTCTCCGGGCTTCCCACGCCACGTCCGCCAGATACAAGAATCTTAGCGTCCATGATATCAACCGTCTCTGTAACTGCTTTCACAATCTCAAGGATTTCCACATATTTGTTATCCGGTGTGAATCCAGGGTTGAACTCTTCTACGACAGCCTTAGCGCCCTTAATAGGGTCAATCTTCTGCATAACGCCTGCACGTACCGTAGCCATCTGAGGACGGTTGTAAGGACATGCAATCGTAGCGATGGTGTTACCGCCAAATGCGGGACGCGTCATAAGCAGCTGATTATGTAACTGCTCCTGACCCGGAACTGCCTGTAACGGAAAATCACCGATTTCCAGTACGGTACAGTCTGCTGTCAAACCAGTAGCAACTCTCGCAGACACTCTCGGGCCTAAATCCCTTCCGATTGCCGTAGCGCCGACAAGCATGATTTCAGGCTTATACTGGTTAATTACGGAAGAAAGCGCATGTGCATAAGGCTCTGTCCTGTAATCCTTCAGTTCAGGGTCGTCCACAACGATTACCTTGTCTGCACCGTATTCAGCAAGCTGGTCAGCAAGCCCTTTAATATCGGAACCGATTAACACAGCCGTCACATCTGTATTTAAATCTTTAGCGAGGTCTTTCGCTTTGCCAAGTAATTCAAACGCAATACTGCTAATCTCATTGTCTACCTGCTGCGCAAAGACATATACTCCCTTGTATTCTTCTAAATTCATTTTATACCTCTTTCTGCGTACTCTTTTTCGCACATAACGAGTTTGCGCCGAGTGCGCGAGACACAAACTCTATGTCCGATTTCATCGGACGCTTCTGCGGAGCCGCTTGTTTTTCTTTTGCGGCTACTAGATTACATGTTTTACTTTCAACTTGTCAACAATGTAGCTTACGGATTCATCAGGGTCGAGAGTAACCTTCTCGCCGGCTCCCTTTCTTACCTTATCGGATGCCTTCGCAATCTTGGTAGGTGAACCCTTAAGACCTAAGTTTGCATCGTCTACATCTTTCAGGTCAGCCCTGCCCCATACGGTAACTTCTTTCTTATATGCATCGAAGATTCCGCCGGGCGTCATATAACGAGGCTCGTTCAGTTCGGAAAGTGCGGTAATCAGACAAGGCATCTTAGCCTTTACAACATGGTATCTGTCCTCATACTGACGCTCAACGATTACGCTGTCGCCTTCAACCTTGATATTCTGTGCGTAAGAGATAACCGGAATATCCAGATGCTCGGAAATCTGAGGGCCAACCTGAGCGGTATCACCGTCAATCGCCTGACGACCTGTGATAATCAGGTCATATTCAAGATTTCTGATTGCGCCTGCCACTGTGGTGGATGTCGCCCACGTATCAGCGCCGCCCAATACTCTGTCTGTTACAAGGATACCCTTGTCTGCGCCCATTGCCATAGCCTCACGCAGAACTTCCTCCGCCTTAGGAAGACCCATCGTCACAACAGTTACTTCAGCACCATACTGGTCTTTTAATCTAAGCGCTGCTTCCAGACCTGCTTTATCATCCGGGTTCATGATAGTAAGCATAGCGCCTCTGTCAAGTGTTCCGTCAGGATTAAACTTAACGCCGCCCTTTGTATCAGGAACCTGTTTAATACAAACAACAATTTTCATTGTATTTCTCTCCTTATATTATTTATTCGTTTACTAACCTAATGTTATTTATAATCCGGCTATATAATCCGTGCGAAGAATGCCGTCCCTTCTCTGCCACGCCGGCACTCGAAAATACTGCGTATTTTCTCGTTCGCGGTGCTGCGTTGCACCGCTCCTGGCAATTGAATGCCGAACATATCCGGTTTATGCGAAAATGCCGCCTCTGTCACGCCGGCACTCGAAAATACTACGTATTTTCTCGTTCGCGGTGCTGCGTTGCACCGCTCTTTATCATTTAACTTCCGCATCTGTTCCTGCAAGCAGGACATCTGCGTAACTTAAACGATAAGCCGTCTTACTTAAGCAGAGAACCGGAGATTACCATTCTCTGTACTTCGCTTGTTCCTTCATAGATTTCCGTAATCTTAGCGTCACGCATCATACGCTCTACATCGTACTCTCTGATATAACCGTAACCGCCGTGGAGCTGTACAGCCTTGGTTGTCACTTCCATAGCAACTTCCGCCGCATACAACTTAGCCATAGCAGCCTCTACAGAGTAAACTTTCTGGGTAGCCTTAGCCATAGCTGCCTTATAAACAAGAAGCTGTGCAGCCTGTACCTTGGTTGCCATATCGGCAAGCTGGAACTGCGTATTCTGGAATGCGCCGATAGTTCTGCCAAACTGTTTTCTTTCTTTTACATACTGGATGGTTGTCTCCAATGCGCCTTCTGCAAGTCCAAGCGCCTGGGAAGCGATACCGATACGGCCGCCGTCCAGAGTATGCATCGCGATACCGAAACCTTTGCCCTGCTGTCCAAGCAGATTCTCCTTCGGGATACGGCAATCCGTGAAAATCAGCTCGTATGTAGAAGAGCCGCGGATACCCATCTTCTTCTCTTTCGTACCGAAAGAAAATCCAGGTGTGCCTTTCTCAACGATAAATGCGGAGATTTCTTTGGTCATCCTGCCACGTTTCTCAACCGTGCCTGTAATCGCAAAGATTACATATACGTCTGCTTCCTTACCGTTTGTGATGAAGCACTTGGAACCATTCAGCACCCACTCGTCGCCGTCAAGTACGGCCTTGGTCTGCTGTCCCTGCGCGTCTGTACCTGCTCCAGGCTCGGTCAGGCCGAATGCGCCTAACTTCTCACCTTTTGCAAGGGGAATCAGATATTTCTGCTTCTGCTCTTCCGTACCGTATGTCATAATCGGGTCGCAGCACAGAGATGTGTGTGCAGATACGATAACGCCTGTTGTACCACATACCTTGGAAAGCTCTTCCACGCACATAGCATATGTCAGAGGGTCACAGCCCTGTCCGCCGTACTCCTTCGGAACAGGAATACCCAGGAAACCTAACTTAGCCATTTTCTCAACGGTCTCTCTCGGGAAAACTTCTGTCTCGTCTACCTCTTGAGCGAGAGGCTTCACTTCTTTTTCAGCGAACTCTTTAAAGAGTGTTCTCGCCATTTCATGTTCTTTGCTTAAAGTAAAATCCATGATTCTTTATTCCTCCATGTTATTTTATGGTATATACGCCTTACAGCCTAAACTCACCGATAGCAGCGCATACAATTTAAACCCTTCATGTAGTTCCCCAAAAGACAGGTATCTCCCGGGGAACTACAGGTTATTGCCTTACGTGGCAGCCGCCATGCCATTCGAAAAAAGCAAGACAGCTTTATGTTTTTTATTTAGAGTAATCGAAGAAGCCTACTCCTGTCTTTCTTCCTAACTTCTTCTCCTCTACCATCTTCTTGAGAAGCGGCTGCGGAGCATACTTCTCGTCCTTTGTCTCGTTGTAGAGAACTTCCATGATTGCAAGGCAGATATCCAAACCAATCAGGTCGCCTAAGTGCAGCGGTCCCATCGGATGGGATGCGCCAAGCTGCATTGCGATATCAATGTCCGCTGCGGAAGCCGTACCTGCATCCAATACGCCGATTGCTTCGTTAATCATCGGAATCAGGATTCTGTTTACAACGAAGCCGGGAGCCTCTTTTACCTGTACAGGAGTCTTGCCAATCTGTGTAGCAATCTCTGTAATCTTATCAACCATCTCCTGCGGTGTGTTCTCGCCTCTGATTACCTCAACCAGTTTCATCCTGTCAGCAGGGTTGAAGAAGTGCATACCAATCATCGGTCTGTCTAAGCCTTCGCCAATCTTGGTGATGGAGAGGGAGGATGTGTTGGAAGCAAACATGCAGTCCTTCTTTACAATTCCCATTAACTCTTTGAAAATAGCCTGTTTAATCTCCATCTTCTCAAGGGCAACTTCCACGATTAAGTCGCAATCTGTACAAATGCCGTTTAAGCCTGTGGTAATCTTACCCATGATTTCGTCAGCTTTTTCCTGGGTAATTTTCTCTTTGCCAACAAGGAAATTCATGTTCTTCTGGATTTTAGCCTTGCCGCCTTCTGCATACTCTTCCTTGATATCGCAAAGACATACTTCATATCCGTCTGTCATAGCAAATGCCTGTGCAATACCGGAACCCATTGTTCCTGCGCCGATAATACCTACTTTCATTGTAAGTCCTCCTTCATAGAATATATGATGTATTGAATATAGTTGAAAAATTAATTACGCATTCTTAAAAGGCTCTTTCACCTTCTCCTTGTTCTTGTCAAGGAAGAAAGCCATGCCGTATTTCTGGTCTTCTGTCTCGAAGCAGTCGCCGAAAAGCTTCTCTTCAATCACGATTGCCTCATCCATGCCAACCTCTAAACCGTCGTTGATTGCCTTCTTGCAGTTGCGTACAGCGATAGGAGCATTCTTCGCTATGCCTGCCGCCATCTTCTCAGCCGCCGCCATGAGTTCCTCCGCCGGATATACAGCGTTCACAAGGCCGATTCTCAAAGCTTCGTCCGCCTTGATATTTCTTGCCGTATAAATCATCTGTTTCGCCATGCCAGGCCCTACGATTCTTGCAAGCCTCTGCGTACCGCCGAATCCGGGCGTAATGCCAAGTCCTACTTCAGGCTGTCCGAATACGGCATTCTCAGAGCAGATTCTGATATCGCAGCTCATGGAAATCTCGCAGCCGCCGCCGAGCGCAAAACCATTCACCGCTGCAATCACGGGAATCGGGAATGTCTCGAGCTTACGGAATACATCGTTGCCCTTCTTGCCAAAAGCCTCGCCCTCAGCCTTGGTCAGCGTGCTCATCTCACCGATGTCCGCGCCTGCCACAAACGATTTCTGTCCTGCGCCAGTCAAAATAAGGCATCTAACCGCATCAAGGTCCACGCTGTCAAGCGTCTTGTCAAGCTCGTCCAACACTGTGGAGTTTAATGCGTTCAACGCTTTCTCACGGTTGATAGTGATAACGCCGACCTGTCCTTTTACCTCATATAATACAAATTCCATTGTATTTGTCTCCTTTATTGTTTAATATCCGCCGACATCCAAATTCATGTGGTGAATACCATGGAACCAGGCATTCCTCTGTCTCCACACAAATCCTCGTATTAGTCTCTTTCCACAATCGTAGCGCAGCCCATACCGCCGCCGATACACAGTGTAGCAAGACCCTTCTTAGCGTCTTTTGCTTCCATCTCATGAAGCAGTGTTACAAGGATACGGCATCCTGAAGCGCCTACCGGATGACCAAGCGCGATTGCGCCGCCGTTCGGGTTGAGCTGTTTGTCCACATCGATGCCAAGTTCTTTGCCAACCGCTACAGACTGTGCGGCAAACGCCTCGTTTGCCTCGATAATATCGAAATCTTCAATCTTATAGCCGGCTTTCGCCATAACCTTCTTGGTAGCCGGTACAGGGCCGATACCCATAACCTCAGGTCTGCATCCTGCCAATGCGCCTGCCACGAAAGTTGCCATAGGTTTTACGCCAAGTTCTTTTGCTTTCTCTTCGCTCATAACAACGATAGCTGCCGCACCGTCGTTGATGCCGGAAGCGTTACCTGCCGTAACGAATCCGTCCGGGTTAATCGGGCGCAGTTTCTGCAGTCCTTCGATTGTGGAACCTGCCCTCGGTCCCTCGTCAACCTTGAACTCTACCATTTCTTTTTTCTTCTTAACCATTACAGGAACGATTTCCTTATCAAAAGCGCCGCTCTTCTGTGCAGCCTCGGCCTTCTGCTGGCTCTTTAATGCGAACTCATCTAACTCTTCGCGTGTAAGTCCCCACTCTTCGCAGATATTGTCGGCTGTTCTAATCATATGGTAATCGTTGAACGCATCCCACAATGCATCCTTAATCATCGTATCAACCAATGTACCATTGTTCATTCTGTATCCGTAACGTCCCTGCATCATAGCGTAAGGAGCCATGGACATATTCTCCATACCGCCTGCCACAACGATGTCTGCATCGCCTGCCTGAATCATCTGTGCAGCCATGTTGACACAGTTAAGGCCGGAGCCGCACACTACGTTAATCGTAACTGCCGGAACCTCATTGGGAATACCAGCCTTGATGGAGGACTGACGAGCCACGTTCTGACCCTGTCCTGCCTGGATGACACAACCCATGTATACCTGGTCAACCTGTTCAGGTGCTACACCTGCCCTGTTCAACGCCTCTTTAATTACGATTGCTCCAAGCTCCGCTGCCGGAGTTGTGCTAAGTCCGCCGCCCATCGTTCCGATAGCTGTACGGCAAGCACCTGCCAAAACAACTTTTTTTGCCATCTTTTTTCCCTCCATTGTGGTATAATTGTTAGATAAATCTTTGATTTTCGAGACTGACAACGATTGTTATTTTTTTATCATTGTCCGCTTCTCCTATTGTACCATAGAGATGTCCTTTTTGCAATGCTTTTCTACCTCTGGGTCTGCCATTTCCAGGGTCCGGCGCCACTCTTTGCCGCCCTCTACTTTCGCCGCCTCGCTGCGGTTACGATAGAGGAATTTGGTCAGCTCGTAACAGTCAATCCATATCTCGTTATTCCCTTCTTTCTGGGATTCATCGAAGATTAACTGCAAGCCCCAGTGGAGATGCACCACCTCGATATTGTTGACGTTTTCCTTTGTACTGTATCCCGTATGCCCCATATAGCCAATCACATCCCCGGCGGTAACAACGCTCCCTTCTTCCAGTCCTTCGGCATAAGGGTAATTCTGGCGTAAATGCGCATAGTAATAATATCTTTTTCCGTCAAAACTACGTATGCCGATACGCCATCCTCCATACTGGTTCCATCCCAGGGCTTCCACCACGCCGGACTCCACTGCCACCACGGGCGTTCCAATCTGGCCCATCATGTCATGCCCTAAATGGGGCCTGGAATAGCCATAGCTTCTGGAAGAACCGAAATCGTCATAATGGCTGTATTCAAATCCCTTGGCAATCGGCGAGAACGCTTTCAGCCCGTAGTAACGCTGCCATTTCCCGTCTTCTTTCATGGAAAACTCTCCCACCATGCCGCCAAGCACGGCAGAATATGCTTCCAGATAATAATCATAATACTCCATGTCTTCGGTCAGCTCATCCATGGTTGTCTCGCCGTTTTTTAGTTTTTCAGCGACGGCATTTATTTTGGCCGTGCTGCCCTTATCAAACTTCCCTCCCGTCGTCGCCCCCACATAGGCAAGAAGCTCAATCCAATCCAGATGTACATCCTGCCCGTAAGACTCCGCGTCCAAATCATAAGCCGCGCCAAGCGCCTCGCAAGTCACATTGAAATCCACCCACTTAATGTAATTGCCTTCCGCCGACACCTCCACCGCTTCCCCTGTCTGCGAAGCCCACTGGTCTACGCTCCCCTGCCAGGCGGAGTCCTTCCATTTTCCTGTCAGCTCCCTGCTGACTGCCACACAGCCCAAAGCCAGAAGCAGGATTAACTCAATCCTCACCGCCCAACGGATTCTACCGCCATATCTTTTATCCCCCATATCAATCCCCCATTCCTGCTTAGCGCGTGAAAAATAGCATTCGGAAAATTCATGGTTATGTATATGAAGAAACCCCGCGGGTTATGTCAGCCCGCAGGGTTTCTTTGTTTACGGTATACAAATTCTCTCTGGATAACAAAACTTACAAAAAACAAAAACATGTCCACGGGCATCTTGACAACCACCTCCATGCCTCCTATCAGCCCGTACAACGTATTGACGAGAAAAGCGCTGCATAGCATCTGGCACACCGCAAGCAACAGATATTTCCCCGCGGTAGATGCAAGTCCCGCCTCGCTCTTAAATACAACCCGGTAATTCACCAGGAAATTATATACGGCGGAAATCACCCGGGAAAAAACGGTCGCCGCCACAATATAAGGTATCCCCTTCAACTCCTTTCCCAACGGATAAAAAACAGTGCAGAACATATGGAACAACAGTAGGTCAAGCACACTGGAAGAAAGGGAAGAAAACAAAAACTTGCCAAACACCAGATAAATACGCACCGAATCTTTAATCGGATTAAAATGGCTTGTCTTATTGTCCTCAATATAAACCGTCTCCACAGGCACTTCCTGTATTGGAATGTTCAGATTTTTCGTCTCAATCAACATGTTCGTCTCGTACTCGAAACGCTCCCCCTTCACCTGCATCAGTTCCTTCATGAAAAAGGCGGGAATCGCACGCAGTCCGGTCTGTGTATCCGATATGGATATTCCCAGAAGATACCTGAACACTTGTCTGGTGCATTTATTACCAAAGCTGGACCTGGCCGGGACATCCGGCCCGTCGAAATCCCGGCACCCTAATATCAACGTATCAGGTTGTTCCCACAGCTTCCTCATACATGCCAGTATATCCGCAGGCGTATGCTGCCCGTCGGAATCGGCAGTCACGCAGCCCGGCATCCCGCCATATTCCATCAGACAATAGTTAAAGGCCGTTTTAAGCGCCCTTCCCTTACCCAAATTTACCGCATGGCGCAGCACCGTACAGTTTTCCAACGCTGCCGCCTGAGCAAACAGCGTCTCATATTGTCCGCCGCTGCCATCGTCCACCACGATAACATGGCCTATGCTTTCTTTTTGCAAAGCATGAAGAAGCGTAATCAATTTATCATCCGGTTCATACGCCGGTATGATAACCGGTATATCGTAATAAGAAGACATGAAATGTCCCTTTCTTTTCCTAATTATATAAGCACATACAATTGCATTAGACCATGCGGCTTTCAGGCCGACGCCCCCTGCGCATATGCTTTCCTCTTAAAGCGACGCCTTATCAAAAGTCCATCATTGCGACACGCATGTCAGTTCCATGTTCGTTCCGTCATCCACAATCCGATACAATACGCCGCACCGAAACGCTTCATCCTGGGCCAACAGGCTGTCAAACACTGCGCCTGCATCCGCATCCGTCTCCTCCACATAAAGATATGACGCATGGGAAGCCCTTATCTCCCCCACCATCCAATCCGTAGGCGCATCATCCAGGTTCACGCTCCGGTAAACCACGGATACAGGAGACGCCTCATAGCTCATATAGCTATTGTTTACCCAACGCGGCGCATCGCCCCTCCTGATATAGCATACGCGCCCGCCCGGCTTGTTTTCAAAAAACCGGACGGCGTCAAGAAACTGCATCTCGTCTTCGCCAAGCATATCCGCACGCTGTACAAGCATCTCTTCCGTGTCGTCCCTGTAGCCAATGAGTCCATGATACCCAACCTGATAGCCCGCTGTCAATGCCACAAAAAGAATAAAGCAAAGATACACGCCGTATTCACGCACAAAAGCAGGTATCCTTTCCCCTGCAAACAGACGTCCACCCCGCTCAAGCCAGATACCCGCCAGGAAAAGCAGCGTGCCAACCGTAAACGGTGCCCCGTAACGCTCTATGGAAGAAATCATACCGGAAGCTTCCAGATATTGTGTCTCCGTGGCGAAAATTGTAATATGGGCCACAAAAATAATGCCATAGAACAGCATGCCGCTCACCACGCTAAACCACAATACCGCTTTCCCTTTCCTGACAGGCAGTATCCTTACTCTGTAGAAAAAGACAACAAGCAGACAAATACACAGGTAAAGCCCAAGCGGCGTCAAGTCAAACGCCATACTATTGTCCTTATGCAAAGGAGAACTTACAAAAGCTTCCATAAATGCCTTTGCAAAATCTGCGGTGTAGCCGGAAATACCATATTCGTCTGTGGTCATATACTTCACCGCGGTCGCCGTCGTCCTCGTCACCCGCCGCATAAGCAGGCAGAACAGGAGCCAGCTCCCCCCTGTAACGGCAGGCAAAAGAATCACCGCAAGCAGCCCTCTGCGGCTTAGTCTTCGTTCCGCGCCATTGAGCTTTTTACTTCCGTCTGGCCGGAAAATTGTTCCCAGGACCCCCTGCTCACCCGCATCTTCCCGCAGATACAGGAACAGGAACAACAGCCCGAACAAAGCCCATATAAAACCAATCGATTTGATAAGCACCAACACCCCAAGATAAAGCGCCAGCCTCCCATAGTAGAAGCTTTCTGTCTTCCCCTCCCTGTCAGCCACCGCAAAAAGGAATCCGCCATAGATGCATGCCATCGTCAAATCAGCACAGAATCCATCGTAGCCATAGACTTCCGAGATGCTTGGAAACAGCCACAACGCCACTGCCGTCAGAACTATCACCGGTATATTCCTGCCTTTTAACTTCCGAAGAAGCGGAAGCAGGAATACCATATTCATCGTGTAGTATCCCACAAATGCAAATCCTTCGTCAAATCCATGTGGATTCAAATGCAGAAACCACCATTTAATCAACTGCCCTCCCGGCGGATAATCGCCATATTCAGGGGACACATTGGCATACCTGCCCGCAAAGCCATCCAGGAAGTATAATGACTTCACGTCCGCCGCCCAAAAATTGATGTCATCCCACCACGTCACCACCTTGCCGGACGTGCAGAGCGCCACGGTGAACAACAGAATAAACGCCGTAATAAAAGAAGGCTGCATAATATTCGCCACACATGCTTTGCCGAACTCTGCACGTTCTTCCCTGGCCCCATATTTCATTCGTATAGCAAACAACGCAATGACAAAAGCTGCCATGATATCAATCCAGGAAAGGTGATGCAGCATGGCCAGCACGTAAAGCGCCAAAACCAGACCACAGGTAAATACCGGTAGTATTTCCACAAGGCTTACTTTAAAATACCACGCCAGATACAAAATACAAATAATTACTGCGCAGCTATGTAATACGATTGTCATAATTTACGTATGTATCCTTTCTTCATTATTGCAGCCATGTCTTCTCTAATGTAATTTGCAAAAATGCAGACATAACATCACCCTGTCACTTCTGACAGGGCGATGTTATATTTTCTATTCTTACCCTCAGCGGGCAAAAGAACATACGCTCTTATCCCCTGGGGATACTCTCCGCGCAAATCACTGACGCAGGCATATCCGCCTTCATCTTCATACACACATCAGTTCTCAGGCTCAATCAAGCCATAAGTATTGCCCTTCCTCTTATAAACAACGTTGACCTGGTCTGTCTCCGCATTGCAGAATACGTAGAAGCTATGTCCCAGCAGTTCCATCTGCACACATGCGTCTTCCGGATACATAGGTTTAATATCAAATTTCTTGGTACGGATAATCTGTACGTCCTCATCTTCCATGTAATCTTTCTCAATAAACTCCTGCTTGAAGAAAGAAGAAGACTGCTTCTTATCTATCAATTTCGTCTTATATTTCTTGAGCTGCCTCTCAATAATTTCTTCCACCAGGTCAATCGACACATACATGTCACTGCTGACTTGCTCGGAACGGATGATATTGCCTTTCATCGGAATCGTTACTTCTATCTTCTGTCTGTCTTTCTCAACACTCAAAGTAACATGTACTTCCGTCTCCGCGGTAAAATATTTCTCCAGTTTACCGATTTTGTCCTCCACTGCTGCCCTCAATCCATCTGTTACTTCAATATTCTTCCCAATAATAATAAATTTCATTTCCGGCCTCCGTTCTTGCCTAACCTGCCAAACCAGGTATAAGCATAACAATTTACTCATCCCATCCGTGGGAATATTGTATAGTCATTATAGCATATTTGTCCTACTTTTTGCAACAATTCATATCGCGTGATTTGTCTTTTTTGACACCTCAAAAGTCAAGTGGTTTTCCGCAGTTTTCCACTGTTTTATGCTTTTTCATTACAACTTCACAAAACGTCCGTTCTTTCAGTTACCATAAGTTCATGATTCTCTTTTTATCAAAATCATGTGGATAAAGTGGATAACCCCGTGTATAAGTCTATTTTCCGCAAAAACATGTCCTTTTGGAATGTGGATAACTTAACCGGTAAACCGGTATGCAAAAATGAAATCCGGCAAATATTTGTACAAGATATACAAACCGCCAATGTAGAAATCAAGTAGGGGAAAAGCCAACAAGGCGGCTGATTTTACTCAGCCGCCTAATCATATCCAGATTTTCTTATTAGAATATTCTCCTGATAGAAAGAATGGAACGGTACGAAGCGTTGGAAACAATAATACCAGTCTTCGATGTAGATGCATGGACAATCTGTCCGTTACCGACATAAATTCCAACATGGCCGGAATAACAAATGATATCGCCGGGCTGTGCATTCTCCAATCCGTTTACAGTCGCCCCTACGCTTCTGTCCGCTGCGGAAGAATGAGGCAGGCTCACGCCAAAATTATTGTATACGCTCATAACGAAACCGGAACAGTCTGCGCCATTCGTTAAGCTTGTGCCGCCGTACACATATGGATTGCCCACAAACTGTGTCGCAAACTTCGCCACGTCCGCACCTGTGCTGCCCGTAGGGCTTGCATAAGTCTTGCCGCCGTCTGTCTTCGTTTTGCCACCCGAAGAGGATGAATTCTCCGCCGCCTTCTTGGTAGCCGCTTCTTTAGCCGCCTTCCGCGCCGCTTCTTCTTTCGCAAGACGCGCTTTCTCTTCTTCGATAGATTCCGCCTTAACAAATTCGGTGGACAGCGTCACATAATCCATGGACACATAACCGTCGCCTTCCTCGATGTTAACCTTAACCCATCCGTCCATCTCTTCCGTGACTATCAGCTCATCTTCGATAGGCACAAGTCCAAGTACGACTTCATCCAGGCCAGGCTGCTCGCGAACCTTAAGCGTAGTAGTCGTAACCGTGGCAATACGTGTTCCGACTTCCTTCGCATAATCTACGGCGTCATCACCGGTTACGCAGTACTCGCCTTTTACATAACCTTCAACGGAACCGGAACTAATCTTATACCATCCGTCTTCCTCTTCAATGAAATTGCCGACGGACTTATCATATAATTTACCTACAATATTTCCTTCCTCACTGGGGATATCCCTGACATTGACATAGTCATGGACTTTCGCAATCACCAGGTTCTTAAAGCTCTCTTCCTCTTCCGATAATCCGGTATTCGCCGCTTTCTTCAAGTCCTCCGTATAACCTTTGCTGACTACGATTGTATCTTCAATTTTCTTAGAGGAAGCCGCGCTTACTTTATCCGAAGTACTTGCCATATCCGAAAAACTTCCGACCTGTACGCTTCCTATGCTCGCCCCGCTCGTCTCTTCGTTCATTACCGCTTCCTTTTCGGACTCCTCCTGTAAGGAAGAAAGCGAAGTAGACTCATCCTCACCCTGCATAGAAAAATCTATACCTGACGACGGCAAAACCGAGCCGACGCCTGTGGCGTGCACATCCAGACCCATAACCGAGAAGGAAAGTACCGCTGCCATTGTACATGCTGTCATTTTAACATTCTTTTTTTTCATAAATGTTACCTCATTTGTTACGAAATTGTTACATCCTGGTTATAATATATCATCGCAGATATTTTTTGTCAACCACAGCATATACTATTAGAATGGCGTATGAACGCAACTTATTGTGTATTTTCTACAAAATCTTATCATTCACAAACTTTTCACATTTGTAACAAGTTAAATACATCATGGAACACTAGTGTACCATTTATCAATTGCATACACTTTTTGCGAAGTCCGGAATTGCCTTATACAAAACGTTTGAGGGAGGCGATGCGATGGCATCGTAGACCAAAAACAACGCAGTAGAAAGCAATTCTGGCAAGCAAAAGGTATAGCTAATTGGTAAATGATGCACTAGCCTGTCATCAGATATCTCTCAACAGAAGCTATCGCACAGGCGCCATCCGCTACTGCCGTAGCAATCTGCCTCACCTGTTTGGTACGGATATCACCTGCAGCATAAACCCCCTGCACTTTCGTGGCGCAGTCTTCACCCGCAATCACATACCCTTGCCCGTCACATGGAATCTGGTCTCGAATATATTCTGTATTAGGACGCATCCCTACTGCAATAAAAACCCCCTCCACAGCCAAGTCAATATCATCCTTCTCCTGCACATGATGCAGTTTCACGCCTTCCACCAGTTCGGTGCCATAAATTGACTCCAATGTCCTGTTCCATAAAATCTCCACGTTTCCGCATTCCTTCAGCTTGTCCTGCAGGCTCTTAGCGGCACGCAGACTGTCCCGCCTGTGGATTAGCCAGACTTTTCTGCACATCCTCGACAAATATATGGCATCTTCAACCGCCACATCGCCTCCGCCAACCACTGCCACATCACTGCCTTTAAAAAAAGCGCCGTCGCAAGTAGCACAATATGATACGCCCCTGCCTTTGTATTCTTTCTCTCCCGGCACGCCAAGCATCGTGTGCTGTGCGCCCATCGCCAGGACAATAGCCTTGGCTTCATAACACGTACCGTCAGCAATCTCCACAGATTTGACTTTCCCTTTTTCCTGTATTGCAATAACAGACGCCGTCTTATACTCTGTGCCCATTTGGTCAGCATGTTCCCTGAACTTCATTCCCATGTCAAAGCCGTTGATACCCGGCATCCCTAAATAATTGTCTACCTCATAGGTATTTAATACTTGTCCGCCGCTCATCGGTTTTTCCTCAATTACCAATAAGTCCAATCCGGCTCGTCTGCCATACACTGCCGCGGATAATCCTGCTGGGCCAGAACCTATAATAATCAAATCGTACATAGATACCCTCCGTTCCGTTACTGTCTTATATTTCTAAAAACCTTTAACAAATTTCGCCCTCGCTCCAAGCTTTCTTTGCATAATGGCTTTTCATCTATTATAATAAACCATTATAACATGAATCGGACATTTTATGATAAAAGTTAATTGACCGGAAAGGAAAACTGCCATAATGTTACAGAAAAATATATCTGCCGCCTCTGAATATGCCCTGGTCACCGGTGCCTCCCGCGGAATCGGACGCGCCATAGCGGAAAGTCTTGCAAAAGAAGGTTACCATCTCTTCCTGACATGTCTGAACCAAATAGAACAATTGACCGCATTGGCCAATGAGCTTACATCCAAATACCATATTGTATGCAAAGCGATTGCTGTAGATATGGGCAATCCTGACGACGTCATACGCCTGTTTGCACAGATTGATTCATTAAGCGTCTTGGTCAATAACGCAGGAGTGTCCTATGTAGGGCTGCTGCATGAAATGTCCGTAGCCGATTGGCATCATGTGATGCGCACAAATCTTGATGCACTCTTCTATACATGCCGCCAGGCTATACCGTTAATGCTGCAAAACCACTGTGGAAAAATCATCAATATTTCTTCCGTATGGGGCAATGTCGGGGCATCCATGGAAACAGCCTACTCCGCCTCTAAAGGCGGCGTGAACAGTTTCACGAAGGCTCTCGCAAAAGAATTGGCGCCTAGCGGCATACAGGTGAATGCCATCGCCTGCGGCATAATCGAAACGGATATGAATCGTTGCTTTACTATAGAAGATATAGAAGCGATTCGGGAGGAGATACCCTCCGACCGAATTGGTCAACCCGAGGAAGTGGCGCAAATGATTGTTTCTCTTCTCCACTCACCAGACTACTTGACTGGACAGGTCATCACTATGGACGGGGGATGGACGTAATGCAGCTTTACTATACCCATTTTAATCCTCATGCCTTGCTGTAACCCGCAATTTTTGGGACAGCAGGCACAAATCCGCGTTCGAACTCGTTGGGACAGTGAAATAATATTCCAAAATTTGAAAATCTTTCGCTAATCCTACCGGTATTGCTCTAAGTTTCTCAAACAAAAATTGGCTCATATAATTATCCGGCTCTATTTTTGCATAAAATTCCCGCTTTCCATATTTTTGTGACAGTTTATTATACAACATAGTAATGGCCTTATAACCTATTCCTTAATGTTGGTATTTCTTCAGCAATTCGATTTCTAATTCCGGTATCTTGGCGGAGATATCTATAACTGCATATTCACCACAATATAAAGATTCCGAAATCGTCTCTATCACATAGCATATCCTGGAATAGTGCCACTGGCTTTTGTAATGCAAAATGGTTATCCCTGTCTTTTATATTGGTCTGCTGTATCAATCTTAATGATATATCCGCTATAGTATTTTCCACTCCTCTTATCTAAAGATATTCTCAAGTTCAATCATTTTGACTGGTTTAAAATATCAGCGACTTTGTTGATGTTATGATGTGACTACTAAAACTATTTTTGTAAATATGCTTATGTTCTACTATGTATCTAATAAAACTGCAACGGAAGAGGGAAACCCACTAGATGCTACGATATTTACAATCCACCATGTAGCTATTAAAACGCGGTATGTGGCGAACTGATACCGCAACTTTTTTAATTTACATTCCACCATGTATCTATTAAAACGCCTGGAGACTAAGGAGGCAGTGGGGGAAGTGTATTAATTTACATTCCACCATGTATCTATTAAAACGGCGCTGTCGCAGTAAGCCTTAATCAAGCAGCATTATTTACATTCCACCATGTATCTATTAAAACTTCCTTGCAATCGGAAGACGGGGGAATGTATATCGCAATTTACATTCCACCATGTATCTATTAAAACCTGACTCTCGCGTAGCACAATACTTAAGTGCGGAGTATTTACATTCCACCATGTATCTATTAAAACGAGGAACGGGCACTATATGAGTTTAATATCTATGCCATTTACATTCCACCATGTATCTATTAAAACATCTAAAAAGAAGGGCTCAGCATATCTATTATCACAATTTACATTCCACCATGTATCTATTAAAACGGTGACTGGAAAAGGAAACTGACAAGCAGAAAGCTAATTTACATTCCACCATGTATCTATTAAAACTGTCCTTCCAATCCGGAGATTCCAATGGAGCTCCGCATTTACATTCCACCATGTATCTATTAAAACGTGTAGGAACCCCCGTTGGAGAGGTTATTTCTTATAATTTACATTCCACCATGTATCTATTAAAACGTGTAGGAACCCCCGTTGGAGAGGTTATTTCTTATAATTTACATTCCACCATGTATCTATTAAAACAATTTCGCAAAAGTCTCTTGATTTTTTCCATGTTCATTTACATTCCACCATGTATCTATTAAAACCGATAGTGGAGATTGCTCCTCCCACCATGGAGATATTTACATTCCACCATGTATCTATTAAAACTTGTACTTTAAGAATGTGCCAATCAAAATCAGAGTTATTTACATTCCACCATGTATCTATTAAAACTTATACCTTCTTTCTTTTCTAAATTATCAATACGGATTTACATTCCACCATGTATCTATTAAAACTTCCCCCTTAAGCGCAGTTCCCATCGTAGCATCTAGATTTACATTCCACCATGTATCTATTAAAACTTGCTGCCATGTTTAACATCCAGAAGTATAGAAAATTTACATTCCACCATGTATCTATTAAAACCTATTCCACTTTTGGGTATTTACCTACAATAAATAAATTTACATTCCACCATGTATCTATTAAAACCCATACCCACTTTCCAAACAAGCCTGAGCAATTATATTTACATTCCACCATGTATCTATTAAAACCGGCAGTCCGGAAGAATGGAAATCAAGCTGATGTATTTACATTCCACCATGTATCTATTAAAACACGTGTCGAGCAGCTTGAATCCGGGCAGGAAGTGCATTTACATTCCACCATGTATCTATTAAAACCCTGATTGCCGCACTTGCAAAGCTGGACGAAAGAGACATTTACATTCCACCATGTATCTATTAAAACCTGACTCCAAAGCAGAAAGCAAAGGTGAGGATATGATTTACATTCCACCATGTATCTATTAAAACGGAAAACTTTGAAGGCGTGGTGTATGACCTATGCTCATTTACATTCCACCATGTATCTATTAAAACCACCTTTACGCCCGTGATAACCACATCGTCTGTGATTTACATTCCACCATGTATCTATTAAAACTATCTGAGTCATCCGTGGAAGTTGTGGCAAAATTATTTACATTCCACCATGTATCTATTAAAACATAAAGACCTTTGACAGAATCTATCAGGGTGTTGACATTTACATTCCACCATGTATCTATTAAAACCCAAAATATCCCATACTCCAATATCCGTGGATGGAAATTTACATTCCACCATGTATCTATTAAAACAAGCAACGAATGAAAAAGCATATCGGCATGAGTATCATTTACATTCCACCATGTATCTATTAAAACCATAGACCACTTTTTGAACCTTGTCGGCGTGAAGTGATTTACATTCCACCATGTATCTATTAAAACCAATCTTGCCCTCGTAAATAGTTCCGCTTTCTACATTTACATTCCACCATGTATCTATTAAAACTGATTCATATAGAAACATCTAGCACAAATGGACATATTAATTTACATTCCACCATGTATCTATTAAAACGTGGGAATGACGTTTCGCCCGTTCTCCGCACAGATTCTATTTACATTCCACCATGTATCTATTAAAACTTTGATTGCCAGTATTGACGCATACCGGGCAAGGTAATTTACATTCCACCATGTATCTATTAAAACGCGGAACTCTCAACCGAAACAGCTATGGACATGAATTTACATTCCACCATGTATCTATTAAAACGATTATACCGAATCACGAACAAAACATATAAATCTACATTTACATTCCACCATGTATCTATTAAAACTGGATGCATTCCGACTTGTAATTATCATGGGCAATTATTTACATTCCACCATGTATCTATTAAAACCCGCCGGGGAAATGACCGCAACCGCCGATCGCCTTATCATTTACATTCCACCATGTATCTATTAAAACGTAGATTTATATGTTTTGTTCGTGATTCGGTATAATCATTTACATTCCACCATGTATCTATTAAAACGAGAGTAGACACCGTATGTTTGTAAATCTTTTCTCATTTACATTCCACCATGTATCTATTAAAACCAACCCTTCAAACAATCCCCATTCCATCAGCATTCCTGCCCTCTATTTTGTCTATCCACTTATTTCGTCCTACGCGCCCCTTTTCCTCGGTGCCTATAATCCATACTCAAACCGCTTTTATACTCGCTTGTCTACCTATGGCATTCTAAGCGCTATCACCGGTAGACAATCTCACATCCACGGCACTACAGGAAAAAACTAGTCTTGTCGTCTTCCTTGCCCCAAAATTCCTTATCCAGCCATTTCTCCTGACGGCTCTTAAAGATAATCACAGAGTCCAACTGCTTATCTATGTACGGTTTCAGCTCCTGCTGAAGCTTAGTAAGCTGCACCTTCGATATTTCTCCCTCAAAGACCGAATTTTGGATATGGCTCAGATATTTCTTGCAGATTTTAAAAACATGGGACCATCGTTTCTGTCCCTGGTTATCCTGGCTAATGTCATATACCAATACCACATACATATATTACCACCATATTTTAAACCCTTCGTATTCCTTTTCCCCAATCAGATGCTTAATCAGCTTATACGCCTCAAGTCGTATGAGATACTGGTAAGACACCTGCCTGCCCAATTCTTTATGCATAATCGTTTTCTTTAGCCGCTCCTCCAACTCCTGGGCAATCAGCTTAGAGCTTTCTTTTTTAAGATGCAGAAAATTTAGTTCTTTCGTAAAGCTTTCCTCTGTAATCTGACGCCTGTTCAGAAGGGAAAAGATAAGCCTGTCTCCAATCAAGGGCTTAAACACTTCCGCAATATCAAGACATAAAGAATATCTGCGTACTCCCGGCTCATGCAAATAGCTGATTGTCGGATTAAGCTGCGTATGATATATCTCGCTTAAAACCTTAGCATAAATCAAAGAATTTACAAAAGAAATTAAAGAGTTAATCATATTGTCAGGCGGATGCATCACCCGCTTCTCAAAACAGATTTCCTGGTCAACGATAATATTCCATGCCGCATAATAATGCTTCCTGATATTTCCTTCTACCCCCATTAGTTCTTCTATGGAGCCAGTATCCGGTATTTTTCTTCTCAGGCTGTCAATCTCCGCCATATACCCGGAAACATCTTTTCCCCGCCCATTATAATACCGAAGATTTCTATAAATATTATCAGCCGCCGCTTCAATAAATTTCCTTGCTATTATAATCCTCTTCCCATACTCCGAGTAATGGCTCACCTGCTTCACCAGCAACTGCCCTGCAAGCAATGTCTCTTTCGGATAGAAACTCCCTGTATAATAATTATAGTAATTGAAAAAGTGCATCGGTATGCCATACTGAGAAATGTAGCTGAGAAAAGACGTATTAAAGGTCATTTCCGACATTACATAAATATCCTCTATACGCTCTATCGGAATGTCCCTCTTTTCGCCCTCATAAGATGTAAATTGGAGCGTGTTATCTTTTCTCTTCAAATCGCCGCTGTTATAAACATAAAAGCTTTGCCCCATACGTCCTCCTATACAAAACACAGGTCATGATACGCGCATTTCCCACATATCTTCTTCTTTTTAAAATCCGGCGGATAAGCCTGTTTTTTTAATTCCGAAATCTCCTGTACAATCTTCCCCAGCCGCTCTTCATCTTCCTGTGTCAATTCGACCTCGACATTCTTTTTCAATAGCGGATAATCAATTTTTGCCTTGAGTCCTTCAACACCTCTCTGTTTCAAGTAGTAAAGATAATATTTCACCTGCCATATTCCCGCTTCCTCAATGGCCTTGCTTTTCTTGACTTCGTGAAGTTCCCTGTGTTCTTTTACAAAATCAATATTAATCACATTGTCAATATTAATATGCTTCTCGCTTCTTTTATAACTGTTCTCATCAAGGAGCTTTCCAAGCATTACGTTCTCGTTCTCAGCTTCCATATTAATTTCATTAGCAAAATACCACAGTTTCCTTTTACAGACAAAATAGTAATAGACCATGACGCCTGTTATTCTTTCTTCCATGCTGACCTGCCGCCCTTCCCACTCAAAATCTGCCTTTAAACAGGCTTTCCACCGTCCCATTGTCCCATGGCACGTAAACTGTAGCCTCCCGGAACCATGCAATAGGCCCTCAAAGACTCTTTGCGCCCGGTATTGCGAGAGCCTATATACATTAAATAAAGCAGCTTTCATCCTCCGGCTTGTCTAGCAGAAGCCCCAACCCTGTATAGCCGTTAAAATCATATTTCAGGCTTGCCCGGTGGATATCAAATATCCCGATTGTGCTCCTGTCAATGCCCTGCGGGATGCCGTAATTAATATTCAGGCTCAATGTCATAGACATTAATCTGGATTTCAACATCTGCCGGACGGCTTTATCCATATGCGGCGTACCAATAAAGCTTTTTATTTCCTCTATGAAATTCCAATTCGTATTATAGACCGCATCCGGAATAATCGTGATGCTTCGTATCGCCCTAAAATTATCCTGAGCCTCCTGGGCGTCATATTCCGAAGGCGTAAGCGCCTGGAAATGTACCAGATTGTCCTCAATCTGCCGGAAATATTTCGTCCTCTTAATCCGCGCCACATCATATACTTCATTAATGTATTCCGCCTTATCCGACTCCGAAATAATTTCGCCCACATACTTCCTCAATGAATCTGCCGAGCGGTCATAGATATCCTTGTCATAGACTGTTCCCCGGCCCGAATTGTTATAGTATACAATCACATTAGGCACAGCCGTATCCTTTCCCCCTGCCCTGTTGCAACGCCCCATCCTCTGTAGCAGGCTATCCGCCGTGCACATCTCCGTATGCAAAACATCGAAATCAATATCCAGGCTCGCCTCAACAATCTGGGTTGTCACCCACACCCCGGTCTTTGATATATCTGCCGAGAAATCCATAATCCTTTTTTCCAGTATGTCTCTGTCGGCCCTTGTAAAGCGCGAATGCAAAAGTCCTGCTTCCAAATCTCTGTCTCTGATTGACTGATACACCTGCTGTGCCTTCGAGACGGTATTGCATATGATGAGAACCTTTTTCTTTTCCGCCTCCTCTGCAATTGCGCTGATATCGAAATCATCCTCAACAATTGTAACCCGGTGTCTGGGTATCCCCGCCGTATCGGAAAAATCTTCGTATATGTAGTCTTTACCTTCCACCAGTTTGTTTTTCTTCATAAAGTGCTTTAAAACCGGCGGAAAAGTCGCCGTAATAATGGCAAACTTGCCGCCCATCTTCTTTACCTCTTTCAGGCCAAAAATCAAAGCGGCAACTATTTTGGGCGAATAAGATTGAATCTCATCAATCACAATTTTTGAATATTTCAGAGTCGCTGCAAATATCTCCGTGCCCAACGCCTTATAGACAAACCGGAACAGCTGGTCTACAGTACATACGGTAAGCGGATATGACAATAATTTTGCCTGCTCATAATCCCGATATCCGTCCTCAATATCCCCCTCCGCTGCCATAAGATAGCTGTTCATACTATCTGAATGAAGAAGAGCTGCATTTTTAAAACAGTATTTCTCCTGAATTCTCTTATGAATTGCATTGGATGAGACTTTTAAAGGAAGCGTATAAAACCCCTTTTCCCCATTCAGCCATAAAAGCGCAGCCTCTGTTTTGCCTGAACCGGTGGGCGCAATAACAACCAGGTTCTCGTTCTGATTATCCGACATAAATCTCTGGGCCGACCTCAATCCGCCTGATAACGCCGCCTTGACATTGCCGCACAATTCTTTTGACTCTATATCCGAAGCGATTTCCGCCCTGTCATACCCGGCGCTGACTGCCCAGTCAAACTTATTGAGAAGGCCTTTTATAAGCATATACTCACACCACAAATCCTCGCCTACAATATCCTGCCATGTATCCGCCCGTGTTGAGAAAAGAAGCTTATTTTTATTGATAAAATTTGCGGTAATATTTTCGTCATTCAGATACTCCCGCACATAATCAAGATAGTTCTGTCCGCAATACGCTTCCAGTTCTTTCGCCTCGTAGACATCCTTACGGGTGTGATGATAATAGACTGCGGTGAGCAAGGCGCTGAAATCATCCGCATTCCAGTCAGGATGTTCCATAAGAAACGCTTTCTCTGACATAATGAATGCACTCAGGAAACCATGGGGAATCTCAGCGACGCGTTCTTTCTTTTCCCCTCTCCATTCATCGCTGACTTTTGACTGGAAAATAGAATTTGCTTTCCCGACGTCATGCATACCGCACGCAGACAGTATCAGCTCCTTTTCCTTTTTCGTAAAATAGCTGCCATATATATGGAAGAAATCCTCCGCGCATCTGACTGTCTCCTCCAAATGGTCCCGAAGTGTTTTGTGCTCTTCTGTAACAGCGTACGACAGTAACTTCTTTCGATAGCCCTGCAACACAGCATGGTCATTTTCATCCAATTCATCCTCTAATGCAGCAAGTATCTTATCCAGTTGCTCTAACAATTGCTCTCTTTCTTCTGCTGGCAAACTATAAACCGGCGACTTCGCATAGTACTCCATCTCTTTTGTCCTCTCCCACCCTGGCCCTTTCCTCTGTATCCTGCATATACCGTCCAAAATGTATCTATTATCATATAATTCTGCTCACGCTAACCTCCATGATTCCGCTCTGTGGAGAATGCCCGTATTTTGGGCATTCTCCTGTGTGAGAAAAGTCTGCAAAGCAGACTTAGTACTTCTCCACAAGACAGCCTCTGCTGTGAGTGGCTAGAAGTACTTCTCACACCAATACCACCACATCCCCGTGCCCATCCACAAGTACATTCCCCACAGACTGCCCTTTCGGGAAATAGTACGCTTTCACCTTGCCTCCGTCCGCCTTCCAACGGCGCAGCCCTTGCTTCGTTATTTCATACTCCTTGGTAAGCGTATAGATTGTGGCACTGATTCTGTTAATGTCCGCGCCCGACTGGACAGGAATATAGATATCGTTTTTTGTGACTGCACTCTCTTGCCTGCAAAGTTCCACGACCTCCACTTTCCCGATGTCCAAAATGTCCTCATGCCTGCCAAGGGCAATATAGACCGGAGGCCTCATCAGGGAACGGTATACCGTCTCGAAATCTTCCTCTGCCGGGACAATATGGAAAACCATCCTGTTTTCACAAATTAGCTCCACATTGGCGACTCCCTTGAATGCACCGTAGGCTTTGTTTTCTTCCTGGATACATATCTGGTGCCGCACACTGTCATAGGGCGTATTGAATGAAAAAGAATACCTTGTATACAATTCCGACACAGAGCCCGCATTCGTCCCCTGAATGCTGATTTTCATGGGATGGAACTCACCGTTAGGATATCCGCACGCCCTGTGAATCATGCCAAGCACCGTGGAATATGGAGGAAGCGGAAAAGATTCCTTAATGATAAAGCTGCTCGGCTTCCTGTAATTAACCAGGTTTTGGAAACACTCAACCCTAATTGCTCTCTCCATAATATGCATCCACTTCTTTCTTCAAATGACGGAACGCGTCCGTGACTGTCCCTGCTTCCAACTCTTTTTTCAAATCGGAATCATTACCGAATACGCCGCTCGCAACGCCGATAACCGTGTTATCGCTAATGTCGCTGTCGCTATCTATAATCTCTGCCAATGTATCAATCTGTATGTTTCCCTTTTTCAGAATAATACGGTTTTCAAAAAAGGGATTCTTTCTCGCATAGCGGCCGCCTATGACAAAAACGGGGGCAAGGTTTTCCCGCCTTCCCTTGATGTCCCGATACAAAAACTGTATCGCATCGAGCAATGCCTTCACCCGCTCCGCCTTTTCCTCCTGGGAAACAGAATGCGCACCGTCTATCCCCACCTTATCCAAGTCAATCGTAATGGTATAGGCATAAAACGAGCGGTGTATCTCACTCTGGGCAATCCCATTCCCATAATCTTGCCTCTTCGCCAATCCCATATTGGTCAGAAATTCCAGGTCGCTCTGATAGGGTTCCAGGGCAATCGCATTGCTAAGCCTTGCCACAGCGCTTCGTGTGGAGGCTCCGCCCTTCTCCGTCTTGCCCTCCTCTTTTGCACTGGTCTTCATATATCCAAACAAATCAATCTCCGGGTAATCCTCTATGGTTGCAGACGGCGCAAACTGTACCACACCGCTCTTTTCATCTACCGGCGTATTGTCCCACCCAAGCTGCTGTACTATGTTATAGCGCATCGCCTGCCTGGAAATATAAGTATACTGCTCATAATTTCCCCTTGTCATCTTTTTCAAGGTAGATATATTACCGACTCCCTCACCATAATTGGCGCTTTCTGCAAGAAAAACCATCGTTACTGTCAATCCATGCCTATCCATTTATCCGCTCCTCCTTCTCTTTTGGGTGGCTTCCCTGTAATCCCAACAGGAAAGCATATCCATACTCTACAAATGTATCTCTGTCCTTCAAAAATTCTATAAACGCATTCGGAACCTGCAGCTTCGTGGAACAATAGACGCGCATAACCACTTCCATAAAATGCTCCACATTGCCCACCGAGAGCGCATTTAACAGTTGGTAAACTGTCCCCCTGATACAGGCGTCGTCTGTCGTTCCTTTGGCTCCAAGCAAAGCATTGCGCAGAATATAGCCCTCATCCCTCACCTTATACCGGTTCATCATCTCACCCCCTATCGCTTTATCGCTTTTCTTCTTCTGCTTTAAGCTCGTCCTCATCTGAATGTTATAAATATAAATGGCACTGGGCAGAAAACCGTTGTTCTCAATCGCCATTTTCAGCAGCCTGTTTATCATGCCATACTGTTTATGGTAACGCAGGATATTCAGAATCGTTTCCTCATGGATATTCCAGTAATCTTTCCCTGCTTTTACATAAGGATGCTCACTCAGCCTTTTTAAGTTCTTCTTTACATTCTCATCCGCCAGTACCTGTAGCACATCCTTGGCAATCACGTCAAAAGTATAATGCTCCCCCTCATCCCTTCCCCGGGAAATCACCTGTATATTTCCAAGTTCCTTGCTTTTCTCCTGCAAAAGAATGTCGATGGTTCTCGCTGCCCAGGAAGAATACTTCTCATCATCCTTCCTCTCCGCCTCATAAATAGCTTTCCTGCCCACATGGTTGGCTGACAGCAGGCCGTCTATATCCTTATTTACATTTAAGAAGACAAACCGATTGCCCACCAGATTGAACCCTAAAGGCGCCAATGAATAGACAAACGCACACATGGGGCACAAATAGGCGTCCACCTTGCAATTCCAGAAAGCCGAGCGTTTCCTTGACAAATCGTCCGCCTGGTCTTTCATAAACGTGATAGATACTTTCTCCTTGCTATCCATCCGCTCATTGCAGTCGATGCACAAGTCTTTTGCCTTACCATGGGACGCCACCGCATATTTTTTCAGCGGCTCTGAGAAGTCAGCGTCAAACACGGTCCGCATGTCTTTCGCCGCATTCCTCTTATGCAGGAAACTCTTGCCATCCCAGAAACGGTTAATATAGTTATAGATAATGCTTTTCATAGAAAAAATTTCTTCACACAGCGGCTGCCCCAAAAATTCTTTGAGCTCCCGAAGCCTTCTGAGCAATTCGTCTTTTTCCATATTGGTTTTCAGCTTGCTGCTTTTTAACAGTTCATACACCTGGGGATTTTCCATCTCTTGCTTTCTGTTCTCGAAACCCGCCTGGTAGCTTTTGGAAAGAAGTTTGTCATTGATGAATTTTAAATCTTCCTTACAGCCTGCCGGATTCCAATCCGCATCTCTCCCGCGCTCCAGGATTTCTTCTATCTTGTCCAAAACCGTCTGATAAACTGTGGAAGAACCATATTTTGCGACAAAAGATTTAAAATACATATCCGTCCAGTCCGCACCGGCGACAAAATCCCGCCTAAGCCATATGCCCTGCTTGTCCTCAGTAATGCCATAGTCGCTTCCTTCGTCCGCTTCCGATTCCTCTAATAAACGCCATAATCCGACCACACCGACATTCTTTAAGAAATCACCGAGCGGTACAATCATCCTGTCCAACCTGTCCCCTCCTTTCTAACCGATTACCTCAAATTTCCCGTGCCCTGCAGACCTGCGCGTACCCAAGCCTGCCAAATACAATATATTCAGAAGTTGACAGGAGCCTGTCAGCTTATATATGCCCAGGGATGCATCTGTGTTTCTGTTGAATACGGGGACAACTACCTTCTTGCCCTTCACCACCTCAATCGAAAAGTCCGCCGTCGACACATCTATGCCCATCTTGTCCAGGAAAATTTCCACATTGTCCTTCAGCGCTTCCGCAAACCCTTCCGTCTCGCAAGTATAGTAGATATCCGAATTATCTTCCGAATTGTGGTTTCTGACAATCAACGGGCTTTGCATCTTGACGATAATCTCATGTTCCTTAATTTCATTTAGTTCCTGCATCCGTATCGACACAAGTTCCATGGAATTGCCGTTAAGCGGATACTTCTTGTGTTTCATCCCCTGGAATGCATTGAAAAAATGTAAAAATTCCTCCTGGTCAACATCTGAGAAAAACAACGAAAATTCTTCCCTTGCAAGCTCAATTGTCTCCCCGCAAAATTTTGCCTCTGGTAGGTAGCAAGAGAATGTATATCCTTTTATAATGGATTTGCTTTTGTCGTATAATTTATTAAAAAAAACAGGCGAGTAATTCTCCGCCGCCGCTTTCAGGAAACTAACAAGAATTTTATCTAAGGTTCTTGGAAGCTTGTTATTTTCTAATCGGAATGCCAGTTTAAATTGGTTCATTGAATCACCTCCTTTTTGTCTTTGTAGTTTTTATAGGAATTTTTTAAATAGAACCATTTTGGAAATCCACCACCGCCACCATCAGATAAAACGGCACCGCGAACACCATAAAATAGACATACCTGAAATCTGTCGCCACAGGCGTTGCCACCATAACCGTCAGGTACAGCGCGAAGCTCGGAAGATAGCACGCCAGCTTCTTCTTTTCATCTCTCGCAAAAGCATTGCCAATGCAGAACAGCAGGACATAAAAAGCAACGCCCATGCTCCACAGCAGCCCATAAATCGGCACCATGCCGCCTAATTTCAAAGCAATCTCCTTCGTCTTCACCACAATCGGCCCGCCAATCAGCGGCGTGTGCGACACCCCTAGCTCCGTCGCACTAATCCCCTCGCCCTCGGCAACAAGGTAAAAAGAATCCGGATACCAATAGCCATAAGTCTGATTGATATAAGCTTTCATATAGTCCCCCGGGTAAGCGAGACCCAATTCAGCCCAGAGTTTCAGATACTCTCCCTTATGTGCCGCCAGATATTCCTGGTTCCCGGCACGCACCAACTCTTTCATGTTGTCGGCAAAAGTAGGATTATATAGTTCTTTGATATATGTGGTGTCAATCACCTTGCCAATCAACTCCCTCTGCGCCTCAGACAATTCCCTATCGTTGCACAGGACTGCCGCAATCTGCTGGGTAGGAATAGACAACGACTCAATCAAATCCGGCTGCGTGACATGCAGGGCATTCATAACCGGATATTTCACGATAACCGCTGCAAGCAGGATTCCCCCGACGGCAGGAAACATAACTTTCGCCTTTTTGCGATAATAAAAAAGCAGAAACGGCACACAGAACAAAAAACCATACCAACCGTTGGAGCGCAGCAGACAAATCATAATCCCTGAAAAGACAAACATTGCCAGTTCTTTTACTCCTGTCTGTTTCATCATGCGGAATATAGAACAGCTAAACAAAAGCGCCACTGCCGCAAAAGGAATATCCTTCCACACAGTAACAGAGAAAACGGCATGATACGGCACAAAAGAATAAAACACTGTGATGAAAATGATAATTCCTTGCCTGATGCGGAATATTTCCAATGTTTTGATAAAATAGAAAATACCAAAAGCGAGAAAGCACATTTGAAAAAAGGTATAAAAAGAAACCGCAACCACCATGTTAGATGAAACGGCATATCCGATATGATAAAGTAACGAGAAAATTATCGTGTGCACGAAAGGATGATGGTTATTGTACCCAATCAGTCCAAGCACCTGCTCAAATTGATTAATGCTGTCGGGCGTCATAATCCCCGGATACTGATATAGGAAATAGGGAAACCAACAGATTAGACAGAATAGATAGCAGTATAGAGGCAGTCTTTTTATTCCCTGTCTGTCCTCCGGCATATACAACATCCTTTTCAATGTCTCTTTGTCACCGCTATAGGAAAATAGAAACAACAATAATTTATAAAAGCAAATAAAAAATCCAAGAAAGACAGCAGACAGAACGGTCGCCTGATAGAACCGGTTCGTCAATGTCTCAATATAGCGGGGATAATCCACCGCCATATAAAAAACGGTATACAAAACCGACAAGACGATTGCCGTGTACCTGACATTTTTCGCATAGGCAAAAGGTTTGAGAGATAGTCTGACACTGATATTGCGGTAGAGAAAAAAGGCAAGCAGGAAAACCACACCAACCAAGATATTACCCGGTTCCATCCTTGCTGCCTTCATAAAAGCCCACGCCGTGAAAAGGCTTTCAATGCTATTTAGAATAATCAGAATTTTAGCGTTTGTTCTCATGCCGGGCTCCTGTCGTTAAATTCATATATTACCCCATCCCTGTGCCGCTTTCATCCCGACTGCATCGTGACGGCACATCCAACGGGTTTGTGCCAAGCAGAGTGCAGACACAAATCTCGCGATTTCAATCTTTCATTCTATCATATCGAATTGTGAAAAGATTGTCAATAAAGAGACAAGTCCCTCAGATAGTAAGCGATTCCGTCATGGTCATTATCTCCAATAACTTCGTCTGCAACCTGTTTGACTGCCTCCACAGCATTGCCCATTGCAATACCCTTCCCACAAAGCTTAAGCATCCCTATATCCGCATAGTCATCGCCAAAAGCAATGATTTCTTCCGGCATTATGCCGCATACACTGCACGTATGTAAAATAGCGCTTTCTTTTGTGACAGATTTCTTCGTAAACTTATACCAGTCCCCGTCCGAAAATTTCACACTGTCACAGTCAGCCAACCGTTCCTGTAATTTCACCGCTATGGTAGGGTCAGATATCTCCACGCACATCTTTAACGCGCATTCTGCAAAGTCTTTGAAATCTGTGTAAATTGTGCTGTCCCATCCTTTATACTGGTTGGGGTCACTGCTATACTCCTTCGGATCGCCCCTATAGTTCCAATAATGCTTTTCTTCCGTATCGATTGTGATTAGGCAGTCTGTGCCGCAAATATCCCTGGCCGCCTGTATCATGACTGTTGTTTCTTCCTTTGTGAACTCAGCCTTATAAATATTTGCGCCATTATATTTTACCAAGGCTCCGCCACTGGAAATAATAATATCCGGACCAAGCTCATCGATAAACACCAATGAATTTTGCTCGCTTCTGGAAGTGCATATCCCTATCAACACACCTTCTTCCTGGCATTTCTTAAGCGCTTGCAATGTAACGCCGGAAATTGTCTTATCACTGCGCAGTAATGTCTCGTCTAAGTCGAATAGTAGTAGTCGGTGGTTCATCTACAACGGCTCCTTTCACATCAAATATTCTGCTTACCCATTTAAAAGATTATAACAACTTTCTGTAAAACCCTCCACCCAAAAATTCAATAAAACCCCTATCCCTTAAAAGCTGCAATTGTTGACGGATTTTTGCCTCAATATTATGATTATTTACGTGTCTTCGCTGCAAGATTTCAGTATATGCATATATATCCTTTAAACAAAATTCATTTGACCCTATATGGTTAACACAATCTAACACATCAAATAGCCATGTCCTTGAATGGATGTTTTGTGTCTCTAATCTTTTTATTCTTGTATAGCTCTTTACTACTTCACTAGCGGACTGAACTATTCTATCCCTAATAATGTCTATTTTCCCTTGCTGTGGAATTTTAGAATATAAAATATTACAGCCCATCCATCCTGCCCGACGCGCTGTAGGGGAGAGAGGTTTTCTTTTTTCTATTATTTCCGGGACAAAGAAAAATTTCGGAACAAAAATTAAATCTGTTACTTCATAATGTACAGAATATCGCATAACAAGTAATCCAGGATTTGTAACACTTACTATCCTTTCCATCATTGTCGAATACGCACCATCATTAATCTTTTTTCCTATTTTTGTTTTTGTACTTTTAAGTTCAAATATTTCCTTGCAATTATCACATTTTATATCCGCAACCGGAGCATTATTCTTTAATTTAATAATATGTAAATTACCACAACACGGACAAAACATATTTTGTACAATCCAATTTTCACTCATTACCCTTATTTTTTGAGTCTTGCTCTTATATTTCTCACCTAATGTTTCATCAAAGTACAAATTTATCAATATATCATACACTCCTTATTTTCATCTACAAATTATACATTTTATACATTTTTTCTCTTATCAAATAAAAACTTTAGGTGCTTACCTTATTAAAAGGCTGTGTCGGTTTATATTTTATGATATCCTTAACCCCTTCAAATGATTTGTTGCTTTACACAATTTCTGTGCGAATGGTAAACTCATTAGGAAGATTGAAAATATCCTTTTTCAAAAACAGCGGATAGAAATACTCATCTTTTAATCTTTTGAACTCTAGCCATTCAAAAGTGTGTGTTCGATGGCCTTCTTTTGATGTAAATTTGTTTTCCTTTTCCAGTAAGCCTGTACCCGCAACATCCACTAAAAAATATATGCAAAGTTCATGATAATTTAGGTTATCTACATCTTCCGTGAAAAATGCTTGGTTTAACCACAATGGACGAATAATCCTTGGCGTAACGCCAAGTTCTTCTTGAATTTCTCTAATTACAGCATGTTCTGCTGTTTCTCCCATTTCTACTCTTCCCCCAGGCAAATAATAATAAGGTGACCGCTCATCGTGCATCGCCAAAACTTTATCATCAGAAATCATCATAGCACATACTCTATAATTAAATTTCTCATTTTCAAATTTGAAAGATATATCCATATTTCACACCTCCGTAAACCCCGATTTATATATTTAACCATAATCGAAGCAATAGAAACGCTGTCTCCACGAAATAATACGAGGTTCAACTGAACCTCGTACTTAATATTATACTCATTTTCTGATAAACATCTACTGACATTTTATACAGAATACAAAGGGTCTTTTATTAAATTATAAGTTACGTGTAAATTACCTTCTGCGATTAACGCAGCTTTTTTCTGCTTTATAAAGCAACTGCCATCCCTGGCTGATCATCCTTTATATCTAAAGTGCCAGCTTATATAATGCCAACTGATTAAGGCTTACACCTTCCTTGTCTGCTTCGATTGCCAGCCGCTGATGTAAGGACTTTGGCAGCCTTACTACAAATTTTCCGCTATATTTCTCTGCTAATTCCGGGGTGGGAACAGGCAAGTTATTTTCTAACTTGATTTCTATATATCCTTCCATAGCTTCGTTAAGGCTTTCATACAGTTCTTCCAAAGTATCCCCTGTACTTTGACAGCCATCAAGTTCTAATATCCTACCGTAAAAATAATGCCCGCTTTCATCATTCATCTCCTGTACCAATCTTGTGTACGGTAACTTTATATAGTCTTTAGCTTCCATTGTTTATGCTCCTTCCCTGGCTTAGTTTATTATATCCAACTTAGGAGATTTACTCCTCTATTCTGTTAAGAATATCCACTATATATGCTTTCTTTAACGGATTTTCCTGTTTGATTGTTGTCAAGTCGCCTGTTTCCTTATTTAAATACTGCTTGTGGCTCCCCTTCTGTCTTACTGGTTCGTATCCATAAGCCTTAAGTACTTTTCGGCTTCTTCCGGTCGTATTCCGTTAGGCTGTCGCTTCATCTTGTCAATTATCTTTTCTACACCTGGCACTCGTCATACTCCTCCTACAATATTATAGTACTATATTTAGTACTATATGTCAATAATTTTTATAAGCTTCTTGTTCAGCTCATGCCCCTTCTTCTAACTTTTCCACATTGTAGCAAAATCTTACATAAGACACAAGCTTTTTATTTCTGCATTTGTAAGTTACGTGTAAGTTATGTGTAAGTTATCGACGGAAATTTAGCCTTTTTTGTGGTACTTCATATAATTACATGGCATAGAGAAGACCCAGGAAATATAAGCATTTCCTGGGTCTGTGTCTTTTCCTGTATTCGCGCAAATTATCGTTTTAATAGTTTTAAATCCTTTTTTACGGCATTTTCAAACACTTTGTTAGTTACCTGTCACTTATCTATGAAATTTTATAGTGCCGCATGCCGTCTCATTTAGTAACCCCTCACTCTAATTTAACGTCACAGATATTTTTTTCCCAAGTGATTCCGCTATTTTTGCAAGGAAATCCAAACTGGGGTTATAATTTCCGCTCTCTAACCTGGAAATATTACTTTTCTGTGTACCCACTCTTTTAGCAAGTTCAGCCTGTGTTATATTCTGTTCTTTTCTTGCATTTATAATCTGCTCAATTGCTTCATATCTAGGCCTTAATTTTTCATATTCTATTCTAAATTCTTCATCCTTAAGCATATCGGCTTTCATTTCTTCAAAAGATATCCCAGCTTTACTCATGATTCAGACCTCCTTTTATAATCTTCCATATACTTTCTTGCTTTCTTTATTTCATTTTCAGGTGTTTTCATAGTCTTTTTAATAAACCCGTGCAACAATACAAATTTATTGTTATAATATGTAAAATAAAATATTCTTGCTATATCGCTTGAAAACTTTATCCGCAATTCATACAAGCCTTTATTATCTTTTCCTTTTATAGGTTTTACATACGGCTCTCTCAATTCAGTCCCTAACTGTTTTAATAACTCAATATCACTAAAAGCTTTGGCTCTTAGTTTCGGATTAAGTGAATATAAAAAATCCTGCACTGGGATTTTCCCATTTTCTTTCATATAAAAATCTAATTCAATAATTTTAATCACTTCCTTTGCTTGTCACTATGTTATCATATACGATAACATTTGTCAAACACATTTTTTCCATCATGTGAAAAACCCACAAACAAAATCTGTCTGTGGGTTTTCTGTCTCTTTTCCGTTCGTAAATAACTGCCTATCTCTTCGAGAACTGCGGCGCGCGTCTCGCTGCCTTGAGACCGTATTTCTTTCTTTCTTTCATACGAGGGTCTCTCGTCAGGTATCCTGCCTTCTTCAATGTAGGCCTGTAATCAGGGTCTGCCTGAAGCAACGCCCTGGCGATACCATGTCTGATAGCGCCTGCCTGTCCTGTGTATCCGCCACCCTTTACTGTAATAATTGCATCAAATTTATCTACAGTATCTGTCGCTGCCAAAGGCTGACGCACAATAACTTTCAGTGTCTCTACACCGAAATAGTTATCAATATCTTTCTTATTAACCGTAATCTGACCTTTACCCGGTACTAAATATACTCTGGCAATAGATTTCTTTCTTCTGCCAGTACCATAATATCTTGCTTCTGATTTAGCTGCCTTAGCCATTATTGTTTTCTCCTTTCAGTCCCTGTGAATTAAAATGTTAATACTTCCGGCTTCTGTGCTGCCTGCTTATGCTCAGGTCCTGCATATACATGAAGCTTTGTGTACATTTGTCTTCCCAAAGGTCCTTTTGGAAGCATACCTTTTACAGCGTGCTCTACAACTCTCTCAGGATGTTTCTTCATCATCTCTTTCAAAGTAGTCTCTTTCATACCGCCCACATAATTTGAATGATGATAGTAAATCTTCTGGTCTAATTTCTTACCTGTCACTTTCACTTTCTCAGCATTGACAACGACTACATAATCGCCTGTGTCCATATGCGGTGTGAAGATTGGTTTATTCTTGCCTCGAAGCACCTTAGCAACCTCAGATGCCAAACGGCCAAGTGTCATATCTGTCGCGTCAACTACATACCATTTTCTTTCGATTGTAGCCGGGCTTGCCATAAAAGTCTTCATTAATATTACCTCCATACTAACAATTGTCTTGCGACTGTCTGTGTTGTCCTTCCGGTTCTTCGTGCGGATGTCCGGCCACACTCATTAACTTTCGTAACAACGTATTTTGTATTTTTGCATACACTGCAAAACCTTATATTCAAAATGCATCGCCGGGGCTTTGGCTCAGCATTTTTAAGCACTGTCACAGTTATTTATTATATTATACGCTCCCACGCGTGTCAACATCTTTTACCTGAAAAAAGCAAATACGAAAATTAAAATTTTAAATTCCACTCCCTCGCCATACGGTGGAATTTACCTCTGCAAGAGTAGAGTTTACTCTTTCACATAGCAG
>CAMWBY010000006.1 GCA_947172645.1 uncultured Lachnospiraceae bacterium | reverse complement strand
AGCTTATGGAAGATGCTCTGAAAAAAAGTGGTCTCGATACGACTGTAAACTATCATTTCATCAGCCGGTCACAGACGTCGTCGGCTTTAGGTGATAAGAGAAATGAAACTTTTTTGGAGGCTGGTTCGTATTGTTAGTGGGAGACAGCGAAGGGGGTGTTTGTCATGAAGTTTGACAGGGGAGGCTAAGGGAATGTCTGCATGATGAGATGAACTGCTCGGACTTATCATGAGAGAGCAGAGGCGGCTCTGAATGACAGAGGGGCCGCCATTAAAATAATTGATGACAATGGAGATTTGAATAATGAGCGTAAATGGAATAGGCCAGAATTATTATCAGAACAATGTATCAGCGAATAAGTACAACAGGAGCAGGGCCGGACAGTTCTACCCGCAGAGACAGGCGGCAGAAGAATCTGCGCCCGAAAATACAAGGCAGAATGCCAATGTGCAGGATATATACGATTCATTTAAATCAATGAATCCGTTAATGGGGCAGGAAGAAAGCACCGTTTCAAACGATAGCGGCCTGACAGTATGGTATGGCGATAAGACCTTGGAAGAATGGGCCGCAACAGACCCGAAATATACGGACAAAGAAACAGGTTTTTCATGGTATGTCAGGGATGGGAAACATCCTTATATGACGGGGGAAGACGCTGAGAAATTTAAGCAAATGTGTAAGGAGACAGGAGAGTCATGGCTGAAAAAGTTTGCGGAAATGACAGGAACGATTCAGCACCTTGATGATAACACGACTGCATTTGTGGGAACAAACGGTACGGTGATCAAATCAAAGGACGGGAAGGAAATGTTTGTGGATACGTCAAACTTGACTTATGACATAATTATGAATATGTTCAAGAATCTGCCTAAAAGCGGGAATTATTTTGACAGCTCATATTGGCAGAAGAATATCCAGAAGGCTCAACAGAAGATGGCCCGACTGTGATTGCAAAAGGTGTTGATGAGAATGGGGATGAATTCGAGCAGACCATACATATCAACAAGATTAATCCCCGGAACGCTTCATTAGTGGAAATGACTGTATTGGAATCCTATATGGGCGTAGACAAGAATAGAGGGCTTACATTACTTCCACCGGGAACGGGTATGATGGGATTGAGCGATAGGACAAATTCTTTGAAAAGGATTTGGAGAAATGGCGGGCTCCTGCATTTCCGTTTCCTTGACGGCACGGAGCTGGAAATCGACACGGAAGAAGAATAATGCAGAAAAGTGTCGGGGCGGTCTTGTGCCGCCCTGTGCTTTCTGTTAAAATACATTTATGGGGTACTGCCATAACGGGTAGGCGGTCAGTCCTTCTTCGCGGAGGGATTATCCCTCCGACAACGGGTAAAACCGGGAAAGGGGGGATTGCTTGATGAGTGACTATGAATTGCTGACGGTTGTTCTGATGATTCTTGGAATCATCGTTTCGATTCTGATAGCGTACATAAACCACACAAAAAAGTGACCGCCCCGTCCAAAGGTAAGGTCACTTTCTTGTAAGTATCTTTAATTTGGGCTGACCGTCTATCGGCAGTATTCCCTTTTATGCTTTTATTGTAACAGATTCCCCTGCGGATGTCAAACGCCGGGGGCTTTTTCGGCTCCAAACGGCGGTGAAGGGCGTGTTGGGGAATATTATAAACCGGAAGGGCTGCGCTGGCAAGTGTGGCTTATGCATTTATTATAGAAAGAACACCTTTTCCGTGGGGTGGGATAAAAATCATAGGGTGGGGTAAAACCCCATGTAAAAGTCACCCCACCCTCAGAGTTTCTATTGTTTGTATCGGGGTGCAAACGAGGCGGGTGCCTCCTTCCCCGGCAGATACGGATTTGGTCAAATCCTATGAGGATTACAATGCGGAGAGTGTTGCAAAACATAAAAATGCGGATGACTTATACAGCGAGGCAATGGTGAAGATTTCCGCACCGAACGCACGCAATGTAGACGCGGCGGTAAAGAAAGCGCAGGAGCAGACGGTGGCGAGTCAGGCAAGCCACAAGGGGCAGGCATCTCCGGCGTTCCGGCAGATTAGGGAGGGATGTATCTATGAAAGAATGTATAAAGAACCGGGTACATGAACTGTACTGGAATGATGATATAAATTGTGCGAGAACAGCAATTATCTGTTTGAGTGAATTATTTGAAACGGTTATTGAACAACAAACATTGTGGTCTGCGGTTGGATTGCATGGTGCTGGCGGTTATAGAGCGCAGTGCGGCTTAGTTGAAGGCGCACTTATGTTCATGGGGATTTATCTTCATATGACGGGGAAAACAGAAGATGAGATTGTATCTGCCTGCTATAACTTTGCGTCTGCTTTTGAAAAAACATTTGGCTCATTAAGATGTTTTGAACTGCGTCCTATGGGGTTTTCAGAAAACAATCCGCCACATATGTGTGAAAATTTGACTTGTAAAGGGATTGAATTTGCGTACCAATATATTTTGGAGATTACAAAGAAATATCCCCAATAAGGCCACAGCCTGACAAGGCGGCAAGGGTGGCTCTGACCGAGAAGAACGGTAAAGGGGGAGGACGACATTTCGCCATCTATTGCTATTTTAAGGGAAGAAATATTTTGAAAGTGCATCCTCCCCCAGGCGTATCAAACAGTTTCATTTTTCCTTCCAGTTTATGGATTAAATCATTTGCGATGCTAAGCCCGAGTCCGAAATGCTCTCTTTGGGTGCGGGATTTATCGCACTGGTAAAAGCGTTTAAAAATATAGGGTTTATCCTTTTCGCTGATTCCGATTCCATGATCTATGATGGTAAATATCAATTCATTTTTTCTTACACATGCGTCTAATGAAATTTCGGATTCGGGCGGTGAGTATGAAACGGCATTATCAAGGAAAATACTTATAATCTGGTCTAACCGGTCTGCATCGGAATAAAGCGGCGGACAGCATTCATCTGGGATATTAAGCTGTAATTGTATTTTCTTTTTTCTACAGATAGGTTCAAATTTTGCATATAGGTTTATCAATAACGTGTCTACATTAATCTCATCTATGTGGAACGACCAGTTTCCGGCATCAAGGGATGAGAGTAGGATTAGGTCACGGATAAGCCGAGACATTCGGGATACCTCTGAATCAATCACCAGTACATGTTCTTTAACAGTATCCGGAATATTCGGTACAGATTCAATCATTTCAGCGGAGGAAAGGATTGCTGCCAATGGAGCTTTGCATTCATGGGAAACGCAGGCAATAAAATCCTTTTGGCTTTGCATAGCTTTTTCGGTAGGGTTTATAGCCTTTTCAGCTAGTATTTGGGAAAGAAAAGCAATGGAAACAAGGATACCGTACCATATACAAAAATAATATCCAAGTTCCGGTCTTAATAATGCGATAAAACCGGAGCATTCTTTTAGTGCTATAAGAGTATATATGTTTCCACAGTTTGTAATAATCAGGCAACTTACGCAATAATAGTTTTTTCCATTTACCGCTTTGATGGTATATGCGCCGCTCTGCCTGCTATAATAATTGTCTTCCAGACTGGAAGCGGCAAAGGTAAAATCGCCCTCTCTTTCAAGTAATAGGGCCAGAAAAGTATCAATCATATCAGTATTGTTTTCTAAATATTTACTTTGGTAAAGAGATTGTTCTGTATCGGATAAAAGCTGAAAATACATATCCGATTTTTCTTCATAAAGGCTGATACATGCATGATAGTCAGATTCATGCTCTAATTGAAAAACAAGTGTAGTTATCATCCTGTTAAAATAAGCCAGTTCTGATTTTTGCTTTGCCTTAATATTTGTATAAGTCATTAATAAAAATACAATAGAAAAGATGAGTATGAGTGAAATAATAAATAGAAAATAAAGATTCCGTTTAAGCCTTTGTACCATGTTTTACCTCCAATATAAATCCAGAACCGTAAACAGAGGACAGGACACATTCACTTCCGACAGTGCGGAGACGTTTGCGTAAAAAATAGATATAGTTATCCAAATTCTTTGATTCCACGTCTGCATCCGTTTCCCAAACCTTTTGTATAAGCTGCTCCCTTGCAAGCACAATCTCCGGCTTTTCAAGAAAGAGACATATTAAATGGAATTCTGTCGGTGTCAGTACCAAATGATTGTTTTTGCATTTAATCTGTCTTTTTGCAATGTCAAGGGAAAGATCATGGTAAGCAAGACAGTTTTGTTCCGTCAGAATAGCCGGCCTGCGGGATAATGCCCTGATTCGTGCAGATAATTCACTGATGTGAAAAGGTTTTGTAAGGTAATCATCGGCGCCATTGTCTAACCCTTCAATTTTATCCTGTAATTCGGACATACCGGTTATTATAATGATGGGAATCTGTAGCTTCTTATTCCGCATTGCTCTTATGATGGCAAGACCGTCTATAACAGGGAGCATACGGTCAATAACAGCCAGGTCATAACTGCTTCCCCGGTCTAAGGCAAGTAAGAAACCTTCCTCTCCGTCATTGCAGGCATCAACGATATATCCCTCTTTTGTTAGCTGCTGTTTTATATTACCGCACAGGTATTTGTTGTCTTCTAATAATAAGATTTTCATAATCATAACGGCCTCCAATCCGCCAGATTCCTATACTATAGTTAACGACATAATAAATATAGCAAAACAATCTCTAAAAATTTTCTAAAAAATACTTAATATTAGGTGGTGAAATAGGAGATTTTTAGGATGGTCGGATGTTATTCTTTGAACATGTTCAATGAAACATAGAACAGATAAAAGCCGAATAAAAAGAAAAGAGGTATGGAAGATGAGAAAAAAGATGTTGAAAGCAGCAGGAGTTCTTTGTTTGTCCGTGTTTTTGTGTATGGGTATGGCGGGATGTTCAGGAAAAGAAAATGAGCAGCCGACTTCGCCGGATGCACGCATGATAAATGAGAGTGACAATAACGAAGAACTTGAAACAGGCGGAGAGAGCGGCAGCGGCAATGAGGCAGAGGGCAATCAGGAAGATGCTAATAACACCGATGCGGAAAACAGTGGCGAAATGGCAGATTTTACCGAAGAAGGTGTATTTTATGACGGGGCAAATCTGAGTGGGCGCGTTGTTGATTTTACGGATACAGGATTCACCATAACTCCCAGTACAATGGTTATAAATGAGGATGGCTCGATGGATGGAGGGTGTGCAGCTCCCGGCTATGAATCGGATGAAACGAATATTAATATAACCTATGCAGAGGATGTTGTTTTTCAGATCATAAATTTCAGCATGAGTTTGCAGGCGGAAGCTTCGAGGGAGAACACCGATAAAAGCAGTATCAGCAAAGACACTACGGTGTATGTCTTTGGCACTTGTCAGGATGAAAAACACTGGATTGCCGACAGAGTTGCAATTGAAAGGTGGCAGTAGGAGGTCAGGGTGAGTTGTTTGGCAATACGGAAAGTATCTTTAGAGCTGGCAGAAGAACTTCGGAAAAATGCACAGTGCGGAGATTGGCGGGATTTATGATACAGTCCATAAAAAATATGGGCGTACCTGCCGATAGATTTTATAAGGCGGACGTTCTTGAACGCCGCAAGGAAAGACAACCCAAAGTGGGAAATCGGGAAGCCGATGTTGTCCGGTGCGTTGGACGGCGTCACACAGGAATCTGTGAAAGCGAATTTGAGAAAATCCGGTTAGGAGGATAATGTCATGGCAATTTCAGGAATCGGGAGCAGTTACAAACAAATGAGAGCTGCAACAAATTATGTGCAGGAGAGAACAAACGCCAAGGATGCGGGCGGGAAGATGGCGGAACAGCCCGTAAGCCTTTCTATTTCAGATGCAGGAAAAGAGCATTATCGAAACAACGTACAGCAGGGTGGGCAGGAAAGCTATGATGCCATGCTACGGCGGAGGGAGCAGTTAAAGAATGAAAAAATCAGTCTGGTTGATTATGGCTATGAAATTTCAAAGAGGGCGGCGGATACCGCTGATACCGGGAAAAGTGTCTTAAGCGCGGCTAGCAAGGCGAACGGTTATGTGAAGGCGTATGAGGAACTGTACGATGAGATTGTGCGGGGATATGAGGATGGGACACGGGAGATATATGTGGCGGGCGAAGACGGTCCCCACAAACTCACGAAGGAAGAAGAACTGGATGCTCTGGATGCGGCGTACAGGAAAACGGTGGACAGATTTGTGGAGATGGAGCGGACGAACCAACACGCCCGCACCATTATTAACAAGGAAGCGGAAAAAATCGTAAAGATAAGCAGAAGGGCAACACGGGCGGAAAATTATCTGAAAGAGCAGGAAGCAAGGGGGACGGATAAAGTTCCTGAAAACCTTAATCAGCAGATGCTTAGTGCGGTTGCCTTGTTTAAGGAGAAATATGCGGCAAATGTGCCTCCTGTATTGCCATTTCCTTGACGGCACGGAATTGGAAATCGTGGCAAGCTTGATAACATACATAAACAACACAAAAAGTAACCGTCCTCATGGAAACGGTTACTTTTGTTTTGGGTAATTAAAATTTGGACTGGCCGCCTATATTCATAATCAATCCGTTTAATTTTGAAAATTACCGGCCATGAGGAAAAGGGAAAATTAAAAATAAAATGTAACCTTTTGCTCACTTTGTGCGTGTTTAAAGCAAAGGAGGTGAAACACATGGATAGCGAGAAGGCCATTAAGGATACGGTTATAAAATACAGCGATACCCTCTACAGAGTCTGTATTGTCATACTCTGCAATGAGCATGATGTTCAGGACGCCATACAGGATACCTTTTGCCGTTATCTGGAAAAAAAGCCGGAATTTCGTGATGAGGAGCATGAAAAAGCATGGTTGATACGGGTGGCTACTAATATCTGCCGTGACATGATACGTTTCCGTATCCGGCACCCGAAGGTTTCCATCGACGAAATAGAAAACACTCTTGAGGCGCCGGAAGAAAAAGAGATATTTAAAGAACTTCTCGAACTGCCAGTCAAGCAAAAAACAGTTATTTATCTGCATTATGTAGAAGGATACCAGATAAAGGAAATAGCAGGCATTCTTGGAATCACGGAAAGCGCGGTAAAGCTGCGGCTGTTGCGGGGAAGGAAACAGCTGCGGGATGTGGTCAGCATGGAAGGAGGCATATAATGGACGGATATGAGGTAAAGAAAGTTATGGACCAGGTGCATATTTCACCGGAAATGCAGGATGAGGTTATTATGAATATTCAGAAACGGATGGAACATGGAAATAAGAATACAGGCGTATGGAGTTTTAGGAGGATGGCGACGGCTGCGGCAGCGTTCGTACTGGCGGCAGGGGTAGTCAGCTTTCCGGTGCGGGCGTTCGTGGCAAGCGTGGTACAGGAGAGAATGGAGAGTGTTCCCGAGGAGGAAATGAAAGGTCTTAACGATATGGTGCAGTCGCAGCATGATGTACTGGCGGACGGTTTCTCAAGGGAGTACTCCGACAGTGAAAAGGAACGCAGTGAAGCACTCTGGCAGGCATATAAAAACGGGACATTTCCCGAAAGGGCCATTGCGCAGGCAGACAGTGCGGAGGATGCATCGGAGGGTACACTCTGCTATATCAGGGCTACGGGTGTCTTCAATCTGCCCGCGCAGGAAATGACGGACGAGGAGATGCTTCAGATTATTGATTTCCAGCATAAGATGAGCTATGCCGTTGCGCATGGTCCGCAGGTGCAGGCAGCCGCAGCGGAGGCACAGGAAAAAACAGCACGGCTTGAGAAAGCCGTACAGGATGCAAACGGAATCAGCAGGGACGAAGCGGTTGAAATTGCAAAAAAGCAGTTATTGACTGACCTTGGCAAAAAAGCGGATGAACTGGAATTAATGACAGACAGTTCCGGCAGTGGCGCGAGCCTGCTGGACGCATCGGATTATTCGGAAGTAGAGTTTGCGGGTGAGAGCAAGGCGGGCGTGATATATGACGTAGGTTTTGGCAATCCGGATACCCATGTTACCTATGGATACATCATTGACGCTGTGGATGGAAGTATTCTGTACACATACAAATAAAATTAGAAAAAGGTTGCAGTGGCAGAGCCGGAAAAGCAGCGGCGCTTTTTCCGGCTTTGCGGCGGGGAATGATATAAGTGAAAGACTCTCGCGGCAGTCGCCAAATGGACATGCCAGCATGCCTGCTTGGCTCGTTGCTCGCGGAAATAAATGAAAAACGAGAGGATAAAAGAATGAAGAAAAAGTCTCCAAAATTAGTAGCCGTTTTGGCTGCGGTTTTAACGCTTGCAAATGTTTTTTCTTTGACCGGATGTGGGAGAACGGAGAATGCAAGTGCACAGACAAACCAGGAAGTGCAGTCCGATAATTTAGTAACAGAGCAGGGAGCCACATCAGTCCGTACCGATGCGGAAGTACAGGATGATGCGGATACTGCCCGGACACAGACTGATGAGCAAGGTGCGGGAACGGGCGGTATGATGAGGGCATACTCTGACAAAGAAAAAGAACGTATGGCGGAGCTGCAGGAGTCCTATCAGAAGGAAACCGCAAAGCCTGAAAAGATGATTCAGGAGGTGGACAGCGCGGATGATGTGACGGAAGGGACGCTCTGTTATATCGTATCCACCGGGGAATATTATCTGCCGGACAGGGAGCTTACCGACGAGGAGCTTTTGGAGATTATTGACTGCAATTTCCGGATATCTCTCAACACAAATCAAAAGACACAGGCAGAATATGAGGCAGAGGATCGTGCTAAAAGAGCGGAACTTGAGGAAAAAGTGAAGGCGGCAGGCGGCATCAGTGAGGAGAAAGCGGTAGAGATTGCCCAGAAAGCAATGGAAACAGACCTTGGTAAAAAAGCAAAGGAATTAAAATTATGTATCAATACTTATGGATGGAGCTCGGATTTGCGTGTTGCGGATTGGAACGAAATAAAGGAAAAAGATAAGGGAGCGTTAGCATATTCCGTTGGTTTTAACAATGTGAAAGAGGGGATGGAGATAGAAGATTGGCTTAATTATGTATGCGTAGTCAATGCTGTGGATGGCAGCATTTTAGAGGCTTACACGATACAGGGATTGGGAGATAATACTACATATTATGAACATTAACGCTGTCATATAGCCTAAAAGACTGGCGTAATATTCCGCGTGGGATATTGAGAAAATAAAGGATAGGCATTATGATGTCTTTGAGACTTCACGTAATTGACGGGAAGTATGACATTGCTGCGATAATCATAGCATTCTGGCCAGAATACAGGCTTGGTGTTTATGACAGGAAAGGGGCGGTACAGATGGTGAAGGCAGGGAATGGAAGAATTTATGAATATGAATCCTTGCTCTATGAAGCGGGGGAGACAGGAGGCGCATATGTCATCTTTCCCTATGATATCAGGAAAGAATTTGGACGGGGAAGGGTGAAGGTACACGCCACGTTTGACGGGGAGCCGTATGATGGCAGTGTTGTAAATATGGGAGTAAAGAACGCTGACGGGAGTGTGTGTTATATTATAGGCGTGCGTAAAGATATTCGTTCTCGGATAGGGAAACAGCCGGGGGACAAAGTTCTTGTGACGGTCAGGGAACGGGAAAATGTATAAATCAGATGCGTTTGTGGAAAAATAAGTATTATTTTTTCATGGAGATAAGCATATGTATAATTCCTTTTATGGATGGTATTTGAAATGCCAATCTGATACGCAGACTTTAGCAGTCATACCTGCCGTCCACAACACAAAGAACAAACGCACCTGTTCTGTTCAGGTTATCACGGATGACAATGCCTGGATAGTTACGTTTACCGAAGATTTGTTTAAGCGGGTAGGGAGAAATATTTTCATCGAAGAGAACAGATTCGGTGATAAGGGTATTCGTCTGGCAATTCGCACCCCGCAGCTAACCGTCAGAGGAAACCTCGATTTTGGGCCGCTTCGCCCACTAAAATATGACATTATGGGACCCTTTGCATTGGTGCCGTTTATGGAATGCCGCCATAGCGTGTGGAGTATGCGTCATTCGGTCACGGGAAATGTGTGTATTAACGGGAAAAAATATTCTTTCCGGAATGCACGGGGATATTGGGAAGGGGACCAGGGCGGGTCGTTCCCGAAAGAATATATATGGACGCAATGCAGTTTTAAGGGCGGGGCTTTGATGCTGTCGGTGGCGGACATTCCCATGGCAGGCCTCCATTTTACCGGTATTATAGGCGTTGTATTATGGCAGGGAAAAGAGTATAGAATAGCAACTTATCTGGGAGCCAGGGCAGCCCGGATTCAGAACAAAACGGTTCGGGTTATACAGGGAGGCATAGAATTGGAGGTGTGGCTTTTAGAAGCGTCGGGACGGCCTTTGAAGGCCCCGGCGAAGGGTGACATGATAAGGACAATTCATGAAAGCGCATCCTGTAGGGCTTTTTATCGATTTAAGAAAAAAGGGCGTACTCTATTTGCTTTTGAAACTGACAGGGCGTCTTTTGAATTTGAATACCCTTGCTAATCGAGACTACCGCAAAGGCCTCCTATGATTTAGGTTTTATCATAGGAGGCCTGTTTGTTCATTCCCACGGGGTATCCGATTCGGTTTATCCGACAGAAACATAAAAATTCTGTTGCGCTGTCTGTTCTTCCGGCGTCGCATTCGATCCGCTAACCTGGAAGTTATATTCTGCGGTTGCCTGCATTTTGCCCTTTGCGGAATCATTCGTCTCAGTGGCTGATTTCATGGCGTTGTTTGCTTTGCCTAATATAGAGAATTGGGCTTCCGTTGCCCGCTCTTCCCGCCTCTCCATTTTTTCCAGTTCAGCCTGTTTTTTATCTGTGTTTTCGTCGCGAATCTCGTCCTGTTTTATTTCCCCTTTTAAAATAGCGATACCGTCTTTCGTTTTGGTTACAATCATTCCCTGACGGCTGGCCTGTTGCAGGAAAGAGTCTGCGGATACCATTGCATGCATCTTTTTATCGGACAGTCCGGTATCTGTAACCGTATCGCTGCCGGCGGCCTTGGTCTCTTTTTCGACATTGTCTTCTTCTTTTGTCTCGTCGGCCTGCTTCGTCTCTGTATCCGCGACAGGAGTTTTGCCCTCATCCATGGCTTCCTTTAGAATAACGGTACCGTCGCTGCTACGGGTGATGACAGCGCCCGGCTGCGAAGCCTGCGGCCCGTCGGCCGGACTGCTTTTTTTGCCGGCGTTGTCGGAGGCTGCCTCTTTTGCGGATATGTCATCCTCTGTCTTCTCTTCTTTTTCCGGTTTCCTGTCTTCCCGCAGTTCTGACAGCATGATTTCCCGTTTTTGTGACCTGCGGAGCTCTTCCTCATGCTGTTTCAATTCGGCGTTGAGACTGGATATTTCTTTCTGAAGTTTCTTGCGCTCGTTTGTCTTTTCGTTAGCAGACAGGTCTTCCTTTGAAGACAGCTTCTGCATCTGTTGTTGAACGTCTGTAATTTCGCTTTGGATGTTTTTGCTCTTGTGGTCCTTCAAGTTTGCCGAAGGCATTTGCATGGCTGACATGCCGCCCGTTGATGTGATGCTGCTAATTCCCATGGAATCATCTCCTTCCCCTCGTTAATGGATGATTTCAGACAACGTATCGTATCTTTTTCTCTATATTCTCTTTTTGTTGGTATATTTACCTATATTTTACTATTTTTCCCGGGCAGGAAGCAAGACTTTTTTTGTGCGGCGCCAGAGAAAATTTGTATAAAAGGTGTTACTTTTCAATTGTTACAATTTATACCATCGTTATGGCTGCTTCCTGAAAGATACCCTCAGTGAACAAAGGGATACATGCCCTGCACTGAGGGCATGGTTCAAACAGACAGAAGAGGTGATTGCATACATGAAAAAGATTGTTATATAATTATACGATTTTGTAGAATTTTTTCTGTAAAACATGTGGTATTGTTATATTAATATTATTTTGAAGGAGGTTATGGGAATGACGGAACAGGAGAGACAGGAACGGATTGCGGCAGGTTACCTCTGGGAGGACACGGAAGAGTATCTGGCGCATCAGGCGAAGGTAAAAGATTTAATGTATGAGTTCAACACTTCAAAGCCAAGCGAGGTTGAGAAACGAGGCGTTCTGATACGGCAGATGTTTGGGAGCGTCGGGGAAAATGTATGGATAAACCAACCGTTGACGTTGGCGGTAGGTTCTACCGTGACTATCGGTGAAGGGACTTACATCAATTCCGGGCTTATTCTGATTGACGACTATCATATTACAATCGGAAAGGGAGCGCTTTTTGGCACAGGAGTTACGCTTTGTACTACCGGGCATCCGATTGACCCTAAGAAGCGCGCTGAAGGAGGAATGTATTCGTTCCCGATTACCATCGGGGACGGGGCGTGGATTGGGGCAGGCGCAATCGTTCTTCCCGGCGTCACAATCGGCAAGTACGCGGTTGTCGGGGCAGGCAGCGTTGTGACGAAAGATATACCGGACTACACGGTCGCCGTGGGCAACCCCTGTAAGCCTCTGCGAAAAATTGACGAGCATGACAAGGAATACTACTGGAAAGACAGGAGGTTTGACGAGCAGATGTGACAGTGGAGCCGAAGGATGAACTGTTACGAGTTAAGGGACATTCATCAGAAAAAGATTGCCTATTTCCGGACGAAGCGATATGATATATATAATTTTAAAGAAATTTTTTCATTTTATATATGTCATTTTTGTTAGGAAGGGAATTTTCCATATGCTTGTTTTGGCGAAGACATCATTTTCATGCCTGTTGATTATGATATATATGATTGGCTTCTATTACCGGAAACCTCATATTCCGACGAAGTCGACGAAAGTATTCCAACGGCTTACGTGCGTAGCGCTACTAAATGCAGTATTTGACTTGATTACAATCTGCACGGTAAACATGCGGGATGTGGTTGGCGACCAAGTTAATTTGGCGGCCCATATTATCTATCTGCTGTCTATATTGGGTTTTATTTATCTGCTTTTCCTATATTTGAGAAGCTACCTGGAAGTGCGCATGGATTTTTCTGTGCAAATCAGGCGGTTACATAGCCTGCCATGCCTCCTGTCGGCGGTGGGGATTATCGTCCTGCCCATTACTTATGTGCAGGGGAAGACGACGGATTATTCGCTCGGCCCTAAGGCGTATGCCTTGTATGGGAGCCTGGTTGTCTATTTAATATTGATTCTGTATTACAGCCTCCGTTACTGGGAGATATTAGACGGGGAGAAGAGGTTTGCGATTCTCCTTGCAGTTCCGGTTTACGTGGCGAATGCCGTGATTCAGATGCTGTTCCCGGAGACTTTGTTGGTGATAGTCTGCTCTACACTGATTTTGCTTGGCCTGATACTGAGCAATGAGAACACGGAGAAGTATCTGGACGAAAAGACGGCTCTGTTTAACCGGTATTCTTTTGAAATCGTCCTGGACGAGTTTGATTTTGGCAGGCATAGCGCCGTGATTGCGGTTATGTGTTTCTGCAAGACGGGCGGACGTATGGATTGGAGCCAGGATACCTTGATTCTGCAAGATATCTGTAAGGAGATTAGGCAGTACCATCTGCACGGCTACCGCATCAGCGAGAATGGGGTGGCTGTGATTGTCGGTTCAAGGGACAGGGCCCAGTTGCTGTTGGGGCGTATCAAGAATGTTATCGAAGATAAATACGGCAAAGAAAGAATAGGCATCGAGACGAAGGTTTTGTCGGGGGAGAACGCCGCCACACAGCGCAGCTGTATGCGTAATATTATTTCTTTCTGTACGGAGATGGGCAGCAGGCTTGCTTATGTGGATTATCTGACGAATATTTATAACAGGAATGCCCTGGAGCGGGATTTGGAGGAAATGGAGTTTGGCAGGAAAGTCTATTATTTGACGGCAGACTTAAATGACCTGAAAATCGTCAACGATACGATAGGGCATTCCGCCGGTGATAAACTGTTGCAGGGATTTGCCCGCCTGCTTGCGGATTCGGTGGGGGAAGACGGCAGGGCATACCGCCAGGGCGGAGACGAATTTGCCGTATTGTACAAGAAAGACCCGAATATTTTTGTCGGGGAATTGAAGAGGCACTGTATGCTCTACAATCAGTTAAACCATATTCCTATCAGCTATGCCATTGGTTACTGCTCAGTTACCGATGAAAACTTCCGGGATGTGGCGGACCAGATGATGTATGAGAACAAGAGGAAAATGAAGGGAGGGCGCAGCGCGGTACGTTGACCGGACATGCGCCCCGTAACGTCATCTTTCGATAGGGATTTCAATCTGTACGATATAATCTTCCACCCGGTCGATGACAGTCTCATTCACTCCTTTTTCGTAGGAATAACCGGAAAGCTGCAGCCCGTGCTTGTCGGCATAGTCCAGGATAGCCCGGTAACGGAGGGGGATTTGGTCCCAGCCGCCTTTATGGAATGCCCTTAAATATTTTCCGCAGGGCTGCATGTGAAGTCCTTCTCTCTGGGTGAGGAAAGGGATTTCTATAAACAGTTTGGAATAATCATCGAAATTGCCCTTTAAGAGACTAGCGACGGGAATCATGGAGCCGTAGGACGCGTCATGAAGCCTGCCAAGTTTATATTTGGCTGTTTCGGCCGTAATCAGCTCCACTTCTTTTTCGAAGGAAGTGGAGCTGTCTATGTCTACTGTCACCAGGCAGCATTCTTCTTTTTCCACAATACTGATTTCCGATAAATCCATCGTTAACAGGGTGACCATGTCCCGGCGGTGCCTGTACAGCATTTGCCGGACTGCCTGCATGTGGATAATCTGCAAATCAAGGCCGGTTATTTTCTCGTCCAGAAGGTTTTTCATATTCTGGGCGGAACGGTCTTGCATGAATGTCCGGATTTCATGGACGGGCACGTCCAGTTCCCGCAGCAGCAGGATTGTCTCCAAAATAGGGCTTTGGTGATAATTATAGCAGCGGTATCCGTTCTCAGGATTGACGGCTGCGGGTTTGAACAGACCAATCTCGTCATACCACATTAGGGTTTTCTTGTTGATGCCGTGCAGTTTTGCGAATTGCCCGATTGTGAGAAGTTTACTTTTTTCATTCATGTTTATTGATTTCCTTTTCTTTCTTTTTTCGGATAACGGATACCATTTTACATACTAATTTATGTCAACTCAATTTATAACATTACTGTTACTGTACGGTATATAATACTATGCCCGAAGAAAAGAAACAAGGCGGTTTGGAAGGAAAACTGACAGAAATTTTTGTATCATGGAATTATTGTTATGTCGTTTCTTGACAAGTTATGGTAAACCAGATAAAATTTTAGCCATGGACGTCATAGGGGAGTTCTATAAAAAGAAATCATATGGAGAGGGAAGTTTGAAGTGATGAGACAAAAGAGAGCGTGGGTTATTTTATTGGCGGTGGTGTTGGCGATGCCGCTTCTTGTGACCGGCATCGGAGGCAGCGTGCGGGCGGCAGGCAAGAATAACAGGTACTATTACAATCAGCTTGGCGACGAGGCGAAGGGAATCTACGACGCCATGTACAATATGTATGACCAGGGGATTTTTCAGACCGGGACACAGGAATATGACCTTGTGGGCAACGGACATATTACCAGTGAACAGTTGGCGGCCTACGGCGGGAAGATGGAGGATATACAGAAGCAGCTTGGCGCGGCGAGAGATGCTTTCTATGCGGATTACCCGGATATCTTCTATGTGGACTTCTCCAGTCTTTCCATCACTGTTTCGGGAAGCGATGAGGCCGGGTATCAGGCGTCCCTGGGAATCGGCAGGAGGGATAACTACTATGTGGAAGGCTTTACGGACAAGCAGCAGGTGCAGAGCGCGGTAAGCGAATATGACAAGAAAGTCAATGAAATCGCCCAGGGCGCGAAGAGCAGTTCCCAGTCTGTCAGGGAACAGGTGATTTATGTAAACCAGGCGATTATTGATAACACGGAATATAAGCTTGAGAATAATTGCAGCCCGGGGAATAGCGGGCATGTAAGGACTGCTTATGGCGCCCTCATCAAGCATGAGAGCCTGTGCGAAGGTTATGCCAGGGCCGTCAAGGCTGTCCTGGATTCTATGGGGATTCCCTGTGTGCTTGTGCAGGGATATTACCGTGCGCCGGATGGCAGCGACAACCTGCATATGTGGAATTATGTGCAGATTGACGGCGCGTGGTACGGACTGGATGCGACAGCCAATGACGGGATGAAGGGCGGCACAGACAGCAGCATGTATCTGCTTGCGGACAGTACGGTGATGGGCAAGAACCACAGGCCGGACGGCGTGATGTCGGGGGCAGGGTTCCGGTTTACATATCCGACGCTTGCTAACGGCAGCGAGGACGGCGGAGAGAGCGGCTCCGGTTCCCAGGGAGAGGGCGACAAGCCGGAGGAAGGCAGTACAGGCAGCGCGGACGATATAGACAGTGAAGGCTATAAAACCGTATTCGACCAGAAAGACTTGTTGGTGAAATACAAGGAAGGGGTAAATGAAGACGGGGAAGTAGGCATATTTTTAGTCAGCTACAAAGGCATGGGATACCAGGAGGCAATTGACAAGGAGAAAGTCTATTTACTAGTGCGCTTCTATCAATATATGCCTGGGTTAGACGAATATAAAGTAGGCAATTGGGGATATGCGGACCCGAAGCCTTTTGTGGTAACCCAGCCGGAACATGGGCTGCTGATACCAAATTCCAACAGCAGATATATTGAGTTTGCCGTCACAAAATATCCGCCGGCCGGGCCGTTGTATGGAGATGACCTGTCGGCGGCGGAACTTGAACAGAATTGGAACTTCCAGGGAACGGAAGCGGATTTCATTGTATCTACAGGGAAGCTCGATAATCCGAAAGGGGTTTTTGTGCCGTCGCCTTATGCGAAGACGATGACTCCCAACCCTACGGGTTTTCTTACGGCCGGGAAGGAACACACGATTACAGCGGTGTTTAACGAGACTCTGGAAGAGTATAATGGACAGAAGGCAGGATATAAGCTTGAGGTAAGCGACGGTTGGAGTGCAGTGAAGTACAGCAAGATTGAAGATTTCCAATGGGACGGTGATAAGACGGTTAAGTTCCGGTTTACGCCCAGCGATATGCTTGCAGACAATTATGCCACATATACGATAACCGTCACGGGGTTGCGCGGTGTGGAGAGTCATAAAGCGCCGGATGGCTTCAGCTATGATGCAAAGAAAAAGATTTCGATTTGCGCCTACCGCCCGCAGGGAATTTATTTGAATCTTGGCGCGAAACCGCAATTGGTGGAGCCGGGAGACCTTTCCTACAACGGATGGATGACGAGCGACGGAAAGCCGCTGACCAGCGTGGTGGGTAAACTGGCGCTTGTGGCGTCTAAGCCCGAACTTGTGGTGGAAACCCCATCGCCTGATGAATCCAAGGATATGGTAGACATGATAGAAAAGGATTTGGGCGATACGGTAGTCAAGAGCGCCACCTATAAACTGAATCTGATGACGTGTAATCAGAACATTATAAGTACGGGAGACAGTGTCCGGCTGCAAATAGGGTTCCCGGAATATTTCGGCCCGGACGAAGAGGGAGTTACCTATAAGGCATACCATTTCATAACCGATAGGAACGGAAACATTACAGGCGTGGAGGAACTGGAATGTATTGTGATGGAAAAAGGATTGGTGATTACCTGTAATTCTTTCAGTCCCTTTGCCATTGCCCGGGTGAGGATGGACGAGGCGGCGGAAGAAGAACGGGTGAAGACGAAGAAAGTCCTGGTTCTCAATTCCGAAGGCGGAGAAGTGCGGGTTACCGGGAATGGGGCCGAAGAGAATAAGATATGGAAGCTGAGCAAGGAGAAAGCAGCCGGGGCAGGCAGTGAGATTACCGTGAAGATAACGGCGAAGGAAGGCTATGCCGTAGATAAAATTCGCCTGTCGAAGCAGGCCGGGGCTGTGACGAAGCCAGTGACCAATGCCAAATTCATGGAACTGAAAGTCAAGTATGATGATTTAGCGGACTATGACAATATCCTGGAAGTGAGTTTTGCTCCTGATGCACCGAAGAACGATGTGGCGGCGAATACCGGAACGGATAAGAACAAGACGCCTGAGAAACAGTCGGATTCAGGTAAAAAGTCGGATAAAGATAAGAAGAAGTCTGATAAAGACGAGAAGAAATCCGATGCGTCTAAGTCTTCTGACCAGGGTAAGACAGACAACCAAAATCAGAGCGGAACGTCAAGCCAGTCCTCCGGGAACGGCCAGGGAGGCAGCCAGACGGATTCTAAGGCTACGAAGCCTGCGGCATCCCAGGAACAGGTGAAAGCGCCTGAGACGGCGCCGCAGGAGACAACAAAAGCGCCTGCAAAAGAACAGGCGAAGGCGACTGCGCCTGGTTCGACAACATCCGGACGACAGCCTGTGGACGAGGGGAAAGAAAGAGAAACGTCTGCGGAACAGGGGGCGGATTCTGAGGAGACATCTTCCTCTGCTTCGGAAGACTACGCGCAGCTTGCATCCCCGCCGGTTGCTGGAAGCGGCGTGCAGGAAATTACGGACGCCGACGTCGCCGGAAATAAGTCCGGAATCGGTGAGATTCTCTGGACAATCGGGATAGCTGTTGCAGGGGCCGGCGCAGTGGTGGCAGGCCTTGGCGTCTATGTGAAGGTCAAACGCCGCATGACAAGGTGATACAGCGGTTTTCAGATATTTTATATTGTCATCAAATGTAAAAGACAGGCAGTCTTTGCCGGAAATATGGCTTTCCCATTTTTCCCGCGCAAGGGCTGCCATTTTGTGAAGCAAATTTCGCAAAGATAATTTGCAATAGACAAAGTAGATTTATTTTTCTGACAGTAAGAAATAATTCTATCGTATACCGATGGTTCGAGTTTGCGAAGCAAATCTCGCAAAGATAATTTGCAACGCAAATTATCTTTTGATATACTTTTATCCATAGCATAAGGTGTATTGGAGAAAGGGGTTAGACAATGGCAAAATACATAATGGCGTTGGATGCGGGCACAACTAGCAACAGATGTATCCTGTTTAATGAACAGGGCGAAATGTGCAGTGTGGCGCAGAGAGAATTTACGCAGTATTTCCCGCAGCCGGGATGGGTGGAGCACGATGCGGACGAAATCTGGGCGAGCCAGCTTGGGGTTGCGGTGGAGGCGATGAACATGATTGGGGTATCCGCGAAGGAGATAGCGGCAATCGGCATCACGAACCAGAGAGAGACGGCAGTGGTATGGGACAAGAATACGGGGGAACCCATATGCCACGCAATCGTATGGCAGTGCAGGAGGACATCGGAATACTGCGACACGCTCAAAGAGAAGGGGCTTACGGATAAAATCAGGAAAAAGACAGGGTTAGTCATAGACGCCTATTTCTCGGCGACGAAGATTAAGTGGATACTGGATAATGTCCCGGGCGCAAGGCAGAAGGCGGAGGCCGGGGAACTATTGTTTGGCACGGTGGAGACATGGCTGATTTGGAAGCTGACGAAAGGGGCGGTCCATGTGACCGACTATTCCAACGCTTCGAGGACGATGCTGTTTAATATCAACACACTGGAGTGGGACGATGAGATTCTGGCGGAGTTGGATATTCCCAAGTGTATGCTTCCCGAGGTGAAACCGTCAAGTTGTATTTATGGGGAGGCGGACCCGTCCTTCTTAGGAGGGCCGATACCCATTGCAGGCGCGGCGGGCGACCAGCAGGCGGCGCTGTTCGGGCAGACATGCTTCACGGCGGGAGAAGCCAAGAACACATACGGGACAGGATGCTTCCTGCTTATGAACACCGGGGAGGAAGCGGTGTTTTCCGATAACGGCCTTGTGACGACGATTGCCTGGGGGCTCGACGGCAAAGTTTACTATGCCCTGGAAGGTTCTATCTTCGTGGCCGGGGCGGCAGTGCAGTGGCTGCGGGACGAGATGCGGCTCATTGATTCCGCGGCGGATTCCGAATATATGGCGAATAAAGTGAAAGATACAAACGGATGTTATGTGGTGCCTGCGTTTACCGGGTTGGGCGCGCCTTACTGGGACCAGTATGCCAGGGGAACGATTGTGGGCATAACGAGAGGCGTCAACAAATACCATATTATCCGTGCGACCCTGGAATCCCTGGCATACCAGGTGCACGATGTCATCGAGGCGATGGAAGCCGATTCCAAGATGAAGATTGCATCCCTGAAAGTGGACGGAGGCGCCAGCGCAAACAACTTCCTGATGCAGACACAGGCGGACATCGTCAATGTTCCTGTTATCCGCCCGCGGTGTGTGGAGACGACCGCCATGGGCGCGGCATACCTGGCCGGGCTTGCAGTGGGATACTGGAAGAGTAAAGAAGATGTGGTGAAGAATTGGACAAGGGATAATACCTTCCGTCCCTCTATCGATGAGGCGGACAGGGAAGCGAAGGTGAAAGGTTGGAAGAAAGCAGTCAAGTATGCTTACGGTTGGGCGAAATATGAAGAGTAAGCAGCAGAGTCTGCTTCATCTTCCGGAGAATGCCCGGGAAGCAGGCATTCTCCGTATGGGCTGAAAAGGCAGGCAATATTTGCAGGAACAGGAATGGAGGACGAATACTAATATGTATGACGTAGTAATTATTGGGGCAGGCGTGTCTGGGGCGGCGACGGCCCGGGAACTGTCCCGGTATCAGGCGAAAATTTGTGTGATTGAGAAGGAGGAAGACGTATGCTGCGGCACTTCCAAGGCGAACAGCGCAATCGTACATGCGGGCTATGATGCCGTGACAGGTTCCCTCAAGGCGAAATTAAACGTGCGGGGGAATGAGATGATGGAAGGGCTTTCGAAGGAGCTTGATTTTCCGTTTAAGAAGTGCGGTTCCCTTGTGCTGTGCCTGGACAAGGAAGATTATCCGAGCCTTCAGGCGCTCTACGAGAGAGGTGTGGCCAACGGTGTGAAACAGATGCGCATCCTGGACAGGGAAGAAGTGCTTTCTATGGAACCGAACGTGACGGGTAAGGTGTATGCGGCGTTGTATGCGCCCACGGCGGGCATTGTCTGTCCTTTCGGATTAAATATCGCCTTGGCGGAGAACGCATACGCCAATGGGGTGGAATTTCGGTTTGACACCAAAGTGGAGGATATCAGGAAGACAGAAGGCGGTTATGAACTGCATACAAGTAAGGGGACGCTGTCAGCGAAATGCATAGTGAACGCGGCGGGCGTCTATGCGGACAGGCTCCACAATATGGTAAGCGATGAGAAGATGCAGATTATCCCCAGGCGCGGCGACTACTGCCTGCTTGATAAGAGTGCGGGCGGCCATGTGGGGATGACCATATTCGCCCTGCCTGGTAAACTGGGAAAAGGCATTTTGGTCAGCCCTACAGTGCATGGCAACCTTCTGATTGGGCCTACTGCAGTGGATGTGGAGGACAAGGAAGGGACGAACACCACCAGGGAAGGCTTGGAGCAGGTCATCGAGAAGGCGGGGATGAATGTAAAAGATATTCCCATGCGGCAGGTGATTACTTCTTTCGCCGGCCTGCGCGCACATACGGAGACAGATGATTTTATCATAGAAGAGGTAAAGGATGCGCCGGGCTTTATCGACTGTGCCGGTATCGAGTCACCGGGCATCGCAAGCTGTCCGGCAATCGGGGAGATGACGGCGCAGATTGTCAGGGATAAGATGGGACTTAAAGAGAAAGAGGATTTTATCTCCACGAGAAAAGGCATTCTCAATCCGGAAACATTGGATAAGGAAGAGCGGAACGCGCTTATAAAAGAAAACCCTGCCTACGGCAATATTATCTGCCGATGCGAGATGATTACGGAAGGGGAAATCATCGATGCAATCAGGCGGCCTTTGGGCGCGAAATCCCTGGACGGCGTGAAACGCAGGACGAGGGCGGGGATGGGGCGGTGCCAGTCCGGTTTCTGTTCTCCCAGGACGATGGAAATTCTGGCAAGAGAACGCGGCGCGGACATGTCAGACATCACGAAATCCGGCGGTAAATCACACATTATCGTGGGAACCAACAAGGACACGTTATAAGGAGGCGGAGGATATGGAAAAATACGATATTGTCATCATCGGCGGGGGCCCGGCAGGGTTAGCCGCGGCAGTCTCCGCCAGAAAGAACGGCATAGACAGTATTCTTATCTTAGAGCGGGACAAGGAGCTGGGCGGTATTTTAAACCAGTGCATCCATAATGGCTTCGGCCTGCATACGTTTAAGGAAGAGCTGACCGGTCCGGAGTATGCACAGCGGTTTATCAGCCAGGCACAGGAATTGGACATTGCGTACAAGCTCAATACAATGGTCATGGATATCAGCCATGACAAGATTGTGACGGCCATGAACCGGGAAGACGGCCTGTTTGAAATCCAGGCGAAGGCCGTGATTCTGGCAATGGGCTGCCGGGAGAGGGCGAGAGGGGCGTTAAACATACCGGGGTTCCGTCCGGCGGGGATTTATTCGGCGGGTACGGCCCAAAGGCTGGTGAATATGGAAGGCTATATGCCGGGCAGGGAAGTGGTCATACTCGGTTCCGGCGATATCGGGTTGATTATGGCGAGGAGGATGACGCTGGAAGGCGCCAAAGTCAAGGTCGTTTCTGAACTGATGCCTTATTCCGGCGGGCTTAAGAGGAATATCGTGCAGTGTCTGGACGATTATGGCATTCCCCTGAAGCTGAGCCATACGGTAGTGGATATCAAGGGCAAAGAGCGGGTGGAAGGCGTCACCATCGCGGAGGTTGACGGGAAAGGAAAGCCGATTCCGGGGACGGAAGAGTTTTATTCTTGCGATACCCTCCTTCTTTCGGTGGGGCTGATACCGGAAAACGAGCTTTCCGGTAAGATGGGTGTGGAAATGAACCCGGTTACTTCCGGCCCGAAAGTAAACGAAAGCCTTGAGACGAATATCGAGGGCGTATTTGCCTGCGGTAATGTGCTCCATGTGCATGACTTGGTGGATTTTGTCTCGGAGGAAGCCGCCGCGGCGGGAAAGAATGCGGCCCTCTATGTGAAGGGGGAAGAGGCGGAGGCGGCGGACGGGCGTGAGATAATACTGCGCCCTGTAGAGGGTGTCCGCTATACGGTTCCGGGGACAATCCATACCGCGCGCATGGATGATACGCTGACGGTGCGTTTCCGTGTGGGCGGCGTGTACAAAAATTGCTACGTAAGCGTGTATTTCGATGAAGAAAGAGTCATTCACAGAAGACGCCAGGTGGTTGCTCCCGGTGAGATGGAGGAAGTAAAACTGACGAAAGAGCAGCTCCTACAGTACCCGGATTTAAAAACCGTCACATTTAAAATCGAGGATGAGTAAGAAAGCGTAATGAGGCATAACAAGAGAAAGGTATGGCTATAGGAATGGAAACAAGAAATCTGATTTGCATTAATTGCCCGATGGGCTGTCCTCTCACGGTAGAGATGGACGGGCGGACGGTGGTGCGCGTGAGCGGAAATACCTGTAAACGGGGGGAGACCTACGCGCATAAAGAGGTGACCAACCCCACCCGCATCGTGACTTCCACGGTGCGGGTAGTGGACGGTGCATCGGATATGGTATCTGTCAAGACGAAAGAGGATATCCCGAAGGGGATGATTTTCGATTGTGTCAAGGCATTGCAGGGTATGCAGGTTACAGCGCCCATACACATCGGGGATGTGGTCGTTGCGGATGTGGCGGGCACAGGCGTAGATGTGGTTGCCACGAAAAATGTGGAAAGGCGGCCGTGAAGAAACGACGGTAGTAAGGAGGTCTTTTAGCAATGTGGATATGCCCGAAATGTGGACGTACTTTCAAAAAACAGGACCAGGGGCATTATTGTGGTAAGGCGCCCGGAACTATCGACGAATATATCGCATCACAGCCGGAACATGCAAGGCAGTATTTAAAAGAGGTGAGGGATGCTTTGCGTGGGGCGTTGCCGGAGGCAGAAGAAAGGATATCATGGAGTATGCCGACTTTTTGGCAGAAACACAATATCATACACTTTGCGGCTTCCAAGAACCATATCGGATTGTACCCGGGGCCGGAGGCGGTGACAGAGTTTGGTGAACGCCTGGAAGGATATAAGACGAGTAAAGGGACGATACAGTTTCCCTACAGCAAGCCGCTTCCACTGGAATTGATTGCGGAGATTGGCGCCTGGTGCGCCCGGACGGGGAAACACCCGTAGGCAGCTTGCAGGCTGCGGATATACAGGTTTATATTGGAATGTCGGTAGATTTATATAGGGAGAAGAGAACATGGCAGACAATAAAGAACTTGCGGCATATATTATGGAACAATTGTCGGAATTGGGGGATATCCGCAATATCCCGATGATGGGCGGCTATATTTTCTACTACAAGGAGAAAATTTTCGGTGGGATTTATGACGGCGGCTTTATGGTAAAAATCACACAGGCAAGCAAAAAATATATGCCGGACAGCGAACCGGAAGCCCCCTATGAGGGCGCCAAGCCGATGCTTCCGGTTACAATCCTGGAAGAGAAGGAGACGCTGCAGAAGATGGTGGACGAGATGTTCGCGGAACTGCCCGCGCCGAAGCCGAAGAAGAAAAGTAAGACGATTTCCGATTTGTAAGAAAAGATAAATTTCTAACAAATGGACAGATACAGAAGAAAAATACACATAGGTCCGGATGCCTTTCTGTGATAGACTTTATAATCACAGAAGGGCATTTTTTGTTGGCTGATAGGAGGACAATTTATGATTACGGTAAATGAAAAAGACAAGGTATTCCACTTACATAACGGAAGAATCAGCTATCTTCTCTATGTTATGGAGAGCGGACAGCTAGGGCATCTGTATTTTGGCAAGGCATTAAACCCGGCGGGAAATTACCTGCATATGGTGGAAAAGGCATATCGCCCCATGTCATCTTACATCAACGAGGGGGATTTGACCACGTCGTATGAGCATCTCAGGCAGGAATACCCATGTTACGGCACCACTGATTACCGTTACCCGGCGATGGAGGTGCAGGGCGGCGACGGCAGCAGGATATGCAAATTGGCGTACCAGGGCTATGAAATCATAGCGGGGAAGAAACCCCTTCCCGGGCTTCCGGCCACCTACACGGAGGATGAGGCGGAGGCGTCCACCTTGGAGATAACCATGAAAGACGAATGGCGGAATCTTGAGGTTGTTTTATCTTACACGATTTTCAGGGATGTGGACGCGGTCGCCAGGAGCGTCAGGTTCGTAAACCGCGGGGAGGAGGCATTGTCCCTTGGCAGGGCGATGAGCCTTAGCGTCGATATGCCGGATGCGGATTATGAGAGTGTGCAATTATCCGGCGCGTGGGCGAGAGAACGCTATGTGAAAACAAGAGAACTGGCGCCGGGCGTGACCGCGGTGTCCAGTATGCGGGGGAACTCTTCCCATCAGCACAATCCGTTCTTGGCGCTTAAAAGGAAAAACACCACGGAGCGAAACGGCGAGGCCATCGGATTCAGCCTGGTATACAGCGGCAACTTCCTCGCCCAGGCGGAGGTGGATAATTATAATGTGCTGCGGGTGATGCTTGGCATCAATCCTTTCGGTTTCCAATGGAAACTGGAGCCGGGAGCAGACTTCGTGACGCCGGAGGCGATCATGGTATATTCCGCTGAGGGGTTAAACGGCATGAGCAGACAGTTCCACAGGCTTTACCGCAGCCGTTTGGCGAGAGGATATTGGCGCGACAGGGAGCGTCCCGTCCTGATTAACAACTGGGAGGCCACTCAGTTTGACTTTGTGGAGGAGGATATCCTGAAGTTCGCAAGGAAGGCGAAAGAGTGCGGCATAGAGCTGTTCGTGCTGGACGACGGATGGTTCGGCAAACGCAACGATGATACGAGAGGGCTTGGCGACTGGAAGGCCAACCCGGATAAGCTTCCTGACGGTATTGAAGGGCTTGCGGAGAAGATAGAAGGGCTTGGGATGAAGTTTGGCCTCTGGTTCGAGCCGGAGATGGTGAACAAGGACAGTGATTTCTACAGGAGCCATCCGGACTATGTGATTGCCACGCCAGGGCGGAGCATGTCCCATGGCAGGAACCAGTTTGTCCTGGATTTCTCCAGAAAAGAGGTGGTGGACGCCATTTATGTGCAGATGCATGAGCTATTGTCCAAGGCCAAAATCAGTTATATCAAATGGGATATGAACCGTTCCATCAGCGAATGCTACTCGGCGGCTTATCCGGCGGACAGACAGGGAGAAATCTTCCACCGGTATATTCTGGGGGTATATGACTTGCATGAGCGGTTGATTCATGATTTCCCGGAACTTCTCATCGAGTCCTGTTCCAGCGGCGGCGGGCGCTTCGATGCGGGTATGCTGTACTATGCGCCCCAGGGGTGGACTTCCGACGATTCTGATGCCGTAGAGCGTCTGAAAATACAGTATGGCACCAGCTATGTCTATCCTTTAAGCTGCATGGGCGCCCATGTATCGGCAAGCCCCAATGAGCAGGTGGGCAGGGCGACTCCTATCGGGACGAGAGGCAATGTGGCTTTGACAGGCGCTTTCGGATACGAGATGGATTTGAATAAACTAAGTGATGAAGAAATTGAAACAGTGAAAGAGCAGGTCGCATTTTATAAAGAAAACCGCAGCCTGATTGCCAAAGGAGATTTCTACAGGCTGCTAAATCCCTTTGAGGGGAATTTCGCGGCGTGGGAGGTAGCGCAGCCGGGCGGGGAGAAAGCCTTCGTGACGGTGACCAGAATCTTAAGCGAGACGAACGGGCCTTACAGGCGTCTGCCTCTTAGCGGGCTGTTGGAAGACCGGAAATACCATGTGGTGAGTCAGTACCGCTCTTACGATGCATACGGGGACGAGCTGATGCAGTACGGGCTGATTCTGGAAGACAAATCCTCCGGTTCCGCCATCGACGGCAGCAATGGGTGCAGAGACTTTCTGTCCGTTATGTATGAAATCAGCATCATGGAATAAGCGGATACATTTTCTTGCGGCTGTCGTCGGTTTTGGCTTGTTCCCTTTTCCGGTATTCACTGGGGGATAAGCCGGTGGTCTTACGGAATATCTTGTGAAAAGATTCCGGTTCCTGGTAGCCGCAGGAGAAGGCGATGCTGGCCACGGAGAGGGTGGTCATGGACAGCATGTGTGCCGCTTTAGTCAGGCGGAAAGTCTGTAAATATTTGAGCGGGGATAGCCCGGTATGTTTCTTGAACAGCGTGCTTAGATAGCTGCGGTTCAAGCCCACATACCGGGCGATTTCGTCAATCTGTATCGGCTCGCTGTAATGGTTCTGGATATAGCGGATGGCGTGGGCTACATAGAGATTGCCCTGGGAATCACTTTCCGACGGGCTGATATCAGCGGTTGCCAGACAGGAGAAGAAGAGGTAGAGCATGGCCGTCTGGCGGTACTGGTCGTCGGCCCGGGCGCTGTTATGTTTCAGCATGTCGAGCACGTACTGTTCGGGATGCCTGTCCGCCTCGCATGTAAAGACGGGACAATCCTGACGGATGCCCACGGTGTTTAACATATCTTTGGCCTTCCTGCCGGAGAATCCCACCCATACATAAGTCCATGGGTTTGCGGCGTCTGACATGTATACGGTCTGGTAGTCGGGCTCAATCAAGAAACCCTGTCCTTTTTTCAGATTGTGGCAGCAGTTGTCCACGAAGAACTGGCCTTCGCCGTCTATGACATAATGGATTAAATAGGTGCTGCGGACGGCGGGGCCATACTTGTGGCAGGGCCTGGTGACAGAGTAGCCGAAGTTGTTGACGATGAGGTCTCCTGTTTCCGCGGTGGGAAATTCAATGACAAATGCGTTTTCCATGGTTTTCCTTTTTCCTTACAGGGAATGAACAAAACTTTGCAGATTATCAAATAAAAAATCTGTATTTAATGTTTTATTCTGCGCTAAGATGCTTTTTATAAATGAATCTGTATCTGTCCTGTCCGTATCGGTATAGTGGCTGTTTATCTTAGTGGCGTCCATATTTTTCTTCCAGTTTGCCTGCTCTGTCTTCACTTCTTCAATCGCTTGGGAATTCGTTTTGTAAGCGTTCATTTCCCAGTTAATTAAAAATTTGACGGCTTTAAACGCGAGTTTTTCATCATTTTTTTTCATTGCTTCACTATGCATTGCCGAGTAAGTTTTGTATTGTTCCGGGGCGATTTTCTGCATAAGTTCCCCTGTACTGATATAATCGTCAGGCGCTCCCACCATTGCTCCCCAGCGGATATCATAGGTAACATTTCCATGTTCATTTGTTTTTCCGTTCATACCATATTTGGCAATGGTATTCATGGCCTCCATAAAGCTATCCGCTTTATCATCTTCAAGGCGGTCCGCTAAAAACCTGGCTTTTTCAAGCCCGACAGAAATAAGTTCTATTCGTTCGTCCTCTGTAAGATTCCCAATATTGTGGGGAAGCAAATCGTTTTGTATGATAGAATATGCGGCATCCGCCACATTCTCGTCCGCCCCTTTCAAGCTTTTCACTAACTTGTCATTGGTCTGTATGTTGGGAATAATGAGGTGCAGTTTCTGTGCCGGTTTTAATGACTCTTGAAGGAGCTTTACCCGTTCTTCATAGCTTAGAGGCGCAACGATGTTTCCTTCCTGTCCGACAGACAGCGTATTTTGGATTAAATTTTTCCCTTCTTCGGAAATTTCTATTGACACGCCGTTTGTCGCTTCTTGCAGAAGATTTATTTTTTCACCATTGTCAACCCTATCCATAAACTTTCGTTCTGCTATATTCTGTACGCTGCTTCCTTCGTACATAGTATCATGAATTCGGTTTACTGTTCCCGTAATTGCCATAAGCCCGCCCTCCTATGCTTCTCAACGCTATTTTGTATTTTATCGGCGGTTTTTATCAATTTCTTAATTATGCATGGGATTCTCTCTGTAAAAAGGTTGACATATATAGATAATCTATATATAATCATAACTGGATATATAGATTATCTATATATATTTTTAAGCCTGTCGGGTAATGGCTGTCTATGCAGATGTCAGGCGGAGAGGGGGAGAAAAGTTGTCCATCGATAAATCGTTGATTTCGGGAAGCACTTCCATGCTTCTGCTGCGTCTGTTGGAAGAGAAAGACATGTACGGTTACGAGATGATTGATACGTTGGAGAAGAAGTCGAACAATGTATTCACGCTCAAAGCCGGGACGCTCTATCCATTGCTGCATTCTTTGGAGGACAGGAACTATCTGACTTCCTATGAGAGCGAGGCGGGCGGGAAGATGCGCAAATATTACAGTATCACGAAGGAAGGAAGAAAATACTTACAGTCCAGGAAAGAGGAGTGGCAGGAATACCAGGCGGCGGTGTTAAGTGTGCTTTGGGTGGGCGCATAGACTGAAAAGTATGTTATGAGGCTCATTTTATCAGTACCTAGGCAAGACGTAGGAAGGAAAGGGGATTTACTATGGAAGAGTTTATCAGACAGATTACGGAACAGATACGTTGTGTGCGGGTCAGGGAATATGTGGCGAAGGAACTGCGTGACCATATCACGGACCAGGCGGCAGCCTATGAAGAGAAAGGTGCCTCCCATGACGAGGCGGTAAGGAAGGCGGTGCAGGAGATGGGTGACCCGGTGGAAGTAGGCATGGAACTGGACAGGATACACAGGCCTCAGACAGATTATGTGATGGTTGGCATGGCGTTTCTGTTCAGCCTGGGCGGGATGTTTGTCCTGTACCTGACAGGCGGGCTGTCCGAGGCGTCGACGGAGTTTGCCAGGCAGTGCATTTGCTTGCTTCTGTCTTTCGGGGTGATGGCGGGGATATATTTTCTGGATTATACCATCATCGGAAGATATCCCTTTGCTATCGCAGCGTTGACGGCCGTGTTTTTCGTAATCGCCGTGGGCGCGCCTATTATGGCATGGCATGACGGAAGGGTGCCTGAGACACATATACTTGCCTATCTGTATGTCCCGGTTTTCGCAGGGATACTATACCGCCTGCGGGGAAAAGGCTATGGGGCGGTGACGGCGGCTATGGCCGTGGAGGTTGCCATGGCGGTGCTGATACGTGGCCTTGCCACGATGCATACGGCCGCTGCGGTGTATGGGATGTGCCTGGTTCTGCTGCTTCTTGCGATTAGGAAGGGGTGGTTTGCCGTCCGCAAGGGCGTGGCGTCCGCTTTGGCCGTGGGGGTGCTTGTTGTTCTGCCTTTGGGGTTAGCGGCGGCGGGGCTTTTCCTTTCATGGAATAGTGAAGATTCCTTCCGTGTGGCGAGGTTGCGGGCCTACCTGAATCCGGAACAATATGCCGCAGGCGCGGGATATATTTACCAGTATATCAGGCAGCAGCTTGGGGCGGCCAGGTTCATCGGGGCGTCAGACTTGAATGCTTCTATGGAGGCAGGCTCCATGGCGGGTTTTGCTATTTACCGGTCGGAGCCTTTTATCCTGCTGCACCTTGTGTGCCGCTATGGGATATTAGCGGGGAGCCTGGTGGTATTGGCGTTTGCGGCGGTCATTGCCCATGCCTTCCGGATTGTGAGGCGGCAGAAGAATCAGCTTGGGTTTATGGTATCCGTCGCATGTTTTATGGTGCTTCTGGTGAACTGTGCGGAAGGGATTTTGATAAATACCGGCTATTATCCCGTGACAAGCATGCAGTTCCCCTTCATCTCCTACGGTGTGGGCGCGCCGGTGACTTACGCCGTGATGATTGGACTGTTGCTCAGCATCTACCGGAATGAAAAAACCATTGCGGAGAGCGTGGCCGCACACCGGCCCTCGTGGCGGCTTAGCATTAAGTTGGAAAAACGGTGAGAGGCAAAACGGAAATACCTATTGACAAGGTAGGTATTAAACACTATAATAAAACATACCTACAAGGTAGGAATTATGAAGAGGAAGGCAGAATATTTTTCTGAGAGTGCTGTCAATGAGAATCTATCTTGACAATGCAGCCACAACCAAAATGAGCAGGACGGCGGTTGACGCCATGCTCCCCTATTTGGATACCGTATACGGAAATCCCTCCAGCCTTCATTCCGCAGGGCAGGAGGCCGCCGAGGCGCTGGATAACGCAAGGGAGCGTATTGCAAAATGCCTTGGCTGTCCGGGCAAAGAAATCATCTTTACCTCCGGTGGCAGCGAGGCGGACAATCAGGCCATTCTCTCCGCCGCCCGCGCCGGTGCGAGGAAGGGGAAGAAGCATATTATCACCACAGCCTTTGAACATCATGCCGTGCTGCATACGCTGAAAAAACTGGAGCGGGAGGGGTTTGAGGTTACGCTTCTTGGCGTTCATGAAGACGGTATCGTTTTACCGGAACAGGTAGATGACGCCATTCGTGAAGATACTTGCCTTGTCACCGTGATGTACGCCAACAATGAAATCGGCACGATTCAGCCGATAAAAGCAATCGGCGGGATATGCCGTGACAGGGGTGTGACTTTCCATACGGATGCGGTGCAGGCGGCAGGTCATTTACATATCGATGTGAAGGAACAGAATATTGATATGCTTTCGCTCTCTGCCCATAAATTCCATGGCCCGAAAGGGATTGGCGCGCTCTATGCGAGAAAAGGAATCAGCTTGGAGGCGCTTATCGAAGGCGGCGCACAGGAGAGGGGAAAGCGGGCGGGCACCGAGAATATTCCGGCCATTATGGGAATGGCGGCAGCCCTTGAGGAGGCATGCGGCTCGATAGATGAGAATGCACGGAAACTCTCAGCCTTGCGGGACAAACTGATTGAGGGGCTTTCCGAAATTCCCCATTCCATCCTCAACGGTGATGCTTTCAGGCGTCTGCCCGGCAACGTAAATTTCTGTTTCGAAGGAATCGAGGGAGAATCCCTGCTGTTGCTTTTGGACGACAAAGGTATCTGCGCTTCCTCCGGCTCCGCCTGCACATCGGGTTCGCTTGACCCAAGCCATGTGCTGCTTGCCATCGGCAGGGTACACGATATTGCCCATGGCTCCCTACGTCTGACGCTTTCGGAGGAAAATACGGAGGAAGAGATTGCATATACCGTCCGGGCGGTGAAGGAGGCTGTTGAATATTTAAGGGGGATGTCACCCGTCTGGCGGGCCCTCATAAGCGGCGAGCAGGAATTTATCATAAAGTGAGGTTATCTTATGGCTTTATACAGCGAGAAAGTTATGGAACACTTCCGTCATCCCAGAAATGTCGGCGTAATTGAAAATGCCGATGGGATTGGGGAAGTCGGCAACGCCAAATGCGGCGATATTATGAAGATTTATTTGAAAATTGAAGACGGCATTATTGAGGATGCCAAGTTTGAAACCTTCGGGTGCGCTTCCGCGATAGCGTCAAGCTCAATGGCAACGGAGCTGATTAAGGGAAAGCCTGTGTCGGAAGCTTCCGCGCTCACAAACAAGGCTGTGGCGGAGGCCCTTGACGGTTTACCTGCCCATAAGGTTCATTGTTCCGTGCTTGCGGAAGAGGCAATCAAGAAAGCCCTGCAGGATTATTATGGGAAGCTAAGTGAAGGAGTTTAAGCGATTGATATCCGTTACTTGCGGCAGGGCTGATGACTATGGAAAGAGGTGGCGACAATGATGATTTCGACAAGAGGCCGGTATGCGCTTCGCGTGTTGGCCGAGCTTGCGGAGAGGGCAGGCAATGGGTACGTCCCGATGAAGGAGATTGCAGAATGCCAGGGAATTTCGCTAAAATACTTGGAACGGATTATCCCTGTTTTATCCAAGAATGGAATCATCGAGGGACTGCAGGGCAAAGGAGGGGGATACCGCCTTGTGAAACCGCCGGAGGAATGCAGGATTGGCGATATCCTGCGCCTGACGGAAGGAGACCTTGCGCCCATTGCCTGCCTTGGACATGACGCAAAACCATGCGAAAGAACTTTTGAATGCAGGACTTATCCGATGTGGGCGGAATTTTACCGGCTTGTCAACGATTATTTTGACGGCAAGACCCTTGCGGACATTATCCGGACGGATACGGGCCCCGTGCAGGGGAAGGGACCGCAGGAAATATAATCTTGCATTCACTTTCCCACTGTGCTATATTTTTCACGAGCAGTATTCTGTGGAAACTGCATCGGATGACGATATGCGCCGCTTCGAAAGAAGGTGGATGCAATGAAGACAGGAATCATAGGTGCCGGAAGAGTAGGCTGTTCGATAGGGAAATACCTTACGGACAGAGGAAAAGCGGTAACCGGCTATTACAGCCAGAATTATGAGAGCGCCCTTGCGGCGTCACAATTTACCGGTACAGGCAGCTTCCGGACGATGGAAGAACTGGTAGCTTTGAGCGATACCCTTTTTATTACAGTGCCCGACGGACAAATCGGGGCAGTGTGGGACCGCATGAAAGGTATGTCTGTAGATGAGCGGATAGTATGTCATTTTAGCGGCTCATTATCATCTGATGTATTCACAGGAATCGGTGAGAAGAAAGCCTATGGGGCTTCGATTCATCCTATGCTCGCGTTTCGCGATAAATTTTCCTCTTACGGACAATTAAATCAATGTTTCTTCACTCTGGAGGGTAATCCTTATGCGGTGTGCCGGCTGCGGGAGCTGCTGCAGGAACTGGGCAACCCATACCGCATGATTCGGGCGGAGGATAAGGCGAAGTACCACTGTGCGGCGAGCGTCTTAAGCAATGACGTGCTGGCGCTTCTTGACATGGGCTTTGCGCTTCTTGGCCAGTGCGGGTTTACGGAGGAGGAGGCGTGGCATGCGGCGTCGGCGCTGGTGCGGGGAAATGTGGAGAATATTCTGGCAAACGGAACCTTGGCCAGTATGACCGGGCCGGTGCTGCGGGGCGATGCAGAGACGGTTGGAAAGCACCTGGGCGTTCTGGGAAAAGAAGAGCGCGAAGTCCACAGGCTGCTCGCAAGACGGCTGCTTAAGATGGCCAGAGCACGGCTGGAAGAGGAAAAGGACTGCGCCGGCATAGAACGTCTGCGGGCAGGCTATGCACGGATAGAGGAAACAGTAAAAGGATAAAGCAGAACAAAAAATAATTGATAGAATAGGAGATGTCACACGATGAAAAACACGGCAGTTACTTTTCGGCAGGCAAAAGAAAAGGGCGAGAAGCTTACCATGCTCACCGCCTACGATTATTCCACGGCGAAGTTGGTGGACGGCGCGGGGATTCATTCCATTCTGGTAGGGGATTCGCTTGGAATGGTATGTCTGGGCTATGAGGACACCCTGTCCGTCACGATGGAGGATATGCTCCACCATACGAAAGCGGTGGCGAGGGGCGCCAAAGATGCCTTAGTTATAGCGGATATGCCTTTTATGTCTTACCAGACTTCGGTTTATGACGCGGTGGTGAATGCCGGACGGCTGATTAAGGAAGGACACGCACAGGCCGTCAAATTAGAGGGAGGCAAGGAAGTGTGCCCTCAGATTGAAGCCATCGTCAAAGCATCCATTCCGGTCTGCGCCCATATCGGCCTGACGCCCCAGTCCATCCATGCATTCGGCGGGTTTAAAGTGCAGGGCAAAGGGGAAGAGGCGGCGAAAAAACTACTGGAAGAGGCACAGGCAGTGGAGGCGGCAGGCGCGTTCGCCGTTGTGTTAGAATGCGTCCCGGAAGCTTTGGCAAAGCTGATTACGGACAAAATAGCCATCCCCACCATCGGCATCGGCGCAGGCGCAGGCTGCGACGGACAGGTGCTTGTCTATCAGGATATGCTTGGTATGTATGCGGATTTCACACCGAAATTTGTGAAAGTTTTCGCAGGTGTGGGGGAAGAGATGCGCAAGGGTTTTGCCGCCTACAAGAAAGAAGTGCAGGAAGGGAGCTTTCCGGCGCCGGAGCATACGTTTAAGATGGATGAGAGCATACTGGAGAAATTATATTAAGTTATACAAGTTTGGCTGCGAGAGCTGCTTTGTATATTTGGGATGATGGAATGCGTGAGGAAAGGATGGAAAAGAAAATGATAATATCAGGAAAGATAGAAGAGACAAGAAACCAAATCAAAGAATGGAAGAGACAGGGCCTTAGCGTAGGGCTTGTACCTACCATGGGCTATCTGCACGAAGGCCACCGGAGCCTTATGGAAGCGGCAAGGAGAGAAAACGATAAGGTTGCGGTCAGTATTTTCGTGAATCCGATTCAGTTCGGGCCAGGGGAAGATTTTGCAAGCTATCCCAGGGATTTGGACAAAGACGCGGCGCTGTGCGAGAGCATTGGGGTGGATTTGGTCTTCCATCCGGAGGCTTCGGAGATGTATGACGAGGGTTTTTGCACCTATGTGGATATGGACGGGCTGACGAAGGAGCTTTGCGGCAGGAGCCGTCCTACCCATTTCCGTGGGGTGCAGACGGTGGTAAGCAAGCTGTTCCATATTATTCCCGCGGACAGGGCTTATTTTGGTCAGAAAGATGCCCAGCAGCTTGCCGTCGTCAGGCGGATGGTGCGGGATATGAGCATGGATATCGAAATTGTGGGCTGCCCAATTATCCGTGAACAGGATGGCCTGGCGAAAAGTTCCAGAAATACCTATTTGAATGATGAGGAGCGGCAGGCGGCATTAGTCCTTAGCCGGAGCCTGGCAGAAGGAAGGAAGCTTGTGGAAGCAGGGGAGCGGGATACCGCCGCAATAAAGAAATGCATTGCAGAGGTCATCGGGCAGGAGAAACTTGCAAGAATAGATTACGTGGAAATTGTGGATTTTTCGGATATTACGCCCATTGACAGTCTACAGGATGCGAAGGAGGGAGAAGCGCTGTGCGCAATTGCCGTCTATATCGGCAAGACGAGGCTGATTGATAATTTTATTTTTCATGTCAGTTAATCAATATTCGCCGTATTAGTGCAAGAAAGGGGACTTCTATGAATATCAGAATGTTAAAAGGCAAAATCCACCGCGCTGTAGTAACCCAGGCGGAACTGAATTATGTTGGGAGCATCACGGTAGATGCAGAGCTGTTGAAAACGGCAGGCATATTAGAATACGAAATGGTACAGATTGTGGATGTGGAGAACGGAAACCGGTTCGAGACTTATACCATTGCAGGAGAGGCGGGCAGCGGTGTGATATGCCTGAACGGGGCGGCGGCCAGGCAGGTGCAGGTGGGGGACCATGTGATTATTATGGCATATGCGGACATGACGCCGGAAGAAGCAAAAGAGCATACCCCCAGGGTGGTGTTTACCGATGAGAGAAACAAGATTGTGCGGGTTTCCCGGTATGAGAGGCATGGTGAACTGACATAGTTGCTTTCTCATTCACCGTAGGTTCCGAGTTTGCGCAGCAAATCTCGTAAACAAGCTACGCCAGTTTTCTTCATTGTCAATGCCGAGTTTGCGTAGCAAATCTCGTAAACGAGCATAAAACGAGCGTAGCTCGTTTTGTGCTCGTTTTGTGCTTGTCTGGGAAATACACGGATGATATAATGTATGCATTGGCAATGAGCGGCGAAAACAGCAGGCATATCCCATTATAACCGCACTTTGGGATACGCAGGGCGTGGCGCAGACATAAGGAGACGGATATGCGTATAGCGGTAGTTGATATCGGCGGAACCTGCATCAAGTCAGGAATATGGGAAGATGGAAGCCTGGGGGAAATCCGGGAGACAGATACCAGGGCGGAACAGGGCGGCGCGCATGTGATGCAGACGGTTCTGGGGATTTTGGAAGGATACCAGGGCTTCCAGGCAGCAGGCATCAGCACCACGGGACAGGTGGATACAGAACAAGGGAAGATTCTGTATGCCAATAACAATATGCCGGGCTATACCGGGACGAAAATAAAAGAAAGCGTCGAGAAGGCGTTCCATATCCCGGCGGCAGTGCTGAACGATGTAAACAGTGCGGCATTGGGGGAAGCATTTTACGGCGCAGGGAAAGGCCGGAAAGATTTCCTGTGCCTGACTTATGGAACAGGCGTCGGCGGCGCGGTGATTATGGATGGGGAAATCTATCATGGCGCGCAATACTCCGCGGGAGAGTTCGGAGGGATAATAACCCATCCGGAAGACAGGGAGCCGGAGACGGACATGTTCAGCGGGTGTTATGAAAAGTATGCTTCCGCCACGGCCCTTGTGCGGCTTGTGGGAAGACGTTTCCCGGAGCTTAGAAACGGGAGGGATATCTTTGCCAGCCTGGATGTCCCGGAGGTGAAGGGACTGGTTGACCGGTGGATTATGGAAATCGTGTATGGGCTGGTTACTTTGACCCATATTTTTAACCCGTCCTTGATTGTGCTTGGTGGCGGCGTCATGGAGCAGAAATATGTGGTGGGAAAAGTGCGGGCCGGGTTGGAAGAACAGATTATGCCTTCTTTCAGGAATGTGGAAATTGCCCGGGCTAAGCTCGGCAATATGGCGGGATTGTTTGGCGCGGCAAAAGAGGCGCTAAAATTGGTGGGCACATAAGATGACTACACATAAAGGACTATAAAAAATAATAGGGAAGGGCATAGATGAAATTGGCACAGGATAAGATAGAAAATATAAGAGGGAAATTGGTGGTATCTTGCCAGGCGCTTCCTCATGAACCGCTGCATTCTTCTTTTATTATGGGAAGAATGGCTCTGGCGGCGAAGGAGGGAGGCGCGGCAGGCATCCGGGCCAATACGAAGGAAGACATCCAAGAAATACACTCCCAGGTGGATTTGCCGGTGATTGGCATTGTGAAGAGGGATTATGCGGACAGTACAGTTTACATAACTCCAACAATGCAAGAGATTGATGAACTGATGGAGGTACAGCCGGAAATGATTGCGTTGGATGCGACAGGGGCTGTACGGCCAGGCGGCGTGACGCTTGATGACTTTTTCCGCCAGATAAAAGAAAAATATCCCGGGCAGCTATGGATGGCGGACTGTTCCACGGTACAGGAAGCGCTCCATGCGGACGAATTAGGGTTTGACTTTATTGGGACGACAATGGTTGGCTATACGCCGCAGAGCAAAGGTGACAGGATTGAAGAGGATGATTTCAGGATTATCAGGGAGATTATCGCCAAGGCAAAGCACAGAGTCATTGCGGAGGGCAATATCAATACGCCGCAGAAGGCAAGGCGGGTGATTGAGCTGGGGGCATTTAGTGTGGTGGTGGGTTCGGTTATCACGAGGCCCCAGCTGATTACCAGGGCATTTGTGGATGCGTTGGACTTTTGAGGCGGATGGCCGGGCATACTGTTTAAAACATCCTATCATCACAGAATATGCTTTCGCTCTATCGGATTTATGGGTTGACGGAAGTTGTTTCTTAATGAGGTTTGGTACATAAGGACACTGTGATGCAAAACAAAAAGGTTATCTTGGCACAATATATGATGGAGGCAGCCGGACAATGCGGTTACAGGAGTTGGCATTAATTAATTTTAAAATTTTCAAAGACTTTACATTTATATTAGACGGCAAAAGCACGGTGATTTTTGGCGTAAACGGGACAGGCAAGTCGACTGTGTTGGAGGCAGTTAATTTCTTGAGCCGGGTGTGGATTAACCGGCTGAATCCGGCCCAGGGGAAGGCTTTTATGTCATTTTCGGATGAGATGGTTACGGTCGGGCGGAAAAAGTTATTTATCCAAGGAATGTTTGATTTAAGCGGAATAGCTTATTCATTACCATTACGTAGAAGTCATCAAAAAGCCGAGAAGAATCAGAGAAAAAGTATACCGTCCTACGATAGCAGCAGCTATGCGGAATTTATGGAGAAGTTTGAGAGCCTTTTTTTGCAGGATGAGAAGACGGGCATGCCGGTCTTTGTACACTATGGCACGAACCGCTCGGTGCTTGACATTCCGGACCGGATTCGGAAGAAGCATGATTTTGATAAACTGTCTGCCTTGGATAGGGCAATTGAGAATGAGTTGGATTTCAGGACATTTTTTGAATGGTACCGCGACCAGGAAGCAAATGAAGTAATCGAGGCGAGGGAATTATCGGATGTGTCTTACAGCGACCCTCTGTTGAACTGTGTCCGCCATGCGATAGAGGCGATGATTGGAAATGTCAGGAACCTAAGGGTTAAGCGAAATCCTGTCAGGATGGTGGTCGACAAGTCGGGCAGGGAGATAAGGGTTGATTTACTGTCCGATGGAGAAAAGTGCACGCTCGCCATGTTCGGGGATTTGGCGAGAAGACTGGCGCTTGCGAATCCGGGCATGGAGAATCCTCTGGAAGGTGAGGGCATTGTGCTGATTGACGAACTGGAACTCCATATGCATCCTTCATGGCAGAGAAAGGTGTTAGGGGTACTGCGGGATGTATTCCCTAACATACAGTTTATCGTCACGACACATTCTCCACAAATTTTAGGGGAAGCAGATGACAGGTATAATATTTTTGTCTTATCAGAGGCAGACGGCGGGACGTGCGAGGTCCGGTCAATCAAGCGGATGGATGGTTATGACAGCAATTTGATTTTGGAGAAGTATATGAATACGACTTCCAAAAATGAGAAAATAAAGGATTTGATTCATAATATTAATCATGCCATTACTTCAAAACAATATGAAGATGCGGAAGCTTTATTGGAAAAATTGGAAGATATTTCAGGGACGATGGATGAGGAATACATCATGGCCCGCGGATTTTTGAAAAGGAGCAAATTACTGGATGAAAAAAATAGACAGGCTGACAGAGCCTGACTTTTGGACAGAGTACAAACGGCGGCATCCGACGGAATGCTATGCTGATTTGAAAAAGACGGCGGAGGGAAATGAGCTGAGGAGAAGACTGCGCATGTATTTAATACGGTCGCAGTGTGGATTGTGCGCTTATTGCTGCCGTAAGATAGGGCCGGATGATTCTTTAAATGAACATATCAAACCACAGAATGCATATCTGGCGGAATCGATGGCGTATGATAATTTAGTGGCGTCGTGCAAGACCGAGGGAAAGAATGCAACGTGCGGCGCCGCAAAAGACAAACATTATGACGGAACGCTATTTGTATCTCCACTGGAAGCAGACTGCGAGAAGGAATTTTTATTTTACCCTAACGGAGAGATTGAGGGAATCGGGGAGCGTGGAAAATATACATGCGGGCTTTTGAATTTGAATGCCTATGAACTCCAGATGGCACGAAGAGCACAGTATAAGATATGTGAAGGCTATCACAATGGAGATATGGTACGTACATATTTTCTTACGCCGGATGCAGACGGGCAGTTAGAGGCATTTGCTGATATGATACAGTATTTTTATGAGCGTGGGGAATTTGACATTGAAGACGGAACGGAGACAGTGCAGTGAGCCGACCAAAATTCATTGTCAACGGAAAATGCATATGTTAAAATAGTGACGGAACCATAGATAGGCATTCCAAAGTTCAATCCGGGCGCCTGTCTTTTTTAAAGTCAATATCCCTGTTCTTGCGGGAATTATGTATGAAAGAGAAAAACGTTATGCATGATAGAAGAAAGAGCCTGAGAGAGGCGCCCTTAATACTTATTGTTATTGCGGTCGTAGTTTTGGCAATCGTGTCAAAAAATTATTTTGATTTTCTGGAAACGCAGCTTTTTGCGGAGCGTCAGAGCCATATTGTGGAATTTACGGAGAAGGCTGCCGAGATTATAGATAATGTGATGGGATTCTCATGGCAGCAGGTTTATACGTGTGAGCATATTCTGCGGGACGAAGAGATTGGCTCGGAGGAGGAGCTTTTTGACATGCTCGTGTCTGCGGCTGAACTGGATTTCATAGATGAAAACAATTCTCTCGTCGTTGTCTTCGATTCAAAAGGTAATTATTTTTCTTCCGACCGTGAAGGCGGGCCGTTTGCGCAGACCAGGCTTTTGGACGCAGGGGCGGACGGCAGGACGCAGGCTGTGGCGGAGCTTCCCCACAAAGACGGCAATTTCTATTTTATGTTTGTTGAGCATATGAAGACGCCGATTCGGCTTGGAGATGACGACGAGATTACCCATGTTGCGGTGGCGGTGGATATGGACGCCATGCGGGAGAAAATTTCCGTCAAGGGTTTTGGCGACCAGTGCTATACTTATCTGGTCAGTGAAGAGGGAGAGATGCTTTACAGGTATACCTATGGCGGGCAGTTTATTGAGGGACAGAATTTATTCGATGCGTTTGGAGGGTATAAGATTGTTCATGGCGGTACGTTTGATGAATTGAAGAGCAATTTGGCGCGGGGTGACAATACCGCGTTAGAATTTGAATTTGAATACGATGATGGGAGCAAGGAAAACTGGTTCGTCGCCAATGCTCCGGTTAACACAGGGGATTGGGATATTCTCCTGTTTGTCCCGACGAGGGTGCTTGGCGCAAGTTCCGCGCTGCTCCTTGACAGGACGGTATGGTTCTTCATTATCTGTTCGGCTGTCTTTATAGCGTTGGTGACTGTTATCGTGGTAATTCTGATGATTTCCAAGTCCGACAAACGCCTGGTGCGCCAGAAAGACGAAGCCAATAAGCTTCTGAGGACGGCGGCGGAGGAGGCGAACAGCGCGAATCAGGCGAAGAGTGATTTTCTTTCCCATATGAGCCATGATATCCGTACACCGATTAACGGGATTATGGGTATGACGGACATCGCCTTAAAGCATATAGACAATCAGGAGAAAGTGTTGGACTGCCTGCAAAAAATAAGCGGTTCTTCCCAACATCTGTTAGGGCTTGTCAATGATGTGCTTGATATGAGCAGGATTGAATCCGGCAAGACGAAAGTAAACTATGAGAGCTTTGATATCAGGACATGTATCGATAACTGTTCGTCCATTATTGGAGGACAGCTTTCCACAAGAGATATAGAATTAGTCCTGGAGATTGAGGAGTTTGAGCATCCTTTGCTAATCGGCGATGAGCTGCATCTGCGGCAGGTTTTTATTAATATTCTTGGTAATTCGGTGAAATTTACGCCGGATGGCGGAAAGATTTATTTCCGTGCCAAGGAAGTTAAGAGTACGCAGGACCGTGCCCTGTTTCAGTTTGAACTGGCGGATACAGGTATCGGTATGAAGAAGGAATTTATCCCCCATTTGTTTGAAGCTTTTGCCCAGGAAGACGACGGTATGCGGACGACTTACAAAGGAACAGGACTGGGTATGGCGATTACCAAAAAGTTCGTGGATATGATGGGTGGGTCGATTGAGGTGCAGAGCGTGCTTAATGAGGGCACCACCTTTATTCTGGAATTTTGGATTGATATTGATAAGGAAGCGAAGCTGAATGATGACAAAGCGGAGGTGCATGCGAACCTGAAAGGCATGAAAACGCTTCTCGTGGAGGATATTGAGCTGAATCTTGAGATTGCCCAGAGCATTCTGGAGGAAGAGGGGGCGGTGGTCACGCCGGCGATGAACGGACAGGAAGCGGTGGATGCATTCGCCAACAATCCGGCGGGCACTTTCGACATTATTATTATGGATATTATGATGCCTGTGATGGACGGCATCACTGCCACCAAGACAATCCGCGCCCTGGACAGGCCGGACGCCAAGACAATTCCGATTGTGGCAATGACCGCGAACGCTTACGAAGAAGACATACGCAATACGCAGGCGGCAGGGATGAACGCCCATCTGTCTAAGCCGATTGATGTGGACTTGATGTTTAAGACGTTGTCCCGGTTTTACCCTGTGATGCAGAAGGAAGCGTGCCTTACGCACATTCGTGGCATGAGAATCTTGTTGGCGGACGATGTGGATTTGAACCTGGAGATAGCAAAGACGGTTCTGGAAGAGGAAGGGGCGGTCGTGACAGCGGTGGAGAACGGACAGGAGGCAGTGGACGCATTTGCCGGCAGTCCGGCGGGCGCTTTTGATGTGATACTGATGGATGTCCATATGCCTGTGATGGACGGGCTTACTGCGACGGGCAAGATTAGGCAGATGCACAGGGAGGATGCCCGCAGCATACCGATTCTGGCAATGACTGCCGATGTCTACGAGGAAGATATTATGAAGACAAAGTCGGCAGGCATGAACGGGCATCTGACGAAACCGCTTGATATGGAGAAACTGATGTGGGCGCTGTCAGGGTACAGGGAGATTATATAGGGCGCATGATAATATAGTAGGTTTATTGATGGAGCAGATTATGTCTGAACGGGATTTTTTTAGGGATGCATTATCTGATTTTACATTCGAGTCTGCCAGTGGCGGAGCAATCCGGCATCTGGCAGATTTAGGTTATACGGTAAAACAGATTAGTGGACAACTCACGTATCCGACGCCATATGAGAAAATCAGAATGGCGGTGTGGAAGCATTTGACACAGACACAGGTGATATTGACGCAGGAGCCGGGAAGCGGACGGCAGTGCGGTAAGGCTGAATATGCGGTGGAACATGATAAGTTTGGCAGGGCCAGTTTCAGGCTGATACCTGCGGCAGAGAAGGGGATATCCGGAGTTTGTTGGAAAGAAAGGTATTACAGTGAAGCAAAGGACGGAAGCCTGGCTAACTATCTGGCCGGCAAATGTGCCGCGTGTGGCAGTAAAAGCGCTTATGCTTCCTGCGATTTCGGATTATATGGCGAAGGACGGGCGCAAGAGATGTCCCGGACGCTGCAAGCTTTGAATGAGCGGCAGAGAGAATATATCACAGGGATTCCCTGGGCGGCATGCACTTGTTACCATGTGCTTGACGGGCGTATGAGGGAGATTGTGGCAAGGCTTTATGCGGCGGGAGAGTATCAGGGGAGGTGTTATTTCCTGGAATCCGGTGAAAAAGTAAATATTATGTAATGATGCAACTATGATGCATATCTGATGCAATTTTGATGCAGGGATACTTTATCATAATCTATAAGAGTTTGCAGTAACAAAATGTGCAGGATAGGAGAGTTGTATGATGAAGGACGGGAAGAGAAAGCGCAGCGCAAGGGTTATGACAGCGGTTCTTGCGGCTGTGGCAGCGTTTTCCCTGGCAGGATGCCAGGGCAGGACGGGTGAAGTACGGCAGGAGGAGAAAAGTGATGCGGGCGGCAGGATGAATCCGGGCAGCCAAGAAGAACAAGCAAGCGGGACAAATCCCGGTTCGGAAACCGGGACAAAGCAAGAGACAGAAGCGAGCGCAGAGGAGGATATGGCGCAGGCGGACGGTGGTGATGCACAATCGGGGCAGGACAGTGGAGAGCCGGCGGCAGGGAAGGCGGAGCCTCCCGAAGGGTGGGAACTGGTGTTGGCGTCGGAGGACTGGGGGCTTTCTTTCGGAGAACCCGGCACATGTCCCACAGGGAATGCCGCCGCAGAAGATTTGGCATGGTATGATGCATACTATGTGGGGGATGGCAGTGAGAAAGTGATTTATCTGACGTTTGACTGTGGATATGAAAACGGCAATACGGAGCCAATCCTGGATGCGCTGGCGAAGCATCATGTGAAGGCGACTTTTTTCGTGGTAGGGCATTTTCTGGAGACTGCGCCTGACATGGTACGGCGTATGGTGGAGGAAGGACATGCGGTGGGCAACCATACATACCATCATTTGGACATGCCCTCTATCTCGGATATGGATGCTTTTCGGAAGGAGATGGAGGACGTGGAGGTTTTGTTCCGGGAAATCACTGGTCAAGAGCTTGCCCGTTACTATCGTCCGCCCCAGGGTAAGTGCAACGTGCAGAATCTTAAGATGGCGCAGGAACTGGGATACCGCACGGTTTTCTGGAGCCTGGCCTACGTGGACTGGAACCAGGACGACCAGCCCAGTCATGAAGAGGCGTTTGACAAGCTTACCACCCGGGTTCATCCGGGAGCCATTGTACTTTTGCACAATACATCCAGCACCAACGGGGAGATTTTGGACGAACTTTTGACAAAATGGGAGGATATGGGGTATAGGGTTAGGCCCTTAGATGAATTGGGGATGCAGTAACCAAGAATTTTTGTACATATTTTTCAATTTTCATGTTGATTTTCGGATTGGTTTCGGTTAAACTATATACAGGTCATGAATTTGGAAATGCACAAAATGTAATGCTCTCAACTAGTTTTTTTGACGGCAATTTGAACGTGAGGCGAGTCTATTTTGTGCATATTGTACGTTTTAAGCGGTACGGCCATATAATTTCAACGAAATAGGAACGGATGTTTCGGCAATTGTTTCAAAATATCCACTTGCGGCCAGAAAGAAAAAACGACGTTATTAAAATGATATAAAATTTCTTTACCGTCAATACGCAGAGCGGCAGAAGAACATTCTGTTTTAGCATGGCGGAAAGAAAATTTATATAGGGAGGCAAGAAAACTCACGAAAACCAAAGGGTTTGGAAATTGCCTTAACTCAATCAAAATAAAAGGAGGAAAAGAAATGCGTAGAAAATTTGTTGCAATGTTAATGGCAGTGACGCTCGCTGCCGTTACACTTACCGGCTGCGGCGGCGGTGGCGGGACAACGGATTCCAGTTCAGGGACTACCGATTCGTCAGGCGGTACAGCAAGCACAGACAGCAACGGGGGGGGAGGTACCGGGACTGCGGCAGCGGAAGGTATCACCACTGAAGTTGGCACACCCCGTGCTGAGACACTGATTGTTGAGTGTCAGAATAAGACGGATACTCCTGGTCAGTTTAACTCTTATATGCAGGGTACTGCGATGGGCTTTGGTATTCATCAGATGATGAGCGCCCATCTGTGGGAGATGAGTACTGCCAAAGGCGAGCAGTACGGCGAGATTTCTGACGGTTTACCGGAGTCCAACGCTGATTTTACGGAGTGGACAGTTAAGGTTCGTCAGGGCATCAAGTGGTCCGATGGCGAAGACGTAACGGCAGACGATGTCGTTTACACATTTAACATGATTAAGGAAAACGATGCAATCAACACAAGTGCGGCAACGAACTTGTACATCGACAAGGTAGAGAAGGTTGATGATTATACGGTGAAATTCACCATGAAGGAGCCTTTCCCTCGTTTTGTACAGCGTTATGGTATTACTGTTTGGGGAACCGATTACCGTATCGTTCCTGAGCATATCTATTCACAGCAGGCAGACGTTACTACTTTCAAGGATGAAGCGCCTGTCGTTGCAGGTCCATACACGGTTAAGGATTATGACAGTCTTGGTATGTGGGTTCTTTATGAACTGCGTGAAGACTGGCAGCAGAGCACACTTGGCGTTGTAGGCGCGGCTGAATTTGGCTACACTGCAGAAGATGTTCCGCCTAAGTATGTATGGTTCCGTACATTTGCAGACTCTACCACAAAGCAGATGGCGATGATTAACAATGAAATCGACCTTTTGTGTGAAGTTACTCTGGAAGAGGTCCAGACCATGAACAGCTCTAATGATAAGATTAAGTGCTGGTACGATGATTTCCCATATGCTAACCCTGACGACCCGGGCGCAAAAGGTATCGTATTCTCCCATGGTAAGGGCGCTCCGTATGACAATGCAGATTTCCGTTGGGGTATCTGTCTTGCTTTGGACATCGACCAGATTTCCATGAATACATTCTCTGGAGCAGGACGTGCGGCGCCGATTCCGCTTATGAACAATACACAGTTCCTGCAGGAAACTTATACAATCCCGATGCAGGAGTGGCTTGAGAATTTTGAACTTGACCTTGGTGATGGCACAACCTTCAAGCCTTATGATACTGGCTATGCAAAACGTATGGCTGATTCTTTAGGCATCCAGGGTACGGACGAAGAGCTGATTACAATGTTCGGCGCAGGTTGGTGGAAACATGACGAAGAAGCAGCGACGAAGCTGCTTGAGAAGGCTGGCCTTGAGAAGGTTGACGGCGTTTGGAATTATAATGGCGCGCCTTTCACTTTCGAATTAAGCTACTTAGCTGACGCTGAGTTCCAGGAGGCACGTGGTGTACAGGCTGTTTATAATCAGCTGACAGCGTTCGGATTCCAGTGTACAATCGCATCTAAGTCCTCTGCAACTTGGGATGTAGACGGTTTCCAGGGTAACTTTGATATTGCAGGTTACTGGCCGTCAGGCGGTATCTTGAAAGATTTCTATTCTGCAATCAGCGGTTTTGACGCTGACTTGATTAAGCCTCTTGGCGAGGCTGGTTCCGGACAGGGTATGCGTTGGAACAATGCGCGCGCAACGGAGATTATCCATGAGCTTGCTAATATTGACCCTGAAGATGAGAAATCTTATCAGTTGCATCAGGAATTCCTGCAGGAGTGCGTGAAGGATATGTGTGAAATCAACTTCCTCTCCGGTACCAAGTTCGTTCCTACGAACTCTACTTACTGGGAAGGCTATCCGAATGCGAACCATCCGTATGACGGACCTTGGTGGTGGTGGAGCTGCTTCAAGTACATGCTTCCGAACATCCATCCGACACAGGGATAAGCGATAGCAGGATATTTAGTTTTAGAACGTTAGTAACATGATTCATGCCAACAGAAAGTCCATAAAGCGTATTTTCTGTTGTATAATCTAAAGGGCAGGGCCGTAAGTGAATGGCTTACGGCTCGTCCCTTGCTTTATAATAGTAAAGGAGTGCTGTGTATGAAATTTAAAACATTCTTTCTGCAGCGTGTACTCGCCTGGGCACTGACAATCTGGATTGGTGTTACTTTCATCTTTTTTATTCCGCGTATGTTCCCATCAGACCCTGTTGAGAACATGATTGCACAGATGCAGACGCGTTCAGGCAATATGGACCCGGCTGAAATGGAAGCGCTTCGTCAACAGCTTCGCGTACAGTTTGGTCTGGAGGGTTCGTTGCTGAAACAATATGGTTCTTTCCTGTGGAATGGACTGCTTCATTTTGATTTCGGACCGTCATTGATGAGTTATCCGGAACCGGTTGGCGATATCATCGGACGTTACCTTCCCTACACTTTGATTTTGTCACTGACATCTACTTTTTTGGCGTGGGTGATTGGTAACTTTATTGGTTTGCTGGCAGGTTTCCGTAAGAATAAGAAATCATCACAGATTTTGGAAAGTATAGCGATTTTTATCTACCCGATTCCTTACTTCTTGGTAGCATTGGTATTGCAGATAATCTTTGCGTTTGTTTTAAAATGGTTCCCGCTGCAGGCGGTTATTAAGACAGGCGTGGGCTTTGGGCCATGGTTTGGTTCATTGATGAAAGCATCCGTGCTTCCGGCGGTTTCGCTGCTTTTGCTTGGTACAGGTTGGTGGATTATTTCCATGAAATCTTTGGCAAGTACCACGGCTGAGGAAGACTACGTACGTTATGCACGTTTCCGTGGACTTTCCGAAGGGACAATTGGAAAGAGCTATGTGCTTCGTAACTCTATCCTGACACAGATTACCGCACTTGCTATGAGCCTTGGCGGTGTGTTTGGCGGTTCGATTATGACGGAAATTATTTTCGGATATCCAGGCGTTGGTTCTCTTATTCAGAGTGCGATTCTGCAGTCAGACTACAACATGATTCTGGGCTGTATTACAATTTCTATCGTCGCAATCTCCACTGCAACGCTGATCGTTGACCTTATCTATCCGTTCATTGATCCGCGAATCCGGTACGGCTGATAGGAAGGAGGGTAAACATGAAGAAATTTTGGAAAACAGCCAACTTCCGTTTAAAAGCGGGGTTGATAATTACTTGTATTTTTATGTTTGTTGGGTTCATTGTATATTTCTTTCCACATACGGACCCGTTCACGTTCAATACATACCCGAACAATCTGGGCGCATCCGGCGAGCATTGGTTAGGAACCACTAGTATGGGGCAGGATGTTGTATGGCTGTTGATTGAGGCTATTCATAATTCTCTCCTGATTGGTTTGATTGTTGCCACCATAGGTACGGTTGTAGGTGTTCTTGTCGGGTTGCTTGCAGGTTTTGCAGGCGGAACGCTTGACAGAGTTCTTATGGTTATTACCGATACGTTTGTGGTAATTCCGTCTTTGCCTATTCTGATTATGATGACATCCTTGATGAAGGGTGGCGCTACGGTTATCGTTATGGCTCTTGTACTTGCGATGTTTGCATGGGCATGGCCGAGCCGTCAGATTCGTTCCATGGCACTTACAATTAAGGAACGTGATTTTATCCATACAGCCCGTTTTTCGGGTGAGAGTACCATGCAGATTGTTGTGACGGAGATTCTTCCGTTTGCACTTTCCTGGTCACTTTCTAACTTTATGAATGCTACGCTTTCTGCAATCGGTTCAGAGTCCAGCCTTGCAGTGCTTGGTCTGTCTCCGGGTAACTTGGTATCCCTGGGCAATATGATTCAGTGGGCGAGAAATTACAATGCTGTCCTTGCAGGGCGTTGGCTTTGGATTGGTGCACCAATCGTTGCAACTGTTATCTTATTCGTTGGCCTGTTCATGCTGATTACAGGTTACAATGATTATCAAGCTATGAAGAGAGGCAGGTGATAGAATATGCTGAAAGTCGAAAACTTGTCAACTTCTTATAAAACTATTGATGGCGATGTCCATGTGCTGAACGATATCAATTTTACGATTAATGACAATGAGATATTCGGCATCGCAGGAGAATCCGGCTGCGGTAAAACAACCCTGCTGAACACACTCTATGATATTGTAGAGTTTCCGCTTGTCATTGATAAAGGCCGCGTTGTCCTGGAAGGTGAGAAGAATGGACAGAAGTTTTCTTACGAATCAGGTCAAATACGTAAGAGTTGGTGGAATAATATTTCATATGTACCCCAGGCGGCGCAGAGTGTTTTAAATCCGATTGTCCGTCTGAAAACACAGTTTATTGATTCTATTCCGAAGGAAGACAGAAAGAGTGAGACGCCTGAGCAGACGCTTGAAAGAGTAGCCACTTATTTAAAAGAGCTGAATCTTTCACCTGATGTACTGGAGTCTTATCCGTTCCAGCTTTCCGGTGGTATGAGGCAGCGTGCCATTATCGCTTTGGCAACATTCATGGCTCCTGGTGTTGTACTTGCCGACGAGCCGACTACAGCGCTTGACGTTGTAGTACAGAAAGGTATTTTGATGATGTTGATGCGTCTGCAGCAGCAGCTTAAGAATACACTGATTATTGTCAGCCATGACATGGGTGTGCATTATCAGATTACAGACCGTATGGCGATTATGTATTCCGGCAGTGTTGCAGAGCTTGGTAGGACAGAAGATATCTTTAACAATCCGATTCATCCTTATACGAAGATGCTTGTAGACGCACTTCCCCGTGTGGGTGAAGATATCCAGAGAGTGGGTATTGCAGGACGTCCTCCGGCACTGAAAAATCCGCCTCCGGGATGCCGTTTTGCACCTCGTTGTCCGCATGCGACAGACCGTTGCCGCAGTGAAGTGCCGAAATTCCGTGAAATTGTTCCCGGGCGGTTTGCTGCTTGCCACTTACTGAAAGAGGAGGTGAAGGCGAATGGCTGAGAAATTGTTGGAAGTAAAAGGTGTCAGTAAGATTTTCCGTGTAGGCGGTATGTTACGTGGTAAGAAACTGGTAGCCGTGGATAATGTATCTTTATCCATTGACAGTGACAAACCTGTCATTCTGTCTATCGTTGGGGAGTCCGGATGTGGTAAGTCTACATTGTGTAAGATGGTTCTGCGTCTGCACAATCCTGATTTGGGAGAAATACTTCTGGATGGCAAGTCCTATGCCGATAAGAAGAGTTATGACCCACAGCAGTTTAAGCTTGATGTGCAGCCTATTTTCCAGAATCCGTATGAATCCTTTTCTGCCAGGAAGACAGTAGATACTTACTTGTATAATACAGCGCTTCGTCTTGGCATTGCAAAGAACAGGGAAGAAGCTGATAAGGTAGTTGATGAGGCGTTAAAGAGTGTTGGTATGTCGCTCCAGGTTGTAAAGGGGAAATATTCAACTCAGTTTTCCGGTGGTGAGTTACAGCGTGTGTCCATTGCCCGCGCATTGATTACTCGTCCGAAGCTGATTATCGCTGACGAGCCGGTTGCTGCAATTGATGCTTCAATGAAGATGAACATTGTCAATCTCTTCAAGGAGCTGCGTGATAAGTATAAGATTTCGTTTATTTATATTACACATGACCTTTCAACGGCATATTACGTATCCGATTATATTGCGACACTGTATCGTGGCTGTCTGATTGAATATGGACCGGCGAAGGAGATTATGGATAATCCGGCACATCCTTACACGGACTTGCTTATGAGTTCCGTGCCGCGTGTTGGCGACAAGTGGAAAGACGAAATCGCTATGCCGGATATGGAAGGCAAAGAGTATGCAGTTGAGTACTGCAAGTTTGCTCCGCGCTGCCCTTATGCAACAGACCAGTGCCGTCAGACACGGCCTGACCCGACTAACCTTGGGAATGAGCGTATGGTACTGTGTTACCATCCGATGACCCAGAAGGCGAAATAGATGTCAATTATTAGTTTTATGCTTTAATAATAAAATGGGACTCTCGGTTTACCAGGAGTCCCATGATATTAGGCCGAAAAATTGGAGAATTATAACTCGTTTTGAATGATTGGTTATTTTTAGAAAGACTATTGTTGAACGGTGAATGCAGAAAATTATGTAACTGTCCGGTAATATCATTGCGTTAAGTTTTCTGGGCTGCTTTTGGGTTACATTATTTTTTAATATATAAATATTTAAGAGAAGTAAGGAGGTATACAGTATGGAAAAAGCATGGTGGAAAGAAGCGGTGGTATATCAAATATATCCCCGTAGTTTCATGGACAGCAACGGTGACGGCATCGGCGACCTGAATGGTATTACGTCCCGCCTGGATTATCTGAAGGAGCTTGGAATTGATGTAATCTGGCTTTCTCCGGTTTACCAGTCACCAAACGATGACAATGGCTATGATATCAGTGATTATCAGGCAATTATGAAGGAATTTGGAACGATGGAAGACTTCGACAAAATGATTGAAGGAATCCATGAGAGAGGAATGCGTCTGGTGATGGATTTGGTGGTAAACCATACTTCCGACGAACATCCTTGGTTCCTGGAGAGCCGCAAGAGTAAAGACAATGAATACCGTGATTATTATATGTGGAGAGATGGCAAGGACGGCAAAGAGCCCAATAACTGGGGTAGCTATTTCTCCGGCTCAGCATGGCAGCATGATGAGGCGACGGATATGTATTATCTGCATTTGTTTTCCAAGAAACAGCCGGACCTTAACTGGGAGAACCCGAAAGTGCGGGATGAAGTTTTCTCGATGATGAACTGGTGGTGCGGTGAAAAGGGAATTGACGGTTTCCGTATGGACGTAATCAGCCTGATTTCCAAACAGCCCGATTTGCCGGATGGCCCGCAGGCGCCCGGTGCGCTTTACGGGTATGCTGACTGTGCCAACGGTCCGCGTGTACATGAATTTTTGAAAGAGATGAACCAGAAAGTGCTGTCCAAATATGACCTGATGACAGTCGGTGAGACTGCGGGTGTTACGATTGAAGAGGCGAAGCGTTATGCCGGGTTCGACGAGAACGAGCTGAACATGGTATTCCATTTTGAACATGTAGGCTTGGACGGAGGAGAGCATGGCAAATGGACGGACAAGAGAGTTCCTCTGGTGGAATTTAAGAAAGTGATGAGCGCTTGGCAGACTGAGCTTGACGGTAAGGCATGGAACAGCCTGTATCTGGGCAACCATGACCAGCCCCGTTCCATTTCCCGTTTCGGTGATGATTCGGAAGAATACCGGGTAATCTGTGCGAAGATGCTGGCTACCTGTCTGCATATGATGCAGGGTACGCCTTATGTGTATCAGGGTGAAGAAATCGGTATGACCAATATGCCTTTTACAGATATTTCTGAGGTGCGCGATATCGAGAGTATCAACGCATACCATGAGATGTCCGAGGCAGGGCTGATTTCCAAAGAGGATATGCTGCGCTTTATCTGCCTGAAAGGCAGGGACAACGCCCGCACGCCTATGCAGTGGGACGACAGCGAGAATGCAGGATTTACGACGGGCACGCCGTGGATTGGGGTAAATCCCAATTATAAGACGATTAACGCGGAGGCGGCGCGCGCGGACAAGGATTCCGTTTTCCACTATTACCGTAAGCTGATTGCTATGCGTAAAGAAGAGCCTATCCTGGCATACGGCCATTATGCGTTATTGGAAGCCGACAATGAATCATTGTATGTATATACGCGTGAATTGGACGGACAGAAACTTTTGGTAATCTGTAACTTCACGAAAGACACAGTGGGCTACGAGATTCCGGCGGAGTTTGACGGCGCGCAGATTCTGATTGGCAATTATGGGCGTGAGGAAGCGCAGGGGGCGATTGAAGTGAAGCCTTATGAGGCGCTTGTACTTAAGAAATAACGAGACATGTGGCGATGGGGTTGTGTCTGTGCGCTGCCATTCACAATCCCGTCAATATACGTAGTGGCATGAAGATAGAAGCAGCGCAGAAATGAGGAAAATAATGAAGGACCATTTGAAAATTGCAACACATCCGGCAGCTTGTGCCGGAAACATTATCCAGGGCGACTGCTACCGTATTACAGTGCTGACTTCACGTTTACTGCGACTTGAGTACAGTGAAGACGGCGTTTTCAATGATGCGGCGACGCAGACAGTCTTGAACAGGGATTTCCCTGAGGTAAGCTATCAGCTCAAGGAGACAGAGGACGAGCTGCAGCTTATGACGGAGCATTTGCAGTTGAATTATGACAAGAAGCAATTCACAAGCCATGGCCTGTCCTGTAAGTGCCTGGGCGTAAAAGTGGCCTATTTTTCCAGGACATGGCATTTTGGCGAGAAGGAAGAGGCGAACGGGCCAGCGCTGAACTTGAAGGGCACGGCGCGCACGCTGGATATGGTAAACGGCGCATGTGAACTGGAAGACGGTATTATGTCCCGGTGTGGTTACGCAGTGCTTGACGATTCTTCCACGCTGTTACTCACGGAGGACGGTTTCGTAGCGCCCAGGAAGAAGGGCACGCAGGACTTGTACTTCTTCGGTTACGGACATGATTATTTAGGGGCATTGAAAGATTTTTATTATCTGTGCGGCAAGACGCCCATGCTTCCCAGGTTTGCGCTCGGTAACTGGTGGAGCCGTTATTACCAGTATACAGAAGAATCCTACATGGAGCTGATGGACCGCTTCGACGGTGCGCAGATTCCTTTTACGGTGGCGGTAATCGATATGGACTGGCATCTTGTGGAAATCGACCCGAAATATGGTTCCGGTTGGACAGGTTATACATGGAACAAGGATTTCTTCCCCGACCCGAAACGTTTCCTGCAGAAGCTGCATGACCGTGGCATGAAGACCACGCTGAATGTCCATCCTGCAGACGGCGTCCGTGCCTATGAGGATTGTTATGCGGCCATAGCGGAAGAGATGGGCGTGGATATGTCCAAGGAAGAGCCTGTAAACTTTGATATTGCGGATACGAAATTCCTCTCCGCTTATTTCGAGAAGATACATCACCCGATGGAAGAAGAAGGCGTGGATTTCTGGTGGCTTGACTGGCAGCAAGGAACCAACACAAAAGTGGAAGGGTTAGACCCTCTCTGGATGCTGAACCATTTCCACTATCTGGACAGCGGCAGGGACGGAAAGAGACCGATGACATTCTCCCGTTATGCAGGGCCTGGTTCCCACCGTTATCCGATAGGATTCTCCGGCGATACGCATATTACGTGGGATTCGTTGGACTTCCAGCCTTATTTCACAAACACGGCGTCCAATATCGGTTATGGATGGTGGAGCCATGATATCGGCGGACATATGATGGGCTACAGGGATGAGGAGCTTGAGGTACGTTGGTATCAGTATGGCGTATTCTCACCGATTAACCGTCTGCACAGCAGCAACAGCAGGTTCAGCGGCAAGGAGCCATGGAAATTCAGTATGGAGGCGGACCATGTGATGAGTGAGTTCCTGCGTCTGCGTCACCGTATGGTTCCCTATTTGTACACGATGAACTATCGTGCATGGAAAGATGACGAGCCGCTTTGTCAGCCGATGTACTATATTGCGCCGGATGATTTTGCATCCTATAAGACGCCTAACCAGTACCTGTTCGGGTCGGAATTGATAGTAGCGCCTGTGACCACGAAGCGCCTGCCCAGCGTGCGTCTTGCGAAAGTGACTGCATGGCTGCCGGAAGGCTTATGGTTTGACTTCTTTACGGGGATTGTCTATGAAGGCGGACGCACTATGGAATTATACCGTCCGTTATCCAGGATACCGGTTCTGGCACATGCCGGCGCTATCGTTCCTATGACAGACCAGATTAGCGCAAAAGAAGTGGAGCAGAACCCGGAGCGGCTTGAAATCAGGGTATATGCAGGCGCCGACGGTGCCTTCACTCTGTATGAAGACGACAATGTTTCCTGTGCTTACGAACAGGGCGACTGTGCGAAGACCCTGATGGAATTATCCTGGGGAGAGAAGAAAGCGTTCTTCGTGCGTCCTGTTGAGGGAAATGCCAAATTAGTTCCTGCAAAACGCGCTTATTGTATCCGTATCCTTGGCAGCACGGCGGCGGAGGCTGTTGTTCTTAAGAATGGCAGTGAAGTGAACGCAAAGGTTAGCCATTGTGCGAAGGGACATGAGCTTTGCATTGAGCTTGCGGATGTAGCGGCGGATGAGACGATTGAAATCCGTCTTCCGGAAGATGCTAAGGTTGCAAGTAACCCTGTGATGGAGCAGGTAGACGAGCTGCTTAATATGGCTGAAATCGGTTTTACGGACAAGGAAATTCTCTTTGCGCTGATGGATAAGCAGAAAGATAACCTGAATATTCTTGCCGGTGAACTGCAGGCGATGGAATTAGACGATGCTCTGCGCGGCGCACTGTTGGAGATTGTGACTGCATACCAGGGTTAATGGTAAGCAGGGCTGTAACAGAGAGGATAAATTAACTATATAGATACAAGATATTGATATGGCCCACCTTTTGTTTTTAAGTTTTATACGGTGGGCCATATTATATAAAGAACAATATAACTATATATAAGAAAGGGATTTTCTATGGACATGTTTTTTACGAACCAAAAATTAGAGAAACGGATTCAGGAAATCGGCACATACCGATACCGTGATATTATAACGCTGCCGGATTTTCAGGTAACCGATGCCGACCCGGCGCCGGTAAATCCGCCTGTGCCCACACCTGACGAGACGTGGGACTGTGTGAAGACTGGCGAGCACTGGGTTGGCCGTAACCGCTATCTGTGGCTTGCACGCAAGATACAGGTGCCCGCGGAATGGAAGGGACGCCGTGCGGTAGGCGTTTTCAATTTCGGCAATATGGGTAAGGACAAGGGCGGCAGCTTCGAGGCGATGTGCTATCTGGACGGCAAGCCTTACCAGGGAGTGGACGAGAACCATAAGGAAGTGTTCTTCCCGGAAGAGATGTACGGGAAAGAGATTGCGCTCACATTCCGTTTCTGGTCGGGATTAGAAGGCGGAGGCGTGCCTACTTTACAGGAGCATAAATTCCAGAGAGCGGATTTGGCATGGCTGGACGAGGCGACGGATGATTTGTATTATCTGGGCACGGTGATGTTAGAGACAGTATTACAGCTTGATGAGGACGACCCTGTCGCTTACGAGCTGCGCAACGCTTTGGACGATGCGTTCCTCCTGGTTGACTGGTCGGAGCCAGGTAGCCAGCGTTTCTATGAATCCGTAGCGGCGGCCGACAAGCGGCTGAATGAGCGCGTGGATGCGATGGACAAGCATTCTCTTGTGACGATTTCCGGCGTGGGTCATACGCATATTGATATGGCGTGGCTGTGGCAGTTGAAGCATACGAAGGAGAAAGCTTCCCGTTCGTTTGCCACGGTACTGCGCCTGATGGAGCTTTTCCCGGAATATTATTTCTTACAGACACAGCCGCAGCTTTATAAATATGTGAAGGAAGAGTTCCCGGAGATTTACGAAGAAATCAAGAAGCGCGTGAAAGAAGGACGCTGGGAGCCTGACGGCGGCATGTGGGTGGAGGCGGACTGCAACCTGACAAGCGGCGAGTCGTTGACGAGACAGTTCCTATTAGGCAGGAAATTTATGTTGGAAGAGTTCGGCAAGGAGCCTACTTTCCTGTGGCTGCCGGATGTCTTCGGCTATTCCTGGGCGTTGCCGCAGATTCTGAAAAAGTCCGGCATCGAGTTGTTTATGACGACGAAAATCAGTTGGAGCCAGTACAACCGTATGCCTCATGATACGTTCCGGTGGAAGGGCCTGGACGGTTCGGAGATTATGACGCACTTTATCACCACGCTGGAACCGTCGCCGGATTGTTGGTTCTATACTTATAATGGAAAGCTTACGCCCGAGACGGTGCTTGGCTCTTGGAAAGCTTACCGTGAGAAGGCGGTGAATAAGGATATCCTCATATCCTACGGCTATGGCGACGGCGGCGGCGGCGTGAACAGGGATATGCTGGAGTACAGGCGGCGGCTTGATAAGGTTCCGGGCGTTCCCAATGTGAGAACCACCAAGGCAGGGGATTATTTTGAGAAGCTGAAAGAGACTTTTGCCAATACGGACCAGTATGTGCATACGTGGGACGGCGAATTGTATCTGGAATACCACCGCGGCACTTATACAAGCCATGCCCATAACAAACGTATGAACCGTAAGATGGAGCAGCTTTACCGTAAGGCGGAGTGGATGACGGCCATGGCGGCTATGGAGAAGAGCGGACTGGCAGCGGCAGAGCAGGAAACACTGACAAAAGGATGGGAGCTGATTCTTGTAAACCAGTTCCACGATATCATACCGGGTTCCTCCATCCGCGAGGTATATGAGGATTCCAAGAAGGATTATGAAGAGATTCAGAAGATTGCGGAGGAAGTGGTAGACAGGGCAGTGCGGCAGTCCCTTGCGTCCCAGGATGCCGTGACGGTATTCAATGACTCCGGTTGGACGATGGACGGGCTTGTGGAGGTGCCTGCGAAGGACGGCGTCTGCTACTGTGACGAGAATAAAGCGTTCTATCCGTCCCAGGAAGCGGACGGCAAGCAATATGTCCTTGTGCGCGATGTGCCTGCTATGGGCTGCAAGACGCTGTATGCGGCGGCAGGGCAGAAAGAAGAAACAAAGAAGGACGTATTTACCGTAAAAGACCGTGATGTGGAGACGCCTTATTATCTGCTTTCCTTTAATGAGGCAGGACAGCTTACGCGTATCTATGACAGGGTGGAAAAGAGAGAAGTGCTGGCGGCAGGCGAGCGCGGCAATGTATTGCAGATGTTTGAAGATAAGCCGATGAATTTTGAAGCATGGGACATCGATTTATTCTATCAGCAGAAGATGCGGGAGATTACGGAGCTGACAGCCTTTGAAGTGACACAGTGCGGGCCGCTTCAGTTGACGCTGCATATGGAATGGAAGTATGGCCATTCCGTGATTCGCCAGGATGTTGTTCTCTACAGTGACGACAGGCGCATCGACTTCCGGACGGAGGTAGATTTCCATGAGCGTCAGCAGCTTCTGAAAGCAGCGTTCCCGGTTGACGTGCGCACGACCTATGCGACCTACGATATCCAGTACGGCAATGTGCGCCGCCCGAACCACTGGAACACCAGTTGGGACCAGGCGAGGTTCGAGTCGGTGGGACATCGGTTTGCAGATTTGTCGGAGCATGATTATGGTGTGGCGCTTTTGAATGACTGCAAGTACGGTTATGATGTAAAAGACAATGTACTGCGCATCACACTCTTAAAATGCGCAGTGAACCCGGATTATGAGCAGGACCAGGGTATGCATATTTTCACATATTCCTTGTTCCCGCACGCGGGCGATTTCGTGGAAGGCGGTGTGGTGAAGGCAGCTTATGCGCTGAACAATCCGATGGATGTTTACGAAGGCGAGAGCCGGATGTCCGGGAAGAGCTTCTTTACGGTTGACAACTGCAATGTGGAAATTGACGCGGTCAAGAAGTCCGAAGACGGGAAGTACCTGGTTATCCGTCTGCATGAGTTTGCAGGCGCACGCCAGCAGGTGGAGCTGACACCGTCCTTCGCGTATACGGCTTGGGCCGAGAGCGATTTGATGGAACGTCCAATCACAGAGTTCCAGAGCGGCGCCGTGCAGCTTACAGTGCGTCCATACGAAATACGGACATTGCTGTTTGAGGTCAAATAAGACTTTCCGGTAAAGTACGCCCAACCTTTTTATATAACGGATTATGATGGGAGCCGCCGTGGCGCTATGAAAGCGCTACGGCGGTTTTCCTGCTTCATAAGCAATCCCTCCGCTTATCCGAGTTTGACTCGTTTTTGTCAATATTGACTTAAAACAAGTCAAAAAAGTATCTAGTAGCCTTATATGTTATGGAGTATGCTCTGTATTGTAAACGGAACGGAGATAAACAACAAGGTTTCCGGTCCAGGGAAAGCAAATCCGAAAGGAAGGTGTTCATTATGAAAAACTACAAGAGGACAATGGTAGAAAATTATTTCGTAAAGAATCTGGTTGCTCTGGGCAATGTTGGTAAGAAAGATAACTCGGCAGAGGTGCTCAGAAGAAATTCTTATACGATGCTGAATGTGTCCCCCAGGTTCTTCTAAGAATGAGGGAAGAGGACAGGAAGCAGCAAGGCTGCAAACACAAAGACAAGAAAATAAAATAAGAAAAAACGAAACCAATTATAAAGAATAACAGGCAAAGCCGAAAGGAGAAATAGACCATGAAAAAATATATGAAGAGCGTAATGAAGAACCTTGTAGCAGTAGCAGGCAGCGAGAGCAGGACAGCAGAGATGCTTCGTAACAATACTTACGCGGTAATGAATGTATCCCCCAGGTTTTTCTAAGAATCAGGGAAGAAGGCAAAACGAAACCAATCAATTATAAAGCATAGAATAACAGGCAAAGCCGAAAGGAGAAAAAAACCATGAAAAAATATATGAAGAGCGTAATGAAAAACCTTGTAGCAGTAGCAGGCAGCGAGAACAAATCCGGTGAGATGCTGAAAAACAATTCCTACGCAGTACTGAACGTATCCCCCAGATTCTTCTAGGAAGAGGAAACGGCAGGCGGAATGGGTAAAAGACCAGGAGCCGTATATGGGCCGTCGGGATATACAGCAGGAATGAAATAAAAAGAAAGGTTTCTCAGGAAAAAATGCATAGTTTCAAAATAGAATGAGCCTTCCGGGTATACGGAGGGCTCATTTCGTTTTATGCGCAGACCTGCGCATGGAAGTTGGGATAAAAAAATTATTGCTGTTTGCGCACTTCGGAGGGCGTATGCCCGTACAGTTTCTTGAAGCTTGCATTAAATTTTTTCTGGTTTGTGAATCCGCATTGTTCCATAACTTCGGAGATAGGCGTATCGGTATGCAGCAAATCCTGATACGCATGGTTGAGCCTGATGCCCGTCAGGTACTCCTGGAATGTGATTCCCATACTCTGGCGGAACAGGCGGCAGAAATACTCACGGCTGATGCAGAGTTGGTCAGCCACATCGGTCAGGGAAATGGCGTCGTTATAATGTTCTTCTACCCAGGTGAGGACCTGGTGGATGCGGTCGCTGGACGCCTGCCCGGATTCCGGAGTATTTTCATTGTCTTTTACGCCAAAATAGCGTATAAGGTGCGCAAGTACCTGTAGGATAATGCCTTCCGATTCCAGATATGTTACAGGCGCTTCCGATATATACAGCTTAGTGAGCTGGGACAGCATCTGGCATATTTCATAGTAAACCGGGAATTGCTCGTCGTGGATTTTCTCGGGAATGCACTGAATCTGGTACAAACCGATATCCGGGAAGTAGCTTTTCAGTTTATCCTTGGAAATATGGATACAGATGTTCATGGCCGTGTCGCCGTCAATCTGCGTGCTGTGTGCCTGCCGGGATTCGATTACGGTAAGGTTTTTCTTCGGGAGATGGTATGTCTCCCCGTCTAACAGAAGATTCATGTTCCCGTTAAGGGGATAGAGAATTTCCAGTGTTTCATGCCAGTGCAGCGGACAGAACCCTCCCGGCAGTGTCTGGTACAGGATACGGATTCCCAGAGGGCTGCTTTTCTTGGGCTGCTCATAGTAACTGTGGTACATAGGATAAATTTGCCTTTCTATAGTGTGGTTTTACAGTTATATTATACCATTTATGTCAATATTGACCTAAAATAAGTCAAAAAAGTATCTAGTTGCAAAGGTGTCCGTGGAGTATAGTATGTATTGTAAACGGAACAGAGATAATCATAACATCTCTGGTTCAGAAAAGCAAATCCGAAAGGGAGAAAGGTGCTAATCATGAAAAATTACATGAGGACGATGGTGGAAAATTACTTTGTCAAGAATCTGGTTATTTTAGGGCATGTTGGGAACGAAGATAATTCTGCAGAAGTGCTCAGAAGAAATTCCTATACATTGCTGAACGTATCCCCTAGATTTTTCTAGGCGGTTTCCAGATTAGATTGCCTGCTTTGGACAGAATGCGCCGGGATGAACCTGACGCAGGAAAGATAAGGCAGAGAGAACTGCAGGAAGCAGAATAGTTGATAGAAGAGGAGAATGGAATTATGAAAAATTATATGAAGACTATGGTAGAGAATTATTTTGTAAAGAATCTGGTTGCTCTGAGCCATGTAGGCAATGAGGATGTTCCGGCGGAAGTGCTGAAAAGGAATTCCTACACATTGCTGAACGTATCCCCCAGATTTTTCTAGGGACTGAGGCGGTCAGGACAGACAAAGCGATTTTCATTATTTAGTGACGAAAGAGCCCGCAGGCGTGAATCCTGCGGGCTTTTTACGTTTGCGGGGGAGTTACTTTTCACACCCGCGCCATACACTTGCCCCATGGTGTCGGGGAGAGTTTTTTGCGCTGCTATCCATACATATGCTTTACACTGTAAAAAAGCGGGTGTATCATATAGTAAATTATGCAATCGGCAACATAGGGCGCGCGGTGGGGAAGCGCGCGAAAAGGGAGAGATACATTGTATAAACGGGGAGTGTGCAGAAGTGGAACAAAAAATAATTTTTCTGGACGTCGACGGGACATTGACGGAAGCGGGGAGCAATGAGCCGCCGGAGTCGGCCATCCGGGCGATTCACCAGGCGAGGGAGGAAGGGCACTACGTATTCTTGTGTACCGGCAGGAATTATGATATGATAAGCCCTCTTCTTAAGTATGATTTTGACGGGGTAATCGCCAGTTCCGGAGGATATATCGTGTGCCAGGGCAAGGTAATCTATGACTGCCCGATGACGGAGGAACAGAAAAAGACCGTATTAGATGTGCTCAAGAAGAACGGCGTGTACAGGACTGTAGAATGCATGGACGGGGCCTACACGGACGAAGAATTTAAGGAGTTTTTGCGCAGCCATGCGAAAGAGGGCGGTAACAGTGAATTGCTGCGGTGGCGGGAGCAGGTTGAGAAGTCGCTGCATATCCTTCCGATGAAGGAGTACAGGGAACAGCCGGTTTACAAGATTGTGGTTGTGTGTGCGTCCAAAGAACAGCTTACGGAGCCGCAAAGCGTCCTGGCTTCTGATTTTGAGTTTTGTATCCAGGAGAAGGATGTGGGCGGATTTATCAATGGGGAAGTGGTGAACAAGGAGTTCAACAAGGGAAAGGCAATCCGCAGAACCTGTGAGTATCTTCATATCCCTATTTATAATTCCGTGGCGATTGGCGACAGCATGAACGACAGGGAAATGATGGTGACGGCGGGGCTTAGCATCTGTATGGGGAATGGAAGCAAGGAACTGAAAAGAATATCCGATGATGTCTGTCCGTCCGTAGGGGAAGACGGAATCCGTACTGCTTTTTTGCGGCATCATTTAATTTCTGCAAACAACAGGTAAAATGATTCATTCATTTATGTTATACTGTTATGTAGGCGGTATGCCGTGGAAGGGCTTACGCCGGAGTTTACAGATATAGATACGACAAGGGACAAATCGAAAGGAGCAGGGGGTTATGGACAGAAGTGAAGCAATCAGGAAGTTGTGTGAAGAGAAAGAAATCCGCATGATTGATTTTAAGATGACGGATATCGACGGACGTTGGCGCCACATTACCATTCCGGTGGAGCGGTTTAGCGAGGAGACATTTATTTATGGAATCGGTTTTGACGGTTCCAACTATGGTTATGCGCCTGTGGAGAAGAGCGATATGGTATTTTTGCCGGACCCTGATACGGCGTATGTGGACCCGTTTGCGCAGGTGCCTACGCTGACGATGTGCGGTAATGTGTGTACGATTGGGAAGGACGGAAATAAGCCTTTTGACCAGTATCCGAAAAATGTCAGCCTGCGTGCGGCGGAGTATATGAAAGAGAGCGGCATTGCCGACCGCATGGTAATCGGGCCTGAATTTGAATTTTATCTGTTTGACAGCGCACGCTATGAGGTGACGGCGAGACAGTGCGGTTACCGGATTGACACAAGACAGGCGGCGTGGAATTGTAGTCTGGACCCGCAGCAGCCAGGCAATAACGGCTATGAAGTGCCTTACAAGGGCGGTTACCATGTGGCGGCGCCCCAGGATGTGGGATATGATTTGAGAAGCCGCATGTGCATGATGATGGAAGATTGGGGAATTAAGGTAAAATACCACCACCATGAAGTAGGCGGGCCGGGGCAGATGGAAATTGAGGTGGAGCTTGCGGATATGCCCGATATGGCGGACAATACGATGATTATCAAGTATATCATCAAGAACCTTGCGGCGAAAGAAGGCAAGACCGCGACGTTTATGCCTAAGCCAATTTACCAGGAGGCAGGCAACGGGCTGCATGTACATATGCTTCTTTTAAAAGACGGAAAGCCTGTTTTCTATGATGAGAACGGATATTCGGGATTAAGCCGCACAGCGCATTATTTCATGGGCGGGCTGCTGAAACATATTGCGTCTCTGTGCGCCTTTACCAATCCGTCCACCAATTCATTCAAGCGTCTTGTGCCGGGGTATGAGGCGCCGGTCACGGTTGGATACGCTACTTCCAACAGGAGCGCGGTTATCCGCATTCCGGCTTATGCCAAGTCGCCGGAGGCGAAGCGGTTCGAGCTGAGGAACCCCGACGCTACGGCAAACCCGTACTATGCTTATGCGGCAATCCTGATGGCGGGGTTAGATGGCATAGAGAATCAGATTGACCCCAAGAAGAACGGATGGGGACCTTACGATTTCAATCTATACAACTTGACAGAGGAAGAACAGAAGAAAATTAAGGGGCTTCCGAGGTCTCTCGGAGAGGCTCTTGACGCATTGGAGGCCGACCATGACTACCTGACGAAGGGCGGCGTGTTCCCTCAGAGGCTGATTGATGTGTGGATTGCACGCAAGCGTATGGAATTGAAGAAAATGGAGCAGATTCCGAATCCGGCGGAATTTCAGATGTACTATGACCTATGACCAACTATTGCACTTTTAGGCGCTGCCCAAATTCGTAGGCTGGGCAAGAACGGCAGATTAAGATTCAATGAGGGGTAAGAAGAAAATTTGTGAAGGAAAGTTATGGCTGGCTATGATTTGACACAGGGGAGCATTATGGGTAAGCTGCTGAAGTTTGCATTTCCCATTATGGTGGGAAATCTGCTTCAGCAGTTATATAATATAGTAGACACGTTGATTGTGGGGCAGTATCTGGGGGAGAATGCGTTGGCGGCGGTTGGCTCGGCCTACGCTTTGATGGTCTTTATCACATCGATTATTATCGGGCTGTGCATGGGCAGCAGCGCGTTTTTTTCCATGCAGTTTGGAAGCAGGAACCAGGATAGGCTGGAGAAGGGTATTTTTATCGCATTCGTGGCAATCGGCGGGGTGGCGTTTGTCTTGAATGTTATCGTGTATGCGGCGATGGGAGGCATTCTGGTCTTTCTTCGGGTGCCGGGGGAGGTTGTCCCGCTGATGCGGGAATATCTGGTGTGGATTTTTGCGGGTATCCTTGCGGTTTTTCTTTATAATTTTGTGGCGAACCTGCTTCGTTCCGTGGGCAATTCCGTGGTGCCGCTTATATTTTTAGGTATTTCTGCGGTGATGAATATCGTCCTGGACATTTTCTTTATAAGGAGCCTTGGATGGGGAGTGGGCGGCGCGGCGGCCGCAACGGTGATTTCCCAATATGCGGCGGGTATCGGGATTGTGATGTATTATGCGCTCCGGTATCCCGAACTGAGGGTCACTGAGAAAAACCGTGTGTGGGATATGCAGATTCTGGGGGAACTGATGGGATTGTCTATGCTGACATGTTTGCAGCAGTCCATCATGAATTTTGGTATCCTGATGGTGCAGGGGCTTGTGAACAGTTTCGGCCCGGTGGTGATGGCGGCTTTTGCGGCAGCGGTGAAGATAGATTCTTTTGCCTATGCGCCGGTACAGGATTTCGGTAACGCGTTCTCCACTTATGTGGCGCAGAATTACGGGGCGGGCAAGACCGAGCGTATCCGTAAAGGGATGCGGGATGCGGCGGCAGGCGCGTTCCTGTTTTGTCTTGTTATCTCCGTTCTTGTAGTTGGATTTGCCAGGCCGCTTATGGGATTGTTCTTAAAAGAAGAGAGTGCGGAAGCAATTTCCGTGGGCGTAGGGTATCTGCGCATTGAAGGCGTGTTCTATTTTGGCATCGGCCTGCTATTTTTGTTTTATGGGTATTACAGGGCTATCTACAAGCCGGGCATCTCCGTAGTGCTGACGGTGGTTTCTCTTGGAACGCGTGTGGTTTTGGCATATGCGCTGTCGGGGATAGAGACGATTGGCGTGACGGGTATCTGGATGTCGGTACCGATTGGATGGATATTGGCCGACCTTACAGGCATGTGGTATTATTGGTTATCTCGTAGAAAACCCGGGAAATTATTGTAACAGTTCCACCATGCCGTTCATAAGCCGCCAGAATATATATTTTGGCCAATTATATTACGAATTGACTGTTACAAATTATTGGACGGAATGTATCAGTAAGACTTGCGGATATATGCATAATTTGGTATAATCTAAGCATATGCTGTCGGAGAGACGGAGACTTGTTTTATGACTGTACATATAGAGCTGATTAGGAGAGTGTTGAAATGCAGAATGTAGTTATTGTCTCAGAGATTCAGAGTTATCTTATTATTTCATTGAAAGAATGGTTTGAGAGGGCAGAGTATGAAGTGATTATGGCCAAAGCGGACATCGATGCCATTAACCAGATAGAGGAGCCGATTGGCATTCTCCTGCTTTATGTAGATGAGAAGATGGTGGAAGAGCAGCAGGCGCTTAATTATATTAAAGACAAGGCGGCGGAGGAAGACATTCCGATTTTTGCAATCGGGGATGCAGATGAGCTTAGTACCGTAGAGAAGATTATCTCCAAGAACCTGCTCAGACAGAAATTCCAGAGACCGATTAATGTCAGTGAAGTGGTGACGTCGATAACCGGTTATGAGAAGAAATATGGCAGGCAGAATAAGAAGAAGATTTTGGTTGTGGATGATTCGGGGACGATGCTGCGAAATGTCAAAGGATGGCTTGAGGAATCTTACCATGTGACTTTGGCCAATTCCGGTGCGATGGCGATTAAGTATCTGGCGACGAACAGACCGGATTTAGTTCTGCTCGATTACGAAATGCCCGTGGTGGACGGCAAGCAGGTACTTGAGATGATAAGGGGCGAGCATGAGTTCGCGGATATTCCGGTTATTTTCCTGACCAATAAGGGAGATAAAGAGACGATTATGCAGGTTATGGCCTTGAAGCCGCAGGGGTATCTGTTAAAGTCCATGGAGCCTTCACAGATTATCAAGTCAATCGATGATTTCTTCGAGGAGATTAAGCGGAAAGAGCTGACAGGCATGTAATACGGGGCGGCCTGCCACGGTGGGCAGCTGACGGCAGTTTCCTTTTGTGTAGCCGGAAGCGGAAGAAACCGGTCGGTTTCGCATATGGTTTAAGATAAAGAATCAGCGCAGGAGCCAAACTCCTGCGCTGAGTTAGTTGTTGCAGCAAATCTTGTTGCGTGTCCCGAGTTCGCGAAGCGAATCTCGTAAAGTTCATTTGCATAGCAAATGAACTTTTTAGATTGAGAAATTATAGTGGCTGCCCGCCATAGGAAGAGAAGTCTCTTCTTTAATAGAATCCCAATCCATATTGGCTATCTTATCCAACAGTTCTTCTGCGCTGGAAGCATACACGGTAGTGCGTTTGCTTCTCTCATAATCATAGCCGTGGGTCTGTCCATAGTTTGTATTCCCGGCTTCGGCTTTCTTCTTAGCTTCCTCTGCAGCTTCTTTCTTGTCTTCCCTGATTTTATCGACAAACTCTTTCTGGCGTGCGCCTGCCTTCTCTAATTCCGCAAAGTAAGATACTTCGCCGTCCTTGCCGATGCTGACGCCCATGCGCACGACATCGTCTTTGTGTTCGCCTAACTGGTCTTTCATTTCGTCCAGTTTGCCCACCGCTTCATCGAGAAGAGAAAGATTCTGTTTCTTCACATCCTCATCCGCAGCCATGCGCTCTAATTCTTCCGAATCAATGAGCACGCTGTAATCTTTCGTACCGCGGGACAGGTACTCTGCTGCCTCCTCGTCGGATTCGTAATCGGCAACCATAAAATCCATGTTGGTATATGTTCTTTTTAATTCCTGTAACAGCGCTTTTGCCCTGCTGCTCAATTGTACGGGATTCTGGTTTGTCTTGCCTGTCTTATCGGTTTTCTTGGAAGAATCCGTTTTGGATGACTTATCCGTCTGTTTTTTGTTTTGTACGGAATTGTTGTAATAATTGTTCTGATACGCGCCGTATCCGTTTACTTTATTCATGTGGGTGCCCTCCTTAGCATCATATGCACGCCCGGAATCACACGAAGATGCGCCGGGAATACATTAATTTGTAAATCCGTTTACACGAATGCGGGATATGACCGCTTCTTATCATTTATATCGTAGTTTTGAGAGGGTTTCTTTAGAGCTGATTTGACAAAAGTAAAAAAGCGTAGTATAAATAATCATAGAAAGCCTAGTGGAGAAATAGGAAATAAACCGCGGAATAACAATCAGCGAAAGGTGCAGTTAACAGGATGAAGATATCGACAAAGGGAAGGTACGCGCTCAGGCTTATGCTTGACCTGGCGCTGCATAATACCGGCGAACCGGTGCGGATTAAGGAGATTGCCGCCCGGCAGGAAATATCGGATAAATATTTGGAGCAGATAATATCGGTGCTCAATAAGGCAGGGTATGTGAGGAGCATCCGCGGCCCACAGGGCGGCTACAGGCTTGCCAGGGAACCGGAGAAATATACGGTGGGCATGGTTTTAAGGCTGACGGAAGGCTCTCTGGCGCCGGTTCCGTGTCTGGATGACGAAGTGAACGCCTGTCTTCGGCAGGAGGTGTGCGTCACGCTGCGGCTGTGGAAGATGCTTGACGCCGCAGTCAGCGATGTGGTGGACAAGGTGACGTTGGCGGATTTGGTAGAATGGCAGAATCAGATATCGGATAATTATGTGATATAAGAGGACACAAGCACGGATATGCGCTTTGGGCGGACGAATAACTGAAAAGTACAGTGGTGAGGAGCGGGTATGGCAGGATTGAAGAGGCTTTGGAACCGGATACGGCGTTTTAAAGTGAATACGATGAACTATGATGTGTTCCTGCAGATTTGCGCAGTCTTGCTGGCGTTGATACATCTTATGCTGATGATTGTATTGTGGCTTGGGAAAGTGACATTCCTGTGGCGGCTGAACATCGTAAGCATCGTCATATATGCGCTGGCGTTTTATTGTGCCGGGAAGAAGAAAATCAGACTGGTATATTACATATTTGTCACAGAGATATTGGCCTATTCATTCGTCTCTGTGTATTTGTTAGGCGAGGAAACCCAGTTTGGGCTTTACTGCCTGGCGGTGATGCCTTTCACGTACCTGACGAGTTATGTTCTGGGTTGTCAGAACACGGGGCGGGGAGGTTTCCGGCCCACCGTAAATTTCCTGGTGCTCTGCGTCTTTTATTTTACAGAGCTGACTATGGGCAGTTTTATGGAACCGCGCTATGTGATTGAGAATGCCTCTATCGTTAATTTTCTGCGGGCGTTAAATATGCTTTTGAATATTATGTGCGTTCTGTTCGGCTGTAGGGTGCTGACTATGGTGGCCGTGGAGAATACGCTTGCCATCAAGCGCAATATGGAGGAGATGGAGCGTTTGATGCACCGGGCGGAGGCGTCCAGTGAGGCAAAGAGCGCTTTTCTGGCCAATATGTCCCACGAAATAAGGACGCCGATGAATGCAATCTGCGGCATGGCGGATATGCTCCTGGATGAGGATTTGACAGAGCAGGGGATGGAATATGCCATAACTATCAAGGCGTCGGGGGAAGGGCTGCTTGGCATTATCAATGATATCCTGGATTTGTCCAAGATTGAATCCGGCAAGATGCCCATTATCCCGGAGGAGTATTATTTTTCATCTATGATACATGATGTGATGAGCATGATGGAAGTGCGTCTCAAGGATAAACCCGTGGAGCTTGCGGCGCAGGTGTCGGACGATGTACCGCGCAAGCTGTATGGCGATATCGGCAGAGTAAAGCAGATTCTAATCAATATTATGGGAAACGCCACGAAGTTTACCCACGAGGGTTTGGTCACGCTGAATGTGGCCTGGAGACAGGAAGGGGAAGACAAAGGGAGGCTTTTGGTCAGTGTATCCGATACGGGCGTCGGTATCAGGGAACAGGATATGGATAAGCTGTTCCGTTCCTTTGAACAGGCGGATATGCACAAAAACAGGGATGTGGAGGGCACCGGCCTTGGGCTGACAATTTCCAAGCTTCTTGTAGAGAGCATGGGCGGAACCATTACCGTGGAGAGTACGTATGGCAAGGGGAGTAAGTTTTCTTTTGACATTGAGCAGAAAGTGGCAGACCCGACGCCCTGCGAGTACAGTAAGAACAAGAAAGGCGTACAGAGGAAGAAATTTGCCGCAGGATTTACGGCGCCAGGCGCCAAGGTGCTTGTGGTGGATGACAATAAGGTGAATCTCAGGGTGGCGAAGGGATTGCTTGGGAAATTCGGAATTATACCTGACTTGGTGGATAACGGGCCGGACAGCGTTGATTTAATCCGCAGGCAGGTACGGTATGATTTGGTATTTATGGACCATATGATGCCCGGAATGGACGGCATAGAGGCCACGAAGATGATACGCGCGTTAGGTATGCCGTACACGGAAAGCCTTCCTGTGGTGGCGCTGTCCGCCAATGCGGTGAAGGGAATGGAGGCCGAGTTCCTGGTGGGCGGGATGAACGATTTCCTTCCGAAACCCATAGATTTAGAGAAACTTGCAGAGATTTTGTTGAAGTGGCTGCCCCAGGAGCTTATCCAGGACATACCGCAGTCATGATTCGGAGAATATTCAGACAGTATCAAGATGTATAAGGGTAAAGGGGTTGCCACGCTGTGACAGCCCCTTTTTCGCGTTAACGATATTCACGCATGTTAATAAAAGTGTGATAGGGCAGCGCGTTCTTTGTATAACCGCTTGTTCTGACATGGATATTTTTCGTCTGCTCCTTCTCACATGCCTCATCCAAAACTTCGGAAAAGAATGTCTTTGCAAAAGCTTGGGACGGGTTCTGCTTGGACTGGTGATTTTGGTCATCAGAAGAAATCTTCCTCAGCGGGGTAATCGCCATAACCGCTTCAACTTTATAATTCCTCTCATATGCATATACTGCGTGAATCCCTCCTTGGATATTATATACTCTTGGAATATCTTCTGTACGGATAGAATCCGGGAGTATATATTGGTGTATGAACCTCTTGTTCTATTAAATATATCGGCAGAAATTATCCTTTCTTAACATTATTTTAACAGATAATATGAAGAAGAAAAAATAAAGATACAGAAAATTTACTGGTTGACATCTGCCTACCAATATGGTATTTTAATGGTAGGCAGATGTCAACCAATAGAGAGAAGAGAAAATTAGGGAAGAAGAGGAAAGTGAGAGATATGGTGAAGTTATCGGAATCGGAGTGGAAAGTGATGAATCTGTTGTGGCAGGACGCGCCGCAGACAATGATGCAGATTACAAATTATTTTAAGGAGAAAACGGGATGGACGAAGCATACGGTGATGACTTTTCTGCGCCGTATGGAAGAGAAGGGCGCGATTCACTATGAAGAGGGCGGCCGTGCGAAGCTGTACTATCCGGATATTAAGCAGGAGGAGGCGGCCGTGCAGGAGGCCGAGGAGTTTTTGGATAAGGTGTTTGGCGGCAGGATGGGGCTGATGCTCAATACTATGGTGGAGAAGAAAGCCTTGTCGAGGAAGGATATTTCTGAGATGTATGAGATTCTGCGCAGGGCGGAGGAAGACAACCGTGGCAGTGTCTGCCAGAAAGGGGAAGTGCAGAAAGATTAGGGGGATTGATATGTTTGAGATTCTTGTAAGCGTAACCGTTTTGATTGCTGTAGTTATGTTGATTAGGAAGCTGACGAAAGGCAGGGTCAGCATGGAAATGCGGTATGAGCTATGGATTTTGGTGGCTTTGCGGCTTGCGGTTCCGGTCAGCTTTGGCGATAATCCTTACAGTGCGGCGAGTGCGATGCAACGGATGGCCGATGTTTTGGCGCAGGATGAAGTATCCGGCCAGACGGGGGTGGCCGGGGCGGAGGATATCGGCATGATGGCAGCGTCTGAGCCTGGCGGCGATACAGGCATGGCGGAGAAAGAAGGGGCGGTTATGGCTTTGCAAAACGGTATAGCGGGAAGCGACGAAGAACAACAGCCCGGTGCGGCGAAGGCGGATGTGGATGTAGTAGAGTATAAGGCAGGAGTGACACATGGTCTTTTGACGGTCTGGGCTTTGGGCATGATATGCATCGGCGGGTATATGCTGGCAGGGCAGATACGGTTGGCCCTCTGCCTGCGCCGTATGCGCCAGACAGTCCCGATGCACAGACTGCCAGGGGAATGGGCGCTTCGTCTGGGCGCCAGAAAGATGCGCGTCTATCAGGTGGAGGGACTTCCGGTACCCTGCCTGGCAGGAAGGAATATTTATCTGGCGCCGCAGATGCTTGAGGAGGACAGCAGGTTATCCCATGTGTTGGCGCATGAGTATGCGCATGCCCTGCAGGGCGATTTCCTGTGGGCTTTGGTGCGCGGTGTTTTGTGTATGGTCTACTGGTTTTTTCCGCCTGTGTGGATGGCGGCGTATAGTGCGAAGCAGGACAGCGAGCTTGCCTGCGATGAGAAAGCGGTCAGGATACTCGGGGAGAGGGAACGGTATGCCTACGGAAGGACTTTGTTGGAGTTTGTATCCGGCGCGAGAAGACAGCCCGGATACGGGGCTTTGCTGTCCATGGACGGCAGCGGCAGAAGAGTGAAGGAGCGGGTCGTGATGATTGCAGGAAAAAGGAAGGAGAGCAAAGCTGTGGCGGCTCTTGTGATTCTGACGGCGGGGCTTGCATGTGGGTGTACTTTCACGGGGGCCGGGCCAAAGGACGGTGCGGCAGGCGCCGGCATAGATATGGAAGAAAGCGGAAAAGACATGGCAGCGGATACGGGCCAGAAACAGGACGTGCAGGATGCGATAAAACAGAATCCAAAGGACATAGAGGAAATGGAGCGGGAAGAGACAGAGACGATACGAAAGAGGCTTGACGCCATCGAGGACGAGTGGGCGCAGGTTACGGCGCCGGCGTTTGAAGAAATTGTATATACGATGGGGGATGATACGTTAGATTCGGCGCAGAAGGTAGAACTGGCCGCCTATTTCGATTATCTGTATGAAGGGGCGGTGTGTCCGCTGCAGGATGGGACATGGTATCTTCTTGGTGAGGATGAGGAGTCTGATATCTCGTTTTACGGGCTGTATACGAAGCAGTTTGGGCTAAGAGGCATGAAGGTGAAAGCGGGCGGCGATGTGAATACATTTGATATCCCATGGATGCCTTCTTACCGGGATGTCTGTGTGGAAGTATTGGAATGGGCCGAAGACGGTGCGCCGAGAACGTTTGCGTTCCAGAATCTTGTGCGAAATGACGGTACGCATGAAATATGGCAGCTTTATCTGGCGGACAGGTATGATACAGGAACGGTGGATTTGTATTGCTTTGAACCGGAAGATTACATGAGACAGTTTCAGGATATGGTTGAGCTGCGGGTCAACCGGGAGGCGCAGACAGTGGAGCTTGTCTGCGGGGAAGACGTCGTGGGCAGCATTGATATTTCCCGGTACAGTGAGTATACGGTGGAAGGGGCGGTGTGGGAGGCCGCAGCGGTAAGTTTTCTGCCAAATACATTTACAGGGGGGCAGGATTATGAGCCTGTGGCCATGATGACCGGAATCGGTCTGAAAGTGGCGCAGACGGAGGTGGTCCAATACGGTGGGCTTACAAATATTGTGTGTCCCATTGACATAGGCGCATGGGGCGAGCGGCGGTTTACGCTTGAGGAGCCTTATGTGGACGTGAACTCCTTCCACGGCGGCATATAACTATTTTTTGAATTTAAAATGTGGGAAAAAACATATTGCGTATCTCCTTATTTTTTTGTTAAAATATTTATGGCAGTAGGGAAGGCATATAATGCCCTGCTAAGAAGAAAGGGAGAGGGTAGCAATATGAAGGGACATAAAACTAGGGGGATGGGTATCCGCACGAAGATTGTGCTCCCGTCCAGTATACTGATTGTGGCGCTATGTATTATTATGGCGGTAAATTCCTATTCACACACGAAAGACGGGCTGATTGCCATGGGCGTGGAGGAGGCGCGGATGGCGGCGGTCATCTCGACCAAGGTAATCGACGGGGAGAAGCTTGCATCGCTGACGCCGGAGTCCGAGAGCGGCGAAGCGTATGATGAGATACGTGCAACCATGCAGGGAATCCGGGAAGACTGCGGCATCCGTTTTCTCTATACGTTGTATACCGATGGGAAACAGGTTTATTATGGAATAGATACGGACAGTTCGGACAATCATGCGGCGTTCGGTGACAGTTTCGAGGTATCTTATGACGAGATGCAGGATGTTTTCAACGGAGAGCCGTTTGTGCAGGATTTTATTGATTCCACCGAGGACGGCGATTTGATTTCGGCTTACATGCCAATCATGGCGGACGGTGAAGTCGTGGGGGTCGTGGGATGCGACTACGACGCCTCCGGGGTTGTGCAGAGGCTGGACGCCATCCTGAAACAGAGCGTGGGCATTACCGTTATCTGTCTGCTTATCTCTCTTGCCATTGTGAATCTGATTGTGGGACGGATAATTAGAAGCTTACATAGAGTGGACGGCAAGATTTATGAGCTTGTGCACAATGAGGGCGATTTGACACAGACGCTGGATGTGCATACAGGGGACGAGATGGAGCTGATTGCCGATAATGTGAATGAACTCCTGCGGTACATACAGAAAATTATGCTGAACATTTCGGACAATTCCGACCAGTTGAATGAGTCCTCGCGGGTGATGGCCCGGAACTTGTCGGATGCGGGAGGGAATATTTCCGATGTTTCCGCAACCATGGAGGAGATGAGCGCCGCCATGGAGGAATCCAGCGCCGCTTTAGACCAGGTGAATGACGCGGTGGGACAGGCGTTTGCTTCTATTGAAGAAATCTACAGACAGTCGGAGGAAGGGAGTGGCTCTTCCAGGCAGATTATGCACAATGCCTCCAAAGTGTATGACAAGGCGGTGGCAGAACGAAAAAGCGCGGAATCCCAGGCGGCGGACATGGCGGCAGCCATGCAGGGCAGGATAGAGAAGTCCAGGGAAGTGGAGCAGATTAGAGAGCTGACGAGGAATATCATCAATATCACAGAAGAGACTACGCTTCTTGCGTTGAATGCAAGCATCGAGGCGGCGCGGGCAGGAGAGGCAGGAAGAGGGTTTGCTGTGGTCGCCGATGAAATTGGTAAACTGGCAACCAATTCCGCCAGCGCGGCGACGCAGATTCAGGAAGTGACGTCGGCGGTGATAGAGTCTGTGGATGAGTTGGCGGCGGAGGCGAAGGTGATGATTGCCTTCATGAATGAGACTGCAATGGGCGGTTATGAGAAGCTGCTTGAGACAAGCGAGAATTATCAGAATGATGTGGGAAGCATGAATGAGATGATGCAGAAGTTTGCGTCTGACAGCGAGGAACTGCGGCGGAGTATGGACGACATCAGGACGGCGGTGGAAGGAATCAAGACCGCCGTGGGGGAGAGCGCCCTGGGCATCGGAAATGTTTCTGAGATGACGGTGTCGTTAAACGGCAGTGTGGGCGATATCGGGCATAAGGCGGATGCCAACATGGGCATTGCGGACAAGCTCAGAGACGAAGTGGGGAAATTCAAATTGCGGTAGTGAAAAGCAGGGATAGAAATGCGCGATAAGATTCTTTCTTATTGCGCGTTTTTGTGGTAAAATGAAAAAAGAAAAAACAAATGGCAGAACGGAGGTGTATGTGCCAGTATGGCGGCGTAGGAGGGGAATATTACGAAAATTGGCGTATTAAGGATGTTGGGTCTTGACAAAGCCTGGCAGATTCGGTAGGCTTATTGTCGGGTAACGGTAGGGGAAACAGAGGATAACAGGCTATATGAAATATAAGAAAATTAATGATGCAACTGTACAGTGTATTATTTCTGAGGAAGATATGCTTGAATATGGTCTGACGCTGTCAGATATCTTCGAGCGCAATGAGAAGGGCGAGGGGTTTTTGCGCGATATCATTGAGCGGGCCTATGACGAGGTAGGGTATACGGTCAACGGCGACAATATAGCGATGCAGATTACGCCGTTGAGGGATAAGGGACTGGCGGTCACATTTACGAGTGAAGGCCCGGCAGGTTTCAGGGACATCCTGCAGCACTTGAAGGAAGTATTGCAGGGAGTCAGCGACGAGCTCACGAGGCAGGATGAAGAAGAGAGGCAACGGGGCGTTGAGGGGCAGCAGAGTGAGAACTACGACGATAACAGACGGATGTTTGCATTCGATTCCCTTAACGAGGCGATGCAGTATACCGCTTCGGTTCCTTCGAGTATCTCCGTGAAGAGCCATCTGTATAAAGACGGCGAGAAGTATTATATTGTGGTGGAGAAGAACAGGCTGTCCTATAAGATGTTTAATAAGATTAGCGCCCAGGCGGTGGAGTTCGGCAGCCTTTTGGCAGTCTCGGAGGAGAGGATGCTGTACTTAAAGGAGCACGGGGAATGTCTGATTGAGGACAGGGCGGTAAGTAAGCTGCGCAGGATTTATCTGGCGTAGCGGCCGGGTGGTTTTGAATAGTATTATATATGGATGCTGCCAGATTCGGCTGATGGGTGCGGGTCTGGCAGCAATTGTTGTGTCCATCCGGGATGGTAACAATATTAATACGATGCCATAATGGAACGGCATTGCATAATGGCGGAGTTTAATATCATAATATAAATGTATTTTCGGCGGCTTTTTGCGGCTGCGAAAATACAGATAACAGAAATGGAGTAAATATGAGCAGCAAAGCAAAGAAGAAAAAGCAGGTTGAAGAGTTTCCGGGCGCGGAGACGGCAGTACAGGTACAGGAATCGCATATGAGGTATGAGGACGCGCAGATTGACGGTAGGATTCTGCGAGCCGTGCAGGAGATGGGGTTTGACGAGATGACGCCGATTCAGGAGCAGGCGATTCCCCTTTTTATGACGGGCAGGGACATTATCGGCCAGGCGCAGACAGGCACAGGCAAGACGGCGGCATTCGGCATTCCGATTCTGCAAAAAATTAATCCGGATGACAGGAACGTACAGGCGGTGATTTTGTGTCCTACCAGGGAGCTTGCCATGCAGGCGGCGGAAGAACTGCGTAAGTTCTCCAAATATATGCATGGCGTCAAGGTGGCGGCTATCTATGGCGGACAGGACATCGTGAGGCAGATTAAGAACCTGAAAGGCGGCGTGCATATTATTGTGGGGACGCCGGGGCGCGTTATGGACCATATGCGTAGGCACACGCTGAAGATGGAGCATGTACACACGGTAGTGCTTGACGAGGCCGACGAAATGCTGAACATGGGATTCCGCGAGGACATCGAGACAATCCTTAAGGAAATGCCTCTGGAGAGGCAGACAGGGCTGTTTTCCGCGACGATGCCAAAGCCTATATTAGAGCTGACCAAGACTTACCAGAGGGATGCGGCTTATATTAAGATGACGCCGGAAGAAGTGACAATCCCATTGATTAAGCAGGCATATTACCAGGTGCGCAAGCAGGATAAAGAGGAAGTGCTGTGCAGGCTGATTGATTACTATGACCCGAAACGAGCGTTGATATTCTGCAATACCAAGCGCATGGTGGACGAGCTTGCGGAGAGCTTAAAAGGGCGCGGATATGGAGCGGAGGGGCTTCACGGAGACCTTTCGCAGCATCAGAGGGATACTGTTATGAGTTCCTTCCGAAGCGGCAGGACACAGATACTGATAGCCACCGATGTGGCTGCCAGGGGTATCGACGTGAATGATGTGGAAGCCGTATATAACTATGACGTGCCGGAAGATATTGAGTATTATGTGCACAGAATCGGCAGAACCGGGCGTGCCGGTAAGACGGGGCGTTCCTTTACCTTGGTAGTGGGCAGAGAGGCGTATAAGATAAGGGATATCGAGCGTATCTGCCACACGAAGATTAAGGAGCGGAAGGTTCCCAGCGCGGCGGATATTACTGCCAGGAAAGCGTCCAAGATTTTGAAAGAGGCGATTCAGGTGATTGAGCAGGAGGATATCAGCTACGTTATGGAATATATCCTGGATGAGATTGCCCTGGGACAGTATAGCGCCATGCAGATTGCGGCGGCATTCATGAAGATGAAGATGGGCGATGAGATAGAGGATATCAAGACAGAGAAGTTCCTTTTTGAGAAAAGAGAAAACGGACGCGGAAGGAACAGAGGCGGGCATAACCCGCGTGGAAGCAGGGACAATGACCGTGGCAGGCATCAGTTTGACGCCAGAAACAACCGTGGAGGCAAAGGCGGTTCCGGCAGCCGGGCGAAGCAGGACAGTGGCAGGCCGAAGTCTCGCGGCGAGATGACGAACAGCCGGTATGCGGCGCTGCGCATCAAGACGAAAAAACAGGGGACATTATAATACCAGTTCCTGCCCGTGGTCTTTGAGCCATCTGCGGGAGGAACGGTAATCGGGATATATGGATTCTACCTTCCGCCAGAAGGCGGCGGAGTGGTTCATATAGGTCAGATGGCACAGCTCATGGACCACCACATAATCCAGGACGGCAGGCGGCGCTAACATCAGACGCCAGTTAAAAGAGAGGGTTCCTTTGGCACTGCAGCTTCCCCAACGGGTTTTCTGGTCCCTGATACTGATGCGTTCGTAAGAGCCGCCGGTAAATTGCAGGTAGTAAGCGACCCTCTTGGGAAAGTAGTCTTTCGCCGCGGCGATATAACGCTTTTCCAGGGCGGCCCGCTGGGCGTCGGTCAAGTCCGAGACGGGACGGTTCCTGGCGCGCTCCTGCAGTTCCAGGTATTTGGTGATAATCCAGTGTCGCTTTTCGGTTAAAAGACGGCTGATTTCCCGCTCTGTGATATGCATGGGGACGCGCAGCGTAATCTGCCCGTCCGGCGCGATGCTGATTGCGCAGCTTTTGCGGTTGCTGCGTATGAGGGTGTAGGGCAGTTCATAACGCTTGCTCTGGTATTGGATGCGCATGACATCCCCGGTGTTCTTTTCCATAGTTTCCATAATCATTGTATGTCCTTTGGTGTGTTCTTTTTACTTACTTATAGGAAAGCTCTCGTAGGAGAGTTCTCGGGTTATCCGAGTTCGCCACATTCGGATTATCCGAGTTTGCGAAGCAAATCTCGTAAACGAGCTATGCTCGTTTTTGTATCATAGCACACTTTTGGCATTTTGTGTGAGTTATGCTAGACAAAATAACAACGGATATGCTAGTATGATGGATGTATGGGGATATTGTTGTTTTCGTATGAGTATAGGAGTAGAGATAGGATGAGTCATAACAATGGTAATTTAGCAGAAAAACGTACACGGGCGCAGATATCGGTTGTGGAAGACGGGCAGCCCATAAGGAAGAAAGCATCCGGTAGTGGGAAAGCGGTTAAGAAGAAACCGGCGGAGGGCGAGAGACAGCCGGCTAAGAAGAAAGCGGAGGCAGGGGCAGGAAAGAAGACGGCGAAGAAGAAGCCCGTAAGCAGCGGGAAGAAGGTTATAAGGCAAAGACCGGAGGAGGAAGAGATTCCGGCAGTTAAGAAGAAGCAGGTTAAGACAAAGAAAGCGAACAATACGAAGAGACAGGGAAGTACGGACAGAGAGGAATCCGGGGCGCGTATGAGCAGGCGGGACGAAGAGCGCGCCAGGAGGAAAGCGGCGCGTCTGCGTAAGGTGAGAAGACAGAAGATTATCATTGCGGCGCTGTCAGGAGTCATTGTTGCGGCGGTGGCATGTATCGCGGTATTCTGTACGCCTGCGGTGAAACTGGCACGTAGCCTGTATAAAGGAGAAAAATATGCATCCCGGGCGGATTACACCAATGCCCAGGATGCGTTTGAAGAGGCGCTTAAGATAGATACGGCTTCCGTGGAGGCATATCACGGCATGGCCAACAATTACCTGGCGCAGGAGAAGATTCTGGAGGCGGAAGAGACCTATTATACCGGGTGGGAGCAGACGAAGGACGAGGGGCTTCTCCACAACTACTGCATCGTCCTCTACAATGAGGCGGTGGCGGAGATTAATGCGAAGAACTGCAGCCTTGCCACTGTGGATAAATGTATTACCGTCCTGGAGACGGAACCGGCCAACGAGGATGCCCTCAAACTGATGGGCACCTGTTACGAGCGGCTGATGAGAGGGATGCAGGACGATGAGGCGTGCATGATGTTCTACGACGAGGACGCTTCCCAGGATACATGCAGCTATGGGGAATATGAACGGCTGTTACGTAGGATTATGGCGTTGCAGCAGTCCAATCCTTCCGAACAGATGAAGGCGATTTTGACGCAGTATGCGCTGATTGATATGCCCTATGTAAGGCTCAGCATACCTCATATGGAACAGTATATGGCGGTTCTTACAGAGATTAACGGTATTGTGAACGACGCGAAGATTACGGAGATGTTGGCGTGTCTTGGGCGCGCGAAAGAGGTGGGCGATTATTTCGCCACTGCCTTTACGGAGTTTGAGGCAGGCAATTATGCTTATGCAAGGGAGTTGGTTGCAGAGGAATCCTATCAGCAGATTCGGGACGACTTTATTGCAGAGAATTCCGGTTATTGGGAAGGCTCAGTCTATATCCCGGTGAACAGGGAGCAGATGGTACTGCACAATGAGGACGGACAAGTCAGGTTTTCTTTCCTGAGCGATGAAGAGTACAATAACCGTCAGGGCGTTATCTCTGTGTGGGGTACGAAGCAGGAGGACGACGGCGTACAGCGGAGCGTGATTTCTTATAAGCCGGCGAGCGCGGATGGTTCAGATTCGGATACGGAATATACGGTACAGTATCTGTACAGTAACGTGAAGATTAAAGGCCAGTATGTGCCGCAGATGAATTACCGGTTTGACACCAAAGTTACCACGCCGGAAGGTATTACGACCAACGCTATCGGCGACTGGGGCGGTGAGCACGAGTGGGAAATCGACTATTAATCGTATAGAGGAAAATATTTCGGAATGGAGGAAAAGCAATGAGCAAGAAACCAACAGTATTAATGATTTTGGACGGCTATGGCCTGAATGAGAAGACAGAGGGCAATGCGGTGGCGGAGGCGAAGACTCCCGTGATGGATAAGCTTATGGCGGAGTGCCCTTTTGTGAAGGGAAATGCCAGCGGCATGGCGGTAGGCCTTCCTGATGGACAGATGGGCAATTCGGAAGTGGGACACCTGAATATGGGCGCGGGGCGCATCGTGTACCAGGAGCTTACAAGAATTACCAAAGAGATTCAGGACGGCACGTTCTTTGAGAATCCGGCGCTTCTTGATGCGGTGGACAACTGCAAGAAGAACAATTCTTCCCTGCATATGTTCGGCCTGTTATCCGACGGCGGCGTGCACAGCCATAATACGCATCTGTACGGATTGTTGGAACTGGCTAAGAGGAACGGGTTAGATAAGGTGTACGTACATGCTTTCCTGGACGGGCGCGACACACCGCCTGCCAGCGGCAAGGGCTTCGTGGAAGACTTGGAAGCGGAGATGAAGAAAATCGGCGTAGGCGAGGTTGCCACCGTGACCGGACGTTACTATGCCATGGACAGGGATAACAACTACGACAGAGTGGAGAAGGCTTACATCGCGCTGACGAAAGGAGAAGGCCTGGAAGCGGCGAGCGCGCCGGAAGGTATTCAGGCTTCTTATGACAGGGACGAGACGGACGAGTTTGTGAAGCCTACTGTAGTGAAGAAGAACGGGGAGCCGGTGGCTACGATTCAGGATGGCGATTCGGTCGTATTCTTTAACTTCCGTCCCGACCGGGCGAGGGAGATTACGAGAAGCTTCTGCGATGATGACTTCAAGGGCTTCGCGAGAGAGAAGAAATTAGACCTGACTTATGTATGCTTCTCCGACTATGACCCTACTATTCCCAATAAGGAAGTGGCTTTCCATAAGATTGCGGTGACGAACACATTCGGCGAGTGGCTTGCGGCCCATCATATGAAGCAGGCAAGACTTGCGGAGACAGAGAAGTATGCCCATGTGACATTCTTCTTCAACGGCGGTGTGGAAGAGCCCAACGAGGGAGAAGAAAGAATCCTGGTGAATTCACCCAAGGATGTGGCGACTTACGACTTAAAGCCCCAGATGAGCGCCTATGAAGTGTGCGATAAACTGGTAGGGTGCATTAAGTCCGGAGAGTATGATGTGATTATCATTAACTTTGCAAATCCGGACATGGTTGGGCATACCGGCGTGGAAGCGGCGGCAATCAAGGCCGTGGAAGCGGTGGACGAGTGCGTAGGGCGTGCCGTGGAGGCCGTTAAGGAAGCGGACGGCGTATTGTTTATCTGCGCGGACCACGGCAATGCGGAGCAGCTTGTGGACTATGAGACAGGCGCACCGTTTACGGCCCACACCACCAATCCGGTACCTTTCATCCTGGTAAATGCGGACCCGGCATATAAGCTGAGGGAAGGCGGATGCCTGGCGGATATCGTACCTACCTTGATTGAGCTGATGGGTATGGAACAGCCGGAAGAGATGACAGGGAAATCTCTTCTTGTAAAATAAAACGTGAAATGAAATGTCAAAGAGGGCATATGTGCATCGTGCATGTATGCTCTTTTTGATGCGCAGCCCCGTGCAGATGTGATATGCCGCTTATGCGGCGCACGGGGCGCGCGGCGAATAGGGGAAGAGGGCTCTTCCCCTATTCGATTGCGTGGATTTACATATAGAAATCCCTTGACACGTTCCGGATAGGCGCGTATACTAAGTGTACCATCACTAATAGTACAGTTAGTATGGATAGTGACAAGCGGAATCTGACAGAAAGGAGAAGAAATGATAATCATAGATTACAAGGATACCAAGCCGATTTATGAACAAATTGTGGAACGTTATAAGACTTTGATTTTGAAAGGCGCCATACAGGCTGACGAACAGCTTCCGTCGGTGCGGAATCTGGCGATGGAGCTTTCCATTAACCCGAATACGATTCAGAAGGCCTATGCGGAACTGGAACGCCAGGGATTTATCTATACGGTGAAGGGAAGGGGCAATTTTGTATCGGGAGACAGCGGGTTAATCGATAAGAGGAAGAGCGAATACCTGGAGCAGATATTGACACTTGTGAGGGAGGTGTTGGAGATAGGAATGTCCAAGGCGGAGCTCATCCGTGAGATTGAAGTGCTGTAGGCAGAAAGGAAGGGGAGCTATGATAGAGATACATAACCTGACGAAGACCTTTGAGAAAATCAAAGCGGTTGATGAAGTCAGTGTGACGATAAAAGACAATACCGTGTTCGGGCTAATCGGAACCAACGGGGCGGGCAAGAGTACCGTGCTGCGGATGGTGTCCGGCGTGCTGAAACCGGACAGTGGAACGGTGGCAGTGGATAACCTGCCGGTGTATGACAATGTGGAGGCGAAGAAGAAGCTGTTCTTTATTGCAGATGAACCTTATTTCTTTGCCAATTCCAACGCCCAGACAATGGAACGGTATTACAGCGGAGTATATGAGGAGTTTAACCGGGAGGAGTTCTATAAATACCTGGACAGCTTTAACTTGGATAAACACCGGAAGATTGGTACTTTTTCCAAAGGAATGAAGAAGCAGCTCGCACTCCTTCTCGGGATATGCGCGCACACGAAGTATCTTCTGTGTGACGAGACGTTCGACGGGTTGGACCCGGTGATGCGGCAGGGGATTAAGTCCATTTTCGCCAAGGAGATGGAGGAAAGAGGACTGACGCCCGTGATAGCCTCCCACAATTTAAGGGAGCTTGAGGATATCTGCGACCACGTAGGGCTGTTACATAAGGGCGGCGTACTGCTGTCCAAGGATTTAGAGGATATGAAATGTAATATACAGAAGGTGCAGTGTGTATTTTCTTCTGTGGACGATGAGCTGAAGGCATTAAACGGCGTGGAAGTGCTTAAGAAGGAGCAGAGAGGCTCTCTGCGCACGTTCACGGTACGTGGGACGAGGGAGGAAATAACGGCGAGGTTTGCCACGGTAGATACCGTGTTCTACGAGGTGCTTCCATTGTCTTTGGAGGAAATCTTTATCAGTGAAACGGAGGTGGTCGGGTATGACATCAAGAAACTCATTCTGGGCTAGCAGTAAGGAAAACCATAGGCGGCGCATCTGGGTATGGATTGTATCCGTCATGGTGCAGCTTATGGCCTATGTGGGCATACTGACGGTGTATTTGAGCCGTATCAGGTCATGGAACAGTGAAGGGGCATACCGGACTTATGAAGAGTTTATAGCCGCACTGCATCAGGCGACGAAGGATGCGCTTGCTTTTCAGGATAATCTTGCACTGGTTTTAGGCGGGATGGCGTTGATGATTGGTATGCATGGCTTTTCTTATCTCTATGACAGAAAAAAGGTGGACATGTACCATAGTGTGCCGGTGAATAAGAACAAAAGGTTCGCAGTAGTATATGTGAACGGACTTATCATCTACCTTGTCTCTACGCTTGTCAGCCTGTTCATCGGCATTATCGTGGCGGCGGTGCAAAACGCTGCGGACGGCGGAGTGATGGCGGAAGTCGGCTTAGGGTTTATATGGAATCTGCTGTTTTTCCTTGTGATGTACCATACGGTGATTCTGGCGGTGATGGTAACCGGAAACCGCTTTATCACGCTGTGCGTGGGCGGTGGGCTTGTGATTTACGAGTCAGTTTTATATACCCTTGTGGATGCCATGAAGTATGCTTTTTTTGAGACTGTATCCGGGTTCTATGTGACATATGAACCGAAGCTTTCGGTTATCAACGATTATTTCGGCAATATATGGGAGCTTAAGTCGGCGGAAGATGTGCAGTCGGCGGCGCGGATAGTATTGCCTTACTACGGCAAATGGTTTATACTTGCGTTAGTGATTCTGGCGGCGGCATGGTTATGCTATAGCAGGCGTCCTTCGGAGGCGGCAGGCAAGGCCATCGCATTTCCTAAGATGGAGCCGGTGTTTAAGGTAGCGGCCGTCATCCCAACCGGTATAGGCCTTGGCATGTGGGTACACAGCGCGGCATATGGCAGCATGGCGCTGACGGCAGTGAGCATGGTGGGATTTGGCGTGATTGCCTGCGCTTTTATTGAAGTCATCTATGACTTTGACATCAAGAGCCTGTTTAAACATCCGGTATCCAGTGGTGTGGCCGTGGCGGCGGTTGCGGTGATTTTCCTTGTTTTCAAGTTTGACTTGACAGGATTTGATGAGTATGTACCCGATGCGGAGAAGCTTGACAGTATCGCCCTGAATGTGGACTATTATGGGGAGTACTGGGACGAGAATTTCTCTTACGTGGGGAGTGCGGACTTCTCCGAGGAGCACATGTTCCTTCAAGATGTGGAACCGGTGTTGACGCTTGCTGCCAAGTCGCGGAAAGAGAAGCCGGAAGATATGGACGACTGCAGGGTTGTCAATGTATTGTACCGCCTGAAATCAGGTAGGAGGGTAGGAAGACGCTTCAATGTGGATTTCTCCAATCCTGCCAACGAAGAGTTGATGAACCGGATTGTGGGCGCAAGGGAATTTAAGGAAGGAACATACCAGGTTATGACGGACGAGGAGTCTTATGCCAAGGCGCTTGGTATCACTTACGGCAACGGGGTGACGAACCTGGCTATTCCGGCGGAGGATGCGTCAAAGCTCAGAGAAGCTTACCTGAAAGATATGGAACGGCTTGACTTTTCCCTGGTAACGGAGAAGCGTCCCTGCGGGCAGATTACCATAAAATTCCCGAACTGGATAATCGACCGCATGGATGTGTATGACGATTTCGAGAATACAATCGCGTACTTGCAGTCGGCGGAAGTCTTTTATCCGGTGGAACTAAATCCGGAGGATATTGCGGACATCACAGTGACGAATTTCCATAATGAGCTGAATGAGATGCCGGAGCAGGCGGAGGCGGCCAGGTATATCAATACGCGCGATGTGGTGGCTGAGGCCAGTTATGTGTATGATGATGACCACACGGTGACGAAGACTTTCCTTGAGGAGGAAGAATTCGCGCAGATTACCAAGGTGATTTACCCGGCGAGTATGTCCTCAGCGTGGAACGACGGCAGAGAACTGGACGAGAATTACGATATTTATATTACTTTTAAGAAAGATACATCCTATCCGTATGACAGAAGCAGTTTCGGCGTATATTATAAGTTCTATACAGGACAGGTGCCGAAGTTTGTCGTGGAAGGCACGGCGATTGGTGCGGATGAGCAGTAAGCGGCGTTCACCAGATGCTTAAACCCGCCGCAAGTTGGTTTTATGCGCGGCGGTCGGCTCATTGCTCGCGGGAATAAAATAATGGAATGATGCAGCGTTGGTTTGGTGACGGTATCTTTGTGCCGGAACCGGGCCAGCGCTACAGTTGGGAGAAGGGCGTATTCATGAATACAGGGCAGGCGGAACCTGTAATCAGGGTAAAGGACTTATATAAGATTTACCGTGTCGGGGAGACGAAGGTGAGGGCGCTTAACGGCGTCAGCTTTACCATCAACCGGGGAGATTTCTGTTCTATTGTGGGAACTTCCGGTTCCGGTAAGTCCACCCTCCTAAATATGTTGGCGGGATTGGAGAAGCCGACGAAGGGAGAGATTCTGATTGCGGGAGAGCATATGGAAACCAAGACAGAGAATCAGTTGGTGGCATTCAGGAGAGAACATATCGGATTTATTTTTCAGTCTTTTAATTTGATGGGTACCATGAATGCCATTGAGAATGTGGCACTTCCGCTGACATTCCAGGGGATGGATAAGAAGAAGCGCAACGCCAAGGCGGAGGAGATGCTTGACCTGGTAGGACTCACGAAGCATAAGAAGCACCGGCCCAACCAGATGTCCGGCGGGCAGCAGCAGCGTGTGGGTGTGGCCAGGGCGCTTGTGGTGGAGCCGGAGATTATCTTCGCGGATGAGCCTACGGGCAACTTGGATTCTAATACCTCCGTGGAGGTGATGAACCTGATGAAAAAAGTTGTCCGGGAGAAAAACCAGACGCTTGTGATGGTAACCCATGACAATTACCTGGCCGGGTTTGCAGACTTGGTACTGCGGATTCGGGACGGCAAGATTGTTGAGGTGGAGGACAGGCGCGGGTGCGATATGCCTGAGGAGATTGCAGTGAAAGAGGAGAGTCCGCGGCAGGAGGCAGGTTCTTAGATTGTGCGGGACAGACGGTATAGGTTTGGAATGTTCCAGGGAACGAAAGAGGATGCGGTACGGAAGCATTAAGAGGGAGTAGGGTAGAGAGATGAGAAGAAGACAATGGGATGTGAAGACAAAGTCCATGAAAGGAAGGGTGGCAGGCAGGTTATTGTCTGGCGTAGTGTTTACTCTGGCGGCGGTGTTTACGGTGTGGCCGGCATCTTTGCTTCCGGGCGGGATGCCCTATGTTGAGGCGACTTCCGACAATCCCGACGGCGAAGGGCCTTCCGATGAGAATCATGAAGAGGAAAATAAGGACAGCGTCAGCACGAATACAATCAGCCGTACTTCCGACAGTGCGATTACTGACCATGACAGGGCGGAGGCGGACGAGGACATGCTCTACTATATGCAGAGCCTGGAGGTGCGTTACCGCCTGGATGCGAAAATGATGGAAAACCTGCATAAAGTCTTTGACAGTGCAGTGTATTATATTGCCAACACGGAAATGTCGGTCACGGAATTGTGGGCATATGTCGCGTCCACGAAATCCACGATGGAGTCGACCGCTGTGGCGGCGGTGTCATTGACGACCAGTGAATTTTTGCAGGTGGGGGACAACTGGAAGACGCCTACGGTAAGTTACGGGCAGAAAGTATCCATCGTGCTTCCGGTCATTAATTTCGGCACGGAAGAGCTGAATGATTTGATTATCGAGCCACAGACTTCGACGGTGGTGACGGAGTGGCCTTTTGAGCCTGACATGACCAGTTATATACAGACGGAACCTTATATTCCGGGCAACAAGACGAAGGAAGCCGCCATGCAGAACAGGCGGGAGTTTACCTTTCATTTCACAGCCAGAAGCGATGTGATGACCGGGTATTATCCGTTGAAATTCAAAGTTTCTTATACGAAATCCGGTATCCGCTGTGAGGAGCCGGCGGAGCTTACCGTGTATGTAAAGACGATAGGTAAACCGGGCAGCGGCATTATCGGCGGCAGCGGGCAGGAAGCTACGGGAGCCAAGCCGCGTATTGTGGTGACGGGATTTGAGACAAGCCCGGCGGAAGTTTATGCGGGCGATACATTTACGCTGACCATCCATGTGAAGAATACGGCCAGGGATTTGCCTGTGACCAATGTGCTGTTTGATATGCAGGCGGCGACGGAAGGGGAAGATAAGACCAATACCTATTCTGCCTTCCTGCCTACTTCCGGCGCCAGTTCCGTCTACATGGATAAGATAGGGGCGGATACGGCGGCGGATATCGTGATTGAGATGACGGCGAAGGCCGACCTGGCGCAGAAGCCGTATGTGCTGGATGTCAATATGAAATATGACTCCGGCGTTATGTTTGACTTGACTGACAAGGCCAGTGTGTCCATCCCGATTATGCAGGAGAGCCGTTTTGATACGAGTATCCCCGAGGTAGTTCCGGCGGACATCATGGTAGGCTCTCAGTCCAATGTCATGTTCAGTATCTATAATACAGGCAAGACGACTCTGTACAACGTCCAGGTAAAATTCCACGCGGATTCCATCGATGAGGCGTCGGCTTTCGTGGGGAACCTGCAATCGGGCGCTACAGGGAATGTAGATGTTATGTTAACCGGAATTGCGGCCACTATGGATGACGGCACGGTTATCATGGATATTTCCTACGAGGACGAGGCAGGCAATGTGACGTCTGTGGAGAAGCCGATTACGCTGATGGTGACGGAGATGGTTTTCGATGATATGGGAATGGGCGACGATATGATGATAGGTGACGGCATGATGGGCGACGGTATGATGGGCGAGGAGCAGAGCGGCCCGGGGAAAGGATTGATTATCGGCATCGTGCTTGGCGTGATTGCCTTGGCGGCAGGCGGTGTGGCTGCGTTTTTGCAGATACGCAAGAAGAAAAAGGCGGCGAAGCTGTTGGCGGATGAACTGTCGGAGTTAGAAGGGGAAATCAGCGCGGAAAGCGACGGGAAAACAGAGTAGTGTGGGAAGAACTTCTAATCACTCGCAGCAATGGCTGATTTCGCAAAGCGGAATTATGGAGTTCAATCCATAAAAATATATGCTTGCGCCCAAATTTGCAGGCGGTTCAAGGAGATTTTTATGAAATTCCTGGATTTGCTGCGTATGAGCAGCAGTAATTTGTGGAAAAGAAAAGTGAGGACAGTGCTGACGGTCCTTGGCGTTGTCATCGGCGTAGCGTCTATCGTGGTCATGGTTTCCCTGGGGTTAGGACTTAGCCGTTCTTTGTTGAAGCAGTACGAGTCTTACGGAAGCTTAAAACAGATTACGGTGCAGGAATCATGGGGCGGCGACGGGGAAGATGAGAAGCGGCTCGATGATAAACTGGTGCAGGAGATTAAGGAGATTGCCCATGTGGAATCGGTGTATCCGGTGCTTCAGATGTCGGCCCTTGCCAAATATGGGAGCTATGAGGGTTATCTGCAAATCCGCTCCATGCCGAAAGAGGCTTATACCGAAATGGGGATAGAAGTCGGAGAAGGGCAGCTTCCCGGCGAGGATGAACAGCTTAAATTTTTCTATGGCTGTGAAGTGCTGCAGAATTTTTCCAGTTCCAAAGGGAATGTCGGCAATTACTGGCAGACAGGCGTGCTTCCCGATATTGACTTGATGAGAGACCCGATTTTTATTATATTCGATATGGATGCATATTACTCGTCGGGAGGCACCACGGAGGACGGACAGACGATTCCGCCGCCGAAGAAATATATGATTGAGACGTGCGGCGTGGAGAAATCTCCGGAGGAGGGAAACTGGTCCCAGTATGGTTGGTATACATTCTGCGATTTGGAGCAGCTTCTTCCACAGCTTAAGAAGATGTTTAAGAATAAGGTGATTCCTGGTCAGCCAAGCACGAAGACAGGGAAACCATATAAGGAGATATTCTATAACGAGCTGCAGGTCAATGTGGACAGCATGGACAATGTGATGGAAGTGCAGACTTATTTAAAGGATTTAGGCTACAATGTATACAGCCAGACGGAGTGGGTGGAGTCGGAGCAGAAAACCATGGGGTATATCCAGGCTGTGCTGGGCGGAATCGGTGCGGTATCTTTGTTCGTGGCGGCGATTGGCATCACCAATACGATGATGATGTCCATCTATGAGCGGACGAAGGAGATTGGCGTCATGAAAGTCTTAGGATGCGACCTCAGGAATATCCGCAGCTTGTTTTTGATGGAAGCAGGTTTTATCGGATTTATCGGCGGCGTAATCGGGTTAATCCTAAGTTTCAGCATATCTGCGGTCATCAATAAGATTGCGCAGTCCGCCCAGGAATATATGCAGGGCATTTCATACATTCCCATATGGCTTGTATTTCTTTCGCTGCTCTTTGCAGTGCTTGTGGGAATGGTGGCGGGATTTTTCCCGGCCAGGAGAGCGATGAAGCTCAGTCCTTTGGCGGCGATTAGGAATGAATAGGGGTTAACGTGAGCCTGAAATTATATGAAATGCGGTTTGGAGGATAAATATGAGGAAGTTTATGGCAGCCTTATCTGTATGCGGCGCTATGGGAGTTCTGGCAGGCTGTGGCGCCGGACAGACGGACTTGACGCAGGAGACGGTGGCTGAGGCAGAAGAGGAAGGGGAAGATATGCTTCCGGGCGGGGCATACGTGTCTGACGAAGGGGCGGAAGAGGGCGCGGATGTCTGGAAGGAAGAGGGCGGAGACGACGAAGTGGAAGACATGGAGAACAGCCTGGGGGAATCCGATGGGCAGCCCGTTGAGAGTGTACCGTCACATACGGAGAATGCATCGGATGAAGCAACAGAGAGTAAAGGGCCGGCTGTTTACAGGAAGCTTACGGGAGAAGAATTGCAGGTATATACCGAGTATGTCCGGGATATTTCCAACTATGGATTCCTTTTGTCCGAGTGGGAGAATCCGGAGCAGATTGACTTGATGGAGGTGTTCTACGGCGGCGCGGGCATTTCCCACGAGGGGACGCCGGAAGAGATAGCGGCATTCCTGGACAGATATGGCAGGGAAGGGCTGGAGACGGATTTTGTTGCGGTGGCCAGGGAGGATGTGAATACCTTTTTGCTTGAGAAGGTAGGACTTACCTATGATGAAATCCTGGCCAAGGGAAACAGGAGCCTGGAAGAAATCTATTATCCGGAGACGGACAGCTTCTGTTTTGAGGCGGGCGATACGAACCGCTGTATGTTTGAATGCATAGACGGCGTGGAGAATGAAGAAGGCACAATAGTTACCCTGCACTGTAAGGGAAGCGAGTGGGACAGGGTGCAGGAGTGCGAAGTGGAAGTGACGAAAAACGGAGGGATTCTTGGCAATCATATTATTAAGGAAATAGATTTTGGAATACAGTGATAAAATAAACCTCCTGTGCGCATACTACTTTTCAAAAGCAGTTGTGCACAGGAGGTTTGTCTTTGAAGAAACGTCCGCAGGCTAAGCAAGAATGGAGGGTTTTATATGGCTATGAAGTTGAGAATCGTAGATGTACATGCAAGGGAAATACTGGACTCCCGCGGGAATCCCACAGTGGAGGCCGAAGTGACGGTGGAGAAAGAAGTGGGCGGAACCCAATATGTAGGAAGGGCGGCAGTGCCGAGCGGCGCCAGCACCGGACGTTTCGAGGCGGTGGAACTTAGAGATGGGGAAACAAGGTATTTTGGACTGGGAACCACGAAGGCGGTGGGCAATGTCAACACGAAAATCAGGGAAGCGCTGATGGGAATGAACGCTTTTGACCAGGGGCTGATTGACCGCATCTTAATCGAACAGGACGGAACAGACAACAAAAGCAACCTGGGCGCCAATGCCACATTAGGCGTGTCCATGGCATGCGCCAAGGTGTGCGCGGAGGCCATGGGCATTCCGCTGTACCGCTATCTGGGAGGCGCTTACACAAGACTGCTTCCCGTACCGATGATGAACATCCTAAACGGAGGCAAACACGCAGACAATACGGTAGATTTCCAGGAGTTTATGATTATGCCGGTACAGGCCGAGAGTTTTGGCGACGGGCTGCGTATCTGTGCGGAAATCTATCATAACCTGAAAAAAATATGCAATGGACGGGGATTGTCTACGGGCGTCGGGGATGAGGGCGGTTTTGCACCTTCTCTGCCGGACGCTTTCGCGGTGCTTGACTTAATCGTGGAGTCTATCAAAGCGGCGGGATACACGCCGGGACAGGATATCAAAATAGCTTTGGATGTGGCGGCGTCCGAGCTTTATGACGAGACGGACGGCGTGTATCATTTCCCGGGTGAGACGGAATTAAAGAGAAAGAGGAACAAAGTAAAGGGAAGCCGTGTGACGGAGTGCTATGAGGCAGGAATCGAGTTTGAGGACAATGCCGAGATACAGGAAATAACCAGAAGCACGGAAGAAATGGTTGCCTATTACGAAGAACTGGTAGAGCGTTATCCGATTATATCCATTGAAGACGGATTGGCGGAGGACGATTGGGACGGTTGGCAGATGATGACAAAGAAATTGGGCGACCGCATACAGCTTGTGGGGGACGATTTGTTTGTGACGAACACCAAACGTCTCGATGCAGGCATTAAGTTGCATGTGGCAAATGCCATTCTTGTGAAGGTGAATCAAATCGGAACAGTCAGCGAAGCGATGGATGCCATAGAGATGGCGCAGAAGAATGGTTACAGGGCCGTTATATCACACCGTTCCGGCGAGACGGAGGATACGTTCATCGCGGATTTGGCCGTGGCGGTCAATGCGGGACAGATTAAGACCGGCGCGCCATGCAGAAGCGACCGTGTGGCTAAGTATAACCAATTGCTGCGCATTGAGGAAGATTTGGGAAGCGTGGCGTGTTATAAGGAGCCGTTCAATAAGATATAGATTTTTGACACCGGGACGCATAACTATTGCGCCCCGGTAAAAAGCATGTAAGAGCTGCATTCCGCATCTTTGCTGTATTTAAGCGCGACGGCAAAGGGATTATGCAGTTGCGGAAAATTCCAGCCCTCTTTCCCGTAGAATGTTTCTAAATCATATTGGCTTTCTTTAATCACACAGGCATTGTCGATTCTTGCGGCCAGGTAGCGCACCCGTTCCAAGACGTGCTCGTCTTCTGTTATAGGTTCCACACCGATAAATTCTGCCAATAATCCCTCATTTAACCGATAGAATACGGCGCATTTTAAGGTGCCGTCCTGTCTGTGCAGGCGGAAAGAATAACCATAGAGACTTTCGCCGTTATCAAGAGTATAGCGGCAGAAGAGAAGGCTGTCTATGGCGTCTTTACAGTACGTTTTGGCGCTTTGCCGGATACTGTCCTGGACGGCTTCCCAATCATTGGCGAAAAAGTCTCCGTCGGGATTATGGTCCAGACGGTAGAAAATGCGGATATCAGCGGCCGCGGCGTCCTGTCCGGCTTCTTTGTCCTTGGGCCACATGGTATCTAAACCGGCGTTGGCGTCGAAGTACATATTTCCATAGTACCAGTCGATGGGCTTGGCGGCGGCGTAGCGTGTGGGACATGATTCGCCGGAGGGAAGCCTGCAATATGACCAGGTGAATCCCTCTTCGTCATTGGGACAGAGCAGGTAATAGTCTTTGTGGGGTATCCTGATTTGCTCGCCTGGTGCGAGCGCATTGTCAGACAGGGCGTTTTCAGGGTTTCCGGCGCGTTCCAGAAGTCCATAGAGACGGCCCTGCCCGTAAAATCGCTCCGCGATGTCCCAGAGTGTGTCGCCCGGCGCCGATTCATAGGTTATGTCTTTGGCGGGGCCGAATCCAAGGCGGATATAGTCGTCCCTATCCGTCCCGGGATAGTCTGGCAGGGAGGTAAGGAGTTCCCAGGTGTCTACGTCTTGTATCTGTTTCTTTCCGGCAAGATATGCGGCAAAATCCGCGCTGTCTGAAGCAGACAGTTTGTATACGCCCGCCTGTCTGTAGTCTTGCGCAGCGTTTTCTTTGAGATAGTAGCAGTTTTGTGTGACGCCGTCCGAGGGATTGATTGTATTGCAGGCAATGCCGTAGATAGGCGCGTAAAAACTGAGGAATTCTTGGTTGATGGTGACGGGGCCTGTGTTCAGGCAGGTGTCCGTCGTGCCGCCGTTGGAGGCGCAGATGCCTGCACAAATCAAGGATTCCGTATAGTCCCTGTCCGCCTGTTCTACATGGACATTGCCGCTGTTTGCACATCCTTTTATGGAGCCCCAACTGGCTCCGGCGATGCCGCCCGCAAGCTGGACGGATTCAACTTTCCCTGTATTTTGGCAAGCCTCGACGGTTCCGTTCTTCGCCACCCTGCCGACGATGCCTCCTGCGGCATATGTATGGATATAGAGGCCGTCGGGTAAGGTGTGGAGAGTGATTGTCCCTTCGTTGATACAGTTTGTGATGGAACCCTCATTGTAGCGGCAGATGCCGCCTGCATACAGAGTATCGGTTACCAAGCCGTTTTCCGGCATCTCGGTAGTCTGGTCCAACCCTGCGTCGATACTTCCCGCAAAACGGCAGTCTGTTATCTGCCCGTAATTGACGGCGGCGATTCCGGCCGCACTCCAGGCGCCCGATACCTTTGCCTCTACATCGCACCCTTTAATGGTTCCGTAGTTGGAGTGGCAGAGCGCAGAGGCGGTAGCTACATCGGTGCTTCCGTCACTGTCGGTATAGGAACTGTCTTTGTAAGTAGTATGAAAAGTGGAGTTTCGAATATGGAGGTTCGTGATTAAGGCATCTTCTTCCAGAGTGGTGAAGATGGAGGCAAGCCAGTCTTTGTATCTGGCATGGTAACCTATCAGGGAATAGCCGTTGCCGTCGAAATGTCCGCTGTATTTGACGACAGGTGCGTATCCGTTATCCGGGTGTGTATCCGCCCAGTCTTCCCAGCCGGAAGTATCATTCAGAACCAAGTCTGCGGCAAGGCGCACGTTGACGCCTTGGTCTGTGTCGTTGGCCGTCGAGATAAACCATGCGAAATCTTTTTTTGTGCGCAGCAGGTAATAACCGTCTTCATCCTGTTTTGGAACAGGGTTGTTCCGGTTCATATATATGCCATATCCGGATAAAACCGCGCATAAAGCGCAGAGGATGGCTATGGATAGGACGCGTCTTGTCCTGGAGCGTTTCTCTTTCAAAGGTGGTCGCCTCCTGGCAGATTTTTTACTTATTTTGCTTATTCGAGTTCGCAAAGAGAAGCTCGTAAAGTTAATTTGCGAAGAAAATTTACTTTTTTTTAATTGTACCTGAGTATGCACCTTGTTTCAAGGGATAAAAAGATTACAAATAAATATTATAAAACCCCTTGACCGTACAGTTACTGTACGGTCTATTCTGGTAATAACAAAGAAACCAATCAAAAACAAATATGAAGGAGAAGATGCTATGAAAAAGATGAAAATATTATGGATTGTGGTGGTTGCGGTCATTGCATTGTTGGTTGTACTGTGGATTGTTTTCGGGAAAAAGATAAAGATTCTGCGTACTTCACTGGAGAGCTTCAAGGATGAGAACCTGGCTTATACTTTTCAGCATACGCCGGAAATACAGCCCACGAAGAAAATCAGTAAGGGTGAAGAGCCTTTCCGGTTCTTCAAGGAGGACAATGTACGGTTGGCGGAAAATTTCACTTTTAACGGCGAGTCTTGTCCTGTAGGGGAGTACATCGAAGACACCAAGACTACCGGGCTGCTTGTCATTCAGGATGACACGATTAAATACGAACAATATTTTGCGGGCGGGGATGAGGACACGCTTTTTTCCTCTAATTCCATGGGTAAGTCTTTCGTGTCGGCGTTGATGGGGCTTGCTGTTTCAGAGGGATATGTGGAGAGCGTGGAAGATTCGCTTGGCAAGTATATCCCGGAGTTTGTGGGTACGGAGTTAGAGAATATACCGATAAAAGCCTGCCTGCAGATGGCCTCCGGCATTGATTTCGACGAGGATACGGATATGAGCGGTTTTTCCATGCGCACGCTGATGGGAAGTCCGGCGATGAAGGTGATTGCAAAGTACGGTGTGCAGGAGGAGCCGTACACATACCGCAGGTATTTAAGCATCAATACAGAAATCCTGGGTGAAGTCATCAAGAATGCCACCGGGCGCAGCCTGGCCGAGTATATGGAAGAAAAGATTTGGAAAAAGATTGGCATGGCCCATGATGCATACTGGACGTTGAGCAACGGTACGGAACTTGCCATGGGAGGATTAAGCGTATCTTTGCACGACTATGCGTGTTTTGCCAGGTTGTATTTGAACGAAGGAGGTTATAACGGAGAGCAGATTCTGCCAAAAGAATGGGTGAAAGACAGTCTTGACGCCAGTGCAGATTATTCTAAGCCGGGCTCCAACTACGATGCTTATAACGCTATCGGTTACGGTTACCAGTGGTGGGTGCCGGAGGGGGATGAAGGAGAATTCATGGCAATCGGCGTCTATGGTCAGTGGATTTATGTTAACCCGTCCAACAGGGTCATTATTGTCAAGACAAGCGCGGACCCGGATTTTATGGAGAAGGGCTATGAGCTTAAGCATGTGGAACTTTTCCGGGGGATTGCCGAAGGAATCGCTTCCGGGGAAGGAGGAAAACTATGAAAAACCAAAATGTATATGAAAAGCCGGTAACACTAAGCAATATATTAAAATTTGCCGTACCGACCATAGCAATGACTGTGTTCATGTCATTTTACACGATGGTTGACGGGCTGTTTGTGTCGAATTTAATCGGCACAAACGCTCTGTCGGCAATTAATTTGACCGCACCGGTTATTCAACTTGTCACCGCCGTCTCCACGATGCTTGCCACCGGCGGCAGCGCGGTTATCATGAAGAAGATGGGAGAGCAGAAAGCGGAAGAGGCAAAAGAGGATTTTACGTTCCTGATTCTGGTGAATGTGGCGGTGGGCATTGTTATGTGCGGTCTGGGTTATATGCTGATGGAAAAAATATTTGCAGGGATGAATCTGTCTGCGGATGTGGCCGGATACTGTGTGGAATATTTAAGCCGATACTTGTTATTTACCGTGCCGATTCTTTTGATGAACAATTTCACCCTGTATATGATTGCAAGCGAAAAGGCGATTCTTTCCCTGGTGTGTTCCGTGACGGGAGGCGTCTTGAATATGATACTGGACTATGTGTTTATCGCCGGATTCGGCATGGGGATTGGCGGCGCGGCGTATGCCACCGGGCTAGGGTATTCGGTGACGGCTGTGGTGGGGTTGTTTGTCTTTAGCAGGAAAAAGAGTCTGCTTCATTTTAAGAAACCGGCTTTCCGATTTAGGGTTCTTGCGAACGCTGCGACCAATGGGTGTTCGGAGATGGCGACCGCGCTTGTCACAGGCATTGTGACGATGATGTTTAACTGGACGATGCTTCATTATGTGGGAGAGGACGGCGTTGCCGCCGTCACGATTATCATGTATGTCCTGATGTTTGCAAGCTCCTTGTATACGGGATACTCCTATGGGGTGGCGCCTATGGTCAGTTTTTATTATGGGGAACAAAACCGTGAGAAGCTCAAAAAACTTGTGGCTGTGAGCATGAAAGTGATTACAGTGATTTCCGTCCTGACTGTGGCGGCGTCTTTCCTTCTGACAAAGCCTCTTGTGTCGGTATTCGCCCGCCCGGACAACTCGGTTTACGGCCTGGCGGTGACGGGGAACCGGATTTGTACGGTGGCGCTGTTTTTTATCGGCTTCAATATTTTTGCAAGCGGAATGTTCACGGCGTTGTCCAATGGGGTAGTTTCGGCAGTCCTTGCCTTCTCCAGGTCTTTTGTGTTCATGCTTATTACAATGATTGTGCTGCCCATGCTTCTGGGAGTGAACGGAATCTGGCTGGCAACGCCTGCAGCGGAGCTGATGGCGCTTATTTTGTCGGCAGTAATGTTCGCTAAGTACAGGAAGCGGTATGGGTACTGAGGATAGTGTCTTTTAACATCTTGCGGTTTATGTTAAAATGTATGCGAAGAAGATTTTTATTTCTGCGGGCATTATGCCAGGCTTGATGCATTGTTGTTTGCGGAGAGCTTTGACTTTAGGGAGAGAAAGGTACGGACAACATTTTGCACATATTAAAAAGTAACAAGGCGAAATACGAATACGATATCCATGCACTGGTGAAAGCATTCTATCCGGCGTGGGAGCTGAAAGTCCTGACGCCGGAATCGGTGGTGAAGGACAGGAGAATATGGGATATTATTCCGGTGATGGAACTGGAATTTGATGAGGAAGAAGTCAGGTTTATCGTCCATCGTTTGACGGATGAAGGGGGTTCCCATGTTTATACGTGGCGGGAGAGCCATAGAGAGCAAGAGGGAACGTCCGAATATAAAGATGCGTTTAAACGTTTTCTATACACTGCTTTGCAGGAAGAAACCGGCATGTCGCTCCCATGGGGAAACTTGACTGGCATCCGTCCGACGAAGATTGCCATGACGATGTTGGAGCATGGAAAAAGCGAAGAAGACGTGGCGGAATTTTTGCGAGGGGAGCATTTTGTCAGTGAAGAAAAAATTCGGTTAGGCATCGATATTGCCAGACGGGAACAGAAAATCCTAAGCCGGCTGCATTACGAGAATGGCTACAGTCTCTATATCGGGATACCGTTCTGCCCTACGACTTGTCTCTATTGTTCCTTTACTTCTTATCCGATTGGTATATGGAAGGAGCGGGTGGCGGATTACCTGACAGCCCTTGAACGGGAAATGGAGGCGGTGGCGCACATACAGGAAGGAAGAATACTGGATACTGTCTATATCGGCGGCGGCACGCCCAGTTCTTTGTCCCCGGAGGAGTTGGACAGGCTCATTACCAGCCTCAAGAACATCTTTGATTTTAGTAATGTGCAGGAGTTTACGGTGGAGGCAGGACGTGCGGACAGCATTACGGAGGATAAGCTGCGGGTGTTGTACAGGCATGGTGTGACGAGGATATCTGTCAACCCCCAGACGATGAAAGAAGAGACCCTCCGGCTTATCGGCAGGCAGCATACGGTTGCGCAGGTGGAAGAGGCTTATTGGCTTGCGCGTAAGGTTGGCTTTGACAATATCAATATGGATATTATTTTAGGGCTTCCCGGGGAGACGGGGGAAGATGTGCGGGCAACCATTGAGGCAATTACGGCGTTGGCCCCGGATTCTCTGACGGTGCATTCTCTTGCGGTGAAGCGGGCTTCTGGTTTACATAAGTGGATAGAAGAAAACGGTGTCACCGCCTATAACAATACGGAAGAGACCATGGGGATTGCGGCGGCAGGGGCTCGCGCTATGGGCATGGAACCTTATTATCTGTACCGACAGAAGAATATGTCCGGCAATTTTGAGAATGTGGGTTATTCTGTGGCAGGTAAGTATGGGATTTACAACATTCTGATTATGGAGGAGATGCAGACCATCGTTGCACTTGGCGCAGGTTCGATTACGAAAAGAGTGTTCCCGGGAGGACGCATTGAACGGAGCGATAATGTGAAGGATGTGGCGCAGTATATCGAGAGAATCGGGGAAATGATTGAGCGGAAGAAGCGGCTTCTAGGCGGTTGCTGATTGGGTTATTGTTTCCGATTGTATAACCGTCGGACATGCTAGAATCCTTCGACTTCTCAGTGTGGTATTCTGTTAAATGAAATAGATTGAAAGTTAGGACTATGTGAAAATGATGACTGTTAGAAAAATGTCTGTTTGTCCGCTTTGGTTTAGATAAAGGGATATTTACAAATAAGGGTAATAAGTATGTTCCTGTTTGGAATCATAAGATTATACTTGAAAAATAGATGACAGCCATACAAGGTATACAGATATAGTTGAGATTGGTGCAGGTTGGAAAACAGTTTTTGTATATTTGTGGACAGTCTGTTTTTATTCCCACAGACAACAAAGTGGGTTAAAATGCTGAAACGATAAGTTTTCATTTTTCCAAATAAACTATGCGCTCTATTTTTATGTAAAGAAGCAGATTTATGGCAGAAAGCAAAAACGAGCAACAACCCCACAGTTTCAAGCGGGATTTGCAGAGGTGGCATTGGAAGCAGCGGAGTGATTAACGCAAATCTTATATAGCATTATTCGGCATAACGTGCTATAATTCTCTTAGTCAGATTAGAGCAGGTAGGGATAGTCTGCGGTTGTCCTTTCTGGAAACGGAAAGGAGGTCGGTATGAACACACTTGAGATACTTACACTGCTGTTGGTCATTTTCGCAGCATTAACATACTTAGACAACAGAAACAACCGCAAGTAACGGAAAAGGCTATCCTCTACTGCAATAGGGGATAGCCTGTAATCCGTTGATTTTTAACGCATTATAAGTTTCCGATTGTACAACCGTCGGACGTTCCAATATCCTTCGGCTTCTAAGATGATTATAAACCAACACTGCGAATTTTGCAAGAGGGTTTAGGGAATGGGGGTGCTTCGGCACTCCTATTTTTTTGTGGATTCCGCCGCCTTCGGCATTACCATGACGCTTTTTTTGCTTGGCATGGCTGTTCCTGTGCGCTTTTTGGCGGCTCTGTGCGCCCTAAATACTGGTTCAGGTTCTCAGGTTTCCGGTTCAGCGATTTTAGCTCTTTTCCACAGTTTTTGCATGTGGCGGTCAGTTCTTTTTCTGTGCAGTCAGCTCCTGATATTCCGGTTTGCAACAGTCTGGTTTCGTGTCTGTTCTGTTGCTAACTTTTGTTCTAACATATATAATCATATTTGTGAATTTTGGAAAAGAGAGTAAAAATGATAGAGGTATATTATATGTAAAGAAGCCAGTTAATGGGTATGTGGGAAAAAGAAAGGGGCAGGATTATGAGTAATATATTATTGCTGGAAGATGATTTAAGCCTGATTAACGGGCTTTCCTTCGCACTCCGCAAGGGCGGCTATGGATTGGAAGTGGCAAGGACGATAAAAGAAGTGGATACTGTCTGGGCGGAGGGGAAGTATGACTTGCTAATCCTAGATGTTTCACTTCCTGACGGTTCCGGTTTTGAAATATGCGAAAAAGTCCGCCAGACTTCAAAAGTACCAATTATTTTTCTGACAGCATCAGATGAGGAAGTCAATATTATTATGGGACTGGATATGGGTGGTGATGACTATATTACAAAACCTTTTAAATTGGGAGTGCTGCTATCCCGGATAAATGCGCTGTTAAGGCGTGCGGGTGATTTTAGCCAGACAGATACAGAAATTCATTCTAATGGTTTAAAGGCGATTTTGACACAGGGAAAGGTTTATAAAAATGGAGAACTCTTGGATTTGACGGCAGGAGAGTATAAGCTGCTGTGTCTGTTTATGCGAAATCCGGGTGTGGTGCTTTCTAAAGAGCAGATTTTAGAAAACCTATGGGATAAGGAAGGAAATTATATAGATAACAATACGCTGAATGTCTATATCCGCAGACTGCGGACAAAAGTTGAGGACAATCCCAGCGAACCGCAAATGATTTTGACCGTAAGACGTATGGGATATAAGTGGAATATTATTTGATGGGGTGTAATTTATGAGGATATTTACAAACAAAAATATTAAGGCACTATTTATCGGAATATCCCTGTTTTTATTTTGCAATACGATTCTGTCACAGGTTATATTGTGGAGATTTCACGGGAATTGTCCGCTTGCACTCTTTATTCTTTCTCTGTTTATGGGATGTGGGATTCTGTTTCTTAGCTTATGTTACTTTCATAAGCAGTATAAAATCATGGAAACAGCAGTGGCAGAAATAGATGATTACCTTACAGGAGATACGGATGCCCGTGTTGAATGTGATGACGAGGGTGAAATGTACAGGCTTTTCCATTCGGTTAATACATTAGTGACAGTATTGAACGCACATACGGAGAGCGAACTTCGGGCAAAGGAATTTCTGAAGGATACCATATCGGATATTTCACACCAGTTGAAAACGCCGCTTGCCGCTCTTAATATTTATAATGGTATTTTACAAAGTGAAACAGAGAATCTTCCTGACCTGAAAGAGTTTACCGTTTTGTCAGAGCAGGAGCTTGACCGCATTGAATCATTGGTACAAAATCTGCTGAAAATTACCAGATTGGATGCCGGAACGATTATACTGGAGAGAAATGTTGAGAATGTATCTGACATAATGCATGACATTGAACAGCATTTTGCATATCGTGCAAAACAGGAGCAGAAAGAGCTTATCCTTTCCGGAGATGACGATATTACGCTTTTTTGTGACCGTGAATGGATGATAGAAGCGGTCAGCAACCTTGTAAAAAATGCTTTTGACCATACGGATGCAGGAAAACATATTTGTGTTGAATGGAAACAGATGTCGGATATGTTACAGATTGTAGTGGAAGATAATGGGTGCGGCATACATTCCGAGGATGTCTATCATATTTTTAAGCGGTTTTACCGCAGTCGTTTTTCTAAAGACACACAGGGGATTGGACTTGGGCTGCCTCTGGCAAAGATGATTGTTGAACTGCATGGCGGCAATATGAAAGTAGACAGTGTTTTGGGAAAAGGGAGCGCTTTTATTATCAATTTGTTTGTTTTGGAGGAGAACATTACAGAATTGTCGGTTTAAAGAAATATCAGAGTAAGAATTGGGTGTTATACTTCTTTGCTGAAGGAAGAATAACACCCATGTCTTTATCGGATTAAAAAAGTAACAGGAGGCATAGCATGAATTTATTGGAAGTGAATGGAATTTCAAAAACTTATGGAGCAGGGGAAAATGCTGTCCATGCTTTGAAAAATGTCAGTTTTTCAGTTCCGAAGGGAGAATTTGTTGCGGTAGTAGGAGAATCCGGTTCCGGCAAAAGTACGCTGCTGAATATGCTGGGCGCATTGGATGTGCCTGATTCTGGCAAGGTAATGATTGATGGAAAAGATACGTTTTCCATGCAAGAAAGGCATCTTACCGTGTTCCGTCGCCGGAATATTGGATTTATCTTTCAGGCATTTAACCTTGTTCCTGAACTGACGGTGGAGCAGAATATTATCTTTCCGGTACTTTTGGATTACCAGAAGCCAAACAAAAAATATCTGGAGGATTTACTGGATGTATTGAATTTGAAAGAACGCCGGAATCATCTGCCCAGTCAGTTGTCCGGCGGACAGCAGCAGAGAGTGGCGATTGGACGCGCTTTGTTTACCCGCCCGGCTTTAATCCTTGCGGACGAGCCGACGGGAAATTTAGACTCGCTAAATACCAGCGAAGTGATTGCGCTGTTAAAAGAAGCATCAAAAAAGTATGAGCAGACAATTATTATGATTACGCACAGCCGCAGTATTGCACAGACGGCAGACCGTATCCTGCAGGTGTCAGACGGGAAACTTACTGATTTAGGGAGGTGCAGGGAATGAAAAGTTATTTAAGCCTTGTGCTTATTTCGGGAAAGGTGCACAGACGCCAGAACCGTATGACGATTTTCTGCATTATCATTTCTGTATTGCTTGTAACTGCGATTTTCAGTGTGGCAGATATGTTCATTCGGAATCAAAGTGAGGGGCTTAAGCAGAAGCATGGAAACTGGCATATCCAGTTGGAAAATATTTCTCAGGACACAGCAGAAGAGATCAGCCAGCGTCCAGATGTTGCCGCTGTCGGCTGGTCGGAAGCATTTAACACAGACGCCGACCAGCCTTTCTATATCGGGGAGAAAAAAGCTGCATTATACGGCGCTGACCGTATTTATCTGGCAGAGCTTGTGAATGCCCTGGAAGAAGGCAGTCTGCCGCAGGGTGACAAGGACATTATGCTCAGTTCCAATGCGTGCCTTGCGTTGGATGTAAAGATTGGCGACCATGTGACGGTGAAAATACCTTCGGGGGATATGGATTTTACGGTATGCGGTTTTGGGTCGGATGACGCTGATACTTATCAGGGGCAGACCTATCTGGTTGCCGTATATATGACGCGGGATGCGTATATTTCAATCATGGAACAAAACCATATTCCGCTCAACCCAAGTTGTTATATTCAATTTCAGGATGTGTCAAAGGCATCCGGTATCACCTCGGAAATCAGACAGCAATATGATTTGCCGGAGGAAGATATTTCGGAAAACACAGCAATTATGGGTCTTGCCGGACAAAGCAGCAATGAATCCATGAAAAATATTTACGGAATAGCGGTAGTCTTGTTCGTTTTAGTATTATTGGCGGGCGTACTGATGATTTCCGGCAGTATGAACAGCAACGTGGCGCAGCGGACAAAATTTTTTGGAATGATGCGCTGTATTGGTGCAAGCCGCCAGCAGATTATCCGGTATGTACGGCTGGAAGCGTTAAATTGGTGCAAAACGGCTGTGCCTGTTGGATTGATCATAGGTACGGCAATTGAATGGGGGATTTGTGCATTGCTCCGTTATGGAATTGGCGGTGAATTTGCATCTATGCCGGTATTTGCCTTAAGCCCTGTTGGACTGGTCAGCGGCGCGACGGTTGGAATTGTAACTGTCCTGCTGGCAGCGCAGTCTCCTGCAAAACGTGCGTCTAAAGTTTCCCCGATGGCAGCGGTTTCCGGAAATTCGGATACGGCGGTTTCTGTACGTCACATAACAAAACGGAATATCAGAAAGGTTGAAAGGACACTGGGTATCCACCATGCAACAGTATCTAAGAAGAACTGGTTTTTATTGACAGCCAGCTTTTCGCTCAGTATTATATTATTTCTCTGCATTTCAGTAGGGTTGGATTTTGGGTATGAACTGTTTCCCGTAATGCGGTCATGGCAGCCGGATATTACCCTTGCCGGCTATGCCAATGAGTGTGTACTGGCTCAGGGCTTAAGTGATGCCATCGGCGGGATTACCGGTGTAGAGCATATTTGGGGCAGTTCCTACATGGAGCATGTTCCGGCTGCTTCTTCGCGGCAGGAGATTAACCATGTAAATATAGCGTCATACAGCCAGTATATGCTGGACTGTGCAGAGGATAGTCTGGTGCAGGGAAATATATCGGAGATTTATGGGGACAGCGGCAAGGCTATGACAGTTTTGAACAAAGATAATCCGATAAAAGTTGGAGACATCATTCAGGTAGCGGGACAGGAGATTGAGGTGGTATGTGGCATATCCAGTGGGTTGTATCCTAGCGAATACAGCATCATCTGCTCACAGGAAACTTTTACCCGGCTGACAGGGGAAGAAAATTACAGTATGATAGGGATACAATTAAGCGGCAAGGCTGCGGATGAAACGGTAAAACAAATCAACAGTCTTACGGAAAGCAATGTTATTTTTGAGGATCATCGCAGGCGTAATCAGGAAGATGCCAATACTTGGCTGGCTACAAAATTTCTGCTGTATAGTTTTATGGCAATCATTGCCATGATTACGCTGTTTAACATTATCAACAGCATTTCCATGAGTGTAACTGCCCGGATAAAGCAGTATGGAGCTATGAGGGCGGTTGGTATGGATGGGGAACAGCTTACCCGGATGATTGCTGCGGAAGCCTTTACTTACGCTATCTCTGGTCTTATTGTTGGCAGTGGCATAGGAATTGTTTTAAGCCGCTTTTTGTATGTGAAATTGGTTACACGGTTTTTCGGAAGCCAGTGGAGCCTGCCAGTCGTTTTGCTTGCTGTTATTGTCGTATTCGACACCGTTTCTGCCGCGGCAGCAGTATATGCACCTGCAAAGCGGATTCGAAACATGCCGATTACAGCAACTATCAATGAGTCGCTCCCTTCGACGCAGAGCTTGTTTTTCAAAGGGATATAAGTTTTCTCAAAGGGTTTCATGGAGGCATCGGGGACAACATCAAAGCCACAAAAATCCCGCAATTCCCGTATGTTTTGTGCTATAATATTTTATATGAAATATTTTATATGATTTTGTTTCCCTCATTTTTTCCTTTATCAGGGTTCGTAATGCCCTGTGGGAAGATATAATACAAGGGAAAATTGAAGGGAAAGCTCACCTGCGATAAACTTAGTGTTTTCAAGGGTTAGCGAGGATTTTGATAATGAACTATAACAGCTAATATTTCCCTTAAAAAATCATCAAACCACAATCGGTATTTGAAGGTAAAAAAACATGGAAAATCGGAATAATAGCGGGCATAAAATAATGGATTTAGAAGGGGTATCCCTGCTTAAACCGGAATTGGCGCGAGTCAACCAGCATATTGAACGGCTGTCCCAGTCACAGAATCCATCAATGCAAAAGATTTTACAGTGGGTTCTGCAGGCACGCGGCAAGCAGCTGCGTCCTATTTTGACGCTTTTGTTTGCAAAGATGGCGGGGAAACAGATAGACGCGACAGAAATCGCGGCGGTGATTGAAATTTGTCATACCGCTTCGCTGTTGCATGACGATGTGATTGATGAGGCAGAACTCCGGCGTGGACAGCTATCCGTCCAAAAGAAGTTTGGGCGCGAAATGGCAATCTATGCGGGGGATTTTATGATTTTTTCCGCAATCAGCCGTACCAGTTTGGTCAATAAGCCGTGGTACCGGGAATTGTTTGGGAATTTGGAAATCTTGTGTGACGGTGAGGTCGAGCAGTTCGATAACCGTTTCAATACCGAGATTTCCGAGGAACAATATTTGCAGAATATCGTCGGGAAAACCTGTTCCCTATTCAGGATTGCCTGTCTTGCAGGTGCTTATGAGGGGAAATGTAACAAAGCCGAACTACAGGCAGCCGAACACTTCGCGGAAAGCTTGGGGCTTGCGTTCCAACTGCGGGATGACCTGATGGATTTTATTGCGACAGATATGGATGCGGTAAAGACCGTCCACCAGGATTTTAGCTGCGGGTATTATACTCTTCCAGCAATTCATACATTTGCGTACCCAGGCTGCGGGGAGCTGTTGCGAAAGATTGCGGCAGAGCTACAGTCGGGGATGCGCTACAGGGAGGAGGCAACGGCGGAAATTTCCAAACTGATTGAGGATGCGGATGGGTACGGATATACAATGCGGTTAATTCGCGGATACTGTGAAGAAGCAATCCACGCTCTAAATGTTTTTCGGAATTCCGAGGCAAAACACTGCTTGAAACGGATTGCGGAAAGCCTTCGCGAAGAGGCGGAATACTTGATGGATAACTGTTTATGTTGAAGCCGAAGATGTAAAAGTGAGGAGTGAGTAAATTTTGGTTTGTCGGGGAAATCAGAACAGAAAAATGATGTAAAATTGAATATTGTTTACCTTTAGGTAGCGATTATCTTAACAGGCAATCAGCTACCTTTTTTATTTTTAGAAACTATTGCCATAGCGGTAATTTATGCTATAGTGTCGATTGGTTCATGGAAAAAATCAGCCAGAGACGCAAAACAGATGAATGAGAGGCTGAAGGAATATCAAAACGGGTTCGTGTCTCCATACTACCATAAACCTCCCGATTTTACAAACCGGGATTAGGCGTATAGCACCGTGCATTTCTGAATTCGGACTTGTTTCTATTATCGCTTTTTCCCATCTTCTGCATTTCATTTTTCAGTATACGATGGATTTTTCTTCACCAGTGCGGGATTATCAAAAGCTGCTAATAACCTACTTGACTTTTAATTCTTACTATTGTAATATTTAAATAAATCTTACAATAGTAAGAATTAGAAAATCCGAGTTTGCCTGTAAGCATCTTAGAAGACGTAAAAGGGAGAGGAGGGAGCGATTATGTTGTTGAAAAAGAATCAAAAAACTCTTTTATCTGCAATGACAATGCTGATATTGTCGATATTGACAGGGTGCGGCGATAGGACGCCGGAGGTATCAGATATTGGGATAACCTGGCAGGACGGTGAAGTATATTCTTTCGATAAAAATGATTCCGCTGATGCAGAGCGTATAGCGGAGATTCTCAGTGATATTTATGAGGAAGCGGTAGATACGAATACATTGGGAAGCCTGGATATGATGCGGCGCATGGTTGAAAGGCTTGGTGAAAACGGTTATGTGGCTGTTGACAGCGGGAATCAGATTGATATGGTGCAGGCAGAGCAGGCGATTGATTTTTGTAAAGCAGTAGATGAAAAAGGAATGGATGAATTGACCATTATCGTGGTTATGGAGATGGGGATTCGTAAATTTGATTTGAAAACAGAGGGCGGCAGTGTAAATATTGTCAGAGGATATTATCAATATGACCAGAATGGCAGTTTGCAGAACAGAAGTACGGTAAGCTACCCGGCGGACTTTTGGAAGTATACGGAGGAAGGATATTTAATCTTTGAGGGGAGCTATTTTTCAGATGAAAGTTATATATTGACATTAAGCGACACGCCGGAACATACGATGCTTCGGATTTTGCCTTTGGATGAAAAGTGCAGGGAATATAACAGAAAGTATATCCTGCCAGTCGGTTATGAACGAAACAACCTGTTTCTCTGTAATTGGAGCGAGGATGATTTTGGGGATTTGGACTTTTACGATTTGTTTGACAGCTTCTATCCAATGATACACAGCCAGCCAGTGCCTTATATGGCAGATGAAAATTTAGGAGTTGAAGCTGTTTACCAAGTACCGAAAGACCTGTTTGAAAATGTGATTGAGTCATATTTCAATATGGACAGTGAAACGCTCCGTTCCAAAACAACATATCTTTCAGAACTTGCCGCCTATGAGTACAGACCACGAGGTTTTTACGAGGCGGAATATCCGGATATTGCGTATCCGGAAGTAGTGAGCTATAGGGAGAATGAGGACGGGACTGTTACGCTTCATGTCAATGCGGTATACCCCAATGGAAATATGTCTAAGGAGTTTTCACACACAACCGTAATCCGTCCATTCAGTGAGGACAGTTTTCAATATGTATCGAATGAGATAGTCTTGCCAGAGGACGATTATGATATTTGGTGGCACTCCAATCGGCTGACGGAGGAAGAAAGGGCAAATCTTTACCCGAAAGAGGTTTCTGGAGAAGCTCCCATAGGAGAGAAGCCGGAACCTGTCAGTATCCTGACGGCAGAAGAAGAGCAGGGTTTGCAGGACGAGGCAATGTCAGCAGCAAAGCAGTGCATGGAGTTTTATAGGGAAATTGAAATCACATATCCTGGAACGGCGTATTCCCGTATTGAGAATTTCTCTGAAAAACAGAGAAAAGATGTGGTAAAGCGGTTGGGCGAGCAGGGGTTTGTAAGTGTTTCGGATGATATGAACATGGAAAATTATCAGAAAATGGAGGATTTCTATTCTGCTTATATTTCCGGTAGGGATGCGATGATTACAGTGTTTGACGTACACAGGGAGGGGAATATAGGCGCTCTGACATTTATTCATAGAAATGGGAAGATACAATCTTATTATGTGTCGGTAGGCTGGCGGGAAGGCGGCATACCGGAGATAAAAGGTTTTGGGAGCAATGATTTAGAAGAGATAAGGCTGACAGAGAAAGGGTATTTTATTTATACAAATACGGAAACAGTCGCACATGGAAATCTGCGGGAGTATTACAGGGTAAAGCCCTTGTCGGATGAATGTAGGGAGCTGACAAAAAAGTACATATACGGACTTAGTTTCGTGAATTATAATATGCTCGTAACAAACTGGGACGCCGACAATGTGGAGGAAATCTTGATGCCGTGTATGTTTGAGGACATATACCGGGTATATGCAAAGGAGCCTTTCAGGGCGGAGGGCGGTCTGATTCCTGCCGAGATTTATGAGCGTGTTATGACCACCTGTTTTCCGGTATCCGTAGAACAGGTGAGGGAATATTGCGGTTATCATGCAGATGCGGGCGGCTATGAATATGAAATGATATTTGCAAGACAGTTTCCGCCTTTTGGGGAAGTGGTAGATTACAGACAGGGTGCGGATGGGACAATCACACTTTATGTAGATGGAGTCTGGATAGATTACAATTCGGATTATGCTTTCACAAATCAGATTGTCGTAAAACCATTTCCGGACGGGACATTCCGGTATCTGTCTAATACGATTGAACAAAAGGAACTGGAACTGCCACAAATAGGAAAAGAAAAGGAAAATCAGTATATCGTACCAGAATGGGAAGATGCCTATAAGGAGATTGTCCGCAATATGGAAAGCTATTTAGCAGATCCATATATCTTACGGAAGGAGAGTTTAAAAAGTGGTTTGATATAGCAGGATTGTCAAGGGATAATTCCATTTCCCGCAGCAGGATAAAAAAAGAGGATGGAATCGTCACAGCTCTTGTCATAGATGCTGTCCGGAAAGAAGCTGAATATATCCTGATTGAAGATTTGGATTTTGGCACAATAGAGTGGTGATTTCAAGTATACCGGATTGTCAGAGAGTAATTATGGGTATCGCTTGACGTTGAGAAAAGAAGGGATATGGAGAAATGAAAAAGATAATGAAATTGGTATTAGGATTTGTGGCTGCCATCTTTATTATAATTGCCGTGTTTTGGGGAAGCTTTGTCTATGTGTCAGATTACAAAATAACAAAGGCGGACACGTCAGTTTCACCGAATGGAACTTATGAACTTGTTTTACAGGCTGTCGGAGAAGCTGATTTCCCCTTTGGCCCGGCTTCTGGCAGGCTGGTTCTTTATGAGGGCAAAAGCAGAATATCCAAAGCAGACTTTGAGCTGTGGGATGATGGCGGAAGCATACGCAGCAGTATATGGGAGGTTACATGGCATGAAGATTGTGTGGAAGTTCTTTTATCCGGAGACGAACAGTTCGATGAACAGATGATTCTATACTTTGATGGTAAGAAAGAGAGAAAACAATTAACGGATGAGGAGCATGTAAATGAAAGCGGAGTGGCAAATTCACAGACGGAAAGCTCTCAAAATACTAATTTTGTGAAATACAGCGGTTTTTGGTCTTATGGGGGAAAGACACATGAACAGATTCTGGCCGAAGGAGGAATTGAATTATCCTGTACAATTACAGGAGATAATCAATTTTCGGGAACACTTTTTTCACAACAGGAAATAACAGAACGGTTTGCCACGATTGAGGGTATTAGCGGGACAATAGAACAGGCAGAATTATATTTTGATTATACGGATGATGAATGGGGAAACAGTGGGACATTGCATATTCAGTTTCTAAGCGACAGCATATACATAGAGGTATTGAATGATAAAAACGCAGCTCATGGCAGTGATTATGGAATCAGCGGCGCATTTGAGTTGATAAGAGAAAAAGAGGATGTCGTTATTTACCATACACCCATATAGGACAGGATGGAGAGGGAGATTTCTGACGCTTTACTGCCTGTGGCATTTTCTGGGGCTTGGATGTTGGTGGCAAAAAGGTATGTGTTGTCAGCGGCTTCAATATAGCCCACAAACCAGCCATTCACATCCTGACCGTCCACACGCCCGGTTCCGGTTTTTCCGTAAAAGGTTTTGTCTTCCGATGAAAAATTTTCTGACGAAAATAAGTGGATAGAATTTTTTACGGCCTTTATATTTTCCGGGGCAAAGTCAAATCGGTTGTCGTGTAGGGCGGTTAAAAGTTCTACCTGTTCTACCGGGGAGATTTTTAGCGCGCCCTGCATCCAGTAGGAGGGAAGGTTTGCATTTACAATCTCATTCCCATATCCGATTTTTCGGATATAATCCTGGATGGCAGCCCTGCCAATTTGCTTATCTATTTCCTCGAAATACCAGTTGACGGAAGACTGCATGGCGGAAAGTAAATCCTGATTCCCGTTCCATGCTTCAAATGGGTAATTTGTTCCGTCCCATGCCATGAAAGAATCGTCCGGCGCAATCACGCCTTCTTCCAGTCCAAACAGCGCGTCATAGATTTTGTAAGTAGAATTTGGCGATGTCCTTAAAGTGGCTTGTTCCATGTCATAGACCTTCCATGTACCGCCGTCTAAATCATAGAGTACAAAACTGCCCTCATATCCATCAAACCAGGCGGACAGGTCCATCGTGGAAACCTTGTGGGAGGGAATATTCCACTGATACCGGCTTTGTTCCGTGGCATAGGTGGAGAGCATTGGGGCAAGCCCGAAAAGAATAACGCCAATCGTGGCAAAAGCGGTAAATCCCTTTAATTTTCTGAAAACGGAAGGTTTTTTGTAAGAGGAGATATTAGCAATTCTTTGTCGCATCTGCTTCATGCTTCCGCTGATTCCGGCAGCAAAAGGGAAAGGCGTAAGGGAAACTTTCTTAGCAAAATTGATGAGAGTATTCCCGTAATCTTCATACTCGCTTTCATCGAGGAGCTTCAGGACGGACGTATCGCAGGCAACCTCCCTGTCATTGCGCATTTCTTTCAGTGCATACCAGACACATGGGTTGCACCAGTAGAGTACGCCGAAAAAGTTCATAAAGAAAGCAGCCAGTGTATCCTTATGCCTGTAATGTTGTAATTCGTGCAACAGCATATACCGCATGTCCGCAGCATTGAAATCCGATATGAGGTGGATGGGAAGATAAATGCGGGGGTTGAATAATCCCACGATAACAGGGGACTTCAGGAAGGCAGTGCTGTAAACGGGAATATTTCTTTTTATTTTCATTTCCCGTAAACAGTTATGATATAAAAGGCGGACGGTCTTGTTCTGCAGGGGAAGCGCAGACTTTTTTATGGCGTTTAACCGGGATACTGATTTTGCCACTAGTAAAATCATAGCCAGGATGCCAACCAACCATATACCACACAAAATCAGCCCAATCATGGAGGGCGTTTCCCTGCTGACGGACAGCGCAAAATCATTCAACTGATTTGCGACACCGGACGTATTCGGATTCAGGACGCCTTCCGTAACCGTTCCCTTGTTGGATGACGCTGCATTTTTCCATGCGCCAAGGAATGCGAGAACCTGTGTAAAAGAAGCCGGGCGAAAGGGGGCAAACGGGACTGCAAGAATCCCAAGCAGCAAAAACCATAAATTGAACTGCATCCGGCTGGTTAAATAATTTCTAAATGCCCGTTTTGCGATAATAAGAAAACCTATGATGATACAGATAAAAATATTGCATAGGAAAAAACGTATTCCGAAAATTGCCATAGCAATAACCTTGCCTTTCTACAACCTGCAAGTTTGTGACATAGGAACAAATTTGCAATTGAAAAATCTCTGATTTTTCAATTTTTCCCTCTGTCTTTTGAGCCCTTTGCGAGAAGGGAACGAAGCGCATCGATTTCTGATTCGGAGAGCCTGTCATCTTCGATATAGGCGGAAAGCATTGCCGTAATATCTCCGTCATAATACCGTTCAAGAAAAGAGTGGCTTTCCTGACCGATATATTCTTTTTCTTCTATCAAAGGCGTGTAAACGAAAACCCGGCTCTGTTTTTCATAGGAAAGAACTCCTTTGGTTACAAGCCGTTTTATCAAGGTCTGTATTGTCTTAGGATTCCATTTAGTCGTTTGGGTTAATTTTTCGGTGATTTCATTGGTACTGATTGGTGCGTGTTTCCATATGACTTTCATCACTTCGAATTCGGCTTCTGAAATTTGTGGCAATGTTTTCATCTGTAATCCCCTCCTTAAGTCTTACGATTGTAATATACATTATAATGCGAAAATGAGAAAATGTCATCATGTAAGACACACTTTTTGTACTACATTATGCGAAGAGGACGTCCGTATCAAAGTCATTCGGACAGGGATAGATATCTATTCAGAAGTAACCGGGCGGAAGAAGTAAAAAGAGTGAGATTAACATATTGGGAGCAGAAGATATGTGTTATAATGAACGCATATATCCATGCAGACAAAAGTAAGAGAGAAGAAAACCACATGAAAACAAAAGCAGTATCAATTATTGGCGGCGCCGACGGGCCTACAAGTGTTTTTATAGCCGGGAAATTTTCAAGAAAGCAGCCGTTAAAGGTGCGTATCAGGCAGAATATTTACAGATACAGGCGCAAGAGGGCGGCGAAGAGAATTTCTCCGAATCCACATACCTTAAAAGAGCTCATCGCATACGCAGATAAAAAATACCATACAGTTGAAATACCTAAAACAGACAGGCGGTATATCGAGCAGTATACGAGTGCAAAAGAAGGTCTGATTATCATGCACAGACCGGAACTGTTAGGGGAGTTGGCAGAAATAAAACGGCCGGAGACCTTTGACGAAGAGGCGGCGAAGGAACTGTGCCGCCAGAGCAGACTGCGCAGCGAAATGGCAGCCAGTATTCCTGACAGTGAGATGCCTATGGATTTCCATATCTATGAAATCAAGCTGGAAGACGGGCACATGGAAATAGGAATAGATTTTCGGTGGGACATTTTTGGGATGTCATATTCGGGCAATAAGAAAACCATGAAGAAGCTGAAAAAGATATCCCAGGAGCTGCATATGTATTATGGGGTGTCCGGGGAGGATATCAGGAATGAGACGAAAAGGTACTCCATGCTGCTTACCGCGTTAAGCAGTTAAGCGCAAGTTCTGGCAGGCGCTTACGCAGACAGAGATAACCAGATAGATGACAATTGCATCAAACAAAAATCCCAGAGGGTTTAAGTGCATTGATGTAAAAGGACTTGTGCCAGGCTGCGTGGCGTATACAGACAGAAAGGGCGAAGGAAAACCAATCTGGTACTGGAAAGCGTCCGTCACTTTGAAAGGTAAGAAATAAGATAAGATAATTTCCAGCCAACATGCTAAATTGAATCTTTTCCAGTCTATTTTTTTCATTGCATTTTCCTGCCTTTCCGGTTAAGCTTTGAGGTTACGTTGAGATGCTGTTAATGGTATTGCAATTATAACATATGCCTGGAGGAACCACAACGAAAGGTGTGCGCAAATCAAATCATTCTTGACAGTGGAGGCCTCTTGTGTTAATACTATTGTTAAATAGAATTCTAAGTAATATCTTGGTATGGCGGCTATTGATAATATAGAGCTTTCAGTGCTGCCTAAATCCGTAGGATGTAGAAGAGTGGAAGACACTATGAACGAAAAAAGACTGATGGAGCGCTATGATAAGCTGAACAGAAAAATGCAGCGGCACTTTGCCGGTTATTTTTCTGATTCTGAATTGACCTGTATCCAGGGACTTGTCCTCCACTACATTATTGTGGAATCTGTCCGCAAGGATATTTTTCCGAAGGATTTGGAGGAGTTTTTGGAAATTAAAGGTTCCTCAGTCACTAGCCTTATCAATAATTTAGAGCGCAATGGTTATCTGCGCAGGGAAAGCCTTGCGTCTGACGGGCGTTATAAGAAGCTTGTGCTTACAGAGAAAACAAAGGCGATGCAAGAGGATATCATTAACCGTGTCAATGCTTATATGCGCAGTATGTTTGTGGGAATACCGGAAGAGGAATTGGAGGTGTTTGAGTCCGTTATTTTGCGGATGACGAAGAATGCAGATGAATGAGGCATGTAGATTCATTTTACGCATATACTTAGAATTCTAATATATTAAGCGCATGATATAAGGTGCAGCAAAATAGGATGGATTTTTGGCAGAGCCAGGCTAAGTGGCAGGATGGAGATGAGGAGAGCTTCACTTTATCATATTACTTAGAATTCTACATAAAATCATATGGTATTTAAGGATAGGAGGAGATTTTGTTATGGAAAAAGTGTTAAATGTGGAAAATCCGCTAGGGTGTGAACGTGTGGGAAGACTGTTGGCAAGGTATGCCGTTCCAAGTATTATTTCACTTATCATCAATTCACTCTACAATATGGTTGACCAGATTTTTATCGGCCAGGGCGTAGGTTTTCTTGGCAATGGGGCAACCAATATTATAGCGCCGATAGCAACAATGGCCATTGCGGTGTCCACTTTATTCGGGGACGGACTCGCAGCATATTTCAGTCTACACTTAGGGCAGGGCAAACCGGAGAAGGCGGCGAAAGGCGTAGGAAATTCTTTAGTCTTTTCTGGCGTTGTCAGTATACTATTTACTGTGTTGGCGTTTGGCTTTCTACAGCCACTTTGCCTGGTGTTTGGGGCGACTAAAAACATTCTTCCCTATGCTTTAGGCTATGGGCGCATTATTGTCATAGGGTTTCCCTTCGCAATTGTGGCGACGGTCATTAACTCAGCAATCCGTACAGACGGAAGCCCGAAATATGCAATGTTTGCGATGATGATAGGCGCCGTAATCAATACGGTACTTGACCCTGTCTTCATTTTTGTGTTCCATTGGGGTGTGGAAGGCGCGGCTCTTGCAACGGTTTTCAGTCAGTTTATCGGTTTTTTGTGCAATGTGGCGTATCTTTTTCGGTTTCGGAATATCAGGCTGCAGAAGGAATCCTTTTTCGTGGAGATACGTATGGTCGGAAGGATTGCAAGCTTGGGTTTTGCAAGTTGCTTTAATAATCTGACGTCTACGGTGATTGCGATGGTTTCCAACAACCTGCTGACCAAGTACGGCGCCCTCTCAGAATTTGGGCCGGATATTCCTATCACCACTTTTGGGCTGTGCATGAAAGTGAGCATGATTGCTTTTTCCGTAGGGATTGGCGTGGCGAGCGGAAGCCAGCCTATTCTGGGCTTTAACTATGGCGCGAAGAAATACGAACGGGTGAAGCAGACCTTTTTATTAAGCGCCGGAACCTGTACTCTTATTACTTTTGCAGCGTGGATTGTTTTTCAGTGCTTTCCTTTGCAGCTCATCCGTATATTCGGGACAGAATCGGAGCTATATGAGAGATTTGCTGTCCAGTGCTTTCATGTTTACTTACTGCTTACTTTCTTAAACGGCGTCCAGATGTGCGCGGGCGTGCTGTTCCAGGCTATCGGGCAGCCGGTAAAAGCCGCTGTGGTGTCTTTGTCCAAGCAGCTGTTGTTCTATGTTCCTGCTATGTTGGCGGCGTCCAGGATTTTAGGGCTGACAGGGATTTTGTGGGCGGGCCCTATTGCGGATGCGCTTGCTTTTGTGCTGTCTGGCGCTTTTTGTATACGTGAACTTAGGAAAATGGATGGGATGTATCAGATAAAAGATGATTGCGCAGCCGGTGCCGAAGCTGTAGAATGAAGACAAAACGGCGCCAAAGCTGCGCAGAAATGAGGGAATTTATGGAATATGCAATCAGAGAGATACGGAAAGAAGAATATGGTTTGCTCGAGGATTTTTTGTATGAGGCGATTTTCGTGCCGGAAGGAGAGGAGGCCCCGCCGAAATCTATTATAAAGAAGCCCGAGCTGCAAGTATATTTGACAGATTTTGGGGAACAAAAAGACGATGTCTGCCTGGTGGCGGAAACCGGCGGCATGGTTGTGGGGGCAGTCTGGGTCCGTATTATGGACGACTACGGGCATGTGGACGATGAGACGCCATCCTTTGCCATTTCATTATATAAAGAGTACAGGGGATTTGGGATTGGGACTGGATTGATGGAAGAAATGCTCCGCACATTACGGCAAAAGGGTTATAGACAGGCTTCGCTTGCTGTCCAGAAAGCAAATTATGCCGTGAAGATGTACAGGAAAGTCGGGTTTGAAACCGTTGATGAGAATGAAGAAGAATACATCATGGTTTGCCCTTTGCATCCATAATATTTGTTTATCTATAAGTTACTTTTTTATAACCGGGTAACAAAAAAGTGCGTACTTTTTCAGAAGGCCGCTTCCTGATAACATATAGCTGTCGAGGCATTTTAATGGTTGTTTATTCTGCCGGGAAATTTAGACCTGCGGACGAAAGCTTGCAGGCTTCGGAAAGAAATGGGGGATTAAGATGAATAAATTACAAAAACTCAGGCAGCAGTTAAAACAGACGGATACCGTCATTATCGGTGCAGGAGCGGGATTATCCACCGCCGCAGGATTTACGTACAGTGGGGAACGTTTCCAGATGTATTTTAAGGATTTTGGGGAGAAATATCATTTTACAGATATGTACTCAGGAGGCTTTTATCCTTATGAAACTTTCAATGAATACTGGGCATATTGGAGCAGGTATATCTATATTAACCGTTATATGGATGCCCCGAAACCACTGTATCGGGAACTGTATGAGTTAGTGAAGGACAAAAATTATTTTGTCATTACGACCAACGTTGACCATTGTTTCCAGAAAGCAGGATTTGCAAAGGAAAGACTGTATTATACGCAGGGAGATTATGGATTATTCCAGTGCAGCAGGCCATGCCACGAAGAAACCTATGACAATGAAGAAGCAGTGCGCAAAATGGTGAGAGCGCAGGGATGGGAAATCGGTACAGACAATGTTCTTTATTTGCCGGATGGCATGACGGCGAAGATGACTGTGCCGGATGAGCTGATACCGTATTGTCCCAAATGTGGGGAGCCTATGGGCATGAATCTCCGGGCTGATGATACGTTTGTGCAGGATGAAGGTTGGTACAGGGCGGCCAGACGGTATGAATTGTTTCTGCGGGAAAACCGGGATGCGGCTGTTATGTTTCTGGAATTAGGCGTGGGATATAACACGCCCGGCATTATCAAGTACCCTTTCTGGCAGATGACTGCGGAGAATCCCAAGGCGGTGTACGCCTGTGTCAATTATGGGGAATCCTGCGCACCAACGGAAATCGGAGACCGCTCCATCTGTATCAATGCAGATATTGGGAAGGTACTCGAACAATTATAAGACAACAGAGTCAATTACTTCGTTCATTTGTGGGCATAATGAAAATATCAGGTCAAATCAGGTCATTCACATTGACACGATTGCTCCGAGTCCCTATACTACATAAAATTGTGTAAATACATAAAAAATAGGAATAACATGTTGAAATAAGATTCTGCTTATAATAGAATGCGATTACTTAAAAGTGTGTGTTTGCACAAAATATTCCGGATTCCTTTAAGAACATAACACTTCCGGGATTATCCAGTATCCGTTCTGTCAGATGACTAGTTTACATCCGTATCCCTTTCCGGTATTCTGTAGGCGTGCATCCGTATTCCCTGCAAAATATTTTGGAATAATAGCTTAAGTGGTTAAATCCGCAGGAAAAGGCAATCTGCGTGATGTTTGTCTCTGTATCGGCCAGATAGCGGCGGCTTAGTTCCAGACGGTATTTATTCAAAAAGTCAATAGGGGTCTGTTGTAGGTACTTTTTAAACACAATACAGCATTTGCTGCGGCTTATGTTTGCGGATGCGGCAATTTCATCCAACGTGACAGGCTCCTTGTAATGCTCCTGGATATAAGAAACCATTTTTTTCTGTAGAACCAGGTCGTGGTGGCCGGGTTCAGGTTCCAGGGAAAGACGTTCTTGGCATTGCCTGAACAGCGTGCACCAGAGAAGGTACAAGGCGCTTATGAGTTCCAACTCATAAGCGTCTTTCTTTGCTGTCCGGATACGGTACAGGCGGTCGACCAATGTTTCGATTTCGCGGTAGTTAAGAGTGTCCTCCCGATAGATAAGATAGTCAATTGCATTGCTCTCGGTCAAAGTCGCCACATAGTTTTGGTATACGGATGGGTCTGCGGCCAGAATCTTTGGATGGAAACGGATGCAGAGAAATTTGCAGGCATGGTGATGGTGAGAAGCCCCGTAATGCAATTGTTGGGAATTGATGACAAGACAGTTCTCTTTTTCCAAATGGACGGTTTTCCCATTGATGTGGTAATCCATCTCCCCGTCTATGATATAGGCAATCTCAATATCTTTATGCCAGTGGCAAAGCCCTCTCATGTCGGGGAAGTCTGATAAATCCATCGTCTCTATATAGACAAGCATATCGGAACAGTTATAGACTGTGACTTCCGATGAGTCCGACATTACATTCATGTAAATCATAACAAGCCTCCAAAATACGATTATTATAATATGTGGCTACAAATATGATAGATATTCCTGTCTGGAACGACTATTATTATATCAGAACCAAACAAGAGACGCAAGGAAAAGAGAAGGGGAACCTCTCTTAGGCAGGCGGACAAATCCATAAGGGAGAAAGGCGGGCTGACTATGAAAAATTACATGAGAACGATGGTAGAAACTTATTTTGTGAGAAACCTGATGGCTTTGGGACGGGCGGGCGACGCAGACAGGCCCGCGGAAGTGCTCAGAAGGAATTCGTATACACTGCTTAATGTGTCACCGAGGTTCTTCTAGTACACCGGCATAACACTGGCAACAAATTTTTTACAATATTCTTCTGGCTTAGCCTGGGCATGTGTCATTTGCCCAGGCTAAGTTATGTGAGGGGAAGGTTTTTCGTTGAGAAAAAAACAGAATATTGTAATTGCCAGACACGGAAATGTGTGTTATACTCCGTTCATGGGAGACCATAGAGCCAAAGGCGGCTTTACCCCTCTTGTATTTTGCGGAGGGTTCAAGCAGCCCTCCAGACGAAAGAAAGGAGGGCGGTACAATGTATGTTACATATCAGGATTTAATCCAGATTGGTATACTCATTGTCGCCCTTGCGAATTTGATTTATCAGGTTTACAAGGGAAAAAAGAAATAGCCGCCACTACCACCAATAGTGACGGCTGACCTCATATGAGGTTATCATTTGTCATTTGAGGGGTAGAGCCGCTTCTATGGCTTTCCCTTTTTCTATGCATAATATAGCACATTTGGCAGCAGGATTCAAGAGCCAAACATACGTTTACTGTAGGCAATTCTGTGTGAAAAGGAAGTGTGCAATATATAGGAATTTATGAAAAATTGAGGTATAATTTGAATATACAGGGAATCTTGTTATATAAACCAGTAATTTACCCATCAGCCTGTCCGCGTCAACGATGATTGATTGGATTTTACGATAAAGCCATATTATGGTAGAATAATACAATGCAGCCAACCGGCAGACAGACCGGATACAGAAAGACAGGAGGAAGAGAGAATATGAAGATTGCGGTTACTTATGAGAATGGAAATGTATTTCAACACTTTGGGCGTACAGAACAGTTTAAAATCTACGATATTACGGATGGCAAGGTGACAAGTGCGCAAGTAGCGGGAACGGACGGAAACGGACACGGTGCTTTGGCGGGAATGCTTGTGGAATGGAATGTGGACACGCTTATCTGTGGAGGAATCGGCGCAGGCGCGCAGGCGGCTTTGGCACAGAGTGGGATTCGGCTTTTCGGCGGTGTGTCAGGCAGCGCAGATGATGCGGTGAACGCATTCCTTGCAGGAAAATTAGCATATAATCCTGACATCCAGTGCGACCACCATGGACATCATGGAGAAGAGCACCAGTGTGGGGAAGAGCATCACTGCGGAGAAGGAAAAGGATGCGCAGGCAATGGGGAAGCATAATGCTTTTATGGCAAAACAGATGTCTATTTTCAAAATAGTATGTTTTGCTATGGTTTGCACATTTATTTTAGGTGGCTGCTCCGGCGGCCGCGGACAAAAGAAACAGCCGGAGCAAGAAGAAGGACAGAAGAGTGAACAGTTAGGTCCGGAGGAAAGGCAGGATAATGAACAGCCAGATTCAGAGGAAGGGCAGAGAAGTGAACAGCCGGACTCAGATGAGGGGCAGAAGAAACAGCCAGATTCGGAGACAGGACAGGCAGATACAGGAAATGAAGGCGTCGTAGTATCGGAAGGAATAAGTGAGGAAGAGCTAGCAGAGTCGGAAGAAGCACAGATACAGACTGTGGAAGCGGACTGGTCAGAATACTTTGACGGCTTGAACGGGTCGGCAGCAATATATGATGTTTCCAACATGCGGTGTACAGTATTTAACGCAGAGCTTGCTCAGACCAGACGCTCGCCATGTTCCACGTTTAAGATTATTTCGTCATTGATTGCGTTGGAAGAAGGAATCATTGTGCCGGAGGATTCGACCCATACATGGAGCGGGGAGGTGTTCTGGAATGAGGACTGGAACCATGACATTGATTTTCATGAGGCGTTCCGCGCTTCCTGTGTCTGGTATTTCCGTGAAGTCGTAGATGAAATCGGGCAAGAGAAGATGCAGGAAGAACTAAACAGGCTTCGGTACGGTAACTGTGATATTTCGGACTGGGAAGGGCGGTTGAACACAAACAATAGTAACCGTGCCCTGACCGGATTCTGGATTGAATCATCCTTAGCTGTTTCGCCCATCGAACAGACAGCGGTGATGGAGCGTATTTTCGGCGAAGAGTCTGCTTATTCCGGGAAGACGTTGGATGCATTAAAGCAAGTGATGTTAGTGCCGGATTTGGGCGCCGATGTGGATGATTCGAATATTTCCATATATGGGAAAACCGGAATGGGTAAAGACCAGGGGGTTGTTGTGGATGCATGGTTTACCGGATTTGCAGAACATGAAGGGAGAAATATTTACTTCTGCGCGTACCTTGGGAGAAATGACGGTATGAATGTATCCAGTGCGATAGCGAAAGATATTGCAATCCGGCTTGTGTCGGATTACTGTAATACGGACGAATGACTTTTGTAAACTGGAATCCGCACTTATGGTTTACTGTGTCTTCGTTAATTTCATGATAGCATCTTCTTTTGTCGGTACAAAGAAGAAGTCCTTGCCGTTGTTTGACTCATAGATAAAGTCTTTCAGCGGTTTGCTTGTATAATGGGAATAGTCCCCGTAGATAGCGAGCTGTACATGGTAATTGGTGAATTTTTGAAGGATTTCTCCGGCCATGCCTGTGCTGAGCACGAAGAAGTCTTCGCACACAGCCGCTTTGTCCACTATAATTTTTGTTGCACCTGTTTCATATTTGACAGTCATAGCTAAATCCAAAGCCGACTGCACATCGGTAATAAGCAACCCGTCACTGGAAACAACTGCAATATCGGTTCCGTTCTCTTTTAAATGTTCAATATTCATAATGTCCTCCTAAACTTTCTTTGCAGTGCAAATTCCAGTTGAAAGTGTATCTTACCTGAAATGGGTTATTTTGTCAAGCATAGAACAAATCCTTGAAAATCACCTTAAAACAGTGTAGAATCGTAGCAGTAAAATATTTCCGCGGGCAACCGCTTTGGCACGAAAGGAAAGAGACTATGGCACTCAGCAAGAAACCGGTCACCGGAATGAAAGACATTCTCCCGGAGGAGATGGAAATCCGTGACTATGTGATTGGCATGATTAAAGAGACTTATGGAAATTTCGGTTTTACATCGATTGAGACGCCCTGTGTGGAGAATATCGCTAACTTAAACTGCAAGGCGGGCGGTGAGAACGAGAAGCTGATTTTTAAAATATTAAAAAGGGGTGAGAAGCTTCGCCTTGCGGACGCAAAGGGCGAGGAAGATTTGGTGGACGGCGGGCTGCGCTATGACTTGACGGTTCCTCTTGTAAGGTATTATTCCAACCATGCGAATGAACTTCCCGCACCTTTTAAGGCATTGCAGATAGGCAATGTATGGCGGGCGGACAGGCCCCAGAGAGGACGTTACCGACAGTTTATGCAGTGCGATATCGATATCCTGGGGGAGGCGACGAATCTGGCTGAGATTGAACTGATTCTTGCCACCACCACGACTCTTGGCAGGCTCGGGTTCAGGAATTTCAATATACGCATCAATGACCGGCGGATTCTGAAGGCGATGGCTGCCTACAGCGGCTTTGCCGAGGACGATTATGACCAGGTGTTTATCATATTGGACAAGATGGACAAGATTGGCATAGAGGGCGTGGAGGCGGAGTTGACGGAAGCAGGTTTTTCAAAGGACAGCGTGACGAAATACCTGGATTTGTTCCAGGGGATGGAATCTTCCGACAATGCCATCGCCTATATTACGGAGAAACTGACGGACATACTTCCGAATGGCGTCAAAGAGAGTTTCCAGGAGATTATCGACAGCGTGGAGGCTACAAAAGGGGATTTCTTTGAACTGGCGTTTGACCCCACGTTGGTGCGCGGCATGTCTTACTATACGGGCACAATTTTTGAGATTGACATGCCGGAGTTCGGCGGAAGCTGCGGCGGCGGCGGAAGATATGACAAGATGGTGGGTAAGTTTACAGGCAACGATGTGCCTGCCTGCGGCTTCTCCATCGGGTTCGAGCGGATTATCCTGCTGCTTTTAGAGAGCGGATTTAAAGTGCCCAAGGCAGGGAAAAGGATTGCTTACCTGATGGAAAAGGGGCTTCCCTCCGAGAGGCTGTGCGAAGTGATGGCGCAGGCGCAGGCGCAGCGGGAGGCGGGGAACCAGGTTCTTGTGGCGCGCATGAACAAGAACAAGAAGTTCCAGAAAGAGCAGCTTACCGCCCAGGGATATGAGGAGTTTGTGGAATTTTATAAAGAAGAGCTTAAGAGATAGAATGGAGGGTAACATGGCAGAATCAATGAAGGGATGGAAGCGTTCGCACCGTTGTGCGGAGCTGTCCGTACAGAATGTGGGAGAAGAAGTGACCGTCATGGGATGGGTCCAGAAGCAGAGGAACAAGGGAGGCATCATATTTGTTGACTTGCGGGACCGTTCCGGTATTTTACAGATTATATTCGAGGAAAATGACTGCGGCGCGGAGGCGTTTGCCAAGGCGGAGAAGATGAGAAGCGAGTTTGTCATCGCCGTAAAAGGAAAAGTGGAGAAGCGTTCCGGTGCGGTGAACGAGAACTTGAAAACCGGAGAGATTGAAGTGCGTGCCGCGCAGGTGCGTATCCTGTCAGAGTCCGAGACGCCGCCGTTCCCGGTGGAGGCGGACTCCAAGACGAAAGAAGAGATTCGTCTGAAATACCGCTATCTGGATTTGAGAAGGCCGGATTTGCAGGATAAGATTATCTTGAGAAGCAAGATTGCTTCTGAGATGCGTTCTTTTATGGCAAGGGAAGGTTTCCTGGAGATTGAGACGCCCATTCTGTGTAAATCCACGCCGGAAGGAGCCAGGGATTATCTGGTGCCCAGCCGCGTGCATCCGGGCAATTTCTATGCATTGCCCCAATCGCCTCAGTTGTACAAGCAGCTTCTTATGTGCTCCGGGTACGACAGGTATTTCCAGATTGCGAAATGCTTCCGCGACGAGGACTTGCGTGCGGACAGGCAGCCGGAGTTTACGCAGGCGGATATGGAGCTGTCGTTCGTGGATGTGGATGACGTCATCGAGGTCAACGAGCGGCTTATCCGGCATGTGTGCAAAGAGGCAATCGGGCTTGACATCAAGCTTCCGCTGCCCCGCATGACATGGCAGGAGGCGATGGACCGTTATGGTTCCGACAAGCCGGATACCCGTTTCGGGATGGAGCTTACGGACGTGTCCGAGGTCGTTTCCGGCTGTGGATTCGGCGTGTTTACTTCCGCACTGGAGAACGGCGGTTCTGTGCGCGGGCTGAATGTGAAGGGGCAGGCGGCTATGCCCCGCAAGAAGATTGACGCCCTGGTGGACTTCGCCAAAGGATACGGCGCGAAGGGCCTGGCATATTTGAGCGTGCAGGAGGACGGGACCTACAAGTCTTCTTTTGCCAAATTTATGACAGAGGAAGAACTGGACAAATTGGTGCAGGCGATGCAGGGAGAGAAGGGCGACTTGCTTCTCTTTGCCGCTGACAAGAAGAATATTGTGTACAGCGTATTGGGCGCATTGCGCGTGGAATTAGGAAAACAGCTTGGACTGATTGACGAGTCGCAGTTTAACTTTCTATGGGTGGTGGAATTTCCTTTGCTTGAGTGGAGAGAGGAGGAGAACCGCTTTATGGCGATGCACCATCCTTTCACCATGCCGATGGAGGAAGACTGGCAGTATATTGACTCAGACCCGGGACGTGTCCGCGCCAAGGCATACGATATCGTATTAAACGGCGTGGAGCTTGGCGGCGGTTCTGTCAGAATACACCAGAATGACATACAGGAGAAGATGTTTGAGGTGTTAGGCTTCACGAAAGAGCAGGCGTGGGAGCAGTTTGGCTTCCTGCTAAGCGCTTTTCAGTATGGTGTGCCGCCTCACGCCGGCTTGGCTTACGGCCTTGACCGCTTCGTGATGCTGCTTGTAGGCGCCGACAATATCCGTGAGGTGATTGCTTTCCCGAAGATGAAGGACGCTTCCTGCCTGATGACACAGGCGCCCGGCGCAGTGGATGCAAAACAGCTTGAGGAACTGCAGATTGCAGTGACGGCGGAGACGGAAGGAGAGTAACAGTTATGAATTTGCAAAATCCTGCGGCAATTTTCCAGATGATGAATCTGTGGAGCCGCTTTCAGAAGAACCATCCTAAATTTCCGAAATTTCTGTCTGCTGTGGTGAAAAACGGCATCAAAGAAGGCAGCATCATCGAGATTAGAGTGACCACCGCGGAGGGTGAGAGCTATGACTCTAATCTGAAAGTCAATGAGGAAGATATGGAGATAATCGGGCAGATTAAGGATATGTCTTTCGGAAAATAGCTTATTTGAGGAAACGGGAGATTATGGATAAATTTATTTTAAGGCAGTCGTTGTTGTTATTTCTGACGGCGGTGATTTGGGGCATTGCGTTCGTGGCCCAGAGCGCGGGGATGGATTATGTAGGCCCTTTTACCTATAATGGGGTGAGGTGCATCCTCGGGGGACTCGTTCTGATACCCTGCATTATGCTGCTTGACAGGATGCAGGGCAACAGGAGGGAAAGCGTACTTGGGCAGGATGCAGAGAAAGGCAAGAAGGGACGTAGTATGCTGCTGACAGGCGGCATGAGCTGCGGGCTTCTTCTCTTTGCGGCCATCAGTTTCCAACAGGTCGGTATCCAGTATACTACGGTGGGAAAAGCAGGGTTTATCACGGCGATGTATATTCTTCTTGTGCCGCTGTTAGGGCTTTTTGTGCACAAGAAGGTAGGGTTGAAGGTGTGGATTGGCGTGGCCTTTGCGGTCTGTGGCCTTTATCTTTTGTGTATGGGAAACGGATTCAGCCTGAAAATGGGCGATGCGCTCGTGATGGTCTGTGCGGTGCTGTTTTCCCTGCATATATTGGTGATTGACTATTTTTCACCGAAGGTGGACTGTGTACGGATGTCCTGCATCCAGTTCTGGGTGTGCGGTATCATATCCCTTGTATGCAGTTTCTTTCTTGAATCGCCCGATTTGGGCAGCATTTTGGCGGCATGGCAGCCGGTGTGTTACGGGGGGATTATGTCCTGCGGGGTTGCGTACACTTTGCAGATTGTAGGGCAGAAGGGGATGAACCCCACGGTGGCTTCCCTGATTCTGAGCTTAGAGTCGGTGGTGTCCGTGGTGGCAGGGTTCCTGATTCTCCATCAGACGATGAGCGGCAAGGAGTTGCTTGGATGTCTGTCCATGGTAGTTGCGATTGTGCTTGCACAGCTTCCCGAGCGTGACGGAGAATGTGTGGCAGATATATAAAGGTGTAAATGATGTGTTTCACAGGGATGGAAATGCAGCAGGGTTTACGGTATTGCTTGATAAGGACGGAAAGCCGGTAATAACGTCACAGGGTTAGAAAAAGTATGCGAATGCATTTTTAAGAAATGGAGGATTCAGATGGCAGGTCAGAAGGTAGACAATGCGCAGTTAGAGTCGCTTGTGGCAACCTTTGCGCAGGACAGGAAACAGGAAAATTATGCGAAGGTTATGGATATTTTGGAGAAATCGGTAGTTCTTGTCCCGGCCATGCAGCCCCAGGGACTGGATGCGGAAATACAAAAACTGATGAAGGATGGCAAACCCGTGCAGCTTCCCAAGGACGCCAAGGTGCTTCCATGCCTTTTGCGCAGGGAGAATGGGGAGCAGGTGCTTCCGATTTTCACTTCTGCCGCGCAGATTCCCCAGGATAAGAAAAGCCCGGCGCTGCTTGCGATGCCTTTCTTTGCCTGCCTGTCCATGGTAATGTCCAGCAAAGGGCAGGTGGAGACGATGGTACTCAATCCGTTTACCCACAATATGGCTTTGCCGAAAGGGATTCTGGAAGTGGCGGCGAGGCGCAGGGATATGATGCAGCAGAAGACCGTCAAGGTGACACAGCAGCAGTTCGGTGAACTGGTGCACAACAGGGTTGCACTTTTTCTTCTGCCCAATTATCTGTTTGAGCATAAGGAAGAGGGGCTTAAGCGGTTACAGCATGAGGAAGGGGATTTCCTGATGCAGTTCTATAAAGAATCCTACCCGGAAGGCATGAAGGCGGCTCCTGCGGTTTCACCGGGAGAGTTTTCTGTGATGACTTTAAACATTACGGAGGATATGCAGCTTACCAGGGTGGATATGCCGGATTCCACGGTGAAGAAGGGAATGTGCTACAGAGTCTACGTGGTGCGTATGAACAAGACCCAGGAGATTCTTTATTATACGTTGGAGAAGACAGAGCAGGGGAATTATTTTGGGCGCGTCACACCGGACGGCAGGCATGAGATGGTGGAGCCTGTACCGGACAACGGGGCCGAGATGGAGGCTGTGATGGGGCTTGCAAACCGGATGTAGGAGAGTTCTTTGCTTATCCGGATTTGAGGGACAGATTTACTTTTCTAAAAAATGGAGACAGAAAACAAATATGACAGACACGGTGATTTTTGACCTGGACGGGACGCTCCTGAATACTTTGGAAGACCTGACGGACAGCGTAAACTATGTGATGGCGCAGTATGGGCTGCCCGCGCATACGATTGAGGAAATCAGAAACTTTGTGGGCAACGGCGCGGCGAAGCTGATGGAACGGTCGGTGCCACAGGGAAGGCGGAATCCTCAGTATGATAAGATGCTTGAAGCTTTCCGTGCCCATTATGCGGCCCATTGTGAAGATAAGGTTGCCCCCTATGAAGGGATTATGGAATTGTTGGAGACCTTGCACCGACAGGGATTCCGTATGGCGATTGTGTCCAATAAACCTGATAAGGCGGTGAAGCTTTTAAGGAATAAGTTTTTTGCGGGAAATGTGGAAGTGGCAATCGGGGAGAGCGCACAGATTCCGAGAAAACCGGCGCCCGATATGGTGTATCGGGCGCTTGATGAATTGTCTTCGGATGTTTCCCATGCGGTTTATGTGGGAGATTCGGAAGTGGATTTACAGACCGCAGGAAATGTACCCATGAAGTGTGTCAGCGTGACATGGGGATTCCGCACGGAGGAACAGCTTATCGCCGCGGGAGCCGCGCAGGAAAATATGCTTAAGGCTCCTCGGGAGTTGGTTTCGTATCTTGCGCGTCTGGGTCAGGAAGGGTAATCCGCACTTTGATGATGCGGTTATCCTGCACACCGTCTGCCTGCAGGGAGATGCCGTTATCCAGAAGGATGGTTTCTTTATCCTGGGGCAGGCGTTCTAGTTTCTCGATAATCAATCCGCCGATGGAATCATAATCTTCGGAATCTAATTCGATATCCAGCGCATCGTTGATGTCGTTCAGTTTCATGCTTCCTTCCACCAGATATAAACCGTCTTCCAACTGCTGGATTAATTCTTCTTCATCGGCGTCGTACTCGTCGCGAATTTCTCCCACCAGTTCTTCTATCATGTCTTCCAGAGTAATCATACCCACCGTAACGCCGTACTCGCTTAGGACAAAGGCGATGCTGAGGGATTTCTCGCGGATTTCCATCAACAGGTCGGATACCCGTTTATATTCGTAAGTATAGTAAGCTTCCCTGAGTATCTTCTTTAAATGGAATTTCTCCTTATCTTTTACCAGAATGAAGTCTTTAATATTGACGACGCCGATGATATGGTCGGGGTCCCCTTCATAGACGGGTATCCTTGTGAACATCGAAGCCTGGAAGGTGGAGAGAAGTTCCTGGTAGGATGCGTCTATCGGCACCGTAGTCATCTGGATACGGGGAATCATGATATCCTTGGCAACCATGTCGCCGAAATCAAATACATTATAGATTAATTCCCGCTCTTCCGATTCGATGACGCCGCCCTCATGGCTGACGTCCACGTAGGTCTTTAACTCTTTCTCTGTGATGCTGAAATTATTCCCGTCAGAGCTGATATGTAGGAATCGCAGTATCCAGTTGGATAGGTTATCGATGATTAAAATTACGGGGGTTAAGAGCGTCATCAACATACGGATGATACCGCTGTACATGAGGGTGATGGCCTCCGCCCTCTGCATGGCCCATGTCTTGGGTATGATTTCGCCGCAGATAAGTATCACGAATGTTAAAACGCCGGTCATAATGCCGACGGCCCGGTTTCCCCATGTCCTGATGGCAAAGGTGGTAGCGACGGAAGAGGCGGAGAGGTTCACGATGTTATTGCCGATTAGGACTGCGCTGAGCATCTTGCCGTACTGGTCAAGAATGCCAAGCACCCTGGTGGCCCCTTTGTGCCCTTCTTCGGAAAGTGTACGCAGGCGTACCCTGTTGACTGTTGAGAACGCTGTCTCTGCAGAAGAGAAAAAAGCTGATAAAATAACAAGAATTAGTAACGCTGTGATTTGTATGACACCTGTGGTATCCAATGAAATGTTCACTCCTTATATTGTTTTGATGCAATCACTGTACCATAATGCGGTACAATCATGGTGATTATATTAAAAAATATTACTATGAAATACAGGAATATGTCAAGTTTTTCATGTGTTTCATTTGGTGTGCCGGTAACTTTTATAATATGTGAAAATTTATCCGTATCTGGCATTTGACGCAGGACGAAGGAATATATATTAGTAAGTTGAACGCTGTTTTTATGTGCCATGGGATATTTTAGGAATGGAGGGAATATGGGAAAAAAAGAAATTTATGTGGGAAAGGCTGTTTTTATAACAAAATGTATGTTGGCAGCATACATTCTGACAGCCGGGCTTCTTCTTCTGCTTGCCTTTATGCTGTACCGTTTCGGTTTGTCTGAAAAGGTAGTGTCCGTATGCATTATCGGTATTTACATAGTGGTGACTTTCCTCGCCGGGCTTCTTTCCGGCAAGCGCGCAGGCAAGAAGAAGTTTCTGTGGGGGCTTGCCATGGGGGTGGCATATTACATCATCCTGGTGATTGTGTCTTTGATTGTAAACAGGGGAATAGAGGACGTGGCAGGGAATATGGTAACGGTCTTTTTCCTGTGCGCTGCAAGCGGCATGCTGGGCGGAATGGTGAGTTGAGGGGATTTTGAAAAAAACTCTTTTCGGATAAGGAAAACTGTGATATACTACATAGCGTTATGGGTATGACGGTTATAATTGGTGCCGCGTAATGCTAAATATGGCGGCATAAGATAATACATAAGGAGGATACGGCGTATGAAGCATATTAAGACTTTGAGCACAAGAAACTTGAAAGAGTCCATGAAGAAAGGCGGCTGCGGCGAGTGCCAGACATCTTGTCAGTCCGCTTGCAAGACGTCCTGCACGGTGGGCAACCAGAGCTGTGAGAAAGCCAGATAGTTTTTTGTCGGGAAGATAGGAGATATAAGCAGCGATTTCGTGTCGCTGCTTATTATGCGTTTAAGTATTTGATAGGTTTAGGAGAATTGAAGTGATACATCAGTATGTGAGTAACGGGTATCATATCGTGTTGGATGTCAACAGCGGCTGTGTGCATGTGTTGGATGAGACGGCTTACCGTGTGATACCGGTGGTGGAAGATGCGCTTGCGCAGAAGATAGAGGATATAGAGAAAATTACAGCCTATGCCGCGGAAAAATTAGGGGAAGATGCAGGCGCGGCGGACGGATTGCAGCTTCGGGAAACCGTGGAGGAGATTCTTGCGTTAAAAGACGAGGGAATGCTCTATACGGAGGATGTTTACGAGAAATATATCGGCGAATTTAAGAACCGTCAGACCGTGGTGAAGGCGTTGTGCCTGCATATTGCCCATGACTGTAATCTTGCCTGTAAGTACTGTTTTGCCGAAGAGGGAGAGTATCACGGCAGAAGGGCGCTTATGAGCTTCGAGGTGGGGAAGAAAGCGTTGGATTTCCTGGTGGCCAATTCCGGCAGCCGCGTGAATCTTGAGGTGGATTTCTTCGGCGGGGAGCCGTTGATGAACTGGCAGGTGGTGAAAGACCTGGTGGCCTACGGAAGAAGCTTGGAGGAGGCGCACCACAAGAAATTCCGGTTTACGCTGACTACCAACGGTATGCTGCTTGACGACGAGGTGCTTGACTTCGCAAACAAGGAGATGGCGAATATTGTCCTGAGTATAGACGGACGCAAAGAAATCCATGATTTGATGCGCCCCCGCAGAGGTGGACAGGGCAGCTACGACGAGGTGGTTCCCAAGTATAAGAAGGTGGCTGAGAGCAGAAACCAGATGAATTATTATGTGCGGGGCACGTTCACAAGGAACAATCTGGATTTTACCGAGGATGTGAAGCATCTGGCGGACGAAGGCTTCGAGCAGATTTCCGTGGAGCCTGTGGTGGCGCCTGACACGGAAGACTACGCGCTGCGGGAGGAAGACATTCCGGCGATTCTTGCCGAGTACGATAAACTGGCGTTGGAATATATCCGCAGGAAAAAACAAGGAAAAGGTTTCAATTTCTTTCATTTTATGATAGATTTAGAGGGTGGCCCATGCGTTGCCAAGAGGCTGTCCGGCTGTGGCTCAGGGACGGAGTATCTGGCGGTAACCCCTTGGGGAGACTTTTATCCGTGCCATCAGTTTGTGGGGCAGGAAGCGTTCCTTATGGGCAATGTGGACGAGGGAATCGTCCGCACGGATATCCGGGATACTTTTAAGGAATGCAATGTCTATGCCAAGGACAAGTGTAAGGATTGTTTCGCTAAGTTTTATTGCAGCGGCGGCTGTGCTGCCAATGCGTACAATTTCAGCGGCAGCATCAACGGTTCTTACGACTTAGGCTGCGAGCTGCAAAGAAAGCGCGTGGAGTGCGCGATTATGATAAAAGCGGCGCTTGCCGATGAGGAAAAATAGGTTAAAAATCCATATACGGAAGAATGGAGGAGTATTGTTATGAAAAAGAACAGAGCGGTCATAGGTCTGATTGTATTTGCCCTGATACTCGGACTGCTTGGCTACACAGCGGTTTTCGGCGTGGGTTCGGACAAGTCCGGTTCTGCATCGAGCATCAAACTGGGGCTGGACCTGGCAGGCGGCGTCAGCATTACCTATCAGGTAGTGGGCGACGAGAAACCCAGTGCGGCGGATATGGGGGATACGATTTATAAGCTGCAACAGCGTGTGGACAACTACAGCACGGAGGCGCAGGTATACCAGGAGGGGGACGACCGGATTAACATCGAGATTCCCGGTGTGTCCGACGCCAATGCAATCCTGGAAGACTTGGGCAAACCCGGCAGCCTGTACTTTATCTCCCAGACGGACAGCGAAGGAAACCAGAATTACGGAGGCACTTACGGCGTAGATGCGGATGGAAATATTGAAATCCAGTATATACTCACCAAGCCGATAGACGAGCTGCTTGCGGACGGTTCCATTGTCCTGACAGGTACGGAAGTAGTGGACGCCCAGGCTAAGGCACGGCAGGATTCCATGGGGAATGTGGAGAATGTGGTTACGCTTGTGCTGAATGATGAGGGCAAGGATGCTTTCGCGAAGGCAACCCAGAAGGCTTATGACAATGGCGAGTCCATTGCGATTTATTACGATGACAAATTTGTGAGTGTGCCTAACGTACAGGCAGTTATCACAGACGGCAATGCGGTGATTACGGGGCAGAGCAGCCCGGAGGAAGCCCAGCGCATCGCATCTACCATCCGAATCGGCGGATTGAAGCTTGAATTGGAGGAGTTACGTTCCAATGTGGTGGGCGCGCAGCTTGGTTCCGAGGCAATCCACTCCAGCCTGATTGCGGCGGCGGTAGGGTTTGTACTGGTTGTTTTGTTTATGATTGCGGTCTATTATATTTCCGGCTTGGCGGCGGCCCTTGCGCTGTGTCTGTACACGGAGCTTATGGTTATCCTGCTATATGCATTCGAGGCGACATTGACTTTGCCTGGTATCGCAGGTATTATCCTTTCCGTCGGTATGGCTGTGGACGCCAACGTTATTATTTTCGCCCGTATCAGGGAGGAGTTGGCTACTGGAAAGACGGTACAGTCTTCGATTAAGATTGGTTTCAGCAAGGCGTTGTCGGCGATTCTGGATGGCAATATCACAACCTTTATTGCGGCGGTGGTGCTTTATTTTATGGGAAGCGGCACGATTAAGGGCTTCTCCATTACATTGATGTTAGGTATTATTTTATCTATGTTTACGGCGTTGTTTGTCACGAAATTCCTGATTAACGCACTGTATGCGGTGGGAATCCAGAGTGAGAAAGCTTACGGCGTAGGCAAGGAGAAGAAGACGATTAACTTTTTGGGCAAGAGGAAATTTTTCTTCGGTCTGTCCGCAGCGGTGATTGTAATCGGCTTTGTGGTGATGGGAGTGAACCAGTCCCAGCTGAACATGCCCTTAAATTACAGTCTTGACTTCGTGGGCGGTACGTCCACCACGATGACCTTGAACGAGGATATGAGCATAGGAGAAATCGATGCGCAGATTGTCCCGATGATTGAGGACATCACAGGGGACGGCAATGTGCAGACGACAAAAGTTGCAGGTTCCAACCAGGTTATCATCAAGACAAGGACGCTGAATCTGGAAGAGCGTGAGAAATTTGCGGATACCATGGCGGATAATTTCGGTGTGGACAAGTCCAGCATCACGGCGGAGACGATTAGCGCGACAGTCAGCTCCGAGATGCAGGTAGCCGCTGTCAAGGCGATTGTGGTGGCGACCATGCTCATGCTGCTGTATATCTGGTTCCGGTTTAAAGATATCCGTTTCGGCGCAAGCTCAGTGATTGCGTTAATCCATGACGTGCTTGTAGTGCTTGCTTTCTACGCGATTGTGAGGATTTCCGTGGGCAATACCTTCATTGCATGTATGCTGACGATTGTTGGTTATTCCATCAATGCGACCATCGTAATCTTCGACCGTATCCGTGAGAATCTAAGAGATAAGAAAGACAGGGAGACGTTGGAGGAACTGGTCAACAGGAGTATTTCGCAGACATTATCCAGAAGTATCTTTACTTCTTTGACAACGTTCTTCATGGTAGCGGCGCTTGAAGTATTCGGCGTGTCGTCCATCAGGGAGTTCGCGCTGCCGTTGATTGCGGGTATTATATGCGGTACGTATTCTTCTATCTGTCTGACGGGCGCGATGTGGTTTGTGTTCCGCACGAAGTTTGTGAAGAAGGCGGCGAAGTAGACAGATATTTTGTATAAATTGATATAAAGCAAGGCGATAGATAAGGCGTTCTGCGGCAGGCAGGACGCCTTTATCAAAGTTAAGTTTTCATACTTTTAAAATAGTATTGCTGGCATGAACGGAGGATTTAGATGGCAAAGTGGATGGTGTCCGCCAAGAAGGCAGACTTTACGATGATAGCAAAACAGTTCGGGATTGACCCGGTGATTGCCAGGATTATACGGAACAGGGATATTGTGGAAACGGAGGAAATTGAACGGTTTTTACATGGCACAATGGAGGATGTGCACTCCCCATACCTGTTGAAAGACGTGGAGAAAGCGGCGGATATTCTGTGCGGTAAGATTGCCCAGGGAAAACATATCCGGGTGGTCGGGGATTACGATATCGACGGCGTGTGCGCCTCCTATATCCTTCTGGCAGGGCTTATGGGCTGCGGGGCTCGGGCGGATGTGGTGATTCCCCACAGGATACATGACGGCTACGGGATGAATAACCATATGATTGCCGAGGCTTACGAGGCGGGGATTGATACGGTGCTGACGTGCGACAATGGCATTGCGGCAGGAGAGCAGGTTTCCTATGCCAAATCCCTGGGCATGACGGTGGTAGTGACGGACCATCATGAGGTGCCCTATGAGATATCGGAGGATGGGAGCAGACGGGAATGCCCTCCTTTGGCGGACGCAGTGGTTGACCCGAAGCAGGAAGCGTGCGCGTATCCTTTTGAAGGCATTTGTGGGGCTGTGGTTGCCTATAAACTGATACAGGTTCTGTTTGACAAAACCGGGTGCGACGGGGCTAAGGACATGCTGAAAGAGCTTTTGGCGTTCGCAGCTTTTGCCACTGTGGGGGACGTGATGGAACTTGTGGATGAGAACAGGATTATCGTCAAGTATGGGCTGCGTCAGATAGCAGATTCGGATAATCTTGGGATGCAGGCGCTTGTGGCGGTAAATGGGCTTAAGGATAAGCCTCTGTCGGCGTACCATATCGGTTTCGTCCTGGGGCCTTGCCTGAATGCGACGGGCAGGCTGGACACGGCGCAGCGGGCGCTTCGCATGTTTATGACCGATGACAGGGGAGAGGCGGTATCCATCGCAGGGGAGTTGAAAGAACTCAATGACAGCAGGAAAAGCATGACCTTGCAGGGAACAGAGCAGGCGGCCGAAATGGTGGAAAAAAGCACGCTGCGGGAGGACCGCGTGCTTGTGATTTATCTGCCGGAATGTCATGAGAGCCTTGCCGGGATTATCGCCGGGCGTATCAGGGAACGCTACCAGAAGCCGGTTTTCGTACTGACCAATTCTGAGGACGGGGTAAAGGGTTCAGGCCGCTCCATAGAAGCTTACCATATGTACGATAAGATGAGCGAGTGTAAGGAATTGTATACGAAGTATGGCGGACACAAGATGGCGGCGGGAGTTTCCATGCCGGAGGAGAATGTGGATAAGTTCAGGGCTTATCTGAATGAACATTGCGGGCTTGTGCCGGAGGATTTCGTGGAGAAGATACATATTGATGTGCCTATGCCGATGTCCTATGTGACGGCCGATTTCGTCAGGCAGCTTTCTGTCCTGGAACCCTTTGGCAATGGGAATCCCAAGCCTGTTTTTGCCCAGAAGAATGTCCGTTTCATCAGAGGAAAGATTTTGGGGAAGAATAGCAATGTAGGAAAATATACGGTGGAAGATGAGGCGGGCAGGCAGTTTGAGATGATTTATTTCGGCGATATGGCGTCGTGGCATGAATTTCTCACTCAGACATTCGGACGGGAGGCGTATGACAGGCTCTACCGTGGCGGGAACAGCGGTATCCGCATCCATGTAGTCTATTATCCGGAGTTGGATGTATACCAGGGCAGGGAGCGGATGCAGATGGTGATGCAGGATTATTGTAAAGGCGACTAGAAAATACACAACAAAAAAGTCCGGGTATTCCCAGACTTTTTCGTATTTTCTTATGAGGGGGGAGATAGTGAGTTCTTCAACTATCTTGAATACTATCATAGAGTGCAAATGTGTCTAAAATGTGTTTAGTTTGTTATAAAAATATAAAAATACCTTAAGAAAGGTTAAAGAAAAAATAAAAAAACGGGCAAAGCCTATTTGTGGGTTTATAAGTTTCCTGTCCAGTGAGAAGTTGAAAAAGAACCTTTTTCGTGTTATTGTATAAGGTATGCATATAGACAGTATGGGAATGTTTGGGAAAGCAGGGGGTATCGTATGGCAGTTTTAAAGGATTTGTTGGCAGAGGTTGCGTATGAGTGTATCCGTGGGACGGTTGATGCGGATGTGTCAGACATCGTGTATGATTCCCGCAAGGTGACGCCGGGCAGTATGTTTGTCTGTATTCCGGGCGCTATTGTGGATGGGCATACTTTTGCCGCCCAGGCAGTAGAAGCCGGGGCAAGGGCGCTTGTGGTGGAGAAAGAGGTAGAACTTGCGCCAGAGGCGGATGTGACGGTGATTCGGGTGAAGGATACCCACTACGCCATGGCGTTCCTGTCGGCAGCTTTTTTTGGGTATCCGGCGAAAGAGATGAAAATTATCGGTATTACGGGAACAAAAGGCAAGACAACCACTACCTATCTGGTGAAATCTATCCTGGAACATGCGGGAAGGAAAGTAGGGCTGATTGGCACCATCGAGATTATCATCGGGGATATGCACATCCATGCCGACCATACCACCCCGGAATCTTATCTGATTCAGAAGTATTTCAGACAGATGGCGGATGCAGGGTGCGATACGGTGGTGATGGAGGTATCTTCCCAGGGGCTGATGCTCCACAGGACGCAAGGGTTTGTTTTCGACTTCGGCATCTTCACGAACCTGGAGCCGGACCATATCGGCAAAGGGGAGCATAAAGACTTTGACGATTATCTGCGGTGCAAAGGGCTGCTGTTCAAACAGTGCCTGGTGGGGATTGCAAACCATGACGACGCGCATTTTGAGGCGGTCACCCGGGGGCATACCTGTGCGCTTGAGACTTACGGCATTGACACGGAAGCGGATTTGCGCGCCAGGAATATTACTTTCTTAAAGGAAGCGGGTAACTTGGGTATGGAATTTGACGTGGAGGGCCTTATGGATTTCCACGTAAAGATTGCCACGCCCGGTAAATTCAGTGTGTACAACGCGCTGACAGCCATTGCTATCTGCCGTCATTTCGGTGTGGATGAGGAAGCTGTCAAGGCGGCTCTTTTATCAGCCAAGGTGAAGGGCAGGATTGAACCGGTAAGGGTGTCAGACGAGTTTACGCTGATGATTGACTATGCCCATAATGCCATGGCGCTAAAAAGCCTGCTTTCTACCCTGCGGGAATATAAGCCTCATCGTCTTGTCTGTCTTTTTGGGTGCGGCGGCAACCGGGCGAAATCCAGAAGATATGAGATGGGAGAGGTCAGCGGACAGATGGCCGACTTGACGATTATCACTTCCGACAATCCAAGAACCGAAGAGCCCCAGGCGATTATAGACGATATTAAGGAAGGAATAGGCAAAACCGACGGCAAATACGTGGAAATCTGTGACAGGAAGGAAGCCATTGCCTATGCCATCTCCCATGGAGAACCGGGGGACATTATCGTCCTTGCGGGCAAAGGGCATGAAGATTATCAGGAGATTAACGGCGTCAAGTATCCGATGGATGAGCGTGTGCTGATTCAGGAGATTCTTGAGGGCAGGTAAAATTAGTATGACAAAAAGATATGCGGATGTTATCATAGATATCTCCCACGAGAAAGTTGACAGGCCTTTCCAGTACAAGATACCGGAAGAACTTTCGGAAGCGATATTCCCGGGCGTGCGGGTGCATGTCCCTTTTGGGAAGGGGAATACCGACAGGATTGGGTATGTGGTGGATTTATCGGACTGCACGGACTACCCCATCGAGAAGCTAAAAAGCATCGCCGCAGTGGACGACAGGGGCATCACTGTGGAGGGCGGGCAGATACAGATTGCCTACTGGCTCAAAAGGCAGTATGGTTCCACGATGTATGCCGCCCTTAAGACCGTCTTGCCTGCAAAACAGAAGCTGAAACAGTTAGAGAAAAAAAAGGTGGTCAGGTGTATGCCTTCCGAAATGCTGAGAGAAGTACAGCAACAGTGTTTCAGGAAACATCAGGTGGCGAAGGCCAGGGCGCTTGGCGCGCTTGCGGAGGAAGAGGTACTCCCCTATGAGCTGCTCAGGCAGAAGCTAAATGTTTCTCCCGCCACTTTGCAGGCGTTGGAGAAGCTGGGCTGCCTGCGGATTGAGACGGAAAGCCTTTACCGTAATCCCGTGAAGCTGACGGGGCGGGAAGAGAAGAGGGTGCGTCTAAGCGACGGGCAGCGCGCAATCATAGAGAGTGTCCTGGAAGACTATAAGGAAGGGCGAAGCGGCACCTATCTTGTGCATGGCGTCACAGGAAGCGGCAAGACGGAAGTGTATCTGGGTATCATCGAGCAGATGGTGGGGATGGGAAAACAAGCCATCGTGCTTATCCCGGAAATTGCCCTCACATATCAGACGCTTTTGCGGTTTTATAAGAGGTTCGGGGACCGGGTGTCGGTCATCAATTCCACCCTTTCCAAAGGGGAAAAGTACGACCAGGTCAGGCGTGCCAAGAGCGGGGAAATTGACGTTATTATCGGCCCCAGGTCTGCGTTGTTCACCCCTTTTCCAAATCTGGGCGTTATCGTGATGGATGAGGAGCACGAGAGCAGTTATAAGAGTGAGTCCATGCCGAAGTACCATGCCAGGGAGACGGCAATCCAGATTGCGTCCATGCACAATGCCAGTGTGGTATTAGGGTCGGCTACGCCTTCGGCGGAGGCTTATTACCGCGCAAAGAAAGGCGAATACAAGCTTTTTGAGATGGCAGGCAGACATGGGAACAGCGTGCTTCCTAAGGTATATACGGTGGATTTAAGGGAAGAATTAAAACAGGGGAACCGTTCTGTTTTCAGCAGGAAATTGCGAGAGCTGTTGGAACGGAGACTGCAGGCGGGAGAGCAGACGATGCTCTTTTTAAACAGGAGAGGATATGCAGGATTCGTCTCTTGCAGGGCGTGCGGCCATGTGATGAAATGTCCGCATTGCGATGTTTCTCTTTCCGAACACCGCAATGGTATGCTAATATGTCATTATTGTGGTTACGAGGAAGTGCGGCGGGCAAATTGCCCCGCGTGCGGTTCCAAATACCTGATGGGATTCAAGGCGGGCACCGAACAGATAGAAGCGGCGCTGTACAAAGAATTTCCGGGGGTAAGGGTGTTGCGCATGGACGCCGATACCACCGGGACGAAAGAAAGTTATGAGAAGATACTGTCCGCTTTTGCCAACGAGAAGGCGGATATCCTGGTGGGGACGCAGATGATTGTCAAGGGACATGATTTTCCCAATGTGACCTTGGTGGGCGTTCTGGCGGCGGATTTGTCGTTGAACCAGAATGATTACCGCGCAGGCGAACGTACCTTCCAATTGCTGACCCAGGCGGCGGGCCGGGCCGGGCGGGGAGATAAACCGGGAGAAGTGGTGATACAGACTTACCAGCCGGAACATTACAGTATCGTACATGCCGCAAACCAGGACTATAAAGGATTCTATGAAGAGGAAATTGCCTACCGTGACTTGATGCGGTATCCTCCGGTGGCGCATATGTTGGCTGTGTTAGTGGTTTCCCGCGAACAAGATGAGGGCATGGCGCTGAGCCGGGAGATGACTGATATAGTCAAAGAATGGCGGAGAAAAAGCGAGGTTTTAGCCGCCGGACAGGACGTGCAGTTGATTGGCCCTGCGGAGGCGTCGGTGGGCAGAATCAATGACTGGTACAGACATGTCTTCTATGTCAAGCACGAGGACTACCAGGCATTGGTAGAGATTAAGGATGAACTGGAGTTATACTGCAAGGGAAAAGAGTTAAAGAATCAGTCGGTGCAGTATGACTTTGACCCGGTGAATACATATTAATAATACAGGCAGAAAAGATAAAAAGGAGAAGATAAGTATGGCAATCAGGAAAATAAGGGAGCTGGGGGACCCGGTTCTGAATAAGAAGTGTAAGGAAGTGACCGAGATGACACCCCGGGTACAGGAACTGATAGGCGATATGTTTGAGACTTTGTACGAGGCGGAAGGGGTGGGCCTCGCCGCGCCCCAGGTAGGGATACTGAAAAGAATCGTGGTGATTGACACCACCGGGGAAGACCCGATTCTTCTCATCAATCCGAAACTGCTTGAGACAAGCGGAGAACAGAACGGATATGAAGGATGCCTGAGCGTTCCCGGCAAGAGCGGCAAAGTGACCAGGCCCAACTACGCGAAGGTTATCGCCTACAATGAGAACATGGAAGCTTTCGAACTGGAAGGCACAGAACTGCTTGCCAGGGCGATTTGCCACGAATTGGACCACTTGGAAGGACATTTGTATGTGGAGAAAGTGGAAGGGCCTCTGGTGGATGCCGCCGACTTGGTGGAAGATGAAGATTAAGGGACGGCATTCTTCGCAGGAAAGTTTGAGGATGTAATAAGGGAACTCTAAGGCCGCAAAGGACGCGGCCCGAGAGTTACTACGTACTACAGGAAGGGAGTGCATGGAATGAAGGTTATATTTATGGGGACGCCGGATTTTGCCGTGGGAGCTTTGGAAGCGGTTATTCAGGCAGGTCATGAGGTGGCGCTTGTGGTGACACAGCCTGATAAGCCGAAGGGCAGAAGCAAGAAGATGCAGATGACGCCGGTGAAGGAGTGTGCGCTGTCCCATGGCATCGAGGTGTTCCAGCCTCTGAAAATCAGGGAAGCGGAGGCTGTGGAAAGACTGCGCGGTTATGGGGCGGATATCTTTGTGGTGGCGGCTTTTGGACAGATACTTTCCGAGGAAATTCTTTCCATGCCGAAATATGGCTGTGTGAATATCCATGCATCCCTCCTGCCCAAATACAGGGGAGCGGGGCCGATTCAATGGGCTATCATCAACGGGGAGAAGACCACCGGTGTCACCATCATGCAGATGGATAAAGGAATAGACACAGGGGATATGCTGTTAAAGGCGGAGGTGCCTGTCGGAGAGAAGGAGACTGGGGACAGCCTCCATGATAAGTTGGCGAAGACGGGCGCTACATTGATTGTGGAAGCGCTTTCCAAGATAGAGAGCGGCAGTATTACGCCGGTGAAACAGAACGAGGAGGAAGCCTGCTATGCCAAGATGCTCAATAAGTCCATGGGGCAGATTGACTGGCACACAGATGCGAAGGAACTCGACTGTCTCATACGCGGGCTGATTTCATGGCCGGGAGCTTCTACTCTTTACAGGGGGAAAACTTTGAAAGTCTGGGAAGAGGAGGCTGTGGCGGCGGACGAGGCCGGAAACGGCGGTTTGGCGGAAACAGAAAAGGATGGCGGTGCAGAGCCCGGCACGGTGGTGAAGGTGGAAAAAGACGCTTTCTATGTGCAGACGGGCAGCGGGCTTCTTAAAATTCTCTCCGTGCAGCCGGAGGGCAAGAAGCGCATGGCAGTCAAGGATTTTCTTCTGGGATATCCGGTTGAGGCAGGGGAAAAGCTTGGAAATTAGCGGATGTTATCTAAGCTATACAGAAAGGATGAGTGTGTATGGGACATTACGGATACTATGGTTACTATTTCGACCCCACGTATATTTTGGTTCTGATTGGCGCGGTGCTGTGTCTCTGGGCGCAGGCGCGGGTCAGCTCTACCTATAAGAAATATTCCAGGGTCAGGAGCAGAAGCGGACTGACAGGCGCGGCGGCGGCACAGCGGATTCTGCAGATGTCGGGCATCTATGATGTGCGCATCGAACATGTCCGGGGCGAGCTGACTGACCATTATGACCCGGCGAACAAAGTCCTGCGCCTGTCGGATTCCGTCTACGGCTCCAATTCCATCGCGGCGATTGGCGTGGCGGCGCACGAATGCGGACATGCGGTACAACATGATAAGGGATACGCGCCCTTGTCTGTCCGGACTGCCCTTGTGCCGGCTGCCAATATCGGTTCCAAGGCGGGGATACCGTTGATTCTTCTCGGCGCGCTTCTGGGAATGAACCAACTGTTAATCCAGATAGGCATCTGGGTGTTTGCATTGGCGGTGCTTTTCCAGGTGGTGACGCTTCCTGTGGAATTTAACGCTTCCGGCAGGGCATTGGCTATGTTGGGCGACTACGGTATGTTGGAGCGGGACGAGACAAGCGGCTGCCGCAAGGTGCTGTCCGCCGCCGCCCTGACTTATGTGGCGGCTGCGGCGTCCGCAATTTTACAGCTTCTTAGGCTGGTTCTCCTGTTCGGGAATAACAGGAACCGGGATTAGTGGGGAGTAGGGATTCATATGAACATACGTGAAATCGTCCTGGATATTTTACTGGAGCTTTCCAGGCAGAATGAATACAGCAATGTCCTGATAGCGTCGGTGCTTGGGAAATACGATTATCTGGATGTCAGGGAGAAAGCGTTTATCAAACGGGTGGGCGAAGGGACGGTGGAGCGCAGAATCCAGATTGATTATGTGCTCGGGCAGTTTTCCAAGGTCCCGGTGCAGAAGATGAAGCCGCTTATCCGGGAACTTCTCAGGATGAGTGTGTACCAGATACTTTTTATGGAGAAGATACCCGATGCGGCGGTCTGCAATGAGGCGGTGAAACTGGCTAAGAAACGTAAGTTCCAGTCGCTGCAGGGATATGTGAACGGTGTCCTGCGCACGGTTGCAAGGAACAAAGGGCAGATTACCTATCCGGATAAGGAGACGGCGTATGCCGATTATCTGTCGGTCTGTTATTCCATGCCCCGTTGGCTTGTGGAGCATTTGGCGGATGCATATGGCAGGGAGAAATGTGAGAAGATTCTGGATGCTTTTTTACAGAGAGGGCCGGTCAGCATCAGATTGAAAGAAACCCTAAGCAGGCAGGAGCAGGATGATTTGATTGCGTCCTGGCGGCAGGCAGGAGTGCAGGTAGATAAAAACCCGTATCTTCCTTATGCTGTGGAAGTACAGAAGGCGGACGGCGTGCATAACCTTGCCGGTTATAACGAAGGAGCTTTTGCGGTACAGGATGTGAGTTCCATGTTCGTGGCGGAAGCGGCGGGCATCAGGCAGGGAGATACGGTGATTGACGTGTGCGCCGCGCCGGGCGGAAAAGCGCTCCATGCGGCGACCAAGCTCCGGGGGACGGGACAGGTTATCGCCTGCGATGTTTCTTCCTATAAGACAGATAAAATCGAAGAGAACAGGAAAAGGCTTCAAATGGAGAATGTGTCTGTCAGGGTACAGGATGCCCGTGCGCTTGACAGTTCTCTTATTGGACAGGCTGATGTGCTTCTTGTGGATGTGCCTTGTTCAGGGCTTGGCGTGATTGGGAAGAAGCAGGATATCAAATACCGGGTCACACCGGAGTCCATGGAAGAACTGGTCAGCCTGCAAAAAGAGATAGTGGGGAATGTTGTGCAATACCTGAAACCGGAAGGGACTATGATATACAGCACATGCACGATGAATCCGAAAGAAAATGAAGAGATGGTGGGCTATATATGCCGCGCCTATGGCATGGAAACAGAGAGTATGGAACAGGTATTGCCGGAAGGATTGCGGGAAGAGACAGGATGCGGGTATCTGCAGCTTCTGCCGGGCATACATGGAACGGACGGGTTTTTCCTGGCAAGACTTAAGAAAGCCAGGGCAGGGTTGCGTGAGATGTCAAAGTAGAGTGATTGACAGAAATAACGGAAAGTATGGAATCGATGGGGCCAGAATTGACGAAGGATATCAAATCATTTACTTTGGTACAGTTGCAAACGGAAATGGAATCGATGGGCGAGAAGTCTTTCCGGGCGAAACAGTTGTACGAGTGGATGCATAAGAAGATGGCAAGGGATTATGGCCAGATGGGCAATATTCCACGGAGCTTGGCTGATAAATGCAGGGAACGCTACCAATATACGGCCATTGAGACAGTGCGGATGCAGGAATCCAAAATTGACGGCACGCGCAAGTACCTGTTCAGACTATCGGATGGCAATATGGTGGAAAGTGTTTGGATGCGGTATAAGCATGGCAACAGTGTCTGTATTTCGTCCCAGGCAGGATGCCGCATGGGGTGCCGTTTCTGCGCTTCCACATTGGACGGGCTGGAGCGGAACCTTCTTCCCTCGGAGATGCTCGACCAGATATATGCGATTACCCTGCACACAGGAGAGCGGGTTTCCAATGTGGTTGTGATGGGGAGTGGGGAACCTCTTGACAATTATGAGAATCTTCTTCGGTTTATTACGCTTTTGACGGATGAAAACGGACTGAACATCAGCCAGCGTAACCTTACCGTATCCACCTGCGGGATTGTGCCTAAGATGCGGGAGCTTGCCGACAGGAAATTACAGATGACGTTGGCGGTTTCCCTTCATGCGGCGACAGACGAGAAGAGGAAACAGTTGATGCCGATTGCGGAGCGTTATGGGCTTACTGAACTGATGGACGCGTGCGTGTACTATTTTGGGCAGACAGGCAGGCGGATTACTTTTGAGTACAGCCTGGTGGCGGGCGTCAACGATACAAGCGAAGATGCCGGACAGCTTTCTGAGCTGATTGGCGGATTAAACTGCCATGTGAACCTGATACCCGTGAACCCGATTAAGGAGCGTGCTTACGTGCAGTCCGGGCGGCGTGCGGTGGAAGCATTCAAAAATAAACTTGAAAAAAATGGAATTAATGTTACTATTAGAAGGGAAATGGGTCGGGATATCGACGGCGCCTGCGGACAGCTCAGACGCCGGTATATGGAATCCTGACGTCATAGTCTGACTTGGAGGAAGTCCCCGGGTTGGACAATCTATAGAGAGAAGGCGTGTAGTAATAGGGGGAACAGGACGGTGCTTAAATCCTATGCGATTACGGATATCGGTCGGAAAAGACAACTGAATCAAGATTATATTTTCGTGTCTGAGCGCCCAATCGGCAATCTGCCCAATGTGTTTATTGTAGCCGACGGCATGGGAGGACATAATGCGGGCGATTACGCGTCCCGCTATGCGGTGGAGACTGTGGTGGAAGAAATCGGCATGTCTTTTGAAAAGAATCCGGTCAGGGTCTTGGACAAGGCGATTCATAAAGCCAACAAGCTTATACGCGAACGGGCGCGGGAGGAAGCGGCCTATAACGGCATGGGCACGACTATGGTGATTGCTACCTGTATCGGCAGGTACTTGGAGGTGGCAAACGTGGGTGACAGCCGGCTCTATGTGGTTAACGACAGGATGAAGCAGATTACACAAGACCATTCCCTGGTGGAGGAGATGGTGCGCATGGGCGGGATTGACAGGGCATTGGCCAAGAACCACCCGGACAAGAACATCATCACCCGCGCAATCGGGGCGAGGGATTATATAGATGCGGATTTCTTTACCTTGGAATTACAGGCAGGAGACATGGTATTACTTTGTTCGGACGGCCTGACGAATATGCTGGATGACGAGGCGATACGCCGCATTTTGACCGGCGGCGGGAGCTTGAAGGACAGGGTGGAGAAATTGGTGGAGGCGGCCAACCAAAACGGCGGCAAAGATAATATTTCGGCAATCGTTATCGAACCGTTAGCAAATGAGGTGGAGCATGATTAAGATAGGAATGATGATAGGCGACCGATATGAAATTCTCGAGAAAATCGGAACCGGAGGCATGTCGGATGTATATAAGGGAAAGGACCATAAGTTAAACCGTTTCGTGGCGGTGAAAGTCTTGAAGCAGGAATTTAGCGAGAATGCAAATTTCGTGTCCAAGTTCAGGGTAGAGGCGCAGGCGGCGGCCGGGCTTATGCATCCTAATATTGTAAATGTCTATGACGTGGGTGAAGAAGGCGGCATCTACTATATTGTCATGGAACTGGTGGAAGGCATCACGCTGAAGAAATATATTGAAAAGAAGGCGAGGCTTTCTGTCAAGGAGGCAATCAGCATTGCTATCCAGGTATCTATGGGGATTGAGGCGGCGCACAATAACCATATTATCCACAGGGATATCAAACCCCAGAATATTATCATATCCAAAGAAGGCAAAGTAAAGGTGACGGACTTTGGCATTGCCAAGGCGGCCACCAGCAATACGATTACCTCCAATGTGATGGGGTCGGTGCACTATACTTCGCCGGAACAGGCGAGAGGCGGCTATAGCGACGAGAAGAGCGATATCTATTCTTTGGGCATCACCATGTTTGAGATGCTTACGGGCAGAGTGCCTTTTAACGGTGAAACCACGGTGGCGATTGCCATCAAGCATATACAGGAAGAATTACCTTCCCCCAGGGATTATGTACCGGAGATTCCGCTTAGTGTGGAGCAGATTGTATATAAATGCTGCCAGAAAAGTCCTGACAGAAGGTATCAGTCCATGGCGGAGCTGATAGTGGACTTGAAGCAGTCCCTGATTAACCCGGACGAGGATTTCGTCAAGGTGATTGACCCGGACGAGGAGGCTTCCACCAGGATGATTACGGACCGGGATATGGTAAGGATTAAGAGGCAGTCCGACCAGAGAGATTCCATGGATGAGGCGATGCGCCTTCGGAAGAGAAATGAGCGTTATTACGAAGAGGAAGAAGAGGATGACGAAGACTGGGAAGACGATGAGGATGATGAAGATTACGACCCTAAGATGGAAAAAATCACTACAATCCTTGCCGTAGTGGCAGCGTTGTTAGTGGGCTGTATCGTTCTTTTCCTTGTGGGAAGAGGTTTAGGCGTGTTTGAGTTCGGCGCTGTCGCAAAAGAAGACGGGGAGAAACAGGAAGAATCGGAAGAACAAGTGGAAATGATTCGGGTCGTGGGCATGAATGTGGACGAGGCCAAGCGAGCCCTGTTGGAGTTAGGCCTGACGCCGGAAATAAAATATGAGCCAAACAGCGCTTATGATGCGGGTACCGTGCTGCGCGCCAGCGTGCAGGACGGGCTTATGATTGACAAGGACACGGTGATTGTGATGACGGTGGCGGAGGCCGTGGACGGCGTGCAGGTGCCTTCGGTGACAGGAAAGTCCCAGGCGGAAGCGACGTCTATCCTTGAGAAAGAAGGATTTGTGGTCAATGTGACAGAAAGCTTCGATGCCTCGGTGGAGAACGGCTATGTCATATCCCAGTCGCCGGAAGAAGGCACGACGGCGCCGGAAGGCTCCTCCATCACCATCCGTGTGAGCCAGGGGGCGGACGACAATAAGGTCAGAGTGCCTGATTTGGTAGGCATGAGCGAGATGGACGCCACGGTAAGCCTGACGGAGAGCGGGCTTGCTGTGGGCAATGTGACGGAGACAGAACATGAGGATGCGGCGCTGACGGGCATGGTATGCTACCAGAGTTATTCCGTGGGCTCTTATGTGGATAAGAATACGCCCATTGACCTGAAGATAAGCACCGGGCCTTCCGGGGTCACTTACCGCTATTCGGAAGGGATTACTGCACCTACGGAAGACCCGGAATACCGTGGCGGCATGATGGTCAATGTGACGGTCACAACGTCGGACGGCACGCAGCTTTTAAGCACCCAGACAGCAACATTTCCTGTGGCCGCAAATTATACGGGGATAAAGGCGCCGACAGGAGTTATCACTTATACTTTTACCGTGGAGCGGGAGGCGGCTACTTCCACCGACCCCGAGACCGGCGAGCCGATTACTACGGAAGCGTCTACGGAGGAGAAGACTGTGAAGAGGGAAATCGCTTTTACGCAGGAATAGTGTGAGATGGAGTTGCTTTGCAACTCCATCTCACGCAAGAGAATGCCTGCAATACGGCATTCTCCCAGACAAGCTTGCTTGTCTTTGGATTTTGTGATTCCTCAAAGCGGAATCATGGCGGTTAGGTAGGAAATCAGAAATGGAAATTCAGGCAAGCCATATGGCTGATTACTTATGATTTGATGTACTAGGGGCAGGTGTATGCAGGGAAAGATAATCAAAGGAATTGCCGGGTTTTATTATGTCCATGTGGAAGGATATGGAATCTACGAGTGCAAGGCGAAAGGTATTTTCAGAAAAGATCATGTGAAGCCTTTGGTAGGTGACGATGTGTTTATGGACGTGCTTGACGAAGTGCAGATGCTTGGCAATATCAGAGAGATTTTACCGCGCCGAAGCGCGTTAATCCGTCCGGCGGTAGCCAATGTCGACCAGGCGCTTATTATTTTTGCCATTGTAAAGCCGAATCCTAATTTTAACCTGTTGGACAGATTTCTAATCCGTATGGAACGCCAAAGTCTGCCCACGGTTATCTGTTTCAATAAGCAGGATATTGCCTCGCCGGAGGAAAAAGAGGCGTTAAGGCAGTCTTACGAGACTTGCGGCTATCAGGTGCTGTTTATCAGCGCGCTAGAGAATGAAGGAGTAGAGCGGGTCAGGGAGATTCTTGAGGGGAAGACGACCACGGTTGCGGGGCCAAGCGGGGTAGGAAAGTCTTCCTTGATTAACCGTCTGTCTCCCCGGGCGAATATGGAGACTGGAGAGATTAGCGCGAAGATTGAGAGGGGAAAGCATACCACCAGGCATTCCGAGATAATTGCGCTTGGCGACGGAAGCTATATCGTGGATACGCCGGGATTTACGTCCCTTGATATCTCAGAAATTACGAAGGAAGAGCTTTGGCAGTATTATCCGGAGTTTGCCCGGTATGAACCCTTTTGCAGGTTCCGGGGGTGCGCTCATATGAGCGAGCCTTCCTGCGGCGTCAAGGATGCCGTCGCGGAGGGGAAAATCAGTGCGGTCCGCTATGAGAACTATAGGGTTCTCTATGAGGAACTTAAGGGGTTGAAAAGGTATTGATTTATACTGTAATAGGTTAAGCAGATGCGTTTACGCATATGTAGAAAGTAAATATAGATAATACAGAGATTATAGAGAATGCCGGTTATATGGCGTTTTTGAAGGAGGTATATAGGAGATATGAAACTAGGAATCGTAGGCCTTCCCAATGTAGGAAAGAGCACTCTTTTTAATTCTTTAACAAAGGCAGGGGCGGAATCGGCGAACTACCCATTCTGCACTATCGACCCGAATATCGGCATTGTGGCGGTGCCGGACGAGAGGCTTAAGCTTCTTGGGGATATGTACCATTCCAAGAAAGTGACTCCTGCGACCATTGAATTTGTGGATATCGCAGGTCTGGTGAAAGGCGCGTCCAAAGGGGAAGGGCTTGGGAACCAGTTCTTAAGCAATATCAGGGAAGTGGACGCGGTAGTGCATGTGGTGAGGTGCTTTGAGGACAGCAATATCATACATGTGGACGGTTCTATCGACCCGTTGCGCGATATCGAGACGATTAACCTGGAGTTGATTTTCTCTGACCTGGAGATTCTGGAACGTAGAATTGCGAAGACGGCGAAGGCCGCGAAGATGGACAAGACACTGGCGAAGGAGCTTGCGCTTTTAGAGAAACTTAAGGGACATTTAGAAGACGGTAAGCTTGCTAAGAGCTATGAGGCGGAGGATGAGGACGAAGAAGCCCTTTTAAATTCTTATAATCTTCTTACCTATAAACCGGTAATTTTTGCGGCGAACGTGGCGGAAGACGATTTGGCGGATGACGGCGCTTCCAATGACGGCGTTGCCAGGGTCAAGGAATTTGCCGCGCAGAATAACAGCGAGGTCTTTGTTATCTGTGCACAGATTGAACAGGAAATTGCGGAGCTGGACGAGGAAGAGACCGCCATGTTCTTAGAGGATTTGGGGCTGTCTGAGTCGGGCCTGCAGAAACTGATTAAGGCAAGTTACCGTCTCCTGGGGCTTATGAGCTTCTTGACCGCTGGCGAGGACGAGACAAGGGCATGGACGATTAAGATTGGGACGAAGGCGCCCCAGGCGGCGGGAAAGATACATACCGACTTCGAGAGAGGCTTTATCAAGGCAGAGGTGGTCAACTACAAAGACTTGTTGGAGCAAGGCTCGCTTGCGGCGGCAAGAGAGAAGGGGTTGGTTGGCATGGAAGGCAAGGAATATGTGGTGCAAGACGGAGATGTAATCTTGTTCCGGTTTAATGTCTGATATAAAACAACTTGTGTGTTTTTGATGCAACTATCTGTGTGGCGGTGTGTATATGGATTTGAAAAGCGGCATAACATGCAGAGAATAGGAATCATAAAGGAGTATCTATTGTGCAGGAAATGATGGATGTGGCGGATATAGCGTTTCCGCATCTTGGGATTTATCTGGAGAATATACCGAGAAGCTTTAGCATTTTTGGGTTTAAGATTGCCTTTTACGGCGTGATTATCGGAATCGGCGTCCTGTGCGGCGTCCTGATGGCGTCCTATGTGGCGAAGAAAGAGAACCTGGATTCGGAGTTAATCTGGGATTTTGCCATTTATGCGATTATTTTTTCTATCATTGGGGCGAGGATTTATTATGTAATTTTCCAGTGGGATATGTATAAGGATAATCTGGCCAATATCTTTAATCTGCGCAATGGCGGGTTGGCTATTTACGGTGCGGTGATTGCGGCATTTACGACACTGTGGGTGTACTGTAAAGTGAAAAAGCAAAGCTTTTTGCAGATTGCGGACGTGTGTGTGCCCGGGCTTGTGCTTGGACAGGTCATCGGCCGGTGGGGCAACTTTATGAACAGGGAAGTGTTCGGTGAGTATACGGACAACCTTCTTGCCATGCGTCTGCCTGTGGAGGCAGTCAGAAGCATTGATATTTCAGAGAATTTGGCGGCCCATATCCCGGAGGGAGCCAATTATATACAGGTGCATCCTACTTTTTTGTATGAGAGCCTTTGGAATCTGGTTCTTCTACTCCTGATGCTGGCCTACAGGCAGCACAAGAAGTTCCAGGGCGAGATGTGGCTTCTGTACTTAGGCGGTTATGGGCTCGGCAGGGCCTGGATTGAGGGAATCCGCACGGACACCCTTTTTATCCCCCACACGACAGTGGCCGTATCCCAAGTATTGGCGGCAGTGCTTTTCGTGGCGGCGCTTATGGCGGATTTGGTGATACGGATGCGGATGAAGAAGGGTAAGGAACAATAATATTATATGAGATAAGTCCCCCGTGGCATTGTGCCATGGGGGATTTTTGCGTCTTATGGCGGTTATAGGAGGAAGGCGAGGAGTAACGAATATTTTCCTTGCATTATCCCATTGCATAGTATAAAATTAGAGTAAAAGTGGTGGAAAGTGGTATGAAGTGGAATGAAGTGGTGATAAAAACCATAAAGTTCACAGAAAAATACCGTATTTCCGTGGCAGGCCACTTGGATGTATCAGTGTATGGACGAAGGTGACAGGAGGCGGACAGACACGCGGGCAGGTGATTGATGATGTTTATGGGAGAATACAATCACACAATCGATGCAAAGGGCAGGCTGATTATTCCCTCCAAATTCAGAGATGCGTTGGGAGATACCTTCGTGGTGACGAAGGGGTTGGATGGCTGTCTGTTTGTGTATGACAACGATGAGTGGACTGCATTCGAAGAAAAACTGAAATCATTGCCCATTACCAATAAGGAAGCCAGGCAGTTCGCGAGATTCTTCCTGGCAGGAGCAGCGGAAGTAGAAGTGGATAAACAGGGAAGGATTCTTGTTCCCAATGTTTTACGCGAGTTCGCCCAGATTAACAAAGACGTGGTGTTAATCGGTGTGGCGAGCAGGATAGAAATCTGGAGTAAAGAACGTTTCGACGGCATGGCTGCCTATGAAGATATGGATGAAATAGCGGAGCACATGGCGGAACTTGGTTTGGGAATCTGAGGGAAAGGCATGGTATAACTATGGAATTTAAACATACGTCGGTTCTCTTGGAAGAAACCATAGATAATTTACAGATAAAACCGGAAGGTATTTATGTGGACGGTACGTTGGGCGGCGGGGGTCACTCCTGCCGCATTGCATCTAAGTTAGGCGAAGGAGGTAGGCTGATTGGTATTGACCAGGATGAAGCCGCTATCGAGGCAGCGGGTATACGGCTGCAGCCTTATGAGGACAGGGTTACTTTAGTCCGCGATAACTACCGGAATGCCAGACAGGCGTTGATGCGTCTTGGAATAGAGAAAGTTGACGGCATTGTGCTTGATTTGGGAGTGTCGTCTTTCCAGTTGGACAATGCAGAACGTGGATTTTCTTACAAATACGACACGGCGCTGGATATGCGGATGGATTTGCGGCAGACGCTGACGGCGGCGGATATTGTCAATGGATACACACAGGCACAGCTTTTCCATGTCATCAAGGATTATGGGGAGGAACAGTTTGCGGCCAATATCGCGAAGCATATCGTGAATGCCAGAAAGGACAAGCCTGTTGAGACGACAGGGGAGTTAAATGAAATCATCAAGGCGGCGATACCGGCTAAGATGCGGGCTGCAGGGGGGCATCCATCCAAGAGGACATTCCAGGCAATCAGGATAGAGTGCAACAAAGAGTTGGAAGTGCTGAAAGATTCTCTGGATGGTTTTATAGAGATGTTAAAGCCGGGCGGCAGAATATGCATTATTACGTTTCATTCACTGGAAGACAGAATCGTGAAGACGGCTTTCAAAAGAAATGAAAATCCCTGTACATGTCCGCCGGATTTTCCGGTATGTGTGTGCGGACAAGCATCCAGAGGCAAGGTAATCACCAGGAAACCGATTTTACCCTCCGCGGAGGAAGTGACCGTCAATAAACGGGCGAAGAGCGCGAAACTGAGAGTTTTTGAAAAATGTCTGTTATGATAAATCGCAGATAATTATGAGGAGATAAGTGTATGGCGTCAACATCAAGAACGGCAAACCGAAGCAGGGCGGCGGAGCAGAGAAGCCGCTATTATGTGCAGGGGAATACCGTCAGGAAATTAGATGTAACGAAAGAAATAGAGAGAAAGCCGCAGAAGAAAATCAGCAATACGGCCCGCAAGAACAGGGAGAAGGCAAAACATATGAGCGCGGGGTATGTTTTGTTTCTGTGTATGGCGCTTATGGTGACGGGTGTGATACTCGTCAAGTATATTGGGCTGCAGTCCGATATTACCAACAGTGTGGAACATATCTCTGCGTTGGAGAAGCAATTAAATGATTTAAAGCTTGCAAATGATGAGGAGTATAGTAGAATAACAAGTAGTGTTGATTTGGAAGAGATAAAGCGGATTGCCATAGAGGAGTTAGGTATGCAGTACGCGAAGGAAGGACAAATTATTTCTTTCGAGAGCGAGAACAACGATTATGTGAAGCAGATGGCCGACATCCCCCAGTAGGGTGTCATACAGCCATGAGTAGGTGAGTATTTGAGCGGTAGGAGAAGAGACAGGAATCCCGTCAACAAATTTACAATCAAAATGCAGAAAAAGCTGCTGGTATTGTTCCTTATGATATTGGCAGCCTTCGCAGGGTTAAGCGCCCGGATATATCTGGTTACCAGGGATAACGGAGAAGAGTATAAAAAACAGGTATTGTCGCAGCAGGAGTATGATTCCAAGACAATACCTTTTAAGCGTGGGGATATTTTGGATTCCAACGGTACGGTGCTGGCAGTCAGCAATAAAGTGTACAATGTCATTCTGGATACAAAAATCCTGGTGCGGAAGGAAGAAAATATTGAACCGACTCTCGATGCGCTTAGGAAGTGTTTCGGGATTGACACCAACGAGGTGCGGGGTTATATTGCAGAACATCCCACGTCTTCTTATTATGTGATGGCCAAACGGGTGGAATACGAGAAGATGAACGCCTTCCAGGAGCTTGCCAATGACCCGGAGGCAGGTAAGAATATCAAGGGCGTCTGGTTTGAGGACGAGTACAGGCGGGAGTATCCCAACGGGAGGTTGGCTTGCGATGTCATCGGTTTTACGACAAATGACAACCAGGGAACGTATGGCCTGGAGGAGTTTTACAATGATATGCTTTGCGGCATTAACGGCAGAGAGTATGGATACCTGAACGACGATTCGGCCCTTGAGCGGACAACCATTGCGGCGGAGGACGGACATAATATCCAGACGACGATTGACGCCAATATCCAGGCCATTGTAGAGAAATATCTGAAAGATTTTAACGAAGAATTTAAGGATAATTACAGGGAAGGCAATGGCGCGGAGAATGTGGGCTGTATCATTATGGAGGTGGATACGGGCAGAATCCTGGCCATGGCGAGCTATCCGACCTTTGACTTGAATGATACGAGGGATACCGACAACCTGATTGGGATGCCTCTGCTTGACGAACAAGGCAAGAGGATTGGTTATGTGACGCAGGAAGACATAGACGGGATGAACGACGAAGCGATGTATCGGCAGCTGAATGCATTGTGGAAGAATTTCTGTATCGTGGACGCCTTTGAGCCGGGGTCGGTAGCCAAGCCCTTTACGGTGGCGGCGGCAATCGAGAATGGTTCGATTACGGGAAATGAGTCCTATAACTGCGAAGGGTTTTTGCATGTGGGGGACCATGATATTAAGTGCCACCAGACCTTTGGCGACGGCTATCTTTCCGTCCAGGAGGGTATTGAGCGTTCCTGTAACGTGGTGCTGATGAATGTGGCGTTTAAGCTTGGCCAGAGCTCATTTGTAGATTATCAGCATTTGTTCGGCTTTGGTTTAAAGACAAACATTGACCTGGCAGGGGAGGCCAGGACGGCTTCGCTCGTGTTTAACAAGAATACGCTCGGGCCGACGGAGCTTGCCACCTGTTCCTTCGGACAGGGGTTTAATGCGACGATGATACAGACGATTACCGGTTTCTGTTCCCTGATTAACGGCGGATATTATTATGAGCCTCATATGGTGGACAGGATTACCACGGCGGACGGTGCGACTCTGGAAAATATTGAGCCAAGGATACTGAAACAGACGATTTCACAGTCGACCAGCGAGACAATCAAGGAATTTTGTAATACGGTAGTTACAGGAGAGAATGGTACGGGCAAGACGGCGCGTCCGGCAGGATATATGATTGGCGGAAAGACAGGGACGGCGGAGACGCTTCCCCGTAAGAATAAAGAGTATGTCGTATCCTTTATGGGATATGCGCCCGCGGACGACCCTGAGATTGCGATTTATGTTGTGGTGGACAGACCTAATGAGTGGAGGCAGGATGATGCGAAATTTGCCACCCGGATTGTCAGGAAAGTGCTGACGGAAGTGCTTCCGTATCTCAATATTTTCATGACGGAGGAACTCAGTGACAAGGAACGGGAAGAACTGGAGGCAATGGAGATTCAGATTAAGAGACCGGCGGAAGGCGCCGAGGAGCCGGAACTGGACGAGGAAGGGAATCCGGTATTGCCGAAAGAAGGCGACGGAGAAGCCACAGAACCGGAAGAAGAGGAAACCGAGGAGGAAAAGGCTGCCAGGGAAATCTGGAAGACTTTCCCGAAAGACCCCGAGACCGGATACTTAAAAGACCCGGATACAGGCAACTTCTATGACCCCGAGACCGGCACGCAAGTATATGGCGGCAGTCTTTTGGGGGAGGAAGAAGAGCAGGGAGAAGAGCAAGAAGGAGAGGGTACACAACAAGGGGAAGAGACAGAGGAAGGCGAAGGCGGTTCTGAGGCAACAGAATAAGGCAAAATAAGAATAACCTCATAAAAACGGTAATAAATTGTATTAATACCTTTTTGTGAGGTTTTCTGTATGATGGATGACGTTCCATATCTACATAAAACATACCACAGGAGCAAGACAGTCGTGGTGATGTTTCTCTGTCTCGCCGTGTTCGCGGTACTGATGGGCAGATTGGTGTATCTGATGGTTTTCCAGTCGGAATATTATACGATGAAGGCGAAAGAACTGCATGAGAGGGAGAGAAGCATCAAGGCGGCCAGAGGACGGATAATCGATGCCAACGGTAAGATACTGGCGGATAACAGGACTGTGTGCACTATATCCGTGATTCACAGCCAGATTACGGACAAAGAGAAAGTGATTACCGTACTCTGTAAAGAACTGGGGCTGTCAGAGGAATATGTCAGAAAAAGGGTGGAAAAGTATTCTTCCATCGAAAAAATTAAGAGCAATGTGGACAAAAGTATCGGGGACGCCATCCGGGCCTATGACCTGGACGGTGTGAAAGTGGACGAAGACTATAAACGCTATTATCCGTATGACTCCCTGGGGTCGAAAGTGTTGGGATTTACCGGAGGGGATAACCAGGGCATTATCGGTCTGGAAGTGATTTATGAGGAATATTTGCAGGGAGAAGCGGGAACCATCTTGACGGTGACCGATGCCAAAGGTGTGGAAGTAGCGGAGGCGGGGGAAGAGCGGGTTGAGCCGGTGGGCGGACAGGATTTGTATATCAGCCTGGATATGAATATACAGAGTTATGCCACGCAGCTGGCTATGCAGACGATGGAGACCAAAGAGGCGGACAGTGTTTCCATTCTTGTCATGAATCCCCAGAACGGGGAGATTCTTGCCATGGCAAACGTGCCTGAATTTAACTTAAACGACCCGTATACACTGCCCGATACGGTGGACAGCGAGGGGCTGAGTGAGGAAAAGAAGCAGGAGCTGTTAAACGGCATGTGGCGTAACGGCTGCATCAACGATACCTATGAACCGGGTTCCACATTCAAGATTATTACTGCCGCCGCCGGGCTTGAATCGGGAGCCGTCAAGCCTACGGATACCTTTAACTGCCCGGGATATATTATGGTGGAAGACCGTAAAATAAGATGCCATAAAGTGGGCGGGCACGGGGCGGAGGATTTCGTGCAGGGGACGATGAATTCCTGCAACCCCGTCTTCATCACCGTAGGTATGCGCATTGGTGTGGAACGCTACTACTCCTATTTCAAACAGTTCGGGCTGCTTGACCGGACGGGGATAGACCTGCCGGGGGAGGCGGGGACGATTATGCATAATGTGGAAAATATTGGGCCAGTGGAGCTTGCAACCATCTCCTTCGGGCAGTCCTTTCAGATTACGCCCATTCAGCTTGCAGTGACGGCCTCCTCGATTGTCAACGGCGGCAGGAGGGTGACGCCACATTTTGCGGTGAAGGCGGTAAACAGCGACGGCACAAACAGCCACGTATTTACTTATCCCGTAAGAGACAACGTGGTGTCTAAAGAGACCTCCGAGACGATGCGCTATATACTGGAGCAGGTGGTGGCGGAGGGAAGCGGCAAGAACGGGGCAGTGGAAGGATACCGGGTAGGCGGTAAGACGGCCACAAGCCAGACGCTGCCAAGAGGAAGCGGCAAGTATATCGCGTCTTTTCTTGGTTTTGCCCCGGCGGATAATCCTCAGGTGCTTGCCGTGGCGATTATCAATAATCCCCAGGGCACTTATTACGGCGGACAGATTGCGGCGCCGGTCGTGCGACAGCTTTTTGAAAACATCCTTCCATATTTGGAAGAGATGGATTATAATAGGACATAGCTTTTTTATGTCTGTGTAACCTATAGATGGAGGAATTATGAATACAACAATTTTAATGTCCGTGATGATATCGTTTGCAATCAGTGTGGTGTTGGGACCTGTGGTGATACCTTTTTTGCGACGGCTTAAGGTGGGCCAGACCGTGCGGGACGAGGGGCCGGAGAGCCATTTGAAGAAAAACGGCACACCCACCATGGGTGGTATACTGATTCTCATCAGCGTGGTGGTTACGTCTCTTTTCTTTGTAAAAGATTACCCGAAGATTATTCCGGTTCTTTTCCTGACCTTGGGATTTGGGCTGATTGGATTCGTGGATGATTATATCAAGGTTGTCCTGCATCGCTCCATGGGGCTTAGGGCATGGCAGAAGTTTGCCTTGCAGGTTGTTGTGACAGGGATATTTACATTTTATCTGAGAAGATATACGGATGTGTCACTGGCGATGAAGGTGCCCTTTTTTGACGGGGTGTACCTGGATTTTGGTTGGTTTAATATTCCTATTTTATTTTTTATTGTGATTGCTACGGTCAATGGGACGAATTTTACCGACGGGGTGGATGGACTTGCAAGCTCAGTCACCGTACTTGTGGCAACTTTTTTCAGTGTGGTGGCGATTGGAATGAACAGCGGGATAGAACCGATAACTTGCGCGGTGGCGGGCGCGCTGCTTGGCTTCTTACTATTTAACGTCCATCCTGCCAGTGTGTTTATGGGAGACACCGGTTCCCTGGCGCTTGGCGGCTTTGTGGCGGCTTCGGCTTATATGATGCAGATGCCTCTTTTCATTGCGATTGTCGGGTTTATTTATATGATAGAAGTCATCTCTGTGATTATGCAAGTCTCATACTTCAAGATGACTGGCGGGAAGCGGATATTCAAGATGGCGCCAATCCATCACCATTTCGAGTTGTGCGGATGGTCTGAGACAAGGGTGGTGGCCGTGTTTTCCATCATTACGGCATTGCTGTGTTTGGTGGCTTTGATGGGGCTGTGAACTGAACATTAAGAAACTCTAAGGCTGCACAGGACGCAGCCTAAGAAAATGGAGATTAATATGAATAACAAGAGCACGGATAGAATACATGATATAGAGGCATTACATGGCAGGAAAGTGTTGGTGGTCGGCTCTGGGCTTAGTGGGGTTGGCGCCGTAGAGGCATTGTACCATATTGGCGCGGTCCCCATCCTTTTTGACGCCAACGACAAGTTAAAGGCGGAAGAAGTGAGGGAGAGATTTCCGCAGGGTGTGGAGGCGGAGATTATGCTCGGCGTACTGACAGAGGAAGCGGCGGAGGCAGTCAGGTTGGTGGTGCTAAGCCCGGGCGTGCCGACGGACACAGAGTTTGTGGAGTCATTCCGCAGGCGGAACATACCTGTCTGGGGAGAGATTGAACTGGCTTACAGACTGGGCAAGGGACGGGTGGTCGGCATCACGGGAACCAACGGGAAGACGACTACCACGTCTTTGGTGGGAGAGATTATATCTGCATGGTACAGCGATGTGGACGTGGTAGGCAACATTGGGAACCCCTACACGAAGACAGCCCTTGATTCCACGGAGGATACCGTTACGGTGGCGGAAATCAGCAGTTTTCAATTGGAGACGGTGGAGCGGTTTTGCCCTGACGTTTCGGCAATTCTGAACATTACCCCGGACCATCTCAATAGGCATCATACGATGGAAAACTATGCGGCCGCCAAAGAGGCGGTTACGATGAATCAGACGAAAGAGCATACCTGTGTGCTCAATTATGAAAATAGCTATACGAAAGCAATCGGTGAAAGGTGCCCGGCGAAAGTAGTATGGTTTTCCTCGATGCGCAGATTGGACGAGGGATTTTACCTGGACGGAGATGAAATCTGTCAGGCGAAGGACGGTGTCGCCACGAGTCTGATGAACATCCATGATATGAACCTGGTAGGCATGTGCAATGTGGAGAATGTCATGGCGGCAATTGCCATTGCACAGGCGATGGGGGTTCCCATGGAAACCATATTGGCCGTGGTGAAGCGTTTTAAGGCAGTGGAACACAGGATAGAGTTTGTGGCGTCCAAGCGGGGCGTAGACTACTATAATGATTCCAAAGGAACCAATCCTGACGCTGCAATCCAGGGTATACGGGCGATGAACAGGCCGACGGTGTTAATCGGCGGCGGTTATGATAAACAGAGTGAATATGACGAATGGATAGAAGCCTTTGACGGCAAAGTGAAATGTCTGGTGTTAATCGGACAGACAAGAGAGAAAATTGCGGAATGCGCAAGAAGACATGGCGTGGAAAATATCGTCTTGGCGGACAGCTTCGAGGAAGCTTTCCGGGTTTGCACAGAACAGGCCAAAGAAGGGGATGCGGTTTTGCTGTCTCCCGCCTGCGCAAGCTGGGGGATGTTTCCGAATTATGAGGCAAGAGGCAATTTGTTTAAAGAACTTGTGTATGGACTGGAGGAAGCAGAATAAGTGGCGCAGAGAAATTCTACCCGCACAAGGAAATCTAATAGTGAAAATTTTATGGATTACAGCTTATTATTTATCGTGCTGTTCCTGTTGGGCTTCGGGTTGGTTATGGTATATTCCACCAGTTACTATGAAGCGAACTTGGAATGGGGAGACCCTGCTTATTTCCTGAAAAAGCAGATATTTGCCACGATACTTGGGCTGATTTGTATGATGGTGGTGGCGAATATCCCCTATCATTTTTGGGAACGGTTTGCCGTGATTGGCTATATTGTGTCAGTTGTTTTGATTTTGCTGATTATTCCTTTCGGGAAGGAGTCTCACGGCGCGAAGAGATGGCTTTACATAGGGCCGCTCTCCTTGCAGCCTGCGGAGGTGGCGAAACTGTGTATGATTTTGTTTTTGGCGAGCATGATTTGTACCATGGGGAAGCAGATACGTTTCCGTAAAGGATTTTGGACAGTCATGTTAGTGCCTATGCCGATTGCCCTGATGCTGTGGAGGATTACCCAGAACTTAAGTTCGGCGATTATCGTGGTGGGCATCGCAGTGCTTATGCTGTTTGTGTCATGCCCGGATTATAAACGATTTATCCTGCTTGCGCTCGCCACGGCTGCGGCGGGAGCCGTGGTGGTCTTTACCATTGTGAAGATGGCGGAGGCGTCCCAGACAGACAGCCTGGATTTCAGAGGCGCGCGTATTCTGGCCTGGCTTGACCCGGAGGCTTATGCCAGCGGCAAGGGATTCCAGACTATCCAGGCTCTCTATGCCATCGGTTCGGGAGGCGTACTTGGCAAAGGACTGGGAGCCAGTATGCAGAAGCTTGGTTTTCTCCCGGAAGCGCAGAACGATATGATTTTTTCCATTATCTGCGAGGAGCTTGGACTGTTTGGCGGGTATGCGGTTATTATTATGTTCATCATGTTAATCTGGCGGTTTATGGTCATTGCAAATAATGCGCCGGACCTTTTTGGGGCTTTGCTTGTGGTGGGTGTGTTAGGCCACATTGCCATCCAGGTAATCCTGAATATTGCCGTGGTTACCAACACCATACCAAACACAGGCATATCGCTGCCGTTTATCAGTTATGGCGGTTCTTCGGTTATGTTCCTGCTGATAGAGGTAGGACTTGTACTCAGCGTTGCCAGAGGAATCCGGCTGAAAGATTTATAACGAAACATTCTTTCGGACAAGATAACTTTTATTCCGAAAACCATATAGATAGAATAGGTCATATTTTTTAGATTCGAGGTAAAGGAATATGGACGCTATTCGTATCTATGGCGGTAACTGTCTGGAAGGACAGACAACGGTACAAGGGTCAAAAAATGCATCGCTGCCCATCCTTGCGGCGACGCTTCTGATAAACGGGGTATGTGAGATAGAAAACTGCCCGGACATCTCCGACGTCTATCATATGCAGCGGCTTCTTACAAGCCTTGGCTGCAGGGTAGAGCGGAAGGGTACATGCGTGTGTGTGAATACGTGTTGCCTTTCGATGTGTGACATGCCTGCGGATTCTGTGTGTGTGATGCGCTCTTCCATTATGCTTCTGGGGGCGCTGCTCGCCCGGACGGGGCGTGTCTGCATGGAATATCCGGGGGGATGTGTCATTGGGGCAAGGCCCATTGATTTGCATCTGAAATCACTTCGGAAGATGGGCGTGGTGATTGAAGAGAAGGAGACGGAATTTTGCGCAGAGACATCCAGGCTGAAAGGGGCTGCCATTAAGCTGCCTTTTGTCAGTGTGGGTGTGACGGAGAACCTGATTCTTGCCGCTGTGCTCGCAGAGGGTGTGACCGTGATTGAGCCGGCTGCGAGAGAACCGGAGATACAGGCGTTATGCGGATTTTTGCAGGAAGCGGGTGCGCAGATTGAGGGCAGTGGCACGGGGCGCCTGGTGATTCATGGCGTGAAAGCCCTTAAGCCGGTGAAATACCGCGTGCCGGCAGACCGCATCGTGGCAGGGACTTACTTGTGTGCCTGTATGTGTGCCGGCGGGCGTATTTTCCTGAAGGACGCGCCTGTATGTCATATGGAAAGTATACTTTCCCATGCGGTACGGATGGGAGCTGCGGTTACTTGCGAGCCGGATGGCATTCTCGTGGACGGCAGGGACCATGAAAGTACGTGCAACAGGCTGACGACGGGCTGTTATCCGATGTTTCCCACCGATATGCAGTCTCCTGCCATGGCAGTGATGGCGGCGTCGGGGCGGAAGGGATGCATAGAAGAGACGGTATTCGAGAACCGGTTCCGCATCGTGGGGGAACTGAATAAGATGGGAGCCAATATCATGGTCCGTGGCAATACGGCGTATGTGAATGGCAGCGGCAGGCTCTGTGGCGCGATTGTGCAGGCACAGGAACTGCGCGGCGGCGCGGCGCTTGTCATCGCGGCGCTTTCGGCGGAAGGAACGAGCATCGTGACGAACAGACACTATATTGACAGAGGATATGAGGATATCGTGCTGAATTTAAGAAGGCTTGGCGCCGACGTGGAACTGGCTTAACTGTCGGGGTAAGCAGTTCCTGTGATATAAAATTCCTGACATGAGGATTAGATGGCTACTAAGAAAACAGTCAAAAAAACAACAAAGAAAAATACAAACCTGCGTCTTGTCAAGAACAGCGACTTTAAGCCGCCAAAACGTAAAGCAAGAAAAGAGGAGAAGCTGCGTTTCGGAAAAGGTAAAAGGACGGTTATCCTGTCCGCCACCTTGGCGGCTTTGCTGGCGGCCCTGATTGGCGGATGGGTTTATATCATCCGCAATTATAAGGTTACTACAGTGTATGTGGAAGGAAATGTCCATTATACCAACGAAGAGATTATGGAGATGGTGATGGGGGGAAGATTTGGGGATAATTCCCTGTTTCTTGCCTTAAAATACAGGGATAAAGGCGTAGATGACATTCCTTTTATCCAGACGATGGATGTGACGGTCGAAGCCAATGATACCATCCGTATCATTGTATACGAAAAAGCGCTGGCGGGGTACGTGGCCTATCTGGGGCAGTACGTATATTTTGATAAGGATGGCATCGTGGTGGAGGCATCCATGGAAAAAACGGCCGGGGTGCCGCAGGTGACGGGACTTAAATTTGACCATGTGGTACTGCATGAGCCTCTGCCTGTGGAAAACCCGGAGGTATTTAACGAAGTGTTAAATATTTCACAGCAGTTGGAGAAATATTCCATGTCTGCCGACAGGATTTATTTCGACGCAGAGTATAAAGTCACGTTGTTGTTCGGCGAAGCCAGGGTCGCCCTGGGGGACAGCGAGTTTATTGACGAAAAAATCATGAAACTACAGTATATTCTGCCCGGGCTGGCGGACAAGAAGGGCATCCTGGATATGCGGGAATACAGTGAGGATACAAAATCATACAGTTTCGAACAGGACTAAATTTGTTTTTCGGAGAAGAAAAAAGAAAAAATGGGTTGCGAATTTCGGAAAATAATTATATGATAATCTATGAGAGTCTATGGGGACAAAGAAGGAGGAATCACCTTGCTTGAGATTAAGACAAATGATGCTGAATCTGCTGCTAAAATCATCGTCGTCGGTGTGGGAGGGGCAGGTAATAATGCTGTAAATAGAATGATTGACGAGAAAATAGACGGGGTTGAGTTTATCGGTATCAACACGGACAAGCAGGCGTTGCAGTTATGTAAAGCGCCTAAGCTTTTGCAGATTGGCGAGAAGCTGACGAAGGGACTGGGCGCAGGCGCCAAGCCGGAGATTGGCGAGAAAGCGGCGGAAGAGAGCTCAGATGAGGTGGCGGCTGCACTCAAGGGGGCGGATATGGTATTCGTCACCTGCGGTATGGGCGGCGGCACAGGTACCGGGGCGGCGCCCGTAGTGGCGAAGCTTGCCAAGGATATGGGGATTCTTACGGTAGGAGTCGTGACGAAGCCTTTCCGTTTTGAGGCGAAGGCGCGTATGACGAACGCTTTGGCGGGTATCGAGAAAATTAAAGATAACGTGGATACGCTCATTGTCATTCCGAACGATAAATTATTGGAGATTGTTGACAGAAGGACAACCATGCCCGATGCTTTGAAGAAAGCTGACGAGGTGCTCCAGCAGGCGGTTCAGGGTATTACCGATTTGATTAATGTGCCCTCCGTTATCAATCTGGATTTTGCCGACGTGCAGACGGTCATGAAGGATAAGGGCATCGCACATATCGGTATTGGTTCGGGCAAGGGTGAGGATAAGGCCAGCGAGGCTGTCAAGATGGCTGTGGAGAGTCCGTTGCTTGAGACGACGATTTCCGGGGCTACGCATGTCATCATCAATGTGTCCGGCGATATTTCCCTGGCGGACGCTTCCGACGCGGCAAGCTATGTGCAGGATTTGACGGGCGACGATGTGAATATTATTTTCGGTGCGATGTACGATGCGAATATGACGGATACTTGTAACATTACGATTATCGCCACCGGCATCGAAGAGAAGGCAAGGCAGATGAGCGGCTTAGGATTTAAGTCCGGATACATAACACCGACTTCCTTACAGGGCAAGCCGACAGTAGGCGTGGTGCCGGGAGTGAACCTTGGAAACTTTGCGGCGCCGAATGCGGGCGGCGGTATGCGCCAGCCGGCGGGCGTGCGGCTTGACGCAGGCAGTCATCCGGTGGGACAGGCTAATCCCGCGCAGCTTAAGACCATTAGCGGCATCAATAAGACCAAGGACATCAAGAGCTCTGTGGAAGAGAAATCACTTAAGATTCCGGATTTCCTCAAGAGTAAATAAAGAACATATAGAATATAAACCACAGGAGAGCGCATCCTGTGGTTTTTTGTTATGAAATGTCTGTAAAAATAGTGGAAATGCTCCCTGATTGTGACAGAATATTTATCTCCGTTTTCTTATAATAAAGCAGAAGCACGGAGGTGGAATGTGTATTACAAATTATATATTGACAGTGTTTTTATCTTGCAGACGGCAAGTAACCTGTGCCTGTTGTCCTTGGCCGGAAAGATTCTGAAATGTACTGCCACGCATAGAAGAATCTGGTTCGGCGCGGCTGTGGGCGCTGTGATGGCTTGCGGGCTGATGCTTATACCCTTTGGAACGATAGGTATCCGGATGGCTGTGGGCGCTGTCCCTGTCAGTATGTGCATGTTATGTGTTGTTTTCCGTATCCGTCATGGCAAAAAACTGATTCACGCAAGCCTGGTGATGGCTGGCTGTGGTTTTTTTTTGGGAAGCGTCATGATATGGATTCTGAACCGTCTTAGAACGGTTCTAAAAGGTGATGCGAGCCTGTTTATCATGCTTGTGACACAGTATGTGTCATACAGTATTTTGCTTAAGGTTATTATGGCGATTCGGCATAAGAAGGAGAGCTGCCTGCGGACGGCGTCAGTCTATGTTCCGGCCCTCGGACGTGAATTGAGGTTTCAGGCGTTTATCGATACGGGCAACCAACTGACAGACCCGGTAAGCGGCGGGCCGGTGTGCCTGATAAGCGGCGGGCTGGCGGAACAATTGGATTCCTGTTTTGTGCCGGAGAAATACCATGCCGTCCCTTTCAGGAGCGTGGGCAGGGAGAGAGGCATTCTTGATGCTTATGAACTGCCTGCATTAACCATAGAAGGGCAGGGGAATCCTGTGAGGAGAGAACACGTAATCGTTGCAATCTGTAATACGGGAATATCTGAAGACAGTATCTGCCAGATGATACTGCACCCCCGGTTATTTGAAGACTAGGAGGAATAAAAATGGTTTTAAAGGTGGCAATTCCCGGAAAGATTCAGTTTAAGATGGTACATAAAGATACGAGATTCTTTATGACAAGACAGGGAGACATTCATTACATAGGCGGAACGGAGGTCCTTCCTCCGCCGCTTGAGAGCGCAAGAGAGAATGAAATCATAAGCGACCTTGGCACGGAATATGAAGACGAGGCCAAATCGATTCTGATAGAACATAATTTAAGGTTGGTGGTGTATATTGCCAAGAAATTTGACAATACAGGAGTCGGCGTAGAAGATTTGATATCCATCGGGACAATCGGGCTGATTAAGTCCATCAATACTTTTAACCCAGGGAAAAATATCAAACTGGCGACCTACGCGTCGAGATGCATCGAAAACGAAATATTGATGTATTTAAGAAGGAACAGCAAACACAAGATGGAGGTTTCCATCGATGAACCGTTAAATGTAGACTGGGACGGCAACGAGCTATTATTGTCGGATATCCTGGGGACTGATGAGGATGTCATATACAAAGATTTAGAGAACGAAGTGGAACGGAAACTGTTGGTGAGAGCCATCGCTAAGCTGTCGGAGCGCGAGCAGACGATTATCAGGCTGCGGTTTGGGCTCGGCAGCGTGGACGGCAAGGAACTGACACAGAAAGAAGTGGCTGAAATGTTAGGAATTTCACAATCTTATATTTCGCGTCTGGAGAAAAAAATAATGCGCAGGCTGAAAAAGGAGATGAGTAAAGACAATTGATTTTTATAGTATGGAATGCTATCATATAATTAAGTGCATATCGTTATAACTTTTAGTACTGCCATAGACACAAATAGGTGTTAAGGAATATCCGCACCGTATCGGTTATGGCATAGATAAGCTCCCGGGGATGGAAATATTATTCAGTTCAATCTGCAGGGGTAAAGTGTGTGAGAGGGCAAATGAAAAAAATAATATTGATTGTAGATGATGACAGACTAACGCTGTCAACGGCACAGAACCTGTTAGGAGACAGGTATAAAGCGGTTGCCGTAAATTCCGGTAAACAGGCATACAAATATCTCGACAGACATATGCCGGATTTGATTTTATTGGATATTAACATGCCGGAAATTGATGGTTTTGAGGTTATGAAGACATTGCAGGCAGATGCGCGGTGGTGTAAAATTCCGGTTATTTTCCTGACGGCTGATCGCAGCCCGGAGACCGAGGTGGAATGCTTCCGTGTAGGTGCCTGTGATTTTATTTCCAAGCCTTTTGAACCGCATATTATGATGAGCCGTATTCAGAGTACTTTGGAGTTGGACGGCTACCGGAAGGACTTGCAGCGGAGGCTGGATGAGAAGACAAGAGAGATGGAACGGGTCACAATCCAGGCGATTATGACGGTCGCCAATACGGTGGATGCCAAGGACGACTATACGAAGGGGCATTCCCTGCGCGTGGCTGTCTATGCGGAATTGTTGGCGCAGCGGCTTGGCTGGTCCGAGGAAGAGATTCAGAATATTTATTATGTGGCGATGTTGCATGATGTGGGAAAAATTGGCGTGCCCGATGCCGTGTTAAACAAGCCTTTTAAGTTGACAGACCTGGAATTTAGGCTGATTAAGGACCATACCGTCATCGGTGCGGAAATATTGAAAGACTTTAAGATGTTTCCAAATGTCAGTGCGGGAGCGAAGTACCATCATGAGCGGTATGACGGTAAGGGCTATCCTGAAGGGCTTAAGGCGGAATCCATACCTCTTGTGGCCAGGATTATCGGGCTTGTGGACTCTTATGACGCTATGACAAGCAATCGCGTCTACAGGCGAAGGCTGAATGACGATGTGGTGATGGAGGAGCTTCAGAGGGGCAAAGGAACCCAATGGGACCCGGACCTGGTAGATATTTTTATGGAACTGGTTAAGGAAGGGGCGCTGGAGAAGCAGTGGATGTTGGAAGACGATATGGCGGCCCCGATTTTTGACAGCGAGAAAATCTACGGCAATGCCGTAGGCAATGAGAGCGTACTGGACGCGCCTACGGATTATCTGACCGGCGTGTTGAGTAAGCGCAAGGGCGTAAATGAGATTGAGGCGGGCCTGCGGGGTGCAGGAGGCTCCCTTATGGTAATCGACTTGGATAATTTCAGGCATGTAAACCGGACGCATGGACATCTGGCAGGGGATTATGCCTTGCGGCTGACGGCGGATGTGCTGCGTGAGGTTTGTGGGCAGGGGATTGTGTGCAGGTCAGGCGGGGACGAATTTCTCTTTTTTGCAGAGGGGGTTAGAAGCAGAGACAAGGCGGTCGGTATGGTGGAAGAAATACTCCGGGCGTTTTCCAGGAAACAGGAGGAAGCATACCTGCTTAAGGAAATGCAGCTTTCTATCGGTATCAGCGTGTCGGGGACGGATGGGCAGGATTTTGAAGAGCTGTACAGGCGCGCGGACAAAGCCCTTTACCATGTGAAACAGAATCAGGACGTCCGCTATGGCTTTTTCGAAGGCGGCAGCATGATACGCAGGCCCGAGCATGCAAAGAGCGATTTGGAAGCGGTGCTTGGTATGATTAAGACCCAGGGAAGCAGGCAGGGGGCATTTCAGGTAGAATATGCTGAATTTGCCCACATTTATGATTTTGTTTCAAGGTTTTCCAAGAGAAACAGCCAGCCGACGCAGCTTCTTCTGTTTACGCTTTTCTCGGCCGATAACAGTGAAATCCGGTTGGAACGGATGGAAGTTGCCATGCAGTGCATGGAGCAGTCGATTTGTAAGTCGCTGCGGGGCGTGGATGTGGGGACCCGGTACAGCAGTTCACAGTTTCTTGTCGTATTGATGGGGACCGAGAGGGAGAACATCCGCGTTGTCACAGACCGTATCGTGCAGAATTACTTTAAACTATATGGGGGCAGGGATATTACGGTATCCTATGACGTGGCGGACTGTTAATATGGAGTGAAATCTTATGCGGTCAGGTACAGCCGCATGGTTTTTAAGGCATTTTTCTCAAGTCTGGACACCTGGGCTTGAGAGATGCCTATTTTATTAGCCACTTCCATCTGTGTCTTTCCTTCGAAGAAGCGCAGTGTGATGATTTCATATTCCCGTTCGCTTAATTTTTTCATGGCTTCGCTTAAGGAAATATGTTCCACCCAGATTTCTTCGCGGTTTTTTTTGTCGCTGATTTGATCCATCACATAGAGCGTGTCGCCCCCGTCGGTATAGACCGGCTCGTAGAGACTCATAGGGCTTTGGATAGCGTCCAGGGCGTAGACGATATCTTCCTTGGGAATGCCGATTTCGTCTGCAATTTCTGTGACGGTTGGTTCTTTGGAGTTTACGCGGGTAAGGTGCTCTTTGGCATAGATGGCTTTGTAGGCGGTATCCTTGAGGGAGCGGGAGACACGGATGCTGTTGGCGTCGCGCAGGTATCTCCTGATTTCCCCTACTATCATGGGGACGGCATATGTGGAGAATTTCACGTTTAGAGTACTGTCAAAGTTGTCGATGGCTTTGATTAGTCCGATACAGCCGATTTGGAACAAGTCGTCCACGTTTTCATTACTGGAATGGAATCGTTTGATAACGCTTAGGACAAGACGGAGGTTGCCGTTGATATATTCTTTGCGGGCATCGTCGTCACCATCGCCGATGCGTTTGAATAATTCTTCTTTTTCTGCATTTTTTAAAAGCGGCAGCTTGGATGTATTGACGCCGCAGATTTCTACTTTACCCTGTACCATGTTTATACCCAGCCTTTCCGTTTGCAAAATACCTTTTCTAACAAGGATGTACGAATCGGTTGGAATTATTCATGAAACTTAAGAGGAAATTAAGGAAAAAAATGCCGTTACCATTTTACAAAAAGCAAGTTTTTTGGTACATTAATAGAGGAAAATGTGTGACTGTGCCGGTCAGAACCAGGCAGCCACGGAAATGACGAGGTGAAGTAGGCATGAAATGTACGAATTGTGGCGCCCGTTTGATGGAGACAGACCAATTCTGCCCCAAATGCGGCGCCAGAGCGATAAAAGAAAAGCGATGCCAGGGATGCGGCGCCGTGCTGCGTGACGGGGTGAAGTTCTGTCCGGAGTGCGGCAGGCCGGTGGCGGCTTTCGGGAATGCACATAAGATATCGGACGAGACGATAGATATCCCCATTGATGCGATTGAGAGGAATATCCTTTCGGAGACGGAGGCGGAGATTAAGGCGGATAAGAAGAAAGACGGCGCTGTGCGCAGGACTTCCGCACCTTCCGGCACGGCGGCAAGAAGCGGCGGCAAAAGCGTCTCGTCCGGAGGGGGAGCCTCACGGAATACAGGGGCAAGAAGCGCAGGGACGAGAAGTGCATCTTCCGGTTCGGCGGCTTCCAGAGCAACGACGGCAAACAGGACGCCGGCGCGCAGTGTGTCCGCCAGGAGTGATTCACCCAGGCAGGAAGCGGCGAGGGATACGGCGTCGCCTGGCGGAGCGTCAAAGAGCCCGGGGCCAAGAAGCGGGCAAGCTAAAAGAAGCCAGGAAGAGCCTGTCATGAGGAGAAAACCCGCGTCGCCCATCCCGCCTCAGAAGAAACGTCCGGTTTACCGTGAGGAAGACTGGGAAGAAGAGGATTGGGAAGAGGAAGATTATGAAGAAGAGGATGAAGACTGGGAAGACGACGATGAAGATTGGGACGACGATGACTGGGATGATGACGACGATGAAGGCGTAGATGTGATTACGGTCATGACGGCGATTGTAGGCTGCGCGGTTTTGATTGTGGTGGCTGTGTTAGGCTTCAATTTATATAAGCAGTATATGCCCAAGGCTTACAGTGATGTGGCGGAGCAGGAGGAAGAGGGCGAAGAGCAGCAGGAGCAAGGAGAGGAACCGGGAGAAGAGCAGAACCAGGGCGAAGAACAGGTACAGGGAGGCGACCAAAGCATCGAAACGGATACGGATACCGAGACGGACGGCAGGGAGACATATAAGCTGACCGTTACCAGTGAGACGGTAAATGTGCGTGACCAACCGAGCACCTCCGGGACAACCGTGCTTAAGAAAGCGCATAACGGGGAGACGTATACCTGTTATGGAAGCGCAGGGGACGGGAGTTGGTACGAGATTGTGTTGGAGGACGGTACCACAGGTTATGTGTCTGGGGATTATGTTTCTGTGGAATAGTGTGAGAAGAAAATAGCGTTAGGAACCTTTTTGTGGGCGGATGCATTTAATAATAAAAAGCCCGGAGAGGTTCCTATGTTATTTTCGGAATTAAAGAAGAAAGAGGTAATCAATCTGCGGAATTGCCAGAAGCTCGGGAAGGTGTGCGATTTTGAGTTCGATGAATGCACCGGACAGATTTTCAAGCTGATTATTCCGGGAGAAAATAAGTGGTGCGGGCTGTTTGGCAGCAGTGATGCGAATTATGTCATATGCTATAAAGACATCAAGCAGATTGGGCCGGATATTATTATTGTAGATTTGTGTATATAGGCGGATTAGCGAAATAGTGTTTTTGGATGTAAGCTATGCCAGATTGGTAGGTTGGTTTCCATAAAATAGTTGACATAATTGTAAAAATCACCTATTATAAACATAATATGCTGTAGTTGAACTGTATATTATTAAAAATACCATAATAATACTGAGGAGGACATCTCTGATGAAATGCCCATTTTGCGGACATGAAAATACAAGAGTAATCGACAGCCGGCCTGCCGAAGACAACAATTCCATTCGCAGGCGCCGGGTCTGTGATGAATGTGATAAGCGTTTTACGACTTATGAGAAGGTGGAGACGATTCCGCTGATTATTATCAAGAAAGACAACAACAGGGAGACTTATGACCGGTCGAAGATAGAGGCGGGCGTTTTGCGTGCCTGCCACAAGAGGCCTATCAGCGCCACCCAGATTAACCAGTTGGTCGACGAGGTGGAGACGGAAGTTTTTAACATGGAAGAAAAGGAAATCCCAAGCCAGGTGATTGGCGAGCTTGTCATGAATAAGTTAAAGGATTTGGAGGCGGTCGCTTACGTCAGGTTTGCGTCCGTATACCGGGAGTTCAAAGATATCAATACTTTCATGGATGAGCTTAAGAAGGTACTGGAATAGGAAGGCGGGGAATGAGCATGACGCAGGAGGAAAAAGATATTGTGGCGAAAGCCAGCGTGCCTATGACGGTTGCCAATATGTTCCGTTGGATTTTTCTGGTGATAGCGCTTTTTATTGTTCTGTTTCTTTTTTTCGGGAACAAGCTGTGGGAAGGGGCGGCATGGTATGACGCCCTGGCGGGGAAGGCGTATGCTTTCCTGATGTGGGATATTTTATTGATGTTAGCGAGTATTATTTTACGTATTATTTTTACAGTGCGATATAACAGGATTGTGAAAAATCTGTAACGCAGCCGTTACGATGGAATATAGCGTGAGAAGTACTTCTAAAGCTCACAGCAAATGCTGTTTCGCTAAGAAGTACTAAGTCTCACGCAAGAGAATGCCTAAAATACGGCATTCTCCGCATTGATTTGAGATTCCGCAAAGCGGAATCATGGAGGTTAAGAAGAGCAGAAAACCCCTTGCATATTTGCCGGGGGTTTTGTTATGATAGGAAAGGGTTTGCAGGAGGAGACGGATGTATGACGTCCCGGAATGGAGGAACAATGGGATTGTTTGAACGTTTTTATCCGGATGAGTATCTGGACAGCGCATATGAGATTGATTACGGTAAACTATATAAAGAAGGCTACCGCGGCGTGATTTTTGATATTGACAATACATTGGTGCCCCACGGAGCGCCGGCGGATACGAGGAGCATCAGGCTGTTTGCGAAGCTGAAAGAAACCGGCTTCGAGAGCTGCCTGTTGTCCAACAACAAAGAGCCGCGGGTGAAGATGTTCAACGATAAGGTGCACTCGCGCTATATTTATAAAGCGGGCAAGCCTGCCGTGAAGAATTATGTCAGGGCAATGGAGCTTATGGGAACAACGCCGGAGACTACCATGTTTGTGGGCGACCAGCTTTTCACCGATGTATGGGGCGCCAAAAAGGCGGGTATCAGGACATGGCTTGTGAAGCCAATCCACCCGAAAGAAGAGATACAAATCGTATTAAAACGCAGGTTGGAATGGATTGTGCTGTTTTTCTATAAACGTTCCAGAATAACGGGAGTAAGGTAAAGATGGAAATAGACGGAAGGACAAAAATTTGCGGATTGATAGGCAATCCGGTGGAGCACACGCTGTCTCCGATGATACATAACACCCTTGCCGGACGGATGGGGCATAATTTGGTCTATGTCCCCTTCCCTGTGGAACAAGGCCGGGTGGCGGAGGCTGTTGCAGGCGCGGACGCTTTAGGCGTGTTGGGGCTGAATGTGACGGTTCCTTACAAAAGCGAGGTGATTGCCGCGCTGAAAGAAACGGATGCCCTTGCCAGGCGGATTGGCGCGGTCAATACGTTGGTGAGGGCTGCGGGCGGATACAAAGGCTATAATACCGATATGGAAGGGCTGTACCGGGCCATGGCAGGGGAAGGCATACCGATTGAAGGGGAACAGATTATCCTGCTTGGCGCGGGTGGCGCTGCCAGGGCGGTGGCCCATCTGTGCGCGGTAAAAGGCGCGCAGAAGGTATATATGCTGAACCGCACGCTTAACAGGGCGCAGACTGTGGCGGAGGAAGTGAACAGGGCGGCAGGCAGGGAGATTGTCTGTCCTATGTGCATGGAGGACTACGGACGGATTCCTGAAGGCAAGTATCTGGCGGTTCAGGGGACGTCTGTTGGGCTTGCGCCCCATAATGAGGATGTGGTCATTTCCGACGCTGCGTTTTATGAGAAAGTGCATACCGGCTTTGACTTGATTTACAGTCCATGGGAGACGAAGTTTATGCGGCTTGTCAAAGAACATGGAGGCAAAGCTTTTAACGGGCTTAAAATGCTGCTGTACCAGGGAATCATCGCTTATGAATTGTGGAATGAGGTGCAGGTGTCTGAGGCAGACGCGGAAGCTGTCTACGGAAAGCTGAGAGAACATTTCAGATAAAGGAGCCATATGAATTTATGGGGAATGTAATACTTATAGGGTTTATGGGCAGCGGCAAGACGACGGTGGGTTTAAAATTATCATATCGCCTGCGCAGGACGGTCATAGACACGGACAAAGAGATAGAGAAAGAAGAAAAACGGACGATATCGGATATTTTTGCCACGGACGGCGAAGCCTATTTCAGAGATAAGGAGACGGAGTGTCTGCGGAAACTGTTAAAAGGCACGGCAAACCAGATTATATCCGTGGGCGGGGGACTGCCTCTCAGACAAGAGAACAGGGAGCTTCTTGGAAAATTGGGACAGGTATTCTATCTGTGTGCAAACGCCGGGACGATTTACGAGAGGGTGAAACACGATACTTCCAGGCCGCTTCTTCAGGGAGATGACCCGCAGTCTAAGATTGCGCGGATGTTAAAAGAGCGTGATGGCTGTTACAGGGCGGCGGCGGATGTGGTCATCGATGTCAACGACAAGGATTTTGAACAGATTTTATGTGAGATAGGAGAATATGTAGAATGATGAAGCTACTTGTAATTAACGGTCCAAACATCAATTTTTTGGGAATACGGGAGAAAAGTGTGTACGGCACACAGGATTATGATTATCTGCTTAAGATGATTGCAGAGAAGGGAGAGAAGGAAGGCTGCACAATCGAGGTGTTCCAGAGCAACCATGAAGGGGCGATTATCGACCGCATCCAGGACGCCTATTTTGACGGCACGGAAGGCATCATCATCAATCCGGGCGCATACACTCACTACAGTTATGCTATCAGGGACGCGCTGGCGAGCATAGCGGTGCCGAAGGTGGAAGTACATATTTCAAATATTATGGAGCGGGAAGACTTCCGTAAAGTGTCTGTCACGGCTCCGGCCTGCGATAAGCAGATTTACGGGAAGGGGCTTAACGGGTATCTGATGGCAGTCGATTATATCCTCTCGGGATGTCGGTAAAAAGATTTACCGGTAAAAAGTTTTTTGCTTTTTTCGGGAAATAGGTTGAAAAAACAGAATTTATAGTATAAACTAAGTAGGAATTATATTTGTGAAAATTTAGGAGGATTATTTTATGATATCTGCAGGTGATTTCAGAAATGGCATTACCATTGAGTTTGAAGGCAATGTTTACCAGATTATAGAGTTCCAGCATGTGAAGCCCGGTAAAGGCGCGGCATTTGTGAGGACGAAGCTGAAGAACATTATCAATGGAGGCGTAGTGGAGAAGACTTTCAGGCCTACTGAGAAATGTCCTCAGGCACGTATTGACAGGAAAGATATGCAGTATTTATATTCGGATGGAGATTTGTTCCATTTCATGGATACGGAGACTTATGACCAAATCGCGCTCAATGAAGACGCGGTGGGCGATACGCTTAAGTTTGTGAAAGAGAATGAGATGGTTAAAATTTGTTCTTATAACGGTAACGTGTTTGCAATCGAGCCGCCGCTGTTCGTGGAACTGGAGATTACGGATACCGAGCCCGGGTTCAAAGGCGATACGGCTACAGGAGCTACGAAACCTGCAATTGTTGAGACCGGCGCCAAGGTTATGGTTCCCTTATTTGTGGAGCAGGGAGAAGTTATTAAGATTGATACCAGGTCCGGCGAATATTTGTCCAGAGTATAACAGATATTGTACATCAGTTTTATATGAAGCCTATAAGACAATGGAAGTAGGGACATCCATTGTCTTTTTGTTTTGCCTTGCCCGGAGAGAATGGGAAAAGAGGAGCGATGGAATATAGAAAATTTGTAGAAGAGATTATGAATCTGTTACAGGAAAAAATGGGGGCAGAATATACGGTCAAAGTTACGGAAGTGACGAAGAACAACGATATCCGTCTGAAAGGGATAGTTATTATGAGAGAATCGGACAAGATATCACCGACAATCTACCTGGACGAGCCTTACAGAAAATACTGCGGCGGGGGTGATATGTCGGAAATTGTAGAGCAGATTGCGGCTTTATACGAAGAACAGGAGCGGCATGTAAACTTTGACATGGACTTTTTCAGTGAGTATGCGTGTGTGAAGGACAGGATTTTTTATAAGGTCATCCACTATGGTAAAAACAGGAAACTGTTGGAAGATATCCCTTATTTTAAATGGAATGACCTGGCAGTGGTGTTTTACTATGCCGTGGAAGAGAAAATACTAGGAAAAGCATCCATCCTGATTCACAATAACCATCTGGATATGTGGGAGCAGTCTGCGGACGCGCTTTATGAGGCGGCACAGAACAATATGAAGCAGGGAATGCCGGAGGTGTTAATTCCGTTGCAGGAGATGATTGCAGGCTTGACGGGAGTAAAGCCGCGGGAGGAGAGGAAAGTGCAGATGTACGTACTGACCAATGCAGACAGGATGTACGGCGCTGCAGTTATGTTATACTCGGAGAAATTAAAAGAATTGGCGGACAGGCTGCGGTCCGACCTGCTGATTTTGCCAAGTTCCGTGCACGAGGTGCTTGTCTTGCCGGACGCCGGAAGTGCGCAGTATGATTTTTATCTTGATATGGTGGAGGAGGTCAACACGACCCAGGTAGACCCGGAAGAGATTCTGTCATATAGTCTGTACCGTTATGACAGGATGAAAGAAGAAGTTCAGGAGATTGCCATGAAGGGTTAAAAATGGCAAGTGCAAGGCGCGGCTTCCCATATATGGGAGAGGCTGCGCTTTTGCGCGGTAGTTCGGCCGTTGGCCTTACTGTTATCTTTTTACGAAATTTTAAGAACATTTTACTAGACAATGGTGCCCGCTTGTGATATGATAATCGAGATGTAACAAAATTGTAACATTTGAGCACCCGTAGTCTAATGGATAAAACGTAGGCCTCCGACGCCTTTGATGCAGGTTCGAGTCCTGTCGGGTGCATTGGGAATTCCTGGCAGATTGCTTTGATTCCCGCGAGCAATGAGCCAAGCGGATGCGAAGCAGACATTTGGCGAATGCCGCGAGGGTCACATACCCCGCCTTGGGGTGTTTCAAATTTGATGCCCTGTTGCTTGCGGCGGGGTTGTTGACTTAGATTTTAGAAAGGTTGTTGTACATGGATAGAACGAATAAGGATACGCAAAATCCCTATGGAACCGGGATTGAGGGCCTTAGGGACTGGTTGTTTAGATATTCCAAGATTATTATGCCGGTAGTTTTGGCAATTTGTGTTGCGGTCACCGTAGTGATTGCAGTCAATGCAAATAAGAGAAAGACGACGGAAGAGGAAACGGCGGAGACAACAGAGGAAAATAACCTGGCTGACGATGTGGCGGTGGATGTGCCCGTGGTACCCCTGGAGCAGGATGCCGTACCCGGGATTAACGAATTATTCAGCGAATATTACAACGCCATGGTGGAAGGGGATACCGATACCATGAGCCGTCTTGTGGACCGCTTGGACGCCACGGAGATATTGAAGGCGCAGGAGACGAGCAAGTATATTGAATCTTACCCGACACTGACTGTTTATACGAAGAAGGGACCCAAGGAGGGAACCTATGTAGCGTATGTGTATACCGAAGTGAAATTCCACGATTACGAGAAACCGATTCCGGGTATGCGGACATATTATGTGTGTACCGATGAGAACGGGGAGTTTTATCTCAATGAGGACGGGGAAGAAGACGAGAGCGTACTCAGCTACATCCGTGAACTGAATCTTCAGGATGATGTCATTGATTTAAATAATAAAGCGGCTGTGGCGTATAATGATATGCTTGCAGCAGATGATGAGATGGCGGATTTTATTCTCGATTTGAACAGTGAGATTGAGAAGAATGTCGGAGAAGCGCTTGCACGCGAGTCGGGCAGCGGGACGCCTGAAGAGGGTGAGGTAGCGGAAGGCGGCGAAGCCACAGAAGACGGCAATGAAGAAGGAGCGGCAGAAGGCGGGTCTTCCCTTGTAGTGACCAAGGTGAAAGCGAAGGATGTTGTCAATATCAGGACATCCGACAGTGAGACGGCAGATAAATTAGGCAAGGCCGCTGTGGGTGATGAGTTTACCCTGCTTGAAGAAAAAGGAAACGGTTGGAGTAAAATAAGTTACGAAGGTAAGGATGCTTATATTAAGAGCGAGTTCTTGGAGCCGTCCGAGACGAAGCAGGCGGATGCAGGCGGCGGAGATGAAGAGCCGGATGCGACGGAGCCTGAACCTGAGACAACTCAGGCAGACAATAGTTCTAATTCCAATTCCTCCTCAGCTTCTTCGGGTACGGTGACCGTAAAAGAGAGCGTATGTGTGCGTGCCTCAGCAAGCGAGAGCGGTGAGAAGTTAGGGACGGCTTATATGGGCGAGAAACTTGAACTTCTTATGAAGCAGGCTGACGGTTGGACGAAAGTGAAGTACAACGGAAAGACGGCGTATGTAAAATCGGATTATGTAGAATAGAATCCGTGAAGATGGATTTTGTCTGTTACATAGATGATTTCTGCAAGGCTGTTGATTAAGTAGATAAATATTGGAAATGATAAAGAGCATGGAAGCATCCATGCTCTTTTTGCGCGAATAAGCAGAGTCAGAAGACCTGCGAGACAGGCACCATGCCAGCATGGGTGCATGGAAAGCAGGACTTAAAAACAAATGCAGAAACGGAGGCAGCTATGAAACATGACGATGCAAGGATTTTACAGGAAGTACAGAAGAATACGGAGATGGGTATGACCGCGATTGATACGATTCTGGACAAAATTGGTGACGACGAATTTTCGTTGCAGTTATCCAGGCAGGCGTTGCGTTATTCTGAAATCCATAACAGGGCGTTGGACCAGATTCTAAAGAACGAGGGGGAAGTGTACCGTGGAAGCCAGATTGCGGATATTATTCTGAAGGGCAGTATCCATGCCAATACGGCGTTCAATGTCAGCAGAGGGCATCTGGCGGAGATGATGATTCAGGAAAGCAGCAGAGGCATCACCGGAATGTGGAAAGCCATGAAACATAACAGTTTGGCTACATGCCAGGCCATGGAGATTGCGCAGGAACTGGTGGATTTCGAACAGGAGAGCATAGAACGGCTGAGAGAATATCTGTGAGAATAATGCCAAATGAGAGCGTATGCATGGAAGTAGTTAGGGCTACAGAAGGCAGTAAATACATGTTAAAAGGAATATATATGATAATGCGGAGATGAAATTGTATACATGAATACTAGCATATAAGTATCATTGTACAATATGTCAAAAAATAGTTGAAAATCACTATAAAATTTTTACACGTTAATATACTAAATCGGGGTTGTGGATTTTTCGGTCACATACTATAATGGAACGTAGGCATTATATACAAATTAATAAGGAGGACATGCAGCATGTCATACGTTGATGAGGTTTATGAGTTGGTAGTGGCGAAGAATCCTGCGCAGCCGGAGTTCCATCAGGCAGTAAAAGAAGTGCTAGAGTCTCTGCGTGCAGTAATTGAAGCTGACGAAGAAGCATACAAAAAAGACGCTCTGTTAGAGCGGTTGACTATTCCGGAGAGAATCGTACAGTTTCGTGTGCCGTGGGTAGACGATAAAGGACAGGTTCAGGTAAATAATGGTTTCCGTGTGCAGTTTAACAGTTCCATCGGACCATATAAGGGCGGCCTGAGATTCCATCCGTCTGTTAATTTAGGTATTATTAAATTCTTAGGTTTTGAACAGGTTTTCAAAAATTCTTTGACAGGACTGCCGATTGGCGGTGGTAAGGGTGGCTCTGATTTCGATCCGAAAGGGAAATCAGACAGAGAAGTGATGGCATTCTGCCAAAGCTTTATGACAGAACTTTACAGGCATATTGGCGCTGACACGGACGTACCTGCGGGAGATATCGGCGTGGGCGGACGCGAGATTGGCTTTATGTTTGGCCAGTATAAGAGAATCCGCAATCAGTATGAAGGCGTGCTGACAGGCAAAGGTCTAACATACGGCGGTTCTCTGGCAAGGACAGAAGCGACGGGCTATGGTCTTTTATATTTGACGGAAGAAATGTTAAAGTGCAACGGTAAGGATATCGCAGGCAAGACAATCGCAGTTTCCGGCGCAGGCAACGTGGCAATCTATGCCATCCAGAAAGCGCAGCAGCTTGGCGCAAAGCCGGTTACCTGTTCCGATTCTACAGGATGGATATATGATTCTGAGGGAATCGACGTGGCGCTTTTGAAAGAAGTAAAAGAAGTAAAACGTGCCCGCTTGACAGAGTATGCCGCTGCGAGACCAAGCGCAGAGTATCATGAGAAGCAGGCAGGAGAACATGGTGTATGGACTGTAAAATGTGATATTGCGCTTCCTTGTGCGACACAGAACGAGTTGGATTTGGACGATGCCAAGGCATTGGTGGCAAATGGATGCTTTGCGGTGGCTGAAGGCGCAAATATGCCGACCACTCTGGAAGCGACCGAGTACCTGCAGAAGAACGGCGTGCTGTTCTGCCCGGGTAAGGCTTCCAACGCAGGCGGTGTGGCAACATCCGCATTGGAGATGAGCCAAAATTCTGAGAGACTTTCCTGGACATTCGAGGAAGTGGATTCTAAGTTAAAGGGAATTATGGTGAATATCTTCCACAACCTGGATGAAGCATCCAAGAAGTATGGTAAGGAAGGCGATTATGTGGCAGGGGCAAATATTGCAGGCTTCCTGAAAGTTGCCGAGGCCATGAAGGCACAGGGGATTGTGTAAAATACGCTATCTTTATATTGCTTCTATTCTGCATAGAAATTTTTTATTCCCGCGAGCAATGAGCCAAGTGCCGTGCTTAAGAGATACAAAGTATCTCTGAGCATATTGGCGAATGCCGTGTGGGTCAATACCCCGCTGCTCTGCAGCGCTGCAAGATGGATGCCCCGTTGCTTGCAGCGGGGTTGTTGACTTCAATGATGACACAGAATTAGGGATTTTTGACATAATGAGAACATAGAGATACCGGGCAGCCTTGCGCCGCCCGGTTTTTTCTGGCTATGCTCCAATCATAACGCCGATATTCCCATGCAGAGCTATGCGGATGAAACCGCAAAGTATCAAATGGGCTGGGTAATATATGTAGAAAAACCATTTCATTCCTTTCCAGCTACCGCGTTTGCCGTTGTATTTGCCAAGAAGCGGAATCGTCAATGCGGTGAAAAATTGAAGAACTCCATAGACCGGATTGATAAAAATAATAAATACAGCGGCATAAACCGATACCCATAGCATCATCATAGACATTTGTTTCTTGAAATTACCATGGTTTGCGCCGATTTCGACGACTGCTAAAACAGCGATGCTGCTCCAGTCCGCGCAGAATGTGATTGCCGTGATGCCAAGAATCAGAAGTGTTTTCTGCCATTGCCTTAATTGCTCATTCTCGTGTATCATTAATGCGACAAGTCCCCAGGCCAGGGACCAGATTACGCTTGTCTGGTTGAATACAGAGGTCCGGAACGGAATAAAAGGTATCCCAAAGGCGAAATTATAAGCAAAATGTGAAATAAATGCAAATATAAACAGCCTGCCAATATATTTTGTGATATCGTGGGTATGGTGATAGCCTTCTGCGACAAAGAACCAGAAAACAGGCGCCGCCAGCCTGCCGATAATATGCAGCCCGATAATCCACCAATCTGTTGGATAATTCGGGTATATTACGCTGATAAGATGGTCGATTGTCATTGCAGCCATTGCAATTATTTTTAACTGGTTTCCTGTTAAGCCTTTTGTTGCCATTTATAATCCCCCTGGTTTGATTGGTGTTTCTATTGTATTATAAAATAGGGCTTGTAAACTTTCAACCGAGTTTGCTCATGTGTGAAGAAATCGTGAAGAAATAGGAGGGGACGCCAATGTTTTTTAAATGGATGAAACTAGTCACGGTAAACGACAGCAAAAAGAAAGAGCAGATACAGGAAATATTCGTAAACAATCATGTTGAATACAAGATAAAAGTAAAAGAAGCTTTCCGGAAAAATGTATATGACACGGCACGGCTTGGAAGCCTGGGAAATAATCAGGTGAAGCTTACCTATTCTTTTTATGTGGAAAAGGACGGGATTGATTTGGCAAAGCACTGTTTAAAAGATGCGGGATTACTGTGAGGGATATGATGAAGATATTAATTGGGACGACGAATCCTTCCAAGGTGGAACGCTTTGAGGAATTGTTAGGCGGGAGCCATGTGGAGTTTTGCACGTTAAGCGACCTTGGAATAATGGATGAACCGGAAGAAAAGGGAAGAACGCCGGAGGAAAATGCGGCAATCAAGGCAGAATTTTACGGGCAGTTTTTTGACTTGGTAATCTGCAACGACTCGGGGCTGTATTTTGAGACGCTTCCATTGGAGGATGAGCGACAGCCTGGGTTGGACATCAGGTCGCCCGGAGGTTGCGACAGATTGAACGATGAAGAAATGATTGCATATTATACTGAATTAGTAAAGTCGCTTGGTGGGAAGATACTGGCTTATTATCTGGATGGAATCGCTGTCTATAATCATGGAAAAATTTTTTCTTATATGGAAGACAGAGAGTCCAGGAAGGAAAGCGCCTTTTACATGATTGACCGGGCGGCGGATAAGCGGCATCCCGGATGGCCTTTGGACTCGCTTAGCGTGGACAGGCATACAGGCGCATATTTTGTGGACGATGAGAACAATGGATTTGGCATGGAAGAAGAGGATGAGGCCGATATTGCATATCGAAAGCGGCTCGTTAGTTTTTTGAAAGATGCGCTTGGCATGCATGAGACGGGAAAGGATAGTATCTGAATGGAACGGGGAAGAATAATTATCATCACTGGGGCACCCGGAACCGGGAAAACGACAACGGCATCTATTTTGGCAAAGAAGTCCGACTTGCCAAAGTCAGTCCATTTGCATACAGACGATTTTTATCATTATTTGTGTAAAGGTGCAATACCGCCCCATTTACCTGAATCGGGAGAGCAGAACTTGGTTGTAATTGAGGCTTTTCTGGAAGCGGCGAAGCGTTTTGCCCGTGGCGGATATGATGTGGTTGTGGACGGAATTGTCGGTCCGTGGTTCATAGAACCTTGGCTGAGTATTGTACAGGACGGCTATGAGGTACATTATATTGTGTTGCGGGCAGGTAAAGAAGAAACCATGAGACGCGCTGTCGGGCGGGAAAAATTGGACAGAGAAACCAACATAGAACTGGTAGAAACAATGTGGGAACAATTTAATCATTTGGAACGCTATGAGGCTCATGTCATAGACACGACGGATTATTCCATTGATGAGACTGTTTCGGCGATAAAAGAAAAAGTGAAAAGGAAATCGCATTGTTTATATATTTAGGTTTGTTCCATGCATATTTCATGGAATTTCCTGTACGATTATATCGGTAAGAGGAGAATGCTTTTCTGGTGTACTTCCATACAGGATATGGAGAATGAGCATTATGCCAGGCTACGGCGCACGGTACAGAATATTCTGGTGGATTTTGCAAACAGCGGAAACGAACAGCATTTTTACAGATATGGGCAGTATTATTACCTGCTGCATCTGTTAGTCGATTATTTTATGGTTTCCGATGTGGAAGGGACAGGAAAGGGAGAGACAGACCATCTGGTACTGTTGGCGGATTATCTGGAAGAAAATTACGGAAGAGATGTGAGCCTTAAGGAAGTGGCAGACTTCTTGCATCTTTCCGTCAGCTATGTCTCAAGGTATGTGAAGCAGCGGATGGGGATGAATTTTGTGGATTATCTGTATCAGATTCGCTTGGAGCATGCGGTGGAGGAACTGCTGTATTCGGATAAAGGGGAAAGTGAAATTTTAAAGGGGTTCGTAATTTGAGAGATAAAGCATATCTTAGAGATATAAGGAAAAGAAAAATACAGAGAAAAAAGCGTATTAGTAAAGCAGTTTATGGTTTAGATTGGTATCCGCATGATGGACAGTATTCAAAGGGAAAAATTCATTGTGGTTGCGGGTTGTGCAAATTTGGCAGAAAGTATGGTTTGCCAACTATTAGAGATATTCGAGAAAAATCAAGGGAACATATTTTGCTTGATGATTACATAAAGGCCCAATAGGGGAAATAAAATTGAAAGTGATACAGAAATTGTGTTACTTTTTACATAATATAGAAACCATAATTTTATTTTTCAGTAGGATTATAAAAGGGTTGTTAAAAGATGATATGACGTTTCATTACGAACGGACATACCAGGAAATTAGTTGGCGGAGATTATGCATAGTGCTTTATTTTATTTAGAATAGAATAATCTGAAATATTAGAAAGTATTTGGAAGAATGAAAGTCCAAATGCTTTTTATTGTATAAATCTTTGTTATAAAGAGCAACGCATGGAGGTATTTATGAAATTTATCTGTCTTGCAGGGAAGGAAGCAGAGCAGGAACAATTAAAGAGAGAGTTTAAAACTGCCTGGCGGAAAGGGGAGGCAAAGTTGGGGGATATCCATCTGTTTTACCGTTATTTTATTAGGGTAAGGTTTATTTCTTATGAAGAAATTGTACGTGCATACCTTCGGGAGGAGAGCGGCGAGAGCGGTGAATTTCTTCTGAAAGAGTTTTATCTGATGCTTGAGGACAGGGACGGCAGACTGCATAAGCTGCGGATGGAACGGGAAGAAAATGCCAGAGAGGTATTAGGCGACTTGGAGAAGAACCATGGACACATTTCGATAGGCTTTAAGCGTGATGGGCGGACAAGCCTGCCATTGGCTCAGCGTCTGCGGGAGTAAAGCGCAGATAATAAGAGCGAATTTTGTTTTTGCCGTAAATTAACGATAAGTTGAATTGGAATAGAAAAAGAGACTGAGGGTGTAAGCGGATGATTCTTTAGACGGAAGGATACTGGAAGGAATATGATATATAGATAACAATATAATATTAAATAGAATGTGAAGAAGAAAAATAAAAACCGGTTATGCCTTGACAGTAAAGAAAACGATGATACAATATATAGTATACGCGTTTGGGAAGATATATAGATGATGTAGATATTTGTAGAAAGATTGGTGATATTACAGTATGAAGATTATTAAGCGCAGCGGTGCGGAAGCAACTTTTGACTTGGAGAAAATTATAGCGGCAATCTGTAAGGCAAACAATAGTGTAAAGGAAGAAGATAAATTAACGGATGGTGAAATTGATGAGATTGCCGGTGTAGTAGAGAAGAACTGTGAAGATATGAAGCGTTCGGCGAACGTAGAAGAGATTCAGGATATGGTGGAAAACCAGTTGATGAAATACCGCGCTTATACGATGGCAAGGAATTATATCACCTATCGATACAAGAGGGCGTTGGTCAGAAAATCCAATTCGACGGACGAACAGATTTTAAGCCTTCTTGAATGTAATAATGAAGAGGTAAAACAGGAAAATTCAAATAAAAACCCGACAGTTAACAGTGTGCAGCGGGATTATATGGCGGGGGAAGTAAGTAAAGATATCACAAAGCGGTTTTTGCTGCCGCCGGATATTGTGGATGCCCATGAGCAGGGGATTATACATTTTCATGACGCGGATTATTTTGCGCAGCATATGCATAACTGCTGCCTTGTGAACTTAGAGGACATGCTGCAGAATGGCACGGTGGTCAGCGAGACGATGATTGACACGCCTAAGAGCTTTTCTACGGCATGCAATGTGGCGACACAGAGTATTGCGCAGATTGCGAGCTGCCAGTATGGCGGGCAGAGCATATCTTTGTCCCACCTGGCGCCTTTCGTGCAGGTGAGCAGGGAGAAGTTCCGTAAGGAAATTAGAAAGGAACTGGAGGAGAGCGGTCTGAAGGCGGATGAGGCCCAGATTAACCAGATTGCCGAGAGCAGGGTCAAAGACGAGATTAAGCGCGGCGTCCAGATTATCCAGTATCAGGTTATCACTCTGATGACGACGAACGGCCAGGCTCCTTTTATCACAGTGTTTATGTATATTGACGAAGTACCGGAGGGGCAGCTTAGGGACGACCTTGCGATGATTATCGAAGAGATGCTTAGGCAGCGTATCCAGGGGGTGAAGAATGAGAAAGGTGTCTATATTACGCCTGCGTTCCCGAAGTTAATTTATGTCCTGGAAGAAGACAATATACGTGAGGACAGTAAGTACTGGTATTTAACGAGGTTGGCGGCCAAGTGCACTGCCAAACGCATGGTGCCGGATTATATATCTGAGAAAATTATGAAGAAATTGAAGGACGGCAACTGCTATACCTGTATGGGATGCCGCTCTTTCCTCACGGTATATCATGATGAAGAAGGCAAACCGAAATTTTACGGCAGGTTTAACCAGGGGGTTGTGACGCTGAATCTGGTGGATGTGGCATGTTCTTCCGGCAGGGATATGGATAAGTTCTGGAATATATTGGATGAACGTCTGGACATGTGCAGGAGGGCGCTTATGTGCCGCCATAACAGGCTGAAAGGAACCCCTTCCGATGTGGCGCCGATTTTATGGCAGAACGGCGCGCTTGCCAGGCTTGGAAAGGGTGAGAAGATTGACAAACTGCTTTATGGCGGATATTCGACGATATCCCTCGGCTATGCGGGGCTGTGTGAATGCACCAGGTACATGACGGGCAAGAGCCATACCGACCCGGAAGGGACGCCTTTTGCCTTGGAGGTTATGGGGTATCTGAATGATGCCTGCCACAGGTGGCGTGAGGAGACGAATATAGATTTCAGCTTATATGGGACGCCGCTTGAATCCACTACTTATAAATTTGCCAAATGTCTGCAAAAGCGCTTCGGCGTGATTGAAGGTGTGACGGATAAGAACTATATTACCAACAGTTACCATGTGCATGTGACGGAGAAGATTAATGCTTTTGAGAAATTAAAATTTGAGGCCCAGTTCCAGGAACTGTCCCCGGGCGGCGCGATTAGTTATGTGGAAGTGCCAAACATGGAGAATAATCTGGATGCCGTCCTGTCTGTGATGCAGTATATTTATGAGAATATTATGTATGCGGAATTGAACACAAAGAGCGATTACTGCCAGGAATGCGATTATCATGGGGAAATCCAGATTGTCGAGAACCCGGACGGCAAACTAGTCTGGCAATGCCCTAACTGCGGCAATACAGACCAGAATAAGATGAATGTGGCGCGCCGCACTTGCGGATATATCGGCACCCAGTTCTGGAACCAGGGACGAACACAGGAGATTAAGGAGAGAGTCCTGCATCTGTAAGCAGTATCGGGCATGGCGGAGGCGGAAGATGAACTATTCTGAAATCAAAAATTGCGATATAGCCAATGGACCCGGTGTGCGGGTAACGCTTTTTGTGAGCGGATGTACCCATCACTGCAGGGAATGTTTTAATAAAGAGACTTGGGATTTCGGCTATGGACGACCTTTTGACGAGAGTGTTGAAGAGGAAATTCTTGCTGCTCTGGAGCCGGATTATATCGCTGGGCTGACACTGCTTGGCGGGGAACCGCTTGAATATGCGAACTGGCAGGCACTGCTGCCCTTTTTGAGAAAGGTGAGGCAGGCGTATCCGAAGAAAAACATCTGGTGCTACACAGGATACCGTTTCGAAGAAGATGTTTTGGGGCGGTTCTGTAAACAGTGGGATGAGATGGAGGAATTTTTGTCTTATATTGATGTGCTTGTGGATGGGGAATTTATAAAGGAGCAGAAAGATATCAGCTTACAGTTTCGTGGCTCGGCTAACCAGCGGCTCATATTGGTGCAGGAATCCGTAAAGAGCGGCGGGATTGTATTATGGCATGATGATGTGTGAAGCAATTACGTAAAAGGCAGATTGAGTCAAACAACGTTGGATATAAATCCCGGGGTGGAATTTCTTGGCAGATTCTTCCCCGGGATTTTTATATATAATAGAAAAAATTTCTCTGTGCTGTTTCAATAAATTGAGTGTTATTGCATGCAAGAATATGTCAGTGTTGTGACATACTAAATCCATAACAAAAATAAATCACATGAGGAGGAAGATTGAAAAATGATGAGAATAAATATTACCAAAAAGATTCTGTTGTGCATGTTATCAGTTGCGTTGCTGACGACGCCTTGTATGGGGGCATTGGCGTCCGAAGGGGATACGAATATCACGCTTGCACAGACTTCGATGACAAGTTCGGTGGAAGGAGTGAAATCTGATTTGCCGGGAGTTTATCTTGCATCTGGCGTGAATGGCATAGTCAACCTTACAGACAGCGCGACTATTGCGGAAAACTACGGTCTTGCGAGTGGAGAGAAGCCCTATGCAAGAATTTCAGACATGGACGGCAGGAAAAGTTATCTGGCACAGTTATGTATTGACAACGTTGCGAAGAATTTAGGGGCGGCTGTAGGCCCGGCAATTGATGCTGAAATTGGGAAGATGACGTCTGATGGGTTTTGCCTGCTTCCGGAAGACGGCGCGACAATTACTTTAAGAGCAGGTATTCCCAGGTCTTTTACACAGGAAGGCAAGACTTTTGCAGTGGTGGCTGTACGCCCGGGCGGCAATGTATTGATTCTGAACGATATGGATGATAATCCGGAGACTGTTACATTTGATACGACGGCAGGACAGGCAGTGTACGCCTTGATTAAGTACTAAGTTCTTTTGTCGGTAAGAAATGTGGGAGAAATGGAAAGGCTGCGGCAGATTTGTATTTTGTCGCAGCCCATTGCGTTGCTTGATTTATTTCTGTGTATCTGTATGTTTTCATTTTCGCTGTACTAGTATTTCTTCCGGTAATAATGTTCCAAACTCTGAATCAGTTTATAGAATGCCATGGCGATGGCGCAGAGGATGATAATAGATGTAATTACCATGTTTAACTGGAAGAAGTGAGAAGCGTGGGTAAGATGGACAGCCATGAGGCATAGACTTTAACAAGATATGCCGGTGTGCGATTGGTAAACGACACACCGGAAAGACAGAGGTGGGCCCATGGAGAAGCTGCGGGCAGTGATTTATAACCGTTGCAGTACCGAGGAGGAAAGACAAAAAGACGCGCTGATGAAGCAGGTGCAGGAATCCAGGAACTGTGTGCGTGAGCAGGGGTGGGAATTAACGGATACTTATGTGGAAGCAAAAAGCGGCACGACGGTGAAGGGCAGAAGCGAGTATAACAGGTTATACCAGGATTTGGAAGGAGGCAGGTTTGACATTATTGTCATCAAAAGCCAGGACCGTCTCATGCGGAATACGAAAGACTGGTATCTGTTCTTAGACCGGATGCAGAGAAACGGCAAGAAACTCTACATGTATCTTGAGAAAAAGTTCTATACGCCTGACGATGCGTTGGTTACAGGGATTAAGGCGATTCTGGCGGAAGAGTACAGCAGGGAATTGAGTAAGAAGATAAACAATGCTCACAGGAACAGGCAGAGAGAAGGAAAAAGTTTTGCATTCACCAATCAGATGTACGGACTGAAAAGGCTTCCCGGAGGCAGGATTGTGGTTCATGAACGGGAAGCGGAAATGATACGGATGATTTTCAGATTGTCGGCGGATGGATACGGAACCCATACCAGCGCCGAGATTCTTTACCAGAATGGATATGCGAACAGGAACGGAAAGATGATTTCGCCGTCGGTTGTGCGGAATATTATCCGCAATCCGGTTTATATGGGAACTGTAGTGCAGAATAAGCGTCATTATGAGTTTGAGAGTAAGCAGACTGTAAAGAATCCGGAATCGGAATGGATTGTACATGAGGGCGCAGTTCCCGCCATTGTGGACGGGCGTTTGTTTGAAGCGGCAAACAGGGCGTTGGACGGCAGGAAGAGGAAAAATACGGGGAAACAGGAGAACCGGAATCATGAAGGACAATATATAGGTTATAGCGATGCAAGGCGTCACTTCCTGTCGGGGAAAATTATCTGCGGACTTTGCGGGGAACCTTTCTACCGGACGGTGCGGCGGAATAAGTCGGGGCAGGTGGCAGAGTGGAAGTGCAGCAATTATCTTCATCATGGCAGAAAGACCGACAGTTTGCGCAGAGATAAAGTCAGAAAGGCTATAAGAGATAACAGCGCGGGTTGTGACAATATACATTTGGATGAGAAGAAACTGCTTTTGTGCCTGGAACAGGAATGCGGACAAAAGATGCATAAGCCGGCCCCACAGAATATACAGAATAAAAGGGAACGACAAAAAATGCTTGATGGGAATTTGAGGCAGGCCGAATGCAGGCAAAACCTTCTCTTGGAAAAACTCTTGGACGGCGTGATTGACGACCGGGTCTATCAACAGAAAAACAAGGAATTACAGGAGAAAATAGAACGTATCAAAGACCAGGCTGCGCGTCTGGGGCAGGAAGCTATGGGGCAGGCGCAGGGCGACGCAGCCATCCCGGATATCATAAACATCACGGTATATCCGGCGCGTATGGACATTTGTGTGAAAAGTCCGTCTATGCAAAATCCATCTATACAAACCCTCGCCGTGGCACAAAACTGTAGTACCTCCTTTTATCCTATGATAGAGGCGCAGAAGAAACAAATTCTTGCGCTGATGCAGGAAAATCCCGGAATTACAGCCAAGGAAACGGCGGAGAAAATAGGAATCACACTTTCTATGGCGCACAGGCGGATACGGGAGCTCAAGGCGGAAGGGAAGCTATATTATAGTAGGGCGATTGGCAGAAGAGAGTGGATTGTGGTGAAAACCGCTCTTGACTTTAGCGATTAAAAGTGCTAAAGTGTTAGAGTCGGTTTTCTATACGAATCGAAAAAGAGGAAAAACGTGAGATTTGGAAAGGAGTCTGCTCATGTCGGATTTAGAGGAGATTCGCAGTCGTTTTAAGAACGACCATTTTGCTACGGATGCCACAGGAGTGGTCATTGATTGTGCAGAGCCGGGGAGGGCAGTCTGTTCCTTGACTCTGGAGGAGCGGCATATGAATGAGAACAATGTCCCTATGGGCGGCGCCATATTTACTTTGGCGGATATCGCATGTGCCGTTGCGGCTAATGGATATTCTGAGAAAAAGACGGTCAGCCAACAGGCGTCCATAACCTTTCTTTCCCCCGCCAAGGGAGAACGTCTGATTGCAGAGGCTTCCTGTCTGCGGGATGGACGGACCACGGCGTTCTATGCGGTGGATGTGCGGGATGAATTGGGGACTTACGTGGCCCATGCCACGATGAACGGATATGTTATCAGCGATTTCAAGAATACATGATACGAAAAAGGAGGAAGCATAATATGGTAATCACAGATTTTTTGGAGCGTAATGCCAGATTATACGGTTCTGATACGGCCCTTGTGGAGCTGAATCCTTCCCAGGAGCGCGACAGCGCCGTGACCTGGCGGGAGGCGAGCCTTATTGAGAGTGCGGCGAACGGGGCGCCCTACCGCCGGGAGCTGAGTTGGGCGGATTTTGACAGGCGGGCCAATCGCTTTGCCAATCTGCTTTTGAGCCGGGGGCTTAAGCGGGAGACGAAGGTGGGTATCCTGATGATGAATTGTCTGGAATGGTTACCCATTTATTTTGGGATTCTGAAAGCGGGCGGTGTGGCCGTACCCCTCAATTTCCGTTATTCTGCGGAGGAGATAAAATATTGCCTGGAGCTTGCGGATGTGGAGGTGTTGGTCTTCGGGCCGGAGTTTATCAGTCGTATGGATACGATTGCAGATAAGCTTCCTGGGGTGAGAATGATGTTTTTCCCGGGAACGGACGGACCGTCTTACACGGAAGATTGCCTGAAACTGATGGGATTTTGCTCGTCCAGCGCACCGCCTGTGGCTTTGGAGGAGACGGATTATGCGGCGATTTATTTCTCTTCCGGCACCACCGGGTTCCCGAAAGCGATTCTGCATAACCATCTGGCACTGCGTTCCTCCTGCGAGACGGAGCAGAACCACCACGGACAGACGAAGGAAGATGTGTTTTTGTGTATTCCTCCCTTATACCATACGGGGGCGAAGATGCACTGGTTTGGCTCTTTGCTCACTGCCGGGAAAGCCGTGCTTCTTAGAGGCGTGAAGCCGGAGTGGATACTGCGGGCAGTCACGGAAGAAAAGTGCACAATCGTTTGGCTGTTGGTACCATGGGCGCAAGACCTTCTGGATGCCATCGATTCCGGGAATGTGGAGATGGGACATTACTTGTTGGAGCAGTGGCGTTTGATGCATATCGGAGCGCAGCCTGTGCCGCCGAGTCTGATTCAGCGTTGGAAGAAACACTTCCCGCATCATAAGTACGACACAAACTACGGCTTAAGCGAATCGATAGGGCCCGGCTGCGTACATTTGGGTGTGGACAATATACATAAGGTAGGAGCCATCGGGAAACCGGGTTACCACTGGGAGGCGAAGATTGTGGACGAGCAGGGGCATGAGACGGCTCAGGGAGACGTGGGTGAACTCATAGTCCATGGCCCTGGCGTTATGCTGTGCTACTATAAGAATCCCGAGGCAACCGATGAGGTTTTAAAAGACGGATGGCTCTACACGGGCGACATGGCGCGTATGGATGAGGACGGATTCATCTATCTGGTCGACCGTAAGAAGGATGTCATTATCTCCGGAGGAGAGAATCTGTATCCTGTACAGATTGAAGACTTCCTGCGCCGGAACGACATGATTAAGGATGTGGCCGTTATTGGTCTGCCGGACGCCAGGCTGGGGGAGATTGCCGCGGCGATTATCGAACTGAAAGAGGGTGTTTCCTGCACGGAGCAAGAAATTATAGATTTCTGCGGGGAGCTTCCCAGATATAAACGTCCCAGGAAGGTTATTTTCGAAAAGGTTCCGAGAAATCCTACCGGGAAAATCGAGAAGCCGCTTCTCAGGGAGCGGTACTGCCACGGCAGTCTTGTGGAAGCACAGATTAAAAATTAAGAGGAGAAAACGGAAATGGACTTATTTATCAAACTATTGATGCTTATCATCTTTTTTGGCGTTATGATTGGGATTGGGCTCTACTGCCGCCGGCATGCAACGGATGTCAACGGATTTGTGCTTGGCGGAAGAAGCGTGGGGCCGTGGCTTACGGCTTTCGCGTACGGGACCAGTTATTTCTCGGCAGTTGTCTTCGTAGGATATGCAGGTCAGTTTGGCTGGAAATATGGGATTGCCGCAACTTGGGCAGGGCTTGGGAACGCCTTTCTTGGGTCTCTTCTTGCCTGGGCGGTGTTGGGGCGCCGTACCCGTATTATGACGCAGCATTTGGACAGCGCCACCATGCCTGAATTTTTCGGGCAGCGTTTTGAGAGTAAGCCGTTAAAGCTCGCGGCTTCGGCGATTATCTTTATTTTCCTGATTCCTTACACGGCCAGTCTTTACAACGGACTTAGCCGCCTTTTCGGTATGGCGTTTGACATTGATTACAGTGTATGTGTGGTGGTGATGGCACTGCTCACCGGAATTTATGTCATTGCAGGGGGCTATATGGCTACCGCAATCAATGATTTTATCCAAGGTATCATCATGATTTTCGGTATTATTGCCGTAATCTTTGCGGTGTTAAACAGCCAGGGAGGTTTCCTTGCGGCGCTTGACAAACTTTCCGCGGTAAGCGACGAGACGGTTTCGGCGGCGCCGGGCGTGTTTAATTCCTTTTTTGGGCCTGACCCTGCGGGGCTGCTTGGAGTAGTAATCCTTACGAGCTTAGGAACCTGGGGCTTGCCCCAGATGGTACAGAAATTTTATGCCATTAAAAGTGAAAGCGCAATCAACAAAGGAATGATTATCTCAACGGTTTTTGCGACAATTGTTGCGGGCGGCTGTTATTTCCTGGGTGGTTTTGGCCGGCTTTTCAGCGATAAGATTGATATAGCGGCCAATGGCTATGATTCGGTGGTTCCTACCATGTTGTCCGGGCTTCCCACGATTCTGATTGCGGTGGTGGTTATCCTGGTACTCTCCGCCTCTATGTCCACGCTTTCTTCCCTGGTATTGGCATCCAGCTCTACCTTGACGCTTGACTTCATTAAAGGTAATATAATGAAGGAGATGGATGAGAAGGAACAAGTAAAATGGATGCGGGCGCTGTTGGTTGTATTTATCGCTATTTCCGTGGTACTTGCGTTGATTCAATACCGTTCTAACGTCACCTTTATTGCGCAGCTTATGGGTGTGAGCTGGGGCGCGCTCGCGGGCGCTTTCCTTGCGCCTTTCCTCTATGGGCTGTATTGGAAGCGGACAACTAAGGCTGCCTGCTGGGTAAGCTTTTTGTTCTCTACAGTCGTGATGCTTGCCAATATTTTTGTACGTTCGAAGTTTCCTGCATATTTACAGTCCCCGATTAATGCCGGCGCATTCTGTATGTTGGCGGGGCTTGTGATTGTGCCTGTAGTGAGTGTGGTGACGAAAGCGCCTGAGCAGAAGAAGCTAGAGCATATTTTCTCTTGCTATGAGAAGAAGGTGACGGTTTCCGTGACAGATTCCATCGGCGATTAATGTACTTTCGGAGTGCATATCAGATTTAGGTAGGAGGATTTACATATGAAAACACTGATGCTTGGCAACGAGGCGGTTGCCAGAGGTCTTTACGAGGCGGGCTGCTGTTTTGTATCCAGTTATCCAGGCACGCCCAGCACGGAGATTACCGAGTGTGCGGCGAAGTATGAGGAGCTGTATGCAGAGTGGGCGCCGAACGAGAAGGTAGCTCTCGAGGCGGCGTTTGGCGCTTGCCTGACGGGGAAGAGAAGTTTCTGCGCGATGAAACACGTAGGTTTAAATGTGGCGGCGGATCCGCTTTTTACGATATCTTATACGGGAGTGAACGCGGGATTGGTTATCGGCGTGGCCGATGACGCAGGGATGCACAGTTCCCAGAACGAACAGGACTCGAGGCATTACGCCAAGGCGGCGAAGATTCCTATGCTGGAGCCGTCTGATTCTGCGGAAGCGCTTTCCTTTGCGAAACTTGCTTATGAGCTTTCCGAGGAGTACGATACGGCGGTTCTTATCAAAATGTGTACCCGCGTGAGCCATTCCCAGAGCGTTGTCGAGCCGGGCGAGCGGATGCTTCCGGCACAGAAGAAATATGAGAAAAACCCTGCAAAATATATTATGATGCCGGCCAATGCGAAGAAACGCCATCCGGTGGTGGAGGCGCGTACCAAAGCGTTGACGGCCTGGGCGGAGACAGCCAAAATCAACCGGGTTGAAAAAGGCGAAGACATGTCTTTGGGCATTGTCACTTCTTCCACCTGCTACCAGTATGTGAAAGAGGCTTTCGGGGATACTTATCCGGTTTTGAAACTGGGGATGATTTGGCCGATGCCGGAACAGAAAATCAGGGATTTTGCGGCGTCTGTCGACAAGCTTGCGGTGGTAGAGGAGTTGGATGGCTTTATCGAGGCGCACTGCAAGAATCTGGGACTTTCCGTGTTGGGAAAAGAGCTGTTTTCCGATATCGGAGAGCTGAGTCAGAACCTGGTGAAGGAAAAACTGGGAGGGAAAGTACAGACAGGAGATTCCCTGGAAGAAAACATTCCCGCAAGGCCTCCGGTGATGTGCGCAGGCTGTCCGCACCGCAGTATCTTCTATGTCCTGAAAAAATTAAACCTTACGGTGCTTGGCGATATCGGGTGCTATACATTGGGCGCGGTGGCTCCTCTTGGGGCCATCGACACTACCATATGCATGGGCGCTTCCGTTTCCGGTCTTCATGGATTTGTCAAAGCGGGCGATGAGGAGAGCGCGGGGAGAAGCGTGGCGGTTATCGGGGATTCTACTTTTATCCATTCCGGCGTAACGGGGCTTATTAATATCGCCTACAATGAATCCAATGCCACGGTAATTATATTGGATAATTCCATCACGGGAATGACGGGACATCAGCAGAATCCTACCACAGGTTATAACCTGAAAGGCGACCCTTGTACGAAGATTGACTTGGAGACTCTGTGTCATGCCGTGGGAATCAGACGGGTGAGAGTCGTGGACCCCTATGACATGGAGGTATGTGAGGCGGCAGTAAGAGAAGAGCTTGCGGCGAACGAACCTTCTGTTATTATTTCCCGCCGTCCGTGCGCACTGTTAAAATACGTGAAACATCCGGGGCCGATTTGTTCCGACACGGAGAAGTGCAAAGGGTGTAAAGCGTGTATGAATATTGGGTGTCCTGCCATAAGCATGGTGGACGGCAAGGCAAAAATCGACGCGACGCTCTGTGTGGGCTGCGGGGTCTGCGAGCAGCTTTGCAAATTTGGGGCACTAGGTTGTAAGGAGGCATAGGGATAGATATGGAAACAAAAAACATTATGATTGTGGGCGTGGGCGGACAGGGCACTCTGCTTGCCAGCAAGCTTCTGGGACGTTTGCTTCTTGGCAAAGGGTTTGATGTGAAAGTCAGCGAGGTGCACGGTATGAGCCAGCGGGGCGGCAGCGTTGTCACTTATGTCCGTTGGGGCGACAGGGTCTTTTCTCCCATTATAGATAAAGGGCAGGCGGACTGTATTCTCTCCTTTGAGCTTTTGGAGGCGGCACGGTATACGGAATTTTTAAAGCCGGGAGGAAGGATTATCGTCAACAGCCAGCAGATTAATCCAATGCCGGTGATTGCGGGCATGGCGGCTTATCCGGAGAATCTGGAAGAAAAAATGAGGGCGCTCGGCATCAATGTGGATGCCCTTGACGCGCTTGCGCTTGCCGAAGAAGCAGGGAGCAGCAAGGCCGTGAACCTGGTGCTTATGGGCAGGCTGGCCAAACATTTTGAATTTACGGACGAGGAGTGGATGGACACCATCGAGCACAGTGTGCCGCCCAAATTCCTGGAATTAAATAAGAAAGCGTTTGCGTTAGGGCAGAGTGCATCATAGTAGATTGGAGGATAAACAGATGGAACGGTATTACCAACAAGAAATTGAGACTGCGGACAGAGAGCAGATTCTTGCATGGCAGAATGAACGTTTGGTGAAGCAGGTACGGCATGTGTGGGACAATGTACCCTACTATCGCGCAAAGATGGAGGGGAAGGGGGTTACGCCCGCGGACATCCAAAGCGTTGAGGATTTGCACAAGCTGCCCTTTTTGACGAAAGACGATTTGAGGGAGGCTTATCCATACGGCCTGCTTGCAAAGCCTCTTAAGGACTGTGTGCGTATCCAGTCCACGTCCGGCACCACCGGGCGCAGGGTTGTGGCGTTTTACACCCAGCACGACGTCGATTTGTGGGAAGACTGCTGCGCCCGTGCGATTATGGCGGCGGGAGGCACCGACGAGGACGTCTGCCATGTCTGTTACGGTTACGGCCTTTTTACGGGAGGGCCCGGCCTCAACGGCGGCAGCCATAAAGTGGGCTGTCTGACGCTTCCCATGTCTTCGGGCAACACGGACCGCCAATTGCAGTTTATGGTGGATTTGGAGGCCACCATCCTTTGCTGTACGCCTTCTTATGCGGCGTTTCTGGCGGAGAGCATCCATGAGCGTGGACTGCGGGATAAGATTAAGCTGAAAGCCGGAATCTTCGGCGCGGAGGCATGGAGTGAAGAGATGCGTCAGGACATCCAGAACAAGCTTGGGATTAAGGCGTACGACATTTACGGGCTGACGGAGACAAGCGGTCCCGGCGTTGCCTTCGAGTGCAGTGAACAGACAGGTATGCATATTAACGAAGACCATTTCATCGCCGAAATTATTGACCCGGATACGGGAGAGGTTCTTCCGGAAGGCAGTAAAGGAGAGTTGGTGTTTACCGCTATCACAAAAGAAGCGTTCCCGCTTCTGCGTTACCGCACCAGGGACATTTGTATACTTACCAGGGAAAAGTGTTCCTGCGGCCGTACCCATATTAAGATGAGTAAGCCTATGGGCAGAAGTGACGATATGCTGATTGTCAAAGGCGTCAATGTGTTCCCGTCCCAGATCGAGACAGTTCTTTTGGAACAGGGATATCCTGCAAATTATCAGATTATTGTGGACCGTATCAATAATTCCGATACGATTGAGGTGATGGTGGAGATGACGAGCGAGAACTTCTCCGATAATCTGGGCAAGATTACAGAGATGGAGAAAGGGCTTGTGTCGGCACTCAAGGCTATGTTGGGTATTTATGCGAAGGTACGTCTTGTGGCGCCCAAGTCCATCACAAGAAGCGAAGGCAAGGCAGTTCGCGTCATAGACAAGCGTAAAATTTAGATGGAAGGGAGAATAGATTGAAAATTAAAATTTTCAATCGCGAGATTTGTGTCTGCGCGTTGCTTGCCACAAACTCGTTGATGCGAATCTCAGCAAAGCCAAGATAAAAGCAGCGCAGAAATGGAGAAAAATATGACAATACCTCAAATTTCAGTTTTTTTGGAAAATAAGGCGGGGCAGCTTGCGGATATCACCAATATTCTCTCACAGAACCAGGTGAATATGCGGGCGATTAATATTGCCGAGACGGCGGATTACGGCGTGCTTAGGCTGATTGTGGATGATGCGTCAAAGGCGTCTTCCATCTTGTTGGAACAAGGTTTTATCCTGACCATGACCCCGGTGGTGGGCGTGGCGGTCTCGGATACGCCCGGCGGCTTAAGTCAAGTTCTCGGCGTGATTTCCCGTGCGGGAATTGACGTGGAGTATATGTATTCTGTTTTCGGACAAAAGGACGGGCAGGCATGTATGATTTTCCGTGTGGCGGACACAGATAAATTGGCGTCAGTTCTTGAGGAGAATGGAATCAGTACGATGACAGGGGACAGTCTGGGTCTTCACTAGTGTGTCATCTACCAATTGCATACTGGGGTTAGCCCGGAAGTGAATATGGAACCTGCGCCTTGGTAACGGGGCGCAGGTTTTTGTGATGGTTTTGTCACTTGCGCCCATCGCCTGAACACCTGCGAGCCATAGATAATCAGATATCCGAGTCCGCGTCTGGCAGCCAGGAATTCTCCGATAATGACGCCCACCAGAGACAGCCCGATATTGACTTTCATATTGCTCAAGATTAAAGGGATGCTGCTTGGAAGGATGACTTTGAACAGGGCGTCTTTGCGGCTGCCGCCGAGAGTGTAGATGAGTTTGAGCATTTCCGGGTCCGCCTGACTGAAACCGGTGTACAGGCTGATGACGGAGCCGAAGATAGCGACAGAGATGCCTGCCACAATAATGGTGTTTGTGCCTGTGCCTAACCATACGATTAACAGAGGCGCCAGTGCCGATTTAGGCAGGGAATTGAGAATGACCAGATAAGGCTCCAGGATTTCGGCCAGACTGCCCACGTACCACAGGAGCGTGGCGGCGAGCAGGCCAAGTAGTGTGACCAGGAGAAAACTTGCTATGGTTTCAAGGAGCGTGATGCCTGTGTGGGTAAAAAAGGAATGGTCCAGAAACATTTGATATAGATAAGACACGATACCGCCGGGGCTGCTGAAAAAGAAAGTATCTATCCACTGTTTTCTTGCAGCCAGCTCCCACAGGCTTAGGAATGCGGCAATCAAGAGCACTCGGGCAAGACTGACCATATGGTGGTGATGCCAATGAGCTTTTAGGTATGCGTATTGATTGGCGGATATGTTGTCAGGTCGGTTGGAAAACAGACTGTTCATTCGTCAATACCTCCCACAAATGATTGAAATAGAGTTGGTATTCCGTAGTATTCCTGATTGCTATCGGGTCATGGCGGTCAACAGAGAAATGGATGGGCATCTCGCACTTGATACATGCAGGTCTTTTGGACAGGACCAGGACACGGTCGGCAAGGGTGATGGCTTCCGGCAGGTCATGGGTGATTAAGATGGCGGTCTTGCCTGTTTTTCGGATAATCTGCGCGATGTCCGCGGAGACGTCAAGCCTTGTCTGGGAATCCAGTGCGCTAAACGGCTCATCTAAAAGAAGAAGGTCCGGGTGGATTGCCATGGTTCGTATCAGGGCGGCGCGCTGGCGCATGCCGCCGGATAATTCGGAAGGCTTTTTGTCTTTAAAAGCGGACAGGCCGTAATCTTCAAGAAGTTTTAGGACATAGTCGCGGTTTTCGCTGCTGAGGGCATGGTTCAATTCAAGTCCCAGGATGACATTCTGGTAGATAGTGCGCCATTCAAACAGATGGTCGCGCTGCAGCATATAGCCGATTTTTACACTGTCATCCGGCGCACACTCGGCAAGCAGCCTGCCTTTATAATATAAAGCGCCTTCTTCCGGGGCAAGCAGGCCGGCTATGATGGATAGCAGGGTGGATTTGCCGATGGCATTATTATGGAAACTTCTGCCTGTCAAGTTGTAATTCATGTGAAGATTTTTAAACATATGGGAGCGGCGGAAATGAAAGACTCTGGCGGGAAGTGAGAGAATGCATAGAAAGCAGCTATGACATGGAAAGCCTGAATCGGTGTTAATAACAATTGTTTATTGATTTATCGATATAGTTTTATTGAAAAAACAATTACTAATATAGTAAACTTTGTTAAATAACAGTATCTATTTAATATCTATTCATTCGTATATCCTCGGCGAAACACTTTGAGGCTCCAAATCCATCAGGAGCCTCAAACTATTTGTTGTCAGGATTCTTATCATCAGTTTTCTCAAAAAGGTCACCTACAGGCACATCAAGCAGAGTGCTCAATTTATCGAGTGTTTCGAAATGAATGGAAGTTGTGCTGTTTTCAATCATATTTTTGAAGGAAACATAATGCATTTCCATTCTTTTGTTCAGCCAGTATCTGGATTTTCCCTGTTCTTCTAATATTTCAAGAATGCGTAATCTTACCATAGTTTATACCTCCTCGGCAAGTTCCATTATAGTAATTTTGATAGTTTGAAATAACGTGTCTATAAAGAATGTTGTTATAAATAGTGTTTCTTAAACCGAGATTATTATAAAGAATGTTGTTATAAATAACGTTGCTTGACCTACCATACAAACTGTGATATATTGAACATGCGTAAAGATGATAGGATTTAAGGACTGCAAGACATGTATTTCAAGTCCAGGTCAGGAGCTACAAATGATGTATAAACTGATTATTTTTGATACGGATGGAACGCTGATAAATACTGACAAAGTGACTCTCCAGGCATATAGAAAGACAGTTAAGGCACATGGCCTTGAGATGCCGGATGAGAAGACAATGCGGGTATTTCCCCATGTCTCCAAATATATTTTTACCAAGGCATATTATGGACTCTCCCCAACGGATTCATACCGGATTGTCGATGCGTACCAGGCAGCGTATGAGGAGCTGTATGTGGAATGCGCAGAATTATATGAAGGCGCTTTAGATACTTTAATGGTTCTGAATGAGAAGAGAATCAGGCTGCTTCTTCTGACAGACAGGGAGGAAGGGGAAATGCAGGCGGTTCTGAAACGTTTTGGCGTGGATAGCATGATTGAAACGGTGCGGATGAATGATAAGGCCAGGCTAGCAGAGCAGTTGGAGCTGGTTATTAGAATGTACGGCTTTTGGAAGGAAGAATCGCTTTATATTGGGGACAAAGTGGAGGATATGGACGTCGCACAACGGGCGGATATCGATTTCCTTCCGGTTACCTATGGATATGGATTTGAAGCCTCACCGGAGGATATTGGTTTGCCGGTAGTCATGCTTAACAAGATTTCTAACTTGCCGATTGTTCTTTCAAAAATGCAGGTGGGAACAGGTGCACACCCCGATGTTTCATCGATTGAATTAAGAGCGGAGGTATTACATAGTGTCGGCGGAAGAACAGTATATTAAAAAGAGAAAAAAGCAGGCTAAAAGGTTATCCGGACGGTTTAAACTCATGCAATTATTTCCAATCAAGGAGAACAAAATTGTTGTTTCCACTTTTGAGGGGGACGGAGGTTATTGCTGTAATCCCAGATATATCGTGGAAGAGCTGCAGCGTAGGAATAGAGGGTATGAAATTGTTTGGCTTACACATGATGTGTCAAGGCCCTTTCCTAAAGGAATCAAGGTTGTACAGGATACACCATTTCATGTGGCTTATCATCTGTCAACAGCCCATGTATGGATTGATAATTACCGAAAGCCCTTTGGGACGGTGAAGAGAAAAAAACAGTTATATATCCAGACATGGCATGCAAGTATGGGATTCAAGGCGGTAGGACTTTACAGAGGGAATCTGTTTCCAAAGATAGCACGCATCGTAAGCGAATCGGATTCGGCATTGGCGGATTATCTTGTTTCCAATTCACAATACTGTGATTTAACATATCCCAAACAACTTCTATATAATGGGCCGACGATTCGGACAGGCTCCCCAAGAGTGGACTGCCTGATTAATAAAAAGAATGAACTGCACAAGGAAATAAGGGAACGTTATGGAATAGATTTGCAAACCAGGCTTGTGTTATTTGCCCCGACATTCCGGGGAGGAAATCAAACAAACAAAAAGCAGGTTGTTGCGGATATTCCCAGTCTTGACTTTGTAAGATTAGTGGAAGCGCTAAGGCAGAAGTTTGGCGGGCAGTGGAAAGTGATGCTCAGGCTGCATCCGCAATTATCCGCAAAGATGGAAAAGATGCCTTTGCATGAAGAGAATAAGGATTTGATAGATGTAAGCCAGGCGCCTGATATCAGTGAGGTCATGGCGGCCTGTGACTTGATAATTACGGATTATTCCAGTTGTGCTTTTGATGCATTGTTTGCGTATATACCTGTTCTTTTGTATGCAGATGATATACAGACTTATGTAGAAAACAGGGGACAGCTCATGTGGAAGAAGAATGAACTGCCATTTCGTATTGCTGAGAATAATGACGAACTGATACAAAATATTGATAAATTTAATCCGGAACAATATGTGGCCGATGCGGATGCATTTATGAAAAAACATGGGGTAATAGAAGACGGACACGCCAGTGAGAGAGTAGCAGATGTGATTGAAGGCTACTTATGCAATCAGGCAAAACCAGAATATGTTAAAAAGCACTAAGGTGGATATATGGGGGAAGCGGAAATGGAGTGTAAAGAGATTATCATTTATGGTTGCGGAACAATAGGAAAGAAGGCATTTATCAGATTTACGACAGAATACAATATGAGTGTCATTGCATTTTCCGATAGTAATGACATATTGTGGAAGGGGGGGGGTAACGCATATTGCGGAGTAAAAATTATTCCTCCTGAAAAAATTAAGGAGCAGAATTATGAATTTATTGTTATTGCAATGAATGATTATCATGAAATCAGCAAGGTTCGTAAAAATTTGCTGGGTCTAAATGTGCCGGATGAAAAGATAGTGGAATTGCCTACAGCATTGGAATACATAGATGTATATATAGACCAGAGGATTTGTTGGATTAGGGATTTCGCAGGGCGCATCAAAGAACAGTCAGTTCTGGGAGCGTAGCAGAATGCGGCGTATTCAGGGGGGAATCGGCTAAATTTCTGAACCGCTATTTCCCTGATAGAAAGCTATATTTGTTTGATACTTTCGAGGGATTTGCCCAGGATGATTTAGGATATGAAAGAAAATTGAAGAACTTGGAATTTAAGAATAGCGTGTTTGACAGCGAGGAGATTTTTAGGGATACAGATATGGATTATGTTTTGAGGAAAATGACATATCCCGAGAATGTAAGTATTTATAAAGGATATTTCCCTGATTCGGCAAAGACAGTGGAAGACAGATTTTGCTTTGTGAATTTGGATATGGATTTATATGTGCCGATGCTGAATGGGATAAGATTCTTTTGGGACAGATTGGAAAAAGGTGGATGTATACTGTGCCATGATTATTTCCATAGCAAATTGCAGGGAGTAAAACAGGCAATAGAGTCATTTGAGGCAGAAAGGGGCATCATATTGCCTAAATGTACGATTGGTGATGGATGCAGTATGGCATTGTTAAATATTTAAGAGGCAATAAAAAATGAGAAGAAAAATAAAAATTCTACAGTTTCCGATAGCAAATTCCTATGGCGGGATTACGCATTATGCAGTGAACAATTGGAAATATCTTGATAAGAACAAATTTCAGTGTGACTTTGCGACTATGAGTGCAAAGCTGGACTTCGCGGAAGAATTGGAAGCAACGGGAAGTAAGATACATTATATCTCTTGTTATGCGGAAGATAATGAAAAGCGGTTTATCAAAGAGATTAACGAAATACTTGATAAAGGATACGATATCGTTCATCTTCACACCAAACAATGGAAGAGCTTTTTGTTCGAGCAGATTTGTATGGAGAGAAAAGTCCCCAGGGTAATTGTGCATGCCCACTCAACCAAATGCGACGCAAAGGAACCTGAGATTCGGGAATTGGAAACAAGAAATCATTTTTGCGTAAGAAAACGGCTTTCAGAGAACATAGCAACGGATTTTTGGGCGTGTTCCGATGAGGCGGCTGACTGGCTGTATGGGGACCGGATTCCCAGGGAAAAAATCTGCGTTATGAAAAATGCAATTGAAGTAGAAAAATTTGCGTTTCATCAGCAAACCAGAGATAAGCTCCGCAGAGAATACGGTTTAGAGAATAAATTTGTTATGGGTAATGTGGGGAGACTTGTCTATCAAAAAAATCAAAGCTTCCTCATAGAAGCATTTGCAAGAGCGTATGAGAAAAGGCAAGATTTGGAACTAATCCTGTTGGGAGATGGGGAGTTAAGGCAAAACCTGGAGAAGCAGGCAGCAGAGTCAGGGATTGCGCAGGCGGTGCATTTTCTGGGAAAGAGGGAAAATGTAAATGCATTCTATCAGATGATGGATTTATTTGTGCTTCCGTCTAATTTTGAAGGGTTGCCAATCGCTTTAATCGAAGCACAGACGGCCGGATTAAAATGCATATGCAGCGACTATGTTTCAAAAGACGCTGATTTGACCGGAAACACAGATTTTCTTCCGCTTGATGTGAACAGATGGGCAAATGAGATTTTAGAGAAGTGTAAATCTTATGAAAGAAAAAATATGGCAGAAACTGTGATACATGCGGGGTATGATATCAAAGCACAGATAAAGGAGATAGAGCGAATGTATATAGAGAATACGAGTTTATTTGAAAATGTGGAGAGGGGGGGGGTAATACTCTATAGAGTTACCGCTCCTTTCGTATGGACCGGGAGGTGCGCATGATGGTATCGGTGATTGTTCCGGTTTATAATGCCGCACCTTATTTACCCAAATGCGTGGAAAGCATTACAAATCAGACCTATAAAAATCTGGAGATTATTCTGGTTGACGATGGTTCTACGGATGGTTCCGACAAAATATGTGACAGGTTAGAACAGATGGACAGTCGGATAAAAGTAGTCCATAAGAAAAACGAAGGCGCCGTATCAGCGAGAAAAACGGGAATTGAACTGGCAACAGGAGAGCATACGGCATATGTGGACAGTGATGATTGGATTGAACCGGATATGCTTGCGATAATGCATCGCAAAATAGAGGATGCGGATATCATCATCTGCGGGATAGAACGGGATTTTGGCAGTCATATCAGCTATGAAACGAATCACGTGGGGGCAGGGATTTATTACGGAAAAGGCCGTGACGAATTATATGCGAAGATGATTTATACAGGAAATTTTTTTGAAAGAGGTATTACGCCCTATGTTTATGGCAAACTCTTCAGAACGGATATTTTACGGAAAAATCAACTGAGGGTTCCGAGAGAAATAAGAGTGGCAGAGGACCCTGCCTGCTTGTACCCGACTTTGTTGGAAGCGGAAAAAATTGTAGTCTTGCCGGATTGTTTTTATCATTATCAAATGCGCGACGATTCTGTTATGGGAATGAATGACGGAAATGAGATAGAACGCTATCGGGTATTTTATTCTTATTTAAAGAATAGATTTTCCGAGAAGAAGCAATGGGAAAAATGTTTGAGAATTCAATTGGATTATTTGATGGTTTTTTTGCTTATGTTAAGGAATATAGAAATATTTCAATGTGATGCACAATTTTTATTCCCATATGGGGGTATCGATAAGGGGAGTAAAATTGCGGTATATGGAGCAGGAAGATTTGGACATGAGCTCATCAGATATTTGCATTCTATTGAGGAATATACCGTGACAGCATGGGTTGACAGCAATGCAAGGGAAAATATAGAGACGCCCGATGTACTTGGTGAAATAGAATTTGATTATGTTCTTGTGGCTGTTTTGATGGAAAGCGCAAGGCAGGAAATATGGAACCAGATTCGCAGTATGGGCATTGCAGAAGATAAAATCAAAATGATAGATATGACACTGATAGAGAAAGAAAGGCGCCTGATAGAAAGCAGATTCGAGAACCAAAAGACAGGGTGGACGTAAAGGGGACGGAATATGGATGATATGAAGTTGGAATACATAAAAAGTGCGCAAAACCATGAATGTGAAGTATGTATTTGGGGAGCCGGATTTTTAGGTACTCGAAAGGGCTTGGAATTATTATATAAAAGGGGAATTTCAGTTACCTTTTATTGTGATAATAATGAGAAATTGTGGGGAAAGGAAATCATTGAAGGCATAAAGTGCATCTCTCCTCTGGAATTGCAGCAAAGGAGAGAAAATGTAGTTTGTTTTCTGTTTTTGAGAGGCAATCAAATTGATGCCGTGCTGCAGCAATTGCATGATATAGGCATAGAGAAAATTATTTTGTTTGACGAACTGTTTGCAGAGGAAAAAGAAGAATATTTTCCCTTTATGAAAAGGAAGCAGATTGCGGTTTATACATGCATCGTGGGAGAATATGATGAATTATTAGAACCTTTGTCGATTTCTCCGGAGTGTGATTATTACTTGATTTCAGATAAGAAGCCGGAACATGAGACGGTATTCCAATATATTGATATTCATCAATATCTGCCGGAAGGCATCACAGACAATACAAGGAAAAACAGATTTTGTAAGATAAATGCCAATAAAATCTTTCCGCAATACAGATATTCTATATATTGTGACGGCGTGTTCCAACTGGACGCTTCCATTGCAAAATTTGTTTATGAACTTCCGAAAACCCGCATTATGACATCTTATCGGCATCATTGGAGCGGGTTATATATGGAAGCAATGCATGTCATTTTAAACAAACGTGATACAGAGGAAACTGTCAAAAAGCAAATAGAGCACTACTGGCTGGAAGGAATGCCCGAAAATTTTGGAAGTGTGTACTGCAATATTTTAATAAGAGAACACAATCATCCGGTTTGCAGGGCAATCATGGAGGATTGGTGGAGACAGATAGAACAATTTTCAAGGCGGGATATGATATCATTCCCTTATGTGGTTTGGAAGAATGGATATCACATGACGGATATAAAAACAATTACGGACAGCTATCAGGATAAGACAATATACTGGAAAGAGAAAAAGGGGCATAATCAGCCGAGGTTTGTCTATGAGGGCGGAGAAGTATATTAGCGGAAAGATATTGGCTTGTGTTTTTTTGAAAAATGACTAAGAGATAACTTCCTTTTGTACCTTGACAAGTTCATATTTTATATGAGATTTTGCGGCGCCCTTTCTTTACAGGCCTTTCATGTAATGCTAGAATAAGGAAAATGACGGCTTAGGCATGGAGGGCGCGAAATGAGGTATTTTAATACAGAAGGGCTTTGTAATCCGCAAATCCATTATATGGTGGATTTAGACGATAGATTAGATAAAATAAAACGGTTATATATAGACAGGAAAAAATATTTTATTATCAACCGAGGCAGGCAGTATGGCAAGACCACTACGCTTAGGGCGCTAGCTGAATATCTGAGAAATGATTATAGTATCATTTCTCTTGATTTTCAGGGAATAGGTACGGAAGAGTTCGCTGATGCGCGGACCTTTGTGTATGCGTTTGCACAGGAGTTTATGACTGCCGCAAGGAAAAATCAGGAGATGGATGATACGCTGCTTCATCCATTGCAGGAGCTTATAGATGATTCTACGGACAGAAGTTTGCGGGAATTGTTCGCAAAGCTGAGTCAGATATGTGCGGATGCCGTAAAGCCAATCATATTAATGATTGATGAGGTGGACAGCGCTTCTAACAATCAGGTTTTTATTGACTTCCTTGCACAGCTTAGAAGGTACTATCTCGACAGGGAAAACAGGGCGGTTTTTCATTCGGTGGTTTTGGCAGGCGTATATGATATTAAGAACTTAAAATTGAAAATACGGCCCGATGCGGAACACCAATATAATAGTCCTTGGAATATTGCGGCAAAGTTTACCCTTGATATGAATTTTTCCGTCAATCAAATCGCATCTATGTTGCAGGAATATGAAGATGATTATCAGACAGGGATGGATGTCAGAGCAATTGCACAGGAGATATATAATTATACATCGGGATATCCCTACCTGACATCAGCCATCTGTAAGATTCTGGATGAAGAGCTATTGGAGAGTGGAAGCTTTGATGATTTTTCTGATATATGGACAGAGAGAGGAATCGCAGAGGCGGTTAAACGGCTCCTAAAGGAAAATGTGACATTGTTTGACAGTATGGTTAAGCAACTGGATATCTATAAAGAACTTAGGGAAATGATAAAAGAAATTTTATATCAAGGGAAGAGGATTTCCTATAGTCCGGATGTAAAATCTATTGAAATTGGGTTGATGTTTGGCTTTCTGAGGGAGGAGAACGGACAGATTGTAGTAGCGAACCGTATTTTTGAAATGCGGCTTTTAAACATGTTTATCACAGAAGAAGCTGCCAGGAGCGAAGCCTATCAAAACGGCGAGCGTGATAAAAATCAGTTTTTATGTAACAACCGTTTGGACATGGATTTGGTGCTTCGAAAATTCGTGCAATATTTCACAGATATTTATGGCGATAATGATGAAAAATTTGTGGAAGCCTATGGACGGAAATTTTTTCTTCTGTATTTGAAGCCGATTATCAACGGTACGGGCAATTATTATATAGAGGCTCAAACAAGGGATGCCTCAAGAACGGATGTGATTGTGGATTATCTGGGACAGCAGTTTGTAGTGGAGCTTAAAATCTGGCGTGGGAATGAGTATCAGGAACGCGGAGAGAGACAGCTTGCCGAGTATCTGGACTATTACCATCTGGATAAGGGGTATCTTCTCAGTTTTAATTTTAATAAGAAAAAGGAAGTGGGTGTGAAGGAAATACGGATTGGAGATAAAGTGATTGTGGAGGCGATGGTGTAGCAGTCGGAAAAGTATAAAATGTTAAAAGTTAATATTGATATTTATCGGGAAATCTGATGTAAAGTATGGAATGGTCGTAGTTTATATCAGATTTTCTTTGTTTGTAAATAGTGGATTTTTCATTAAAAATATTAGGAGGATGGACATGCTTTGCTTTTACCCATGCGAGTTGTTACAAGAGGAACAGGTGCGGTTGGTTTCCGAGAAACCTCCGCTATCCCTTGATGCTTTGTTATGGCGCAGGGGGAGGGAATACGAGAAGCGTTTCGGGTGCATGGATTCTACAGTAGTACGGTTATACCGGGTAGTGGATGGCTGCGGGAAACCGGTGTGCTATGCGTACCAGGATATGGAAGCCAACCGGGAGCTGCGTATGTTAGAAGAGTTGGAAAGCAGTGAGAATGCTTTGCAGTTTGAAGACATATTTCCGGAAATTAAGGAAGTCGAGATACGCGGATGCAATGAACTGGCAGTCTGTTTAGCAGGATATCTAAGAAAACGGGGAATACACGTTTTTGTCACAGGAAAGTATTGGAAGGAGCTGGGATTTCCGGGTGACGAAAATGCCGGGGAGAGACATGGAAGACTGATTATCCATGCGGACGGTATAGAGCCCAGGACAGGCAATGTATATGTGGACATGCAAAAGAGCGTGTCGGTTGAGTTTGAATGCATCGATAAGATTTACGAGGCGAATGTATCATCCGGCCGTATCCAGGATATTGAGGGGGGGGCAGAAGCCTGTTAGACAGGTTAATGGATGAGCGGGAAATTGTTCTGTGGGGAACAACGATAGAAGCCCAGGATACATATGATTTATTGCTGGCCCATGGCAGCGATATCTGCTGTTTCGTGACAGAAGAGCCGAAACAGAGTTTTCTGTTAGGAAAACCCGTTATGAGTATTTCGGAAGCAGTATGCAGTATGGAGAAGCCTGTTTTTCTATATTGCAATGACAAAGGGAGCGCCCTGGGCGGGAAAGTGGAGGAATATGTTAGTTATCTCGGATATCAAAGAAACAGGCAGTTTTATTATGTGAAAGACTATATGGATATTCCATGCACAAATCTGGTGCATGTTTTGAAGCATAAGAAGGTGCTGTTGGTTGGAGATAAATATCTTGGCAGGATGCTGGCGGATTATCTGACGGATGTGGAAGAAGGGGATATAGAAGTAAGTTGGTCTGAGACTGTCGAGTGCCGCATGGAAGGCAGAAGGGGAGAGATTATCCTCTGTATTGTCTTGCCGGCAGTCAGTATTCTGGGTTCTGTTATAGATAAGGAGGCATTCCGTAAGCTAAGAGAAAAATTAGGAGTGGTTGGATTTACGGAATATTTCACCGGAGTTACCCCTTTAGTCATAGCCGATGAATACAGACACAGGCAGAGAGCCAAATATACCTTGCCGGAACTAACGCCCAGGGGGATTGTCTTAGGAAAGATTGATTATACGACAGGCAATGCCTTTTTCCGTGGTCTGTTAAAAGGGCATCCGGAAGTATTGTCAGATGATATGGTTTATTTCTATGGATGTCTGTTTTATTATTGTGTGCGGTTGTCCGACTATTCAGGGGAAGATATCCTTACGGAATTTTGGAATATATACAACAAAGAAACAGGCGGATGGGGCAGGGAAAGATTTATCGCAAACCCGGATGCATTCGATAGAAATGTCAGGCAGTTTTTATTGATAAAGCCCCGGTTTACTTCCCAGGAGTTATTTGTTTTGTTCCATATCGCTTATGAGAAAACAGTACATCCGGAACAGGAATGCATGATTTCCAGTAGGATGATTTATTCCGAACCGCACAGGATATCCAGGCTGCAATTCCCGTCTTTGGCCAGGTGGCTGCGGAGTGAGGAAGTACCGGTAAAGATTGTGTCCCTGCGGCGGGACCAGATTGTGCGGGCGGGCTCACGTATCAGAAATACGCCAAGCGGCAGAGAGAAGATATATGATGTGCTGTTTAATAGGATATATGCCGGAAGCGAGGATGATTCCGGTGAAACCGAGTATAAGATGCGGTTTGAGGACATCAAGCTGCGGCCAAAACAGTATTTATCGGATTTCTGTGATTGGTTAGGGATTGGTTGGTCGGATACCTTGCTGAAATCTGTTCGTTTCAATTCGGTTACAGATTATGATATCAAACCGGTTTTTAATAAGAATGAAGAATGTTTTTCAGAATTTGACCGTTTCAGGATTTCCATTGCCAGCGGCTGG